>CAWGFI010000001.1:0-98754 GCA_963821845.1 uncultured delta proteobacterium
GCGTCGGCGAAACTAAAAGCGCTTTCCGAGGTCTCCCGCTCCCTGAAAATGCTCTCTTCAAAACGAGCAAAAAATAAAGAAGCGTTAAATTCTGTCGCTTCATAAAAACTCCGACTAGTCAAAAACAATATGCGGCCGATTTTCAAATGACGCCGCGCTTTAGTCTTCATCAATGTATACAGGGTACTGGATGCAGTATCTTGATTTCCCTTAGATTTTTTCTTGTGTAGTCACATGGGTTATTACGGATGTCTGAAAATGTTCAAATAGTTCTTGGAATAATATTTCTTATAGGAATCTATATCCTGACTCGAATTCTTATTATTCGCAAAATGAACCGAATCGCAAAGTTCATCATTGAGGATCTGAAACGCCGCAACGCGCTGGACGAACAAAGCTCCGTTATCCTTCCGTACGCAAAACCCAAAGCGTTCAATATAGGCATGAGAGACTACAAGCCCAAAACTCTGGAGTCTCTCATTCAAAACGGCGTTATCGGCAAAGTCGGTAACGATAAATATTATCTCAAAGTGTCTGAAACAAATATTTTGGAGAAAGGAGGCTTATAATTCGGGAGGCCACTCAATCGCATAAAAGCTTTTTAGGGGCCTTGTTTAGCGTCTGCAGTGAGAAGTAACAAGAATATCTACAAAACCATCATTGCGTCCAAAAGGGGAGACACATTTATGAAAAGATTCGCACTCATTTGCCTGGTTTGCATCATCGGTTTAGGCTTGGTTTGCGCCACGGGAGTTGGCGTATTTGCCCAGGAAAAGAAAGCCGACGAGAAGAAAGAGGAAAAGTTCGGCGTGGATAAGCGCGCGGAGGAGTGGAAAAACATGAAATGGAAGACCTCCGACAAGAAGATCCGCTGGCGCATGAGCGATCCTTGGGGTGGTCTTTTGTTTCACGACGTTGTTATCCATTTTGCGGATAGTGTGCGGGCGGCCAGTGGTGGTCGTTTAGACATCAAGGTCTTCCCCACGGGCGCCATCGTCTCCGCTATGGAAATCTTCGACGCGGTGAGCAAAGGCACGCTGGACTGCGCCAACTCCTGGCCCGGTTACTGGAAGGGCCGAAATGAAGCCTTTGTGGCCTTCGCTTCCGTGCCCTTCGGTTTGGACTATGAAGGCTACAACATTTGGTACTACGAGCGCGGCGGCGACAAGATGCTGAACGACTTGTACGGCCAATACAATATGGTGGCTTTTTTCTGCGGCAACACCGGCCAGGAACTGGGACTGTTTTCCAACAAACGCGCCACCAAGATGGCCGACTTCAAAGGCATGAAAGTCAGGACTCCCGGCTGGTACATGGACATTCTGACCCTGCTGGGCGCTTCGGTAACCCCGCTTCCGGGCGCCGAAGTATATCTGGCTCTGGAACGCGGTATTATTGACGCGGCCGAATTCTCCAACCCGGGCACCAACTACCCCATGGGCTTCCATGAAATTACCAAGTATGTGATCGAGCCTGGCGTGCATCAGCCCGCTTGCCAGCTTGACCTGTTTATCAACAAGGATAAATGGGAAGCGCTGCCGGATGACCTGAAGAACATCGTGTCCATCTGCGCCAAGGAAACTCAGCTGTGGAGTTATTCCTGGATGGAAAATCTGAATATCGAAGCCATCGATAAGATGGGCAAGAACGTAGAATACGTGCGCATGGATGACGAAACGATCGTCGAATTCGCCAAAGTGACCTTTAAATACCTGGATGATCTTTCGGCGAAATATCCCGACGTGAAAAAGGTATTGGATTCGCAGGAGAAATTCAGGGAAGATTACGCCAAATGGCGTGAAATGAGAATGGGCGTCACGCCGTGGCCCAAAGAGATGGTCTTGAAGGGAAAACTCTATCAATAGGTTATGAATGCGCGCCCCTGCTCCGGCGGGGGCGCATTCAGCATAAAGGGTCTGTTAACTATGAAACGATTCGCGCTAGCTATCGACAGCTTTACTGAGCGTACCGGAAAATGGATAGCCCTGCTGATCCTTCCCCTGGTTTTCGTAGTCATGTATGAGGTCATACTTCGTAAGATCTTTCACGCCCCCACACGCTGGGGCTTTGAGATGACGGTGTATCTTTATGGGGCTCACTTCATGCTCGGCATGGCTTACACCATGCTGCATGACGGTCACGTGCGTATCGACGTGATCGTGCTGCAAATGCCCGAGCGAGTTCAGCTATGGCTTCGCGTAATTACCTTCTTGATCATTTTCATACCTTTTGTCGGTTGCTTGACTTACGCCTCCATTGATTACGCCGCCACCTCCTGGGCGTCATGGGAATATAGCCAAACCGCGTGGAAACCGCCGCTTTATCCTTTCAAGACCGTGATGCCGCTGGCGGTTGTTATGCTGCTGTTCCAGGGGTTTGCAAATTTTATCCATGACATCCGCAGATTGAGAGGTTACGACTCATGAATCCGGAAACCATTGCCCTGTTAATGTTCGGCACTCTATTTATCACTTTGTTTCTAGGGCATCCCCTGGCCTTTTCCCTGGGCGCGCTTGCCGTGGTTTTCGGTCTCATAGGATGGGGCGGCGCCCCTGACGTAATCATCGCCATTTTCGCCAACAAGACGTACGGCGTCATGGAAGATTACGTGCTGGTGGCCGTGCCGCTGTTCATCTTCATGGCTCAAATGCTAGACGCTTCGGGCATCGCGGAGAAGCTCTTCCACACCATGCACGTGTTGTTGGGTCCCATCCGCGGAGGATTGGCCCTGGCGGTCATTTTAGTGTGCACCGTTTTTGCCGCTTCCACCGGCGTGGTGGGCGCCACCGAAGTGGCCATCGGGCTGCTGGCGGCTCCGGCGCTTATCAGCAGGGGTTACCATATACCGATGGTGGCGGGTTCCATATGCGCGGGCGGAACCTTGGGCATTATTATACCGCCTTCGATTATGCTGGTGGTTTACGGCAGCCTGGTGGGCATGTCGGTAGGTCAGCTTTTTACCGCGGCCATGATGCCGGGACTCTTGTTATCCGCGTTGTACATGACCTACATCGCCGTGCGTTGCGGGATTAACCCCAAGTTAGGGCCTCCCCTGCCCAAAAGCGAACGATCCCATTCCGCTGGCGAAAAACTCACGATGACAATCCGTTCCATAGTTCCTCCCATCACCTTGGTCGTCCTGGTGTTGGGAAGTATCGTAGGCGGTATTGCGACGCCCACCGAAGCCGGCGGTATCGGTTGCATGGGCGCCATCGTGCTGGCTCTTTTATACCGCAGACTCAAATGGAGCGCCGTCAGCGACGCTGCCGTGGCTACCCTGCGGACCACTTCCATGGTTATGACCCTGTTTCTGGGCGGCAACGCGTTCCAATCCATCTTCATGGGACTGGGCGGCGGCGACGCCATAACCGACATGTTGCTGGGATTGCAGGTAAGTCCTTACGTGGTTTTGTATATCATGATGGGCTGCGTCTTTTTCCTGGGCATGTTTATCGACTGGCTTGGCATTCTGCTGATCGTGCTGCCTATTTTCACCCCTATCGCGGCGGAATTGGGATTCAATCAGCTATGGTTCGCCACTCTTATCTGCGTGAATTTGCAGATGGCGTTCCTGACCCCACCATTCGGTTATTCATTGTTCTATCTGAAAGGTATCGCTCCCCCGGAAATGACCATTATGCATATTTATAAAGGGGTACTTCCCTTTATTGCGCTGCAGTGGCTTGCTCTGATTATCTGTATTGTGTTCCCCGACTATGTGCTCTGGCTCCCCAGAGTGGTCTTTGGCGCAAACGTCGGGTGATATGATCTATCGTGGAGAACCGGGCCCCGGTGGCTTGTTTTTCCACGGTTCACGAGGTAGCGCGGGAATCTTGTATAATCATGCGTTGAAATTCGGCGACGAAGCTTTCTGTTGTTGCCGCGTGCTGAAATTAATGGTAGATTCCGTGACACAATGGCAGTGGCGACCGAAAACGGAAAGGAGATAGAATGGCCATCATTACTATTTCTCGACAAGTGGGCAGCAATGGGGATGAAATCGCCGAGCTTGTGGCAAAGAAGTGCAACCACCAGCTAGTCGGGAGAGATCAGGTTCACAAACTCGCGCAGGCATGCGACTCCGAGTTTAAAGACGCGTGCTCGTTGTACGAGAAGGAAACCCAACCCGGCTTTTTTGAGCGGTTGTTCTTTAACAATCCTTCCTACACGAGTCTCTTTGAATCCCTGAACTTCGAGTTGGCGAGCCAGGGTGATGTCGTGATCATGGGGCGTGGCGCGCAAATCGTTCTGCGAGACATGCCGGGGGTCCTCAAGGTTCGGGTAGTAGCCCCCACACGGTTGAGAATACAACGTGTCGCTGAAAAGGAAAAGATCGACATGGAACACGCCGCTGAGTTCGTGGACAGGTACGATCATCAGCGCAAGGCCATGATTCGCACAATCTTCGATAAAGACCTCAAGGACTGGGGACTGTACGACCTGATCCTGAATACTTCAATGTTCAGCGTTGACGCGGGCGCCGATATCGTCTGTAAGGCGATCGACGTGGCGCATTACGAACATACGCAGGAAGCGCTCAAGGCGGAACTCGAACGCAAATCCTTCGCCAAACGCGTGGAAAGCGCCATAAAGAAAGAAGTCGTTACCTCTCCCTACCGGGATATTACCGCCAGCATCGACGCGCAGGACGAACTCACGATCGCCGGATACGTTCAGGACAAGATGAGTAAGGAACGGGCGGAAAAAATCGCCAAGAAATACGAGCGCGTGAAAGGCGTGAAGAACGACATCAGAACCACGGAACTCAGTTATTAGGAGCGCTCATAGAGCCTCTTGTCGGGTCCGCTCATATTGATCTGATTCTCAAAACCGCCACAGCTTTCGCCTGGAAAGATTTGAGCGGTCCGTTAACGACAAAAGATATATCTCCAAACAGCCGGATTTTACGCCGGCTGTTTTTTTTTGCGCTAACTCCTTTCGACTTATGGATAAAAACACGTGAAGCATGTGGCGCAAATTGGATGGAATGATAATTATAAAAAAGTAATCAAAAGGAAAGCAGTCATCGCTCCATATTGTAATTAACTGATGATCATGTGCAAACGGTGTGGAGGTGTTCTTATGGCTCAATTGATAGTTGCAAAAAATTCTCATGGAGTTGTCCTGGCCGCCGACGGAATGGCGGTAAGTTTCAGTCTGACAGGCGAAATGCAGGAAATGAAGGTAAACCGGCTGATACAGCTTGGAAAGCATTCGGCGATTATGGCCGGTGGAGCCCACGAAAGCGCTGCCATGTGCGAGGCCTTGAAGAATTTCCTGGCCGATGAAGGACTCACGGACATCAAAGACATCTATTCGGCCGCACTTCCCTTTCTGGCGTCTGAATATGACAAATATATGCGAAAGACCTGCGAGATCCTCCCGGTGGATCCTCTGCATCATGTCTACTTCATCCTTGCCGGGTATTCTCCTTCGGACGAAAAGCCCTTTCACGTGTACCTTATTTGGGCGAAGAAGAAATTACCGCAACTCGATGGAGATGAAATCGAAGTGGCGTATTGCGCGCCCAGAAGAATTACGCTGGAACTCATCCTGAATCGGCTCGCCAAACAGGATTCATCTCTCGACGTGATGCTCGATGAAGCGAAAGGCGCGCTGCTCAAGATGGGCGAAACGCAGGAAGAGATCGGTCCTCCCTACCAGTTTGGGATGATCAGCAAAAAAGGGTTTGAATACGTATCCTGAGAGAATAATTGCACGCTGAGCCTATTGACCTGTTCCTTCTTAGGTATAAACATAAAAGGGTAAATAGAAAAAGGAGGACAATATGCTCAGCCTGAACGACCTGCGCGGTGATGAGGCGTTGATCAATAACATAGACTGGAGCATGACCCCGGAAGAAGCGGTGACGCTGTACCTCGAATGGGGCAACAACTGGTCGCATGGAAGAATGATAAAATCCAAGAAGGACGTGTCCTATTATTTTGTGGTCAACACCTGGGAAAAACCGGAAAAAATCTACCTGATCCGGAGAAATTCGGAAGAGGCTGTGGAATTGGCCGAAATCGATATTCCCAAGCCGCTGCGGGATAAGTTTCTTGAATCCGTGGGACGTCAACGCGGGGTTTTTTCCATCGATGACAATCTGAGGCAGTGGTTGGAGGATGAACTCGGCGCCTCACACTCCATTCATTGATAGTCATCCTATCCGCATTACCGAACCGCCCATGGCGATACGCCTGATAAAAGGCTACCCCATGGGTTTTTTATTTTTGTTCACGCTCCCCTGCCCTGTCTTCCCCGTTTTTGCGTTTACGCGCGCCTGTTTAGCCTGTACAATGCCACCTTGTATAAAACTCTATCGATGAATGATTCAGGCTCAGGAGGAATTCAAATGGCTGGAACAGGCAAAACGTATACAGTGGAAGAATCAAACGCCTTTCTGGAAACCTTTACCCTCGAACCCACAGCCTCCGGTTCGCTGGACGGTTTAACGTTTGGGGTGAAAGATCTTATTGACGTGGCCGGCCACAAAACCTCCTGGGGAAGCCCCTCCTGGCGGGACGCTCACGCCAAAGCGTCCGTCAACGCCGTTTGCGTGGACCAGTTGCTCAACGCCGGAGCGACCTGCAAGGGAAAAACGGCCACCGATGAATTCACGTTCGGGCTCACGGGCGAAAATCATTTTTTCGGAACGGCCCTGAATCCCAAAGCCCCGGACCGCGCGCCCGGAGGCTCTTCCAGCGGATCGGCCTCGGCCGTCGCCTGCGGACTGGTGGACTTCGCCGTGGGGAGCGACACCGGCGGATCGGTCCGTGTGCCCGCCAGCAACTGCGGGGTATACGGCTGGCGACCGACGCATGGACTGATATCGGTAGCCGGCGTCAACGCCTTTGCGCCTACCTATGACACGATCGGCATCCTGGCCCGTGACGCTGAAATTCTGTGCAAGACAGCCGGCGTGTTGATTGCCTCCGACATTCCCACCGATCCCGAGGAAATCGGGACCATTCACTTGATCAAAGAGGCCTTTGAACTGGCCGACGAAAACGTTCGGCAAGCCATGGTCGAACCGGTAAACAAGCTAAAAGAGATGTTCTCCGGGAAAATACGTGAAACATCCATGCGCGAAATCGATGGCGATTTCGGCGCGCCCGGCCTGCAGCGCTGGTATGAATGTTATTATCCGCTGCAATGGGCGGAAATATGGAGCAATCTGGGGGCGTGGCTGACGGATAACAAACCCGAACTGGGACCGCGCACCAAAATGAACTTTGAATTGACCAAAACCCTGGACCGAAAGTCCATAAACGCCACCGCGCGTCAGCGGGAAACCTTTTTCCAAAGGGTTTCGGGCGTCCTGGGACCGTTCGATCTGCTGTGCATTCCCACGACTCCAGCTCTTGCGCCCATCAAAAACAGCCTGAGCTTGGATCGGACCAAGGGAGATTATTATCCACGTACGCTCACCATGACCTCGATTTCAGGAATCGCCCGGCTGCCTCAGGTGACCATGCCTCTGGCCGAGGTGGATGGCGTGCCCATCGGGCTTTCCTTGCTGGCAAAATGCAATATGGATGCGTACCTCATGGCCATGGTGAGAAAAGTAAGCGCCTGAGGCAGGTTGCAAACCTATATTGTTTCTATGTTTGATGCATAAGTTGCCATTAATAAAGGTTTTTTCTTAAAAATGTGGGGAAATTTCTTCCCCCGCGCCCCCTGCGGGAGATTTCTCGCTGCGCTCGAAATGACATGTGTTGAAATCTCCGCCTCAGCGCCTGTCATATCGACCGGAGGGAGGAATCTCCTTCCGGAAGTCTGTGCGACTCAGTGCTAGTAGCCTTTCTCGATGGCCTGTATAAAGCGATAGAGCGTTTCATTAAACGGCGTGGGGACATCGTATTTTTTTCCCATTTCAACGATCTTTCCGGCAAATACCTCTACTTCCGTTTTTCTTTTCGCTTCAACATCCTGAACCATCGATGTTTTTCCGTTAACTCCCAGGGTGGCGAGAACGGAGTACCACTCTTCAATGTCCCTTTGATAGAGCGACACGCCGGCTTTTTGCGCTACCGCCACAACTTCTGACATAGCAGTATCCATCAGTTCCCGGGCCTCCGCGGATTTCCGAAAAATGCCGTATGGAGCGCGCAGTACGGCCGAAATCTGGTTGACTCCCACGTTGATCATCAACTTCCACCAGAGCGCGCGAATCATGTCTTCGGGCGTATCATGATTCAAGCCGGCTCTATCCAGAGCCTCCTGTACCCGGCGCACGCGTTCGCCGATGGTCTTGTTTTCCGCTTCGCCAAAGATGATTTTCCCCGGGGAGGTGTAGGTCGTGCGATTTCCCTCCTTGACGGCGTCGATCGCCACGGAGAGCGCGTACAAGACTTTTTCCGCGCCGAATGCCCGCCCCAAACTCTCTTCACTGTCAATGCCGTTCATGACGGAGATAATCAGGGTATGCTCGCCGATAACATTGCGCATATCTTGTATGGCTTGGTCGAGGTGGTGATTTTTCACCGCCACCAGCATCAGATCGGCAGGCGCGACGGTATCCGACGGGCGAATAAGTGGGAAATCATAGCGCTTGCCGTTCACTTCCAAGCCTTCCCGTTTCAGCCGCTCATACCGTCCCCCGGCCGCCACCAGAAAGATGTTCTCTTTGTCCGTCTCATAAAATCTGCTCGCAAAGTAAGATCCCATGGCCCCCGCGCCCGTCACCATTACCCTTTTAATCGGCGTTCCCATGCTTCTCTGCCTCCTTAACCGTGTCGGCTGGAATTAAATTTCTCAAAAACCTTATTTCGGATTTAGCATATATCAACTGGTATTGCTACCGAGGGTGAGCTAAAATTATTCGAGGATAATTCGGCTCCGCGCTTGTGGCGCAGGTAAAACCACTCATGCGCGAGCCACGGTGATGGACATTGTATAAATCGATGTGATAAGAGAACAAGTCTTCTTTGGGCCGGCGCGCGAGGTTTGGGGTCACAATCGCCTCCGTCCCTTGGTTTTATCGACTTAAAAGGCCTTAATCCGCCTTTTCGTCATGCGATTCCCTTGGGAATACTTCAACCGGCGCGTCCGTTTCAAGAACTTTGGAGGTTCGGCATGAGAGGTGAGGAAATTATGAAGGAATTTACACGTGAACAAAAAGAAACGCTTTCTTCTTTTGTTGAACCGGGACGATTCTCTACCGGACAGTCTCATCGCGAACTCCACTTGCGCGATATTTCCTCTCATGTCGGCGTCCTGCCCGCGGGAATAATTTGGCCCATCACCACCCGGGAAGTTTCGGAAATTCTGAAATTCACCTACGCCAACGATATTCCAGTCACCCCCTGGGGCGCGGGCACAAGCACCGAGGGCAACCCTGTTCCCACGGCCGGGGGACTGGTAGTCGATCTGACCCAGATGAACGCCATCCTCGATATCCGACCGGGAGATCTCCAGGCCGATGTTCAGCCTGGCGTATACCGCCGGGAATTGAACCGGAAGACCGGCAAGCACGGGTTGTTTTTCCCGCCCGACCCCGGCGCCGACGCCACCATCGGGGGCATGATCGCCAACAACGCTTCCGGCGTGCGGACCATCAAGTACGGCGCCACGCGGGATTACATCATGAAGATGACGGTCGTCATGCCTGACGGTGAAATCCTGGAGATGGGATGCAAGGCGGGCAAATCCTCTTCGGGCTACGATCTGACCAAACTCTTTGTGGGATCGGAAGGCACGCTGGGCATTGTGACCGAAGCCACGGTCCGCCTAGCGGGAGTTCCCGTCCATCACCTGGCGGCGACCATCACGTTCCGGGAACTGGAAGGGGCGTCAAAGGCCGTGGCCATGATAATCGGCGCCGGTCTGGAGCCGGCCGCGCTGGAATTGCTGAGCCCCCGGCTGATTCAACTCTTGAACCGCGTGAATAAATTGGGTTTGGATGAAGTTCCCTCTCTGTTCTGCGAATTTCACGGCATCAGCAAAGCCGTCTTGCAGGAAACCGCGACCCTGACCCAGGAAATTTGCGAAAGTTGCGGAGGCTATGGCTTCAGATTCGGCGTGGAGGAAAGTGAACGCGACGAACTGTGGCGGGCGCGGCATGACGCCTGGGAAACGATTCACCTGGCGCATCCGGGGAAGGAAACCTTGATCGTGGACGCCGCGGTTCCTATTTCCCGTTATCCCGAGATGGTCGTTTACGCTCAGAAACTGGTCGACGAGCGGCAGGCTATCGGGTACGTATTCGGCCACGCCGGAGACGGCAACCTGCACGTGGTGATGGAAGGCGACCCCAAGGATGAAAAAGAGTGGTCGGCTCTGGAGGAAATAAACCACCTCGTCGTGGAACGGGCGCTGGATCTGGGCGGCACGTGCACCGGCGAGCACGGCGTGGGAATCGGCAAACGCAAATTCATGGAGCGGGAGCATGGCCGCAGCCTTCTTCTTATGAAGCGCATCAAGGACTTGATCGACCCCAAAGGCTTGATGAATCCCGGAAAAATCTTCAACTGAGCGCCGGGACGACGCTCCCGCAAGATATTCGCAAACAGGGGAAGCTTCAGGCCGCGAGGAGCTTCCCCATACTTTGCGCGCCCTGGATGAGCCGGGTGTCCTGTTCCATCTGGCCCTTGTCTTCAACCGAATAGGCGCCGATGGTTCCCCGGTAGGTCATTTCGGTGAATTGGGCCACGCGGCGCATCATATCCACCAGCAAATCGGCTCCGTCAAAAGCTTCGCCGCCGGCGGTGGTGACCAGGGTGAGGCCCTTCCCTTTCAGACTGCTCACGTACGCCCCTGTTTCCTTGTCCGACTTGATAAAGGAGAAAAAGCGGTCGATAAACCGTTTGGCCTGCGCGGACGGCCCGAACCAATAGACGGGCGTGGCGATGATGATTTCGTCGGCCTGTTGCGCGGCCTTCAGAAACTCCTGCGCGTCGTCATCGATGACGCAGCCGTATTCACTGCTTTCCTGACACTTGTAACAGGACACGCACCCGCTCACCTTGGCCTTATTGGCGCTGAACGCCGTGATTTCGGCGCCGGCCGAACGCGCGCCCTCGATGACCTGATCAAGTAGAAACGCGGTATTCCCCTGTTTTCGGGGGCTTCCCATCAACGCGACGATCTTCTTCATTGGCTTCCCCTTTTTCCGTAATATGGAAAATCGCCCGAACTTATGCCAGGCAACCCTTCACCGCCTCCCGCAAGGCTCGCCTGGCGTCATCGGGCACCGCCATCGCGCCGCTTTTTTTCAACAACGCGATGGTTTGCTTGATCGATTCCAGACAGGTCCCGCAATCATGGCAATCATTAAGGTGCTGTTCGACCATGCGGCACGTTTCCTCCGAACATTCCCCGTCCAGATACTCCTGCATCTTTTCGATCATTGCTTTGCACTTTTGATCCATTATGACAGCCCTCCAAATCGTTCCTGGATCTTGTTGCGCAAGAAAATTCTGGCCCTGTGCAGCCTCGTTTTCACCGAAGCTTCGGAGATTCCGAGAATTTGAGCCACTTCGGCGGTATTGAACTCCTCCATGTCCCGCAAAAGAAATACCTGCCGGTATTTGGGCGGAAGTTCTTGCAGCGAATTGGTTATGAACTCGGTCATTTCCTTATTGATGAGTTGTTCCGCGGGCGTCGAAAGCCATCCCGGTTTGTCTTCACTGGAAGGATGGTCGCCCGGGAGCAATTCTTCCCAGGATAGTTCAGCGTCAGGCTGATGCTTGCGTTTTCGTTGTTTTTTTATGCAAGCGGTGGAGGCTATCCGGTAGAGCCAGTTTTTGAAGCGGGTTTCGCCTCGAAAAGAATCGAGATATCGGAATACGTTCAGAAAAGTGTCCTGCAACAGATCCTTGGCGTCTTCGGCCTGGCGGCACATTTTAACGCCGAAATTATAGATCCTGGATTCATATCTGTTCAAAATTTCTTCAAACACATCCTTATTGCCGGATTGATACAGCTCAACCAGTTTCTCGTCGGTTTCGTCGCGTAAATTCATGCCTGGATACTATGACCCGCGTGGATTTCTGTCAATGGCTTGAAAAGCCCGTGACACACGATTATGATCGGGCAATGAGAAATACGGCTCAAAATATCGATAGCCCGATAAAGAGCGGACTCAAGCCGCACGCGCTGGACATGACGCTTGCGGAGCTGACCCTTTTTATGTCGCAGATCGGCGAACCCGCGTACCGGGCGCGTCAATTGTTCGGATGGCTGCATGCTCGCAGGGTGTTCGACCCCGAAGCCATGACCGATTTTCCCAAACCGCTCAGAACCCTGCTGCAAGACGAATTGCGCGTTTCCCTGAATAAGCCCGAGGAAACGCTCGTGTCCCGGGACGGCTCCAGGAAGTTCCTCTACCGCCTTGACGACGGCGCCTATGTGGAGAGCGTCCTGATACCGAGCCAGTCCCACACGACGCTCTGCATTTCCTCGCAGGTGGGATGCGCCATGGGATGCGCGTTTTGTCTGACCGGCAGGCAGGGACTGACCCGCAATCTTTCCGCCGGGGAAATAGTCAATCAATATCTCAGCGCGCGTTCGACGCTCCCCGAAGACGGCTTGATCAGGAACATCGTCATGATGGGCATGGGGGAGCCGCTGGCCAACTACGAACAGACGGTCAAGGCGCTCGGCATTCTGACCACCGAAGGAGGCGCGCAGGTCGGTCGGCGGCACATAACCGTATCCACCGTGGGAATCGCGCCCATGATCGCCAAACTGGGCAAGGATCTGGACGTCAATCTGGCTGTGTCGCTCAACGCGCCCAACGATGAAGTCAGGTCCCAATTGATGCCGGTCAACCGAACCTATCCCCTGTCGGAGCTGCTGGCGGCGTGCAAGGCTTTTCCGCTTACCAAGGGGCGTCGAATCACCTTTGAATATATCCTCATCAGGGACGTCAACGACTCGCCGAGCCACGCCCGCCAACTGGCCAAGCTCCTGCGTCCGGTGAAGGCGAAGATCAACCTTATCCCTTTTAACGAACATCCCGGCGCTCCCTTTCAGGAACCCACCCCGGAGACCGTGGAAACGTTCCAGAAGGAACTCGTTCTGGGACATTACACCGCCATAATCAGGAAGAGCATGGGCCGCGACATCCTCGCCGCCTGCGGTCAGCTTGCCCATCAAGCCAAAACTGCTTGACAGCCAATCCCCTCTCCTTATAAAAAACTCTTTTGATTCTTTTTTAAGGATGGAGAATCGCGATGATCGATTTTAAAAAAGGAAACGGACTGGTTCCCGCCATTTGTCAGGACTATGAAACCGGAGAAGTCCTGATGCTCGCCTATGTGAATGAAGAAGCGTGGCAGAAAACGCTCGAAACCGGGGAGGCCCATTATTGGAGCCGATCACGCCAGGAACTCTGGCATAAAGGCGGCACGTCGGGCCATGTACAGAAAATTCGTGAACTCCGAATCGATTGTGACCGCGATACCATTCTTTATAAAGTTGACCAGATCGGTGGAGCGGCCTGTCACACCGGCCATAGAAGCTGCTTCCACTTATTGATTAAAGATGGCCAGGCCGTTGAAGTCGGGAAAAAAGTGTTCGATCCGAAAGAGGTGTATAAAAAGTGAGCAAACTGAAACTTGGGCTTCCCAAGGGAAGCCTCCAGCAAGCGACCATGGAGTTGTTCAAGAAGTGCGGCTGGAAGATCAGCGTCAACGAGCGGAGTTACTTCCCTGAGATAAACGATGAAAACATCGAATGTTCCATTTGCCGCGCCCAAGAGATGTCCCGGTACGTTGAAAACGGCACGCTGGATGTGGGTCTGACCGGTCTGGACTGGATACTGGAAAACGAATCCAAGGTCCACGTGGTGACCGACCTGTTCTATTCCAAGGTGTCCACCCGCCCCGCGCGGTGGGTGCTGGCCGTTCCGTACGATTCGGACATCAAGACCATCGAGGATTGCCGGGGAAAGAAGATCGCCACCGAACTCGTGAACTTCACCCGCAATTACTTCGCGGAACGCAACATTGACGTCACGGTCGAGTTTTCCTGGGGCGCCACCGAAGCCAAGGCGGTAAACGGTCTGGCGGACGCCATTGTCGAAGTCACGGAAACCGGAACCACCATAAAAGCGCACGGCCTCAGGATCATCCATGAACTGATGCAGTCCAACACGCAGCTCATCGCCAATGTGGAATCGTGGAAGGATTCCTGGAAGCAGGATAAAATCAATCATATCGCTTTGCTCATGAAGGGCGCTCTGCGGGCGGAGAAAATGGTCGCGCTCAAGATGAACGTGCTCAAGGAGAATGTCGAAGCGATCATGGAGAAGCTCCCGAGCCTGAAGGCTCCCACTGTGGCTCATCTGTACAATCAGGAATGGCTTTCCCTGGAATCGGTCATTCAGAAAGAGGTCGTCAGGGACATTATCCCCGAGCTTATCAAGCTGGGGGCTCAGGGCATCATTGAATTTGACTTGAACAAAGTCATCTAGCACGGACAGTCAGGTCAGCGCATATGATTTCGCGAGTAGCGCAAGAAATAAAACCTTTTATGGCCATGGAAGTGCTTGAAAAAGCGCAGATCATGGAACGTTCTGGTATCGATATCGTCCACATGGAAGTTGGCGAGCCCGACTTCGACACCCCCATGGCGGTCAAACTGGCCGCGGAAAAAGCGTTGAAGGACGGGAAAACCCACTACACGCATTCCCTGGGGCTTATCGAACTGCGGGAAGCCATCGCCGAAAGCTATCACAACACTTACGGCGTGGAAGTTTCTCCGGACAGAATCCTGGTGACGTCGGGCACCAGCCCCGCCATGCTGGTGTTGTTCTCCGCGCTGCTGGAGCGAGGCGATGAGGTTATCATCTCCGACCCCCATTATGCGTGCTATCCCAATTTCATCCGTTTTCTGGGCGGTGATCCGGTTTTCGTGAAGGTGTACGAGGAGGATGGCTTTCAATATCGGGTAAAGGCCATCAAGGAACACATGACGGAGCGGACCAAGACCATCCTGGTGAACTCCCCATCCAACCCCACAGGCAACCTGCTCTCCCCCGAGAGGCTGTCCAAAATAGGCGAATTGGGGCCGTACGTCGTTTCGGACGAAATTTACCATGGGCTGGTCTATGAGGGGAAAGAGCATTCCATTCTCGAATTTACCGATCGCGCGTTCGTTTTGAACGGCTTTTCGAAACTCTACGCCATGACCGGCTGGCGGTTGGGTTATATCATCGCGCCGCCGGAATTCGTGCGGACCATGCAGAAGATCCATCAGAACTTCTTTATCAGCGCCAGTTCCGTCGGTCAATGGGCGGCCATCGCCGCCCTGCGCGAAACCGCGGCGGATGTGAAGCGCATGCGCGACCTGTACAATGAACGGCGCATAGCGCTCGTCAAGCGATTGAAGGAGATGGGGTTGGGCATTACAGTCGAGCCGACCGGCGCTTTCTACGCGCTGGCCAACGCTAAACATCTGTCCAATAATTCGTACGATCTGGCGTTTGATATTCTGGAAAAAGCCCACGTCGGCGTGGCGCCGGGCATCGACTTCGGCGATAACGCGGAAGGGTATATCAGATTTTCATACGCCACGTCCCTGGAGCGCATCAACGAAGGGTTGAATCGACTGGAGCGTTATCTGAAAGAGAATTATTGAGTTCTTTTCGACGGGCGGCTAAAAGGCCGCCCGCCCGCTTTCAACCCTCCTCAACGTATCTTGTGGCCACATGACTGTTCCCGCTATCCATTCCGCGACGTTCATTAAATCCGCGACAAAAATGGGCCAATACCCGGAGCATGAATTCCCCGAGGTCGCCTTTGCAGGCCGATCCAACGTGGGCAAGTCCTCACTCGTCAACACCCTGCTCAATCGCAACAAGCTGGTGAAAACGAGTTCGACTCCGGGGCGCACCCAGACGCTCAACTTCTTTCTGGTAAACGAATCGCTGTGCTTTGTGGATCTGCCGGGATACGGCTACGCCAAAGTACCGAAGTCTCTGAAACGGAGCTGGGGCCCCATGATCCAGACCTATATCCGCGAACGCCGGAACCTGCGAGGGTTGGTGCTTATCCTGGATATTCGGCGGACGCCGACCGAAGACGATCTGCAATTATTCCGATCGTTGGCCGAAAACGGCGTGCCCACGCTCATCGTGGTGACCAAGATGGACAAGATCCCGCGCGGCAAGCGGGAACAAGCTATGGATATCATCGAGAAGAAGATCGGCGCCGATGTCGCGCTGACACCATTCTCCGCTCGAACCAGGGAAGGACGCGGCGAGATCTGGGAAGCCATAACCGAACTCGTCGGCCTGTCCGGGTAAGGCGCCTGCCGAAAAATCGGGGCTCCCCAAAATCCGCTTCAACTTTGGACGGTTTTTCTTTTTTCCCGAAAATGTATCTTCGCCCGCTGGCATCGTGGACATGTCAGTTCATTGGGCAGATCCTCGAACCGGGTTCCCGGTTCATATCTGGCCTCGAGGTCGCCCTCGGCCGGATCGTACTTGTAGCCGCACGGGCAGGAATAATAAACGGTTTTTTTCAATTCGCCACTCATCGGGAATCCCCTTTTTTCTTCCATTAACAATACGTCGTTATATAATATATATATTCACGCGAGATACGAGTTTCAATCGAGCGTGGCCAAATAATACGAAATACGGACCCGTTCTTCGCAAATGCCGGTGTTTCCGAGACACGATAACAAGAAAAATTCGGCGAGACTGAGAAAGGGCCTTGACTTCTCTCTCGCGCTCTTTTAAAATCCTGAAAGTATATTTCATAATATAAAATAAAGTACGTATGATTCTGTCTTCACTAGATAAATCCCTCAGTCTTATAGAAGTAATGGCGAAGCATCCTTCGGGATTGAGCCTTACGGAATTGACCTCGCTTTCGGGCTACCCGAACAGCACGCTCCACCATATCCTGAGCACGCTGCGACTGCATGACTATGTAATCCAGGATTCCAAAACCAAAAAGTACTCGCTCGGTTTTAAATTTATCACCATCGGCAAATCAATTTTGGACAACATGGATCTTAGAAGGATTGCCTATCCGCACCTGCGCAGACTTTTCGAATTGAGTGACGAAACTGTCCATTTAGCAATTTTAAGAGGCGGAAAGGTCATTTACATAGACAAGATCGAGAAACAGGGGGGATTGTCGCTGGCCACCTATGTTGGATTCGCCACGCAACCGCATGCCGCGGCGGGTGGCAAGGTTATGCTGTCCGAACTGTCTCCAAAAGAAGTACGTGATATATACAAAGAACGTCCAATGAAACCATTCGGCCGAAAAACCATAACCGGCGTCGAACAGCTGCTCCATGAACTGGAAAGCATTCGGAAACAAGGCTACGCCATTGACGACGAGGAATACTACGAAGGTGTCCGCTGTATCGCCGCCCCTGTCCGCGCGGGGGGGTGATCGTCGCTTCAGTGAGCATAACCGGAGCTATTTTCACCATGACCATGGACAAAATCCGGGATGAGTTAAGGCCCTTGATCATTGAAACCACTCAACGGATTTCCGCTGAAATGGTTTGGTGATAATCGTTTTCCGCCCAACGGTCGACCGGAGAGCCGTTACGCTCGGACATCGGTTTTAGGCGCATTGCGCGCCGGACGAATTTTCTATGGGAATCGGCGCTAAAAGCGGTTGTTTTGCGGAGCGTTTTGAGGTTATTAGCGCAGTGTGAGAACGCGTGGCCTCTCCGGCTGAAAGATTGCGCGAACAGGAAATTCATCAAGTAAAAGGTGCTCATATGAAAGAAATCAGAATTCATGGGAGGGGCGGTCAGGGTTCTCTCGTTCTGGCGCAGTTTATCGCGATAGCCGCCCTGGAAGACGGCAAATACGGCCAGGCCTTCCCCTACTTGGGCGGCGGCGGCGAGCGCAGAGGAAAAGCCATCGAGGCTTTCTGTCGAGTGAACGAAGGTCCGATCAGGGTGCGCTGTAAAGTCAACGAACCCGATTATGTGATCGTCCAGGACGCCACCATCATCGATGAAGAGGACGTGACCAAGGGGATCAAGAAATCGGGCCTTATGCTCATCAACACCGATAAGAAGGCGGAAGATCTGAACCTGAAAGGCGATTTCCGGATCGCGACGATTTCCGCCGAAAGTCTCGCCCGCCGCATCCTGGGCCGTCCAATCATGAACACCGCGTTGCTGGGCGCGTTCGCAGCGGTAACCAAGGAATTATCACTCCAGGCGACCCTCCAGGCTGTCCGGGATCGTTTTCCCGGAGAACTGGGAGAGAAAAACGTCCTCGTGGTGCAAGAAAGTTATAAGTGGTTGGAGGAGGCCAAAGCATGAAACTGAATGTAGGCGCGGTTGTCAAAGGTAAGACTTCTCTCAATTATCATACGGGCTCCTGGAGAAGCGAACGGCCCGTAATCGATATGGAAAAGTGTAAACGCTGCGGCACGTGCGCGTTTGTCTGTCCGGATAGCGCGGTCAGTCCTCAACCCGAAGAAGGGCAAAAAAAGCCCATGTACGTCATCGACTATAGCTACTGTAAGGGCTGTGGAATGTGCGCCTATGAGTGTCCCGCAGACGCCATTGAAGTTGTCCCGGAGGAAAAGTAAATGAGCCAACTCAAAAATGCGAAGGTAGTCGAAGGTTCCGAGGCGGTGGCGCAAGCCATAGCGTCATGTCGGCCCGACGTTATATCCGCCTACCCTATCAGCCCTCAGACGCATATTGTGGAAGCCCTGGCGCGAATGGTATCCGACGGGAAACTGAAGAGCGAATTTGTACGGGTGGAATCGGAATTTTCCGCCGCCAGCGTCCTGGCCGGAGCGTCGGCCGCCGGCAGCCGGAGTTATACCGCTTCCTCCTCGCAGGGACTGCTTTTAATGACCGAAGTGCTCTACGCCTCGGTCGGACAGCGGTTGCCCTTCGTCATCACTGGCGTCAATCGTTCCATCTCGTCCCCGATCAGCATCCAGATCGATCAGCGGGACACCATGAGTCTGCGCGACTCAGGCCTGATCCAGTTTTACGCCGAGTCCAGCCAGGAAGCCTACGACCTCCACATCGCGGCGTTCAAAATTGCCGAAGATCCCGAAATTCTCCTGCCGGTCATGGTATGTATGGACGGTTGGGTGCTGACCCACTCCTATGAGCCGGTTTCCTTTTTGGACGACGAGAGCGTCAAATCATTTCTGCCGCCATTTCGGCCGGTCGACTACCTGACCCCCGATGATCCCAAGACCTGGGGATCGTACGCCGAAGCGAACATGCAGATGGAAATCAATTATTCCATTCATGACGCCATGATGCGCGCCAAAGTCAAGATGAAAAACATTCTGAGCGAGCTGAGCGAACTCACGGGCCGGGACAACTCCGGGCTTATCGAGAAATACCGCTCCGATGACGCGGAAATCATCCTGGTGGCTCTGGGCTCCGTGTGCGGAACGATCAAGGAAGCCATCGATATTCTCCGCGATCAGGGAAAGAAGGTTGGTCTGGTAAAGATCCGTTGCCACCGGCCCTTCCCTCACGAAGACATCGTAGAAGCCATCAAGGGCGCGAAATGCGTGGGCGTGGTGGAAGCCAACTTCTCCATGGGCTCCGAAGGCGCGATCAGCCTCGATCTCAAGGCCAAGGTGTGCAACCGTCCGGAAATGCCGCTGGTCATCGACTTCATCGCGGGTCTTGGCGGACGCGAAGTCAACAGACAAACCATCGCGGAAATCGTTCAGAAAATGGAAAGCACTTACGCTCAGGGCAAACCCCTGCAGGAAGCCGCATGGGTGGACCTCAATACCGAAATAGTGCCCTAGGGAGGATATATGGAAAGCGTACAATCATTTGAACAAGAGGAACTGTTCGCTTCCGGTCATCGCGGATGCCCCGG
Source organism: uncultured delta proteobacterium (assembly GCA_963821845.1). Lineage (GTDB taxonomy): Bacteria > Desulfobacterota > Desulfarculia > JACQYL01 > CAWGVV01 > CAWGFI01. Next base: position 19,796 of record CAWGFI010000001.1, read on the forward strand.
TTGCGGGCTCGCCCTGGCGGTTCGACATATACTGAAGGCCACCGGCCCCGATATCGTTGTGGTCACGCCTACCGGATGCCTGGAAACCATATCGTCGCCCTACGGATACTCCGCGTGGGGAGTGCCCTGGATACACCATCTGTTTGAAAACGGCCCCGCGGTGGCGTCGGGCGTGGTCGCCGCGCTGAAGGCGCAGGGACGCTCGCAGACCAGGGTCGTGGCCATCGGCGGCGACGGCTCCACCTTCGACATCGGCTTCGGTTCGCTTTCGGGCATGCTGGAACGAGGCGACGACGTTTTGTACATCTGTACCGATAACGCGTCCTACGGTAACACCGGCGGCCAGCGTTCGGGCGCGACGCCCCTGAGCGCCTCGACCACGACCCATCCGGCCGGCGCCTGCTCATGGGGCAAAACCGAACCCAAGAAAGACCTGCCGACCATCATATCCGGCCACGGCGTGCCTTATCTGGCCACTGCTTCCATTGGGTATCTGCGCGACCTGCAGAAAAAGGTCAAAAAGGCCATGGAATTCAACGGTCCCCGGTATATCCAGATCGATCAGCCGTGCACCTCGGTATGGGGTTTCCCCACCAATATGACCATGGAAATCGCGCGCTTGGGAGTCAACTCCGGTCTGGTTCCTCTTTTCGAAATGGAAAACGGCCGGGTCAGCAAGACGCAGAAAATAAAGAAGCGGGTTCCGGTTATCGATTATCTGAAGCCTCAGAAGCGTTTCAAGCACCTGTTCACCAATCCCGAATGCAAGTCCGAGCTTGAACGGCTTCAGGAGATCGCGGATTACAATATCGAAAAGTATGGACTTTTGGACACCGAACCGGCGGGAAACAACCAATGATATTGGACAAGTTCCGACTTGATGGACGGGTGGCCGTCGTTACGGGAGGAACGCAGGGATTGGGCCGGTCCGTGGCCAGAGGCTTTGCGGAAGCCGGGGCTGACGTGGCTTTGGTCAGCCGGAACAACAACCCCCAATTCTTGCGGGAAATCGAAGACTTGGGACGGCAATGCATGCACTACCCGGCTGATCTCGCGGACCGGTCGGTTACCAAACGTGTGATCCCGGACATCGTTGAAAAGATGGGTCGTGTCGATATTCTGGTAAACAACGCGGGATACATATCCCGCGCCGAAATTGCGGATTTTCCCGAGTCCGACTGGGATAAGACGCTCGAACTGAACTTGAGCGCCACGTTTCTGCTCAGCCAGGCAGCGGGCAGGTTCATGTTGGAGCAGGGCTGCGGCAAGATTATCAATATCGCCTCCATCCTTTCCTTCCAAGGCGGTCTGTACGTGCCCGCGTACGCGGCCAGCAAGCATGGCGTGGTCGGGTTGACGCGCTCGTTCAGCAACGCCTGGGCGTCCCGGGGCGTCAACGTAAACGCCATAGCCCCCGGTTTTTTTGAAACCGAGCTTACCTCGGCGGTCAAGAATGACCCGAACCGTTCAGCGGGAATCGTGTCGCGAACGCCCGCCGGCAGATGGGGAGACCCCGACGAACTCGCGGGCGCCGCGGTCTTCCTGGCCTCCGAGGCTTCGGACTTTGTACATGGAGCGATTCTGTCCGTGGACGGCGGGTGGCTCGGCTGGTAGAGGAAGTGAAGAAGGTTGCCGTAAAATTTTGCGGTGGATGCGATCCGGTTTTCGATCGCGGTTCGTACTGGGAGCGTTTAAAAAAAGCTTCGGAGTCACTTGTCACCTGGGTTTCTCTCGACGACGAAGGGTACGACGCGGTCCTGGTCATCACGGGCTGCTCAACCGCCTGCCCGGCCGAGCAAATCAGCTTCGACCCGTCATTAAGGGTGGTTGTGCTGACCGGCGAGGAGCAAGAACCCGAACAAATCGTCGAGATACTCATCCATGAGGAGATGCCATGATCAAAACCAAGGAAGATTATATCCGTAGCCTCAAAGAGCAAGGGCACGTTGTCTATTATAACGGTGAACGCGTAACGGACGTCACCACGCATCCCGCGTTCATTCCCCATATCAACGCCGCGGCCAAAACCTATGAACTGGCGGCCATGCCCGAACATGAAGACATCATGACCGCCACCAGCCATCTTACCGGCAAGAAGATTAGCCGCTTCACCCACATCCACCAGTCCGTCGAAGATCTCATCAAAAAAGTCCAGATGCTCAGATTGATCAGTCACGAGACGGGAAGCTGTTACCAGCGGTGTGTGGGGTTTGACGCGCTGAACGCCACCTATATGACCACCTATGAGATCGATGAAAAGCACGGCACGAAGTACCACGCGCGGTTTGTCGAATATCTCAAGATGATCCAGGAGTCTAATAAGATGGTCGTGGGCGGCATGACGGACGTCAAGGGCGACCGTACAAAGGCGCCTCACCAGCAAACCGACCCCGACGTGTTTGTACACGTTGCCGAAAGGAACGATGACGGCATCGTCATTCGCGGCGCCAAAGCGCATATGACGGGTGGGGCCAACAGCCATGAGGTGCTTTTGATGCCCACCCAGGCCATGCGCCCCGGCGACGAGGATTTTGCCCTGTGTTGCGCGGTTCCCCTCGATTCCCCCGGAATCATCCAGATTTTCGGACGCCAGACCAATGAGGAACGCAAGTTCGAAGGCGGAATGGACATCGGTAACGCCGAGTTTGGATTGGTGGGCGGCGAAACCCTGATGATTTTCGAGGATGTGTTTGTCCCCTGGGATCGGGTGTTCATGTGCGGTGAAATCGATTTCGCGGGTATGCTCGTGGAACGGTTCGCAACGCTTCACCGGCAGAACTACGGCGGATGCAAGGGCGGCGTGACCGACGTGCTGGTGGGCGCGACCGCGCTGGCCGCCGAATACATGGGCACGGAGAAAGCCTCGCATATCAAGGAAAAGATCGCCGAAATGATTCACCTGGCCGAAACCGTCTATTCCGGTTCGGTCGCCTGTTCGGCCATGGGGTCCAAAACGTCGAGCGGCGCCTATTATCCCGATCCGCTGCTGGCGAACTGTACAAAGCATAACATTACGAGACACATTTACGAGATAGCCCGGTTGGCGCATGACGTCGCGGGCGGGATCGTGGCCACCATGCCGTTCGAAAAGGATCTACGAAACCCCGAAATCGGCAAACTCATTGAGAAATATCTCGGCGGTGTCGAAGGGGTTTCCACGGAGAACAGAATCCGTATCCTCCGTTTGATCGAAAACATGACCGGCGGCACGGCTCTGGTGGAGTCCATGCACGGCGCCGGATCGCCTCAAACGCAGAAAGTTATGTACGGTCGTTTGGGAAAGCTGGAAATGAAAAAACGGATGGCCAAGAAGCTTAGCGGCATAAGCAACTAATTAAACCATGGTGGCAAGGCTTTATTGCTCAAAACACTTCCGGATGATTGATTTCTCTGCGCCAACGGGTAATTTACGATTTTTTTTTGGTCCTGACAAAAAAAGGGTAGACAAATTTTACGATTTTGTACAGGATTCAGTGATCAAAATAAGGCCGGCTTCGATAACCCATTTACATATAACGAAGGAGGTTCCGTAATGAAGAAGCGTGTTTTAAGAGCCACTGTAGGTTTTCTGACACTTTGTCTGCTTTGCGTTTTCCTGGCGCCCGCAGCCATGTCGGCTGACGTGCCTACCAAGGAAAAACCTATAGTGTGGAAAGTCCAAACACCTTGGCCGCAGGCTCTTTGGCAGCACAAAGCGGCGCAGATTTGGGCCGCGGACGTTGCTAAGCTGAGCGGCGGAAGAATGAAAATCGACCTCTATTCGGCTGGGGAACTGGTGCCCGCTTTTGAAATTTATGACGCCGTCCGCGTGGGAACTTTGGACGCCGGTCATACCTGGGCAGGCTACACCATCGGTAAATTCCCCGCCTGTACCATGTTTGCCGCTACGCCCGCCTTTATGGACCTTCTGGGCTACATGACCTGGATGTACGCCGGCGGTGGCAAGGAATTGTGGCAGGAAACCTATGGCGACTCCGTCGTGGTTATGCCCGCCGGTATGCTCTGGGCCGAAGGTGGCGGCTGGGCCAACAAGCTCATTGAAAAACTGTCCGATTTCAAGGGTCTCAAGTATCGCACCGTGTTGATCTGGGGACAGATTCTTTCGGAAGTCGGCGCTTCGGTCGTAACGCTCCCCGCCGGTGACATCGTTCCCTCGCTGCAGCGCGGCACGCTCGATGCGGCCGAGTTCAGCACCCCGGTTACCGACCTGCCCCTGGGATTCCACGAAGTTGCTAAATACCAGTACTACCCCGGTCTTCATCAGATCGCCGGCTTTCTGGAGCTGATGATCAACCCCACGAAATGGAATGAACTTCCTGATGACCTGAAGGAAATCGTGAGAGGCGCCGCCGATGTCAGCACCAACCGCGCCACGACCGGATGGCTCCTGGATGACTGTAAGGCTGTTGAGACCTTCAGGGCCAAAGGCGTCAAAATATTGAAGTATTCCCCGGAAATGCAGCAGGATATTCTGGAACGTTTCGTAACGAAATATAACGAGCAGAAAGATCCTATGTTTCAGAAGGTATGGCAGTCACAGAAAGAATTCCTCAAGGTGTATTCTCCGTACATGAAGCTCCAGTCTGTTGACGCCGAAGTCGACGTGAACGCCGTCAAGGAGATGAAGAAGTAACGATCCGTCTAAATTGTAAAATTCTCTCAACTTGAACCTTAAATAAAGAAAGCCGTCCCGACCGTGACACTTGTTTGGACGGCTTTCATATAATCAATGGATATGAAAGATGGATGCCCTGAGAAAAATTGTGCGATTCATAGACGGTTTGAGCGACTGGTCGGGCAAAATCGCAGCCTGGATCATCGTGCCGCTGGTTATGGGCACGGTCTATGACGTGCTGATGCGATATTTCTTTCAAGCGCCGACCAAATGGGCCTATGAACTGACCTGGATGGAGTACGGAGCTTTTTTTATGTTGGGGGGAGCTTACGGATTGCGCCATAAAGTAATGGTTCGCGTCGACGTTATCTACAATAAGTATTCGCCGCGAGCGCAGGCCTGGTTCGACACGCTCATGTATATTGTTATTTTCTTTCCCCTTTATGCCATACTCATCATCTACGGGACCAAATACGCCGCCTATTCCTGGAAGATTTGGGAACATTCTTATGTAAGTTATTGGCAGCCCCCCGTGTATCCCATTAAAACCATCATGCCCTTTGCATTCTTTCTCCTGTTCCTGCAAGGCTTCGCAGAGTTCATACGAAGCGCTACGATCGCTCTACGAGGTAAGCCGCTATGAGTTCCGAACATTTAGCTGTAGTTATGTTTTTTGCTGTTCTGCTCGTGGTTATGAGCGGATTACCGTTATATTTAGCGCTCGGCGGTCTTGGCCTTTTATTCGGAATCATTGGCGGATGGGCGCCCCAGGTGTTCAATCAGTTCACCAGCCGAATTTATGGTCTTATGGCCGATGAAGTGTTACCGGCCGTTCCCCTGTTCGTTTTCATGGGAGCTATCCTCACGCAATCAGGCGCGGCGGAAAAACTATTCAGCGCGCTCTATAGAGCGTTTGGTGGTCTGAGAGGCGGTCTTGCGGTCGCTACCATCGTCCTCTGCACCATTTTCGCCGCTACCGCCGGAGTCGTGGGCGCCACTGAAACCGCCGTCGGTCTCATGGCTCTTCCCGCCATGTTGAAACGCGGTTACAATATTCCCCTGGCCACGGGGTCCATTTGCGCGGGCGGAACCTTGGGCATCCTTATCCCCCCAAGCGTGATGCTTCTTCTTTATGGCCCCACGGCCGGCCTGTCGGTCGCGAAACTGTTCATGGCCGCGGTCATCCCCGGCGTTTTGTTGTCCGGTCTTTACATCGCGTATACTTTACTGATTTGCTACATCAAACCTTCCTACGGTCCGGCAATGCCCAAAAGCGAACGGGACATGCCGATGGGAAAAGTTTGGTTGGAAATCGGCAAATATATGATCCCTCCACTGTTCCTGATCTTTGCCGTGTTGGGAACCATTCTCGTTGGTATCGCGTCACCGACCGAAGCCGCGTCTGTTGGAGCGTTCGGAGCCGTGATCGTGGCCATAGCGTATCGGAAATTCAGTTTGGGCGTGCTCTATGATTCAGCGATCCAGACACTGCGCATAACCACCATGGTTATGTTCGTGGCCGTGGGCGCGACCATGTTCAGCGGCGTGTTCATGGGGCTGGGCGGCGCAAAATTCATTGGAGAGACCGTGGTCGGGCTTTTCCTCGGCAAATGGGGAACCCTGGTCATAATGATGGGCGTGGTGGTGCTTTTAGGTATGTTCATCGACTGGATCGGTATTCTCTTTATCGTTATTCCGATCTTCACTCCCATCGCCAAGAGTCTCGGCTTTGATCCCATGTGGTTCGCGATGCTCACCTGCGTCAACTTGCAGATGTCGTTCCTGACGCCTCCGTTCGCGTATTCGATGTTCTATCTCAAAGGGATCGCGCCGCCCGAAGTGACCATGGGGCAGATATATAAAGGGGTGTTTCCTTTTATAGGTCTTCAGATATTGGCCTTATTCCTTTGTATTGTTTTCCCATCCTTGATATTATGGCTGCCGAGTCTGATGTAAGGTCACTTGTTTAAGCCTCTAGCTGGAGACGAGCTATGGAATTCAAGTATCATCATTTCCATATTTTATGCAGCAATCTCGAAGATATGATTAAATTCCTGTCCAAGGATCTCGGCGCCGAGTTCGTTGAATTCAAGAAATTCGGGACAGCGGACGGCGCCATGCTCTTATTGGACGGGGTGAGAATAAATCTTCGCGTCAAACGTGATGATGAACATTTCTCCCAGAATTCGGCCGAAACACGCTACGGATATGACCACCTCGGTCTCCTGGTAGACGATGTGGACGCCGCTTATGAAGAGCTGAAGGCCAAAGGATACAAGTTCTTTATCAACCCGGTGGACGCCGGGCCGGTGCGAATGGCTTATTTCCGGGGACCGGATGAACTCGTGGTGGAAATTCTGAAACCGCTCTGAATCGAAAGGAGCGTTTATCGAAAAAAAGCGGGCTTTGCGCCCGCTTTTTTATTTGGTGTTGTCGTAAAAAAAGGGAGCCAAACTCTCGCGAGGCGACTCCCCTTCCCTGCTATCGGTACCGCTACTAAGGGCTTATTCGTCTTCTTCCATTAGCATGTTGATAAATTGCGTGGTGGTGTAGATCTGGAATTTCTGACGGCGAAGCTTTCCGTTGGTCAGGTTGTGAACGCAGGAATTGCATTCGGTCAAGAGGATTTCAGCGCCAACCTGTTCAGCTTCTTCCAGTCTTCTCCGCGCCATGGCGATGGAATTGCCCGGAAACGCTCCGCGAACCCCGCCACCAGCGCCGCAGCAGATCGCTTCAGCCCTGTTATGGGGCATTTCGACAAAATTGGGCGCTATCTTCTTGATGGTCTTCCGGGGTTCGTCATAGATCCCGCAGTGCCGGCCCAGGTCGCACGGATCATGATAGGTAACGATTTTGTCCGTTTTGACGTCCATATCGAAATCCGTCAGGAACTGAGAGATGTGGACAATCTTGATGCCTGCGTCACGCAAACGATCATACTGCGCTTTATTTTTAAAGGTGCGGAAACAGTATGGACACCCGGTGATGACTGTCTTCGCGCCGGTCGCCAGAATAAGCTCGACGTTCTTATCCGCCAGACCCTGATTGATTTCGTGTCCAACGTCTTCAAGCACGCCCGAACAGCACACTTCGTCGATAAGCGTGAAATCGACTTTCAGCCTGTCCAAAAGGTCCAACGCGCCCATGGTGGCTTCGTCTTCCCGGTAGGAACCGACGCAGCCGATAAAGTACACGTATTCAGCCTGTCTGTTACGTTCGCGTTCAAAGTCTTCCGGTTCTTCTTCAGCGTATATATTGGTGTGTTTGGACAACACTTCATTCATGGCGGTAAAAGCGGGATGGCATGATCCGAGTTTTACCATGTCCTTGCGGACCATCTTGATAATTTCAGGCACATCGACGCCCGAGGGGCAGTTGGTCGAGCAATTGGCGCATGTGGTGCACTGAAACAGCGTTTCCATCAACTCCTCGTTCAGTTCGATGGTCCCGTCCATGACTTCTTTTAAAACAAGCATCTTTCCTCGCGCGTTCAACGCAGGTCGACGGGTCAGTCCGAATACCGGACAGACCGCCTGGCAGAAACCGCAAGAAGAGCATCTCAATACCTGGTCGCGAAACTTTCGTTCGAAATCGTATTTTGCTTCCATATAATTAATACTCCAAAGCCATTTTTCCTGGATTCAGTATATTGTTGGGATCCAGGGTCCGTTTGAGCGTCAGCATCATGTCCATGGCAACTTCGTCATGTTCCCATTTCAGATACGGCGCCTTATCAATTCCGATGCCATGCTCGCCGCTCAGGGTGCCGCCCAACTTGATAGCGATGTCATACATTTCGGCGGCCGCTTTTTCGACACGCTTCACTTCTTCGGGGTCGGTGCCGTCGAAGCTGATCGTCGGATGCAGGTTGCCATCGCCCACGTGACCGACGGTCGGGATTTTCAGGTTATACTTCTCGGCGATTTCCGCAACCGCCTTGAGCATATCGGCGACCTTTGACATGGGAACGGTCGTATCTTCGACAAGAAGACTGTTATTGAGGCGGGCAAAAACGGCGTAGCCCGATTTTCGCGCGGTCCAAAGCGCCTGCGCTTCCTCTTCGGACGCGGCTCGTCTGACGGAGGAAGCCTTGTTCTCCTTGAAAATATCGATTACCTTATTCAATTGATATTCCGTCTCCTCGAGGGTGTATCCATCGGTTTCAGCCAGAAGGATAGCCGCAACTTCGGGAAGATTCAGATCGGTATTCTGGTTTATCGCGATGAGAGACTGGCGATCCACGACTTCCAGCACGCTGGGCAAAATTCCGGAACGCATAATCGCGCTTACGGCTTTACCGGCGTCCTCGACATCTTCAAAGGTGGCCAGCGCCGTGGCGTTGCGCGTCGGTTTAGGGTCGATTTTAAAAGTGATTTCAGTGATCACCCCCAGGGTGCCTTCAGAACCTACAAAGAGCCTGGTCATGTCATAACCGGATACGCTCTTCATGGTTTTGGAGCCCGTGCGCATGATGCGGCCATCGGCCAGCACGATTTGCAGGCCCAAGACATAGTCGCGCGTGGTGCCGTATTTGGCTCCCTTGATACCCCCGGCGTTCGTGGCCACATTGCCGCCCAGGGTCGCCACCTTCCCGCTGGCGGGATCGGGCGGAAAGAAAAAACCGTGAGGGGTCAACTCTTTTTCAAGCGAAGTGTACACCACTCCCGGTTGCACAATCACCAGTCTGTCTTCGATGCTGATTTTGACGATTTTGTTCATTTTCGCCAGATCGATCACGATGCCGCCGCCTAGAGGTACCGTCAATCCCGACAGACTCGTTCCGGCGCCACGCGGCGTCACCGGTATCTTTTCCCGGTTCGCCAGCTTCATTATGGCCGAAACCTGCTCCGCGTTCTCAACCCATACCGCCGCTTCCGGACGGTGCTTTTGTGTTGACGCGTCACGGGAATATGAAATCATATCGATCAACGAATCGGTGAAATTCTCTTCACCAACGATCTCAATCAATTCCCTTTTAATTTCATCTTTCACGGCCTGACTCCTTTAGTCATAGTACTATTTGGGGACGGCGCTTTTTATCTTTCGCGCCGCAACCAAGAAGATCTTTTTACTCGTCAACTTCACGACCAAACGGAAACGGTGAAATCAGCATGCCTTCATCGCTGAAGGACAGCGGTCGCTTGTCGTCCACGATTTCCAAGGCGGGCGAGGGTTCGACGATTCCCCGATAAGCCTCGGACAACATGACGTGATTCAATTCAAGCGTATTCTTGATGTAGACAACTCCCAGGTCATCCATGGTATACGGCCTGATGCTCATGAGCGCGGCCGTAAGAGCCTGTGTGTCCGTTTCATAGGCCAGCGGTATTCTCGCGGATTCGGGACAGCAGGCGGTCAGCGAATTTACCGCCGTCATTTCGAAGTTGATCTTTTCCACCAGGCGTTTGAGCGTAAAGTCGGCCTGTCCGATCCCCAACGCGCTGCCTTCGGTGGCCTCGGTCAGATCGCGAACAAAGATGCGCGTAATGTTGGGCTTGCCTCTTTTTGCGCCATAGGTGCAACAATCGCGCGCCACGACATTGGGATCGATGCCTTCCCCGCTGATGTCCTTTCCCATTTCGTCAACAATAAGCAGATCGACCTGGTCGACCGGAAGTCCGGGCAACAGACTGCGCGCCTGAACCAAAAGTTCGGTCTCCATCTCTTCGACTTTTTCCCGAGGCAACATGCGCAGGTTGCAGGTGTGATGGTCCTGATTCTCGACCAATCCCACGCCGAACAGAACCTTGGCGCGTTTGATCAATTCACGTCCCGCGGAACTGATAATGGTGTACTGATCCCGAACCAGGCTCAACCGATGGTAGTGTTCCGCTCCCTCCTGATTACCCATTCCGATGGCAATCATCTTCAGGATGCCGCTCTCCGTTTTGCCGATGAAATTGGTGTGGGGCTTGATCCTGTTGATCAGCACGATACCGTCCGCTTCATAAGCCAGACGGTTGAGAAAAATGGGTATGCCGTCATCGGTTTGGCCCATGGACACCACTTCCATGGTGGATTCCACTGGCGCGCCGCAGGTATCCTTGGTCACTCCGCGATGCCGCAGGACGTCGATCTGTCCCTCCGCTGTCGCGCCGCCGTGAGATCCCATGGCGGGCATGATAAAGGGTTGCGCGCCGGCCTCTTTCAGTTTGGCCACCACGCTCCGCACGACATGCGAGAGGTTTGTTATTCCCCGGCTCCCGACTCCAATGGCGATCCTGGCTCCCGGCTTTATATTCAACTGCGGCCTGATAATCTTGAATTCATTATCGATCGCTTTATCTACATCTATCGGCGGAGGCACATCAAAAATCTGTTGAACCATCATCATCGCTGGCAAATCTAGTTTTCTGGCGCCGCTCATATCTAACTTAGACCCCTTTCAATAGGATATTTATGTATTCGGACGACTTATCGAAATCGAATGGAATAGCCATAATAATGAGAACCGTTCTTACCGTCAAGCGAAACAGCGATGGAAATCGAATATCCGGCGCCGATAAAAGCAGGAATATTCAAGGCCGCGAGACGATTCGACACGCGATGAGGATACCCTCATGCGTGTCGAATGACCCAAGCTTCAACCCGAGGTGATTGGACCGCGATTAATCGCGGCTGCCTCCGAAAATTCTCAAAAGAAGTAAGAAAAGGTTTATGAAGTCGAGATATAAAGAGAGGGCGCCCAATATAGCTGCTTTTCTTACCACGGCGTTTTCAACTCCATCAGGCTGCGTAAGCGCCATTTGTTTTAATTTTTGCGTATCGTAGGCGGTCAACCCTACAAAAACCAAAACGCCGATGTAGCTGATAATCATGCTCATCGAGCTGCTCTGGATGAACATGTTCACCACGGAGGCGATGATGACCCCGATAAGCCCCATGGCCATGAATCCGCCCAGAGAGGTAAGATCCCGTTTGGTGGTCCACCCGAATATACTACAGACCAGAAAGGTGCCGGCGCAGATGAAAAACGTGCTCACGATGGACGCCTGCGCGTAGACCAGGAATATGAACGATAACGTAACGCCGTTAAGGGCCGAATAAAGCACAAACAACGCGGTGGCCGCGGTGGAACTCATGCGATTTACGAAACCGCTGAGCGAAAAAACCATGACCAGTTCTGCGATGATCAGACCGAAGAATACGATTCGATTTCCGAAAACCAACTGTTTGATGGCCTCGTTTGTCGAGGCGTAATAAGCGATCAGCCCGGTGAGCGCGAGCCCAACAAACATCCAGTTATAAACACTGCGAACGAAATCATTGACCAGGACTTCAGTTCTTTGCTTGGGAATGGAAACGGTGTTCATTCATTGACCTCCTGAAGATTCCAGTTGAAGCGCCTTGCCGCAACCCTTATGTTCACTCCTCCACAACTCCCCATGATCTTAGATATCGGCAGAAGCCGATTGGTTCATAAGAACTGATCGTCCGATTAATAATCTGGATAAGCGATTTCAAGTATTTTTAAAGATAGCTTTCTTCTTTAAAAAATCAAGGCTTTTCGAACCAATTTCCCGCACTTTCTCCATTACTCGCTCCTCGTCGATGGTGGTCAGCGCTCCCTGCTCCATGACGAGCTTGCCGTGAATAATCGAGTGGGTGACTTCGGAACCGTTGGCCGCGTAAACCAGAAGCGAATATGGTTGGTACGCCGGCGTCAGGTGCGGTCGATTGATATCCAGAACGACGATGTCCGCCAGCTTGCCCGGTTCCAGACTGCCCGTTTTATCGCCCATGCCCAATGTCTTCGCAGCTTCAATGGTGGCCATGGCGAATACCGTCCGGGCGTCCATTACTGTGGGATCGTTATGGACAACCTTATGAATTTTCGCGGCGGAGTCCATTTCTCCGAACATGTTGAGGTTATTGTTGCTCGCGCATCCGTCGGTGCCGAGCCCCACGGTCAGGCCTTTCTTTAACATGGCGGGTATGGGGGCGATTCCGACGGCCAGCTTCATGTTGCTTTCGGGATTGTGCGCGATCCGGGTTCCCCGTTCAGCCAAGAGATCCATTTCCTCGTCCGTTACGTGAACGCAATGGTCTGCTATCAAAAAAGGCGTTAAAGCGCCCAGGCTATCAAGATGATGAACAGGCGACTTGCCGTAACGCTCCTTGACGGTTTCCACTTCCTGCAAGGATTCACTCAGATGGGTTATCATTGGAGCCCCGTGTTGCTCGCAGACGCCGAGCGCGCGTTTGAACAAATCAGGCGAACAGGTGTACGGCGCGTGCGGTTCGACCGCCACGGAAATGAGTTCGTCGTCCTTCCATTCGTCGATGAGATCTTTCGTGTACCGAAAACCGTTCTCCAGGGAACCGTAGTTGGGCGAATCGAAATCGTACAACACCTCCCCCACCAGAGCCCGCATACCCGCTTCCCTGGCGGCGCGAGCCACTTCGCGTTCGAACAGGTACATGTCGCAGAAGGTAGTGGCGCCGGACCGGATCATTTCCGCGCAGGCGAGCAACGTTCCCCAGTAAATCACTTCCGCGGAGCTTTGCGTCTCCACGGGGAAAATATAATCCTCCAGCCATCTCATGAGCGGAAGATCGTCCGCCAATCCCCGCATGTAGCTCATGGCCGCGTGCGTATGGCAATTAATGAGTCCCGGGATCACCAAACCATTCCTGGCGTCGATATACTTTCCACATTCGACGCTTTCCGACGGCGGGCCGGCCGCCAGCGAAGCGATACGTTCGTTTTTGATGATTATGTGGCCATTCGGGATGAGTTCAAATTCGGGGTTCATCGTGACGATATGAGCATTAAAGATAATAATATCGGCTTGTTGCATATTTTAATATCCCGTCCGCGAAAGGCTTGCTCAAATAAGAGCTTGCCCTAAAAAAATAACTCGATTAAAGTAGGGGTAAGAATAAAGGGGAGGTATAGGCGCTTCACCCTACCAGTATTACCATTCATGCTGTCGGTTTTTTTTCCGTTCCAATCTGAATGGTAGCTAATTATTCTTACTAATAAGTGTTAGATTATTCAAGATTTTTCGGATTTCTCGCTGGCCGGTTAAAGTTCGGAGCCAAGTGATTTGTCGTCATTTTTTACAGAAATGATGCTCTTAAGGGATTTCGAACCGAAACGGAACCGCAGGGCCGCATGGCCCGAATCCGATGTGGCGTTAAACGTTCAATGATTAGAAGAGTTTATTGGCTTCAGGCGTCAATCTTCGCGGTCATGGCGCCCTTCTTGTTTTGACGTCTGGATAACTTTGACCAGTGGAAATTAATATTCTTTGAGCCAATGCTAATGCAAAAGAACAGAGAAGTTGTAGCCTTACTGGCCGTCTGGACTTTCCTTTTCGCCACCATAGGCGCCGTCCAGGCGAATAACCTGTGGTCGGACGGAATCGAGCCCGCGCTTTTGGACGACGCGCGCATGGAATCCGGACTTGCTCCGCCTCTGAAGCTAAATTATTATTCCACCGCCAAGCGATGGCAAGGCTTTTACTCCGCCCGACTCTCCCCCGTAGTATCTCCAGGACCCCTTGAATCAGAAGTCGGTTACACGCGTTTCGATCATATTATTCGTAAAGCCGCGCGCAAATACGAGGTGGACTTCTTCATCATCAAGGCGATCATCAAGGCGGAATCGCGCTTCGATCCCTTCGCCGTGTCCAACAGGGGCGCGTGCGGATTGATGCAGCTCATGCCGTCGACCGCGAACGCGATGGGGGTAAAGAACATTTTCGATCCGCGTGAAAACATAACCGCCGGCGTGAGGTACTATAAGCAGCTCCTTGACATGTTCGAGGGAAAACGTCAGCTGGCGCTTGCGGCGTATAACGCGGGGGTGGCCATGGTCAAAAAATACGGGGGCGTGCCCCCGTTCCCGGTAACCAAGACCTACTTGAGCAAGGTTCTCGACTACGTGGAGGAGTTCAGGACCTCCTAATCCGCGGTCTTGCCGTCCCATTGTGAGAAGTTCTTCAATAATTGCAGGCCCACGGGACCGCTTTTTTCCGCGTGAAACTGCACGGCTATCAAATTGCGGTAACCGATTATTGAGGTGAACTTCACTCCGTATTCCGTTTCCCCCAGGGTCGCCGATTCGTCCGCGGGCTGGGGATAATAAGAATGGACAAAATAATAGTCCATGCCGCTCGCTATTCCCCGAAGCGCCGGGTGGTCCCGTTTCCAGGACACCTGATTCCATCCCATGTGGGGCACCTTGAGCGCCGCGCCGTTTGAATCCTTGAAGCTCGCGGGGAATTTGACCACTCTCCCCGGCACCAGCCCCAGGCAGTCGGTGTCGTTTTCTTCGCTGTACTCCATGATCACCTGCGTTCCCACACAGATGCCGAGCACCGGCTTTCCTTCATAAAAGACGTTTTTGATGACCTCATCCAGGCCCAATCTGCGCAGATTGGACATGGCCTCGCCCGCCGCGCCTACTCCTGGAAAGATAATCCGGTCCGCGTCGAGAATGGCCAGGGGATCCGAGGTAATGACGTTTTCAACGCCCAGCGAATCCAGCGCGCGTCCCACGCTGGTGAGGTTTCCGGCTTTATAGTCGATTATCGCGATCATTGTGTTTCTTTACCTTACGCTGCGTTCGAAAGCGTTCAATTCGAACGATGGAAATTCCTTATTTCTTTTCACTGTAATCATAGAAGCCGCGTCCGCTTTTGCGTCCCAGGTAGCCTGCGGCCACATATTTGCGAAGCAGCGGGCAGGGTCGGTATTTGTCGTCTCCCAGGCCGTTCTGGAGCACTTCCATGATGGCCAGGCAGGTGTCCAGGCCGATAAGGTCCGCCAGCGCCAGGGGGCCCATGGGATGATTCATACCCAGTTGCATGACCTGATCGATCGCCTCCGGCGATCCGACGTTTTCATACAGGCAAAACACCGCCTCGTTGATCATGGGCATAAGGATTCTATTGGATATGAAGCCCGGATAATCGTTGGCTTCAACCGGGGTCTTTCCAAACTTTTCAGACAGATTTTTCGTGGTTTCAAAGGTTTCGCGCGAAGTCGCGAGTCCGTTGATAATCTCCACCAGCTTCATCACCGGCACCGGGTTCATGAAGTGCATACCGATGAACAGTTCCGGCCGGCTGGTGGCGGCCGCCAACTGGGTAATGGAAATCGAAGAGGTGTTGGACGCCAGTATGACGTTGGGGCCGCAGACCTTATCGAGTGTCTTGAAAATTTGAAGCTTGAGGTCCGCCTTTTCGGTGGCCGCTTCCACCACGAAATCCGCCGAAGCCATGTCGTCCAGGGACGTGGAATCCTTGATCAAACTCAGCATGGTGTCCCGCTTTTCAGGGCCGATTTTTTCTTTTTTTACCAGCCGGTCCAGGCTCTTCTCGATACCTTTTCTTCCCCGTTCGACAAACTTGGGATCGATATCGTTCATGATCACCTGCAACCCGCTCGCGGCCGCGACCTGCGCGATCCCGGAACCCATCTGACCCGCGCCCACAACTCCAAAAGTTTTTACTTCCATGATACATTCTCCTTTATTGGCGTCGGTTTCTCCGCCACGGGTGAAAAGCGCCGACTTGGCCTTAAAATTACTAATATAGCGCCTTGGATATTCCAGCGTCAATCCGCCAATACGATTTCACAGGCCGGTCCCGAAACATTCCCGATACCGCGCCTGGAACGATTCCGGATCGCAGCGGTATTCCTGCGTGCCGTAGGCTTCCACCGCGAAGCTGGCGATGGCGGCGCCCATGCGTCCGCAGATTTCCAGGCCGCGTTTTTCCCGTAGCCCCTTGATCAGACCCGCCCGGTAGGCGTCCCCGGCGCCGGTGGGATCGACCACCTGTCTGGCCGGAACCACGGGTATAATATATTCTTTTTCCACGGTGGTGATGACCGACCCCTCATCGCCCTTGGTGGTGACGATTATTTGGGTCCGGTTCAGCAGTTCCTTCACGGTGAGTCCGGTATGTTTGAGCGTGAGGTCCAGTTCATAATCGTTGGAGATAAAAATATACGACCCGGTTATCGCCTCCACGAGCGATTTGGCGTCCCAGATGTTGAGCGACTGGCCGGGATCGAGTATGTAGGGAATCCCGGCGGACCGAAAATCGTTCGCGTACCGTTTCATGTCATCGAGATTCCCGGCCGCGATGATTCCCAGGCTGTCGTCACCGCTCTTGGACGGTTTATAGGAAGTGGCGTGTTTCATCGCTCCGGGGTTGAATCCCGTGATTTGGTTATCGGATTTATCGGTGGTAATATAGGCGCCGGCGGTATGTTCGTCGGCCACGATTTCGATGGCTTCGCATGAGATGTTTTTCCCGACCAGCCAATCGCGGTAGGGACCGAAATCCTTACCCGCGGCGGCCATGATGATGGGGCTCTCCCGCAGGGAAGCCAGCGCGAAGGCGATGTTGCCCGCCGTGCCGCCAAAGTGCTCCTTGAGGCCATTGACATTGAAACAGACATTCAGCACGTGGATTTTTTCCGGGAGTATATGGTCGACGAACCTGCCCGGGAAATCCATTATGCGATCAAAAGCCAATGAACCTGAAATATAAATAGCCACGTTAAACGCTCCTCTCGGAAATACCTTCTTATCCGTATGCGATAAAAAGCCGATTTCGGCCTCTTCCCGCATCGGTCATGCGCGCGGTTTATTTTGTTAGAATTTAGTTATTCCATGGACGAATCAAAAACACACATATATCTTTCATACCACTTTTAATCAATAGGCATAAAGTTTTTGAATCATATCAATTCCCGCGCTTGCAAATTGTTCCTCAAGCGGATTATTTTGTGCTATATGACAGGCGCAAAAAAGGAAAATGATCGAGGATTTGAAATACATGGGCAGAGAATATCCCGAACGGCCATTGCTAGGAGTCGGCGCGCTCATCTTCAAGAATGACCACGTGCTGCTCGTGAAGCGTGGACATAATCCGGGAAAGGGAGAATGGTCCATTCCCGGCGGGATGGTCGAGGTCGGGGAAACGCTCGCGGACGCGATAAAGCGGGAGGTAAAGGAGGAAACCGGCCTGGACGTCAATCCGGTAAAGCTGGTGAAAACCCTTGAGCGGATATTCCATGACGAGGAAGGCCGCGTCCAGTATCACTACGTGTTGTGCGACTTTCTCTGCGAAATCGTGAGCGGAGACCCGTGCGCGGCCAGTGACGCGGACGACGTCCTGTTCATTCCCATCCGTGAGTTGATCGCATATCGTGTCGCGCCCATAACCAGGGACGTCATAGCCGAAGCCTTTCACGATACCCTGGAACATCATGTATATCATTTCGTCTCGTAATTTAACGTATGAATGGCTCAAGCTGTCCGATATTATTTACAAATCGTTGACATCGGTCGGCAGTCTCCATATATTTTTCGCAGGTGGTGATAAATACTCTTGAAAGAACCTTCACTTTTAAAAAGATTGCTTTCCTTCTTATCCGGCGGGCGGCTTTTCGGACCGAATAAAATCGAAGAGAGGATTCAGGCGCTCATCGGCGAGGGAGAGGAAGAAGGCCAGATAAGCAAGCAAGAAGGGGTGATGATTCAGGGTATCTTCGAGCTTCGGGATACCCTGGCGCGGGAAATCATGGTCCCCCGGACCGAAATGACGTTCATTCAAATCGATATGTCGCTTGATGAAGTCATCGATCTGGTGCAGGAAAAAGGCCACTCCCGTTATCCGGTCTATCAGCGTGACGTTGACGACATTATCGGTTTTCTGCATGTTAAGGACCTCATTCCGCAATGCAGCAGGCGGAACGGAGCCATTTCCATGCGAGACGTGATACGGCCCTGTCATTTCATACCTGAAACGCGACGCCTGAGCGATATTCTTCGGGACTTTCAAACCAGACGATTCCATATGGCCGTGGTTACGGACGAGTATGGCGGAACGTCCGGGATCATTACTATTGAGGATATCCTGGAGGAAATCGTTGGTGACATTCAGGATGAACACGACCATGAAGAGCCGCTCATTCACAAAATTGATGAAAACAACCTCATGGTCGACGCGCGAGCGGATATTGAAGAGCTTGAAGATTACATGGGAATAGAGTTTCCCGAAGGTGAATACGAATCCGTGGGCGGACTTATTATTCATCTGGTTTCGCGTGTGCCCAAGGCGGGGGAAGTGATTCCTTTTGAAAAACTCGAATTCGTCATCGAAAAAGCCGATAAACGCAGAATCCAATCAATCAAAGTCCGGAGAGTGGAAGGCGCCGGCTCCCCGCCCGTCACCGGATAGCTTCCTTCCTGTTCTTGCCGCGGGCGTTTCCGGGCTGGCGTTAACCTTATCTTTTCCGAACTTCAATTGGGATATCCTGATTTGGGCGGCTTTTGTCCCGCTTTTCTGGGCTATCCGTGACGCTTCTCCCAGACAAGCGTTTCTCCTGGGCGCCTTGGCGGGAATGGTCCATTATTACACCCTTATTTATTGGGTGTACCACGTCATCCAGTATTACGGCGGCCTGCCCTGGTTTCTGGCGTCGTTCGTGCTTTCGCTGCTGGTTTGCTACATGGCCCTGTACCCGGCGATTTTCTGTTGGGGCCTTGCGCGTTTTCGTGAATCATCGCCTCTGCCTTTGATCACGATCGCTCCCGTGCTCTGGGTTTCGCTGGAACTGCTGCGTTCATACCTTTTCACCGGCTTCCCCTGGGGACTCATCGGCCACACGCTCTATCAGAGAGGCGCGCTCATCCAGATGGCGGATATAACCGGTGTGTACGGGCTATCGCTGGTGATACTGTGCGTCAACGTGGCCATCTACGAACTGATATGGGGCGGCGGGTCCGCGCTGAAACGTTTTTTCAGGCCTTCCATGGCGGTGGCGGCCGTACTGCTCGTGGTCACCTTCATTTATGGAGAAGCGCGTCTTTCCGGGAGCGAGAAAAACTATCCCAACACCATTACCGTGGCCCTGGCGCAGGGCAATATCGATCAGGCCGTCAAATGGGACCCGCAATACAAGCTCCAGACCATCGAAACCTATGAAAGAATAATCGAGCCGGCGCTCAAAGAGCATGTGGATCTGATCGTATGGCCCGAAACCGCCCTTCCCTTTTATTATGAACGCGAGGCGGAATATACCGAGATCATCAGGGACTTTGTCAGGAAAACGGGAACCTACAACCTTTTCGGCAGTCCCGCGGCGATCAGACAATCCGGAGTTTACGAGCATAGGAACAGGGCTTTTCTCGTGGCCCCGAACGGGACCACGGTGGCCTTCTACGACAAGGCTCATCTGGTGCCTTACGGCGAGTATGTGCCGCTGAAGAAATATTTTCCGTTTATCAACAAGCTGGTGGTGGCGGCCGGAAACTTCACTCCGGGCAAAGAGGGTCACAACCTCGATTATCCGAAGGCGCGATTGGGTCCGCTGGTCTGCTTTGAAGGCATATTCGCCGATCTGAGCCGCGCCCAGGTACTCTCCGGCGCCCAGCTGCTGGTCAACATCACCAACGACGCCTGGTTCGGCCGAAGCAGCGCCCCTTACCAGCAACTTTCAATGCTGGTTTTCCGGTGCGTGGAAGCGCGGAGGGCGGCGGTTCGGGCGGCGAACACCGGCATAAGCGCAATCATTTCTCCCCAGGGAAAAATAGAAGCGCAGTCGCCTCTTTTCGAGGAATATTTACTGGTAGGCAAGGTCCCGCTGCTTGACGGAAGAACCTTTTATATGCAATTTGGGGACACGCTCGCCTATGCGTGCGCCGCGTTGACCGTCGCGTTCTTTATCTGGGCGTGGTCGGCCAACAGAAAAAAACAAAAATCGCCATTATAAGATCAATCATGAAAGCCGCGCCAAAGGCGGAAAAGGAGTAAAAAGATGGACAGTGAACTGAAAAAAGATCTCGAGACGACTCAGGAACGATTGCAAACGTTACGAGGTCGTCTTTGAAATACCTACCATTCAGAGAAAAATCTCTCGCATCGACTCCATCATGTCCCGGACTGATTTCTGGAACAACCGTACGCGTGCGACCAATGTCCTGAGGCGCCGTTCCCAGCTCCAGCCCATCCTTGAACAGTTCAAAAAAGCGGAAAGCGAATTGGAAGACGCGCTCATCCTGGTCGATCTGGCCGAGGAAGAGCAGGATCTGGCCACGCTCAAGGAAGCCCGCGCCTCCGCTAAAAAAATCGACAAGGATCTCGACCGCTTGGAAATACTTCGTCTGCTCAGTGGCAAGGACGATCCCAAAAGCGCCATTGTCACCATTCATGCGGGCGCCGGCGGAACCGAGGCCCAAGATTGGTCACAAATGCTCATGCGCATGTATTTGCGATGGGGCGAACGCTACGACTACAAGACGAACATCATCGACCTGCTGGAAGGCGAGGAAGCCGGAGTCAAAAGCGTAACCATTACCGTTGAGGGCGAGTACGCCTATGGATACCTCCGTTCGGAAATAGGCATTCACCGGCTGGTGCGTATATCCCCGTTTGACGCCAGTGGCAGACGACACACTTCGTTCGCCAGCGTGTTCGTTTGGCCCGAAATCGAAGACGATATCGTGATCGAGATCAATGAAGAGGATCTGCGGATCGATACCTTTCGAGCCAGCGGCGCCGGCGGACAGCACGTCAATAAAACCAGTTCGGCGGTGCGCATCACGCACATCCCCTCGGGGATCGTGGTGCAGTGCCAGAATGAACGGTCTCAGCACCGCAACAAAGACATGGCCATGAAGGTGTTGAAGGCGCGGTTGTACGAGATGGAAGAGAAAAAGAAAGCCGAGGCGCGCGCCAAGCTGGAGAGCGGTAAAAAGGAAATCGCCTGGGGCAGCCAGATCCGTTCCTATGTCTTGCAGCCATACCGGTTGGTCAAGGACCATCGCACCGATGTCGAAGTGGGAAACGTGGACTCGGTATTGGACGGCAAGCTGGACAGCTTCATGGAAGCCTATCTCGCGGCTACCGCCGAGGTGTAACCGTTTAATGGACAGGGGACGTTCCTCTGTCCATTAAAAATTTGTCTGCCGCGAAAACAATCCACTCGCTATCCCGCAAGGCTGACTGTCATATGCGATCCGAATTTACCTTTCACCCCATCGGCGTCATCCGGACGCCTCACCATGCCAAGGACGGCGTGCCCATACAGGGAGTTTTCGCGCCCGAAATCAGGGGCAGCGTCGAGGTCTTTCCGGAATATGAACAGGGACTCACCGACATTGAGGGCTTCTCCCACCTGATTCTTCTGTACGCGTTCCACCAGAGCGAAAGTTTCGAGCTGATGGTAAAACCGTACATGGACGATCACCTGCACGGCGTGTTTTCCGTCCGGGCCCCCAACCGTCCCAACTCCATCGGCCTGTCTATCGTGCGATTGATCGAACGCGAAGGCGCCAGGCTGATCATCGCCGAAGTGGACATGCTCGACGAAACGCCTCTTCTGGACATCAAACCCTATGTTCCCCAGTTCGATGTACGAAAAGACGCGCGGTCCGGGTGGATGGAAGAAAGCTTCCGCCAAGGCTTCCGCAAAATTTCGGACGATCGGTTTTAAAATTATCGATCTATCGGCAGGGACGGTGGGGAAAAAACATTTGTGGGGGAATTTATTTCCCCGCGCCCGCCGGGACGATTCCTCGCCGCGCCCGAAATGACAGACCCACCGTACATGCCATCCGACTCAACGAACCGCTTGTTCTCGTCATGCCGCGGTTGCTATTGACATGATATATATCGATATGATATATATCGATATAACCTATGCTGGAGAAACAATGAACGCGCAGACCATGATCCTCGGCTTCCTCATGCGATCGAGCATGACCGGCTACGAAATCAAGAAAAGATTTTCTTTCTCCTTCGCCTTCTTTTCAGGCTTGAGCTATGGCTCTATCTATCCGGCGCTCAAGAATATGGAACAAAAAGGCCTGATTACCATGAAGCTGGAGATTCAGGACGGCGCTCCCAATCGCAAGGTTTACACCATCACGGATCAGGGAAAAAACGGGTTTCTCAAGGAGCTCAAAACACCGGCCGATCTCGGGCGTCTCAAAAGCGAATACCTGCCAAAGCTTTTCTTTTTCGCCGATCTTGAGCCTCGGGAACGAAGGGATATCGCGGCGCGCCACCTGGAAGTCATTCACCAGGCCCATACGGAGCTTGAAGCGGCCAGACCGGAAATCGAACGAAACGCTGATCACTTTCAAAAACTGTGTTTTGAGTTCGGCCTGCGTTTTTTTGAAGATTTTGCCGCCAATGTGGCCAAAACCATTAAGGATATGGAACCGTAAAACGATAAAACCTACAAACTGTAGTAAGTTTTTACGCTAACAGCCTTTTTTGAAATAAAGAGAGGATCGTTATGGGCAAGGTCAAACAGATTTTCCTCTATGTCGCTCCCTTCCCCGCCCTGGTTTTCTTCAAGATATGGGCTTCCTATCCGAGGTCTCCCGGAAATCTTCTTGCCGTGTCCGCGGTCATGCTTGTGTATTGTATGTTGGTCATTGTTCTCGCGAGAAAGTGGGACAAACCGAGCTATTTCGATTGGACCATAGCCATCTATTTCGCGGTGGTAACCATCGCTCTGGCGCTTATGCCCGATCCTAGCTCCCGTTTGCTGACCCGTTATGGGGTCGCCGGAATATACCTCTGTTTGTTCGCGGCCGCGTTTGTTCCTCCCCTGCTCGGCTACGAGCCCTTTACCTACTACTACGCGAAGAAAGTGGCGCCGCGAGATGTCTGGGAAAACCCTATCTTTATTAAAATCAACCTGATCATGACCCAGGCTTGGGCGGCGCTCTTCGCGCTGTGCGCCATCATCAGCGTCTATCCATCGGTCATCACCCGCGCCCTTATTCCCATCGCGCTCATAGTTGGAGTCGGAGTTCCCTTTAACATGCGGTTTCCTGATTATTACCTGAAAAGGCTGGGGATTCCTTCACTCAAAAAACAGCGGGAAATGGCTCATGCGCAGAAAACGCCGGGCAAGGAGCAGGTCGCGCCGAGCAGGCTCCCTTCAACCGCCTGGGAGGCCATTTCGCATATGCCCACGGTTTTCAACCCGAGCGCGGCCGGAGGGCTTTGCGCGGTCATACGCTTTAAGGTGACGGGCGCGGAAACCTTCGACGCCTGCCTGTTGATCGACAAAGGCGCGTGCGCTTTCAGCCAAACACCGCCGGAAAAAGCAGATCTCACCATCAACACCCCTTCCGAGGTATGGCTGGGCATCTCGCGCAACGAACGAAACGGCCAGCAGGCTTTTATGAAACAGGAGTTTACGGCCGAGGGAAACCTGGGCCTGTTAATGAGGATGTCGTCGCTTTTCAGCGGCGCGGCGACCGGCAATCCGTCCGCTGAACCCGAGCAAAACGGGCGGGCGTTAGGAAACATCATCACAACCAAACCCTTTGGAAAAGACCAAAACAAAAGAAAGGAGAACGTTATGAAAGCGCTCGCGTTGAACTCCAGCCCGCGCGGAGGCGGGCAAAGCAAGACCGAGATTATGCTTACGGCGCTGGTCAAAGGCATGCGAGACGCCGGGGCCGAGGTGGAAGTCATAAATTTGCGGGAAAAGACCGTGAAATATTGCTCCGGTTGTTATAGTTGCTGGACCAAGACCCCGGGGGTATGTATACACAAGGATGACATGACCAAGGAATTGTTCCCCAAGTTTCTGGAGTCGGATCTCGCCATCCTGGCCACTCCGCTTTACCACTTTACCGTAAACGCAAACATGAAGGCGTTTATCGAGCGAACGCTGCCCATATTGCAGCCTTTTCTGGTACAAGTCCGGCGAGAGCACGACGCATCCTCTGCGCGAAAAACATCCGGGTCTGGTCATGCTTTCGGTCGCCGGGTTTCCAGAGCAAAGCGTATTCGACCAATTGTCGTCCTGGGCCCGTTTTATATATAAAGACGGGCTGGTGGCCGAACTTTATCGATCGGGGGCGGAGGGCGTATTCGGCGAAAGTTTTGGTAAAGGTCCGCGCTCTGAAATTCTTTCCGCGCTGGAACTCGCGGGACGGCAATTGGTGGAAACGGGGAAAGTCGAAGCGGCGACCATGGCGACCATAACACAGCCGCTGGCAAACACCGAGCAAATACATATGATGGCCAACCTCTTTTGGAAGACCTGTATCGAAGAAGGTATTACTCCCAAGGAATTCGACGAAAAGGGCATGATGCCCCGACCCGACTCACTGGAAGCATACATGATCATCATGCCCATGGGTTTCAGCGCTAAAAACGCCGGAGACACCAAGGCCACCCTCCAGTTCCTGTTTTCGGGCGCGGTGGAAGGCGCGTGCAATTTTCGAATCGAAAACGGCGAGATACGGGCCAATGAGGGCGTGGCGCAAGACCCCGACCTCACCATTGAAACGCCGTTCGAGGTATGGACGGACATCATGACCGGCAAGGCCGACGGCCAACAGGCATTTATGGCGGGAAAATACCAGGTTAAGCGGAGACCTGTCCCTGTTGATGCGAATGAACGACCTGTTCGGAAAATAAGCGTTTTTCTGTTCATGGGAAGCGTTCCGCCGGGGGCGGTTCCTTTGATTCATCCTCTGAATTATCACTCCTTGGAAACGGCCAGCGTCTTCAATTCATTTAAAATCTGCAACGCCTCCATGGGCGTGGTGGAGTCGATATCGACTTCCTGCAAATTCTGCCGATGGCGCCGTCACCGGCCGAGAAACAGGCCCATCTGCTGACTGTCTAGGCGCGCGCGACCAGCGGATTCTGATTCGCCCACTTCCTTGAATTCCCTTTTTCCAGACTGAACAAGATATCCTGAGCCCGTTTGATGATGCTTCGGGCAGCCCGGCCAGCCGGGCCACTTCGATGCCGTAGCTGTGGCTGGCTCCGCCCTTCAACAGTCTGCGCAGAAAGATGATCCTGTTATTCCATTCTTTTACCGCCACATTGTAATTGACGACCCGCTCCTTGACTTGGGCCAGCTTGGTCAGTTCGTGATAGTGGGTCGCAAAAAGGGTTTTGACGCCCCTGTTCTGCGATCGTGCAGAAATTCGGCCACCGCCCAGGCGATGCTGATGCCGTCAAAGGTGCTGGTTCCCCGTCCGATTTCATCGAGAATCACCAGACTGCGGCCGTGGCTTGATGGACGATATTGGATGTTTCGATCATTTCCACCATAAAGGTGGAATGCCTCGGGTCGATATCGTCCATCGCGCCCACCCGCGTGAAGATGCGGTCCACGATCCCGAGCTCGGCGCTTGGACGCCGGCACGAAGCGAGCCCATCTGCGCCATGAGCACGATCAAGGCGACTTGCCGGAGAATGGTGGATTTGCCGGACATGTTGGGACCGGTGATGACCAGCACCTGTTCGCTTGTCGTTATCCAGATAAATGTCGTTGGGCACAAAGGTGTTGGGTGGGAAGCGTCTGCTCGACGACCGGATGGCGCCCCTCGCTGATTCGTATCTCAGGCCGTCGCTCGACTTCCGGCCGGGTGTAATCGTATTTTTGCGCCACATAGGCGAAGCGAAGCCAGAATGTCGAGTTCCGCGATGACGCCCGCCGTTTGCTTTATGCGTCTGGTCTGCTTGGCGGCCTCGGTTCTCAGCCCCACGAACAGGTCATATTCCAGCTCGACCCGTTTTTCCTGCGCCTCCAGAACCAAGGTTTCGTATTCCTTCAGTTCTTCGGTGATGAACCGCTCCCCATTGACCAGGGTTTGTTTGCGGATATAATCGTCCGGCGCGGAAGCAAGATTGGCCTTGGTTATTTCAAGGTAATAGCCGAAGATCTTGTTGAAACCCACCTTGAGCGAATTGATGCCGGTCCGTTTCTTTTCCCGCGCTTCCATGCTGGCGATCCAGGATTTCCCATCCCGCGAAGCGTGAATGTACTGGTCAAGTTGCTCATCATATCCTTCGCGTACGAGCCCCCCTTCCTTGAGCGAAACCGGGGGATCGTCGACCAGCGCTTTTTCGATGAGTTCGCAAACATCTTCCAAGGGGTCCAGTGTCTCGGCGAGTTCGGCGAGTCTGACCGTCTGTACTCCGGAGAGTTTTTCCTTGAGCAAGGGAATCTGCCGCAGCGAGTCCTTGAGAGCCGCCAGGTCCCGGCCGTTGGACTGTCCCAGGGCAAGCTTCCCGTTCAACCGCTCCAGGTCGCTCACGCGTTTCAGATCTTCCCGCAGACTTTCGCGGGTGTCGCTCTCGTCCTTGAGTTCCTCGACGGCCTGGAGCCTCCGTTGAATTTCGACCGCGTTGACCAGCGGATAACAGATCCAATGTCGAAGCAGACGCGCGCCCATGGCGGTGTGCGTGGAGTCGAGCGCCCCCAGGAGCGATCCTTTTACGCCCTTGCGGGTGATTGATTCCACCAGTTCCAGGTTTCTCTTGGTGGCTTCATCGATGATCATGGCGTCGCCGAGATGATAGACCGTGATCTCGTCGATGTGTTCCACCGCGCCTTTCTGGTTTTCCTTCACATACGCGATCAAAGCGCCGGCGGCCGGATGATTTCCGCGCTCTCTTCACAACCATACCCGTGCAGGGAATCCACGTCGAATTGCGTAGTGAGGGCGCGGTAACATGCGGCGCGCGAAAAATGATCGTCGTCGAGCCAGGTGGTATAAACGCTCTGGGTCAGACTGTCCAAACTCGCGTACTGGATTTCTTCCCGGAAATTTCCGGGAGGACCAACTCACGCGGGCCGATACGATAAATTTCGTTGATGAGGTCCCGATGTTGTTCAGACTGACCGCCTGGAAATGTCCGGTGGAAAGATCCAGACTGGCCAGGCCGAATTTCGATCAGTCCACGGCCACGCCGGCCAGATAATTATGGGTCTTGGCGTCGAGGTTTTCCGGGTCGATGACCGTGCCGGGGGTAATCACCTCGTGTTACTTCACTCTTCACGATACCCTTGGCGTAGCGCGGGTCTTCCACCTGATCGCAGACCGCCACTTTGTAGCCGTTTTCAATGAGCGTGGCCACATAGCCGTTGACCGCATGGTGCGGCACGCCGCACATGGGAATGGGGTTCTCGTCGTTTTTATTGCGGGAAGTCAGGGTGATGCGCAAGACGCGGGAGGCCGTTTCGGCGTCTTCGAAGAACATTTCATAGAAATCGCCCATACGAAACAACACGATGGCGTCTTTATGCTGTTCCTTGACGCTCAGATACTGTTCGAGCATGGGAGTGACTTTTAGCATAAGGGACCGGGCCCCTCCTTCATCATCCCGGATAGAACCAATGATTGATCTTTGTAGTACGTTGGAAAGAAAAAAGGAAGCGGCTTATTTTTCGACCTCGGTCCGCCGGATCGTGTCCCAACGCAGACATTGAGGGCATTTCCAGGTAAGTTCGGACGAAGTGTAGCCGCACTTTGAACATTGGTATTGACGCGGAGTATCTTCGATGAGCGCAAGCAGATCGTGATACTGTGAAAGGCTTTCGTTATCCTTGTGTTCCTCTTCCAGAATAATCCCCATCAGCTTTCTGGCCAGCATGAAGCGGGGGCTTCCCTTGAGGACGATCTCCAATTCATGGAGCGCCTTGTCTTTTTCTCCCCGGCTGTAATAATAACGCGCGATCGCCAGTCGAACAAAGGGCGTTTCCTTGCCGCGTAGGAAATTATCAATTAATTCTTTAACTTCCTTCTCTTCGCGGTCATCCAGGTCGAGGCGTCGCAGCCGTTCCAGGGCCAGATAACATATGTCGGGCGCGACCTTGGCCAACCGCTTAAAGCAACTCAGAGCTTTGTAAAAATCGTTCTGCGCCAGGTAAAGGTCCGCAAGATGCAAATAGGCGTCCACACAGTCTATGTATTGCGCGATGGCCTTATTGAACAGGTCTTCCGCCCTTTTGGTGTCCCCTTTTCTTAAGAATACCTTGCCGAGTTCGGTAAGGTAGTGTGCGAGAACATTGCGGTCGTCCGTGCCCTGGAGCTTGGAAATTTTCTGCCGCATCATCGAGGCCCGGGCCCAATCCCGCGTTTCCTCGTAAAGCCATTCCATTTGTTTGTACACTTCAAGATTGGAGGGATCGACCTTGAGAATCTGATCGAAGGTGGCGATGGCTCGGTCCACCAGACCGCCTTTCCGATAGTCTATGGCCAGATCGAACAAAGCCTGACGCCGTATGGACTCGTCCACGCCCGATCGCAGGATAATGGACTGCCGGACGCGAATGGCGCGTTCGATTTCTCCTTTGGAACGGTACAGATTCCCTAGCGCGACATAGGTTTCAACGGTGTCCGAATCCAGTTTGACCGCTCGGGTGAATTCTTCTATGGCCTTGTCCTGATCGTTATGAATGAGGTAGTTGAGGCCCCTGAGAAAGGATTCGCTGACTGAAATACCGCCGGCTTTTAGAGATTTCTTCCTGCCTCTCCCCCGAATCGCATATCCGGCGGCCAACCCGATCGCCAGGGTTATCATCAGAAGGGCCAACCCCTCCCCGGACTGCAGGAAGAAATCCATTGAGTTCATAATTGCGGTTCTTTGGATTTTACCTCTTCGTCATCCAACATGCCCTCTTCCTCGATCACCACCGGTGGTTGTATTACCGGCTCTTCGGTGATGGGAAGATTACGCAATGAACTGAGTTCGTCCCGCAAACGGGTGTTTTCTCTCCTCAAGGATTTCAGTTCCTTTTTTATTCGTGACATTTCGACCAACCCGCCGACACTGGCCAGAATGACTCCGGCGATAAAGGCGAGAAGAAACAACACCCACCCGGCGATGGGCATGGTCTCGAAGGAGAAAATGAACAGGTTCAGTTTTATTTGAAGAGTCCTAGAAAAATCTTCAAAGTTCTGAATGATAAATACCAGAGTGATCAAAGTCAAAAGCGCGTAGAGGATATTCCGCAAGTATTTCATCTCGTTCCTCCGAGTTTCAATTCATCAAAGTAGGGTTTCAGCTTATCATAAGTAGCCCAGAGATGTTCAGGAATAACGCGAACTTCTCCTATTACCGTCATATAATTGGTGTCGCCTCCCCATCGGGGGACAATATGAAAATGCATGTGATCTTCCACTCCGGCGCCCGCCACCGAGCCGAGGTTCAACCCTACATTGAACCCTTCCGGTTTCATGACCTGACGCAGAATGTCCATGGATGATCGCAGAAGTTCCATTATTTCCAGCATTTCCTCGGATTCGAGCCCGTCGAGATTCGCGCGGTGTCTGCGTGGCGCCACCATGAGATGCCCGTTGTTGTAGGGGTACTTGTTCATGATAACCAGACATTTTTCCGTCACGCGCAAAATCAATCGGTCGCGAAGGTCTTCTTCCTCATCGTTGACGCAGAAAATGCAGCCGTCGAATTTTTCTTCCTTTAGAATATATTTCATGCGCCACGGCGCCCACAATACATCCATCGCTTAAATCCTTTCGGTTTTAAGTATTATCATGAACAGCGCTTAAAATAAAACATCCTCAGAGAGAAACCAACCGTATGGCGCCCCATGCTCCCATGCGATCACCCACAATTATCAATGCTCCCGGAATTCCCGGTACGGTTTTGCTCCATTCCAACGCCATTTCTATGTCGTTGGCGCTTTTAACTCGATTGCCCAGCGCGGTCGCGGCGGCGTCCGCAAGGGCGGTCGAGCCGCTTTTTACGCAGGCGAGGTCGGCCGAGCCGTAGCTGATGGAATGACCGATGGTTCCCGAGGACGAACAAATTCCCATTGGACACTCCTCGGGGAGCGCTTCAAGGCCGATTTTTTGGTTGAACTTCGATTCTCCGGCAAAAAGGCCGATAGTTACCGGTTGATCGATTTTAATAAAGACGTCTCCCCCGTTTTCGACCATCACTTCTTTCGTCTGGAAGAGCAACCCCTTGCCCACGTACTCGGCCACGGCGCCGGCCACGGCGGCCATGGGGCCCACACCGGTTACCTTAGACGCTTCCAGCATTTCCCGCGCTATCCTCGGCGCGAACGCGTCGGCCGGTAACGGAGTCATGGAAGCGGCGAATTCCGGACGCTGTACAATATAGGATTCAAGCTGTTCACGGGCCTGCAACGTGAGATCGGTCGCCAGACGGGACAGATCCCGCTCGGCCCGTATCAATAAATCGGTTTCCTTGACTCTTACTTCAAAGGAAACCAAGTCCTTTCGTGAAACTTGCCGGCGATAAAAACGGTCCCGGTATTCTTTCATACCTTCGCGCGTACGGCTTCATAGTTCAGGAAACTATTGATGTCCCTTACCAGTTCGCGATCGGGATGGACCCACATGGATTGCGGCAGCGCGAAGACGGTTTCCCCCAAATCGGGGATCTCCACCAACAATCTCGTTTCGCAGGTTCCCTTGTGCGCGGCCAAGAGGTTGCGGAATTCTTCAAGACGTTGTTCGTCCATTTCCCAGCTTCGCAACTTGATATCCAAAGCGCTCGTATATTTTTCCTGAGCGTTTTTCAAGGGCATTATTTCCTGCGCGGTCAATTTGATCCCGTTTTCGTCGCGATTGATCTTGGCGGTGACCAGCAGGGGCTCGTCGCTTTCTATCAGCTCCACGTTTTGCGCGTACAGGTCGCTGAAGACGACCACTTCCACCGAGCCTTCCCGATCCTCCAAGGGAAAGAACCCCATGCGATCCCCTTTTTTGGTCAGAATCGATTTCACGTCGCCGCTCACGCCGCCCACGCGCACGGTTTCGCCGTCAATGCAATATTGCAGTTCCGAAACCCTGGTGGAGGCGATGAGCGCCAGTTCCGATTCGAAGCGGTCCAGGGGATGACCGGTGATATAAAAGCCGAGCGCCTCTTTTTCAAAGGCCAGCTTCTGGCGTTCGCGCCACTCTTCTATCTGGGGC
Organism: uncultured delta proteobacterium; assembly: GCA_963821845.1. Taxonomy (GTDB): domain Bacteria; phylum Desulfobacterota; class Desulfarculia; order JACQYL01; family CAWGVV01; genus CAWGFI01. Next base: position 51,115 of record CAWGFI010000001.1, read on the forward strand.
AGGTTGGGTTCGGGACGGTCCTCCGGGCTTTGGGAACCCATCATGTCGAAAAGATTGACCTGTCCCGCCAATCGGTCGCGCTGGAAGGCCTGCGCGTGGGATATGGCCTCGTCCATGGCCGCCGTGAGCTGGGCGCGTTTCGCGCCCAGGTAATCGAAGGCTCCGGCCTTGATCAGGCTTTCGATCACCCGCTTATTGACCTTTCTGAGATCGACGCGCTGGCAGAAATCGAAAAGCGACAGGAACCTTCCCCCTTCCCGCCTCACCACCAGGACCGAATCGATGGCCCCGGCGCCGACATTTTTCACCGCGGCCAGACCGAACCGAATGCCTTCGTCGACCACCGTGAACACTTTGTCGCTTTCGTTGACATCGGGGGGAAGTATTTTAATGCCCATCTCGCGGCATTCGGAGATAAACTTGACGACGTTGTTGGTGTTGTTGATGTCGCAGGTGAGCAGCGCCGCCATGAATTCCACGGGATAATGGGCCTTGAGATACCCCGTTTGATAGGCGATCAAACCGTACGCCGCCGAATGGGACTTGTTGAACCCGTATCCCGCGAATTTCTCCATCAAATCGAAGACTTCTTCCGCCTTTTTTCGGTCGACCTTTCGTTCGTCCGCGCCCTTCGAGGAATTTCGCCTTTTCCGCGGCCATCAGTTCGGGCTTCTTTTTGCCCATGGCGCGGCGCAGGATGTCGGCGTCTCCCAGGCTATATCCGGCCAGCACATTGGCGATTTGCATGACCTGTTCCTGATAGACGATGACGCCGTAGGTATCCTTGAGAATCGGTTCAAGCTGCGGCAGGGGATACACGATTTCCTGTTCGCCGTGTTTGGCGCGGACAAAGTCGCTGATCATGCCGCTTTCCATGGGACCGGGCCGATACAGCGCCACAAGCGCGATAATGTCTTCGAAACATGCGGGCCGCATGCGGCGCAGCAGATCCTTCATGCCCGAGCTTTCAAGCTGGAACACCCCAGTGGTGTCGCCCTTGCACAGCAGCTCGTAGGTCGCCGCGTCATCCATGGGCAGATCTTCGAGATTGAGCTTGTTGCCGTTGTTGCGCTCTTCGATGGTCTTGAGCGCGTACTGCATCACGGTGAGCGTTTTCAAGCCCAGGAAGTCAAATTTGATGAGACCCACCTGCTCGACGTAATTCATGTCGAACTGGGTCATGACTTCGTCGTTGGGACCCTTATAGAGCGGCAGATAATCCACCAGCGGCCGGTCGGATATGATGACTCCGGCGGCGTGCGTGGAGGCGTGTCGCGGCAAGCCCTCCAGCGCCTTGGCCACGGTGAGGAGTTCCTTGACCTGGGGGTCGTTTTGCTCCAGGTCCCGCAGCCTGCTTTCCTGGAGTATGGCCTTTTCGATGGTGATTTTCAGATCGTTGGGAATCAGCTTGGCGATCCGGTCCACGTCGCCGTAAGGCATGTCCAGGGCCCGGCCCACGTCGCGAATCACGGCTCGCGGTTTGAGCTTCCCAAAGGTGATGATCTGGGAAACCCGATCCTGCCCGCCGTATTTTCCGGAGACGTAGGTGATGACTTCTTCTCGCCGGTCCATGCAGAAATCGACGTCGATATCGGGCATGGATTTTCGTTCCACGATTCAGAAAGCGTTCGAACAGCAAACCGTAAGGCAGAGGATCGATGTTGGTGATCCCCACGGCGTAGGCCACCAGACTCCGGCCGCCGAGCCGCGTCCGGGACCCACCGGTATGCCTGTTTTCGCGAGCATGGCCGATGAAATCGGAAACGATCAAAAAATAGCCCGGAAATCCCATCTTTTTGATAACGTCCAATTCGATTCGCAGCCGTTCCCGGTACTGCTCTTCCATCTCGGCATCGAACCGGGAAGGGTGGCGCGCAGATGTTTGAACCGCTCTCAAGCCCATCCCAGGCCTTTTTCTCCAGCAGATCGTCGCGGATTCGCCGGCGGGAAGATCGAATACCGGCAATGATGCGCTCGCCCAACGGTATTTCGATGTTGCAGCGTTCGGCTATCTTGAGGGTATTTTCTAGGCGCCGGGAAAACGGCTGAAGGTTTCGACCATTTCCTGGGGCGATTTGAAGTAGAGCTCATCGGTGGAGAATTTCAGGCGGTCTTCATCTTTAACGGTTTTGCCGGTCTGGATGCACAGAAGCACGTCGTGAACGCGGGAATCATCCCGGTTCAGATAGTGGCAGTCATTGGTGGCCACCAGCGGGACGCCGTGGTTGACGGCAAGTTCAAGAAAGACCTCGTTGACCTTATTTTGTTCTTCCATCCCGGCGTCCTGGACTTCCACAAAGAAATTGTCCTCGCCGAAGATGTTCTGATACTGCGCACGATCGTCCAGCGCGCGGTTCGCGTCCCCGTGAAACGCCGCCTCGGCCACTTCGCCATGCAGGCACGCGCTGAGGGCGATCAGCCCTTCATGATATTCTCGAGCAGTTCGAGATCGATGCGCGGTTTGTAGTAAAATCCTTCAAAATAGGCCTTGGTCAGCAAGGCGCACAGGTTGCGATATCCGGCGTAGTTCTTCGGCCAGCAGGACCAGATGATGGTTGGATTGGCCACGGGTTTGCGATTTGTCGTGCCTGCTGCCGGGGGCCACATACATCTCGCAGCCGATGATCGGTTTGACGTCCTTGGCTCTGGCTTTTTTGTAAAACTCGATGGCGCCGAACATGCTGCCGTGATCGGTCATGGCCACGGCGGGCATGCCGTATTCCACGACCTTTTCAAAGAGATCGTCCAGGCGAATGGCGCCGTCCAGAAGACTGTATTGGGTGTGCAGATGCAGATGTACGAACGGAGCGGACATCCCTTACTCCCATTCTATGGTGCTGGGCGGCTTGGAAGAGATGTCATACACGACCCGGTTTACTCCCTTGACTTCGTTGATGATGCGGTTGGACATGGTTTCCATGAGCTGCGGCGGAAGCTTGACCCAATCGGCCGTCATGGCGTCTTGGCTGTCCACCACCCGCAGGGCGATGACGTTTTCATAGGTCCGTTCGTCGCCCATGACCCCTACCGTCCTGATGGGCAGGAGCACCGCGAAACTTTGCCAGACCTTATCGTACCAGCCGGAACGTTTCATTTCCTCCTCAACGATCAGGTCGGCCTTGCGCAGCACCGCGAGCCGCTCCGGGGTCACTTCTCCCAAAACGCGAATGGCCAGCCCCGGTCCGGGAAACGGATGGCGCATGACCATCGCGTGCGGAAGGCCCAATTCCTCTCCCAACAGCCTGACTTCATCCTTGAAAAGCTCTCGGAGTGGTTCGATCAGGTCCAGCTTCATGACTTCCGGCAACCCGCCCACATTGTGATGCGATTTAATGGTCGCCGAAGGCCCCTTGAAGGAAACGCTTTCGATGACGTCCGGATACAGCGTGCCCTGCGCCAGATATTTTACCTGGCCGATCATGCCCGCCTCTTCCTCGAACACCCGAATGAACTCCTCGCCGATGATTTTCCTTTTTCGTTCCGGGTCTTCCACGCCTTTCGAGTCTGGTCAGGAAACGTTCTCCGGCCTGCATGAACCGCAGATCGGTTTTGAAGTGCCGCCCGAAAGTTTCGATGATCTCGCTCGGCTTCACCGGCGCGCAACACACCGTTATCCACGAAGATGCAAGTGAGCTGGTCGCCGATGGCTCGGTGGATCAGCGCCGCGGCCACCGATGAATCGACGCCTCCGCTCAGACCGCATATGACACGATCGTCACCCACTTTTTGCCGGATGTGTTCCACCGACTCCTCGATAAACGAGGCCATGTTCCAGAGCGGTTCGGCCTTGCAGACTGCGAACACGAAAGTTGCTCAGGATCTGCATCCCCTTGGGCGTGTGGACCACTTCCGGATGGAACTGGACACCGAAGAAGGGCTTTGCTGACGTGCTTCATCGCCGCGACGGGAGAATTTTGCGTGTGAGCGATGACCCGGAATCCTTCCGGGAACCTCTCGATGCGGTCGCCGTGGCTCATCCAGGCCTGCTCGCCATCCACGAGACCGCGCAAAAGATCCGAATCGTCATCGATGATCAACTGCGCGTATCCGTACTCCCGTTCCGGACGAAGCCTCCACATCGCCGCCCAGTTGCGCGGCCATGAGCTGCAGGCCGTAGCAGATCCCCAGAACCGGAACGCCGAGATCGAAAAGTTCGGCTGAGCTGTGAGGCGCGTCCTGCTGATAAACGGACGACGGCCCGCCGGATAGGATAATGCCTCGCGGGTTATATGACCGTATCTCCTCCATGGTGTAATTAGAAGGGATGGATCTCGCAATACACCTTGAGTTCCCTGATCCGGCGGGCGATGAGCTGTGTGTACTGCGATCCGTAATCCAGAATAAGAATTTTATGATCGTGTATGCTCGACATACGTTTAGTCCAACCAGTAGTTCGGCGCCTCTTTGGTGATGATGACGTCATGGACATGGCTTTCACGCAAACCCGCCGCCGATTGACGGATGAACCGCGCTTTTTCGCTCAGTTCCTCGATGGTCCTGCAGCCCAGGTATCCCATGCCGGAACGCAAACCGCCGACCAACTGGTACACGCTCTGCGCCAACGGCCCGCGGTAACGGAACCCGGCCCACGATGCCTTCGGGCACCAGTTTGGATTCCTCCGAGTCGCGCTCCTGCATGTAGCGGTCGGCGCTGCCTTCGCGCATGGCCTCGATGGAACCCATTCCGCGATACACCTTATAGCTGCGCCCCTGGAAGAGAATTCGTTCGCCGGGGCTCTCGTCGGTTCCCGCGAACAGGCTCCCGACCATGACCGAATGGGCCCCGGCGGCCAGCGCCTTGGTGATGTCGCCCGAAAACTTGATTCCGCCGTCGGCGATGATAGGCACGCCGGCCTCACGCGCGGCTCGAACCGTCTGGAAGATGGCGGTGATCTGCGGCACGCCGACACCCGCCACCACGCGGGTGGTGCATATGGAACCCGGGCCGATGCCAACCTTGACGCCATCCGCTCCGGCTTCGATCAGGCCTGCGGGCGCCTTCTTCCGTGGCCACGTTGCCGGCGATGCATTCCAGATTTTTAAAATTGCTTTTTGCTGTTGGCCACCGCTTCGAGAACGCCCTTGGTATGGCCGTGGGCGGTATCGAACACAATCACATCCACTTCGGCTTTCATCAGCGCGTCGATGCGTTCTTCCCGGTCGGCTCCCACGCCCACCGCCGCGCCTACCCGGAGGCGGCCCAGGTGATCCTTGCAGCTCAAGGGATACTTTCGTAATCTTTTCGATATCCTTGATGGTGATCAGCCCTTTGAGCTTGCCGCGATCATCGACCACCAGTAGTTTTTCGATGCGGTTCTCGATGCAGAATTTTTTTGGATTCTTCCAGACTGATGCCTTCATGAGCCGTGACCAGATTCTCATTGGTCATCACGTCGCCCACCCGCTGCTCCAGATTGGTTTCAAAGCGCAAATCGCGGTTGGTCACAATGCCCACCAGCCGGTCGTCCTTGATCACCGGAAGCCCGAGATGCGATATTTGGCCATGAGTTCCAGCACTTGCTGGATCTTTTGATCCGGGTGCACGGTCACCGGATCGACGATCATCCCGCTTTCGGACTTTTTTACTTTTTGAACTTCCGTGGCTTGCGCTCTGCGGCGTCATGTTTTTGTGGATGATGCCGATGCCGCCCTGACGGGCCATGGTGATGGCCGTACGGGATTCCGTTACGGTGTCCATGGCCGCGCTGACGATGGGAACGCTCAGCCGCAGATTGCGCGTCAATTGCGTGGAAACATCCACTTCGACCGGAAGTACTTCGGAGTAGCCCGGTAAGAGCAAAACATCGTCAAATGTCAACGCCTCGGGAATTTCATGTTGTTCCATAACTCACCCAATAAATTAGTAATCTTATGAAATTGAATATATAACGCCTTCCAGCAATCCTGAATCACTTACTATCATGTTTTCCGCGCCGAAAGCATCCAATAATTTCGGTGACGATCAGCGCGCCCGCGACCGCTATGTCCGCCCTGGACGCTCCAATCCCGGCAAACGCTTTCGCTGTTCGGTAGTCATCCCGCTCATTATAGATAATAAATTTCAATCCGCTCTTTTTTTATTTGATATCCGTTTATGCGGGCCGGATCATAGCTGTCCATCTCCTGAAGCATGGCGGCCAGCGTGGTTACCGTGCCCGCGGTTCCGATGAACCTGCAAAGCGCCGGTTCGCGCGAAGATCGAAAACCGACTCAGTCAGCGCTCCACCTATAAATTGTTTCGCCCGAGCCATTTCTTCCGCGAGCGGCGGATCATGGTCTTTAAAAAACCGCTCGGTAATATTGACGGCGCCGATATCCAGGCTATAAATGTTGACCGCGTTCCTGTTTTCGCGCCGGATGAGTTCGGTGCTTCCCCCGCCCACGTCAAACACCAGAACGGAATCAGGATCGTCCTTTATGACGCCCAGAGTCCCGGCGAGCGTTAATGCTGCTTCCTCCTCGCCACTGATCACCTCTATGTCGATTCCCGCCCGTTCTTTGGCGAGATCGATAAATTCCATGCGATTGGAGGCTTTTCTCACCGCGGCCGTGGCGACGGCTCGATAAGCGGAGACGTTGAGTTCAAGCATGTCATGCCTGAACTCATCCAAAACCGACACTGATTTTTCGATTGCTTCTTCCGACAGACGGCCGGTCAGATGAAGATCTTTTCCCAGCCTGGTCGTACGAAGTTTCTTTTCCAGAGGCCGAAGTGGAGCGCCGGCTCTCGAAATGAGGAGGCGTAGCGTATTTGAACCTACATCCACGGCAGCGAATGTTCTCATTGTGCAGAAGAGATAGCAAATGGATCGCCAATTTGCAAGAATTTCACCCTTTCCCCGGACGCATAAATTCCTTTTAAAAAAGCATCATGCGCGAGTTCGCGCGTGATATCAAAGATCGGGGAAAGGCTTCCGGCCGTGCGGGGCGAACAAAAAGTTCCGCGCTCAACGCAAACTCCTGTTGACAAAGTCGGCGCTGGCCCTGAATATGCTGGAATGTTTTCAAAGGAGAATGATTCATGGGAGTATTGACCGGCGGCCTTTCTTTTACCCGCTATAACGTTGTCGGGCAGGAACCTGACCCTTTCTGGCAAACTATCGATGAGAAGATCAGGGCTTTCGCCTTCCGGGACATGGAAAGCGGGACCGACGAGGTTTGCAGAGGCTGGGTCGCCCTGCAAAACATGCTGGATAACGAATTCAAATACGCCAGCTATGCATGCGGCGACTACCTGGCCTTTTCCTTTCGCGTGGACCGAAAGAGCATCCCCGGCGCCCTGCTGAAAAAAAAGGTGATGGAAGAAGAGCAGCGCGTAAAGGACGAATCCAACCGCAAGCGCATTTCACGGCAGGAGCTGTCGGAGTTGCGTGAACGGGCGCGAATCGGCCTGCTGTCCAAGACGCTGGCCGTGCCGTCCCTGTACGACGTCCTCTGGAGCGCGTCGCAGAAATGGCTCATTTTTACCGGCGTAAGCGGGAAGATTCGCACCGAATTCGAAGAATACTTCAAGCAATGCTTCGAACTTGAACTCATCCCCTATCGTCCCTGGGAACTGGCCTCGGCCCCGGAGGCTGCGGTCAAGAATCTCATGCATGTCGAACCCGAACAGTTTCTGGATTAATCATGGTCGATCAGACAACCGATAACAGCTTCCTGGGACGCGAGTTTCTAACCTGGCTCTGGTACAAAACCGAAGAACGGGGCGGAAGCGTCTTTATTCCCGGAAGCGGCGACGTGGAAATTGTTTTTACCCGCAGAATCGTGCTGGAAGCCGGAGAAGGCGAATATTCCGAAACGGTTCAGTGCCAGGGGCTGCACGCCAACCTCAAGGAAGGACGCGCGGCGCTGCGCGAGGGGAAAAAAGTCAAGGAAGCGCGTTTGCGGCTCAGCAAGGGCGAGTTCCAGTGGGAGTTCACCTTCAAGGCGGACGAGTTCCGTTTTCAATCTCTGCGGCTTCCTCAAATGATGGCGCTGAGCGACGAGGAGGACAGCCTTGAAGGAAGAATCCTGGAACGCGTGGCTCTGGTTCAGGAAGCCATGGAAACCATGGATGCGCTTTTCTTCTCGTTTTTGGAAGAACGTTCCAGGCCCGACTGGAGAACGGAACAACTGCCCAAAATAAGGAGATGGATCGGATCGTACTGAAATATCGATCTGAAGAACGCTCTCCGGTCTTCCCTGAAAATCTCACCCGCGCTTCGGCTCGCTCCTTTGAAGGAAACGCCGAAGCTTTCCTCCATCCGTTAACGTTATTATGCATAATCCATTAACGTTTGTTAGCTAAACGTTAACAAACGACGCGACATCTCTACTCTGAAAAAGCCGCTTTATCAATAAAATCAGTCAAATACCGGTTCGCCAACCCTTGGTACGCATATTGCTCAACAGTTTTTTTATTTAACCTCACGGGTCTATCGCATGGCCATTATCTCCACGATCGATTCCAGATTATTGCGCTGCCCAATTGCGCTCATAACCATAAAGCGCGAATCGGAAAAGCTGGCGCCGGGGCAGGCGGTTGAAGTCGTGGGCGACAGCCCTTCCCTGCTCAGGGATCTTACGGCTTTCGCGCGAAACCATTCGCGGATGGATCTCGATATGGAACGCGATATCGAAGGAGAGCGTTTCAGAGTTTTTATCACCAAACTTTAACCGATGGAGGCGCACCAATGAACAAATGGTTTTTATCGCTCCGCCTGCCCGCGCTGGCGGTCTTGACCTGTTTTATTCTTCTCCCGGGAGCCGTCGCTTTTGCCGATGAAGCGAAACCCGGCCCGCTGCAAACCACGAAGTGCGCGAAATGTCATACCGATTTCGCGCAGGAAGAAAACGTTCTGACCGGCGAGTTTCAGAGTCTTTCCAACAAGGCCAAATCCATTCAGGTCGAAGTGAACGACAAGATGATGGTGGTCAAATTTACCGACGACACCGATGTGGACAACGTAAAGGAACTGAAAGACCTCAAGCAGCCTATTCCGATCAAGGTGTATTTCGACAAAAAAGGCGAAGACCTTATCGCCACCCACGTCGTGGCCAAACCGGTGATCAAGGTTCCCGAAGATCAACTGGTGAGCGTGCCGGAAATGGAAAAAATGGTCGCCGAGGGACCCGAGAAGGGAAACTTTGTTCTGGTCGATTCCCGTCCCGGCGCGGCGTACCAGGAAGGACACATCTCCGGCGCCATCTCGATCCCCTTCCCCAAACTACTCGATCTGGCGGAGAAAAAGCTTCCCAAGGATAAAAACAAGCTGTTCGTCTTTTACTGCGGAGGATTCAGGTGAACGCTGGCTCCTTTGTCCGCCAGGCTGGCGGAAAAGAATCTGGGCTACACCAACGTTAAAGTTTTCCACGCCGGCATGCCCGCATGGCTCGAAGCCGGGAACGTCGCGCTGACCACGCAGGATTTCGTGAAAAACCGAATGCAATACCTGGTTCTCATCGATACACGTGGCGAGATGGAAGCCAAGAAGGGCCATATCCAGGGAGCGGTGGCCATACCGCTGGACGCGGTTATCGCCGAAAAGAACCAGTTCCCGCTCGATCATAAAGCCTACATCGTGCTGTATGGACAGGAAACCAGCGCCAATGAATTGAGCCCGGTCATCAAGGAAATCCTTAGCTGGGGTTATCAGAATGTCTTTCTACTGGATGGCGGTTACACCCAGTGGGCAAAAAACGATTCCCCGATCATGAAAGACCTGGTGCGGACCAAAATATTCTATCTGCCCAGGCCTCACCCCGGAGAGATTACCGGCGATGAGTTCATGAACATCGTGAAATCCAAACCTGATGATAAGTTGATTCTGGATGTGCGTACCGTGCCCGAAGCCTCAAGCGGAATGCTGGAAGGCGCGGTCAATATCCCTGTGGATGAATTGAGTAACCGTCTAAGCGAAGTGCCCAAGGACAAGGAAATCATCGTTCACTGTCGTACCGGTTTGCGCGCGGAAATGGGTCACTCCATTCTCATCAACGCCGGGTACAAGGCTCGTTTTCTGAACGACAAAATCGCATTCCTGCAAAGCGAGGTCTTTTGCTGTTATAAGTAGAAACTTGATTTTCAGGTGAGTTGTTTTATCCGAGAGGCCCTTTCGCCGCGAAGGGGCCTCTCCTTATTTCAAGGATGGATTTCAGAAATTGAGGATGGAAGACAACAGCATGTCACGGGGATTTTTGGACGGACCAATCCGCCTAGTCGTACACCGCTTCAGGTAGCGATTCAGAGGCTTCAATGGATAACCGTAGTTAAGATTACAAAGCAGACAAACAAGAACCACATCCATAGCCATTCTCTGTTTGACGCCCTTTGGGGGCTGAGGACTCGGTCCGTTGAGCAAGTTTCACGATATGTAGTATGCATGGCGCCTAAACCCTTTCCAGAAACTCATGTAGCTGTATGGTCAAAATGAAGTTTGCTTTGCGTTTCTATCTAGGTGATTTTCGGGACTCACTCGGAAGATTGCAATTCCATCAAGCTCGAAAATCAATGCGTTGGAAAGTTGTGAAAAGAATTAAAACCAATACAGATAAATGACCACCACCGAAACCGCTGAAAACCCAATCTGCCAAACCATGTTTTTCATCATTTCCCTTCCTCCTTTTGCCCATAAAAGCGTTTATCCACTATAACCTTGCCCGTTGGTTTTGCTTTAAATGTGAACGCAGCTTTTATGTTTCCATAATAATCGATCCACGCGTTTTTTCCATAGGGAAAGGATTCTATTTCTATGGGAAAAATCCCTAGTGAACGAGGCTCATTTCCGGGATGGCTCCCGGGAAGCGCACTGCGAATCAAGATAAGTATTTTGAATTACGATCTTTTATCGGATAGGACGTCGGCGGGGTTCCGCTGGTGGGCGAGATTAAAAAAAACAAAAAAAAAGGAGTAGCCGATAATCAGCGCTCGGCGGTTACTTGTTGATCGCGGACATCTGCTTTTCCTGCTTTTCAGGAGGGAAAGTTATGAAAAAAATCGACTCGCAGTTTACCGGATTGTGGAGCTATAATGATAATAAATAAACCAATAAAATTAATACAATAGATACATATTATATAACACAATATATTAATAATTATATGATATTTAAGCTATAATTTAGATTATACCCGATGCTGTCCAAACATTATCATTATCCATTTGTGATGTGATTATATATTGAAAGGATGAAAATTGAAGTAAATGGAAGTAATAGCAGATACCGCGAGCCATGATATATGGTATTGAGTAGTAAAATTAAACGTATTTGACCAAATGCATTACAAATAAACAATAAAAACATCAAAAATAATATTAAATTAATAATGTTGCAACTCAATAAGCATGGCTTAATTTGCTGAAAAATGGATAATAATTGGATTCATGAAAACAGTCATCGATCTTATCATGATTATATACTTATAGTTAAGAATCAAAAAAACAAATATCGTGCCCTACATCCAAGAAACACGCCATTGCTTAAAATACTGTGCTGATAGAGAACAGATAATATTTCCGGTATCAAACAATAACTATTAGAACGATTTGCTTAAATATTGTTATTGCTGTCATAGAAGTATAATTTAACTACCGATCAAATTTAATTTTCATGCATCTTAAATATTTAAGCTGATATTTATGGGACCAATAGCAAACTGATAAAATAGTTATCCCTTTATAAATCATAAGCGCGGCTGATTAAAGGGCCAATTTACAGAGATTAAAGTTTTGATTTCTCGTCTATAAAGATTTATTATAGAATATTCCGCTAAAAAATGTAATGAGCCCTTTTCCTGTTCGAGCTAGATCCTAATTGCACTGATCGGGCCTCCACTCTTTTTCACAAGAGAGCGCTATGGATATTCAGTCTGAGCATGATCTCGAGGAGATCGGCCACCGCCAGCGCCGGCGGACAAGATTCTCAACAGCATCCCGGTGGGAACGATCCCGCTGGCGACGCCGGAGGCCCACCTGCGCATGAATTACACGCGTGCCAGGCAGCTTGGAATTACGATTGCGAACGGTCTGATGAAAATGGCAAAGGAAATCGTCCGGTCACCGGGCGCGCGCATCTTTCAGAAGGGGAGTCAGCAGATGTACAACCGGCATGGTAAGCCGCCCGCCCAGCTGCAACAGAGCAATTCAGATCCGGAAGATCGCTTCGCAGAGCTGAAACGGGCTCAAGAGGCGCTGCGCATCGGCGAAGAGCGGCTTCGACTGGCCCTGGATGGAACGACAGACGGTATCTGGGATTGGAATCCTCAAACCGGCGAGGCCTATTTCAGTCCTCGGTACTATACCATGCTCGGCTATGAACCGGGGGAGTTTCCCGGAAGCTACGAGAGCTGGCGGAAGCTGCTGCACCCGGACGATCTGGCGCGATGCGAAGCGGAAGTCCAGCGCGCCGTTGAAACGTGCTCGGCATTTTCCGCCGAGTTTCGGGCCAGGACGAAGGACGGGAAATGGCGCTGGATCCTGGGTCGGGGAAAAGTTGTCGAAATCGGCGCCTCGGGCAGGGCGATCCGGGTGGCCGGATCCCACACGGACATCGATGAGGGAAAACGGGCGCAGATCGCGCTGCACCAAAGCGAGCAGAAATTCCGCATGGTGGTTGAAAACGCCTCGCCGATCATCTTCATTCTCGATGAAAACGGGGTGTTTAAGCTTTCCGAAGGCAGGGAGCTGGCCAGCCTCGGGCTCAAACCTGGGGAAGTGGTGGGACAATCGGCGCTGGAGCTGTATCGGGATGTTCCTTCAGTCGTGGAAGGGATCCGAATGGCCCTGGAGGGAAAGACGCAGCGGAGCGTCGACCTTATCGGCGATATCGTTTTTGAAACCATCTATTCCCCCTTATTGGGCGCCGACGGCCGGCAGAAGGGCCTTATCGGCATCGCCGTCGACATTACCGAACGTTCTCGCGCCGAAGAGGCGCTGCGCCGGGAAAAGCGCTTTTCAGACGACCTTATCGATGGCATGCCCGGCGTCTTCTACGTTGTGGATGAAAAGGGGCGTTTCGTGCGCTGGAACCAGCGGTTGGAAACCACCACCGGTTTTACGACGGAGGAAATCAACCGTATGCGCCCAACCGATCTGTTTCGCGGAGAAGAAAGAGCTCGAATAGACGAAGCGATTCGGGAGGTTTTTGAAAAGGGCGAAGCGGAAACAGAAGCTGATCTTTCGATCAAGGGAGGCCGAACGATCCCTTACCGCTTTACGGGATTACGGATTCTCATCGACGGCAAACCCCATGTTCTGGGGGTCGGGGTGGATATAAGCGATCGCAAACGGGCCGAGGAAGCGCTTGAAAAGCGGATCGTGGCGCTAACCCGGCCGATTGATACGGACGAGGCGATCACCCTTGAAGACCTGTTCGATATTTCCGCAATCCAGCGCCTGCAAGACCTGTACGCCGAAGCTTTCGGCGTGGCCGCTCTCATCACGCGCCCGGACGGTAGCCCGATTACCCAACCAAGCCAGTTCACCGAACTTTGCGGTCAGATTATTCGGAAAACGCCGTTGGGGATGAAAAACTGCATCCACTCCGATGCCATGATCGGACGGCACAATCCAGCTGGACCCAATATCCAGCCGTGCCTGAGCGCCGGCTTGTGCAACGCGGGGGCGAGCATCACGGTGGGCGGACACCATGTAGCCAACTGGTTGATCGGTCAAGTCCGCGACGAAACCCAAGGGGAGGAGGAAATTGTGGCCTACGCCCGGCAGATCGGCGCCGACGAGGACGCTTTTCGCGCAGCCTATCGCAAAGTGCCGGTCATGTCGCAGGAACAGTTCGCGCGAGTGGCTCGCATCATTTTCGAACTGGCCAATCAGATTTCCACCATCGCCTACCAGAACGTCCAGCAGGCCCGGTTCATCGCCGAACGCAAGCAGGCGGAAGAGGCGCTTCGCAAATACGAGCTCATCGTTTCCACTTCCCAGGACGTCATGGCCCTGATCAACGGGGAGTATCAGTATGAGGCCGTCAACGAAAGCCTTCTGAAAGCCCTTGGCAAGGTCCGGGAACAGGTGGTGGGCCGAAAGGTGGAGGACCTCATGGGGGAGACCTTTTTTCGGGAAAAAATCCAACCGCGCCTTGACTGCGCCCTTTCCGGACAAACGGTCCGCTATCAGGAAAGCTTCGAATTTGCCGGCGTCGGGTACAAGATCATGGACGTCAGCTATTCTCCCCTGCGGGACAAGGAGGGATCGGTGCAGGGAGTCGTGCTCAACGCCCGGGATATCACCGAGACGCGCAGGCTTGAAGAGCAGTTGATTCAATCTCAAAAGATCGAGGCGATCGGGACCTTGGCAGGCGGAGTGGCCCACGAGATCAACAATCCCATCAACGGCATCATGAACTATGCCCAACTTATCCTGGACCTGGTGAAAAAGGAAGATCCCTCCGCCGAATTCGCACAAGAGATACTGAAAGAGACCGAACGCATTGCCGCGATCGTCAAAAACCTGCTCACCTTCGCCCGACAAGAAAAGCGGGCCCACAGCCCGGCGCACATGGCGGACATCATCTCTTCGGTCCTATCCTTGGTCCAAACGGTCATGCGCCACGACCAGATCGACCTTCAGGTCGATATTGAAGAGGGCCTGCCCAAATTCAAGTGCCGCAGCCAGCAGATCCAACAGGTACTCATGAACCTGATGACCAACTCCCGGGACGCCCTCAACGAGCGCTATCCCGGATACAGCCCGGATAAACGGATGCGGGTTGCGACCCGGCTGGTCGAAAAAGAAGGGAAAAGATACATCCGTACCACGGTGGAAGACACGGGCGCGGGGATTCAGCCGGAGAACCGGGAACGGATCTTCGATCCCTTTTTCACTACCAAGCCCAAGGAGACCGGCACCGGACTCGGGCTTTCCATCAGCTACGGCATCGTAAAGGACCACCACGGCGAGCTTGTCGTGGAAAGCGAACCGGGAAGATATACCCGCTTTCACATGGATCTGCCGGTGGACAGCGGCTGGTCCTTGTAACCGAGAGGAGAGGAATGAAGATATGGGCCGGATCCTGATCGTGGACGACGAGCGAAGCATTCGCTTGACCCTGAAGGCCTTCCTGGAAAAAGACGGCTATCAGGTCGAAACCGCCGAAGATGAGGAAACGGCCATGGCCATTTTACATGACCGGGAAGTGGATATCGTGGTGTCGGACATCATCCTGCCCAGGGTATCCGGAGTCCAGCTGCTCCAACGGATCCGGGAGACGTGTCCGGAGGTTCTCGTCATCATGATGACCGGAGAACCCACGCTCGAAACGGCATCAGAATCCCTGCGCCTCGGCGCCGTGGACTACCTGCAAAAGCCCGTCGGAAAGACCGACATCCTCAAGACCGTTCAGAGTGCCCTGCGCGTCAAGAGGCTCAGAGACGAGAAAGAGCGCCTGGAAAAGGAAAACCTGCGGTATCTGGAGCACCTGGAGGAACTGGTCGCCGAGCGGACCCGGAATCTGACCGAAAGCGAGGCTAAGCTCCGCCGCCAGGCGGAAGAGCTGGCCATACTTAGCCGTCTGTCCAGCGACGTTGGCGCCAGCATGACGGTGGATGCCACTATCAGGGCCGGAATGCGGCATATCCTCAAGGCCGCCAATACTGATCTGGCGGTGGTTTTCTTGCTGGAAGACGACCGTCTGATTTCCCGAGGTCTGTTTACCGAAGGGGGCGAGGCGAAATGGCGCCCCGAAAAGGCGCATCGTATCGGTGAATGCCTGTGCGGGATCGCCATCAGCGAAAAGCAGACGATATTCTGCGGAAACATCCATGAAGATCCCCGCTGCAGCCTGAAAGAATGCAAGAGGGCCGGATTACGGTCTTTTTCCGCCATTACCCTGCAAAGCGGCGAAGAGATCTTGGGCGTTCTCGGACTTGCGTCGCTGGCCGAGAGGGATTTTTCAACAGAGCAACCGTTTTTCGAGGCGCTGGCCAGCGAACTGGCAGTGGGACTTAAAAAAAGCCTTCTTTATGAGAACCTTCAGCAGCGCGCCGAAGAAATCCAGGAAAATCTCAGCCGTATCAAGCAGGGCGAGGCCGAGCGCCAGCAGCTTGAACTTCAACTTTACCGGTCGCAAAAAATGGAGGCCATTGGTACGCTTGCAGGCGGTATTGCTCACGATTTCAACAACATCCTGTCCGCGGTCATCGGCTACACCGAACTGGCCTTTCCATTGACCGAGGGCGACCAGCAGCTTCATCTCTACCTGAAAGAAGTGCTCACGGCCAGCGCCCGCGCAAAGGACCTGGTGCAGCAAATTCTGGCCTTCAGCCGGCAGGGGGAAGAGATCTCAAAGCCTATCGCTCTTGCGCCAATCGTCAGGGAAGTGTTGAAACTACTGCGGGCGTCTCTGCCGGCCACCATCGAAATCTCATGGGAGCTAAACAGTGATCTGGCCGTTATGGGAGACCCGACCAAGATTCACCAGGTCCTCATGAACCTGTGCGCCAACGCGGCCCACGCCATGCGCAAAAAGGGAGGCGCCTTGCAGGTCAAGCTGGCGGACGTCTTGTTCGGCGCAGAAAAAGCTGCGCGTGTACCGGATCGTTCCGCCGGTCCCCATGTCATTCTTACGGTAAGCGACACCGGACACGGGATGTCCCGTCACGTCATGGACCGGATGTACGACCCTTTCTATACCACAAAGCGGAAGGGAGAGGGCACGGGGCTGGGCCTTTCGGTTGTTCACGGTATCGTCAGAAGCATGAATGGCGCCATTGATGTGACCAGCGTGCCGGGCAAAGGCGCCACCTTCGAGCTGTTTTTCCCTGCGATAGGCCGTGAAGAGGAGACGATGATCATCGAAGGAAGCGCCCCGCGTACCGGCAGTGAACGGGTGCTGGTGGTTGACGACGAGCCGATGCTGGTGGATATCGCCAAAAGAATGCTTCAGAAACTCGGCTACCAGGTGACAACTCGAATGAGCCCCATAGAGGCGCTGGAGCTGTTCCGCTCCCGACCGCAGGATTTCGATGTCGTGATTACGGATTTGACCATGCCCCAGATGACCGGTGATGTCCTTGCCAAAAAGCTCCTTAATGTAAGGCCCGACATCCCGGTCATCCTCTGCACGGGTTTCAGCGCTTCCATAACGGAAGAAAAGGCCCGTGCCATGGGAATCAAGGCTTTTCTCATGAAACCCATCCTCATGAGCCAGGTTGCTGAAATAATCCGTCGCGTGATCGACTGAACCGTCAAATTAAAGCCTGCCGGCGTGCTTGATCCGTAAGGAATGATTCGAGGAAAAAAAAGAGGTTGCCGACAATGGCTAACCCCTTGATTTTCTTATATGCCGGAGGACGGACTCGAACCGTCACCTAGTTGCCTAGACTGGATTTTGAGTCCAGCGCGTCTACCAATTTCACCACTCCGGCTTTGCTAATGCTTTCCTAGCGGAAATGGGCGGTTGTTGTCAATGCAAATTACTGGCGGGCGCTTCTTTTCCACCGGGGTTCGGGACGCTTCGCGCTTCTAATCATGCTCCGGCTGGAGCACGATCTTGCCGAAGTGGTCGCCACGCTCCATGAGCGCGAAAGCCTCCCTGCCTTCACTGAGCGGCATGACCCGATCGATGACCGGTTTGAGCTTTCCCGACCAGAGCAGGCCGGTGACATCCCTGAAATCCTGATGATTTCCCATCGTGCTGCCGATGAGACTGATCTGCTTTCCGAAAATGTAGCGGATGTCGATTTCGGCCAGAGGGCCGCTGGTGTTGCCAATGATGACGATCCTGCCTCCCCGGGCCACGGCTTTCATGCTGACGTTGATAGTGGCTTTACCCACGTTATCCACCACCACGTCCACGCCTCGCCGATCGGTTCGGGCGATGATCTCCTTTCCCCAATCAACCTGCGACCGGTCGATTATCTCGTCGGCGCCCAGTTCCAGGGCCTTTTCGCCTTTTTCGCTGTCGCCGGCCACCACATACACCTTCGCGCCCGCCAACTTGGCGATCTGAATGGCCATGCTGTTCACGCCGCCTCCGGCGCCGACCACCAATACCGACTCGCCCGCGCGAATCTTGGCGCGATGAATGAGCATACGCCATGCCGCCACGCTGACCAGAATGGGGGCGGCCGCCACCGTGAAATCAAGATCGTCGGGCATTTCCTTGAGGTTTTCGGCGGGCGCGGCCAGATACTGCGCCGCTCCTCCCCTTACCTGCTCGCCCAGGATTTTGTAGCCGGGGCTTTCCGAACTCTCGCCCGTGCGGGTGTATTCGTCTTCGAACAGGTTGACGCCGGGATCGACAATCACTCGTTGGCCGACTTTCCAGCCCCCGACTCCGGGGCCGATTTCCACGATTTCTCCGGCCACGTCGGCTGATCCCCAATGCGGCATTTCCAGCTTCAGGCCAGGCCATCCCCGCCGCACCCATATATCCAAATGGTTTATGGCGCACGCGCGCACCTTTACGATCACTTTTCCCGGCGCCGCCCGGGGATCGGGCACGTCCCCATATTTAATGACGTCTATGTCGCCGTGTTCTTCGAAATAGAGAGCCTTCATAATGGATTCCTTCCTTTTCGACGGCGGAGCCGGAGTCGCGCTCACGTGAACTTGAATGACGGTAACCTTATCTTAACGCAGATTGCGTTCGGACGAGTAGACAAAACCGATTCGCCATTGTTTACGGAAGCGATTTTCAAGAGAATGGAAAAGTTGCCGGAGGGCGACTGCCTCGACGTGCGCAGCTACAAACGTAACCGGTTGTCGTTATCGTGAAAAAGTCACGCGGCGAGTATCCGCTGATTGAAGAAGGTTTTGAAAGCGCCGGTATGGAGGCGACTGAAGAAAATCCGAGCGCGCTTCCGAAGAAGCTCATCGAAGGAGTTCCCGCGGTCGGAAGCCTCGCCTCCACGCCATGCGACAATGGACTGAAGACGCGGGCGGTATGAAACGGAAAAAGATATGATCTAAAAGATGGCTTTTTTAAATTCTCTCCGCGGACCGTATTTTTCCACAAAATCACGCGGCCCGAACATAAGCGGCACCGGGCCCTTGCCTTTCGCGTCGCTCTTCAGATCCAGCCCCACCGTGGGGTCCAAACCAACGATGTCCTGTTGGGAGAAATTATCCCACGTCTCCCATCGTATAAAGGCGCTCGATCCGGGTTTTTTGGTTATGGTGACCCGCCACAGGTCATCGATCGTGCCGTCGAACAGGACATACCCCAAAATCGTTTCGCCTTCGGGCAGCTTCATCTCCCAGGAAAAAGCGAAGGTCTTGCAGGTCGATTTTTTCTGCATGATTTCGAGCGTCCTTTTCTGCAGTTCCGCGCATTGACGCGCGGGCCCCATGGACTCGACCTGTCCGAGGTCATCCCAGCAACCGCCCCACGCGAGGGCGGGCGCGAAAAACAAAACCATCATCAAAGTAAATGCTTTACGCATGAATGGAATTCTCCGAAAAGCGAACGTATGTCCCGCCTGTGATAAACTCATTTCTTGTATAGCGCCCATGAAAGAAATGTACCTAAAAGGATGATATCAGTCAAAATAATAATCCCCGACAAAGCTCACGCTGTTCCCCTGGTGACGGCTTGCGCTTTCTTGCGCTATAATTTAGTATTTAGCTTGTTTGAAGTTTTCAAACCGCTCTTCAAAACAGCTCACGCGCGATCAAGCGAAAGGAAAGCAGGCATGACCCAACCTATCAGATCAATAGCGACCAACAAGGCGCCCCAGGCCATCGGCCCTTATTCACAAGGTGTTGAAGGAGGCGGACTTCTTTTCGTCAGCGGCCAGTTGGGATTCATTCCCGAAACGGGAGAATTCGCGGGTTCCGATTTTGCGTCCCAGGCGCGGCAGGCGCTCCAGAACGTGCGGGCTATCGTGGAGGCCGGCGGTTCAACGCTTCACGACGTGGTGGCGGTTGACGTTTTTGTCATGGACCTTTCCTATTTTGGGGAATTCAACGAAATTTACTCCGGCTTTTTTCATACCCACAAGCCCGCGCGAGCGGTCGTTCAGGTAGCCGGGTTGCCCAAGGGAGGTTTGGTGGAAATCAAGGCCGTGGCGGTCAAAAAATATGACTATGTGTAAACCCGGCCGGGACGACCATGCTCACGCGAAAATGAAATCGGTTTTTGTTATAGCTTTTTTATAATTCCATAATCAAAAGCTCATTGGCGCCAAACTGGCAATGGTTATCATCTTATAGTAATAGAAAAACTTTTACCCATACGTTGGATCTTAAAATTATGTTGGCTATACAACCGCATGAAATCGCTTTCGACATAGATGGCGTTTTCGCCGATACCTTTCGTACTTTTCTCGCCAAGGCGGGCGAATGGTATGGTCTGAAGATGGAATATGAAGCTCTGGAAGATTATTTCTTCTGGAAAACGTTCAATCTGGAAGGCGATTCAATCAACCGTTTGATGCACGGCATTCTGTTTGAACCCATCGAGATCGGCATCCGCCCCATCTCGGGCGCCGTCGAAGTCCTGACCAGGCTCAGCAATCGCGGAACGCTGCGTTTCATAACCGCTCGTTCGGAATCGGAGCCGATTCTGGAATGGATGCGCGTTTTTTTGCCGACAGTCGCGGGTGACTCTATTCATATCGTGGCGACCGGCGAGTCAGTGGACAAGCTTCCCGTTCTGAAAGAGCAAGGGGTTAAATATTTCGTGGAAGACAGGCTGGACACTTGTTTTCTCATCAGCGAAACCACGACGACACCTATAGTGTTCGATCAGCCCTGGAACAGAAAACCGCATCCTTTCCAGGTGGTAAATTGCTGGGATGAGATCGCGTCGCTCATTGATTGGAGTTGACGCGAAGCGCGAAACGCTCCGAATGGCGGAACAACGCCTATCCTTTTCTGGCGCACAGAAAAACGCGGAGTATATCGGCCAGCAGCCCTTCTATACTCTTCAAGACAACCCCGCTGGGAGAGACTCGAAGTCGGGTTCCGTATTCTATGGAAAACCGAAGCTCTTCCGCGGGAACATTGTCCGGGAAAAGAGCGCCGCTGATGAGCGCCCCTTGCAGGCTGGCCCCCTGAAGGTTGCAACCGGAAAGATCCACGCCGCGCAGGTTGGTGTTCCGTAAATAGGCCCCCGACAAATCGAGCCCTTTTAAACGCGCTTTACGCAGATCCAGCCCGGACAGATTGGCGTTTCGCAGATCGGGCGCCTTACCTTCCGCAGCCAGGCGGTTAAAGTTAGGCAGATTTTCCTCGAAAAGCATCTCAACCTTGGGGATGGCCCTGATTTCCGGCCCTTTTTCCATGCCACTCTCCCTGTATGATTATTCCACCCGCGAGCGTCTCATCGGAGCGCTAGACATAACATGAGATCCGGTCACCCAGGATCAGAAAACACAACAAGCCGATACCCGCCCAGAAGATCCATCCGCTATAGTGAAAAAGGAAATGAGTTCCATAAACATCCTTTATGAAACTCCCCAGATCGTAGACCGTAAACAGGGCGGTGTTGCCGTTACCGTCCCATATTTGAAAATTGGCCTGTTCGCGCATGTTGCCGTCCGGCGTGAGCGCATACGGAACATACCCGGCAAGCCGTATCAAACTGATGTCCCAGTCCTTGAACTGCGATACGATTTTTGTTTGCGGCGATTGGAAGCGTGGGTCGTCGGACGCATATTTGAAGAGTTGAACGAAGCTTCGTAGGTTGTTCTCCTGGACGTTCTGTCGCTCGCCGACACGCTTTTTCAGGCCCTCGTATTCGTTCAGTGTCTGGCGATACTCCGGGGTAAGAGTCTCCCGCACAAACGAATACTCGGAAGGGTGGGAGGTTAGCCAGCCCGTAACGCACAGCGCGATACCCAGCAAAAAACCCCAGAAGAAATACTTGTCCATCCTTACGCACCATTGGTAATAGTTGTCGTGAACGACCAAAGGTCGTTTTATAGTAAATCGTATTTTTTCGTTATTTTATTACCCTTATTTATCCATGCCGCGTCTACTCGTGCCTTGCGATGGCGATTTCCTCCGCTCGGGCGAGAAACACGTCGCCTTCACGATACATATTCCGTCGGGTCGGCGACTCCCGCTTCGGCGAAGCCTTTTCTGCGCAAAAAACAACTGTCGCAGCGTCCGCAAGCCTTGCCCGTGGGAGATGGATCGTAGCAACTGCGGGTCATGCCGTAATCCACGCCCAACTCGATGCCCTTGCGAATGATTTCCGCCTTGCTCATGTCGATCAGTGGCGCATGTATTTTAAGGGCCGTTTTCCCTTCCACCGCTGATTTGGTGGCCAGATTGGCCATCCGTTCAAATGATTCGATATACTCGGGCCGGCAATCCGGGTAACCGCTATAATCGAGCGCGTTTACCCCGATGAATATATCCTCCGAATTCAGGACTTCGGCCCAGGCCAATGCGTACGAGAGAAAAATTGTGTTCCGGGCCGGCACGTAGGTGATGGGGATGCCCACTTCAAGCTCGGATTCGAGCCGGTCCTTGGGGACTTCCAGGTCATCGGTGAGCGCCGAACCACCGATGAGGCGAAGATCGAGCTTCAAGACCAGATGCTTGCGAGCCGAAAAATCCGCGGCGACTTTTCGCGCCGCGTCGAGTTCCACGGCGTGACGCTGTCCGTAATCAAAACTGAGGCTGAATATATCGAAACCGCGTGATTGTGCGATGGCCATGACCGTGGTGGAATCGATCCCGCCACTGGATAGGATAACTGCTTTTTTCTTTTCAACCATGATAACTCCTTGTCATGGGCGCCCCGCGTTTGTTCAACACGCCTCCTCACGGGACGAGCGACGCTCGATGGACGTAATATGCTCAAGATATTGAGGACCGAAACGATTAATATAGTGTGACGCGTCTCTGCCGTCATGCGCCGTCACCAGGATATATGGCAGAAATCGTTAACTTTTACAACATCTTAACCGGAAACTGAAAATTAGCCACAGCGGAAGCGCTCATGACCAGTATCACGTTGAAACGATGGAGTTCCAATTTTCTGCTTCCTTTCATGGTTCTTTCGATCTCGGCCGTCCTCATCTGGCAGGCCCCGGCGCTGTTGCAGCTTTTGAAGGAACCGATGCAGAAAACCGTGGCGCTTGACGCGCTTCAAAAAGCGCCCTTTATTTTCTTCTCCCTCTGTTTCCTCATGGGGTGGCGATACGGCAACCTGGGGCTGGCGCTTGCGGGGGTGGGGCTTTTCTTCTCCTATCTTGCGGTAAGCGCGCAGGATGCGACTCGGCTCTACGCCACGATGGTCATGATTCTTTTGCCGCTCCATTTTGCCCTCTTTTCGACTCTGACCAATCGTTGGGTGATTACTCCCTTGGGATTGGGTCTTATAGCTCTTCTGGCGTTGGAAAGCGGCGCTTTAATCTTCCTGCTGAATGGCCATGGCTCTTTTTCGAGAGGCTTTGTCCCTGAAGCTCAAAAAGCGCTGGAAAGCGTCGTTCGTTTGTCCAAACCCGTTTTCGACTCTTTGCCGTCGATCAATGTCGAGACGGCCCTGCGAATCGTTGGCTTGATAATTTCCCTGGCCGCTCTGCTGGTCAAACTTTTCAAAAAAAACGACGCGCTGGCGGCCGCCTTTCTCGGCGCCATGATCGCTTCACTGCTGGGCGCTCGGCATGCTCAAACCGTGGTATCGTCTTCCATACACTTTTGCGCCGCGGGCTTTATCCTCATCGCGGGCGCCGTGGAAGTCACCTTCTTAAAATCCGCCGTGGACGAACTGACCGGATTGCCCGCTCGTCGCAGCCTCAACAAAGCGCTTCTGAACGTCGGCCGACGTTATACCGTGGCCATGATCGACATCGATCACTTCAAAAAATTCAATGACCGGTACGGTCATGAAACCGGCGACCAGGCGCTGCGAAAGGTGGCTTCCTGTTTGTCTTCGGTCAAGGGTCGCGCCAAGGTATTCCGCTACGGCGGTGAAGAATTCACCGCGTTGTTTCCGGCGCAATCGATAGAGGAGTCCTTGCCGAAGCTGGAGGAAATGAGAAAAGAAGTCGAAGGCTGCTGTTTTATGGCGCGAAAGGCCGAGCGCCGAAAATCGGGAAACCGTGGGGGAAAACCCCGCCCGTCCGGAGCCCAACGCGTCCGGATCACGGTCAGCATCGGCGCCGCGACGTCGGAAGACGCGGCGGGAGGACCGGACGCGATCATGAGAAAGGCGGATAAAAAACTGTACGCCGCCAAAAAGGCAGGACGAAACAGAGTTAAATGGTAGGAGGGTCTTCCCGCTCTTTCCCCCAAGGATTCGGAAACAGGGCGCGATTTCAGATGAACTGTTGTTCCTGCGACGTCATTAAGGGCTCGCCCTTGAGGATTCGTTCAATCGCCCACCGCGCCACTTTTCTCACCCGTTCATCCGGATCATTGGACAATTCTTCGAGCGGCCCCACCGCCCGCTTATCGGACATAATGCCCAGGCTCCACACGGCGTTTTCCCGTGCGCGAGGATCGGGATCGCGCAATTTGTCGACCAGCGGCTGGAGCGCTATTTCGCCGAAAGAACCGAGCGTCAGCGCCGCTTCCTTACCTGGAGTCGTCTTGAGGATGATCATGCGGAACGATCCGCGGCTTATGGTTACGGCCGTTTCATTACCGAGTAAATCCAGCAAATAGGGCATTGCGGGAATTGACCGCGCGCCCATTTTGCGCAGTTTCGCCGCGGCGATGGCTCTGGACCGGGCGTCGGGCGCATAAAGGTTTTTGATTTGTTCCCGCACGTCGGCGGGTATGTCCGAAGAAATTTGCGGCGCGGGCTTTTCCTGGGGAAGAGATTCGCAGCCGACCGCCATCCCCAACAGGAAAAGGGCCAGGACCATCACGGTGTAAAACGAACTCCGCCCGATCCCATATTCGGAAAACGACTTCATAGTTCCTGTTTCTTTGAGAGTTTAGCCCCCGTTACCGTCGGTCTTCATACCATCGGATAATGGCGGAGCCCGGCCCCACCCCTTAAGGCAAGAACGTCAAGTGGCTTGAGGCTCCAGCCTGAGGTATTTTACGGCGATCAGGCTCACCCACAGCGAGCATCCCACCAGTATGACCCCCACCGCGAAGCTCATTGTTTCCCCGCTTAAACCGATGAGCGCCGGAATGGCGCCTCCCCCCATAAAAAAACTGACCGGGGCTATGAGCGATATGGTGAGATTGCTGCTCCGTTGCGGCCCAATCCGGGATATGGCGGAAAAAGCGGCGGGGAAAAAGCAGACCGACACCGCTGGCTGAAGGAAGACCGCCAAGAGGGTCCACTTTCCCGGCAGAATCCCCAGCAGGATGGTTATGGCGCCGGTCAGGAAGAATCCCCCCACCATGGCGGACTTCGGCCCCAGCCTGTCCGAGACCCATCCTCCCAGAAAAGCCATGAATAAACCTGAGATACGAGACATTGCGAGAAATTGGTTCACGGTCAGCCGGTCCATTCCCCGTTCGTGAACCAGGTAGAGCGGCATCATGGCGTACACGCCAAGGCTCGCGCCCACGCCCATGCTGAAAATGAACATCATGATCCAGAAGGAAGGAATTTTTGCCATCCGCTTCACGCTGTCCAACCGCAGCGATTCGCCCTTGAAGTCCCCCGCTTTTCCGAAGCCGATATACAGCGAACCCAAGACGATGGCGGTACAGCCCAGGAACAGGGGAACCGAGCGCCAGGATGCGAAATACAGAAGAACTTCCACGATCACCGGCGCGACGATAAAAGAAAGATTGGGGGCAAGTTCATGAATGGCGTAGGCCTTGCCCCAACTATGGGAAGGAGCGATCTTGTTGATTGTCGCCACTCCCGAGGGGATATAGGGCCCCGCGCTGATTCCCAGAAAGACCAAGCCGCAGACAAGGGCCATCTTCGACTCGCTGGCGCTTATGAACAGGAGCGATACCCCTATGGCCATGGACGACAGGGCGATGGTTTTGCGATGGTTCAGATGCGAGGAAAAAAAACTCGAAACGAGAAGACCGATGGTGTAGCCGCCCGATATGAACAAAAACAATGAACCGGCTGCTCCATGGCTGAGCCCGAGATTTTCTTCAATGACCGGCATCAGGGGACCGAAAGTGACTCGGGACAGAAAATTAAACAGAAAAATGCTGGTTATGAAGAGGAGCGGGAACAGGGGGAACATAGAACTCTTCCGTTTTGTCCGATATAATGCGCAGCCATTAAGGTTTTGCGTTTGGCGCAGACTACTCCCTTGCGCTCTATAAAGCAAGAGAGCCGGGGTTTTTTCATGAACAAGGGAAACCAGGTATAATTATAGTTTCGTTTTCCGTATTTACTTATTGCCATGACAGGCGTGTGCTAATATCATTTTTTTGGTAACTATTTTTTCATTTGTCTCTTTGAGGCATGGCATATGGTGCATGGATTATGACGAGACAGACATTCAGCGCGGGTATTCCGGAACTCGATAAAATTCTCGGGGGCCTGTTCATTGGCGACAATGTCGTCTTGTTGGACAGCAATGGAAGCCTGGCCTCCGTTTTTTGCATGAACTTCATGCAAATATCCCAAAGCCTCTCGCTCCCGCTTATCTATGTGAGTTTTGATCGCTCCCCCCGTAATCTCATCGATAAACTCGGCGATCTGGCCGCTTATAACTCCTTGGTTATTCTGGATTGCTTCACAAACGGTAAAGGCGGGTCATCCAAGGTTTTCAAAAAATTTTATGAAGAGCCGGACGAGGAAAAGCCGTGCGAGGTTATCCAGGTAAAAAAGCCGGGGAGTATCGATCACTTCATGGATCAGCTCTATAGCCTGCACGCCACCTATCGCGGCGAGGTGCGGTTTGTTATCGAAAGCGTGACCGGCATGCAGGAACTGTGGGGCGGCGAGGATCATTTTCTCACCTTTTACAGCCACGCCTGCCCTCGCCTGTATGAATTGAACACCATCGCCTATTGGATCATGGAGCGGGGAGCGCATTCCTCGCGCATGCGGGCCAGCATCAGCCAAATCGCGCAAGTGGTCATCGATTTGTCCATCAAGCGGGGCACCACTTCCCTGACCGTACTCAAGGCCGAAAACAGGGAACTGGTAACCTTTCATCGACCGTATAATTATTGGAGCAAAGGCGGGACCGTCTCTTTTGACGGTGAAAAAAAAAGGGGCCGGTTTTCTGGACCTGGGATTGCGCCTGAAAGAGTACCGCACCAGTCGCGGTCTGTCACAAAGCGAACTGGCCAAGCTGGTAGGCGTTACTCCCAGCACCATCTCCCAGGTGGAAAGCAACCTCATCTACCCTTCTCTTCCAGCTCTGCTGAAAATGACGGAGGTCCTGGATATTGAAATCAGCGACTTTTTCCAGGAAAAATCGGGCTTCGAAGACCGCGTTGTCTATCACTCCGCAGAAGCCGCCGAAGTAAGGCTTCCCCCGATCTCCGTCGGAGATCCGAAGGCTAGTCTGTTATTCCCCAAACAGGCGGGCGAGCGGGCCGAGCTGTACCTTATTGAAATACCGCCGGGCCAGTCTTCTTCTCATTTCTTCAACGAAAAGGGAGAAGAAATCGGTTACGTGCTGTCGGGAAACGTTCTTTCAAGATTGCAGCGCAAAACGTACTCGATGAGCGAGGGGGACGTCATACACCTGAAGAACGAGATCCCCCTGAAATGGGAAAACCCCGAACCGACACCCGCCAGGCTCCTCTGGTTCAAACTCAAGTAAAGCCTACGCGCCGCAAATAATAAAAGGCGCAATCCGACCTGTCACGGCCGATTGCGCCTTTCCCGCTAGAAACTATAGCCGATACCGAAGCGAATGGGGACTGTCCAGGCGATCTCGGCGTCTGATATTTTCCCCGCCACCCCATCCGGAGCGCCCAGCAGTTGGGCTTTCGCCTCCAGGAAAATACGCCAGTCGGCCAGGAGATAGGCGACACCGCCGCCGATATCGAAGAAGGGAACCCAGGATTCCTTCCAGAAAGGCTGGTCGTTGACCTTGACCGAACTCGTGTAAGCGGCGCCCGCATCCAACCTCGCGTAAATATCCCACCAGGATTTTGAGGGCAGAAAGTGCATTTTTGTTCCCAAATACACAGGGATAACATTATAATCATCAAAGGACAGTGTACTTTTCTTGTCGCTCCCGTAACGCTGATATTGTCCGCCTAAAAGTATGCTGAATTTCTGCAGACGGTACGTGAATTCGATCCCCCCGCCGTACCCGGTGTTAAAGGCGTCCGAATAAGCCACCTTGCCGGGACCGTCACCGGTGTTGCCGGTCAGTATGGGGTTTATGTCTCCAAAAACCTCGACCCCGAACCCACAATCGGCGGCGAAGGCGCTCTGGGTGAAGAATACCGCCGCGATGACGAGCGCGACAACTGTTAAGCGTACATCGATTTTTTCTCCCACGTAACCCTCCCAACTTTCCCTCGGACCCGCCTTTTTTGCGGCAAAGTCGCGTCACACGTTACTCATGCTCTAAACGCTTATCCTCACGCCGGATTATCATTTAGAGCCTGTCCAAACAAGAATATCCTGAAATCAAAGCTTTGTTATCGAATTATTCTTTTAATCAAAGTAATTATATTATATAAATCAAAAGCTTGTTTATCCTTAAGGTAAATCGTATCGGGTTGAACGCTTCCGCATATGACCGCGATGGAAATCGGAAGGCAGGGCTTCACACAGCCCGTTAGTTCATAAAACCGCATTACTATAAATCATTTAAAGAAAATGTGACAGTCTATTTGATTTTTCGCGGGAGGTATGCGGCTCCCTGATTTTACGCTTCCGGCATGCCTGCCCCGGGCAAGGGAGCGAAGCTCGCCACGTGGTTTTTCAGAATGTATTTGTGGACACGGAACTATGGAAATCTCGATTAAACGAATAAAGGCATTGGTCGTTGAAGACGAAAAGATTTTCCAGGAACAATTTCAAATCGGCCTTGATGAATCCAATTTTGAGATAAAGTTCGCCGCGAACGGCATTGAAGCGCTGCAACTCTATGAAGAATGGCGTCCGGATATCATCATTCTGGATATTATGCTTCCCATGATGACCGGATACAGTGTTCTGAAAAAAATACGGAGCGAATTCAGCGACCGAGAAGTTACCATTGTCATGGTAACTTCTCTCGGCACTCGCGAGGACGTTGAAGAATGCTTAAAATGGGGAATACAAGGCTATATCGTCAAGCCCTTTGACTATAGGACCATTGAGTCGAGAATAACCGCAATTTATAACAAATCAATGTCATTCCAACTATAATGTCTTGTCGTTTTTCTTTTGCGTCGGAACCCTTTAGAAGTTGCGACAATCGGTGCAATAAAAGTGCTCGCCCTGATAGCTCGTTTCCTCGATTTTCCCACACCGTTCACAGGTGAGCTTCTGCCGTTTCCGGGTGCTTGAAAAATCCTTTCGGCAATCGTTGCAGAAGAACATGTCGCCTTCCCATGTCGTTAATTTCTGCTTTTTACAACTGTCGCATACTCGCATGCGTTCACGGCGTTTCAACTCGATATCATCCAGGTGATCTTCCAGATACAGTACCGGGAAATCAAACAACGAATGGTTTTCCAACAGCTTCCTGCTGGTGGGGTGGTTGTCTCCGATGGTTTTGAAGGCTACCAGCATGGTGAGCTTTCCGAGCAGCCTGACCCGCTTCATCAAAGGCAGGTAATCCAGATCTCCGGCGACGAGAGCGGCGACATCATAGGCGCTGGAGAGCGCGGCATAGTACATCATGCACGAAGCCAGGGCTACATCGACACATTTTTCTTGTGGAACGTGATTCTCATTGCCTCTGAAATCGATATCGAATATTTCCATGTCATAATGACATTCCCGTTCGAGATATTCATAAAATCGACGTTGTTGCGTGGGATCATATTCCGGTTTGTTAATGGGGATTGAACCGAAAAAATTTGTTCGTACAGTATGAACTTCCGTATTCAGATTATCGGATAATTGCTTTTCAATAAGGGCTGGCAGGTTTCTATAATCGATGCGAAAATCAGGTTTGTCAAAATAATTTGCGATTTGATTACGGTTCAAATACAACCAGGTACCGTCAATAAACGTCATTAATTTTAGGGCCATAATTTCCTCAAACTTATTATCGAACTCTTTATTAAGAAATCAAATAATCTTTCTGTTTTCTTTTTTTATTTGTTAATGAACACGGAAGGACTATCAGAGTTTGTTTTCTCCCAACTCTTTTACTATAAGTCCGCGTCTGTGTTTTACGCAAGGAAGATTAATAAAATAAGTGTTTGTCTTCGTCAAATGTTTTTATTCATCTTGAGCCACTCACACATTCCAGACCTTAAAAATAGTTTAATCAGGAGGCGATTGCCTGAATAATCGTAATTATTCATATATTCGTCGTGTTAATGCTTGAATATCCTAGGATTATGGAAAGGCTGAAAAAAAATTACCAGTTTTTATCGATTCATTTCTCAAGGGGTAATGTTTGTTTCGCGCTCTTATCGATTGCACTTCCGCTTACCATGCGTTAACCTGACCCGTGCCGTCGGCAGGCTCCCGTTACGCGCCTATTGATTAAACTCCGGTGATGATATTTCCCGAGGGGTATGAAACGGTTTCGATATGATTAAGATCACTTCGGCGAACAGGAAATTTATTTTTATGCTGACCTTCCTGGTTTTGTGCGTCATTATTCTTCATTTTACTCCGCTTCGCCACCTAGTGCGAAATGTCCAGGACGTTAAAGCGGTCATAAAGGGGACCGGCGCGTGGGCGCCGCTTGTCTTTATCGGAAGCAGCATGATTCTGATCGGGTTGGGTACGCCGCGCCTGATTTTCTGTTCCCTGGGCGGATTGCTTTTCGGCTTTGTGGAAGGGCTTGCGTTTTCCCATCTCGCGTCACTTGCGGGCTCTTACGCCACATACCTTTTCGCGCGTTGGGGAGGGGGGGAATGGCTGAAGAAAAAAATGAGCGGCAGACCGACGATATCGCAATTTATCTCGGAATCATCCATAGTCAAGATTTTTATCGCCAGACAGCTTCCGGTAGCCGGCGTTCTCATGAACGTGCTGCTGGGCATGGCGCGAGCGCCTCACGCCCAATTTCTCATCGGCTCTTTTCTGGGATTTCTACCCGCCGGTATCGTAGCGACACTCATTGGCAGCGGCTTCGGCAAGGAATCGGCCTATCAGTCGCTGATTCAAATATTTTCGGCGGCGACACTGCTCTTTATAAGCGCGCTCATTGTAATCAAAGTACGGAAGAAATATTTCAGGCAGGATAAGGATGAGATTCCTTCATAGCCATAGGTCGATCGCTTTGTCGATATGAGTATAAGCTTTATCGGATTTCAATCTCTTCGGGCTTGATTCCCTGACGCTTGCCTCGAATCGAATCGAACCTTTTGATACTTCTCGGCTTGCCGATGGGAGTTTTTTATTTCAATTGTGATATAACGACCTTTTTTACGTGTCGGTCCCATGTTGAAAGCGCCAACTCCCGGCATTTACCGGATTGATCCTTTTCCTTGCCATCATTAATACACTCAACGGGTATGTTATCGCACATCAGTAAAACATCTTTTGAGTGTTTGGCGTCTATGACATCATACGTTATGTACGAAAATACATTTCCCTCGGCAAGATAATCCAATATCATTTCTATCTTAATGGTTGCGTCCTTCTTGTATTGGTTATTTATTTTTATTTTGTATCCTGTTTTGTAAATATACGCCTTGCCCACGTTCGACGCTTTTCCCGCGACTTTTTCCGTTTTAAAATATTCGGCGACCGGAGATATCTCGACAACTTTGAGCGACGTTTGGTTTGTCAGTTCGAGAAAACCTTTCGATTGGGCTTGAAGATTTGGCGCCGCGCTGAAAATGGCGATCATGCAAATTATTAAACAAAAATAAATAAATTTGTGAAAGGAGGAGGAAGAAAGTGTTGAGATCCCGCGTCGTGAAGACATATAACTTCTCCGTCTTGCAGATAAAAAAGTTAGCTTTTAATAACTCATAATCATTTATTCTCATGGACTCGCGCGCTATTGTCAAGTTGTATTAAGCCACGTCGGCGAGCATCTTTCTTCACTTTTCTAATCGGCGCGTTCAAATTTATGAAAAAGCGGAAGTTGAGCGTGGAACATGAAAAGGAGTTGAAAGGACCCGCCGGGAAAGGGGAAACCGGCGGGTTTGGGTGTTTTGGAGTGACCGATGGGTTGCCCCCTTTTCCAGTCTAATTAGCAACTACCATGCCACCGGGCATTATTGGGGCGCCCCTTCATATTCAAGGACTTTATACAATAATCCGAAGGCGCCCGCTCTCCATGGAAACGCGCTTCCGTTCCTTTGGTTACAATATCGTTTTTCATGACTCAGTATTGCGCCAGGAGTAAAGATGTGGAAGCGTTGATGGGAGAAGGAACCTGCGCGGGGAAGGCCGCGCGCTTCGTAAAGCGGTCACTATTCCTTGAAGGCCACGTAATAGTTTCGCTTGAGCTTTTCGAATACGGCGTCACGGTCACCGCCCTTGATAATTTCGAGGATGTATCCCGGCTTGAGAGCCTTGAAGGAGTAGCCGCACCGTTCGACGCGCCAGCCGGGACCGTCGACCATGTTCTTGTATTTTTCCGCAAGGATCAGTATCCGGTTCTTGGCGATATCGGGGAGCGTGGTTCCCTGGGGAAGCCCCTTCGCATAGCTGGTCACGTTGACAACACGTCCGGCAGACGCCACGCGAAGCTGTCCCGTGTATTTATCTTCCATGCCGATGGAAACGACCGAAGGCGATTGACCGTCAATACTCAAAATGCACTGAGCGAGTTGGCGGACCGGCGAAGCCCGGAATACGGGGCGCACGAACGTATCCACGGTGGTTATGACAAACATCATGTAGAGCGCGATGGCCATGACCAGGGGCAGTTTGTCGCGCTTCAGGGAAAGCCGCCAGAGCGCCCAGGAGATAATCAGCAGCCAGAGTCCGCCGGTCAGTATTCTCATATCGATGAAGATTCCGCAGAAGATCAGCAAAACGGCTCCGGCCGTCCCGATGGCGAGAAACGTCCCTTCCACGCCGCGTATGAAAGAGCCAAGCCCGCTTTCCCTGGTCAGATGGACGATCAGGGAGGAGAAAAACACCGCCAGGAGAGGATACGCCGGCAGGAGATATCTCGTCCGGGTGATGTTTCCGCTGAGAAACATCATGAACAGGAGCGCGTACCAGCCAAAAATAAAGAGAATCTCATCCCGGTAGGCTTTTAAAAAAGCATATGTGGCCCTTCTTTTAATAATCAGCCCCACCAAAAAGATCAAAGACCAGGGGAAAAAGTGTCGCGCCAGCGCCCACACATAATTCACCAGGTTCTCCAGGATATAGATCTTGGAACCGGAAAAGCGATTGCCGACCTGATCGGTCACAAACCCGGTGAGCCCGGCTTCGCCATGTTTGATCAATATAACGGCGTACCATGAGATTGCGATAACCACCGCCGCCGCCATGACCTTGCCATGAATAAGATCGTGAATCCGTATCCCCGTCCCACGCCTTATCAGACAAAACAGTATGGCGAACGCCACCGGCGCCAACCCCTGTATTCCCTTGGTTTCCACGGCCAGCGCCGCGCCGATGTACGCGTAGCAATAAGGGAGGATCGAGCGTTTCCCTTCGAAAATAATGGCTATGAATCCATAGAGGCTGACGGAGATGAACAAGGTGAGCAGCACGTCGGGCGTCGATCGAAGCGATGAGTTGAACAGGGTTGTGTTACCGGCCATGATCGCCGCGGCGGTCAGCGCTTCAAGCTCACTTTTGAAAAAAGCTATCGATATCCGGTAGGTGATGAGAAGCGTGAGGCATCCGGCGAGCAGAAAGGGCAGTCTGGACGCGAAAAAATTAATACCGAACAGGGCATAGCTTGCGCTCAGCAGCCAATAAATGAGGACCGGCTTTTTTGACCTGATTTCCCCGTCCGGATAATAGGGCGTGACGTAGTCCCCACTCTGCACCATGATAATAGCCGCGTCCGTGTAATAACGCTCATCATCATGATAGGTCGACAGCAGGGGGGTGATGGGTAGTAGGAGGATCAGATAGATGGCGATAAGGACCCAGATACCCCATCCGCCTAAAATTTCCGTACCGCTTTTCGCCAAGATTCGACCACGACTTTACGGCTTCAAAAGCCTCGCTCCGATTTCATTCCAATATCCCGCCCCGCGTCGAGGGCATCTTATAATTCCCTGATTTCTCGTGTCAATCGATTGCATGTAAGCGGCTTCTTTCCGTTTTAAACAGAATGCATCGGCTCGGGGAACTCGAACCGCGTAAAAAAGGGGCGCGCACGCTATCCTGGCGTCCCTTATCGAATTTTACCCACACCTAGTGTTGAGCCACCGTGCGGATTCGAACCGCAGACCTGATGATTACGAATCAACTGCTCTACCAACTGAGCTACGGTGGCGAACAACGAACGTTTACATACTGTCTCGCCGCATGTCAAGAATTTATGGAACTTGGGCGATCATATTGTCAGGCGCAAACCTTGCATAAAAATCTATTTTTTCTCCAAAAAGGATTATATACAAGAGATACTATCCAGGATGAAGCGAGACCGTGAGCGAGCTATTGGCCGATAAATAAGGTTTTCCAGGACAAAAGGCTTTAAAAATGATATAGCGTCTAATTTTACAGTAGGGAGACTGATATGGCGAAAATAATCTTCGCGCTCCATTTCGTCTTTATTCTTATTTTCCTCACCGCCAACCCTGCCGCCGCAGTCGGGATGAAAGCCGAGAGTCTCTATACCAAGGGCTTGCAGGCGTCAAACCCCGAGGAAAAGATTAAATATTTCAGTGAAGCCATCGATCTGGAAAGTTCCTACGCGGAGGCCTACAATAATCGAGGCGTGGTTTACCAGAACATGGGGGAAACCGAACAAGCCCTGAAGGATTACGCCAGCGCCATCAAGGCGGACCCCAAGTTCGCGAGAGCCTATTATAACCGGGGCAACATCTATTACGAGGAAGGCGCCCTCGACAAGGCGCTCCAGGATCTCAACACCGCCATTCAAACCAACCCCACCCTCTATGAAGCGTATCTGGTGCGCGGAAATATCAACCTCGATTCCCAAAAATACACGCAAGCCATTTCCGATTACACCAACGCGGTCAAGCTGAACGAAAAGTCCGCCGCCGCGTACGCCAATCGAGGCGTGGCCTACCATACCATCGGCCGACTCAAGGAAGCCATCCTGGATTATACGCTTTCGCTGGACATAGAGCCCGATGACGGCATGATATTGAAATACCGGGGGGACGCCCATTTTCAGCTCGGGGAATACCAGAAAGCCATCGACGACCTGACCGCCTCGATTAATCAGGACGGCAACGACCAGGAGACCTATCTGTTGCGCGGCCAGGCCTACCGCCATACCGGTAAGGCGGATGAGGCCATACAGGACTTCGATGAAGCGATCAAGTTGGATGACAGCTTGCAGGACGCGTATTACCAGCGAGGCACGCTCCTGGTGAGCAAAGGCGAGTTCAACAAGGCGGTTGAAGACCTCACCAGGGTCATCGATACCGGCGCCAAGGAAAATATTTCCAGGCTGGCCCTGTTCAACCGGGCGGTCGCTTATCAGAAAATGGGAAACCCCGAAAAGGCCCTGGACGATTTTCGCAAAGCCTGCGACATGGGGCTGAAGGAAGCCTGCGCCCTCTGCAAACAACAACGACCGTAGCGAGTTCTCCCTAGGACAGGGATTCGAAAAAGGCCTGCAACCGGGTGGCGGTCTGCTCTTCGGAATAGACGCGTGAATCGGTCATGTCCGCTTCGATAACCACCGCCTTGACCCCGGCTCGCTTCGGTCAACAACCCCGCAAATCATATTGACCCACGGAATACGGTTTGCAGCTTCTATCCGAGTGAATGACCACGCCGTCAACGTGATATTCCTTGATCATCTCCTCCATTAAATCGAGCCGGTGCCGCAAGGTGCGGTTCAGGATCACCAGTCCGTAAGCCGATGCCAGCGATTCAAACGGCTTGGTTTCATCGATAAAGTGAATCGTTTCCGCCCAGGCGTTGGTGTAGGTGGCGCAGACCAGATTGAATCCATGCTCCGCGAACAACCGCGAATAATCCTTCAATTTAAACCAGATGGCGATGTTGTCCCACATGAGCCTGCCGCGCTCGTTTGCGATTCCGCCAATCCCCGCCTCGACCCGTTCCTCCAGTTCCACGAGCAGCATCTTGTAATATTCCAGCGCCACCGGAAGCCCGCGAAGGGATACAATGGGCGCCATATGAACAAAGGCGTCGAAAACGGTCATGGGGGCCGGCCGGGCTTTCATCGTTTCCAGCATTTTTCCCCAGGTCAGGGACGATTCCTTGGAAAGCTGCAAAATCGATTCAAAACGATTCATGTCAAAGGCCTTTCCGGATATGCGCTCCAGTTCCGGGATCATGTTCCGGAGTTGATCGACCATGTAACCGACGTCGTCGGGGGTGAGCTGTTCCTTGAACACATACGGCGTGTCGAAAAGAAGCAGGGGAATGTTCCAATAGTGGGACAGCGACTTGAACCAGTAGAGCACGGTCTGGCAGATGTTGTTGCTGCAAAAAAGCAGGTCCGGTTTGGGCAGTTTGCCCACGGGCGTGAGGCCCGAAAAGGCGTGTCCCAGGTCGTTACGGGCATAGGAACAGAGATCGCGGGAGAACCCCTGCTCCTCGGCGCGTTCGCAGATGGCGGGCGCCTGCTTGGTGGCCCCGCACAAGGCGCCGTGGTTTTCCGGGTACACGGTGTAAAAGTCAAACGCTCGTAACAACTCCACCGGCGCGCCGCTGGTGACCCACGCAACCGGCTTCACGCCCGGCGCCAATCGAGCCAGATAATAGTGGCGCGTCATGATCTCCTTCAGACGGGCGCCGCATTTGAGCGAGGGACCGAAAGGAGCCTTGGCGCCGCCACTCCGTTTGCGTCCTTTCAGGGCCATCAACGCGGGCAGACCCACGTCCTTCATAAATCCGTATTTCACTGAATCGATCATCGCCATATATTCGTTCCGCTCCGGCTGGCGCTACAGCAACTCGGCGAAAGCGCCGAGCCGTGTTTGCAGTTGTCCCGTAAGCCCTTCATTGACTTCCGTTTCCAGGACGAGAACCTTCAGTCCCCGCTTTTTTAATTCCTGGGAAATAAATGGAACGTCGAACAATTCAGGCTCGCAATATTTTATCATCCAGAAAATGATTCCCCTGGCGCGGGAATCCTCGATGATCCTGGTAAGATACTCCAGCCGTTCGGCCACGCCGGAGCCTTTGGAACTGCACGGCGGCAGCGAAAAATACGATTGCGTCAAGGCTTCATACGGGTCGTCCGACTCTACTTCCGGCTTCCAATGAACATATCGGCGGCTGAGCGCCAGAAAATCGTCCGCGCCCACGCGAATGTCGTACGATTCCAGCGCTCCCACAATCTCCAGCGGATTGGGCAGAATTCCGGAAAGCGCCACGGTAGCGTATTTACCAGGCTTCGGCGTATCGGAAATCAGCGCGGAGAGGCGCTCCAGTTCGGCCAGAAAATCGTCCGCGAAAAGATATTCCCCTTTCCGTAGCGTCGTATAGAAAGCTACGGCCGTAACAGGCAGAAGATTGCGCGCCATGGCGTCGTACAGCTTTTCGATTTCCCGTGAAATCCGCTTGCCCATCTCGACGCTCCATTGCAGCTTTTCCATGTCCAGCGGCCCGAATTGAACCTCCAGATCCCGCGCCAGCGACTTGAGCCGCCGCGCGTAATAAGAGCGCGAAGCGGCGCTGTACGGTGCCTTGGGATGATAAAAAAAGTAACATGGCTGCGCGGGTCCAAGATAGTCATGGATCAGCGAGGACAGGTTCTGCACGGAATCGCAGGTGTGCGGAAACAAGTAGGCGTCCACGAACCCCGCCTCTTTCTCCAGCATCAGACTCAGCCCGGCTCTGACAATGGAACAGATATAAGGCTGCAATCGCTCTGCGGCGGAAGATGACATGGACGGCGGGTCCCATATTTCCACGGGCGCGATATCGAAAGCCCAAAGAATTTCACGGGGATATTGAGCGGGAAAAACGCCGACCACGCGGCGCCCTTTTCTTTTTGGGCCAACAGATACGGTATTCTTTCCAAATACGTCTCCTCTTAGGAGGTTGTCGGTAAAGGCGCGGAAGGGATTTTCTTCATGGCGCGATTTTTCGTTTTTGCAGCTATAGTATGCATGAAGTCCGTTTTTGAGCATAGTAAAAGATGCGAGATTGCGTCAACCCAAACCGCGCGGTCATTGACCGTCTGCGCGGTCTTTGCTATAGTCTTTGAATTCAAATACTTACAAGGAAATCGCATACTCTTTGGGAAATGGTGAAAAGTTGAAAAAACACATACTCACAATCGCGGGTTCGGACCCTTCGGCCGGCGCCGGTATCCAGGCGGATCTGAAAACCATAACCTGTCTGGGCGCTTACGGAATGACGGCGCTGACGGCGCTGACCGCGCAGAATCCATGGGAAGTGACCGCCATTCATCAGGTTCCACCCGCTTTTCTGGCCGCGCAGATGGACGCTATCCTGGGAAAAATCCGGGTGGACGCGATTAAGACCGGGATGCTGCCGAACGATGAATGCATCCGGCTGGTGGCGGACAGGCTACGAAAGCATGGCGTCAGTCGCGCGGTGATCGATCCGGTGGTGGTGGCGGCGTCAGGCGCCCGGCTCATCGACCAGACGGCCTTCGAAGCGCTTCAAAAAGAGCTGTTTCCCCTGGCCGGTCTGGTGACGCCCAATATCGCGGAAGCTGAATTCCTGTCCGGACTGACCATCGAATCGATCGACGATATGCGAAAAGCGGCTTCCCTGATAAAAAAAATGGGCCCAAAGTCTGTTTTGATCAAAGGAGGCCATCTTCCGCTGGAATACGCCGTGGATTTGCTCCTGGACGATCGCGGCTTTCATGAATTTTCATCTCCTCGTTTCGAAACCGAGGCGGTTCATGGCACCGGCTGCACTGTCGCTTCCGCCATCGCCACCTTGTGGGCGATCGAAGGCGATCTGCTGGAAGCGCTCGGGAAGGCGAAAAAGTTCATCTCCATCGCCATTGAATCGGGAGTTTTTCTGGGCGACAAACCGGGCACGCCGGATCAAACGGCGATTCTTGATTTTAAAGCAGCATTGATGAAACTCGCCTGAAATTGAAGCCATGAGCGCTTACCTGATCTTCACCGATCTCGACGGAACCCTTCTGGACCATGACACCTATGGCTATGGCGACGCGCTTCCCGCGCTGGAACTTGTAAAAAAACGGAACGTCCCGCTCGTTCTGTGCACCAGCAAAACACGGGAAGAAACCTCCGAATTGCGGGACGAGCTGGGCCTGAGCCATCCCTTTATCACTGAAAACGGTGGGGGAATATTCATCCCCGCGGATTCTCCCATCCCCCCCCCGTCCAGGCGAACGGATCAGCCACGGATTCAGGCTTATCGAGCTTGGCAGGTCCCGGGAAGCCATCCTGAAGGTCTTCAAATTATTGAAGGAAACTTTCAACCTAAAGGGCTTTTCCGATATGAGCCCTCGGGAAATCGCCCAACTGACCGGACTGAATGAAACCAGGGCGGTCCGGGCCATGAGGCGGGATTTCAGCGAGCCGTTCGTTTTTCAGGATAATGAAAAGAAACTGGACCTTCTGGAAGAAAAGATCCGCGAACACAGTCTGAAGCTGACCAAGGGGGGACGTTTTTACCATCTGATCGGCGAACGCTCCGATAAAGGCTCGGCGGTCGAACTGCTTATCGAGGCCTATCGCACAGTGCAACCCGATCTCATATCGGTCGCCCTGGGGGATAGTCCCAACGATCTCCCCATGCTGAAAAAGGTCGACGTCCCCTTCCTGGTCGGAAAACCCGGCGGCGCCCACGATCCCGGCGTGCGCTTCCCCGGCCTGCGCCTTGCCCAAGGCATCGGCCCCAAGGGGTGGAACCGGGTCGTTCTGGATCTGTTGCGTCCGAGCTGACCCTTTCATTTTCCAACAAAAAAGGGGCGGTTCACGCGGAACCAGCCCCTTTTTTATTTAATCGTAATTCCAGCTATTTCTTGGCGATCTTGGAAAAGATGGTCCAGCTTTTGATCATTTCAACGGCCCGCTGGAGTTGCGCGTCCTGAGCCGGACCTGTTACTTCCTTCTGATCCTGATCCTTCTCGGGAGTTTCGACCGCCGGAGGTTCCTCGGTAGCCGGCTTACTCTGCTCGGCCGGCTTGTTCTCCTCGATCACTTGATCCTCTTTCGTGTTCGGCTGTTCATCGAGATGGCGGAGAAGATCTTTTTCGCGGGGAAAATTCAACTTCTTTATTTTTTCCAGATCTTTCCGATCGATCGGCGGAGTGTCCGCGACCACGATGTCCGGGGTGATACCCTTGGCCTGTATGCTGACCCCATTGGGGGTGTAGTACAAAGCCGTGGTGAGGCGCAATCCGGAATCATCTTCCAATGGGATGATGGTCTGGACCGAACCTTTTCCAAAAGTCTGTTCGCCCAGGATGATGGCTCGTTTGTGATCCTGGAGCGCTCCGGCGACGATTTCCGACGCGCTGGCGCTTCCGTGATTCACGAGCACGATAACGGGCACGTCCTGATCTATGGCCATCGCCGGATCGGCGTCAAAGCTCATGTTCTGCGAATCGAGCCTGCCTTTGGTGTAGACCACCAGGCCGCTATCCAGAAAAAGATCGCTCACCTTCACCGCCTGATCCAGCAAACCACCGGGATTGTTTCTGAGGTCGATGATCACGCCTTCCAGGTTGGGAGCGTCTTTCTGGAATGATTCCAGCGCCTCCTGGAGGCGTTTGGCGGTCTCTTCCTGGAAAGTCGAGATTCTGACGTATCCCACGGTGTCTTCCAGAATTTGCGATCGTACACTCTGAATCTTCACGGTGCCCCGTGTGATGACCACATCAAAAAGCTCGGGCACGCCTTCTCGAAGAATGGTCACCGTCACGTCCGTGCCCTGCGGACCGCGTATTTTCTTGACCGCGTCCATGAGAGTCATATTTTTGGTGATTTTCCCATCGATCTTGATCAGCTTGTCGCCGGTCTTGAGTCCCTTCTTGAAAGCCGGAGTCCCTTCGATGGGTGAAACGACCGTGAGTATGCCGTCGCGAAGCGTAATTTCGATACCGATGCCGCTGAAAGCTCCGCGTGTTTCTATCTTCAGTTCCTTATATTCGTCCGGCGCAAGAAAAGCGGAGTGCGGATCGAGTGTGCTCATCATGCCCCGGATAGCGCCGTACAGGAGTTTTTGCGAGTCTTCCGGCTCCACATACTTGCTCTGTATCTCTTCTAAAATCACGGTGAACAACTTGATATTCTTCAAGGTGTCGTCCGTGCCGGCGTCGCTGTCCCCGCCTCCGAATCGGAAGGGGTAAATTAAAATGAACGCGGAAATAATGATGGTGAAAATAAGAGCAGTGTTAACGTATTTTTTTGTCATTGCGCCATCCATGGGCGTGTCTCTTGGAGACCGCGCAGTTTAATCATTTCTGATATTCGTCAAACGGATTGCAAGGTATATGCCCGGAGAAGCGAGGGCCTCTCCATCGTTTTAACCTTGGACATCATCAAGCGGTTATCCGTTGAATTGTCGTTTTATTTTTTCCGGCGTATCGGTTCGAGCCGCTGCGCATCGTATTTGTGGTTAGCACGAAACCTGAATAACTTCAACGCTTTTGGAGATGAACCCAGGGGCTCGCGAATGCCGTCAATCCAGCTTTCCAATGGCCCGTTTAAGTTCGGCCAGAGCGGTGTCGTAGTTATAGACGGTCGTGTAATAATCATCCTGGGCGCGGGCCAACTGGAATTCGGCGTTCAACACATCGGTTATGGTCGTGACCTGTTGCTGATAACGCTCACTTTCCATCCTGAAGCTTTCCTCGGACTGCTCTATGGCCTTCTTCTGCACCTCGATGTTGCGCTCGGAGTCCCGCATTCTG
Organism: uncultured delta proteobacterium; assembly: GCA_963821845.1. Taxonomy (GTDB): domain Bacteria; phylum Desulfobacterota; class Desulfarculia; order JACQYL01; family CAWGVV01; genus CAWGFI01. The sequence goes on from CAWGFI010000001.1 coordinate 92,986, forward strand.
GTAAAAGCGGATTTCACTTCCACGTCGATCGCGTCCTGAAGCGCGATAACGGCCTGTTCGGCCTGCCTTACGCGTCGCCGCTTTTCCGAAACTTCATATTTCGTGCGCCCCCACTCCCAGAACGTCCAATCGAGCGCGGCGGTGGCGTCCCACGTCTCGGGTTCCTGGAATTCCGATCCCTGAAGCTCGAAGGTATCCCCGAACCTCCGGTAGCTGAAGGAAACAACGACATTGGGATAGAATCCGGACTTGGCCAGTTTAACCTCTTTTTTGGACGATTGCAGCGCCAGGTCGGCTTCCACGAGTTCCGGGCGGTTGAGATGCGCGGCCTGGTAGGAATCCTCGAGCGTTTGATCGTACGGCGTATAAAGGAGCAGATCTTCCAACTCAATGGTCTTGTCCACCGGCATGCGCAGCAGGCGATTCAGATTGGCGGCGGCCCTGGTAAGGTTGTTCTCCGCCACGATCAGCGATTGCTTGGAATTCAGGTATTCGACATTGGCCCGCAGGTAGTCCGTTTTGGGCGTCATGCCCACGTCATAGAAATCCTGGGCGCGCTTGGCTTCGCTTTCCAGGTTCTTCATCGACTGTTCGGCCACCGCGATCCGCTTCTTCGCCAGAAGCACATCATAATAGGCGACCTTCACATCCCTGACCAGTTGGAGCTGCGTGGACTTGAACTGCACCTTGGCGATATCCAGCCCCACTTTGGCGAGCTGATAATTGGTAATGATGGCGAAGCCGGTGAACACCGGTTGATCGACCCGCGCCTCGAAGTTGAAATTGTTGGCGGTGCCGATGGAGAGTTCCGAGTCCTGTCCGGGGATGTCGAACGTCTCCAGGGTCGGCGTTTCATTGAGCCTGGTGTACGCGTAGGACGTCCGCGCCTTGAAGCCGAACTCCGAACGGGCCCGTTTGCGAATGGCGTCGGCGGCTTCGATGTTCTCCATCGCCGAGATGACGGAGGGGTTTCTTTCAAGCGCCAGGTCGATCGCCTGGTCCAGCGACAGCTTTGCGGGAGTGGCCGTTCCTTCCACGCAAAAGGCAACGCCGCTCGTCATCGCCAGGATCGTGACGACCAGCAAGCACCATCTGATTCTTCCGTAAACCATTCCCTCTCCCCCGATGCGCGAACTCTTGGCGGAATGAAGTTTTTTCCGTTAACCAAGGAGCGGCGGATCGATTATGGCTAACCATTCGAAGAGGGTCAAGGGGTTTTCATGGGAAGGAGCTTCTTTTAAGAAAAATCCGGCATAATTATAAACGCCCGACCCGCGCCGCTCGCTATCCAGGGGTATTGACCGACCCCGGTTCTTGTTGTTAAATGCCCCCGAACGTGACGACATCAAGAAAATCGGAGGTTTCATTGGAAAACGCACTGGACGTTCTGAAAGAGCGAGGCTTTCTCGAACAGGTCACGGATGAGGATCTCCTCCGTAAGGAATTTGAAAATCGGGTAACCGCGTATATCGGGTTCGATCCCACGGCCAAGAGCCTTCATGTGGGAAGCCTGCTTCCGATTATGTCGCTGGCGCATCTCCAGCGCCTGGGAAATCAGCCCATCGCGCTGGTCGGAGGCGGAACGGGGTTGGTGGGGGACCCAGCGGCAAAACCGAAATGCGGAAAATACTGACCTACGAGCAGATCGAAGAAAACTCGCAAGGTCTTAAAAGGCAGCTTTCGCGCTATCTGGATTTCACCGACGAAAAGCCCTGATGCTGAACAACGCGGAGTGGCTGACCAAGCTCAATTATATAGAATTTCTTCGCGATATCGGCCGCCATTTCAGCGTGAACCGCATGCTTGCGGCGGAAAGTTACGGAATAGAATGGAGACAGGCCTGAATTTTATCGAATTCAACTACATGCTGCTTCAGGCCTATGATTTCTGGCACCTCTTTCATTATCACGACTGTAAGCTCCAGATGGGCGGCAACGACCAATGGGGCAATATTCGTGGCCGGGAATCGACTTGATCCGGCGTCTGGATCAGGGCGAGGCCTTTGGCATGACCTTCCCGCTGATCACCACCGCCAGCGGCCAGAAAATGGGGAAAACTCATTCCGGCGCCATTTGGTTGGACCCGGAACTGACCTCTCCCTACGAATTTTATCAATACTGGATCAACACCGACGACGCGGACGTGAAGCGTTTTCTGGCGCTGTTCACCTTTCTGCCCATGGAGGAAGTGCGGGAGATACGGCGAACTGGAGGGAGCGGACCTGCGGAAAGCCAAGGAGCGGCTCGCGTTCGAGGCCACATCGATCACCCACGGCGAGGAAGAGGCGCTCAAGGCGCAGGAGGCGTCCCGTGACCTCTTTACGCACGGCGGCGCGGGAGCCGAAGGCATGCCCACCAGCGCCATGACCGCCAGGGAACTGGAGGCCGGGGTTCCCGCGTTCGTGTTGTTTACCCAGGCCGATCTCGCGCGATCCCGTGGTGAAGCCCGGCGCCTCATCGATCAGGGCGGCGCGTATATCAATAATGACCGGGTGGAAGCGTACGATCAGATCATTACCCTGGATCACGTCAATGACGGCGTTATTCTGCTGAGAGCCGGAAAGAAGAAATATCACCGCATCGAGGTGAACGGTTAACTGATGCATAGCCATGAAACTCGCGCGCAAAAGGCGCTTGCGCCTTTTGCCGTGGCTCTATATCAGCCCGAAATACCGCCCAACACCGGAAATATCGCTCGCTTATGCGCCGCCACCGAAACGCCGCTCCATCTGATCAGACCGCTGGGCTTTCGGCTCGATGACCGGTATCTGAAAAGAGCCGGTTTGGATTACTGGCCGCACGTGAACCTTTCGGTGTGGGATTCAATGGACGATTACCTGGAAGCGCACCTCCGAAGCTCGAAAAATATATACTTCGGCGCGCAAGGGACGCGCCTCTATTCCCTCGCTTTTCAATCCGGCGATCATCTTGTCTTCGGTCCGGAAACCAGAGGCCTTCCCGCTGAAATATTGGACGCGGACGATTCGATCATCGCGCGTGTTCCGATTTGGGGAATGGTACGAAGTTTGAATCTCTCGACAACCGTCGGTATCGTTCTGTATGAAGGATTTCGTCAACTGAACCTGAGCGCGCTGCGGTAAATCGCGAGTTTTTCTTTTGCGCGCGATCGTGGTGTTGCGCTCGCCCATGTCTGATCCGGAGGCCGGCGTGAAATTTGCCTCAATAAACCAAAAATTTAGCCGATTATTTACGATATGAACTTTGAAGGAAATCTCAATAGTCTGATTCTGCCCAACGTGCTGCAGTTGCTTAATAAGGACGGCTCGGACGGTATCCTCACCATCTCCCATGTCGGCAAACCGTTGATCATCTATGTGGAGCGAGGCGAAGTGGTCTACGCCGACGGCGTCAACAAGGAGGACCAGCTCCTGGAACTGCTGCGCCGCAAGGGAATACTGGACGAAGCCGTCCATAAAAAGCTGTCGGCGGTCAGCAAGACGGATAAGTTCGCGCTCGCCCCTTATCTGCTCAATAACAAACTGATGACCCGGGAAGCCTGGCAGCGATTCCTGAAAATAAAGGTGGAACAGGTCATGCTGCGGGCTTTTCTCGCCGAGGACGCCGATTTCAAATTTTCCAATGAAGAATACTCGCTGCCCGAGGTCTACAAAACCAACATCAATCTCATGCAGCTCATTCTGGACATAACCCGGAAGATCGACGAATGGAATTTTATCCGCAAGCACATTCCGGATCGCAACATCATTTTCCAGACCTGCGACAGTCCCTCTTCGGACAACCAGACCATCAATTTCAATCGCTCTGAGTGGGCGGTTTTATCCAAAATAGACGGCAAGCGCACGGTCGATGACATCATCGCCCAGACGGACCTGGAAGAACTGCAGATCCTCAAGATTCTCTATTCCTTCCTTTCCTCGGGGCTGATCAAGCGACTCGAAAACGTCTACCTGAACTGGAAAGGCAATTTCGTCGATTACGAAGGCGTGATTTCCCTGTATGTGGATCTCTATCGGATTCTGGAAAAAAACTTGCAGCCCGAAATCGGCAAGGAATTTTACCGCATTTACAATCGTTCGCTCGCTTCCATGGAAGCCGAAGGCGATATGCTTCTGAACGGCTTCAATCCCTTCAATCGCGGTCAGAATCAGCAGTCGAACACTCAGGATATCATCAAGCGGCTGGCCAAACAGATAAATTTCAACGAAGGCAAGCGCGAACTCCTTCTGGAGTTCAACACCGTCATCCGGAAGATGGTCGATGAAATAAATATTATTGTGGGTAAGAAGCTTATAGAAAAAACTTTAAATGAAATATATGCCACGATCAGCTTTGTCGGGAAATATCAGCAGCAAACGTCCGACATCAACGCGTTCGTTCTGGACAGCCTCAAGGGAACCCTGGAAGAATAACCGCGCCGCAAGGCCGCTGGATTAGTTAGAGAGCAAAGCGGAGTATCGTACTATGGTGTTTACCAAGGAGTTGGTTGTTAATCTGTTCATGCTCGTGATTTACATCATTATCCTGTATATTTTTAACAAGGCGAAAAACCGTTACAGCGGGGGCATGATCGAAAAAGTCATCAATCTGATTATTTTCAGTGTGTTTCTCATGCTATGCGCGGACTATGTGCCGCTTCTGTCGATGGTCATACCCGCCGATTTCGTCTATATCATCAGGGTTATTTTCCGCATGGCGGCGCTGGCGGTGCTGGCGTTCGGAGGACTGCGCCTTCTGGCGACCTAGATCGCGCCTCGCGACCCTTTGCTTTGCCGTTCCATCCATGCTAGGTAAGTATGTATATGTACGCGCCCCGCTCTGGGACGCGGAACAAGAAAAGCGTCGCGGGGAGCTTCCTCCCACACCCCTGCGCGGGATTTCCCGCCGCGCTCGAAATGGCAAGCGGGACATGGCAAGGGGCGGCGTTCGAGGCGTTCATGAAAAAAGTATTTACCGTCATAATTTTTTCCTTGACACGCTGATCTGTGAAGAAGGTTTTGCGGTCAAAACCATGGCACACACACAACCAGAGAGGAGGATGGCGCGCGCGCGCGCGCGCCCGCACGGAGCGGAGCGACGACGACGACGACATGAGGGCGGCGAGCCGTCGGTCAGCGGCGGCGGAGGACCCGGCAGCACCATCAGGCGGCGGAGCGCGCGCACGCGCGCGCGCGACGACCGGAGGCCACAAGCCGCAGGCCACTAACGTGCGGGTGCTGTCGTAACAGAGGCAGCAACGGCGCGTAGCTCCACCTGAAGACCGGGCGGCTCCCAGAGCCGCCCGGCTCTCTCTTTGGGGGGCGCCGCTCCCTCGTGCCCACTGGCCGGTCGGCCCTCCGCCTGAGGGCGCCATCCGCCTCAGTCAGCGAACGGCTCGTGCCGGGCGGGTAGAGTCGCGTCGGCCACGAGCAGGCCCACGACCAGACCAGCGGCGATCACCAGCACCGCGGCGACGAGCACCCAGGCTGCCCGTGGCGCTGCGCAGGAAGGCCGAGATGCCGCGGAAGCCAAGGGCGCCCGGCACCAGCGCGGCGAGGCCCGGCACCAGGGCAAGGGCAGCCGGCCGGTTCGTGAGCCGAGCGAACATGTTGCTGCCCAGTCCCAGCAGCAGGCTGGCGACGACGACGCCGACCGGGGGGCCCAGCAGCCAGGCGCCGAGACGCGGCGCCGTAGACTGCTACGGCCACGGCGCAGAGCACGATCAGGAAGTCGCGCGGGCGCGAGTTGGTCACGACGAGAAGGGCCGCCAGCAGCTACCAGAAGTTGGAACGAAGAACAACGACATAACAGA
>CAWGFI010000002.1:0-248539 GCA_963821845.1 uncultured delta proteobacterium
ACCCGAAAGGACCCGGCGTCAGCCGCCTGTCCGAGTTCGCCGTCGCCAAGCGAAGCGTCACGCTGCTGCTGGCAGCCGCCCTGTTCGTCGCCGGCATCCTCGCTGGGGCAACCTCAAGCAGGAGCTGCTGCCGGACATCGAGTTCCCGGTCATCACCGTCATCGCCCCGCTGCCGGGCGCCGGCGCCGCGGACGTCGCCGAGCAGGTGACCAAGCCCATCGAGCGGGCGATCTCGGGAGTGCCGCGGCTGGAGGCGCTCCAGTCCACCTCGGCCAACTCGCTCGCCCTGGTCGTTGCGCAGTTCTCGTTCGGATCGGACGTCAAGGAGATCCGCGCGTCGATCGAGCAGAACCTCCAGAACGCCGGGCTCCCGAGCACGATTCACCAATTATAAAATATTTCGCTTGATTTCATCAGTTATGGTGTTGTCATATCTAAAATCTCAGTGTATTATGGGCGAAAATCCGCGAACTACATGGGCGGTGTGTTCACGGAACGGCTTCACCTTCTCAGAATTACGTTTTCAATGTGTTTCTTTTGTCATTGCGTAGACCTGAGTATGGTAACCGTAGTAAACATGTAGAAAGGAGGTCGACGCCATGGCAGAGGGGACAGTTAAATGGTTCAATGACCAAAAGGGCTATGGGTTTATCAGCCAGGATGGCGGCGGTGATATTTTTGTTCACCATTCCGCCATTAACATGCCTGGATTCAAGAGCCTTAATGAAGGCGATCGTGTCCAGTTTGACGTGGGAGAAGGCAAAAAGGGTCCCGCGGCGATGAACGTAACAAAAATATAACGCCTCCGTTATAACACAAGGAAAGCCCCCCTGGTCAGCGCCTGGGAGGCTTTTTTTGTTGGTTGATTCTTCGTCGATGAAACCGTTACCCCCCGCGCGCGGATGTTTGGTATAGTCTGACCGCTCAGGAATTCCTCTTTGATTTATGTCGGATTTCGCTAAAGGATAGGCCTATGAACCAGTGGAAGAATGTTATGGAAGTTTTTAAACTGCTCGAGAAATCGAACTGTGGACAATGCGGCATGCCCACGTGCCTGGCTTTCGCCGCGGCGGTTTTCCAGGGGCGGAAAGAGCTTGTCGGTTGCGCCAGGCTGGATGATGACATCGTTCGCTGTTTCGCCGGGAATCAATCCGTTCCCGAACCAAGCCAGGACGAGATCATCGAGCCGCTGAAGGAGAAAATCAGGGAAACGGACCTCGCGGCCGCGGCCAAACGGTTGGGCGCCCGGTTTGACGGCGAGAAGTTGACTCTGAAGGTGCTCGGAAAAGACTTCAGCGTGGATGCCAGGGGTAATATGATATCGGCCATTCACGTCAATCAGTGGGTGGCGGGACCGGTTCTCGACTGTATTCTTCACGGGGCGGGCAAGCCTGTCTCCGACCAATGGGTTGCTTTCCGGGAACTGAAGAGCGCCAAGTCCTGGGTCAAGTTTTTCGAGCGTCAGTGCGAGATACCATTCAAGAAGGTCGCCGACTCATACACCGATCTTTTTGAGGACATGATACGAATTTTCAACGGCAAGCAGGTCGAAAATCATTATGTCGCCGATATTTCACTGGTTCTCTATCCGCTGCCCAACCTTCCGATTTTATTCTGCTACTGGAAGCCCGAGGACGGGCTGGATTCGACGCTGAATCTTTTTTTCGACTCCACTGCCTCGGAGAACCTGAGCGTCGATTATATTTACATGATGGGAACCGGGCTGGTGCGGATGTTCGAAAAGATCGCCCGTACGCACGGCGCCTGAACGACCTCAAAAGAGGTGTATCCCGCGCCGGCGCGCTTTTATTCATACGCGGGACGGCCCCGGCGTTGACAAGAGATGATCGCCGGTACATAATGACCTTATCTTAAGCGGATGAACCGCTTGCGTCATAAGCTCAAGGCGACCCCATGGCGCGACACAAGCCAGGAAGGCTCTCATTTTTCGAAGAGGCTTTTCCCGGCTTTTTTTATGTCCGACAAAAGAAAGGAGCGTACATTATGTGCGAAGCCACAGCATATCTGATGAAAGACGGAAAAGAAGAAATGTTGCTGGAAAGTGTGGACCTCATCGAGCCGGAAGACGGCAAGATCAGGCTGGTGAACATTTTCGGTGAGCAGAAGGTTGTGGATGCCCGGATCAAGGTGATGGCGCTGGGAAACAACAAGATAATTCTGGAGTAGAAAACCGGCGAAGATTTTAAGGATGGAGGGAGCGCCACGGCGTTCCTTCCATCCTTCCGCAATCGTTGGTTACTCTTCTTTTTGATTCTCCGCCACGATTTTGTCTTTCAGGTGGGGAGGCACTTCTTCATAATGATCGAATTCCATGGTGAAACTTCCGCGGCCGCCGGTCATTGACGTCAGGTCGGGAGCATAGGACATCATTTCCACCTGCGGTACGTGAGCCTTGATGTGCTGGCTGTTGTTCTCGGAATCCACGCCCAGCACTTTTCCGCGTCTCCCGTTCAGATCGCCGATGACGTCGCCCATGAACTCGTCGGGAACCACCACTTCCACTATCATGACCGGTTCCAACAGGGTGGGGGAAGCTTCCTGGACGCCTTTCTTGAACGCCATGGACGAGGCGATTTTGAAGGCCATTTCCGAGGAGTCCACTTCGTGGGATTTACCGTCATAGAAGCGGACCTTCATGTCCACCACGGGATATCCGGCGAGCACGCCGGCAACGGAGGCTTCGTTGACGCCCTTTTCCACGGCGGGAACGAAGTTACGCGGCACGTTCATACCGGTAAGTTCTTCGGAGAATTCGATGCCGGAGCCGGAGGAGAGCGGTGAAACATCGAAATGTACTTCCGCGAACTGGCCTCGACCGCCGCTCTGTTTTTTGTGGCGGTAGACGATGCCTTTTTTCACTTTGGTGATGGTCTCTTTGTACGGGATCTTGGGCGCTGAAAGATTCGCTTCCACGCCGAATTTCCGTTTCAGTTTTTCGCAGGTGATCTCCAGGTGAATCTGTCCGGTGCCCGCAAGGAGAATTTCCTTGGTTTGCAGTTCCCGGTACAGGTTGAGCGTGGGGTCTTCTTCGGTCAGTTTGTTCATGGACGAGAAGACCTTTTCCTCGTCCCCTTTATTTTTGGCCGCCAGAGCGTAGGAAATAACGGACGGTAGAGGCTCTTCGGGCGTGTATTTGATGGGATTGGCCTCGCTGCACAAGGTGTCACCGGTCATGGTGTCCTTGAGTTTGGCCACTGCCGCGATATCGCCCGCCTCGGCCGATTCAGCCGGTTGCTGGGCCTTGCCCGCCATGAAAAACAGGTTACCAAATTTTTCCTTGGCTTCCTTGGTGGAATTCAAGACAGCGGAGTCGGACTTCACGGTTCCGGAAAAGATGCGGAATACGTTCAGGCGTCCGGCGTAAGGATCGGAGATGGTTTTGATGACCACGGCCGAAAAAGGCGCGTCTTCCAGAGGCTCGCGTTCTTCCTCGGCGCCCGTCTTGAGATTGACGCCTTTGGGTTTGGGACGATCCAGCGGGCAGGCGAACGCGTCGTTAATAAGATCCATGAATTGCGCGATACCGATGTTCAACGTGGAGGAACCGCACACAATGGGTATGAAGGCGCCGTTCTTGACGCCCTTGCGGAGCCCTTGAAGGATCTCTTCCTTGGTGAGTTCCTCGCCTTCCAGATATTTTTCCAAAAGGCTGTCGTCGGACTCGGCTATATATTCAATGAGGCCTTCCCGTAACTCTTCCGCCTGATCCTGAAGCTCGGCGGGAATATCCGATACGTCAAATTTACCGCTGCCGTCGTTCTTGTAAATATAGGCCTTCATCTTCAACAGGTCGATAACCCCGCTGAGTGAACTTTCGGCCCCAATGGGTATGATGACAGGGGCGGTCTTGGCGTCGAAGACGTCCCTGACCTGGGCGGCGGTCTTTTCGAAGTTGGCGTGCTCCCTATCCATTTTATTGATGAAAACCGCTCGCGGCAGGTCATGCTCGTCGGCGAACTGCCATACCCGTTCGGTTTGCACCATTACGCCGTCAACCGCGTCCACTACCACGACAGCGTTATCGACACCGCTCAGGGCCACTTTGGTGTCACTGAGGAAGTTGGAGTTACCCGGGGTGTCTACGATATGCGTCTTGTGTTTCTTCCACGTGTAATGATGGAACGATGCCATAATGGACATCTGGCGGCCGATTTCTTCAGGTTCAAAATCCATTTGAGCGCTGCCATCCTGCACCTTACCCAAACGATTGGTGGCGCCGGCGTTAAAAAGCATGGCCTCGGCAAGGGATGTCTTGCCTGCGCCGCCATGGGCAATCAGGGCGAAGCTTCTCTTGTTAAGTATTTTCTCACTCATCGGGTATCACCTCAAAGAATTTGTCGTAATCCCTAATGCTTAGTATAACTATTTCTTTAAAGTCAAGTCCAAACCGAGAAAGCGGCATTCCATCATACGCGGTCTTTATAATGGAATGATTGGGAAGCGATGAGAGATTGATTTCAATGCATTCGGGGGGGGAGCGCGGACGCGGACCCGGCGTCGATTTTCCTTGACACCGGACGCCGGAAGTCGCAGACATTGATTGTTCATTCATTTTTTTATTGCGACGCCTACGGCTCCGATGTTTGGTGAAAAGGAGGGCCCCGATGAGCTACGATCTAACCGAAGAACAACTCATGATGCAGGATACCGTCAGAAGGATCGCCCGGGAAAAAATCGCCCCCGGCGCGGCCGAACGGGACGAAAGAGGCGAATTCGCCTGGGATTCGGTGGAAGTGTTTCGCGAAAACGGACTGTTTGGCGCGGACTTCCCGGAAAAATACGGCGGAGCGGAAATGGGGCTGCTGAGTTTCTGCCTCAGCGTCGAAGAAGTGGCCAAGGTCTGCGGCTCGTCGTCGGTCATCCTGCTGGTCCACGAACTGGGAACCATGCCCATTTTCCTGGCGGCCAATGACGATCAGAAACAGAAATATCTGCCCTCGCTGGCTTCGGGTGAAAATCTGGCCGCGTTCGGCCTCACCGAACCCAACGCCGGAAGCGACGTGCGGGGTCTGAGAACCGTGGCCGTCAAAGACGGCGACGACTATGTGATCAACGGCCGCAAGGTCTTCATCTCCCACGGCGATGTGGCCAAGTATGTCTGCGTGGCCTGTCGCGTCAACAGCGCGGCCCCGGCGACCAAGGGACAGGGCGTGATCGTGGTGGAGCAGGGGACTCCGGGCTTCCAGATCGGCAAAAAAGAAAACAAGATGGGTATCCGCGCGTCCAGCACGGTGGAGCTGATCTTCGAGGATTGCCGGGTTCCCGCGTCCAATTTGTTGGGGGCCGAGGGCCAGGGATTCCAGATCCTTATGAAGACGCTCGACTTTACCCGCATACCGGTCGCGGCGCAGGCCCTCGGCATCGGTCAGGGCGCCCTGGATTACGCGCTGGAATATACCAAGGAACGCCAGCAGTTCGGGCAGCCGGTCTTCTCCTTCCAGGGACTTCAGTTCATGTTCGCCGATATGGCGGTTCAGCTCGAAGCGGCCCGTCAGCTCACCTACAAGGCGGCGACGACCTTTGAAGGCTTGAAGAAGGATCTTTCCCGCGTGCCCACCGAAGCGGTCCGTCTCTCCGCCATGTGCAAGCTGTTCGCCGCGGAAACGGCCATGAAGGTCACCACGGACGCGGTCCAGGCCTTGGGAGGATATGGATACGTGAAGGAATATCCCGTGGAAAGAATGATGCGCGACGCCAAGATAACCCAGATTTACGAGGGCACCTCGCAGATTCAGAAGCTGGTCATCGCCTCGACGCTCTAGATTCCAACCTATCATCGCGAAGAAAACAAGCCATCCGTGGACCATGAAACGGATGGCTTTTTTTATCCGTGAATTTTGCCCAATCTGATATATTTTTTGTAAGAAGGTTCGGCCGACGAGCGTCTTTTGATGAAACGAAATTGGGCGTACGGCCCGAACAACCTGCATGACGTTAGCTCTCCGGGGAGGGATCATGACCAGAACATTCGGAAAAATGATTTTCGCCACGTTTTTCATCGCGTTGCTATGTTTCGCTCCGCGACCGTCCTCCGCGTTTCTCACCTTCGGCAAGTTCGAAACCGGGGCGCTCTTGCCGGTCGGCATTTACAACCTCATTGAAGACACCTCCATAGGTTTGTCCCTGCAAACCCCGCAACCAGGATACAAGATCTACTGGACCTTTTTCGGCGCGGACGGAACACCCTTTTCCCACGGCGCCGTCGATATCGGACCCGACCAGCAGGATTTTTCCATTTCGCTCTGGACGAGCGACGGAGGACCCGGCTTTGACAAAGTGGGGTATGTGATCTTCACCCTGGATGACAACGGCATACTCGAACCGGGGGAAACCAATCCCAATCTGGCCGCTCAGGCCTTTCTGGTGAATCCCGGCTTCCAGGACGCGGCCTTGCTCCCGGTGGTCCCGCTGACTCGCGCCGACTACCAGGCGGGAGCGGTGGATCTGAACGACCTGAACAGCGACTCCCTGGTGGGACTCACCTATGGACAGGCTTCGGCCCTGCGCTTTTCCTGCCGCTATCTGGTCGATCCCGCGTTCGGCGCGACTACCAGGGTGGTGCTTTTAAGCTTGCGGGACGCGCCCGAACGGTACAGCGGGGTGATTCGCAACATGCGTAATCCCGAGGAAGGAGAAGTCCCCATTGAATTCATTTCCCGGGAAAAGCGGCTCAACGTGCTCAGCGTCCTGGACAACATGGAAGGACGCCCGCGGGATTTTCTGGAAGGAAGCGTGATCGTCGATAATCCGAGCAGTGTTGTGGCGGTGTGCTTTGTCATTGTGCGTAGCACGACGTTGAACGCCCTGCAGACGCTTCCCGCGTTCGATATGCAATAATAGCGCGAATGAACTGCCTGGTCTTTAAAAATCGCCGGAGGTGGAAATTCCTCCGGCGATTCCGTTTTGCTACCTATTGACTAGGGCGTGGCCGAATCGGCGAAGGGGAATCTCACGAGGTTGAACGTGGTTCCCGACCAGGCCAGAGTGGCCGAGCCATCGGCGTTGAAGGTGAAGCCGACCTGATCGACTTCCGTCGCCGCGTCCGGTTGTTGATATGGTCCGCCAATCCATTGGCCATTGGCCCGTTCCTTAAGCGTTCCGTTAAAGCTGGTTGACCCGGGGGGGAAAGATCCATCCGTTGTCCACCAACGAGGTGAGCCGTCTTCGCGATACTGATACCAGGCGATAAAGATCTGGCCGCCCCGGGCTTCCACATACACGCCCATGCCGTCAAAGGCGGGGTCCCACCACCAGCCGTTTATGTTTCGGGGGTCCTGTTCTCCGGAAACGAAATATGGCATGAACTTTTCGATTTCCTTGGTCCCGGAACTTCCCGCGATGGTCCAAGAGAGAGACGCCATATCAGGATTTGTCTGATCGAATTCAACAGCCACATTCCCCACCGGCGTCGATGTCGGAGCGACATAAGGGGTTCCCAGTTCCCATCCGGAGTACTGTATTAAACTGCCGTTAAAGTGAAAAGGATCGCTCATGGTACCGCCTGCGATATTCCAAATGGGACGTCCTGTGGCTTGATCGTAGGTGTACCAGGCCAGAAAAAGCTTATCCGCCTGTACTTCTATCGAAACTCCGGTTCCCTGCTCCGCGGCGTTAAACCACCAGGCGCTTCCGGTATGGTTCTGGGTGGGCAGCGCCAGCGCCGTCATAGTTCGGTCACCGATGCTCGCCGTGCCGCCGCTGTCTACGAGCCATTTCATCTTAACGGTATGCGTTCCCGCAGGCACATTTTGCGCAACAAAATAGAAGCTTCGCGTTCCGGCCAGACCCTCGAAATGGTACAGAACATCGCTGGGGCTCGCCGGTTGATCATCTATGGTGGCTTGAACGAATATGCGATGGCCGGCGGTTGCGAAGATTTCAGCCTGCATGCCGATAACCATGCTCGCATTCTCTGGAGTTTCAATGGTGGCGATCATGTCAGGAACATCGACAAATGATGTCGACGTGGTGGTCAAGGGGGGACCGCTCGGCGCCGCCACCCCAATAATACCGCCATTCCCCGCCGCGAGATCAACGGGGTTGCTGTACCCTATGGTAATCGTACGGTCACCCATAGACCCCGTGCTGCCGGCGTCAACAAGCCACTGCATGTTCAGGGTATGATTGCCGGCTGATAATCCAGGCGCAACGAAGGTAAAAGCGTTGATGGGCAAGTTGTTTTCAATGGTAAACACCACATCGGAGGGATTCGCGGGCGAACCGTCCACCAGCGCCCGTACGAACATCCTTCCCCCGCCCGCAATGCCTGTTTCGGCGGTGATGGTTATAATGGCGTCACCTGCCCCAGGCATCACTATGGTAGTCGACAAGTTGGGAATATCAACAAACGAAGAACTGGTCGTGGTGACATCCGGACCGCTGGGCGCCGCGATCGTGTTGACGACATTGGGAGCGGTAGTGAGCCAGACCGTCCGATCGCCGACCGAGGCCGTACCTCCGCTATCGACAAGCCACTGAATGCTTACCGAGTGGAGACCGGTGGTGACGGTTGCGCTGAAATTGAACGAAGTTGTACCATAGGTGTCGCTGGAGAAGGCCACATCCGATGGAGATGTCGCCGCGCCATCGATAACCGCCCGCAGAAACATTCGTTGACCGGAAGTTACCGAGAATTCACCGGATACGCTGATACAGACGTTGCCGGATTCGCCGGCGACGAAAAACATGCGCAGGCCCGGAATATCCTCGAAGCTCGCATTGGTGGTGGTTACGTTAGGTCCGCTGGGAGCGGCTTTAACGTGAACCGTTTGTTGCGCGGCCGCAGGTAAAGCGCACAGCAAAAATCCCACTAAAATGGCTATGAGCGCAAAACAAAGTTGCCTTTTCATCTCCACCCTCCTGTTAAAAAGTTAAGTACATGAAAAAGTGGCTTAGATTATAAATTAATAATAAAATTGATGAGGTGAAAATATAAGCTAAAAAAATTTAAATATATAATAAAATATCGCAATCTATATTGCAACTCCAAGAAGCGGGCGCTTCTCAAATGAGTTGACACATTCATAGTGTCATAGTAGCATATGACACTATGAACATACACGTGAACAAAAGCGGGTCATTCGGGGTCAAGGATCAGATCAAAAGACAGATTCGCCTGCTTATCGAAAGCGGCGAATTGGCGCCCGGTCAGGCCATGCCTTCGGTCAGGGACATGGCCGGTCTTATCAACGTCAACCGCAACACCGTTTCGGCGGCGTACCGGGAAATGGCCGAACAGGGATGGCTGACCATCGTCACCGGCTCCGGCGCCTACGTGGCCGAAAACAGAGCCGCGCTCAATAACAAAATCCTGAAATCAATTTTCGATCGGGCCGTGCGCGAAGCCATCGACCAAGGGTATGGTGTCTCGCGGATCGCCGATTACTTCGTTACGCGGCTGGACGTCAACGCCTCGATGTTCCGGGAGCGCGGCCTGGCGGTGGTCGATTGCAACCATGAAGTGATCAAGGCCATCCGGGAGGTCATCGCAACCGGGCTGGGCGTGGAAAGCGAAGGCGTTCTGATCCAGGACCTCGAGGCGGGCAATAAAGAGGCCGTACGGATCGTGGAAAACGCCGACCTGGTGGCGTGCGGCTTCAGTCACATCGAGGAAATCAAGAAGGTTCTTCCCGGCGTGGGCCCCAAGCTGGTGGCGACGCTTCTCAAGCCGGACATCCGCCTCATGAACGAATTGCTGCGAGCGCCCGCGGGAACCCGGATCGCGTGCGTATGCGTCCATCAGCGAAGCGCCGGTTCCTTTTACCGCAATCTGCCGTTTTCCCAGGGTTCCTCCCTGGTCAAGATATGGGTGGGGATGGACAATCCCGGCCAGGTCAAGCGGACCGTGGACCAATGCGACATGGTATTCGCGACCGAATATGTATATGACGCCGTGCGGAAAATCACGCCCCCGGACAAGAAGGTGGTCAGGATCGCCCTGGAGGTGGACCCTGCCATAATCGAGGTAATTCGGGAGCGGATGCTTCTGCTGGAAGCCCGCTAGCGTTTCGGTTTCCGGAACTGCGCAGGGAAAGACGGATTCACGCGTAACCTCTCACCAAACAAAGCGAGGAAAGATCATGGCGACCTTGGAAGACTATGTAAGCGGAAAAACCGTGGTTCAAGTGCAGCGAACGATCGAGGCTCTTTCCAAAGCCGAACAGCCGCTGCTCGGATCGAAAACAGGGAACCGCGCCATGGAAACGGCGCGGGAGCTGGACCCCCGGATACTTATCCAAGAGGAGGCCGAGGAGATCATCGGGAAGGCGGAGAAATGCGCGACGGGAGAACGGGTATGCCGGGCGGGTTTTCCCGACAGCCCCCTGACCGAGGCCGTTTTTCTGGATGAACTGGCCGACGGCATGGTCGGCGCCAGTAAGGCGCGGTATGTCGGTAAACAGGAGGCCCTCGAAATTCTGGCCAAATACCCCGAGCGGCCGCTGGTCATGTCCAAAGTTACCGGAACCGGGAAACACATGGAGCTGTGTCGCACCTATCCCGGCACGTGCGTGTACTGGAATATGGTGAAGCGCGGCCTGCCGGTCCTTCGGAAATATTCCGAAACAGGCGCCCGATGAAACTTCGAACGAGGCGTCCGGGGATTACCAGGCTATTCTGGAGGATCTCGCCCCCTGCGGACTGAGCTGCGCCAAATGCTTCGGGTACGCCAAGGGGGCCATTGGCGAAAAAAGCCGGGAACTGCAAAAGCTGCTTGGCGATTTCGATATCTACGCGGAGCGGTTTTCAAACTTCTGGCCGGAGTTCAACGACTATCAGCCGTTCAAGAGGATGCTCGAATACTTCTCCAAACCTACCTGCATGGGCTGCCGACAAGGCGTGGGCAGGTATCCCAACTGCGGAGTGACCCGGTGCTACCGAGAGAAGGGCGTGGATTTCTGCTTTCAATGCGGAGATTTTCCCTGTAACAAGAGCAACTTCGATCCGCATTTAGAAAAGCGGTGGATCGCCGTGAACAAACGCATGAAGGAAGTTGGTGTTGAAGATTATTATGAGGAAACCAGGGATGAGTCGCGCTATAAGTGAGAGGCGGTCGCCCCTTGATAAGTGAAAACCACCGGAAGCGAATGTTTCCGGTGGTTAAAAAAAGCCCTTTAAAACAAAGGGAGCGCACTACCGCCCAACTGCGGAAAAATTGGCGTCCTAAGCTGTCAATTTTATGACTAATCTTCCCCGAACGGCCTGAGGATTCCTACCTACGCCGGTACGCCCGGTAAAAACACTTCCGAATCATTGTTGTGAATCAATAGGCCCGATCAGGGTTTGCTGAGGTTATATTCCTGTTTATACCGGTTATTACGCTTATTATGAATTAATTGCTGCCAAAGAGCTTTCAAAACGCTTCTATATCCTTTTGCAACATGGTCATGAAGAGTATGCGAAAATGTCGTTCCCGGTTTCCTTCCGAAGCTTTTCCTTCTCGTAATCCTTGCAAACTCCTTCAAGGGCGTCTCATATCCGACTGTTTTTATTGGCATGATAGTTGAAACCCTAGGGCATGGAACTGTACGAAAAATTCTAAAGATAGCTTTCGGGATGCCGATAAGAGGTTAGAAGAAAAATTTTAATCTTTTGTCAAAAGCTGAATAGAATTGAGTTCAAGAATGTACTTAAGGCGCGGACGTCGAATAGTATTCGCGGTCACGGCGGCGCGCCGACCCGGCCGCTCATCGGGGCTCATACTCGAGCGGAGTCTGGATTGAAATGTTTTAAAGATCGGCCGAAGGAGCGTCTGGACACATCCGGGTAAAAGGGAAGAAAGTCAGTCATTGAGAAACTTTAAAGAAAAAATGAGTTCTTGAATCCGTTATCAAGGGAGTGGTTTTATCCATGGAAAGGTCGATGACATTCAGTTTGGAGCCTGACTGGGAAGTTATAGAGCGTATACGTCAAAAGAGCGCTTCTTTTCTGGTCTCCCATAAATTGAAGGATGAAAATGTAGAAGCTCTCACCATGATAATCAGCGAGCTCATCGAGAACAGCATCAAATATGGGAGCTTCTCACTCGGCAGGGACAAGGTCCTTATAAACATTAAGGTCGATAAAAACATAGTCACGATAGAAGTCGTAAATCCCGTCGATGAACGCACGCACGGCCACCTCAGAAAGATGGACAAAACCATACAGTGGATACGGGGATATCAGGACTCGTTTCAAGCCTATATAGAGCGTTTAAGGCAGGTGGCCATCAAGCCGTTCAATGATGAAGAAAGCGGTTTGGGATTAATCCGAATAGCGTATGAAGGTCAGGCCATTCTCGACTTTTATGTCGATGAAGAGAACCTTCTGAACGTGTCGGCGGTTTCCAGTTCCTACAGAAATTGATGGAGAGTGGCATGGATAATTTAAAGAGTTATTCAAACGATCTGTTGAAACTCGAAGTCCGCGAGGATCTGGACTGCATAGACGTCAAGTGGACGGGAAAAAGCGTCACTCGCAAGCCGGCTCAGTTCATTACTCCCATACTGGTCGATGTCCTGCAAAAAAGCAGTGACGAAGACAAGCGTATCATCCTGGACTTCACCAAGCTTGAATACATGAACTCCTCCACTATAACGCCGATCATAAAGATTCTGGAACGGGCCAAGCGCGGACCCAACCGGGTGACCGTTCTCTATGAGAAGGCGAAGAAGTGGCAGGACCTGTCTTTTTCGGCGCTCGGAATTTTTCAGACCAAGGATAATCGGGTCAGTATTCAAGGAATAGGTTAGACATGGACAAGGGACCCAGTCAGGTACAGGCTCATCTGGTTTCAGGGACGGAAAAAGTTCCCATAGAGGTCCGTTTTAACAGCCGGTATTCTCTTCTGGTACGGTGCTCGAACGGAGACGCTCTTCATGGCGCCTCGAAGAACTGGAAACTGTTGTTTCCCATGAACGGCGAGCACGTGGAACTCGGCCCATGCTGTCTGTCTCCTTCGGTTAACATTGAAGGCTACGCCGGTCAGCTCATATTTACCGGCGACGTGTTCGATCTGGAGCGTCTTTTCTACCGGAACGAAGTCATCACCCTTCAGAACAATTGTCTGAATCTGCCGCTGGTTCTGAATCATAAAAACGATATAGATCAGACCTTTAAGAATTATACCTCGGATCTTACCTATGATCTGAGCGTGTTCAAGAACCAGTTCGACAGCCTCGACGCCGAATACGCGGGCGAACCGGAACATGTCCGGAACGCGGTGCAAAACGCCATCATCAAAACCGAAGGCGCCCGTTTCATGCGTTACCTCGACGAGCGGCTGATGGATTTCCAAGGCATCCTGCAGACCTTTTCCAAGGAGCAGCATCAGACGCATGGTTTCTACTTCAGAAGACAGCTCTGGTCCTTTATCCTCTGCTCGGAATTCATGAAGCGGACCAATCTGAAACCGCGCGGCTACAGCGGCGATTCCCAGATGATGAAAATGATTTACGCCAATGACTATCAGGGCGAGTCGACTTTTTCGAAATTGCTGGACAAACATCCTCTGGAACACCCGGCGGCGCAGGCAGTCCGTAACAGACGAGGCTTGATAGCCAGACGCGTCAGTCATATCACCGACAATTCCCCGGCGGCCCCCGACGAAAGGCTGAAAGTGCTGTCGGTGGCCTGCGGACCGGCCTTTGAGCTGAAAGACGTGCTTCTTACTCCCGAGGATTGCGAACGTTTCCATTTCACCCTGCTCGATCAGGACCGCGGGGCGTTGTTCGAAGCCGCCGAATTGATCCATGAAATAGAATCGTCACTGAAAACCAAGGTTCACGCGGATTACCTGAATGAATCGGTTCGCACCATGCTTGCAACGCCCCATCTGAAAAACAAATGGGGACAATTCCACTTCATTTATTCCATGGGGCTGTTCGACTACCTGACTCCGCCGGTGGCGGCGGCCGTACTGAGTAAGCTGTACCAGCTTCTGAAGCCGGGCGGTGAACTGGTGATCGGCAATTTCCACATCTCCAACCCCAGCCGTTACTACATGGAGTACTGGCTTGACTGGGTGCTCTACTACCGTTCGGAAGACGATTTTTATAACTTGTTGCGCGACGCGCCGGACGCCGAGATCGAAGTCAGCTTCGAAGACACCGGGGTTCAGATGTTTCTCCGGATCAAAAAGAAGCGCGAATCGTAAACAGCGCCAATCCGGCTGAAGGCCGGAAACGGGTCTCGGGTGAGCTGCGCGAGTTGAAGCCGAGGGCGAAAGGAACGGAGAACCGACGCGGTATGTTCACGGCCGTAGACCATACTAATCAGGCAGAACGTAGGGAATGAACTTGAAGAGCGACATCCATAACAACACAGACGGCTTTAACTTCGATGCCGACGAATTCGAGCCGTATCTGAACAATATAATCCACGAGTGGCTGAAAACCCTCACCACCCTGGGTTTCACGCTCGTGCCGGCGTTCTTCCTGCTCGATTATTTCACCATGCCGGAAGACCTGCTGCCCCGTTTTGGAGTGTACCGGCTT
This sequence comes from uncultured delta proteobacterium, assembly GCA_963821845.1. Classification (GTDB taxonomy): domain Bacteria; phylum Desulfobacterota; class Desulfarculia; order JACQYL01; family CAWGVV01; genus CAWGFI01. The sequence continues at coordinate 14,493 of CAWGFI010000002.1, forward strand.
TTCTCCACCGTCGTATTGCTCGTCCAGTATTTCATCATCAGAAAAAGCAGGCCGAACAGTTCTTCCTATTATCACGGCTATTTCGTTTCCATAAACATCGGCGGAATAATCGCATTGATGACCGTCGATCTGGGAGGATTCGACTCCAGCTATTACGCCGGGCTTAATCTGGTCATCATCGCGGTCAACCTGCTGCTTCCCTGGAAAACCATCCACTCGGCAGTCAACAGCATCATTATCATTTCCATGTACGTGCTTTTCAATGTGTTGGCGGCGCAGCCCTATAACAGCGGCATCCTGATCAACAACCTGTTTTTTCTGTTTTCCACGGCAATCATCGCGGTGAGCATCAATCACGTGCGCCACAAGCTCGTGAAAAAGGAATTTTACCTGCTCGTGGAATTGAGAAAAGCGCGCGACTCCATCTGGAGCGAAATGGAGCTTGCCAAGCGCATCCAGACGGCCCTGTTCCCCGACAAGCAGAAGATCAAGGGATATGAGATCGCCTCGGCCATGTTCCCGGCGGTAGAGGTGGGCGGCGACTACTACGACATCATTCAAACGGCCCGAGGCGACAATTGGATAGCCATGGGCGACGTTTCCGGTCACGGCGTCGATTCGGGTCTGATCATGATGATGGCGCAGACCAGCATCATATCTAACGTCAACAACGGGTATAACGGTAGCCCCTCGTTGGTCCTTAACTCTGTAAACCTGGCCATACGGGAAAACTTGTCCCGCCTGGGCTCCGATCATTACATGACCATGATGGCCATCCATCTGGACGATACGGAAATGCGGGTGGCGGGCAAGCATCAGGATATCATCGTATACCGGGCGGCGCTGAACAAAACAGAAACCATCATCACCTCCGGCACTTGGCTGGGGATCTCCGACAACATCGGGAGTTACCTGCAGGATATCAGCGTCAAGGTCGATGACGGAGATATCGTGTTGCTGTTCACCGACGGCATCACCGAAGCAACCAATGTGTACGAGGAAATGTTCGGCCAGGACCGCCTGGAACAGGCGCTCAATAAATACGCCGATCTCCCGGTCGGCAAAATAGTGGATAAAATAATAGGAGAAGTGCAAGCGTTTCAGGAAGAGCAGTTGGATGACATGAGCCTCATTGTGATGAAAAAGACTCATGAAAACTGACACGCCGATGACGCGCGGCATTCCGGTCGAGTAAAAAAATCGTGGCGTTCATACCGTATTCAATAGACACCATAAAGACCAATATCCTGACTCAGGGCTTCCCCGAAGCGCTTGAACGCGACTTTCTCGCGGATTATTTTCAAAAGTCGGTATCCCATGTCCGCATGGCCTTGATCATGGCCATTTTTTTCTATGGCTTTTTCGGGATTCTCGACGCGTGGCTGGTGCCCGAGGCCAAGGAGTATTTCTGGGCCATCCGTTACGGCATCTTCAGTCCGCTGGTCTTCGTAGTCTTCCTGTTCTCCTTTTCCCGGCATTTCAGGCGCTACATGCAGCTGTGCGTCTCCATCGTGGTTCTCGTGGCGGGGTTGGGCATTGTCGCCATGATTATGATGTTCCCGCAGCAGGCCAATGATACCTATTACGCGGGCCTGATTCTTGTCCTCATTTTCGGATACACCTTCTTCAAGCTCAGATTCATCTGGGCCACCACGGTCGGGTGGATCATCGTCATAACCTATGAATTCTCCGCCATCGCCTACACGCACACCCCGATGGCCGTGCTCATAAACAACAACTTCTTCTTCATCGCCGGAAACGTCCTGGGCATGATCGCCTGTTATTCCATCGAGTTTTATTCCCGCAAGGAGTTCATACAGACTCGTCTGCTGGAGGCGGAAAAAAAGAAGGTAAACGCCATCAACCGGGAGTTGGAAAAACGGGTCGAAGAGCGCACCAGGCAGCTTGTCTTTACCAATCAGGAATTGAAGCAGGAAGTGGGGGAGCGCAAACGCGCGGAACAGGAAATCAGGCGGTACAGCGAGAAGCTGGAGGAAATGGTCGAGGAACGAACCGAGGATCTCCGCAGATCGGAAGAGAAATACCGCACGATTCTGGAAAATATAACGGACGGATACTATGAGGTCGATCTGTCCGGCAAACTCACCTTTTTCAATGATTCGCTGTGCAGGCTGGCGGGGTATGATCGCGAAGAATTGATGAACATGAGAAACCGCGATTACACGGACGATGAGAACTCCGAGAAGTTATACCGGAAATATAATGAAGTTTTTCGCACCGGCGTTCCGGAAAAGAGAATCGACTGGGAAATCAAAGGTAAAGAAGGCGGCGTGGGCTATGTGGAATCGTCCGTTTCTCTCGTTGTCGGCCCCGATGGAACCCCCGCCGGATTCCGGGGAATCGTCCGCGACGTGACCGAGCGGAGGCTGCTCTATAACGAACTCAAGGAAAAACGGAGAATCGCGGAAGAAGCCAGCCGGGCAAAGAGCGAGTTCCTGGCCAACATGAGCCATGAAATCCGCACGCCGCTCAACGGCATCATCGGTATGACCGAACTGGCCATGGATTCCGCGCTCGACGACAACCAGAAAAATATCTTCCACGCCATCAATACCGAAGCCAACACCCTGTTCGGGCTGATCAACGACATCCTGGACTTCTCCAAGATCGAGGCCGGAAAGATCGAACTGGAAGAAATATCCTTTGATCTGCGGTCCGTCATAGAAGACGTATCGAGCAGCATCGCTTTTCGAGCCGAACAGAAGGGGTTGGAACTGATCATTTTTCTCTCCCCCGAAATCCCGCAGCGGGTGATAGGCGATCCCGGCAGGCTGCGACAGATCCTCAACAATCTGGCCGGCAACGCCCTCAAGTTCACGGAGCGGGGGGAAATCTACATAAAAGCGGAATTACACGGAGACCTCGGCGAAGCTCACCGAATAAAATTCCTGGTGCGCGACACCGGGATCGGCATTCCGGCCGAAAAACAGGACAAAATATTCGAAAGCTTTACCCAATCCGACGGGTCCACTACCAGAAAATATGGAGGAACCGGGCTGGGCACCACCATCTCCAAACAACTGGTGCGGCTCATGGGCGGAGAGATATGGGTGGTCAGTGAAGTCGACCGGGGTAGCGAATTCTGGTTCACCGCGGTTTTGAAAAAAACCGACGAAAAACCAGAGGATCGCGACGAAGTCGATCTGAACGGTTTGAAGGTGTTGGTCGTCGACGATAACCAGACCAATCGCTTTATCCAGAAAGAGTACCTCAGAGCCTGGGGATGCTTGCCGTCGGAAGCTTCGAGCGGCGCGGAAGCCCTTGCCGTCCTCCGGAACAGCGTTCTTACCGCCGCGGGATTCGACTTGATTCTGACCGACGCCCAGATGCCGGAAATGAGCGGATTCGATTTTGCGCTAGAGATAAAAAAAATAGAGGAACTGCGTAAGACGCCCATCATTGTCCTGACTTCGAGCAGCATGGAAGGGGACCGGACGCGCTGCAAGGAAATCGGCATCGCGGGATATCTGACCAAGCCCATCAGGCGCGAGGAGATGCGCCGGGCGATCACTTCGGTTTTGGGCCTGTCCTCCAGTGAAGATATCAACGCGAACTGCGAACTGGTGACCGAAACGACCATAACCCCGCGTGGGAGAGAGTTAAAACGGATACTCCTGGCGGAGGACTATCCCACCAACCAGCAGGTGGCCATGCGGCATCTCACCGAAGGGGGCTACCGCGTCGATCTCGCTGAGAACGGTCTGCGAGCGGTTGAAGCGTTCGAACAGGAACATTACGACCTGGTGTTGATGGATATTCAAATGCCGGTCATGGAAGGATACGAAGCTACCAGAACCATTCGTGAAATGGAACGGACCTGGGCCGCGACACAGGAGAACGGGCGGCCCAGAACCCCCGTCATCGCGCTCACGGCCCACGCCCTGAAAGGCGACCGGGAAAAATGTTTCGCGGCCGGAATGGACGATTATCTGACCAAACCGCTCCGCAGGATAGAACTCCTGAAAATGGTGGACAAGTGGCTGTTGTCCGGATCGGTCGAGGTCAAGGCGGAGGTTGTTCGGGAGGAAGTGAAAGACCCGCCGGCCCATATCGAAGATCCCATGAACTTCGCCAAGGCCATCCATGAATTTGAAGGGGACAGGGAATTCCTGCTGGAAGTCCTCGACGGCTTTCTGGGAAAAGTACGGAGCCAAATAACCATAATTACGCAAGCGCTGGATGACCGGAACAATGAAGTGGTCTGGAAAGAAGCGCATGCCATAAAGGGCGGGGCCGCGAATCTGACCGCCCGGAGCTTGTCCGAAATCGCCCATGAGTTGGAGAAGACGGGGAAATCCGACAGTCTGGACGGAGCGCTTGATATCCTGGAAAAATTAAAGACGGAAACCAGGCGTCTCGAAGCGTACGCCCAGGAGCATGGCGCGCTTTAAAATATAAAAAGGGGTGGGGCGTGAAGATTTTAATAGCGGACGATGAGCTGGTCAGCAGAAAAAAAATGATGAAGCTGATCCAGAGCTTGGGACATGAAACAGTCGTCGCCACTGACGGTCAGGACGGTTGGGAAAAATGGAAGGTCAACCGGACACGGCTGGTCATCACCGACTGGGTGATGCCGGGAATGGATGGCGTGGAGCTGTGTCAGAAGATCCGGGCCGCCGAGGGAGGCCAGTACACCTATATCATGATGGTGACCAGCAAGAACGATTTGGAAGACATCGTCATCGGAATGGAAGCGGGAGCGGACGATTTCATAGCCAAGCCGTTCGTCAAGGAAGAACTGGCCGTACGGATCAGGGCGGGCGAAAGAATCCTGAGTTTTGAAACCCGGGACATCGTCATCTTTTCCCTGGCCAAACTCGCGGAATCGCGAGACCCGGAAACCGGGAACCATCTGGACCGAATACGATATTACTCACGGACCCTGGCCGAAATAATTTCGCAGCAGAAAAACGCCCCCGAGGAAATCGACAACTTTTTCATCGATAACATTTATCTCACCAGCCCCCTGCATGACATCGGAAAAATCGGCATACCCGACTACATTCTGCTCAAACCCGGCAGGCTGGACGACAAAGAATTCGAAGTCATGAAGGATCACAGCAAGATAGGGTATGAAACATTAACCGACGCCCTGAACCGATACCCGCGCGCCGATTATCTGCGCATGGCCGCCGAAATAGCGCATCACCATCATGAAAAATATGACGGCACCGGCTATCCCGACGGCTTGAAAGAAGACGAGATACCGTTGTCGGCCCGTATCGTGGCCCTGGCGGATGTCTATGACGCGCTGGTCAGTAAACGGGTGTACAAGAACGCTTACTCGCACGATATGGCCAAGGCCGTGATCATCAAGGACCGGGGCACCCACTTCGATCCCATGATCGTGGACTCGTTCCTGAGCTGCGAAGAGCAGTTTCACGACATCTTTCAGAAATACAAAGCCTGAGACTCGTAAACGGTAAGGGCGGTTCGCGAACCGCCCTTACGCTGAAGAAACCGAGGTGTTCCCGCCGCCGAATTAATCAATCCCTCGTCCGCTATTTCGAACGTAGCGAGAAATCTCCCACAGGGGGCGCGCCCCGACCGAGTCGTGATCTTCGAGGCGCATAATTCCCCCGAAATGTTGTTTTCTCTTCCTAGGATCGTTTCGACTGAAACCCTACTCCAGATAAATCTCCACCGCCTTGTAGGGGCACACCTCCACGCAGGAAAGACAGACCACGCACTTCTCGGCGTCGTAGGCCACGGTCCAGGTTTCCCGGTCCACGTCGAGCGCGTTGGTGGGACAGATGGGCACGCAGGCGGTACAGCTGGTGCAGCGTTCCTGCAGGTGATGCACTTCCTGGGCAAGCGGCTCCACGGTGACGCCCACACGCTCCAGATAGTTGAGCCCCCGCGAGAACTGGTTTTCCTCGCCGCTCAATTCCACCACCATGCGTCCCTGCTTGCGGGGGTCGATGGTGGCGCGGAGTATATTGACCATGAGGTCGTAGTCTTTTATCAGATGATAGGTAATCGGTTCTTCAACGTTGGACGCCGGAAACGTGAATACCACTTTCTTTTTCATGAGTTTCCCCCCTTTTCGGCTCGGGAGCCCGGCAACGTCGCCACTGCCTGGGTGAGCTGGAACCCGCCGTCTTCGATCCAGTGCTTGAGAAATTTCGCCACCTCACGCGCTTTGATGTAGCTGGAAAAACAGCCTGTAGGCACCTTCTTCCCGTTGATTTGGATGGCGCCGCTCTTGAGTTCCGCATAGGTGACGTCGGCCAGTTTGGGCTGTCCCTCGCCGGTGGGGTAATAGGAGCTGTAATCGATGACCGGCGCTTTCAGATCCGCGTCGGTCACGGACACGAACTTCATCATTTCCTCGTCCAGTATGGGGATGGGAACGCCCACCGCCAGGGAAAGGCTCACCCCGTATCCCGTAAAAGAGACCGCTCGCAGCCAGCGGGGACTCATCTGTTTCAGATCCCCGATAATGGCCAGTGTTCCCGCGCCCCCGCAGGGAGTTCCGTTATCCAGACGGGGGGCGTTGGGGTTGTGCTGGGTGCCGTTCCAGGCCACGTATCCTTGAGCGCCCGCAATGAAAACCCGCGTCCCCAATCCGGTGGTGCGATAGTAGGGATCGTTGAACAGCGGTGACAATTGCCCGGCGCTGCAATAATTGGCGTTGCCCAGGTTGGCCTTGAGCTTGCCCATGTAGGTATAGATGGGCTTGTCGGACAGATTCACGGCCACGTTGTAATTCTGGTAGCAGTTGCGGGGATTGAACAGAAAGGCGTCGTTGAGGTCGTCCAAGCCGATCTTCTGTTCCCGTTTTTTGTTCGGATAACAATCGGTTCCATAGGCAGAGGCGGTGAGCAGCGCTTTTTTGCCGCCGACCAGTTCCTCGATCACGTGAGCCCCGCCATAGCGGAACGCCCCCGGATGGTGGCTATTGCGCGGATCGCCGTCGGGCAGCGCGTTGGAACCCAGATAGAGATCCGCCGCCGCCAGCCCCGCGTAGGCCGGAACGCCGTTCAGCTTGGCCACGCCGCCGCCCAGCTTCATTTTGATCTTGGGTTGTTTTATATTGATAAAAAGACCGGAAGAACACATGGGACTGAACGTGCCGGTGGTGACCACGTCCACACGCTCGGCGGCCTTTTTAATTCCTTCTTCCTTGACTACGTCGATGATTTCTTCGGCGGTAAAAACGACAACCTTGCCGGTTTTGATCTTCTCGTTTATTTCCTCGATGGTTTTTGGCACGGCAATACCTCCTGATTAAAAAAGGATGATGGAACGGGCGTTCCGTAAACGCGCGGATATGGCTCCCGAGGGAGCCCGGGCATTATCCATAAGCGTTTCCATCCCTCTTTAACAAAGGAGGTAAGGGAATATGAGGGGTACGTTCGATTCACGTCAGAGTCCTGCCACAAATAAAGTGTAGACGATCTTACACGTAAAGAGCGTTCATGGCAACCCATTACGCGGGAGAAAATTGCTCCGCCATAACTTTAAAAGATGGTAAAATTATCCAAGATTGGCGTCGGCAGAGGATTACCGGTGGCGGCGTGAAGACGTCGGTTTTCCAAATTGCGGTCGAAGCGACGCGTCTTGAAACCTTAAAAATCCGAGAAAAGTGAACGCTATGAGAGAACATGACCCCGAAGGTAAACGGCTTCCCATAAAAATCGACAGCGCGTCCAACGGCGAACACGCGCCGATTCCCCTGACACCCGCCGAGATCGCCGCCAACCGGCGAGCGCATGAATACGTGAGCGAGTGCGGCAAGCGTCTCGGCCAATCGAGAAGAGAATTTCTCAAATCCTCGTGCGGAGCGGCCGCCGTCTTGCTGGCGTTCAATCAATTCTGGTCTTCGCTCGGAGCGCAAGGCGGAATCTTCAGCATACCGGAGGCCGCCGCCCTTGACGAACAGGCGGCGTCGGACGCGCTGAACGGTGATGAATTCATTATCGACATGCAGACCCACTGCGTGGACCCCAGCGGAGCGTGGGCCAAGGGACTGGACGGCGAACTCTGGATGCAAAATCTGACCGAAGTTTTCGGACAGGCCTCCCAATGCGCCTATGACCAACTGGACTGTTACAGCGCCCAGCAGTTGATAAAGGAAGTGTTTCTGGACAGCGACACCGACATCGTGGTGATCTCCGCGCTGTGGGGAGGAAAGGGCAATAACCCGACGCCCACGGATTACGCCGCCCAGGCCCGGGACATGATTCTGAGCCAAATCGGAAAAGGGCGCTGCCTGATTCACGGTGGCGTGTTGCCCAATGAATCCGGACAGATCGAATACATGGACACCCAGGCCCATAAATTCAAGGTGGACGCCTGGAAGCTCTACCCCCAATGGGGTCCCGATAGGGTAGGTTTTTTCATGGATGATCCCCAGTGCGGCATTCCCATGCTGGAAAAAGCCCGGGAGTTGGGAATCAAAATCGTGTGCGCCCATCGGGGACTGCCGCTGCCGAATCTGGTTTACCTGTACTCGCGGCCGGAAGACATTGTTCGTGTGGGTCGCCGTTTCCCGGATATGACGTTCCTCTGTTATCACGCGGCCTTTGAACCGGGCGTTGAAGAGGGACCCTACAACCCCGATCGCGATCTGGGCGTGGATCGTTTCATCAAGGCCTATGTCGATCACGGGTACCGGCCCAATGAAGGAAACGTGTACGCCGAACTCGGAAGTTGTTGGCGGACGTACATGAGTAAGCCGAATCAGGCGGCGCATCTCATGGGCAAGCTGCTTAAATATTTCGGCGAGGACCGCATCTGTTGGGGCACGGACGCCATCTGGTACGGCAGTCCCCAGGACCAGATCCGGACGTTCCGAACCTTTACCATTTCCGACGAGTTTCGGGAAAAATACGACTACCCGGCTTTGACTCCCGAGGCCAAGCGCAAGATATTCGGGCTTAACGCCGCCAGACTGCACAACATCGATGTCGCGGCCATGAAGAATCGAAACAAGATGGACGCTCTAAGCCGGCTGCGCGAATCATACGCCGATCGGCGCAACCCGACCTTCCTGACCTACGGTCCCAAAACCAAGGCCGACTTCGACCGCCTGATCGGAGGAAATTGGGAACCGCGATAGAGCCTCGCGTGAACGGACGTCGGAAAAATATGGCGGGGGAATCTCCGCGCCTCGAGGATCACGACACCCCGTCGGGACACGCCCCCCTGCGTGATATTTCTCGCCGCGCTCGAAATGACGGGACAGAAGCATTCCGCGTCTTTCCCATCCATCCGTACCCATTTCAGTACTCAAAACATCTATCGAGGAAAATGTAACATTGATTTAATGCGCCGTTTGACTGTATCTCAAGAGTGGCTTTTCATATGACTTGTCGCGCTGGTGGAGGGAAGGGGGATACGGATGACCGAAGCTATTCTATTGACCGCTCTTTTGATATTCGGATTTGGGCTGGTTTCCGCTTTGTCGGACAAGTCGCCGATCACCGCGCCCATGGTGTTCGTGGCCGTGGGCATTATCGCGGGTCCCTTGGGTTTTGATTTGTTCCATCCGAAAATGAGTTCGGAACTGGTGCAAACCATCGCCGAAGTCACGCTGGTGCTCATTCTGTTTATCGACGCCTCGACCATTGACCTTCGCGCCCTCAAGCTGGAATACAATATTCCCCTGCGTCTGCTCTTCATCGGGCTGCCCCTGACCATGATTCTGGGCTATTTTCTGGCGCTCCCCCTTTTCAGCGACATGACCCCCTGGATGATCGCGCTCATGGCCTTTATCCTTTCGCCCACCGACGCGGCCCTCGGGCAGGCGGTGGTAAACAGTACGATCGTCCCGGAGAAAATACGGCAATCCATAGGGGTTGAAAGCGGTCTCAACGACGGCATCGCCCTGCCTCCCATCCTGGCCTGCATGGCGGCCCTGGCCTTGAGCAGGGAAGGCCATATGGACGCGGGCTATTGGGTTCTCTATGCGGTCAAACAGTTGGCGTACGGTCCCGTGGCCGGAGCCCTGGTGGGGTGGCTGGGCGGATTGCTGGTCGACAAGGCCGCCAACAGGGGCTGGATGAACATTACCTTCCAACGGCTGGTTTCGGTTTCCTTGTCGATTCTGTGTTACGCGCTGGCCGAGACGCTGCATGGGAACGGCTTTATCGCCGCTTTTTTCGGCGGTTTGATGCTGGGGACGCACGGAGTTTCGGTGAGACGGCGCATTCAGGATTTCGGAGAGGCCGAAGGCCAGTACCTGATGCTGTTCGTGTTCCTGCTTTTCGGGATGATCATGGTTCCCACGGCCAGGCCCCTTTGGGACGGCGCCGCGCTGCTCTACGCGATCCTGAGTCTGACGGTCATCCGCATGCTGCCGGTGGCCGTAAGCCTGATCGGGGCCAGGCTGGGCTGGGCGTCGGTGGCCTATATCGGGTGGTTCGGACCCCGCGGAATCGCGTCGGTCCTCTATACGCTGATGGTTGTCGGACAGTTGGGTTTGCAGGGGTATGGCCGTCCGCTGTCGGTGATCGTGCTCACGGTATTGCTCAGCGTTTTCCTGCACGGACTCACCGCCGAACCCCTCTCCGCGCTCTATGGCAGGAAGGCGCTTACGAAATCCGAAAAAGAAAAAGATCGAGGATATTGATAAGGCCTTGTAACGCGTTTCCACGTCCTCCAACCATCTTGACCCCAGCCGCCCTCAATGCTATTACACGAGCTATCGATAATGAGCTTTCGATATCTTCTATTCAATCGTTAATCGGCGCCCTGATTGCGACATACTCTATCTCGGGCTTCGTGACCAAAGCTCGGCGCTTCAATCCACACTTTTTTATTTCCACATGGCCGCCGCCGACGGCGCATCGAGTACGGAGAACCGATAGGAAGGCCGAATCGGCCGGATAGACGCTTCGCTCCAGTCCTGGCTAATGGGTATGAACGTAGATTTTTATAAGCACAACATCGATGAGAACGATATCGAACGAGCGGCTGGAGTTCTCCGATCCATCTTCCTTACCACCGGTAGCGTAGTCGCCGAATTCGAGAACGCTTTCGCTTCCTATCTGGGGCTCAAGAGCGCGATAGGCGTGACAAGCTGCACGGCTGCGCTGCACTTGTGCCTCCTGGCCTGGGGGATTGGAGAAGGCGACGAAGTCATAACCACCCCCATGACCTTCTGCGCCACGTCAAACGCCATTCTCCATGCGGGCGCCACCCCGGTGTTCGTGGATGTGGAGGAAGATACCGGAAACATCAACGCCGAACTCATCGAATCCCATATTACCGATCGAACGCGAGCCATCATGCCGGTGCATCTCTATGGCCAGATGTGCGACATGAAACGCATCCGGGCGATCGCGGACAAACACCGTTTGATCGTCATTGAAGACGCCGCTCACTGTGTCGAGGGACAACGCGACGGCATGGGCGTCGGTCAGTTCGGCCACGCCGCCTGCTTCAGCTTTTACGCCACCAAGAACCTCACTTCGGGCGAGGGCGGCGCCATAGCGACCACCGACGGGGAAAAGGCCGAGCTCTTAAAGGTCCTGCGGCTTCACGGGATCAACAAGTCCGCGGCCGATCGTCATGAGCGCACTTTCCAGCATTACGACATGAGGGAACTTGGCTGGAAATACAACATGGATAACATCCAGGCCTCTCTCCTGCTGGGACAACTGGATCGCCTGAAGGGGATGTGGGACCGGCGGGAAGCGTTGGCCCGGCGCTATGAGGACGCCCTCCAATCAATCCCCGCCTTGCGGATAATGAAGAACGTTCCCCAATCGCGGCACGCTCGCCATCTTTTTACCATCCTGACGCCACGCGGAGCCAGGGACGAGTTCCTGGTCGGGCTGCAAAAAAGCGGGGTTGGCGTCGTGGTGAACTACCGGGCGGTTCACCTGTTGGATTATTATCGAAAGCATTTCGGCTACGCCATGGGCGCGTATCCCGTGGCGGAAGACATCGGCGACCGGACTCTGTCGCTTCCTCTTTATCCCAAACTGTCCGACAGCGAGCAAGACTATGTGATTCATGCCGTAGCCGAACAGTCGCGACGGTTTCAGGATTTGGCCTGATATGAAAACGAGCGTTCATCAGCGGCAAATCGCCGAGAAGAGAATTGAAGATCCCGGCGATTTTCCCACGGTCGTGCTCATCGATACGGTGAGTTTTTGCAATTTGCGCTGTTCGATGTGTTTTCACAAGGACATGAGCAGAAAAAAAGGTTTCATGTCCTGGGAATTGTTTACCAAAATCATCGATGAAATAGCCGTGACGGACAAAACCGTCAGGGTATGGATGGTCTTTTTCGGAGAGGCGCTTCTTTTGAAAAAGAAAAAGCCCACCATTTTCGAGATGATATCCTACGCAAAAAGCAAAGGCCTGACGGACGTCGTGTTGAACTCCAACGGCGCCCTGCTTGACGAAGCGTCAGCGGTGAAACTGATCGACTCCGGTCTTGACGCCATCTATTTTGGCGTGGACGCCTTTACGGCCGAGACCTACGCCAAGCTCAGGGTGGGCGCCGACTATGAACAGACGGTAAAAAACATTTCCTTCCTGCTCGAATATCAGCAAAAAACGGATCTGAAAACGCCCAAGGTTTTCGTGCAGTTTGTGGAAATGGAACGGAATCGGGATGAGAAGGAAGATTTTATCAGGTTCTGGAGCGAAAAGGGGGCGATCGTCAAGATCCGGCCTATGGTGAGTTGGGCGGGAATGGTCCAGGCGCCCAACCTGACCCTGGACAACCGGGACCGCTGGCCCTGCCATTGGGCCATGCAGACCATGTCCATCGCCCATGACGGCCGGGTGGTGACCTGCGCCGTGGATCTGGACGCCAGGTTCGTGGCCGGCGACATTACGCGTCAATCTCTGAAAGAGGTATGGACGGGCAAGCTCCGGGAGTTGCGGGCCCTGCACCGGACCGGTGCCTTTGACGCGCTGCCCGCGAACTGCCGTGATTGCCGGGACTGGCAGTCGGCTTACTCTGACTACAAAACGGTCAATATTTCATAATGTGTGGGATTTGCGGTTTTTCCGGTCAGCCCGATGAAAGCGTCCTTCGCCGCATGACTTCGGCTATCTTTCACCGAGGCCCGGATGAAGACGGATTTTACCTCGACGAGCATATAAGCCTGGGAATGCGAAGGCTGAGCATCATCGACGTCGAGACCGGGCGCCAGCCGATCCACAATGAAGACCGGACGTTATGGCTTATCTTCAACGGCGAGATTTATAACTACATAGAACTGCGCGCGGAGCTGGAGGCGCAGGGACACACTTTTTACACCGATCACTCGGACGGCGAAGTTCTGATCCATCTGTACGAAGAGTATGGCGACGATTTCGCCAACAAGGCGAACGGAATGTTCGCCATTGCCATCTGGGACGCAAAAAAAAGAGACCTTGTTCTGGTCCGGGACCGGATGGGCGTCAAGCCGCTCTTTTACACGCCAGCCGGTTCACGGACTATATTCGGATCGGAAATAAAGACCATTCTGCTCCACCCCGACTGCCCCAAAAATCCCGATTTCGGCGCGCTTTACCACTATTTTTCCTTTAAAAACATACCGTCACCGCTCACGAGCTTCGAAAACATTTACGCGATGCGACCGGGAGAACTCATCCACTTTCGCGACGGCTCAATTGAACGAAAAACCTACTGGTCGATCAGGTTTCGCGAAGACGATACCCTGGATGAAGCGTTCGCGCAGGCGGAAATTCTGCGTATCCTGGAAAACGCCGTACAGATCCGGATGCGCAGCGACGTTCCGTTCGGCGCGTATCTCAGCGGAGGAGTGGATTCCAGCGCCATTGTGGCCCTGATGTCTCGATGTTCATCCCAACCCGTAAAGACCTTTACCTTGGGTTACGAGGATGAGCTGCAAAACAAGCAGGCCGACCTTTACTGGGCTCGCACGGTTTCGGATAGGTATAAGACCGACCATCATGAATACATCATGTCGCACCGGGAACTGGTTGAGGATCTCGGCGCGGTCATCGGCGCTTTTGACCAACCTTTTTCCGGGACCATCTCTACCTATTTCCTGACCAAATTAATCAGGCGCCACGTTAAGGTAGCCATATCAGGCGACGCCGCGGACGAGCTGTTCGGCAGTTATCTGTCTCATCGCGCCGCGCAGCCCATGAGCCATTTCGCCCGGCTCCACCATAAATTCAAGGCCAACCAACTGACCAGGGAGGAAATGGTTCTGTTCCTTCCCTGCGACACCGATTTTCTGGAAAGGCTGTTTGATAAATCGGGCGGGGAGGATTCCGCTTGGCGTTACAATCTTTGCGTGTTTTTGGACGATGAGAAAGACGCCCTGCTGACCGATGAATTCAAAAGTCGCTTCCCCCTGAAAACCACCCGGGAGTTTATAGGGGAACATTTCCGGAATCTGACCGCGCGCGATCCGCTCAACCGGATTCTGGAGATGGAATGGAAGACCCAGCTTCCCGACCAGGTGTTGGCGTTCATGGATTTTCTGTCCATGGCCCACGCGGTGGAGATACGATCACCTTTTCTTGACTACCGATTGGTGGAGTTTGTGGCCACCATTCCGGGGCGAATGAAAATCAGGAACGGCAATGTCAAGGATATCCTCAAACGATCCGTGGCGGGACTGATTCCCGAGCCGATCGTTAAAAGACCCAAGGAAGGCTTCGTGCTTCCCATTTTCGGCTGGATGCTGAAGGAACTGACGGGTTACTGCGAGAGCGTGCTGGACAGGGAAAAACTGACAAAAAGCGGGCTGCTCAAGCCGGACGAAGTGGCGAACCTGATCGGAAGATTCAAAGCGGGACAGACCAATCTGGCGGCCAAAATATGGAACCTGATGATGCTTCAGATATGGTGGGAGAAATACTTTGACTAGCGGCGAGGAGGTTGTCGATCTCGCGCGGCGACCGGAATTTGTTTCCCATTACGTGGAATTGCGCAATCAATACGTCGATCTTTTGGTCAGCTCGCCGGTTACCTTCGCCTCCACCGTGGAGTGGCTGAAACGGGACGACGTCGAGGTCCGGGGTATTTTGAAAGACGGGGTCCTGCAAGGCGCGGTCGTTCTTTATCTGGACCGGGACGGCGAAATAGCTTTTTTTGCAAGGGAACCGGGCCGGGGAATCGGCTCCCGGCTGCTGGAAAACATTGAAGAAGTGGGAAAGCGACGGAATCTGGCTTCACTGTGGGCCTGGACGATGGAACGGAACGGAGCGGCCCGCAGGGCTTTTGAAAAAAGTGGATTTATACGCGAAACGGATGTAACGAGAGAATATCAGGGAAGCCGGATAAAAGGCATGGTGTATCGAAAACAACTCGCTTGAAGTTACCTAAGGGGCGATAGTGAAAGAAAAGATTGAACATGGTCAGAAATCGTACGGCATTCGGCCGGAAGCCCTGGATTTCCCCCTGATGAGCGTGCTTTCGTTCGTTTATGTGTGCAACGCCCGTTGTCCCAGCTGCCCGTACACTAACTCCTCCATTCGTGAAGACTACGCCGACCGGCCGATCATGCGTGATGATACGTATAAAATCATCGCGGACCAGTGTGGAGCGCATGGGGCGTGGATACGTATTTCAGGAGGCGGCGAACCGATGCTCCATCCTCACGGGGTGGAACTGATGGAGTACGCCAAAAAGGTCGGCGCCAAGGTCGGGCTCATTACCAACGGGTCCCTGTTTACGGAACAGAACTCCATGCGGCTGCTCGAAGCCCAGGTGGACATGATCGAACTTAGCGTGGACGCAAGCGACCCCGAGACCTATAAAAACGTACGGCGTGGTTTGAACTGGGAAGCGCTCCTGACAAACGTCCGGCGTATGGTGGAGCAGAGGAACAAAATGGGGAGCGCGACCAAGATCATCGCCAGCGGCGTGGATCAGAAGGGCGTGAACATCGACCAAGTGGAAGCGTTCTGGTCCCCCATCGTGGATAATTTTCAAAAAAGGAAATACCTTACGTGGGGCATCAACGATCCCGACAAGTCCGCCGACCCGGAGCCGTATCTCAAACCTGAAGAGAAAATCCCCTGTCCCTTCATTTTCGAGCGGCTGAATATCGATTCCCGGGGAAAGGTCATGGTGTGCGGTTTCGACATCGCCGCCAAAACCGATATGGGAAACGTGCATGAATCACCGATCAGCGATATCTGGCACGGCGAAGCTTTTGACTACTACCGGACAATGCATCTGGAGCGGCACGCGGACGAAATTGAAATGTGCCGTAACTGCCCGGACTGGAAATATCGTTCCTGGAAACACAATTATTGGAAGGTCGTCAAAAACGCGGAAGAAAAAAGGAAAAAAACCGAAGGTGAGCTTGATTTCCAGGACATGGAGGGGTGCGCGGTCGAAAACGAATAAAATTGAAGCGCGGACCTTTTGAACACTATGGTAATCGGCATATTGCAACCGGGTTATTTACCTTGGCTGGGCTTTTTTGAACAGCTTTACGTAAGTGACGTCTTCGTCATCCTGGACGATGTTCAGTATGATAAGCATGGCTGGCGAAACCGGAACCGAATCAAAACGGCCGATGGCGCGCAGTGGCTCACGGTCCCCATTTTACTCAAATTCGACGAAAAACCGGCCATTTGCGAGGTCAGGATCGACAACAAGATCAATTGGCGTCAAAAGCATCTGAAAGCCATCGTCCAGAATTACCGAAAAGCGCCGTACTTTGACCGCTATATCGGCAGGTTCGAAGAGGCCTACGGCACGGACTGGGAGTATCTCGTGGATCTGGACATGTTCTTCATCATACGATTGGCCGAGGCGCTGGGGCTGGCGGGTAAAAAGATCGTGCGGTCGTCTACGCTCGATGTTTCGACCGACCGAATCGACCGGCTGGTCGAGATCTGCGGGCTGTTCAACGCCAACGTTTTTTATGAAGGCGCGGCCGGCAGGAACTACCTCGATGAGAGCTTGTTCGCGCAAGCGGGCGTTAAACTGAAATTTCAGGAGTACGACCATCCGCGTTACAGCCAGCTCTACGGAGGGTTTGTCTCGCATCTCTCGGTTATCGATCTTCTTTTCAATCATGGCGACGAGAGCCTTTCGATTCTACTGGGCTCGGACAGCTTGGAAGGTAAGGCCACATGACAAAAACAGTGTTGGTTACCGGCGGCGCGGGGTTCATCGGGTCGAATTTTGTTCGCCATCTCTACAACAAGTATCCGGATTACAAGCTGATCATCCTTGACGCGCTCACCTACGCGGGCAGCGTGCGCAACATGCCGGTGGACCTGACGAACAATAACGAAGACCGGCTGGTATTCTGGTACGGCAATGTCCGGAACGGAGAACTCGTGGACACGCTGGTGTCCAAGGCTGACGTGGTGGTTCACTTTGCCGCCGAAACCCACGTGACCCGTTCCATTTATGACAACTTCCTTTTTTTTGAAACCGACGTGCTGGGCACGCAGACCGTGGCGAACTCCATCCTCAAATACCGCGATAAGGTCGAGCGATTCATTCACATTTCCACTTCGGAAGTGTACGGGACCGCCATGAGCGAAAAGATGTCCGAGGACCATCCGCTCCGGCCCATGAGTCCCTACGCCAGCGCCAAGGCGGGAGCGGATCTGCTTGTGCAGTCATATTGGTCGACCTATGAGATTCCGGCTATCATCATCCGCCCCTTTAACAATTACGGTCCCTATCAGCACCTAGAAAAAGCGGTGCCCCGATTTATCACGAGCTGCATTCTGAACGAAGCCATTCGGGTGCATGGAGACGGATCGGCGGCCCGGGATTTCGTGTTCGTGGAGGATGTGTTCGATGCCCTGGACACGGTGATGCACGCGGACCTCGCCCAGACACAGGGGAAGGTTTTCAACGTGGCCACGGGCGAGGACCGGACCATTCTGTCCATCGCTCGGGACGTTGTCCGCATGATGGGAAAGGACGAATCGATTATCACCTTTGCGGGTGATCGTCCGGGACAGGTTTTCCGGCACACCGGAGATTCCACCCGGATCAGGGATCTCCTGGGCTGGAATCCCAAAACAGCCTGGGAAGATGGTTTGCAACGGACCATTCAGTGGTATCGGGAAAATCGCCCCTGGTGGGAACGGCAGCTTTGGATGCGGGCGGTTCCCATCATCACCAAGACCGGAAAACGGGAACTCCACTAAAGGAAAACGTCTCGATGACCAGCCAATGCGCCGAAGACAAATTTGACCGGAGTGTGTCATTTTTGTGTTGGGGCTACAACGAAGAGGAAAACATCACCGGTTTCCTCGAACGGGCCACCGCGCTTCTGGATTCGGCGATCGAGGACTATGAAATCGTTCTGATCGATGACGGCAGCGTCGACAAAACCTATGAGCTTGCTCTGGAGTTCCGGAAAAAAAACCAGCGCCTGAGAATCTACCAAAACGAGCGTAATCTTAATGTGGGCATTTCAAGCCGCCGGGCCATACAAAGAGCCTCGAAGGAATTTCTGTTCTGGCAAACAGTTGATTGGGGCTACGACATCCATGATCTTCGGCGCCACCTGGAATTCCTGAAGCGGTATGATATCGTCCAGGGTACGAGACGACGGCCGGTGGAGGTCAAATCCAGGTTGCTCAGGCCCATCGCCGGGCTGTGTGAGTTATTCGGCGAAAAAAGCCTGACCCGAAGATCGGACAACATAAAAAAGGCCGTGGTTTCGGTGATCAATTACCTGCTGATCAGAATCCTGTTCAACGTCCCCCTTTCCGATTTCCAGAACGTGACCTTTTATCGCACCGCGTGGCTCCAGTCCATCCGGTATGAAGCCAAAAGCTCCTTCGCCAACCCCGAGGCTTTAATCAAATCATATTGGAAGGGCAAGTCCATCAAGGAAGTGCCGATCGGCTTCTTGCCCCGCCACAAAGGCGAAGCGAAAGGAACCAACCCCAAAGCGATCACCGCTTCGGTCAGGGACATCCTATCCCTGTGGTACAAATGGGTGATCGTGGGAAAACGGGGGCGGGTGGCCAAGGGTAGCATAGACCGTATGGCGGCTTCGGATTCACCGACGCCGCTTTGTCTCACGAAGCCGACACTTCCCGCGGCCGGCGATCTTTCAGACCTTTCAAGCGGATCACCCGCCGATGGAAGACCGTAAGAGCATGCGGCAAGCCGGTCCGGTAATATCCGTGTGGCCCGTATGAACAGAAAGAACTTCTGGCGCGTAACACAGGCCGTCATCACCATTCTCCTGCTGTTCCTCCTGTTCAGGCGTTTCAGTTGGGCTCGGTTCTGGAACCTCTACCAGCAACTGCCGCTCTGGTTTTACGCGGTCTCATTACTGGTCGTCTTCGGCGGCCAGCTTTTATACGCCTTTAAATGGGACTTGGTTCTCAAGGGGATGGGGCTGAGGATCGGCTATGGGGCGCTCGTCCGTCATTACCTGATCGCCGTGTTTTTCAATAATTTCCTGCCCTCGGCCATTGGAGGCGACACCAGTAAAATTTATTATCTCGGCCGGCAGGAAGGTTATTTCAGGATCGGCGCTTCGGTTTTCATGGACCGTTTCCTGGGGTTTCTGTCCATGTCCACCTTCGCCACCTGCCTTTCCTGGTCCATGGAAATATCATCGCCGGCGTTCATCGTGGGCAGAAACGTTTTGTCCATCGTCATGGCCGGTTTGATCGCGCTGCTCATATTCGCCAATCTATTTTCATTCGATTTTATCTTTGCGAAGTGGGCGGCAGGGGACGGCCGACTGGCAGCTCTGTCTCAAAACCTGAGAGAAACGCTCGCCGATATCAGAAAGGTCAGCCGCAGTTGGTGGACCATTCTGGGAGTCATGGGCGTCGTGCTCGTCTATTACTCTTTGACCGGTTGGGTATATTCGACCTTCATTTTCATCTCCTCCAGCCAGGTTGCACATTTCTGGAACGTGGTGGCGGTGCTACTCGGTATCGGGGTTTTGGCCAACATTCCCATCACCGTGAACGGCATCGGACTTCGGGAACAACTGCACTATCTGCTTTTCGCGTCGCTGGGAATATCCAAGGAAGTATCGGTGGCCATGTCCTTGCTTATTTTCTCGAATTTCCTCGTGGTAAGCCTCATCGGTTTTTTCCTGTGGCTGCGTCCGAGCGCGGATAAGCCTGTTCGGCGGGAATCGAAAGGGAGCGTAGGGGAACCCGCGACAGTTAAAACCAGCGAAACCGAGCCGGGCTGAATGGCTCCGAGGCTTTGAGATCGAGCCTTCATAAATCGTTGTCCGGATACACGCCGACCGCGCCCATATCCACCCATTGATTGGTGGATTCGGGCGACCAGTACAGACCGCAGAATATTTTCGTGGCTCCCTGGCGTATTCGTTTTGAAATCGCGTACTCGTTCCAGGAAGCGCCGGAAAAAGCCAGATTGTTCATGTCCCAGTGGTCCGCCTTGTCTCCCATAATCATGAAAGGCTCGTACCCGCGCCTTATTTGCAGGGCAAGTCTCGCGGAAAGCAGCATGATAATCTGTTTGCCCTCGATCGCCGGTGGCCCGGTTTGGGAAAGATCCAGTTCGTAGCCGATGACGATTTTTGATGTTTTTCCCTTAGGAGCGGATACAAGTTTGATTCTGACGAAACTCCCTTGGTCGCTCGCCATCTGCTCGATGGTGAATCGACCTCGCAGAGAGAGGATGCGCAGAGGCGGACATACCGTGGGGGCTTGGGAGGCGTCAATGACGGCGGGACCTCGCCATTCGATGGACGGCGCCTGAAAGAGCGGTTTCATTTCCTTGATGACCCGGTATTTCGGTCCCGGACCCCGCCGCCATACCTGAAAGGGATAGATGATTTTTTCCAGGTAGTAGTTGGAGGTTACATACTTATCAAGCGGGGAATCGTCGGGGTAGAAGAGACTGTTGCGCCATTGTTCCCCCCTGGGCGTGGCTAGCATCCGCACCGCGTATTCAGGCTGTCTCTTTCGGTCGATCATCCGATGCACCATGTCTTGCCGGAACGAAAGAGGCCAATCATCCCGAGCCCATACCGCTCGGTAGGCCGGCCGGGTATTCGTCAGGAAATAAAGCAGGGGTATATTATTGTAAGCCAGGAAGCGGTCGTTGGGCTTGATCTTTCCGTCCAGGTAATCGAGGAGCGCTTCGAGCGCGCTTACCTTCTCGGGCGTGGAATGGATTCCCCTCAGTTTCGAATGTTGAAACGTGGCGGTTAATTGCGATACCGGCGCGTCACGATACATGGAACCCGTGGAAACGACCATCGCCATAATGGCAAAAAAAAGCGGAACGATCAGCGAAGCGCCGACCCATACGAGATTCCGCCCCTTCCCGAAATCCGATTCCAGGCTCAATCGCTTCATGCGCACATAGAACAGCGTTCCCCCGACCGCCAGCATCGGTCCGGAGACCAGGACGCTCCTCCATGCGCCCGCAGTGGAAGCGAGGCCATAGAGGAGCGACAATGGCAGGAGAAACCCTGCTATTCCCAATATAAAAATATATTCCGGACGTTCGAGGCGCCCGGTTTTCAGTCTCCTATAAAGGCTCCATGCTATCGCGCTCAAGGCCAGGAGCATCGAGTAGGTAAAGAAAAAACTTCCCAATTGGTATACATTGAAGGATTGTCTTACGATATAAGCAATGCCGCCCCCCATGAAAAGCAACGAGGAGAGGCCGTAAGTCCACCGCGCGTCTTTCCGTTTTTCCGGCGAAAGCGTCGCAAACGCCGCAAGGCACAGGCCCGTCAGCAACAGCAGATCGACGGGGGCGAAGACAAAAAGACTACGCGCCCATTCAAGCGGCCGGTTCCACAGGCCGCCGCTGATTTCGGATTGCCCCTGCATGGTCAAGGTAAAACCATCCGTAAAATCCGCGATTCCGACATATGAAATGATCGTGGCAAAAGCCGCCGCGAAGAGCGCCAGAAATACTGTCACCAACAACAGACAAACCTTGGCGTCCCTCGTTTCCCTCCTAAAATAGCTCCAGCCAGCCATGAACGTGGGGAAAAAGGCCATCGCCGCGAGTGGGAGATAGCTGAACGCTCCCACCGCGAAAAAAAATCCTCCCCCCGTGGCCAGGCTGATCCGTTTGAACCGGGAAGCCGAATCCAGCGCCCACATCCACAGGGCGCCCGCCACGATCATCGCTTCACATGATACCGAGTTGTAGGATGGGGACGCCGTATTTAAGGGCTGAATAAAAATAAAACCCGCCGCGCACGCGAGCGCGATCAATAAAGGAGGGGCGAAACGGGACAAGAAGAGAAATAAAACGCCCAGGCTCAGCGCGCGTAGTCCCAGGCCCAGAGTGCGGACTTCGAGCAGCGATATATCGGGGAAGGCGCGGAACAGGGGAGAGAGGAGTAAGTCGAACGGCCGGGTCGCGTTCATCACCTCATCTCGATAAGGGGAATCGCCCAGAGCGTATCGCAAGGAAGCGCTGAGATACATGCCTTCATCCGTCATGTCGATTCCGTTTTGGGCCAACCCGAACATGTGGCCGACAACGAGAATCAGAATGACGCAAGAAAGAAGATATTGAACTTTTCTGTTAAAAAACTGCGACATGGCGTGGAAAAAAAGAAAGGGTTAGGTTGGTCGCCTAACCCTTTTTTCATTATTGGCTGGGGGACAGGGATTCGAACCCCGGTATGCAGATCCAGAGTCTGCCGTCCTGCCACTGGACGATCCCCCAAGGAAACATCAAAAGACTATACGGAAAATTGGATCGAAAATCAAGACCTCTGATAGCAACTTTTTTCTATTGTTGCTCTCCGGATTCGAGTTTTCGCTTTGCTATGTACTCCAGGCCCTTTTGCAGACGCTTCAGGGTTTCGTCCTTGCCCAACACGTCCATGATCTCGAATATGCCGGGGCTCACGCTCGTTCCGGTCAGCGCCACGCGAAGGGGCTGGGCAATTTTTCCCAGCTTGATGTCCAGATCGTCCATCAAACCCTGAAATACGGGCTCCATGGCCTTTTCGTTCCACTGGTCGAGCGCTTGCAATTGTTTGGCAAGTTCCAGCAGCGGCTGTTCGGCCACCGGGCGCAGAAATTTCTTGGCCGCGTCGGGGTTGAGTTCCGGCTCCCTGAAATAAAACAGAGACGCGTCCGCCATCTCCGCCAGGGTCTTGCAGCGCGGTTGCAGTGTTTTGATCGCCCCGGTAAGTTTTCCCATGTCGTCCGTTTCCACGGAACGGCTCCCCATAAAGGGTTTCAACCGGTCCGCGATCTCCTCGGCCGGACTATCCTTGATCCACAGGGCGTTCAGCCAGTCGAGCTTTTCCGGGTTGAAGACGCCGGCGGATTTCCCCACGCTTTCCAATGAGAACTTTTCCAGCAGATCCTGGAGGCTGAACACTTCCTCGTCGCCAAACGACCATCCCAGCCTGACCAGATAATTGTTGAGCGCCTGGGGAAGGTAGCCCATTTCGCGATAGGCCAGCACCGAGGTGGCGCCGTGCCGTTTGCTGAGCCGGGTTTTGTCCGCGCCCAGGATCATGGGCACGTGGCCGAAGCGGGGCAGGGGATAATCGAGAGCCTGAAAGATGAGAATTTGCCGGGGCGTGTTGTTCACATGATCGTCCCCGCGGATTACGTGGGTGACGTTCATGGTGACGTCGTCCACCACCACCGCCATGTGATAGGTGGGCGTGCCGTCGCTGCGCAGCAGAATCAGGTCGTCCAATTCCCGGTTGTCAAAGGAGATGGGGCCCTTGATAAGGTCATGGTAGGCGGTCGCCCCAACCAGCGGCGCCCGCAGCCTGACCACCGCGCCCTGGGCGGGTCCCAATCCCATTTCCCGGCAGGTCCCGTCGTATTTGGGTTTGAGTCCCGACTGCATGGCCGCTTGCCGCTTGGTTTCCAGATCCTCGGCCGAACAATGGCACCAGTAGGCCTTGCCGTCATCCAGCAGCTTTTTGACGTGGTCCCGATAAATATCCATTCGTTGAGACTGGTAAAAGGGGCCCTGGTCCCAATCCAGTCCCAGCCAGTTCATGCTGTCCAGAATGGAGTCCGTATATTCCTGTTTGGAACGTTCGCGATCGGTGTCTTCGATCCGTAATATGAACGAGCCTTTGTTCTGACGCGCAAAAAGCCAGTTGAACAGGGCGGTGCGAGCGCCGCCGATATGGAGATGCCCTGTCGGTGAAGGGGCAAAACGTGTTACGATGGTTTCCAAGACCGGTTCCTTTCTTGTCGCTATTGAACAGGGGATGTCCGGTCACAGGCGCGGGCGAACCCCTCTAAAAGGTAACAGGCCTCCCGTGCGATCGTGAGACCTGTTCGGATAAACAAAACCAAAATAGTGATTGGTGTCAAGATCAATGCGCGGGTCAGCTGATAATTATGCCCGCGTAGCCGACGACCTGCTCGTAGTCGCCGCTGGTTTCTCCCGACGTGGTGTAGGCCAGCAGTTTCGCGGACCGCGCGGACAGATCCAGGCTCGCTTCCAGAATCACGGTCACCGGCATGACCCCGCACATGCTGATTCCCTGGCCGAGCACCGTGGTCATCAGTCCCTTGGGGTCGAGAGCCAGAATTCGTTCGATGGCCAGGCGATCTTTTTTCTGCGCTTCGGCGTGAGGTTCGTAATGGGTCATGTCCGTGCTGGCCACCATGAGTACGTCCTCGCCGTAATCGCGGATTCCGTTGGCGATCGCTTTGCCCAACTCCTTGCACTCGTCGTAGGAAGAGGCTGAAAGCACGATGGGGACCAGCCGGAAATCGGGCCTCAGTACCTGGAGAAACGGCGCCTGGACTTCCAGCGAGTGTTCGAAGCGGTGAGCCGACGGATCGTCGCGCAAGGTGGGGGAATATTCCATGATCGCCTTGGCCAGCGGTTCGTTGATTTCTATCCGGCCGCCGGGCATGCTCCATTCGCCGGAAGCCATGATGGCGTGGGTGGCCCCCATGCCGCGATGGTTGGGGCCGATGATGATCACGTCGCGGGGGATCTTGACGCGCGAAAATACTTCGCCCGCGATCCGGCCGGAATACACATAGCCCGCGTGAGGGACCACGATGGCGATGGCGCGTACCTGCTTGGCCGTATCCGGCAGGTACGAACGCACCAGCTGTTCCAGCCGTTCGGCGTCGCCGGGATAAAAGGTGTCGGCCACGACGGGTTTTCGTATCATGCGATCCTCCACTCGATAATGTATACTTATAGTATAGACCTATAACACAGGCCGCGAAATCAAATCAAGAAAGGGAAGGGTTGATTGAAAAGCATGGAAAAAGGAAGCTGGCGGTTTTGAGCGCTTGAAAAGGAGAGAATTCTATTTTATACAGAGCGCTCGCCGTATCTGTGTTAGGAAAGGCGTTGTTGTCCTTGACAAAGGGCAATTATGATATATGATGATCATTTTTGTTAGCTTTAGGGCTGTTCACGAAAGAGCGTTGTGAATATCCGGATTCATGATATCGACGTTGACGGACTTGATGTCGAATTCAACGAGGATGAAAGTTGGGGCGATACGCTGCCTCCGCACGGTCCCGTGACGGCGGCCTTGCATATCGATCGGTCCCAGGAGTATATCCGCGTCAAGGGCACGGTCAACGTGGTGGTCAAGCAGGAATGTTCGCGCTGCCTGGATGAATTCGACTGGCCCATGGAAGCCTCGATCGAAAGCATTCTCGTGCCGAAGTCCGCGCTTGGGGACGAGGAATCCAAGGAACTGACCGGCGAGGATCTCGACCTGAGGACCTACGAGGGCGAAGCGTTCAGCATCGATGACGTCGTGGCCGAGCAGATCGTCCTGTCCTTGCCGATCAAACCGCTTTGTGACGAGAACTGTGGAGGGCTTTGCCCCATCTGCGGTATAAATAGAAACAGGGAAACTTGCGCGTGTGAAAAGCCCCGTGAAGACAATCCCTTCGCCGCGCTCAAGAATTTTAAACCGACGAAATAAGAGAAGGAGCCATGAGCCATGGCTGTACCAAAGAAGAAAACATCGAAATGCAGACGTGACAAACGCAGAACGCACGACAAGATCAGCGTTCCCAACGTTACCGAATGTCCTCAGTGCGGCGAGGCCAAGCTTCCCCACCGTATATGCCCGAGCTGCGGCGTGTACAAGGGAAAGGAAGTATTGGAAGTCGAATAGACATTCCTGAAGTCAACACTATTGCGCATGGCCTTTGAGCCAGCCGAAAAAGTTTATGGACACGAAAGATATCACCATTGCGGTTGACGCCATGGGCGGTGACCAGGCCCCCTCGGCCATTATTCAGGGCGCGGTTGAAGCTCAGCGTGAATTCGGCGCCAACGTAGGACCTCGTGGGCAAGGAAGCCGAGATCAAGAGCGAACTGGAGCGGATCGGCGCGGCCGATATGGCCGTCGTGGACGCGTCCCAGGTGGTTACCATGGATGACGCCCCCAGCGTGGTGCTCCGGAAAAAGCCTGACTCGTCGATCATGAAGGCGTTCAAGCTGGCCAAGGAGCAAGCCGTTCATGGCGTGGTCAGCGCCGGAAACTCGGGCGCGACCATGGCCAGCGCGGTTTTTACGCTTGGGAAATTCCCCGGTGTCGATCGTCCCGCCATCGCGGGAACGTTGCCCAGCGTTCACGGATCCACGCTGGTAATCGACATCGGCGCCAATGTGAACTGTAAGCCTCACCAGCTCGTGCAGTTCGCCCTCATGGGCGATGTGTATCTGCGCCATATCGTGGGGATGCAAAATCCCCGTGTCGGGCTGCTCAGCATCGGCGAGGAAGATTCCAAGGGCAACGAGCTGATAAAAATGGTTCACGGCCGACTGCGCGACTCCTCCATGAACTTCATCGGAAACGTTGAAGGCCGGGATGTGTTTTCCGGCGTGGTCGATCTGGTGGTCTGCGACGGCTTTGTGGGAAACGTGCTGCTGAAGGTCAGCGAAGGCTTGGGCGGCGCGGTTTTTTACATCCTCGAACAGGAAGCCGCCAAGAACAAGGAGGCGCAGCAAGGTCTCGACCTGATGCGCGAAGCCTTCAAGAGCGCCAGACGTCGCGTGGATTACGAAGAAGTGGGCGGCGCTCCCCTACTGGGAATCAACGGCGTCGGAATCATATGCCATGGATCTTCGGGGCCCAAGGCCATTAAAAACGCCGTTCGGGTCGCCCAGGAGATGGTGGTCAATCGTGTCGAACACTTCATGAGGCAGGAATTCAACGAACACGCCGAGCCGAAGAAAAGCGTCGCGTAATCATTCGTCGTTGTCGCCTCACAAATTTGCCGAGAGCGCTTAGGAGAGGTTTGAATGGACTATATGCTGACCGAAGAGCAGCTCATGATCAAGGATCTGGCACACCAGATCGCCGAGGAAAAAATAATACCGGTGCGGGCGGAGCTTGACGAGAATGAAGAGTTCCCGCATGCGATCATGAAGGATCTGGCTCAATCCGATCTTTTTGGATTGATTATCCCCGAAGAATACGGCGGCATGGGCATGGGTTGTCTTGAAAACGTCCTGGCCGTGGAAGAGTTGAGTTGGGCATGTTGCGGCGTGGCCACATCCTTTGCGGCCAGTTCCCTCGGCGCTTATCCCATCCTGCTCTATAGCAGCAACGAGCAGAAAAAGAAGTATCTGCCGGACATCGCCAAGGGCGCCAAGATGGCGGCCTTCGGACTGACCGAATCCAACGCGGGAAGCGACGCCAGCGGGATTCAGACCACGGCGGTTCTCGACGGCGACTTTTACGTGTTGAACGGAACCAAGCAGTGGATCACCAACGGCGGCGAAGCCGACATCTATAGCATTATCGCCATGACGGACCGCAGCAAGGGCCCGCGCGGCGCCAGCGCGTTTATCGTGGAAAAGGGCGATCCGGGTTTCGGTTTCGGTAAAAAAGAAAAAAAGATGGGCATCCGCGCCTCCACCACACGGGAACTCGTGTTCAACGATTGCCGCATCCCCAAGGATCGCCTCATCGGCCGAGAAGGCGTGGGTTTCATCGTCACCATGAAAACTTTTGACCAGTCCCGTCCCGGCGTGGGCGCGCAGGCGGTGGGAGTGGCCCAGGGCGCTCTGGACGCCGCCGTGGAATTCGCCAAAACACGCGTGCAGTTCGGCTCCCCCATCATTTCCTTCCAGGCCGTGCAGCACATACTTGCCGACATGGCCACCGCCGTTGAGGCGGCCCGCGCGCTGGTGTACAGCGTAGCCCGCATGGTCGATTCCAAGCCAAAGGACGTTTCCAAGGAAGCGGCTATGGCCAAGGTGTTCGCCACCGATATGGCGATGAAGGTGACCACGGACGCGGTGCAGGTTTTCGGCGGAAGCGGCTACATGCGCGACTATCCCGTGGAAAAGATGATGCGCGACGCCAAGATCCTGCAGATCTACGAAGGCACCAACCAGATTCAGCGCAACATCATCGGCCAGTCCCTGAACAAAGAATACACGCGCAAGAAGAAGGCATAGCGCCATGCATGTGGTTGTGTTGTTAAAGCAGGTGCCGGATACCAAGGACGTAAAGATCGATCCGGAAACCAACACGCTCAAGCGCGAGGGTGTGGAAAGCATCATCAATCCTTTTGATATGTACGCGTTGGAGGCTGGTCTGCGCATAAAAGACCAGAACGGCGCGAAAGTGACCATCATGTCCATGGGGCCGCCGCAAGCGGCGGACGCGCTGCGGGACGCGGTTTCCTACGGCGCCGACGAAGCGGTACTTCTGAGCCACCGGGCGTTCGCCGGTTCGGATACGCTGGCCACCTCGATTACGCTCGCGGCGGGTATCCGCAGGCTGGGCGACGTGAGCGTGGTGCTGTGCGGAAAACAGGCCATTGACGGCGACACCGCGCAGGTCGGACCGGGCGTGGCCCGGCATCTGGGTTTGCCTCACACGGCTTTCGTTCGCAAGATCGAAAGCGTTTCCGAAAAAAGCCTTGTCGCGCAGCGGATGATGGACGACGGCTACGACCGGCTCGAAATCGAACTGCCCGCGTTGTTGACGGTGGTGAAAGAAATAAACGAACCCCGTGTGCCTTCGCTCAAGGGAAAGATGCGGGCTAAGAAAATAGAGATTCCAACCTGGGGACCGGAAGAGCTTGGACTTCAAGACGATGAATTGGGGCTCAAGGGGTCTGCCACGTGGGTGACCCGGATTTTCGCCCCCAAACCCAGGGGAAAACAGATCACACTGGAAGGCGGAGTCAAGGAACAGGTGGAGCGTCTGCTCGATCTGCTGAGCCAGGACAAAATTATCAGTATCCAGTGAAAAAACTCACCGTCCGATCGATTGGTCAAAAAGAGTTTCCGGATTTCTTCAGAATCCTCTGGGCTTCCGAATTATTTTAGATGCGGAGTATCGGCTCTATGAGTATTACGATAGATAAGGACAAGTGTACGGCATGCGGGTCATGCGCGGATTCGTGCCCTTTCGGCGTCATTGAAATCGTGGACGACGTGGCGGTCGTGGGCGATGGCTGCACGCTGTGCGGATCGTGCGAGGAAGTCTGTGCGTTCGACGCCATCACCATATACCGGCCCGAGGAAAAACAGGACGCCGGCTCCGACGGGAGCAAGGGAGTTTGGGTCCTCGCCGAATTCCGGGCGAATGAAATGGCCGGCATCACCTATGAACTGCTCGGAAAAGGCCGCGCCTTGGCCGACGCGCTCGGCGTGGAACTGGCCGTCGCGCTTCTGGGCTCCGGAACGACCAATCAGACCGAGCGGTTGTTTCAAGCCGGAGCGGACACGGTTTATTTGGCCGACCATGAGGCGCTGCTTCATTTCAACGAAGAAATCCATAGCGCCGTCACCGTGGGCCTGGTCAAAAAATACAAACCGGAAATCGTGCTTTGCGGGGCCACGGCCATCGGCCGTTCCTGGGCGCCGCGCGTGGCCGCGGAACTGAAAACGGGGCTGACCGCCGATTGCACCGGACTCGATATCGACCCGGAAACCCGCAATCTGCTGCAAACCCGTCCGGCCTTTGGCGGGAACATCATGGCCACCATCGTGTGTCCTCATAGCCGGCCGCAAATGGCCACCGTCCGCCCGCGCGTCATGAAGCAGTCCGAACTCGACGCGAGCCGGACCGGCAAGATCGTCGATGTGGAAATCACGCCCGAACTGCTCCAAAGCAGGATAAAGGTCCTGGAAATGGTTCGGGAAACCGGTGACACGTTGAATCTGGGCGACGCCGAGGTTATTGTTTCCGGTGGGCGAGGTCTTCAGGACGGTAAGGGTTTCGACATGATCCGCGAACTGGCCGAACTGTTGGGCGGCGCGGTCGGCGCCAGCCGGGGGGCCGTGGATTCGGATTGGATTCCCTACGCGCATCAGGTCGGTCAAACAGGCAAAACCGTGGCGCCGAAACTGTATATCGCCTGCGGCATTTCCGGCGCTGTGCAGCATCTGGTGGGCATGCAGACCTCGGATGTGATCGTGGCCATCAACAAAGATCCCGAAGCCCCCATTTTTAAGGTGGCGGATTACGCCATCGTGGGCGATATTTTCGAAGTGGCGCCGCAATTGATCGCCAGCATCAAACAGCGGTTGGGCCGCTGATTCGTTCATGAAGCAATAGTCCGGCATTTCCAAGGAGGATCAGCGTGGACAAAAAAGTCTATTTTATCACCGGCGGCTCGCGTGGTATCGGTCGTGAAATCGCGTACCGGCTGGCCGCGCCGAACACCGTGGTTTTGTTCAATCATTACGATCGCACCGAAGACGAAGCAAACAAAACCATCGAAGGGATCAAGGAGCGGGGAGCCGAGACCAAAAGCTTCTACTTCGACGTTTCCTCCAGCGAAGAGACCAATCGGAACGTGGACGCCATACTGGAAGAGTACGGCTATATAGACGGTCTGGTCAACAACGCGGGCATCACCATGGACGCCATGTTCATGAGGATGAAGGACGAGCAGTGGGACAAGGTCATCGCCGTGAACCTGACCGGAACGTACAACTGCTGCAAAGCGGTCTGCCGCGCCATGCTGAAGAGGCGCAGCGGCCGGATCGTCAATCTCGCCTCGCTCGTGGGCCAGATCGGCAACATAGGGCAGGCCAATTATTCCGCCTCCAAGGCCGGAGTCATGGCGCTGACCAAAACGCTTTCCAAGGAATTGGGGCCGCGCGGTATCACCGTCAACGCGGTGGCCCCCGGCTACATCGACACGGAAATGACCAGGGACCTTCCCGAGAACGTGAAGGAGATGTTTCTTAAATCCATTCCCCTGGGAAGGGTAGGAAAGCCGGAAGAGGTTGCGGACCTGGTAATATTTCTGTTATCAGATCAAGCCGCCTACATAAGCGGACAGACCATACACATAAACGGCGGTTCGTTTGGTTAATCTCTTTTTGGTTTTAACCAAGCCTAAAAAATGTTATGAACTCACAACCCGGACCGGGAACAGATCAGAATGAGAACGGGACATCGAAGAGGGGGTAAAGCAAGATGTCTGTAGAAGAACAAGTAAAAGCAATAATTTGTGAGCAGTTGAGCGTGGAAGAAGCCGACGTGGTTCCCGAGGCATCCTTCGTGGACGACCTGGGCGCCGACTCTCTGGACCTCGTGGAACTGATCATGGCCATGGAAGAAAAGTTTGGCGTGGAGATTGCGGACGAGGACGCGGAAAAGATAAAGACCGTACAGGATGCCATCAATTACGTAACGTCTAACACATGAACCGAAGCCTCATCTCCATATCAGAGGGAGCTATTGTGCCCAGAAGAGCAGTTATAACAGGGAATGGGGATCGTCTCACCCTTGGGGATCGGCGTCGAAAAAAACTGGGAAAGTATTATCAACGGCCGTTCGGGCGTCGATTACATCACCAAGTTCGACGTGTCCGAATACCGGACCAAATTCGCCGCTCTGGTCAAAGACTTCAATCCGACGGATTTCATGCATCCCAAGCTGATCAAGCGGGTGGATGTTTTCATCCAGCTCGCCATCGCTGCGGCGCGCATCGCCATGGAGGATTCCAAGCTGGAGATATCGGGCTACTTCGCCGAAAGAGTAGGGTCATACCTGGGATGCGGTCTGGGCGGTCTGGAAAGTATCGAGAGATTCGATCGAATCATCATGGAAAAAGGGCCGAAGAAGATAAGCCCGTTCTTTATTCCCATGCTCATCGGGAATATGGCTCCGGGCCAGGTATCCATCGAATTCGGCGCCAAGGGCCCCAATCTTTCCGTCGGCACCGCCTGCGCGGCGGGCGCTCACGCCATCGGCGAATCCTATCGCATGATCCAGAGGAGGTTGCTGACGCCATGATCACCGGCGGAGCCGAAGCGGTGGTGACGCCGCTGGCTCTCGCGGGGTTTAACGCCATGCGCGCGCTTTCCGAACGGAACGACGATCCCCAGGGGGCGTCCCGCCCCTTCGAAAAAAACCGTGACGGTTTTGTCATGGGCGAAGGCTCCGGAGTCGTTATCCTGGAAGAACTGGAGCACGCGCTCGAACGCGGCGCGAAGATTCACGCCGAACTCATCGGGTACGGGCTCAGCTCCGACGCCTTTCATATGACCGCTCCACCGGAAGGCGGCGAGGGCGCCGTGCGGTGCATGCGAATGGCGCTGAAGAGCGCCGGTTTGCAGCCGACGGATATCCAGTACATAAACGCCCACGGCACATCCACCGAACTGAACGATCTGTACGAATGTCAGGCCATCAGAACGGTCTTTGGCGACTCGTATAAATCGGTGGCCGTAAGCTCCACGAAATCCATGACCGGTCATCTCCTGGGAGCGGCCGGAGGGGTGGAAGCCATCTACACCGCGCTGGCCATCAATAACGGAATCCTTCCTCCGACCATCAATTACGAAGAGCCGGACCCTGCGATCGATCTCGATGTGGTGCCTAACAAAGCCCGAAAAGCGGACGTGCGCGTCGCGATGAGCAATTCGTTCGGATTTGGCGGAACCAACGCGACACTGGTATTGAAGAAATATGAAGGCTGACCGGGCGCCTCTAGAAGCGCCCCGCCTTCGCTCGCGCGTAAAAAGCGTAGCGGCCTATGGCCGATGCGCTTTTGAACGTGAACCGATGGTTCCAGCCGCCAGATTGGAAAACCTTCGGCCTCTCCGCCATACCCCGGCCTAAGCTGACTCGTCCGATCGGACGCCTGTCCCGAGCGCAGATACTGACATTTTTTTCCCACTGACACCGGAGCCGAAGAGGCGCTGATCCAAGAACGCCTCACCCCCGATACGGTTCGTGACGAGACCTCATAGAGAATTCATATGGAATATTTACGTAAAAGCAGACCCGGAAATAGCCCGGGCCATTCAGGCCGGAACAGGACCGCCAGGCCAAAAAGCTGGTGCTTATCGCCTCGGAAAACTACGTCAGCCGCGCCGTTCTGGAAGCCCAGGCGTGCATCATGACCAACAAATACGCCGAAGGCTACCCCGGAGCCCGGTATTACGGCGGCTGTCAGTTCGTCGACATGGCCGAAAGCCTGGCCATCGCTCGCGCCAAGGAACTGTTCGGCGCCGAATACGCCAACGTGCAGCCTCACTCCGGATCGCCAGGCCAACATGGCGGTTCTGTTCGCGGCCCTGGAACTCGGGCGACACCATTCTGAGCATGAACCTGAGCCACGGCGGCCATCTCACCCACGGTAGCCCGGCCAGTTTTTCCGGAAGGTTTTTTAAAACCGCCTTTTACGGCGTGGGCCGCGAAACCGGCGTCATCGATATGGATGAAGTCGAAGAAGCTGGCCAGAGAACACAAGCCCAGGCTGATCATCGCCGGCGCGAGCTCCTATCCCCGCACCCTGGATTTCGAACGTTTCGGCGCCATCGCCAGAGACGTGGGCGCTTATCTGATGGTGGATATGGCGCATATCGCGGGGCTGATCGCCGGTGGGGTCCATCCCTCGCCGGTCGGACACGCCGATTTCGTCACTTCCACCACGCATAAGACCCTGCGGGGTCCGCGCGGCGGGTTCATCCTGGCCGACGGCGACCATGCCGCCCTGCTGAACAAAAACATGTTTCCCGGCATTCAGGGCGGCCCGCTGATGCACGTCATCGCCGCCAAGGCCGTATCCTTCAGGGAAGCCATGACCGGGAGTTTCAAGGCCTACTCGCGGCAGATCGTCAAAAACTCCGCCGCCCTGGCGTCCGAGCTGACCGCGCAGGGAATTAAACTGGTTTCCGGGCGGCACGGACAACCACCTCATGCTGCTAGATCTTTCGGGAAACGGCGTCAGCGGAGCGCAGGCCGAACGCTCTCTCGATCTGGCGGGGATCACGCTCAACAAGAACGTCATTCCCTATGAAACGCTCGGGCCGAAAAAAACCAGCGGCATGCGCATCGGTACACCGGCCGTCACCACGCGGGGGATGAAGGAAGAGGAAATGCGATATATCGCCCGGCTCATCGTCAAGGTTCTGGAACGGCTGGACGACAACGCCTTTCTCGAGAAAACCAGGAAAGAGGTGGAGGAGTTCTGCTCCAACTATTCCATTTATCCGGAACTCGGACAAGTAGAACCCGCATACCGCATTTCCGGTTTCGAGAGAACGCGCTTTGAAAGTACCCACGGCGGACCTCGCCGTGGATGAAATCCACGAGCGCGATTTCCCGTAGCATGGCCGATGAATGATTTTCTCCGCATGGCTTACGAATTGCCCCAAAACGGCGCGTCCGGGCCGCTCAAAGCGAGGTCCCCATTGTGAAATGCCCTTATTGCGGTTCTCTCGATAACAAGGTAATTGATTCCCGGCTCAGTAAGGAACAGACCATGATCCGGCGGCGGCGGGACTGCCAGGACTGCTCCCGGCGGTTCACGACGTACGAACGCGTCGAGGACATCATGCCCATGATCGTCAAGCGTGACGGCAGGCGGGAGATATTCGACCGCAACAAGATCGTCGAGGCATTCACAAAGCCTGTCAGAAACGTCCCGTGAGCGCCGACGATATAGAATTGTTCGTACAGTCGCCTGGAGCAGGAAATTCAGGAATCGCCGCAAAAGGAAATTCCCAGCGTGGTCATCGGCGAAAAGGTCATCGATCAGCTCCGGGAGTGGGATGATGTGGCCTATGTGCGGTTCGCTTCCGTGTATCGCCAGTTTAAGGATATCAAGGAATTCATGGACGAGCTCACGAATATCCTCGAAGATCGGCGCGGCGAAACCAAGAGCGACAATGGCGGACCTAAAAACGATTGAAGCACGGATGAGCCAGGCCCTCAGGCTGGCCGAACGCGCCCGGGGCAAAACCTCGCCCAATCCCCTGGTGGGGGCGGTCATCTATAAAGACGACAAACTGGTCGGAAAGGGCTATCATAAGGGCGCGGGACTGCCGCACGCCGAAGTGGAAGCGCTTGCGGGACGCGGGAGAAAAAGCCGCGGCGCCGACGCTGTACGTCACCCTGGAGCCGTGCAATCATTACGGGCGCACGCCTCCCTGCTCCGAGGCCGTCATCGAAGCGGGCATAAAGCGCGTGTGTGATGGGCATGCGCGATCCCAACC
Organism: uncultured delta proteobacterium; assembly: GCA_963821845.1. GTDB lineage: Bacteria > Desulfobacterota > Desulfarculia > JACQYL01 > CAWGVV01 > CAWGFI01. Next base: position 49,810 of record CAWGFI010000002.1, read on the forward strand.
CGCATGTGAAGGGCGGAGGGCATTGACGCGCTGGCGGGAAGCGGGGACTGGAGGTTTCGTCCGGCGTGCTGGAACAACAGTGCCTGAAGCAGAACGAAGCTTTCGTGACCTATGTCAGACAGGGGCGGCCGTTTGTCATACTCAAGACGGCGTCCACGCTGGACGGCAAAATCGCCACCTCCGACCGGGGACTCCAAATGGATCACCAACGAGCGATCCCGGCGTTTCGCGCATACCTTGAGAGCGCGGGTGGACGCCATCATGGTGGGAGTCGGAACGGCCCTGGCCGACGATCCGCAGACTCACCTGCCGGATGAAAGAGGCGGCAAGGACCCCATACGGGTTATCGTCGATTCCCGGCTTAGCGTCTCCCCCGAGGCGCCAAGGTATTTCATGTGGACTCCAAGGCCCCGACCTGGGTGGCGACCACGGAAGACGCGTCCGTCGATAAGCCAAAAAAGGCTGGCAGGACGCGGGCGCCGTGAGTTTTGCGTTTGCCGGCGGAAGACGGGCGGGTGGCCGTTGAACCGCTGCTGCGGGCTCTTGGCGAACGGGATGTGATCTCTGTATTGCTTGAAGGCGGAATGACGCTGACCGCCTCGTTTCTCAAGGCGGGGCTGGTGGACAAGGCCTATTTCTTTGTGCGCGCCCAAAATGATCGGCGGCGGACCTGGTCCAAGGGAGTGGTCGGCGACTTGGGCGTGACGCGCATGGATGAATGCCGCGTATTCGAACGGATAGCCGTCCGCCGTTTTGACGACGACCTAATGATAGAATCCTATCCCGCGCCGCAATTTGGGCGCGAATGAGAGGACGGGATATGTTCACCGGACTCATTGAAGGAACGGGAAAGCTGGAGAAATTAGTCGCGAGCGCCGAAGGAGCGCTGCTCTCCGTGAAGGCGTCGTTTCTGAGCGAAGGAACCGGCCTGGGGGACAGCGTGAGCGTGAACGGCGCTGTGCCTCACCGTGGTGGGAATCAAGGGGCCGGTGTTTACTTTCGATGTCTCCCTGGAAACGCTTTCCAGCTCCAATCTTGGCTCGTTGCGCCAGGGCGCTACGTGAATCTGGAACGGGCGCTCAGGCTGTCCGATCGGCTGGGAGGTCATCTGGTCACCGGCCATGTGGATGGAGTCGGCGGCTCGTCAAGAGGGAGCCCGCGGGCACTTCGATCATGTCTGGCGATCGAGACGTCCGGCGGAGTTGATGCCGTACATCGTGGAAAAAGGATCGGTGGCCTTGAATGGGATCAGCCTCACGGTGAACAGGGTCCACGCCACGCGCTTTGAAGTCAACATCATTCCTCATACGTTCAAAATGACCACCTTGAATGACATTGAAATTGGCGACAAGGTAAACATCGAAACCGATCTGATCGGCAAATATGTGGCCAGGCTCATGGGTTTCAGTTCCAACGAGGACAAGAAGCCGAAAAAAGAAGACATCACCATGGAGTTCCTGGTGAGCAAGGGCTTTCTCTAAATATCACGCTCCACGAAGCGAAGAAGAATATATCATGGCGCTTTCCACGGTAGAAGAGGCGATACGAGAAATACGCGACGGCGGGATGGTTATCCTGGTCGATGACGGCGCTCCGGAGAACGAAGGCGATCTCTTTGCGGCGGCGGAGAATATTACTCCGGAAAACATCAATTTCATGATGAAAAACGCCCGCGGGCTGGTTTGTCTGTCTCTGACCGAGAAACAGGCCGACAAGCTGGGCCTGGACCTGATGGTGGATGAAGACAGCGCGTCGTCGGGACCACGGTTCACGGTGTCCATCGACGCGCGAAACGGCATTACTCGAGGCTTGTCCGCGAGCGATCGCGCCCGGACGATCCTCACCGCCATAGCCGACGATTCCGCCTCCCGCGACCTGACGCAGCCCGGTCACGTTTTCCCGTTGCGGGCTCGCCGGGGCGGCGTACTGGTGCGAACGGGCGCGACGGAAGGTTCCGTGGATATGGCTCGGCTGGCCGGACTCATGCCGGCCGGGGTGATCTGCGCGATCATGAACGAAGACGGCTCCGTGGCCAACATGGAGGACCTGGAGAGGTTCGCAGAAATCCACGATCTGAAAATCGTGACCGTGCGTGACGTCATCAGATACCGCGTGACCAAGGAAACACTGGTGCACCGGGCTTCTTCCGCCAGCCTTCCAACCCCGTGGGGCGAATTCAAGGCCATTGTGTACCTCAACGATGTCGATGACTACCAGCACCTGGCCATGGTGAAGGGTGAAATCAATCCCGACGATGAAGTGCTGGTGCGGGTCCATTCCGAATGCCTTACCGGAGACGTGTTTGGTTCTCTGCGCTGCGATTGCGGCGATCAGCTCGATGAAGCCATGAAACGCGTGCAGAAGGAAGGCAAGGGCGTGGTGCTCTACATGAGCCAGGAAGGCCGGGGGATCGGCCTGATCAACAAGCTCAAGGCCTATCAGTTGCAAGACCAGGGCAAGGATACGGTCGAAGCCAACGTGGCTCTGGGATTCAAGCCCGATCTGAGGGATTACGGGATCGGCGCGCAGATTCTGGCCGACCTGGGAATCCGCAAGATGCGGCTTATGACCAACAATCCGCGCAAGATCATCGGACTGGAAGGGTACGGACTCACGGTGGTGGAACGCACGCCTATCCAGATCGAACCCAATCCGGTGAACGTCAAATACCTGAAAACCAAATGCGCCAAGCTGGGACACCTGCTGGAACGGATGTAGACACCGGGGCTTTTCCCGCAACGAAATCTTTTCATTTAAGAAATATAAGGAGGTTGCATGGCGACCATTTTCGAAGGACGGTTGAAAGCCGACGGCATGAAGTTCGGCCTTGTCGTGGGACGGTTTAACGATTTTATCGGCATGCGTCTGCTGGAAGGCTGCATCGACGCGCTGACCCGCCATGGTGCGAGCGAAGACGATATCGCCGTCTACAAGGTCCCGGGTTCCTTTGAAATACCGCTCGTGACCAAGAAGCTTGCCAAGAGCGGCAAATTCGACGCCATCATTTCCCTGGGCGCGGTAATACGCGGCGCGACCGCCCATTTCGATTACGTGGCGGCCGAGGTTTCCAAAGGCATCGCCAATGTATCCCTGGATAGCGGCGTGCCGGTGATTTTCGGCGTGCTCACCACCGACAGCATCGAACAGGCCATCGAGCGAGCCGGAACCAAGGCGGGCAACAAAGGTTCCGAGGCGGCGGTGGCGGCCATAGAGATGGTGGACCTGCTACGGCAGATCTGAGAGGATCATGGGTTCACGCCGGAAATCCCGAGAGATGGCCGTCCAAATTCTGTATCAGATGGACGTCAACAAAGTTGAAGCCCGGCTCGCGGTGCCGTACTTTCGCGAACTGCTCGATATGGACATGGAAACCTTGGTTTTTACCGAGGAACTCGTCCGTGGATGCGAAACGCGCCGGCGCGAAATAGACCGGCTGCTTCAGCGCCACTCCAAGAACTGGCGGCTGGACCGAATGGCCTGGGTCGACCGCAACGTGCTGCGGCTGGCCGCCTACGAACTGATGTTCAAAAAGGAAACGCCCCCCAAGGTGGTGATCAACGAAGCCATCGATTTGGGAAAAAAGTTCGGCTCGGCCGAATCGGGAAGCTTTATCAACGGTATTTTGGATTCCATCCACCACGAATTGTACCCCGAGGAAGGCGATCTTCAGAAAAAAAGCCTCTAACGGGAGCGGCAAGGGAATACGCGTTCATTGCGCAAGACATGAGATTTGAAAATGCTGGATACCTATAATCCCCATGAATTGGAAATCGCCTGGCAGAGGCGGTGGGAAGCATCGGGCGTGTTCACCGTCACGGAGGACAGCGGTAAGGAAAAATATTATCTGCTGGAGATGTTTCCCTATCCTTCGGGGGCCATCCACATGGGCCACGTGCGGGTTTACACCATCGGCGACGTGGTGGCGCGCTATAAGAGGATGCGCGGTTTCAACGTGCTCCATCCCATGGGCTGGGACGCCTTCGGCCTGCCGGCGGAAAACGCCGCCATTGAAAACGATATCCACCCTGCCATCTGGACACAGCGCAACATCGACAATATGAAGGTCCAGCTCAAGCGCATGGGATTCAGCCTTGACTGGAGCCGCGAACTGTCCACGTGCGATCCGTCGTACTACCGCTGGGAACAGCTCGTGTTCATCAAGATGTTCGAAAAAGGGCTGGCCTACCGAAGACGCTCCTACGTCAACTGGTGTCCAAAGTGCCAGACCGTTCTGGCCAACGAACAGGTGGAGGACGGCTGCTGCTGGCGCCACACCGATACCGAAGTCGTCCAGAAGGAAATGGACGGCTGGTTTCTCAAGATCACCGAATACGCCGAAGAGCTGCTGGAATGGTGCGACAAGCTGCCCGGCTGGCCTGAACGCGTGCTGACCATGCAGCGCAACTGGATCGGAAAAAGCCACGGGGCCATTGTCCGGTTTCAGGTGGTGGGTGCGGACGAATCCATAGAAGTGTTCACCACGCGGCCCGACACGCTGTTTGGCGCGACCTTCATGAGTCTGGCGCCGGAACACCCCCTGTGCGCCAAACTGACCCAGGGCACGGAAAAGGAAAAGGAAGTCCGGGAATTTATCGACAAGACGCTCAAGGTTGAAACCTACATGCGCTCTTCCGAACTTATGGAAAAGGAAGGCGTTTTCACCGGCAGGTACTGCGTCAACCCGGTCACCAATGAACAGATTCCCATCTTCGTGGCCAACTTCGTGTTGTACGGACTATGGAACCGGCGCGGTAATGGCGGTTCCCACGCATGATCAACGCGATTTCGATTTCGCCCGCAAGTATGGTCTGAAGCTGCGGGTGGTGATCCAGCCCGAAGGCGAAACGCTGACCGAAGACACCATGACCGAGGCGTATGAAGGGCCGGGGACTCTGGTCAATTCCGGGGCCTTTGACGGCAGGCCGAGCGTCGAGGCCAAAAAAGCCATTTGCGATTTTCTGGAAGAAAAGGGGCAGGGGCGGCAGACGATCAATTACCGCCTGCGCGACTGGGGCATTTCACGCCAGCGTTATTGGGGCGCGCCTATCCCCATGATCCACTGTCCAAAGTGCGGGATCGTCCCCGTACCCATCGAAGACCTGCCCGTAATGCTGCCCACGGATGTTCCGCTGGCCGAGGGCGGCCGTTCGCCGTTGCCCTTTCTGGACGAGTTTGTCAAGGTAACCTGTCCAAGATGCGGGGCCGAGGGAAGGCGGGAAACCGATACCATGGACACCTTCATGGAGTCTTCATGGTATTTCGACCGCTACGCCTGTCCCGATTACGACCAGGGAGTATTGGACGAAAAACGGGTGGACTACTGGATGGCGGTCGATCAGTACATTGGCGGCATCGAACACGCCATCCTGCACCTGTTGTATTCCAGATTTTACACCAAGGTCCTGCGCGATTTCGGTTATCTCAAGGTCCCCGAACCGTTCATCCACATGCTGACCCAGGGCATGGTCTGCCACGAAACCTATTCGTGCCCCGATCACGGCTATCTCTTCCCGTCTCTGGTGAAGGACGGCCTGTGCCAGGTGGCGGTCAACGGCAAGGTGTGCGGCAAAGAGGTCAACATTGGGCCCACGGTGAAAATGTCCAAATCCAAACGCAACGTGGTTGACCCGCAAACCCTGATCGATCAGTACGGCGCCGATACGGTGCGTCTGTTCTGCCTGTTCGCCTCTCCCCCGGAAATGGATCTGGAATGGAGCGAACAGGGGGTTCAGGGATCGTTCCGCTTTCTCAACCGCGTATGGCGTCTGGTTTCCGAACTATGGCCCGTGATTAACGAAGCCCCGGAACTGAAGGACAGCGCCGATCTGCCGGCCGAACTGAAGGACGTCTATCGCAAGATCCATCAGACCATAAAGAAAGTTACCAACGACATCGAAGAGCGTTTTCACTTCAACACCGCCATCAGCGCCGTCATGGAGTTGACCAACACCCTGTACCGCGCCAAGGAAGGCATGAAGGAAGACGACGAGCCGACCCGCGCGGTCATGAAAGAGGGGATCGAAAAGCTGATCGTCCTGTTGAGCCCCTTTGTTCCTCACATGGCCGATGAGTTGTGGTCCAACCTGGGCAAGACGGAAAGCCTGATCGATCACGAATGGCCCCAATACAGCGAAGAGGCGGCGGCGGAAGACGTCATCACCTTGGTGCTTCAGGTCAACGGCAAGGTGCGCGGCAGGCTGGAAGCGCCGGCGGATATAAGCAAACAGGACATGGAAAAGCTCGCGCTCGGCAACGAACGCATCCAGGGCTGGATCGAAGACAAAACAGTGCGCAAGGTTATCGTGGTGCCCGGGAAACTGGTGAATGTGGTCGTATCGTAACATAACAGCGATCTTGCTGGTCATGCTGGCCGGAGCTTTTACGCTTGGCGGTTGTGGATATCAGTTTCGCGACCAATCCAGCCAGCTTCCGCCGCGCATCGAAAGCCTGGCCGTCCCCATTTTCGAAAACCGCAGCAACGAACTGGGGCTGGAATACACCATGACCGCCAGCGTGATCCAGGAATTCAATCGCAGGCACAAGATACCGATCGAAAACCCGCAATACGCCGACGCGATCATGTACGGCGTTATTACCTCCATCTATTATTCCCCTCTGTCATACGGGACCGACAAACGGGCCAATGAACGCAGGGTCGCGCTGACCGTGAATGTGAAGGTGATTGAACGGACCAGCAAGGAAGTGCTCTGGGTTCGCGACGGGCTCTATTTTCAGGAGGGTTACCCGACCCTGCAGACGGACCCGAACATTACGCAGTACAATAAGGAACAGGCGATGAGCCTGATCACGCAGAACATCGCCGAGAAAATTCACGACCTGATGTTTTCGGCGTTCTAGGACGAGACAACCGGGCGGGGCTCGGAAAAAGGACATAAAAGGCCGCTCTTCCGAAAATCGGGAACGCGGCCTTTTTAATACCTATTGGGGATTTTCCTGGAGAGTGTTGATGTACTTCATCAACCGCGAAATTTGCCGGCTGGCCGTGCGCTTATGAATGACGCCCTTGGAACCGGCGCGATAGATACGCGGCATGGCTTCCTGCAACGTCTGTTCGGCGGTTTCACGATCCTTGTTATCAACGGCGGCGCGTATTTTCTTCATGAGGTTGCGCATTCTGGTTTTTCGGCTGGCGTTCCGCTGCCGTCTCTTCTCATTTTGACGCGCCCTCTTCAGGGCTGATGCGTGGTTTGCCAAAGTCTCCTCCCCCAATGCCTTACGCCTCTTTTGGATGCGTAGGCCGGATTAGATTCAATTTAATGTAAACATCTCTTTTAAAAAACATTTTAATACTTGTCAAGAAAAATAGCGATAGTCTCCCGCGGGGGCCGTTTCAAGGTGGTTTACGAACCCGATTTCCTGGTGTAGGGTTGCCGCTATGTCCGAAAACGAGCGCATAACCAGGGCGGCGGGGGTGGTCAGCGGGGCGACGCTGGTCAGCCGCATTCTGGGGTTTGTCCGGGATATGGTGACCGCCTATTTCTTCGGTTCCGGCGCGGCCACCGACGCCTTTTTCGTGGCCTTCCGTATACCCAATCTGTTGCGGCGCCTGTTCGCGGAAGGGGCGCTCAGCGTGGCCTTCATCCCGGTTTTTACCGGCTATCTCTCCAAACACACCCGGCAAGAGGCGCTGGACATGGCGCGGGCCGTGTTCACCATGCTGGCTCTGACGCTTTTGGGCGTCACCGCGTTGGGAGAAATCTTCGCTCCCGCCATGGTCGGCGTCATGGCGCCCGGATTCGTCGATGACCCGGAAAAATTTCGCCTGACCGTCACCCTGACCCGCATAACCTTCCCCTATATCTTTTTTATCGGACTGGTGGCCCTGTGCATGGGGGTACTCAATTCCATGGGCCACTTCGCCGCTCCCGCGCTGGCCCCCGCGCTGCTCAATGTGTGTATGATTTCAGGCGTGTACGTCTGGAACCTGGCTTCCGGCAATCCGGTGTACGGTCTGGCGGCCGGTGTCGTGGCAGGTGGCGTGGCGCAGTTGCTGCTGCAAGTTCCGTTCATGAAACGCAAGGGCGTCAAGCTTCGTCCCAACTTCAATTTCAACCATCCCGCCCTGAAGCGCATCCTTCTGCTCATGGGACCCGCCGCCATGGGCGGGGCCGTGTATCAGGTCAACATCATCGTGGGAACCCTGCTGGCGTCGCTGCTTCCGACGGGCAGCGTTTCCTACTTGTATTACGCCGATCGCGTGGTGGAATTTCCCCTGGGCGTGTTCGCCATAGCGCTGGGAACCGCGGCCCTTCCATCCATGGCCCGCCATACGGCCGAAAACAACATGGCCGGTCTGGTGCAAAGCTTTTCCCATTCCCTCCGGCTGGTCATGGTTATTTCCATCCCCGCGTCGGCCGGGCTGATCGTGCTTCGCGAACCGATTACCGAAGTTCTGTTTCAGCGCGGCGCCTTCACTCACCTGGCGTCGCTCATGACGGCGGACGCGCTCCTTTATTACACCCTGGGGCTGTGGGCGTTTTCGGCCATAAAGATCGTGTCCTCCGCTTTCTTCGCCATGCAGGACACCAAGACCCCGCTGAAAGTGGCCATCCTCGCCTTTGTGGCCAACATCGGATTCAGCTTGGCGCTCATGGGTCCGCTCAAACACGGCGGCCTCGCTTTTGCCACCAGCCTCGCGGCCATGCTCAACGTAGGGGTCCTGATCTTCCTGCTGAGAACGCGGCTGGGACAGTTGGACGGACGCCATATCCTGATAACCACACTCAAGACAACCGCCGCCTCCCTGGCCATGGCCGCCGTTTTGTATTTCAGCGGCCATGAACAGTGGCCCTTCGGCCGCATGATCAAGCTGCCGGTCCTGCTGGCGATCGGCGCTCTCGTTTTCCTGATCGCCGCGCGGCTGTTGCGACTGGATGAATTGGCCGACATCGGAAAGATTTTCTTGCGTCGTCAAAAACGAGCCCCCATCCCACGAGAAGACGCGGTTTGAGTTCCCCCGTTTTTATTTTATGATGACAGATTAACTCTTAAAGCTGATATCCATATAATCGTCAAGTCCGGCGGAAAGGTGATACAATGCGTAGGAAAGACAGGCTGATAACAAGCGAGGAAACTTTTTCCATTCTTAAAAACGGCGAATACGGGGTTTTGAGCACAGTATCTTCATATAATAAGCCATACGGCGCGCCACTTAATTATTGTGTAATTGACGAAAGCATTTACTTTCACTGCGCCCTCGATGGGAGAAAAGTCGACAATATTAATAACAATCCCATGGTTTCCTTTTGCGTAGTTGGAAATACCGAGCTTCTTCCCGATGAATTCGCCACCAGGTATGAGAGCTGTATCGTTCAAGGAATGGCATCCGAAACGCATGGAGAAGAAAAACAATTGGCTCTTGAAGGTATCCTACATAAATATTCTGAAAACTTTTTCTCCGAAGGATTGAAATACATCGAGAAGCTCAAGGATAAAGCGAGAGTTTTCAAAATCTCGATTGAATCCATTTCAGGAAAGGCGAGAAAGTAGAAACGCAACTTCACCTGACTTGTCCTTCCATCGGAGCGTATCCCGGCCGGACTTGTCGTTTTCACGATGCGATATGCGTAATCATCCCGATTTCATGCATTCAAATCCGGTAAGGCGCGGCTTGTATCACGTGTTGATTAGCCATATTCGACGTTTTATGAGTACGCGTGGTGCGGGAAATATACACGGGATTGGGGCAGGCGGCATTGAAAGACTTCAGAGAATAAGCCGACCTCAACAAAATTCGATTGCCAGATTTCGCTGCGCACGCGGGGGAGGCGACTCTCCCCCCGCAATGGTTTTCCGCGATGATTTTTTCTCTTCTCACCCCAGCCGTTTCATGGACAATTTGCGCAGGTCATGGACGGTCAGGGTGACGGCGCCGCGATCTTGTTCCACCGTTCCCTGCAGCGCGTAGGGGCGGTCATAGTCCAGTAGCAGGGTAAAACGCCTGTAGGCTTCGGGGAAGAAAACCGTTTCATAGATCCCGGTGAGATCTTCAAAGGACACGAATTCCATCAGTTCGGAGTTTTTGGACAGTATCCCCTTCCTGGTTACCGGCCAGCCTAAAGTCCAAATCTTTTTGCCCACATACTGTTCGATGTCCTTGGCCGCGACCAGGGGCGCGGGCGGACGGCCGCGAAAATCGATTAGGGTGAGCGGATGAACGGACAGGATAAACCCCAGCGATTCCTGTTCGTGGCGCAGCAGGCGCGAACGGGACACGTCGGCCAAGGGCGGAACGGTTATGGGAAGCGTATCGAAGCCGAGGCTCCCCGTGGCCGACGCGGCCTCGCGCGATCGTTCATGAACCCGCGCCTCCACCGCCCAGAACAGTCGAGGCCGGTTGAGGCCGCCCGCTACGGAATCGAGAGCTCCGCTTTTCACCAACGCCGCGCCGTCATTGGAAACCAGCGGGATGCGGCGCAGGAAATCATCCAGCGATAAAAAAGGTCCGTTTCGGGCGCGGTCTTCCAGAATTTTTTCCACGGTTTCCCGCCGTATTTCCCGCACTTGCTGAAAACCCACCCGCACGGTATCGCCTTTTCCGGTATAGCGCCATTCGCTTTGGTTGATGTCCGGGCCCACAATCTTCAGTCCCAGGCGGCGCGCCTCGGATAGGTAGGCCTCCACGCTGTAGTAGCCGCCTCCGTTACTGATGACGCCCGCCATGAATTCCGCCGGGTAGTGGGATTTCAGAAAGGCGGACTTGTAGGCCACCAGCGTATAGGACGCCGAGTGCGGCTTGCAAAAGCTGTAGCCGTCGAAACCCATGACCATTTCCCAGACCTGTTCGATGATCCGGTCGTTGACGCCCCGCCGCCGGGACCCTTCCGCGAAAATGTCCTTGTAGTCCTTGAGTTTCTTCCACTTGTGCTTGTTGGAAACGATTTTGCGGAGTGTATCGGCTTCCGCCGGGTCGAATCCCGCCAGGTGTATGGCGGCCTGGCTGAGCTGTTCCTGAAAAACCATGACTCCCATGGTTTCTTCCAGAACCGGCCGCAACAGCGGGTGGGGCGGCTCCCACGGTTCCCCGTGAAGTCTGGACACCCAGGTGTTGATGCTTTGATTGGACGCCGGCCTGATGATGGAGGTGACCACCACGTTGAGGTGAAAGTGGTCCATGCGTCGATAGTCTTCCCACCCGATGCGGGAGGCCACCTTGGTGAGCGTTTGCCGGGTGGCCGGGCTTTCGAAGTAAAAGATCCCCATGGTTTGCGCCGAATGGAAAATCCGGATCGCTCGCTCGTCGTCCACGGGATTCAGGTTTTCGTAGGGTATCCGTCTGCCGGTGTTTTTTTCCACCATGGCCAGGGCGTCGCGGATCACCGCCAGGCTGCGGTTTCCCAGGATGTCTATCTTGACCAGCCCTCCGTCCTCGGTCTGATCCTTTTCCCACTGGATGACGCGGACCCCCTTGGGAGCCATCTGGACCGGGACATAGCGTGACACCCGGTCCGGAACCAGCACCATGCCTCCGCAGTGAACCGAAATATGGCGGGGAAAGCCTTCCAGCCGCTCGGCCAGTTCGATGATCTCCGGCCACGGCGGGTCCAGATGGAATCCGTGGAATTTGGGATGGTTTTCCAGCTTGCCGCTCATGCCGCGAGGCCGCCCCAGAAAGGTCATGCGGCGGGTCACTTCCTTGATTTCCGCCGGAGGAATCCCGTACACCTTGGCCACTTCCCGTGTCGCCGCCCGGGCGCGGAACCCCACATGGTTGGCCACCATGCCGAACCGTTCGGGACCGTATTCCTCCACGACCTCCTCGATCAGCCGGTCGCGTTCGTCCCAGGCGAAATCCACGTCAATGTCCGGCGGGTCCTTCCGGCCGGTGTTGAGGAAGCGTTCGAAAAAAAGGTTGTGCTTGATGGGGTCCACGTGGGTGATTCCCAACAGATAGCTCACCAGACTGGCGGCGGCGCTTCCCCGGCCGCAGGTGAAACGCCGCCGCGCGACAATGTCCGCGACCGTCAGGAAATAATCCACGTAGTTCTTTTCCCGTATCAGCTCCATTTCTTTTTTCAGGCGGGTTTCGACGGCCTGGTTGGTTTCGCCGTACCGCCAGGCGATTCCCCGGCGGCAGCGTTCCTGGAGGATATGGAGATGATCGCGTTCCTCGTCCCGGTAGCGCGGAAACACGATGGCGCCGGATCGCCACTCCGTGTGGAGTTCCCCGGCCAGTCGGGTCGCGTTGGTGAGCGCTTCGGGGCAGTTGGGCAGGACGAGTTCCATTTCACGGGCCGTTTTTAGCCAACGCGCCGAGTCCACGACTCCTTCCGGCGGCAGGACGCTCAGGGTTTGATTGAGGTCAATGGCCCGCAGGAGCCGGTGGAGCGGATATTCTTCCGGTGCGGCGAGATAGACGGCGTTAGATGCCACGGGTGGTATGTTCAGTTCCGCCGCCACACGCAGGGCGGCCCGCGCTTTTGGGCCGGGAACCACTTCCACGTAGCGGTCCGCCCGGCCGTTCAGGTCGCTTAAGAGCCGGGCGTCGGAAGCGAGAACCGCCACCTGGCCGCGCCCGTCCGGGAAATATTTGGCCAGGGTGAAATCCGAGTTGAGGTGTCGGGCGGTGATGAGTTCGGAAATGATTTCGTATCCCAGCGGGGTTTTGGCGAGCAGGACCGCCTGTTCCGAATTGTTGTCCAGAAACGCGCCCACGATGGGTTTGAGGTGGTGTTCTCTGGCCGTGGCGAGAAAATTGATCAACCCGTACATGCCGTTGGTGTCGGTCAGCGCCAGCCGGTCGAATCCGGCCTTGACCGCCGTTTGGCACAGCGTCTCCAGGGAAGCGGTTCCCCGCATCAGGGAATAATAGGAATGAACATGCAGGTGGGCGAACATCGCGCGTCTTTCTCCGTGTCCACGGCTCTACGCCGCCAGCGTCGCCCGGTCCGCCGGTTTTTCAGGCTCCGCCGGAACGGTCGGCCCCCAGGCCACGGCGGTATTTCCGAACCGGGTTCGGATCTGGTCGAGCGCGGACTGGAGCCGTTCATCCCGGCCGTCCTCCGCGAAAAGCGGTATCTGGCGGGAAGGCATGACCAGCTTTTCCAGCTCCAGGGTTATGCGGCGTACCGCGACCCGGCGAGTAAAAAGCTGCCTGAAAATCGCTCGCGCCACGCGGAAAAGTCCGCGATCATCATTGGAAACAGAGGTGGGGAAGGCTTTCCGGTTTCGAGCGGTCACGCCGTCGGCGTAGCGTAGTTCGAGGGAAACGGTCAGAGCCTGCCGGTTGAGCCGCCGCAGGTTCCACGCCGCTTCCTCCACCAGGGTCAGCAGGGTCGCCTCCAGCCGGTCGCGGTCGATTTCGTCGTGATCCAGCATGCGCCGCGACGATATCCCCGACGCCTTCCGGGAAGGGACCACGGGCGTGGGGTCGAAACCTCGGGCGAGTTCGATCAGCCGCCGCCCCTGTCGCCCGAACACGCCGAACAGGGAATTTTCGGGCAGGTCCGCCAGCTCGCCCATGCGTTGGATGTTGAATTCATACAAAAGGGATGATGTCTTGGACCCTATGCCCGGCAGCGTCCGCACGGGAAGCGGCGCCATGAAGGAGGCTTCCGCTCCGGGAAACACGAAATTCAAGTCGCCGGGCCGGATGATACGAGCAGCCACCTGGCTCACCAGCTTGTTGTGCGCCAGACCGGCGCCGGCCAGGAGGCTTCGCCGTTCGGCGAGTTCTTTTTCCATGCGGTAGGCCGTGTCGGTGGCGGGTCCCCAGAGTCTGCGGGTGCCGGTGATGTCGACGAAATAGTGGCCCAGCGTGGTTCCTTCCACCAGGGGCGAAAAAAAGTTGAGCGCGGACAGGATTTCCTGATGTTGTTCGCCGTAAAACCGATAGTCCGGGGGGACGATTTGAAGCAGCCGGCAGGAGCGCCGAGCGGCGGCCAGCGGCATGCCCGCGCGCAGCCCTTCGCTTCGGGCCAATGCGTTGACCGCCTGCAGGACCGCCCGAGGCCGAGGTTCCGCCAGCGCCAGGGGACGTTTTTTCAGCTCCGGCCGGCGGAGTTCTTCCAGCGTGGCGTAAAAATCGGGTATGTTCAGATGAGTGATACGTCGTTCCATGATTCCGCCGATCGCGCCGACTAACGGTAGTGGCGAAGCAGCCCCACCACCACGCCGATGATTTCCACTTCCTCGGCGGGGAACCGCAGGGATTCCATGGCGCTGTTGGCGGGCCGCAGTTCCACTTCCGCGCCATGCTGGTAAAACTTTTTGACCGTGGCCTCTCCCCGGATCAGGGCCACCACGGTCTGGCCGTTGTCCGCGCGAGGCTGCCGGCTGATGATGATAATGTCGTTTTCGCGGATACCTTCCTCGATCATGGAATCGCCCTGTACACGCAGTGCGAAGTTTCGGCCGTTTCGCAGAAAACTTTCCGGAACCTCGATGGATTCCGGCGCCTCCACGGCTTCGATGGGCGTGCCCGCGGCGACGGTTCCCAGAAAAGGAATGGAAGAAGCGGCAGCCGTGGTGTGGAGAGGCAGCAGTTCAATGGCCCGTTTGCGGTTGTTCCAGGGGCTTTTCAGGTGGCCCCGCTCTTCCAGCCGTTTCAGGTGCTTGGAGACGGCGTTGAGCGATTTAAAGCCCAAGGTCCGCCGGATTTCCTCGTAGGATGGGGCATGCCCGTGGACCGCGACAAAATTGCGGATAAAGTCGTACACCCGCTGTTGGGCAGGGGTAAGGTTCATGGCGCCTCCCGTACGCCGACGGCGTTTCCCCGTGAGCGTCGGACCGGTCTTGCGGTCTTGTTGAGTCCATTTCCGAGCATAGGTGTATAAAAGGTGAAAGTCAAGGTGAAAGCCGGGGAGAAGTAAGTATTGCGAGGGGATTACAGGACAGGGGCGATTCGCGAATCGCCCCTACGAGATGACCAATGGAAAGACTTCCGGGAAAGGCGCCGACACGGAGAATCGAAAGATGGCCCGGACAGCCATTTCGCCATTGCCCGGTTTGACCGGGGCATGACGCATAGCGGAACTTGCCTTCATTTCGAGCGCGGCGAGAAATCGCTTACAGGGGGCGCGGGGGAAGAGATTCCCCCGCAAATGCTTTTTCTCCGTCCTGTCAGCTCTTCACCGCCTTTTTAATACTGTCGAAATGTTCGTTCGCGGACTGAAGAATCACGGCTTCCACCCACTGTCGCGCGGTGAGGTCCGTGTTCATGACGCTGAAGTAGGCGGACCGTTCGAGTTCCTCGTCGGAGAGCCCGGCCACGAAATCCGCCATTTCGCCGCCCTTGGTTTTCAGGATATCCAACACCTCATCCTTTGTGCAGTCGGCGTGTTCGCGGGCGTGTTGGTTGGCCATCTCGACGATCTGTTCCTCGGTAATCTCCGGAAGCTTCTTCTCGTTGACGATCATTCCGGTCAGGTCGACAGTATCGAAATGGCCGGCGCCGATGTGACGCGCGGTGACGCCCACGCTCCAATCTTCAGAGCATTTCTTTTTCCAATCATCCTTGGAAATTTTTTCCACGAATGAATACACATCATTGGTGAAACCACGTACCCGCTTGGCCAGTTCGTTCGCTTTTGCGCTCATGACCCACCTCGTATTTTTCCAGGACGATCCCCATCCTGTTCGTATTTATTCTTTAGGTATGGTCATTTTCTTACGATTTTCAATGAATTGGACCGGATCGGGCTTCACGCCTGGGTTTTCGCCCGTTCCAGACAACCTTCCACCAGCGCCCGGATTTCCTCGAGCCGCTCCTCGCTCTGCGCTTCAAAGCGCAATACCAGCATGGGGCTGGTATTGGAAGCCCGCAACAATCCCCATCCGTCGGGGAACTCCACCCGCACGCCGTCGATATCGATGACGCGATAGTCCTTTTTGAGTTCGTTCTTGACGTATTCCACCAGCTTGAATTTCCGGTCCTCGGGACAATCCACCCGTATTTCCGGCGTGTTATAGATGGGCGGCAGGTCTGCGATGAGTTTCGAAACAGGCTCGTCGCTTGCGGATACGATTTCCAGCAAGCGGCAGGCGGCGTACAGGCCGTCATCGAAACCGAGAAAGCGGTGGCTGAAGAAAAAGTGGCCGCTCATTTCGCCGGCAAGCAGCGCCTGTTCATCTTTCAGCCTTTTTTTCATGATCGAATGGCCGGTGCGCGACATGATGGGTTGTCCGCCGTGGGAGGCGATGTCTTCATACAGCAGGTGAGAGCATTTCACTTCGCCGATGATTTTGGCGCCCGGGTTTTCCTTGAGAATTTCGCGAGCGAAAATGATCAGCAGCATGTCGCCGTAAATCATGCGGCCCTTTTCATCCACCACGCCCAAACGGTCGGCGTCGCCGTCAAAGGCGATTCCCAGTTCAAGCCCTTGATCGATGACCGCCCGGCGCAGGGAGGCCATATTTTTCGGTATGGTGGGATCGGGTTCGTGATTGGGAAACGTCCCGTCCATTTCAATGAACAGCGGTTCCACCCGGCAGCCCAGTTTTTCGAGGATCGGGACGGACCACACGCCGCCCGTTCCGTTTCCCGCGTCAACGGCTACGCGCATGGGCCGTCGCAGCTTGATAACGCGGGTCAGGTAGTCGCTGTAGGGGGTAACCACATCGTAGGTTTCAACGGAACCGCCCCCGGTGGTGAAGTCACCGCTTTCGATCAATTCTCTCAGACGCTGGATTTCCTCGCCAAATATGGTGTCCGGCCCCAGACAGACCTTGAAGCCGTTATATTCCGGCGGGTTGTGGCTGGCGGTAATCATCACGCCGCCATCTGTTTTCAGATGGCGCAACGCGAAATAGAGGAGCGGGGTGGGGCAGACCCCAATATCGAATATTTTGATCCCCGCCCGCGTAAGGCCTTCCACCAGGGCGTCTCTGATGTCCGGCGAGCTAAGCCTACAATCCCTGCCGATCGCCGCTGTCCGGCCGCCATGACGGCTCAAGTAGGTTCCAAAACCCTGACCCAACAACTCCACATCCCGCAGGTCGAAATCCCGATTGACCACGCCCCGGATGTCGTATTCGCGGAAGATCTCTTTTTTCATAGCCGGCGCCTCATGAGTGTTCGCTGAACCGCGAAGGTTCTTATTCATTAAAATCGATTGGCCGCTACCCGCTGATCTGAAACGGCGCAGGCCTTGAAAATCCCGAATTCGCTTCGGGAAGACGGCTGAAGTCGTCGGGGCGATCATAACAAATTTTTCAATACCGCGGTTACCATAATTCTTGAAATCGGCACATAAAATCGACCGCATACAAAATTTGAGGCGCCTTGACCACTCTTTCCTGTATAGTGAACAAAGGCGCGCCACGCGTCGTTTCCCCCATTCCGAACAGCCGGAGAAAGCAGAAGCCCGAGCCGACCTATGAACGAGATACCCAGGGATAATAAAGCGCTTCGCGATTATTCGGCCGCTCGGTTGATGAAAAAAAATAAGGAGGTCATCACCATAGATATTGAACGATACAAGGCGCTGGTCGAAGAGAATAAAAGACTGAAGTCCGGGATTGACACATTGTCCCAGCGTTGCGCTCAATATGAGAACGATATCGAAAATCTGAAGTTGAAGGTCCGGGAGCGAACCGGGCAGTTGCGGGGCGCCTTGATGAAAGGCAAACGCGCGATTCTTCACGCCAGGGAATATCGCGACCGGCTGCTGGCGCTCAGGAAAAAAAAGGAAAGTCTGCTCCTGATGATCCAGGAACAATCCAAGCAGGTGGAGCAGTACCGGCTGTGGGTTGATGAGCTGAAGGATGAAATGGCGGAGGAGCGGAGATTTTACGCGGACAAATTGCAGGAAGCCTGGAAGGAGGCCGACAGATCATGGTGGCGGAGGCTGTTCCGGCGCAGGTAGCTCTTTATAAAAATCAGGGGACGATCCGATATACGCGTTAATCCTTCCGGCGGGCTTATCGGTCTATAATTATGAAGTGCCTCTTTTTATCCTTACCCCTTTAAACCGGCAAAGATCCCCCCACTCTTTGTCGGTTTTCTTTTTCACGCGCTGGGTTCTCAAAAGATGAAAACCGCCTGTCCGCTTAATCCAGGGACAGTTTTTTCTCCATGGCGGAAAGATCGATCTCTTCCTTGCCGGATTGCCCGTACTTCAAAACCCGGTTCCTGAAATCCCGAGCATCTATTTTATTCTTGACCCATCCGCTCCATTCTTCATGGTGTGAAGCCGCAAGCGCGGGATAGTCGTTTCCTTCGGCGAATCCGGAGAGCCCGTCATCGGTGATCCACACGCAGTAATTGCATTTCTTTTGTCCTTTTTCGGAAACGACGAAAAAATATTGAAAATGTTTCGCGCCCGGTTTGAGACCTTCCTTCACTTCAAAGTCGTTATAAAACCAGTTTTTATCCATGTTCACTCCCTTTCCGACGTGATTACGGTTATAACCGCGCCCTTTTTCCGACAATAACCATCATCGAGCGCTCGTCATTCATTATAAAGGCGATTGCTTCTCTTCGCGCCGGAAAAATAACGGAAGACGGCCGGTTTCGGTAAAGTTGTGGCGGGCTCCGGACGATGTAAAGAGAATCGGCCGGTCAAGGTCCATTCGCGGGAACAGCCACAACTCAAACCTATTTTTATGTTACTATAAAAGACACAAAAAAGAATTAATGGAGTCAAGCATGTCGCATACGCTGGTAAAGTCTCTGTTGGTAGCGCTGGCCGTTCTGCTGATCTGCGGGGTCGGCGCCGCGGGGGAAAAGGAGATTACGTTTTGTTCGCTCAAGATAAAGGATCTGACGCTCAAGGTGGACGATCCTTCCAACGAGACGTGGCTGCTGTACAACGGCTCCATCCTGAACGTGGACAACGACTACGGCGAAATCAAGAAGAAGGGGATTTCATTCCAAAAAATAGGATTTCCCCATGAACTCAACGCGTACGTGGCGTCCGATTTCTCAATCGCTTTCCTGGAGAACAGAAATCGGAAAAGGATAAAATTACATCCTTCCGCCTGCCAGACGGATCAACTGAACAACCTGATCGATTACGACACCAAGGGGCCGTTCAACGAATTGCAGCGTCTCGGCGACGAACTGCCGTCGGACGACCCGTATCTGAACCCCTGGGACAGGATCGTGGATTTTATCGATCAATACGGATTTATCGAAGATTAACGCCCATTGGGACCTACTAACTTTCAGGCGGCGCAATTGCCGCGATAAGGAGACTGAGCATGGCCAAGGAAAACGCCGCCGTCGCGATTTTCAACACCCACACCGAAGCGGAGCAAGCCATTAAGCAGATGCAAAAAGCCGGATTTGACATGAAAAAGCTGTCGATCGTCGGCAAGGACTATCACACCGAAGAACAGGTCGTGGGCTATTACAACACTGGCGACCGGGTGAAGTACTGGGGCAAGCTGGGCGCGTTTTGGGGCGGCTTGTGGGGCTTGCTGTTCGGGTCGGCTTTTTTCCTGGTTCCGGGCGTCGGTCAGATCGTGGCTCTGGGGCCGGTCGTGGGCTGGGTCCTGGGCGCCCTTGAGAGCGCTGCCGTGGTCGGCGGTTTGAGCGCGCTGGGCGCGGGCCTCTTCAGCATCGGAATACCCAAGGACAGCATCGTGAAATATGAAAGCGCGCTGAAGGCCGACAAATTCCTGATCATCGCGCACGGCAGTCAGCCTGATCTCGAAAAAGCCAAGGAGATAATGGGAAGCTCGGGCGCGGCGGAAGTGAGCGACCACCTGGCCTGACATATACCTTTCCGGCGTCGGGGATCATGCCCCGGCGCGGGAATCAAGTGAACGGGGAGGGGCCTTCCCTCCCGAAAAAATACCTTGCGGACGCCACCCGGAGGCCCTGGGTTATTTTTCAAGGAGCGTGACTATGTTGAGAACATTTTTTTGCAGCGCGGCGATCATCGTATGCCTGTTTGCAGCCCAAGCTTCGTTTGCCGGCACGTTCGAAAACGACGATTCGTACCCCTATGATTATGAGATCGATTCCGGCGGAGAAAAACTCCAGGGTACAATAATGGACGATTCGACCATGTACGGGTTTTGCGACACCGGCTGCAAGCTTACGCTCCTCAATTCCGGCCAGTCCATTTTCATGGAACCGAACGATTACATCATTATCGAAGAGGGCGTCATGAAGGAAAAGCCCGTTGACTAGCCCCCGACCTCATTGAAGTCCGGACCATCATCATTTCCGGCTCGACCGGGGAATCCGTAGATAACAACTATCCACACACGGACGTACCTCCACTGAATTCGTCGGCGTGATACCCCAGGAACGAAGCCCCTTTCACGACAATCCCCTATATGATCCGCTCTTTAACCTCGCGAAATGATGTTTAAAATGATTGTAGCTACAGATCAAGGAAATAACGCTGCTTTCGGAACGCGAGAAAGGATTCGATGATGAAAAGTGAGATGAGAAAGAGCGCATCGAACGGAACGCATGAACAGACCCTCAAGGCGCGGATGGTTTTCGGAAAAGACGATTTCAAACGTTCGAATGAATCGGACGACCGGGAATTTTACGATCTCGACCGCTTTGTGCCCCACATGGATTCAAGGGCGTTGGCGACGGTCCGGCACGTCATCGGCTCGTTGATCGTGGAAGAACATCCGGCCATTCTCGATCTCATGGCAAGCTGGGATTCCCACCTGCCCGAAGGTCTCAAGGCGTCCAAGGTCGTGGGGCTGGGGCTCAACGAACGGGAATTGGTCGAAAACAAAGCCCTGGGCGAGTATATCCTGCATGATGTCAACGCCGACCCGCGTCTGCCGTTTCCCGACGAAAGTTTTGACGTGGTTCTGAACGTGGTTTCCGTGGATTACCTGACCGATCCGGTTCGGCTTTTCAAGGAAGTCGAACGCGTGCTCAAACCCGGAGGGCTTTTTCTGGTGATTTTCTCCAACCGCTTTTTCCCGCCCAAGGCGGTGAACGTATGGAAGTGGGCGAGCGAGGAGGAGCGGATCATCCTGGTGGAGCAGTTCTTCGAGTCCGCGGGCGGATTCGAAGCGCAAAAAGTGTTTGCTTCGCGAGGAAAACCGCGCCCCAAGGACGACAAGTACGCTCACCTGGGGATCCCCAGCGATCCGGTTTACGCGGTGTACGCCGACAAGAAAGGCGGGTCGGCCGGGGAGCGTCCGGAAATCGATGCCGAGGAACCCGATGGACCGGACCGTTCAGCGGTGGAAGAACGCAAAAAGGAAATCAAGCATACGCTCCGATGTCCTTATTGCGGGGAACGAATGAAAAAGTGGATGATGCCCGATTCGCCCTACAGCACCTGGGACGTGGAATACATGTACGTGTGCTTCAACGACGAGTGCCCCTATTTTGTCGGCGGATGGGACGCAATGAGCAAGCAGGGGAACTTGGGCGCTTCCTACCGCTTCATGTACAATCCGGAAAAGGATGTGTCGCTGTCGATTCCCGTGCCCAGCGCCAAGGCCTTGCGGGAGAGTATTGTTCAGGAGTGAGAGCGGCGGTTACGGGAAGAGAAAAGAAGCGCGCTCCCCGAGACCCGCGAGGCCCCGGGAAGCGCCGAGGCCGTTCAGGACATTGCTTCCGCGATCAATTCGGTAAGGTCTTTCACCTTTAAATCCACGTTCTGTTTGCGGGCCCTGGTTGAAATCGTCCGCAAGCACTGCTGGCAGGAAGAAACTACCATGTCCGCGCCGGTGCTCAGGATTTCATCGATTTTCATCTGCGCCACCTTTCCGGCCAGGTCCGCGTTGACCATTTCCAGGTTTCCGCCGCCGCCGCAGCACATGGAGAGCTGGCGGTTGTGGGGCAGTTCCACCAGTTCGATCCCCGGGATGGCCTTCAGGGCTTCACGCGGCTCTTCGAAAACGCCGCTGTTCCGGCCCAGATCGCAGGGGTCGTGATAGGTGACCTTGGCCTTGATCTCCTTGAGCGAGATCTGCTTGTCCTTGATCATCTGGTTCACCATCTGGCTGGCGTGATACATTTCCACGTCCGGTTTATAGAGGTGTTTCCATGTGTGATAGCAGGACGGGCAGGTGAAGACGATCTTCTTGGCGCCGATCCGTTCCACGGCTTCCAGGTTATGGTCCATCAGCGCCTTGATTTTGTCGGGCATGCCCGCGCCGATCAGCGGAAAGCCGCAGCACCATTCCTCGCCGCCCAGGATGGTGAAGTCGATCTCGGCCTTTTCCATGATGCGAGCCATGTTAACGGGAATCTTCTGGGCCATGGGGTAAAAGGAAGCCACGCAGCCCACGAAAAAGATGACGTCCGCGCGTTCCTTTTCAAAGGCGTGTTCGGGCAGGTCCTTGAGATAATCCCGCCATTCGCCGCGTTCTTCGTTATCGTCGTCGGATATGTTATGGTTTTCATCCAGGAACTCGACCACCCGGTCGGCTATTTTGGGATACAATCCCTCGCCCACCAGACATTCACGGTCCCGAAACACCAGTTCCTTGGTTTTGATCTTGGGGAAGCAGGCGGCGGTGCACGCTCCGCATCCCAGGCAGGTGAAAACGGATTTTTCGGCTTCCGGGCTCCATTCCAGCCGCTCTTCGATTACCGCGCGGGTGATGGCGTTCCGACCTCGAGGCGTGGATGATTCCTTGCGTTCCACCAGATAGATGGGGCAATTGGGTATGCAGAAACCGCATCGCGTGCATTTGGCGACTTCTTCATAGGAAAGCTTACGCAGTTGCGCGAGATTCATAAAGATTTACCTCATATTTAAAATCGAGAATTTTAACGCTCCATTCAGACGACGAAACGCCCCGGATTCATGAGCCCCTTGGGATCGACTTCCGATTTGATACGTTTCATGACCGTCAGGTCGGCGCCGGACTGTCCCCATACGGGCAGATCGGATTTCAACGCCGTGGAACAGCGCAAAACCACCATGTTGCCGGATATCTTTTTGATTTCGGCAAAGAGACCGTTGACGCTCGCCACGGCCTTCTTGGCGTCGTCCGCATTGACCGGAAGGTTGATCAGGCTGATTCCGTTGCCCGTATGCGACAACAAGGTATAGTCGGTACCCGAGGGGCGCGAATTCTTTTTCCGCCAGTTCGGCCACCGCCGTCCGTTGCGAAAGAGGATAATTCAGTTGCAAGGAAATGAGTCCGGGGCTTTGCTGGGCGATCTGTGGAAATGGCGTTGCTGACGGCGCTCCAGAACGTCCCGTGATCGTTGTCTTCCAGGCAGGCGTTTTCCTTGGCGTTCAGCCCCTTGGCCAGTTCCAGCAGGTCCTTGCGCAGACGCATGACACTTTCATCGACCCCTTCCAACGCGAACGCGGCGATAAAGGGTTCGTTTTCAAACTTCCATACCTGCGAAAGGACAGTCCCCGGCACAGGGCGCCGTTCATCACTTCAACGGCCGCCGGAAGCAGCGTGGTTTCGAACACGCGGTCCACGTAGGAGAAAACGTCGTGCAGGGAATTGAAGGACACCAGCAGCGTTTCCAGGCGTTCGGGCAGCGGCAGCAGCCTGACGGTCATGTCGCAGATAACGCCCAGGGTTCCCATGGAGCCGATCATGAGCTTTGACATGTCGTAGCCGGAAACGTTTTTCACGGTTTTGCCGCCCGCTCCGATGATATCGCCGTTCGGGGCCACGAAACGCACGCCCAGCGCCAGGTCGCGGGGCATTCCATAGAGCAGCCGCCGGGGGCCGGTTGGAATTGGTGGCCAGAATGCCGCCGATGGTCGCCGAATCGGAGAACATGGGGTCAAACGGCACGAACGCTCCGATGTTGGCTCTTTCGGAGCAGACGACGCGGTCGGATTCGGTTTCCGGATCGTCCAGCGGCAGATAACAACGGTTTTCCTGCATGGAAAGCATGGCCTGGGATTCCTTGAATCCCACCCCGGCCTGCATGGTGACGGTCAGGTTGGCGGAGTCCACATCCACCATATGATTGAGCCGGGTGGTGAGAATCACCATATCCAGGGATTTGGGCGGATAGCCCAGACTCATCTTGGAACCGCTCCCGTAAGGAGCGATGCGAATACTCTGCTGATAGGCGTAACGGACCACTTCGGACATCTGGTCGATGTCGGCGGGGGCGATCACCGCTTTGGGAGTCACGCCGTCCACTGAATATTTGGACAGGCTTTGCGCGTCGGTCATCACATGCGCGTCGCCCACGATTCCGGCAAAGGTCTTCAGTTGTTCATCCAGCTTAGCCACTTGCGCAACTCCTGCTCTTTAGTCATACAACGCCTTCGCTGTACGAGTTATTGCATCACTGTCGTTTCGGGTATGACTTTTCCGGGATTCCATATGTTGTCCGGATCGAACGCGTGTTTGATGTGGCGCATCATTTCGATATCTTTTTCGGTGAAGATGAACAGCATTTCCTTGAGCTTTTCCAGCCCGATTCCATGCTCGCCGCTGATGGTTCCGCCCACGTCGGCGCAGACCTTCAGTATTTCGCTGGCGGCTTTGTGCACCCGCCGAGTTTCTTCCTCGTCTCGTTCATCAAACAGGATAAGGGGATGGAGGTTTCCGTCCCCGGCGTGAAACACGTTGCCGATGGGCAGTTCGTACTTCTTTCCGATTTCAAGAACCCGGCTGAGAACTTCCGGCAGCTTGGTGCGGGGAACCGTGCCGTCGCAGACCATGTAGCTCGGACGCAGACGGGAAACCGCTCCAAAGGCGCCCTTGCGGCCGGCCCACAGTTCGGCCCGTTCCTGATCGCTCTTGGCCAGCCTGACTTCCCGCACGTTATGGCGTTTGCAGGTTTCCATAATTTTCGTGGCCTGCCGTTCCATGCCGTCGGCCATGCCGTCCAGTTCGATGATCAGCACGGCCGCCGCGTCGCGCGGGTAACCGGCCTGCACGGAGTCTTCGACCGCCTGGATGACCATGTTGTCCATCATTTCCAGGGTAGCCGGGATGATGCCTTCGGCGATGATGGCCGAAACCGTGTTCCCGGCGTCCTCGATGGCGTCGTAAATGGCCAGCATGGTTTTGACCGCTTCGGGCGCGCGGATGATCTTCAGGAGTATCCTGGTCACGATCCCCAGGGTTCCCTCGCTTCCAACCAGTATGCCGGTCAGGTCGTAGCCCGGATTATCCTGGGATTTGCCGCCGGTCCAGACCACGGTTCCGTCGTTGAGAACCACTTCCGCGCCGAGCACGTGATTGGTGGTGACGCCGTATTTCAGGCAGTGGGGGCCGCCCGCGTTTTCCCCGAAGTTACCGCCCAGCGAGGATGTCTTCTGGCTGGCCGGGTCGGGCGCGTAGACAAAGCCCTTGGCGAGCAGCATGGTCTGCAAGTCGAGCGTTATCACGCCCGGCTGCACGGTGACCGTCCGGTTGGGGAGGTCGACTTCCAGGACATTGTTCATGCGGGAAAAATGAATGACGATGCCGCCCTTGGCGGGAATCGTTCCGCCGCTCAGGTTGGTTCCCGAACCGCGCGCGACCACCGGGATTTTTTCCTTGTGGGCGAGCGTCACGACTTTCGCCACTTCTTCCGTGGATTGGGGAAGCACGACCACGTCCGGTTTCCCTTTTTCCAGGGAGGCGTCATATCCGTAAAGAACGAGATCCATTTCCGAGGAAAGCACGTATTCCCCGTCAACGATTTCCTTCAGTTTGGCGATCAGTTCCTGCCGTTCCATAAGTATCTACCTCGTATAAAGGGGCTTTGGGACGCGCCCGGCAATCAGGGTTGGCGCGTCAGGGGAATTACATACGGGCCTTCGGGAACCACGGCGATTTCCTTGTCCCCGTGTTTTTTCACACACTCGATGATCGTTTCGCGCAGCGAGGTCGTCGGATGCACGAAAACATCCTTCAGGTCTTCCTCGCTCAATCCCTTGCTGTAAAGATGAACCGATCCCACGCGCAACGGGCGCATGAGCATTTCGGCCTGCCACTCGTCGATGCGGGCTTTGTCCCTGGTCCGCAGGATCTTCATGAACTCGTCCAAGCCCGTCCGGCACAACAGACGCTGGGCCTCCACGAATTCGGAGCTTCCCATGCCTTCGGAACATTCGCTGGCGATGATGATATCGCCGCCGGGTTCCAGTATCTCCCGCACGCCGACCATGCCTTTGACGGTCTGGTAGTAGGTCTTGTCCAGGGGGTAGCCGGCGCTGGAAGTCACCACGGTCTTGAACTTGCGCGGCAGGTAGACTTCGGCGTGAGGCCGCATGAAATCGACCGCGTCCAGATGGCTGGAATCGACCTCGCCGAAATTGACGAATCCGATCCGGCGTTCATCGTCGATGACCACGTTGACCGAGACCACGCCGCCGATCTTGCGAACGATCTCGGCCTGTTCGTTATGTAGCGGGTTGCCTTCGATGATGCAGTTGGTCGACCGGCAATGCTCCATGAAATCGTATCGGTGGAAGTGGAGGATGGTGTCCTGATAGGCGATGCCCGGCGCGACCACCTTGCGGCCGCCGGAGTAGCCCGCCATGAAGTGCGGCTCCACCAGGCCGGTCACGATCTTGAGGTCGGCTTCCACGAACCTGCGGTCGATAACCACCGGCGTTCCCCGTGCCGTGCTCCCCAGATCCACGTGCGCGTCGCGATCGCGGGCGAAATGGTTTTCCACGCGAATGGATTCGAAAACCTCGTCCGATCCGACCACTTCCCGAAGCTCTTCGCCTTCGTTGGGGCGGTGCAACCCCGTGGCCACCACGATCGTGATGTTGTCCCTGGCTATGCCCGCCTTGGTAAGCGTTTCGATCAGCGGCGGCAGTATGACGCCGTTGGGCACGGGCCGGGTTATGTCGCAAATCAGAATACAGGCGGTTTTCTTGCCGCGCGCCAGTTCGGAAAGGGAGGGGGATTCGACCGGCTTTTCAAAGGCTTCCAGCACTGCGGCGGTCGGGTTTTCGAGTGGTTTCATGGGCTTTTTGCGGATGATCGTGGGCTTGATGTCATCCGGGAGATCGATCTTGACGCCGTCGCGTCCGTATAACAGTTCTATTTCCATACGTAGTCACCGGAACAGGCGCATCACGACACGCCTTTTTTTCATCTTTGAAATTCAGTTGGCTGGCTTGAGTAAAGCGGGCTTGTTACCGCTCATGGTAACACATTTTCCGGTATAAACAAGCAAAACCCCGGGGCCGGCCCCGGGGTCGCTTGATCGTTACATGTTTTTGATTTTATTGACGTCTCCGCCCCACGCGGCTTCAAGAATGGGGCGCATGTATTCGTCCACCAGACCCGCATGCAGCGAAACGGGCATGTTGCGGAGCTTCATGTCCAACTGGGGATTCTTCGCGGCCACCAGGCAGCGTTCGATATGCTGGGCGGTGACTCCGGGAACCTCCTCCAGGCAGATGGGGAATTCCAGGAACTTGCTGAAATTGATCATGCCCTGGGCGACAGCCATGCCCAGTTCCCGGCCGGACAAGGAGTCGATGTCCTGCTCGATGTAGCCGTACTTTTTGTAGATGGAGCCGATTACCCGAAGCTGCTCCTCGATGGCCGGAGCGAAGAAGATGGTGTAATAGGGGTTCATCAGGGCGCAGGCGCGGCCGTGGCTGAGCACGTCCACCAGCGAGAAGCTGGTGAGGTGCGCGCCGGAGGTGCCGCCGATCATGATGGCGTAGCCGCCGAGATCGGTGCCCAATCCCAACAGGGTGCGGGCTTCCTTGTCGCGGGGATTTTCCTTGACCTTGGTAAGGCCCTGAATGATGATCTCCAGCCCCACCTCGGCCACGTCCTTGGCCTTGTTCTTGGCGGCCGCCGGAGCGCCGAAGTACACTTCCAGGCAGTGGGCGATGCCGTCGAGCCCGCCGTCCAGGGTGAGACTCATGGGCTGGGAGGTGGTGACGTCGTAATCGAAGATGCAGCGCGGCGGAATGATGGCTTCGTCCACGATCAGCTTCTTCTGTCCCGCGATGGGGTCGGTGATGTTGGAGTATTTGGTCAGGTGCGCGCCGGAGCTGGCGGCCAGCATGATCGCCACCACGGGCATGATCTTGCGGCCCGAGGACTGGCACACCTTGGTGACTTGGCCGACTCCGAAGTAGGGGTCGATTTCCGGCTGGATATCGCCGAGCGTGGCCAGCGTCGCCGCCGCCTTGACCGCGTCGATGCCCGAACCGCCGTCCGCCACCACCAGAACGTCCGGTTTCTTGTGCATGATGTGGCTGTGAATGCGGTACACGTCCACAAAGGGTGCGTTGGGGCCGGCCGACTGCACCACGTCGATGATTTCCACACCGGCGTCTTTCAATGACTTGAAAATGGTTTCCTTGATGGGCTGAAACCATTCAAAGTTGAGCGGCCCGACGAACATGGCCTTCTTGCCCAATTCGGCGGTGAATTTTCCGGCGACCTCGGGGAGGATGCCGCTGCCGAAGGCGTAGGTATCGCCCTTGAATTCTTTGAGAATAGCCGAAGCTCTATCTACAAGCTCTGACATGATTAGCGCTCCTTTGATATATCGTGTTTGCAAAAATTATTCGAATTCCCTGATTTTGTCGATGGCCATGCCCATCGAACAATCCGTTTCGCGCTCCAGTATTATTTCTACGACGTAGGGAACGCCGGAGTCAACAGCCCGTTTGAAGGCCGCCTTGATGTCGCCGGGGTCGGTGACCCGTTCACCCTTGGCGCCGCAGGCGTCGGCGAATTTCACGAAGTCGAAACCACGTCCCTGGTTTTCCGGCTCGGTGATCATGGGCGCTCCGCCTTCGGCGCCGCCGCCCATGCGCTGGCTGGCCGCCGCGCGCTGCGCGAGTTCCAGATCCATGTCCGTATTCAGGCTGTCGTAGGTGATGCTGACTTCAAAATTCATGTCGTAGTTGTATTTCTCGGCCTGTCTGATCAGCCCGAGGTACCCGTTGTTCAGAACCACGCACACAAAGGGGATCTTGTACATAACCGCAACGGGCAGTTCTTCCATGCAGAACTGGAAGCCGTAATCGCCAACCACGGTCACGATCTGCTTATCGGGACGCGCGACCTTGGCGCCGATAGAGGCGGGAAGATCCCAGCCCAGGGGACCGGCGCCGCCGCAATCCAGATAATGCCGGGGCTTGGAAATCTTCTGTAGCTGGCCGGACCAGATCTGGTTCAGGCCGATGCAGGTGACGAACACGGTTTCTTCGTCGAAGTATTCGTTGATTTCCTTGAACACGCGCTGCGGCTTGATGGGCGCTTCATCATAATCGGTCTTACGTTCCAGCCCGCTTCTGATTTCCGGGATCTTTCGTGGACCAATCCGAAGATTTGCCCGAAAGGCTCCGGCGATCGATTTCCTTGAGAATCGCCTGCAGGGTCAACTTGGCGTCCGCGCAGATTCCCAGGGTGGGCATGACGTTTTTCCCGAGCTGAGCCGGATCGACATCAACATGAATAAACTGGCGCTGGCCCTTATAAACGTCCATGGCGCCGGTGTGGCGGTCATTGAAGCGGGCGCCCACCGCCAGAACCACGGTGGATTCCAGGAAGGTCTGGTTACCCGAACGGGTGTTGCACTGAATGCCCACGTGACCGGCCATGAGCGGGTGATCCCAGGGGATGCCGCTCTTGCCCATGTAGGTGCTGACCACCGGGATATGGAGTTTTTCGGCAAGCGCCACGAATTCCTCGCAGGCGTCGGCGAGAACGACGCCGCCGCCCAAGAGCAGGATGGGCTTTTCAGCGTTCAGCAGCATATCCAGCGCCTTGGCGACCGCCTTGTCGTTGGGAGGCATGCGCAGGATCGGCAGCGGCGCGTCGGCTTCGGGATCGTATTCGATTTCGCCGTTCTGAACGTCCAGGGGTAGATCGATGAGCACCGGGCCGGGGCGGCCTTCCTTCATGATCTTGAAGGCTTCGCGAAACACCCATGGAACCATGGCGGGTTCTTTTATGCAGTAGGATTTCTTGGTGACCGGCTTGACGATCTCCGCGATATCCACTGCCTGGAAGGCTTCGCGCCCCAACTGCGACCTGACGTTCTGGCCGGTGAGCGCCAGGATGGGGATGGAGTCGACCTGAGCGGTGTACAGGCCGGTGACGAAGTTGCTCGCGCCGGGGCCGGACGTGGCCGCGCACACGCCCACGGTGTTGATGGCCCGCGCGTACCCGTCGGCCATGTGGATGGCGCCCTCTTCATGACGGCACACCAGGTGTCCGATGGTTCCCAGGTCCTTCAGGGATCGGTAAAACGGCAGTATACCGGCGCCCGGTATACCGAAAATATGTTTGACGCCTTCGCTTTGGAGAATGCGAACAGCCGCGTCCATGGCTTTCATCTTAGGCATCTCTATCTCCTTTATTTTATCATGAATGATTTGTTTTTCGCTGAATAACCAAGTTGTTCGGATATGGCCCTGCGCATAGCTGGTGATGATCTCCCCGAGTTCGTCGATTCGACTCATGGGGATGCGGAGCACGGCCCCTGAAATGGAAATAGCCGCGGCGGCGTGGCCCGAATGATCGAAAATCAGGGCGGCCACGCAGCGAACGCCTTCTTCCATTTCTTCGTTGTCAATGGCGTATCCAAGTTCCCTGATGCGGCGCAGCTCATCCCGGAGATCCGTGCTTTCCGACAGGGTATGACTCGTGTGCGACGGGCGCTTGGTGCGGCTCAGGTAATGGTCGACGTCCTCGGCGGGCCACTGGCTCAGGAACATCTTCCCCACGCCCGTGGTATAGAGCGGAACACGCGCCCCCAGGCGGGTAAAGCTTTGCAGCATCGAGTGGGTGCTGCGGACATGGTCGAGGTAGACTACTTCATCCCCATCCTGCACGGCCAGGTTCGCGCTTTCCTTGGTTTCGGCCATGAGCCTTTCCAGGTGGGGCCGCACCAGGGAAACCAGGTTGAACTGCTGCTGGACCTTGGTTCCCAACTCCAGGAAGCGCAGCGAGAGCGAGTAGCTCTTGCTGACGGGGTCCTGTTTCAGATAGCGCCGTTTGACCAGCGTGGACACGATGCGGTGGGTCGTGGCGGGCGGGAAGCCGGTTTTGATGGAAAGATCGCGGATGCCCACGCTTCCCAGGTCGGCGACCGTATCGATGATATCGAGAACTTTGTGCAGTGACTTCATAGTGATTCCGTAATGTGGAAATAGCTTCTGTAATATGGTACATATGTACCGTGTTCCGGCCGCGCTGTCAACAATTTTCCGCTTGGGCAAAATTTGAAAAGGATGGACGAGTACCGGTACGCCTCGAAAAGGCACACAGTAAAATCGATAGCCTCGGGGGGCGCGAGGGGAAGAAATTACTCAGTAAGGCTTTTTCTTTCAGCGACTGAAAAACGTAATCCCACGATCCGTGGCAAATTCGGCGGTCTTTTTCGGCGCGGGTTAATAATTCTTGACGAGACGCCGCCGGGAGGATAGCCTCAACATTATTCTATCAGTTATATAATAGTTCGAATAGCATGGCGCGTCCGGATCGATGCCGCGGCCACGGATTTTCCGCGCGGGCGCGATTGCGGGATCTGCACGGCGCCCGGATCGATACGAGGTCCGTTTCACGACACGGGAAGGCGGTTAAGACGGCAATGGCGGTGACGATTTCTCTGGCGCAAATCGATGTGGCTACTTCCGAACCTCAAAAAAATTTGGAAAAGGCGCGAACCTATATTCAGGAAGCGGCCCGGCGCGGTTCGGACATCATTATATTTCCGGAAATGTGGACCACGGGATTCCAGTGGGAAAAGAACCGACAGATAGCGGCCGAACATGAAGCGGTCGTGAACGCCGTGGGAGATCTGGCCAGGGAACATTCCATCTACGTGAACGGTTCCATGCTGAGTCTGAACGAAGAGGGGACAGGTGGCTAATACGTCCATCCTGTTCACGCCCGAAGGAAAACGTCTGGCCACTTATCGCAAGACCCACCTGTTCAGCTTTGTCAGAGGAAGATCTGAACATGGCTTCCGGGGAAAAGCTGGTCATGACCGAAACCCCCTGGGCCAAGATCGGCCTGTCTATTTGTTACGACCTCCGTTTTCCCGAAATGTTCCGCACCTACGCGCTCAAAGGCGCGGAAATGGTCATTCTGCCCGCAGGTTTTCCTCACCCCCGGCTCGACCATTGGCGGACCCTGCTCAAGGCCCGCGCCATTGAAAACCAGATGTTCATGGTGGCGGTGAACCAGGTCGGCGATGAGGTGTTGGGCGGCCGGTTCGGGACGCTCAGCTACTTCGGCCACTCCTGCGTGATCGATCCCTGGGGCGGCTTTGTAGCGGAAGCGGGGGAACAGGAAATGCTGCTGACCGTGACCATCGATCTCGCCAAGGTAAGCGAGGTCAGAAACCTGATGAAGATATTCCGGGACCGTCGAACGGACCTCTACGAGTTGTGAAAGCCGGCCAGCCTGGCTCGAATGCCTGAAGAGCGTCGGCTTTTCTTTTCAGCGCCTGTTGTGATGACATGGTCAAACGCGAACAAGACAAGAAACCACCGCTGCAACGGCAGACCGAAATAATACTGGACAGCGTCGCCGACGGCGTGTTTACCGTTGACGAGCAGTGGCGGATTACCTCGTTTAACCGCGCAGCGGAAGAAATCACCGGCATGTCGCGCGAACAAGCCGTCGGGCGGCTCTGCTGGGAAGTGTTTCGCGCCAGTGTGTGCGAAAACCGGTGCGTGCTGCGCGAAACCATGTCCACCGGCCAGCCCATCGTCAACCGCTCCATTTTCATCATCAATTCCGAAGGCGAACACATCCCCATCAGCGTTTCCACGGCCTTGCTCAAGGATCAGGAAGGCAGGGTCTACGGCGGGGTGGAGACGTTTCGCGACCTGAGCCAGATCGAGGAGTTGCAGCAGGAACTGCTCGGCCGCCACGTCTTTCTGGATATCATCAGCAGAAATCACACCATGGAAAAGCTCTTCGCCGTGCTGCCGCAAATCGCGGAGAGCGGGAGCACCGTGCTGATTCAGGGGGAGAGCGGATCGGGAAAGGAGCTGTTCGCGCGAGCGATTCACACCCTGAGCCCGCGCAAGGACAAGCCCCTGGTGATCATCAATTGCGGCGCCCTGCCGGACACCTTGCTCGAATCCGAGTTGTTCGGATACAAGGCGGGAGCGTTCACCGACGCCAAGCGGGACAAGCCGGGCAGGCTGGCCATGGCCGAAGGCGGGACCCTGTTCCTGGATGAAATCGGGGACATCTCCCCGGCGCTCCAGGTGCGGCTGCTTCGGGCGCTGCAGGAAAAAACCTACGAGCCCCTGGGATCCAATACGCCCGTGACCGCCGACGTGCGGATTCTGGCCGCCACCAACCGCGATCTCAAGGAGATGGTGGATCGGGGGGTGTTCCGCCAGGATTTTTATTATCGGATCAATGTGGTGAACCTGAAATTGCCGCCCCTGCGGGAGCGAAAAGAAGACATTCCGCTGTTGATCGACCATTTCATAGGCCGGTTGACCCGTTTGCAGGGAAAGGACGTGAGCGGCGTTTCGGAACGGCGCTCAGCGGCGCTCATGCGCTACGACTTTCCCGGCAACATCCGCGAACTGCAAAACATCATCGAACACGCCTACGTGCTGTGCCCGGGCGGGCTCATACAGCTCGATCACCTGCCCTCCACGCTCAGGGCGGCGCAGCCGGAAGGCGCGGCCAAACCGAAAAAGCCGGAACCGGGAGCGCCGCTTGAGGAACTGGAAAAAGAATATATGTACGAAGCGCTCAAGCGGAACCGCTGGAACCGGTCGGCCACCGCCCGGCAGCTCGGCATGCACAAAACGACCCTATGGCGCAAGATGAAGCGGTTGACAATCGTGCCTCCTGCCTACGACGGCCGGACTCGCGAATAAGCGTTGCGAAAACGCAACTATAGTTGTCAGCTCCCGTGGTTACTTCATTGCAAAATAGCAACTATCCTGCCTCAATTGCGCCTCGCCCCTTTCTCGAAGCCGGATAAAATATTACTTATACAACAAGTTGTTGGACCATATTAAACAGGCGAGACTCATTTCGGCCCGTTCTTTGCTCTAGAGAACGACCGGGAGGCGCTATGCAACGGGTTGGCATTCCGATCTGGAATAATTGGGTTTCTCCGGTGTTTGAGACATCGAGCGCGCTCCTTATCGTCGATTTTAAAGACAAGCAGGAAACCGCTCGCGCGGTCGTTCCGATGGAATCCGAGTCGCTGCTTCGCAAAATGAGCCTGCTCAAGGACATCGGGATAGACACCCTGATCTGTAACGGTGTGTCGCGGCGCGTCAACAATGCGCTGCTGGAATGCGGCCTCAAGGTCATTCCGTGCCGGTCGGGGCCGGTTGAGGAAATAATCGAAGCGTACGGGTCGGACCAGCTCGACCATCCCCGGTTCGTGGTTCGCGGCATGCGATGCAAGGGCAGGCGAGGCGCGTGCGGCGGAAGAAGAGGGCTCTCTTATTATGACGGATTGGGCGGTGATTACCCGGGGAGGATGGGAGCGCGCTCCCGGTGACGACGAAGACTCGTGAAAACTCCGGACCCGCGTCCGAAACAAGAGCTTGTAACCGAAATTTATAGAGATGAGGGGAGTAATACAAATGAAAATAGCAATCAGCAGCCAGGGAAAAGGGCTCGATGATAAAGTGGATCCCCGATTCGGCAGAGCGCCGTATTTCGTGGTCATCGATCCTGAAACATTGGAGTTCAGTTCGGTTTCCAATGACCAGAACCTGAGTTTGCCCCAGGGCGCCGGCATACAGGCCGCCCAGAACGTCATCAATCAGGGCGTTGAAGCGGTGCTGACCGGCAATTGCGGGCCCAAGGCCTTCAAGACCCTCATGGCGGCCAAGGTCGGCGTGTACGTCGCCGTGGCCGGGACGATCAGGGATGCCCTGGACCGATTCAAGGCGGGACAACTGGTAAAATCAGACGAAGCCAATGTTGAAGGACACTGGATGTAAGGGAGGAAAACCGACCCATGTCAGAGCATTGTGGAAGCGGCGGCTGCGGCTCCGGATCGATCGATCAACAGCAGCATGAACAGGACCAGATGATCAACGATCAGCTGGGCAAGGTGAAACACAAACTTCTGGTAATGAGCGGCAAGGGCGGCGTCGGCAAAAGCAGCATGGCCGTATACCTGGCCGTCGCGCTGGCCGGACGTGGCCATTCCGTGGGGCTCATGGACGTGGATCTGCACGGCCCGAGCATCCCGAGGATGCTGGGACTCAAGGGCATGCCCCAGCCGTCGGCGGTAAACAAGGTTTATCCGCTGGAATATTCGCCCAACCTGAAGGTCATGTCCATGGAATCGCTGCTGGTGGACAAGGACTCGGCGACCATCTGGAGAGGACCGGTCAAGATCGGCGTCATCCGGCAATTCATCTCCGACGTGGACTGGGGCGAACTGGATTATCTGATCATCGATTCACCTCCCGGCACCGGCGACGAGCCGTTGACCGTGGCCCAGACCGTGACCAACGCCAAGGCGGTGGTGGTGACCACGCCGCAGGAAATTTCGCTGGCCGACGTGCGCAAATCCATCAATTTCTGTCGGCAGGTCGGGATGGAAATTCTGGGGATCATCGAAAACATGAGCGGTTATGTGTGTCCGCACTGCAACAAATCCCACGACCTGTTCAAGCGGGGCGGCGGGAAAAACATCTCCGAGACCATGGGAGAGCGCTTCCTGGGAGACTTACCCCTGGAGCCCCGGCTGGTGCAGGACGCCGACAACGGATTCGTATCCATTCTGGAAGACGATTCGTTTGAATTCACCAAAAAGTTCAACGGCATCATAGACACCATCGTTGATCTTACCATGAACCGCAAGGATGCCGCGCAAGAGGCGAACGTCCCGGCGGTTGAAGAGGAGCCTAGAAAAAGTATGAACGGGAATATTAAATTTGCCGTACCCACGGCCGAAGGCCTGCTCTGCGCCCATTTCGGCCATTGCGAAAAATTCGCGATCGTTTCCACGCAGGACGGAAACGTGGTCAATGTGGAAATGCTCGTTCCGCCGCCCCATGAGCCGGGCGTGATACCCAAGTGGGTCGGCGAACAAGGCGCCAATATCATCATCGCGGGCGGCATGGGACGTCGGGCGCAGGATATGTTCCTGGAACGAGGCATCAAGGTCGTGGTGGGCGCCCCGGTCGACAAGCCCGAGGAACTGGTTCGGCAGTATCTGGAAAATACGCTGGAGACCGGGTCCAATACCTGCGACCACTAATCCTTAAACGCGTCGCTCTGAATGTTTGTATGAGTCCGCGCGTTGAACGGCGTTTGGTGGAGTGAATACGGTATGAGTTCGAGGGAATTGGATTCAAACGATTCGCCCTTTTTGGTGGATGTATCCTCGCTCAAAAAAGAGGACCTGGGCAAGCCTATACGGAAAACCTGGCAAGACTGGGTTTCCGCGAGGTTGACCGGCCCCTGCGGGGACACCATGGAGCTGAATCTGCAAATCAGGGACTCTCTGGTGGTGGAATCCAGACATCGGGGAAACGGCTGCCTGCACAGCAGGGCCTGTCTGAGTATCGTGGCCGAATCGGCCAAGGGCCGCGCGGTCGACGATCTCCCCGAATTGAGTCCGGATTACATTTTGGAGCATATAACCGATCTGCCGGAAGATTCGAGGCATTGCGCTCAGCTTGCCTACGACACGCTGATGCAGACGGTGGATGAATACTTTAACCCGGTACACAAGAATAGCAGGGACAGCAACTAAACACCCCCTCGCTCTCCTTGCTAGTGATGGGCGGAGCCTCGGTTTCCGCCCGTCCTTTTTAACGAATACGGTCAGGAGCGTTTCGTATGATTGTCAGTATAGCCAGCGGCAAGGGGGGGACCGGAAAAACCACGGTCGCCACCAACCTGGCGGTGAGCCTGGGGACCGGATCCCGGCTGCTCGATTGCGACGTCGAGGAACCCAACGACCATCTGTTTCTGAATCCGCGCTGGTCGAGCAGCGAAACGGTCACTACGTTCGTTCCTCGCATAAACGAGGAGAAATGTACCTTTTGCGGGAAATGCGCCGAGCTGTGCCAGTTCAAGGCGCTGGTCATTCTCAAGGACACCACGCTCACGTTTGGCGAGTTATGCCATAGCTGCATGGGATGCGTCGCCATATGCCCGGAAAACGCGGTAGAAAAAGACGAACGGGAATTGGGCGAGCTGGAGCGGGGAACGGCTCACGGCATAGAACTTATTCAGGGCGGACTGCGGGTGGGCGAGGCCATGGCGCCGCCGCTCATTAAAAGAGTCAAGGCGCTGGCCCAGGGAGAAAAGGTCATCATCGACGCTCCTCCCGGCGCCTCATGCCCGGTCGTGGCCGCGATCAAGAATACCGACTACGTGGCCCTGGTCACCGAACCCACTCCCTTCGGTCTGCACGACCTGAAAATCGCGGTGGAAGCGGTGGCCTATCTCGGAATTCCCCATGGAATCATCATCAACAAATGCGACATCGGGACCGATGACGTGCGACGGTTCGCGCGGGACATGGGTATTCCCATCCTGATGGAGCTGCCGTTTCGGCGCGAAATCGCCGAAACCTATTCACGCGGCGAACTGCTGGTGGAGAAATTTCCTGAGTGGAAGGAAAAATTCCAGGAGCTATGGACAACAATCCATCGCGAGGTCCGACTCGCATCCGAGAGGAGGGCCGTGGCGTGAGAGAGTTGGTGGTTTTGAGCGGCAAGGGGGGATCGGGCAAGACCTCCCTGGTGGGCGCGTTCGCTTCGCTGGCCAAGAACAGCATTCTCTGCGACGCCGACGTGGACGCTTCCGATCTGCATCTGATCCTCAACCCCACGGTTTCCATCAGGCAGGATTTTCAATCCGGACATTCCGCCTTCATTGACCCGGAAAAATGCGTCCAGTGCGGCGTGTGCCGGGATCTCTGCCAGTGGAACGCCATCAATGAAAATTTCGTGGTGGATTCGCTGGAATGCGAGGGCTGCGGTGTCTGTTTTCACCTGTGCCCGGAAAAGGCGATCGAATTTCCCGTCAACACCTGTGGAGAATGGTTCATATCCCAAACCAGGTTCGGTCCCATGGTCCACGCGCGGTTGAATCCGGGTGAAGAGAATTCCGGGAAGCTGGTGGCGCATGTGCGTCAACAGGCGCGTTCCCTGGCCGAAAAAGACGGTCTGGAACTGATCATCACGGACGGCCCTCCGGGCATCGGCTGTCCGGTCATCGCCTCCCTGGGCGGCGCCACGGCGGTGGTCATCGTGACCGAACCCACCGTTTCCGGCGCGCACGACATGGAACGAGTGTTGAAACTGATCAACCATTTTCATGTTCCCGCCTGGGTCATCATCAACAAGGCCGACCTGAACCCGGACATGGCGGACCGGATCGAGCGGGAAGTGGGGCAGAGCAAGGCCGGATTTCTTGGACGCGTACCCTTTGACCAGGCCTTTACCGAAGCGATGGTCAAGGCCCAAACACTCGTGGAATATGATCGGGGACCGTTGAAGAGCATTTTGACTGATCTCTGGAGGGAACTGGAAAACCGCCTCCAGGCGCTTCCCTCCACATAAACGATAAAAAATCATTCCCAACATCGGCTCGTTCGGAACAAACGTCCAATCCTCCTCACCGGGCGGGCCGATTCTTTTTTCCCTTTCCCGATAACAGGGCTGTTTTCCTTTCAATGAAGCGCGTCCGCTACCCCGGATGAAGACGCTCGACGGATCTCGTTCTTGCATGATGGCGCAATTGTTGCATAAAATGCGAACGAGGCCCGAATCCCGTTAAAAAGTGGCTATCCCGCATTGATTTTTCCAGGGATAGTGTACTAAAGTACAAAATCTCATCCCCGACCGGGGTTCGGAAAGGTAATGTATGGCACAAAGGGCGATCGTCTGCCCCAATTGCAACGCCAGGGGCAGTATCGATCTGGGAAAGTTCAAGAGCGATCAGTTTACCCTGCGCTGCCCCAAGTGTGGAGAGCATTTCGATTTCTCCAAGGAACGGAGACAATCGCCGCGCAAGATTCCACTTCCCGCAGTCAGAATAGGTCCCTACGGTTTCGATTTTGAAACCGTGCATAAGACCGGCCTGCTCATGGATATTTCCACCACCGGTATCCGGATGGGGGTAAAATCGCGCCTCCCAAAAAACGGGATCGTTTCAACTTCAGATTTTATCTTCCCGGCATCGACGATGAGGTCCATGTAGGCGGCGAGGTGGTCTGGGTGAAGGAAACCATCGAAAACGGATTGTATGAATTCGGCGTGGAATTCGTGGCGCTGGATCAGTACAACCGAAAGACCATCGGCTTTTTCATGTTTCCCGAAGACGAATACGAAGTGCTGGAAATGGAAATCGAACGCCCGCATTGAGCCCATCGAGGCTCTTCACGCCCCTCAATACAACAAGCAACTCGAGCGTTTTTCAAGAAACCCGTCAAGTCCCGCTTGCCATCCTTTTTTCATCTCCATGAGGTCTTCTCCCGTTTCGATCACTTTTCTAAGATCGGAATCGCCCAGAATCAGATCGATAGGCGCCCGTTTGTATTCGTACTCGTAGGGAGGCTCTTTCCAGGCGAACTCCCCGGGCCACAAACTCAGGATGTCCTGCAAAAGGCAGAGCGATGTGAAGTAGGGTTCGAAACGCTCCGCGTCGGTCACGTGCAGATGAAAACCCCGGCAGGTCCGTCCCGTCCATTTGCCGAAACCGGGTTCATAGCCGATATCGCGCAGGAAGAGCCCCGGAAGACCCCGTTTCAGAAACGTTTTCCGCAACGCGGCCTGATCGATAAACGGCGCGCCGAACCATTCGAAGGGCCGAGTGGTCCCGCGCCCCTCGGAAACATTGGTCCCCTCCCAGATCACCTGTCCGGGATACACCAGCGCCGTTTCATAGAGCGGCATATTGGGTGACGGCGGAACAAAGGCGAGACCCGTGTCCGGGAAATTCATGGATCGCTCCCACCCGCGCAGGGGGACAACCGTGAGGTCCGCTCCGATCCCGCATTGAGTGGCGCAAAAGAGCGCCATCTCCCCGATAGTCATGCCGTGCCGCATGGGTATGGGATACAGGCCCACGAACGAGGCCATGTCCGGCTTGAGAACGTTGCCCTCCACCAGGGTTCCGCCAATGGGGTTGGGCCGATCCAGAACATACACCGCGACGCCTGCGTCCCGGCAGGTTTCCAGGCACAGCGCCACGGTATGGATATAGGTGTACACGCGGGTCCCCACATCCTGCAGGTCGATCACGAGCGCGTCCAGGCCCTCGAAGAGTTCCGGCCTCGGCCGGAGCGTCTCGCCGTAGAGGCTTATGACCGGCAAGCCCGTGGTAGCGTCCCGATAGGAGTCGGAAACGATCATGTTGTCCTGTTTTTCGCCCCGGAAACCGTGCTGAGGCGAAAACAGCTTCTTCATCGAGCCGGGCAGCGCGTCGAAGAGAACGTCCTTGGTGTGCGCGAGGCGGCTATCCACCGAGGCCTGATGGGCGAGCAGCCCGAAGGCGCCTTTTTTCAGGGCAACGGGCGGATCGTCCAGGAGCGTATCGAGTCCGAGCGCGATGCGAGGTTTCTTCATATTCATGGAGTCAGGTGCGGAGCTTGGGATTGACGGCGGATTGAATGCCTTCGCCCAAAAGGTTGTAGGCCATGACGGTGAACAGAATGGCCAGGCCGGGGAACAGGGAAAGCCACCAGGCGATCTGGATATTGTCCTTGCCTTGGGTCAGGATGTTTCCCCAACTGGCGTCTGGAGGCTGCACGCCCAAGCCCAGAAAGCTCAGGGCCGATTCGGTAAGTATGGCCGCCGCTACGCCCAGGGTGGCCGACACCAGGACCGGGGCCAGGGCGTTGGGCAGAATGTGAATAAAAATGATGTGGTAATCGCGGGCGCCCGTGGCTCGCGCCGCCATGACGAAATCTCGTTCGCGCAGACTCAGGAATTCGGCTCGAGCCAAACGCGCCACCCCCATCCATCCGGTGACGCCGATGACGATCATGATGTTCCAGATGGAAGGCTCGAGAAAGGCGATCACCGCCAGGATGAGAAAAAACGAGGGAAAACAGAGCATGATGTCCACGAACCGCATGATGACGTTGTCCACCCACCCGCCGTAATATCCGGCGAACGACCCCAGAAGAAGGCCGATGATGGTGGCGATGCCCACGGCGACAAAGCCCACCTTGAGGGAAATCCGCGACCCGTAGATCATGCGCGAAAGCACGTCCCTGCCAAGTTGGTCGGTGCCGAAGGGATGAGCGAGCGACGGCCCCACCAGTATCAGCTTGGTGTTGATCTCGGTGGGATTGTAAGGGGCAAGAACCGGGGCGAGGAACGACACCGCGAAGAGCAGCAGCACCATGATCAGCCCTATCACGGCCAGGGTGTTTTTCCGAAACCTTTTCCAGGCGTCGCTTAAGAGTTCGCGGGATATCATCGCCGTGTCCTGATGCGGGGGTCGACCAGCGCGTAGGATATGTCGGCCAGGAGATTTCCCGCGAGCGTCAGCGTCGCGCCGATAACTAGGATGCCCATGACCACGGAGTAGTCACGGGCGATAACGCTGGTATAAAAAAGCTGGCCCATGCCGGGGATGGCGAATAT
The DNA here is from genome assembly GCA_963821845.1 of uncultured delta proteobacterium. Taxonomy (GTDB): domain Bacteria; phylum Desulfobacterota; class Desulfarculia; order JACQYL01; family CAWGVV01; genus CAWGFI01. The sequence continues at coordinate 91,176 of CAWGFI010000002.1, forward strand.
GGATTCGAAGATCACGCTCCCGCCGATCAAACCCGGAATGGAAAGGCCCAGGATGGTTACCACGGGCATGAGCGCATTACGAAGGGCGTGTTTATAAATAACGGTTCGTTCATCCAACCCCTTGGCCCGCGCGGTGGTTATGTAATCCTGATGGATCACCTCCAGCATGTTGGCCCGCATGTAGCGGGACATGCCCGCCAGGGCCCCGAATGCCGAGATCAAAACGGGAAGGATCAGATGTTTCGCGTAATCCCAGAATTTTCCCAACTCGGACAGTTGGGAAAAATTGTAGGATTTGAGGCCGGATATGGGGAGCCACCCCAGTTGGACACCGAACAGAATCATGCACAGCAAGGCCAGCCAGAACGTGGGAACGGCGAACCCCACGAACACGAAAATAGTGGTGGCCTTGTCAAAAAGGGTGTTGGGTCTGGTGGCGGAAAGCACGCCTATGGGTATGGCGGCGCTTATAATAATGGCTAGGGACAGGACGTTGATGAGAATAGTAATGGGGAGCCGTTCCTTGATCTTGTCGATCACCGGTCTGCCGTCGGGAGAGAAGGAACGGCCGAAGTCAAGCGCCACCAGCCGCTTCAGCCAGCTCCAGTATTGCGCGGGAAGCGGCTTGTCCAGCCCGTACAACTTGTCCAGTCTGGCCCGCGCCTCCATGGAAACCTTGGGGTCCAACATGGTCTGCATCTCGGTGGGGGAGCCCGGCGCCAGATGGATGACGAAAAAGGAGATAAAGGTAATCCCCAGCAGGAGCGGGATCATGGCCACCATACGTTTCGCGAGATAGATCAGCATGAGACGGTCCGGTTAAGGCTCGATGGAATATTTTTGCAACGGTTTGGGCACGTACCACTGATTGAAATTGTAGGTGATTCCGGCCGGCGCCGGTTCGATGCCGTAAAAGCGTGAATTGACGCAATTCAGGGAATCGGAGACATAGAGGAACGTGTAAGGCTGATCCTCGGCCAGAATATCCTGCACCTTATAGTAATATTCCTTGCGCTTTTCCCGGTCAAAGGTATGGCGGCCCAATTCTATATATTTATCGAGTTCGGGATTCTTGTAGGAGATGAAATTCAGCTCGCCTTCCTTGGTTTTACTGGAATGCCAGACGTCATATAAATCGGGGTCCTGCGGGGTCGTCCAACCCATGATAACCGCCTGGAAATTCTTCTTGTTCAAGAATTCCTTGAGAAAGGCGGCCCATTCCACCACTCGAACCTTCACGTCGATACCGATCTGTTTCAGGTTCTCCTGAATGATCACGCCGGTGTTGACCCGCTGTTCGTTTCCCTGGTTGGTGAGGATGGTAAAGGCGAAAGGGGCCCCGTCCTTGTCGAGGATTCCATCGCCGTCGGTGTCTTCCCACCCGGCCTCCTTGAGGAGACTCCGGGCCTTTTCCGGGTCATAGGGATATTTTTTCACCTGGGGATTGTAAACCCAGGAGTCGGGCTTGTACGGACCCGTGGCCACCACGCCCAGCCCGAGCAGCACGCCTTCGATGATGTTCTGCTTGTTGATGGCGTAGGTGAGCGCCTGCCGCACCCGGCGGTCCTGAAAGAGCGGCTGCAATAGATTGTATCCCAGATAGGTATAGCCGAAGCTGATGTATTTGTATTTGTTAAAGTTTTGCTTAAAGTCTTCACTGTCGGTCTGCCGCTTGTACTGAAGCGGCGTGAGCCCCATCCAGTCGAGGCCGCCGGACTTGAGTTCCAGGAACATGGTCGCCAGATCCGGTATGATGCGGTAGTCGTATTCCATTATGTAGGGACGGCCCTCGAAATAATCGGGATTGGATTTGAGTATGATTTCCTGGCCGGTGGTCCACTTCACGAACGTATAAGGGCCGGTGCCGATGGGATGTCTGCTGAGCGGCGAGGTGACGATGTCCGTGCCTTCGAGCAGATGCTTGGGAATGATGCCCATGGACCAACTGATCAGGGCCGGCGCGAACGGTTTTTCATAGGTTACCTGGAACGTGTATTTGTCCAGGACCTCGGCTTTTTTGACCTGCTGGAAATCGCCGCCGTAGGCCGTGGGCGTCTTGGGGTCGATCATGGTTTGGTAGGTGAACAGCGCGTCATCGGCGGTAAAGGGTTCGCCGTCCTGCCACTTCACATTCTTGCGCAAATGAAAGGTGATCACCAGACCGTCATCGGAGATGTCCCAGCTATCGGCCAGATCGCCGACAATCTTCAGATCCTTGTCGTACTTTACCAGGCCGTTATAGACCAGGGAGCTGATCGTGCTGGATGCCGAGTCCGAAGAGAGCATGGGAATGAGATTGGACGCGTCCCCTATGGAGCCCACCCGGATCGCGTCGCCGTACGCGGGTTTGTACTCCTCCGGCAGTTCCTCAGCCGGTCCGGCGGGTCCGGGCGCGGCGGCCTGCTCCGCCACGGCGGCGGGCTCTTGCGCCTTCTCTTCGGCTTTTTCCTTGGGCTTGTCGGAGCAGCCCCAAAGCAAGGCCGCAAAGATAATGAGTAGTAGGGGGAAAATTGATCGTTTCATGTGCGTGACGGTCTCCATTCTTAATGAATCATAAATAATGGATCGTTAAAATACAAGGGTATAAGCTGCCCTGCCGGGAGCGAACGCGGCGGAGGCCGAATGCAAGCCGTACACTGTTGCAAGACAACGCGAGCGGCGATCGGTAAAATGGAAAAACGAAGAGGAACGTTTGCATTTGGCGGCCCAGGTGAGTAAACTTCCGTGCATGTCGATTTTGGACCACGTTGAGCAACCGGCCGCGCCCGCCGGAAAAATATACACCATAAGCGATCTCACCCGCGAGATAAGCGGCCTGCTGGAATCCCATTTTCCGCTGGTATGGGTGGAAGGGGAGATTTCCAACCTGCGGGCCCCGTCGTCGGGCCATTTCTATTTTTCCCTGAAGGACGCTCACGCGCAGATCCGGGCGGTCATGTTCCGGTACCAGAACCAGTTGCTGAATTTTCGGCCGCAAGACGGCCAGCAGGTGGTGGGACTCGGCCGGATCACGGTCTACGCGACCCGGGGCGAATATCAGATCGTGCTGGAAACCCTGGAACCCAAGGGGCACGGGGCGCTGCAGCAGGCGTTCGAGGAGTTGAAACGGAAGCTGGCCGCCGAGGGGCTGTTCGAGGAAGCGAACAAGAAGCCGCTTCCCTATCTGCCGCAACGAATCGTGGTGGTGACGTCGCCGACCGGAGCGGCCATTCATGACTTTTTGCAGGTCTTGTACCGCAGATACCCCAACATGGAGACGCTCATTTATCCGGTACGGGTGCAGGGAAACGAGGCGGGGCCGGAGATTGCCTCCGCGCTGGATCACATCAACCGCGATTTCCAGGCGGACATTATCGTGCTTACGCGCGGCGGCGGGTCGCTGGAAGATCTCTGGCCGTTCAACACGGAAATCGTGGCGCGAGCCATCCATCGCAGCGGGATTCCGGTGGTCAGCGCCGTGGGGCATGAAATCGACTTCACCATCGCGGATTTCGTAGCCGACCATAGGGCGCTCACGCCATCGGCGGCAGCCGAAATGGTGGCTCCGGTAAAGCGGGATCTGGAAGCCACGGTGAACGTTATGCGCTCTTCGTTGCGCAGGAAGGTTTCCGCCACGATCGATCTTAATTGCGAACGGCTGAAGGGCGCGAGCAGGAGCCTCAAGGACCCGCGGCGATATCTGGAAGACATGATTCTGAAGGTCGAGGACCTTTCCAGCCTGTTGAAACTACATTGGAACGGCGGGATAGTTTCGCGCCGCCACCGGATCGGCGGTCTGCGGGAACGGTTGCAGGGCCGAACCCTGTTGCAGCGGCTGGAGACGCTCAAGAGCGACGTGAAAGGCTGTCGGCGTGAACTGGTATGGTCGATCAGGCAGACGCTGGAGCGGAAACGGCACGGCATCGTCCACGCCGAAAAAGGGCTGGCCTCCGGCGATCCCACCGCGCCCCTGAAACGGGGCTACAGCATCGCCCGCGCGTTGCCCGGCGGCGCGGTAATCAAGAAACATGACGACGTGGACATCGGCGCGCAGATTCAGGTGATCCTGGGAAGCGGGCACATCCTGTGCGAGGTGTTTGAAACAAGACAGGATACGGCGGAACTCGTCCAGACGGAGAAGGAGCGTTCGTGAGGTTTAGCATGTGCGCAAGCGGTGCAAGCTTCGGTGTTTTCATGGCTTTTCTGACTTTGCTTTTGTTCGGTTCATCGGCGATGGCCTCGCCTTCGATCCTCGTCCGGCCCCAACAGGTCGCCCAGGGCGGAATCCTGTGGCTGGAAGTAAAGGACGTCAACGCGAATTCTCGCGTCACCGCGTCCCTGGACAACGTTCAGGTCCCCCTGGCCTATGACGGCTCGATTGGAACCTTCGTGGGGCTGCTTGGTGTGGACTTGGAAAAAAAGCCCGAGGAAAGCGTCGTCAGAATCCGGAGCGATGGCGCGTTCTGGGATGTTCCGGTCAGCGTCGTGTCCAAGGATTACGGGGAACGGAGGCTCAAGCTTCCGCCGTCCATGACGGAGTTCGACGAGGCGACGCTGGCTCGCATACGCGACGATCAGAAGCTGGTGGCCTCGCTGTGGGGAAAAAGCGCCTCGCGCAGATTATGGGAAGAGCCTTTCCTGAGGCCGCTTTCGGGAGTGGAAACCGGCCCGTTCGGACGCCGCACCTTCGTCAACGACGAGCCGCGCAGCCCCCATTCAGGGGTTGACTTGCGGGCTGAAAAGAATGAAAATATCCTTTGTTCCAATTCAGGCAGGGTTGTTCTCGCGAAAGATCTCTTTTTTTCGGGCAAAAGCGTGTTCATCGATCACGGCCAGGGCCTGTTTACCATGTATTTTCATCTCAACGAAATTCCGGTCGAAGAAGGCGCCATGGTCGTGAGGGGACAGGTTATCGGCAAAGCGGGTTCAACCGGCAGATCCACGGGCGTGCACCTGCATTGGGGAGTGCGCCTGAACAACGCTCGAGTCGATCCCCTGGCGCTTCTTGAAATCACCGACGGTCACGCGTTCAAAAATCTCCAGCAAAAACAAGAGTAGTAGTGAAGAACGATACGGATAACACACCTCAAAAGTTCGAAGAAGCGTTGGAGCGGCTTGAAAGCATCATCCACCTCATGGAAGAGGGCAACCTTCCGCTGGAAGAGGCTCTGGATTCTTTCGAGAACGGGATGAAGCTCGTGCGCTTTTTGCAATTAAAGCTCGATGAAGCGCAAAAGCGGGTCGAGATCCTCTTGAAAGATGAACAGGGCAACCTCAAAGCCGAGCCGTTTGCCGGGACGGAATAGCCTCTCCCATGGATATCAAGGCCTATCTGAAACAAAGAAAAGAAGTGGTGGATGAAAACCTAGGGAGGCTCGCGCCGCCCATAGAAGGACATCACCGCAATGTGGTGGAAGCCATGCGGTACAGCCTTTTTGCGGGCGGAAAAAGAATCCGTCCCATTCTGTGCATGGCGGGAGCCGAAGCGGTGGGCGCTGCGCCCGAATCGGTCATTTCTTTTGCGTGCGCGATCGAATTCATCCATACCTATTCCCTTATACACGATGACCTCCCCGGCATGGACGACGACGATCTGCGCCGCGGCGTTCCGACCTGCCACAAACAATTCGGCGAAGCCGCCGCGATTCTGGCCGGAGACGGGCTGCTGACCGAAGCCTTTTTTATTATGACCGACGACGATCTGCACCATCACGCGGATCCGTTACGATTGCTTCGGGCGTCTCACTTGTTGACCGACGCCTCGGGATTCCGGGGCATGGTGGGGGGCCAGATGGCCGACGTGGAAGCCGAAGGCAAGCCCGCCACCCTGGAATTGGTGCAATTCATTCATGAAAGCAAGACGGCGGCGCTGATCAGGGCTTCCGTATCGAGCGGGGCGATGCTGGCGGGCGCGTCGGAATCGGAATATAACGCGCTGTCGGCCTATGGTAAATATCTGGGCATCGCGTTCCAGATTCGAGATGATATATTGGATGAAGTCGGTGAAACCGAAGTCATGGGTAAGCCGAAGGGAAGCGACAGGGATAAAAACAAGGCCACCTATCCCAGCGTGCTGGGATTGGAAAAATCCCGGGAAAGCGAGCGCGAAATGATCGACAAGGCGCTAGCCGCGCTCGAGGTTTTGGATGACCGCTGCGAACCGTTGCGGGCGTTGGCGTTGTATCTCCTGGAGCGAAGCCATTAGGGTTCAATCTTAAATACAACACAGAAGATATTTATGTCCGATCAAACAGATTCCATATTGCAGACAATCGACAATCCCGACGACCTCAAGAAAGTCCCCCTGGACCAGCTTCCGAAACTGTGCGCGGAGTTGCGCGAACGGATTATCGGAACGGTTTCCCAAACCGGCGGCCACCTGGCGCCCGGCCTGGGCGTGGTGGAACTGACCGTGGCGCTGCATTATGTATTCGATACGCCTCATGATGTGCTGATCTGGGATGTGGGGCATCAGGCCTACGCTCACAAACTGCTTACGGGCAGACGGGACAATTTCCACACCCTGCGGCAATTCCAGGGGATAGCCGGTTTTCCGCGTCGCGAGGAGAGTCCGTACGACGCCTTCACCACCGGCCATTCCAGCACCTCCATCTCCGCGTCCCTGGGCGTGGCCATCGCCCGTCAGGTAAAGCAGGAGCCGGGCAAGGTCATCGCCGTTATCGGAGACGGGTCCATGACCGCCGGCATGGCCTTTGAAGGGCTCAACCAGGCGGGCCACCAGGAGCGGGACCTCATCGTCGTGCTCAACGATAACGAGATGTCCATATCGCCCAATGTGGGGGCGCTCTCGTCTTTTCTCAGCCGGAAACTATCCGGCCGCACCATGGCCAATTTGAAGAAGGAAATTTCTTCCTTTTTAAAGTCGGTTCCCAGCATCGGGGATAACCTCAATAATCTGCTCAAACGCAGTGAAGAGTCCCTGAAAGCCTTTATCACCCCCGGCATGCTGTTCGAAGCCTTCAAGTTCGATTATATCGGTCCCATCAACGGGCACCGCCTGGATAAGCTCATCGAGACCCTTACCGAGGTCAAGACGCTCGACGGCCCAATTCTGGTCCACGTGCTGACCAAAAAGGGAAAGGGCTATCCTCCCGCCGAGGAAGACCCCACCTATTTTCACGGCATCGGGGAGTTCGAGGTCAAAACGGGCCGCAAGGCCGGTAAGCCCAGAAAAGCGCCCAGCTACACCTCGGTGTTCGGTGAAACCCTGCTCAAGTTCGCGGCGGAGGACTCCTCGCTGTTCGCCATCACGGCCGCCATGCCCGAAGGCACGGGGCTCGCGCCGTTTGAAAAGAGTTTTCCCGATCGGTTCATGGATGTGGGTATCGCGGAACAGCACGCGGTGACCTGCGCCGCCGGCATGGCCACCCAGGGGATCATCCCGGTCGTGGCCATATATTCCACCTTTCTCCAGCGGGCCTTTGATCAGATCATTCACGACGTGTGTCTGCCGAATCTTCATGTGGTCTTCGCGCTGGATCGAGGCGGCCTGGTCGGACAGGACGGCGCGACGCACCAGGGCCAGTTCGATCTCAGTTTTCTCAGGCTTATTCCCAATATGACCCTGATGGCCCCCAAGGATGAAAACGAGCTTCGACAAATGCTGTTGACCGCCATCAAACACGACGGCCCCATAGCGATGCGGTATCCCCGTGGCCAGGGGGAAGGAGTCGAGCTGACCGAGCCGATCGAGCCCGTGGAAGTGGGCAAGGCCGAACTGCTTTGCGAAGGATCGGATCTGCTCATTCTCGCCGTGGGCGGAAAACGGTGTGGCCCGCGTTTCGAGCCGCTCAACGGGCGCGTCTGGAAGGTATCGAGGCCGGTGTCGTAAACATGCGCTTTGTGAAGCCGCTCGATACGGAGCTTCTGGAAGCGGCCCTGGCTAAAACGGACGCCGTGCTGATGATCGAGGAAAACGCCCTGATGGGCGGCATGGGGAGCGCGGCGCTGGAATTCATGGCCGAGGCCGGAATTCTGAACAAACACGTTCTGCGCATGGGGCTTCCGGATAAATTTATCGAGCACGGGCCGCAGGATATTCTGCGCAGAGAATACGGGCTCGACGAAGAAGCCATCTACGAAAACATCAAGAAACTGACCGGAGGCTATCATCGCGCGGAAAGAGCGAGCAGACAAGCTGCTCGTTCTTAAAGGCCTGGCCCCCTCGCGGGAACGGGCCCGGGCGCTTATCATGTCCGGCGTGGTTTTTACCGGAGGCGCGCGGGTGGACAAGGCCGGCTCGATGTTCCCGTTTGAAAACGAGTGGGAGGTGCGGGTAACCGAAGCCCCGTTTGTGAGCCGGGGGGGCGAGAAGCTCGCGGGCGCGCTGGAAAGTTTCGGGGTCAAGGTGAACGGCTTGGTGGCCCTGGACGTGGGGGCGTCAACCGGCGGTTTCACCGATTGCCTGCTCCAAAACGGTTGCGTCAAGGTGTACGCGGTGGATGTCGGGTACGGCCAACTGGACTGGAAGCTGCGCAACGATCCCCGGGTCGTCACCTTAGAAAAGGTAAACGCCAGATCAATCAGTCCGAACATGCTTGGGTCGATGGTCGACATAGCGGTCATTGATGTCTCTTTCATTTCCCTGACGAAAATTATTCCTTCCGTGTTAACGACCCTTGAACCAGGCGGCCGGACTGATTGCGCTGATAAAGCCACAGTTCGAGGTCGGCAGGGGCGAAGTGGGCAAGGGCGGTGTCGTTCGTGACTCCACAAAACATGAAAAAGTGATAGAAAGCATAACCGGATTTGTCCGAGATCTGGGTTGCGAGGTTAAAGGCGTCGCGCAATCCGTTCTCCTGGGGCCGAAAGGCAACAAGGAATTTTTTATCTACTTCATCAAGAAAGGAGTTCGCGAAAATGCGTCTGGCGGATAGAGTTGGAAAAGTGAAGCCATCACCTACGTTGACAGTGGATGCGAAAGCCAAGGCCATGAAAGCGGCGGGGGTGGATCTGGTAAGCTTCGGAGCGGGAGAACCCGATTTTGACACCCCGGATAATATAAAAGATGCGGCCATAAAGGCGATTGAGGGAGGGTTTACCCGTTATACGCCTGTTGGCGGTATTGACGAGCTGAAAGACGCCATCATCAAGAAATTCAAGCGAGACAACGGGCTGGAATACACGCGCGAAGAGATCGTCGTCAACTGCGGCGGCAAGCATTCCTTTTACAATCTGGCGCAGGCGCTTTTCCAGAAGGGCGACGAGGTCATCATTCCCGCTCCCTACTGGGTTTCCTATCCGCCCATGGTCATCCTGGCGGACGCCGAACCGGTGATCATCGAAACCAGGGAAGAGGACGGGTTCAAGGTAAAGCCGGAAGCCCTGCTCCAAGGCCATTACCGACCGCACCCGGGCTCTGGTGATCAACAGCCCCTCCAACCCGACCGGCGCCATGTACGACCCCGAGGATCTCCGGAAGATCGCCGAAATCGCCGTGGAAAAAGACATCCTGGTCATATCGGACGATATCTACGAAAAGGATATTTTTGACGGCCTGACCTTCGTGACGATCGCTTCCTTTAACGAGGAGATCAAAAAGAGGACGTTGACGCTCAACGGGGTTTCCAAGACCTACGCCATGACCGGCTGGAGAATCGGCTACATGGCCGGCCCGGTCGATATCATCAAGGCGGTCACCAAAATCCAGAGCCAGTCCACTTCCAATCCCTGTTCGATCGCGCAGAAGGCGGCGGTGGAGGCAATCAACGGGCCGCAGGAATCAGTGGAAATGATGCGCCATGAATTCGAAAAGCGGCGTGACTACATCGTAGCCAGACTGAATACCTTCAGCGGCGTGAGTTGCTTTAAATCGCAAGGCGCTTTCTATGTATTTCCCAATGTGTCGAGCTACTATGGAAGGACTTTTAACGGCAAGGCAATAGACGGATCGAACGACATTACCGATTTTTTGCTTGAAGAAGCAAAAGTTGCCGTAGTGCCGGGTATAGCGTTCGGCGCCGATGAGTTTGTACGGCTTTCTTTTGCCACGTCAATGGATAACATTAAACAGGGACTTGACAGGATTCAGTGGGCGCTCGGTAACCTGAAATAGGAAAACTGCCGAAAAAGGAAAGGGAAAGCGCTTTGTATCGGGCGTTTTCCGTTTGCTGTAAATATTAAAAGCGGCTTCAAGCCGCTTTTAATACGTGAGGCGCTTGAATATTGTATTTGTATTACTGAACCGCATCTTTCAACTTAGCGCCCGCCTTGAACCTTGGCACTTTGGCGGCAGGGATTTTAATGTCAGCGCCCGTTTGAGGATTGCGGCCATTCCGCTCGGCTCTCTCCGCTACTGAAAAGGTCCCGAATCCCACCAGAGTGATCTTGTCACCCGCCTTCAGGGCTTCCTCAATAGCGTCAAGCATCATGTCCAAAGCCTTCGCCGCAGCCGCTTTCGAGATCTCGGCGCCTTCCGCCATTCTGGCTACCAAATCACCTTTATTCATTAATTTTCACCCCCTCCTCGTTTCTTCGTTTCTCCTGCGACGTACTATGACATAGGGTTTCGAGCTTTGTAAAGGAAAAAAAAGATTAATCAATGCGGAATAATGTCTTGTATGGCAAAAGAGATTGTGGAGGAAAAAGATGAACAATAACGTCCATGCGTAAGGCCTCATTGTCGATCAGGATGTTACAGGGCCGGATATCATCCTTTGTCCGGCGCGCATTTCGGGGAGGCGATGGGCGCCTTCCGGTCGCAATCCGGCCGGTCCGTTTTCATAGGACTCCGGGCAAATGGCGAAGAGGGCGCATGAGAATTGAATCTCCCACGTTTCAATAAATAAAAAATAATATCGATTAATATATAAAATATTGCAAAAAGAAGCTTTATACGCAATATTTTCATATGCGCTATAACTTTCAACTCTTTTGCGGCATAGTCATTGCTTTAAATCAAATTTTGATTTATTTTTTTGAAGTAAAAAAGAAAGCGCGACTGAAATCGCTCGATCATTGACTCTTTTTTTCAGAATTGCGCCCAAGACGAAGGCTGAGTATACCGAGCCGAAAAATTGAGCATGTTTATATAATGAAAGTTTTTGTAGAATCGCTGCTCCAATCGTCCGTCTTCGGACACAGCGTCGTTCATCACGAATATCTTCCGCCGAGAGACGCCGGTTTCGCGGAACCCTCGCAAGGGCTCGCAAAGCCGTTACGGTCCATACTGTCCGGTCTGAACATCAAACGTTTGTACCGTCACCAGGCCCGCGCCATCGATTTGATCCGAGGCGGACATAACGTCATGGTCTCCACTCCCACCGCCAGCGGCAAGACGCTCATTTATTCCCTGCCGGTGCTGGAACAGGTGTCTCAGCGACCCGGAATCCTGCGCCCTGTACCTGTTTCCGCTCAAGGCCCTGGAACAGGATCAATGGCGCGCGTTAAAAGAAATGAGCGATTTCCTGGGGCCGGAGAAGACCGTCAGCTCGGCCATCTATGACGGCGACACCGCGCCGCACATCCGAAAGAGGATCAGGGCGACTCCTCCCAACATCTTGATTTCCAATCCCGATATGCTTCACGTAGGCGTTCTGGCGTTTCATGAGAGCTGGGAGAACTTTTTCCGCCGTCTGAAATTCGTGATAATCGATGAGGTTCACACCTACCGGGGCATTTTCGGGTCTCACATGGCCCAGATCATCAGGCGTCTTAACAGGGTCTGCTCGTTTTACGGGTCCACAGCCGCGTTACCTGCTCTCATCGGCCACGGTGGCCAATCCCATCGAGTTTTGCCAGAGACTGACCGGCGCCAACCCGGAACTTGTCGATAACGACGGTTCCCCGTCCGCGGGACGGCACGTCCTGTTTCTCAATCCGGACTCCAGCGCCGGAATAACTTCCGCCCTGCTGTTTATCCGTTGTTTGCAGAAGGGATATCGGACCATCGTTTTCACCCAATCCCGCAAGGTCACGGAACTGATCCACATGTGGGTCTCGCAAATGGCGCCGGAACTTCAAAACAGGGTCAGCTCCTATCGCGCCGGTTTCCTGCCGGAAGAACGGCGGGTCATCGAGCGGGACATGAGTTGCGGACGCCTGCTCGGCGTCATATCCACCAGCGCCCTGGAAATGGGCATCGACATGGGCGGGCTCGACGTGTGCATCCTGGTGGGATATCCGGGCACCATGATCAAGACCTGGCAGCGAGGGGGCAGGGTAGGGCGCGGAGACCGGGAGTCGCTCATGGTCCTGGTGGCCCAGCCCGACGCCCTGGATCAATATTTCATGCGACACCCGGACAGGTTTTTCGGAACAGGCATTCGAATCGGCGGTACTCGATCCCAACAACCGGGAGATCCTCAAAGCGCACATTCCCTGCGCCGCGGCCGAAAAGCCTCTGGCCGACGACGACCCCTACTTTTCCAGCGAGCTGTTTCCGGCCGCCTTCAAGGAACTGGAACGGGATTCCGTGCTGCTGCGCGGCGATGGACGAGCCGCTGTGGTATCCTGCCAGAAAACAAGCCGCATCGGGACGTGAACCTGCGCTCGCGTCGGAGAAACCTTTACCATCCTGGACATGGAAACGCGGCGCCCCATCGGCAGCGTGGACGGCTTTCGCGCCTTCAAGGAATGCCATCCCGGCGCCATCTACCTCCACAAGGCCACGCAATTTAAGGTGGAGGCCCTGGACATCAAGGAAGCGCAATATTTTTGTCAGCCCGGTGGAAGTCGACTTACTACACGCGCGTGCTGACGGATAAAGGAAACGTCGATCCTGGAGATTCAGCGAAGCAGGCCCGAAGGCAATTTTCTGGTGAAACAGGGGCTTGTCAAGGTCACGGAGTGGGCCACCGGTTATGAAAAGCGGAGGATCAAAGGGCCAGGAGACTGCTGGGCCGCCATCGCGCTGGACCTGCCGGAGCAGGTTTTTGAAACCGTCGGCATCTGGGTGGAGATCGAAGATTTCATCAAGAAGACGCGTGGAGCGACGGGGGCTGCATTTCATGGGCGGAATTCACGCCATGGAGCACGCCATCATCGCCATGTTCCCCCTTTTGGCCCTGTGCGACCGTAACGACGTGGGCGGCATATCCTATCCTTTTCATCCCGAGATCGGAAAAAGCGCCGTATTTATCTATGACGGATATCCCGGCGGCGTGGGACTGGCCGAAAAAGGGTTCGAACTCATCGGAGAACTCCTGGAGCGGGCGCACGAACTCATCGAATCCTGCGAGTGCGAGGAGGGCTGCCCTTCCTGCATCCATTCGCCCAAGTGCGGTTCGGGAAACAAGCCGCTGGATAAAAAAGCGGCGCGCATTATCCTGGAAATGCTGCTCGGTAAAACACCGGTAGCCGAGGAAGAAACCTTGGCCGAGCCGGAACCGGAAGAAGATGTTGTAGTCCCGTGTGAGGTTATAAAGGACGGCGTGCGCTTTGCGGTGTTCGATCTGGAAACCCAGCGGTCCGCCAGTGAAGTGGGAGGATGGCGCAACTGCCACCTGATGCGCGTCTCGGTGGCCGTGCTGTACGATTCGCATGAAGACGCGTTTTTGACCTATTATGAAAAAGACATACCGCTTATGATCGAACGGTTGAAAACGTACGATCTGGTGGTGGGCTTCAACGTAAAAAAATTCGACTACAAGGTGCTGGAAGCCTACGCCCGGCCGGGCGAGCTTGGACTGTATCCGCACCTTTGACATCCTCGAATACGTGCATCACAAGCTGGGATACCGGCTTTCCCTGAATCATCTGGCGCAGTGCACCTTAAGGGCAGAGAAAAGCGGCGACGGGCTTCAGGCGCTGGAATGGTTCAAACAGGGCAAACTGGAAAAGTTGGCGGAATATTGCTCCAAGGACACCGAGATAACACGGGACCTGCTGCTTCACGGCATCGAGTCGGGCTGTCTTGTTTTTGAAAATAAGGAAGGCAAGATGCTCCGGCTGGTCACGCGCTGGAATCTGGATCGATTGAAGGAAGGAATCTGGGATTGATGAGACGATTTCGATGTCAGCCCGAATGCAGGCCCTGCCTGGAACGGCTCATGCGCCAGGTGGTCGAGGCCTCGACCGACGACGCCAACCTCCAGCGGCGGCTCTTGGCGGATGGACAGGTTCTGCTCGATATCGACTTCAATCCCGCGTCCATACCCTCACACATCGCCACCCGGTTTCTGCGCTATGTAAAGGCCAAAACCGGCTGCCAGGACCCCTTCGAGACACGGAAGAGCGAGGAAATGAAGCACGGACGCAACGCGTTCCGGTGTCTGCAAGGGGCGCTTGAAGACGCCGAACTCGCGGAGTTGTTCCGTTTAGCGGCGCTGGCCAACAGCATCGATATTTTTACCTCGCTCGACGAGATCGTGAAATCCTCCAACGGCGGGTTCACCTGGGGCGTTTCGCATCTGGACGGGCTTACCGACCTTTTCGCGCAAACCGAAGGGCCGTTTCTGTATCTGGCGGACAATGCGGGAGAAGTGTTTTTCGACGCGCCTCTTTTCCGGGCGGTCGGGTCATTTTTTCGGGAAAGCCACTATGTGGTCAAGGGAAAGCCCATCCAGAACGACGTCACCCGGGAGGACATGGGCTCGGTCGACATGCTGGACTCCTTCCCGTCCATCATCACCCATGGTCACGACACCGTGGGGCTGGACATAACCGAGCTGGACGGCGACTTCCTGCGGCTCTATGACCGGGCCGGTTTTATCCTGGCCAAGGGAATGGGCCACTATGAAACGCTCTCCCACACCGAAAGCCGGGGCCGCATCCTCTTTCTGCTCAAAGCCAAATGTAAGCCGGTGGCGGATTCCATCGGCATCGAACAGGGAACCTACGCCGCCTTCATCCAATAGCCTTCAGGAAGGGCGGAACTCGTCCTTTTCAAAATTCAGCGTGGCGAAATAGTCGTCGATCGTTTCCGCCCTGCGAACCAATTCCACCGATCCGTCCTTTTTCAGCAACAGCTCCCGAGGGCGAAGCCTTCCATTGTAGTTAAACCCCATGGCGTGGCCGTGAGCGCCCGTGTCGTGAATCACCAGGATGTCGCTTTCTTCAATGGCCGGAAGCTCCCGCTGAACGGCGAACTTGTCGTTGTTTTCGCAGAGCGAACCCACCACGTCATACACGCGCCGGTCCGCTGACGAGGATTTGTCGAGCACGCTTAAATGGTGGTAGGCGCCGTAGATCGCGGGCCTCATCAGCGCCGACATGCAGGCGTCCACGCCGATATAATCCCGGTAGATGTTCTTGTGGTTGATGGCGGTGACCGCCAACGCCCCGTGCGGGCCGGTTATGTAGCGGCCGCTTTCCATGTAGAGGCTGGGGCTGTAGTCGTTCTTTTCGCGGAAAGCGTTGAAAATCCCGGCGACCTCTTTACCCAGGGTCTGGATGTCGAGCGCTTCCTGGTCCGGCCGGTAGGGGATCCCCAAGCCGCCGCCCATATTGATGAATTCAAAGGTAATGTTCAAGGCTCCGGAAATTCTTTCGACCAAATCCAGGAGCATGTGGACCGTCTCCACCATATAGCGGTAGTTCAGCTCGTTGGAACACACCATGGTATGCAATCCGAACCTTTTGGCGCCGCGTTCGCGGGCTTTTCCATAAGCGTCCACGATCTGTTCGTCGCTGACCCCGTATTTGGCTTCCACCGGATTGCCGATGATGAAGTTTCCGGTCCGCTTGGGTCCCGGGTTATATCTGAAGCAAATCAACTCCGGCATGCGCGGGACTTTATCGATCAGGGTAATGTCGTCCAGGTTCAGAATGCAGCCTCCGGCCGAGAGGGCGGCTTCGAACTCCCCGGCGGTGGTGTTATTGGAAGTGAACATGATGTTTTCGCCGCTCGCCCCGGTTTCCCGCGCCAATATCAGTTCGGGTATGGAACTGCAATCGAACCCGAAGCCCATGTTCCGCATGATTTTCAGGATGGCCGGATTGGGCAGCGCCTTGACCGCGAAGTATTCGCGGAAGGATGGAGCCTGCGAGAAAGCCTGTACGAGCTTGCTCCCCGTGTCCAGGATTCCAGCTTCGTCATATATATGAAAGGGCGTGCCGAAATGATCGGCGATGGGTCGCAGATGCGGAAAAAGACGTTCCTGGAATGCGTGCGACATCGGCATGATACGTTTTCCTCCTTAAAAGGCAAAGCATTGTATGTAACAGAAGAATATCGTTTTGTGAAGACGATTTGACGGGGAGGGCGGGGAATTCCGACGACAGGCGGGAGATCGCGCTTCGCTTATCCGTGAACCGGCCCCGGAGTCCCCGGACCTGGAGCGTCCGGGAACGGGAAAAGCGCTCCTATTGTTGCTGCTCTTGCTGCGCGCGGCGTTTGATCTGGATGACTCCTCTTCCGCGCAGGGCCGTCCCATCACTCATTTCGCCGTTCAGTTCCAGGGTGGCGAACAAGGTCTTTCCGGGATTCTTCGCGAAAAGATCGCCGATTTTTTGCGCATCGAAACAGATCCGCAAATCGGCGTTGATGGCGCTGTTTCCATTGACGAACGAACAGAGATCGGTGTCCGGCTTCAACGTTCCGCTCGGGCCCACCAACCGTAGGCTGTCCAGATCGATGTCTCGCACACTGTGCGACTCGTCCAGTTTGACCATGCAGACGACAAGATCGTCCGCCTGAGCCGGAAGCTCCAGCAGGGTAGGCACGAACTTCAAGCGCGCCTGTGGCGGAGTCGGCGTGGCTTCTTCCTCCGGCTCCACCAGGCCTTCCGGTTCCTGCCGGCGTTGCGCCAGTCCGTCCCGCAGCTCCTCCATCATATACTCGAGCCGGTCCACGGTGGAAGTCAGGCTGTCCAGCTGTCGCTGGGTTTCCGCCTGTTGAGAGAGAACCTGGCCGAGCTGATCCTGGCTGACGGACAATTCGTTGCGGAAGTTCTGCATGTCCACGTTGGTGAGGTTTCCGATGTCGGGAACCGTTATGGAAGACGGATAATCGTCGCTCACCCAGATGGCGCCGTATTCGTGGTATTTGCTCCGATTCATGCCGATCCTGAGCACGAGGACATCGCCCGCGGCCGATCCTGGCTGCTGTCCGCCGGAAGTTCCCGAAAACCGCTGAATGCCCCGGCTGCCCCAGAGCGCCCGATCCCAGTGAGCGAGAACCTTCTCGGACGAGCCGCTGCGCAGGATGATTTCCAGATAGGCGGAAACATCGGACTGCGCGGTCGTTTCGGCATAGATGGAGTATCCGTAGGAACCGCCGGCCATGGTTCCCCGTAATTGATAGTGCCATTCCAGAACATAGTTGTTCGCCAGATAATACCGGATCGATTGCTTCGGCGTGGCGTCGGTAAGACGCCCGGACTCGGTCAGATACAGGTTGGCGGAAAACGACGCGCCGCTCATGCAAAGAAAAAACAGGAAGAAAGCCGCGGGAAATACAATGCGCGAGCCTCGTCTGGAGGTTGGCTTCGAACTTATTTTAGCCGAAAATCGCAACATAGACGCCTCAACTTGCTGGATAATTCATTAGCGGTAAATTACTCATGGTCAAAACAATCGTCATTTACTTTTGACCTATAATAACATATCCTCCGAGCTGTTCAAGACGCTCGTGGAAGGACTGTGCGGATTAATTCGCGTTGTTCCCTCTTTCGCGGTCGATGCGGCGTTAACTGCGCCGTTTAAAACGGCGGACTCAGAAAAAAAGGAGTGTATCGTGGATTTAACGACATGGCTCATGCTGCCGCTGGGAGTTATTATAGGGATTGGAGCCTCTTTTACCGGTCTCGGCGGCGGATTTCTCATGGTGCCGACCCTTCTGTTTCTCGGCTATACCGCGCAGAGGGCGGTCGGAACATCGTTTCTCGGCATACTTGTAATTTCCATCTCGGCGTTGATCGCCCATAACAAACTGGCCAATGTCGATTACAAACTGGGCATCCTGATTGGAATCGGCGGAATTATCGGCGCACAGATCGGCGCCCGGCTGGTCGAACATGTATCTACCGACGTCTTCAAGAAAATCTTTGCGCTGGTCCTGGTAGCGCTTGCTCTGTACCTTTTCTTCAAGAAATAATTGAAAGAGAACGCCGCACAAACGCCGCCTATCGAGCAGGGAAAAGGAGAGGCCGGGCTTCACCAAGGTCAGCCCGGTCTTTGCTATCCCGCATTTCCCTTGATAATTTCCCGTGTTGTCTTGACGAGCCCCGTTTCCACGTTCTTTTGCGTCAGATACGTGTAGAGGGACTTCTTGGTCCCCTCCGTCCCCTTGATGATGATGGGGTTGATGTCGTTCAGGTGGCTCATCACCTGCGGATAGATATCGATCTGACGTCCGTCCCGCCGCAAGATCTCCGAATACTCCGAGAATCGCTCTATGGACCGCTTCATGATTTCCACGACCTGTTCGACCTCGACCATGCCCTGAAGCGGCGCGAACACGTTTTCCATGATCCGCTCCTTCAGAGCGAGCCGATCGTCCTGTTCCAGGTGGGTGAACAGCAGAACGTCGACTCGAAAAAGCAGGTAAAAAAGCCATTCGTCGATGAGTCCCTCTTTTTCCGCTTTCGTGAGCTGTCCATAGTCCAGGCAATCCATCGCCATGTCCTTTTCCAGATCCGTGATGGTCCCGAGAATGGCTTCGGCTATCCGGGAACTCAATTCATCCAGTTTCTTGGTTTCCATGGTCCTTCCCGCAAACGTTCATAAGGTCAAAAAAAAGCCCGCCTGCTCGCGCGGGCGGGCGGGCGAAAGAAGCTTACACGATTTAATAATAGTGCCGCCAGCAAAGGTCAAGATGATCCCGATCCATCTTTTGGGTGGCGAGGCTTACCAGTATCATAAGCAGGAACGATATGGGAAGCGCAATAACGTTGGGATCGACAACACCGAGAATGCTCCAGGATGTTCCTTCCACCAGGGTGGCGCGGCCGGTAAGGGCCCGGACCAGGCCGATGGAGGCCGCTTCGCGTTCATGGATGAAGATCAGATAGAGCAAGCTGATGAGGAATCCTCCCACCATGGAAGTCTTGGCCCCGGCGGTCGTCGCGCCTTTCCAGTAGAGGCCCAGCAAAAAGGTGGGCAGGAACGTGGAACTGCACAGACCGAAGAAAAAGGCGGTGGCCAGGGCGATGATGCTGACGGGAAGAAAGAATCCCCAGAGCATGGTGGCGATAATGGTCAGAAAGACCCCCACCTTGGCCACGTTGATTTCCGCGCCCTTGCCGGAGCCGGCCCGGCCCAGCCCTTTCTGGTAAAAATCGCGTCCCAGCGAGGCGCCGCCGGCGTGATACTGGGAAGCCAGCGTGGACATGGCCGCCGCGATCATGGCCAGCAGGAAGAGCACGCCGAACCAGCCGGGCATGACTTTTTCGATATACACGGGGATGATCTTGTCGATGTTGCCGCCCGCCATGTCGATGGAAATTTTTCCGAACTCCTTGAAAAAGACGGCGTTGGAAAGGGCTCCCACCGTGAAGGCCACGCCGGTCATCGTGAGGATGAAAACGCCGCCGTACAACACGGAACGGTTCAGTTCACGGTCGCTCTTCACGGTCATGTAACGCACCGCCAGTTGCGGCTGCGCCAACACGCCGATCCCCACGCCGAATATGATGGTCGAATAGATGGTCCACCACAGGGGCGAAAACCAGGAGGTTCCCTGGGTCCAGCCGATCATGCCCAGGGCCTTCAGCTTTTCGGGCGTCTGAGAGGCCAGATTGGTCAAGGCTTCGTTTCCGTTGAGCACGCCGCCGAGTTTCGCGTAGGTGAACAGAATGAACAAAACCATCATGACGAACATGATGGTCCCCTGAAAGGCCTCGGTGTACATGATTCCCTTCAGGCCGCCCGTAATGGTGTAAACACAGAGAATGAGCGTGAAAATAATGATGCCCCAGAAATAGGGCAGCGAAAGGTAAACTTCCAGAAAACGGGCGATGCCGATAAGCACCGCGGCGGCGTAAATGGGGATGAACAGAAAAATGATGGCGCCCGCGAATCCCTGGATGAATCGCGACCGGTACCGTTGCCCGAGAAGTTCGGGGAAGGTATGCGAATCGAGCGCCACGCCCATGCGGCGCGTACGCTTGCCGAAATAGACCATGGCGATGAAAATTCCCACGAAGATGTTGAGGAAGGTGAGCCACAGCAGGGGAAAACCGAACATCCCGGCGGCGCCGCCGAAACCGATGATCGCCGAGGTGCTGATAAAGGTCGCTCCATAGGACATGGACATGACAAAGGGATTCATGCCGCGTCCCGCCAGCAGATAATCGGACGCCTGCTTGGTTTCCCGCCAACCCTTGTAACCCAGGTAGAAAACTATGAGGAGATAAATGACGCTGAATAAAATTTTAATGGCCATGCGCGCTCCTTATCGGCGACGCCTTGTCCGCCGAACGCCGTGCTTTTCAACAGCCTGCTAGGAAACGGTATCCTCGAAATCCCGGTCACGTTTGGACCATTCCACCCGATCCCTCATTTCCTGGGAGGTGAGGCCGGTCTTGTTCCAGTTGACGATACCGTAAATAATACAAAGCAGGGTGGCGGCGATACAGAGCACGAATACCAGCGCCATTTCGAAACTTCCCATGCCGAGCATGCAGGGTCTCCTTAAGCAATTGTTATTCTTTGTGATATTAATTGATTGGCGATATAATTTTTGTATACAAGAATAAATATGATGTCAACGAAAATTCGACTCGACCGTGTATCGCCGGTCGCACGTCCGCCTCGGCCATTCGAAAAGCGGTCGGCCGATTTGCGCGGGATCAAATCTTCTGGAAATTCTTTTATCAATATGTTCTAATCACGCCGAAAATCTTTTACAATGATAATGATGGATATGCGTCGAAATTCGGACGCCATGGTTGAAGGCTCCCACGGCCAGTGGAGGCTTAGTTTCCCGGTAAAAACGCGTACATGGAGGACTGGAAAATGAGTAACGATGAATTGTTTCGCGCCGCGGAATACCGATGTTTTCAGAAACAAGGGCCAAGAAACACGGACGCCGTGTTGGAAGCCGTCGATAAGGCGGCCCGTGAATTGTCCATATCCACGATTGTGATCGCTTCATGCAGCGGCGAAACCGCCCGGAAGGCCATCGAACTATTTGGTCCGGACCGGAAGATTATCTGCGTCACCCACGTCACCGGCTTCAAGGGAGAAAACACCCAGGAAATGCCGTCCGAGGCGCGGGAAGAACTGACCAAGAAGGGCGCGCTCGTTTTCACCGGACAGCACGCTTTTGGCGGCGTGGGCAGGGCGATCCGCAACAAGCTCAACACCTATCAGGTGGATGAAATCATGGCCTTTACCCTGCGCATGTTCGGCCAGGGGATCAAGGTGTGCGTGGAAATATGCTTGATGGCCTCCGATGCCGGTTATATCAGAGCCGGTGAAGATGTTATAGCGGTCGGCGGCACGGGCGCGGGCGCGGACGCCGCGTGCGTGATCAAACCGGCCAACAGCGCCAACGCCCTGGACCTCAAGGTGAGACAGGTGATTTGTAAGCCCTTCGCGTTCTAGGCGGTGGCTCGAAAAAACTCGAAACAGCGCGTGGCGAACAATCCGTTCGCCCCACGCGCCGTGAATATTTTATGAAGGCGGATTTTGAAGTGACGAGAGCGTTGAAAAAGGATTACCAGATTTCCAAATCATACGCGATGGTGGAGATGATCGATGTGCAAAGCCAGCCCGATCATCGCAATCTTCGCATAGACAAGGTCGGCGTCAAGAACATCAGTTATCCCATAACGGTGAAGGACAAAGCCAAGGGAAGCCAGAGAACCGTCGCGTCCATCAACATGTACGTGGATTTGCCCAAGCATCACAAGGGGACGCACATGAGCAGGTTCATCGAGATCCTGAGCGAGTACCGGCGGCAGGTTTCCATCGAGAATATTCCCAACATCCTGGAAGAGATGAAGCGGCGGCTCAACGCGCAGTCGGCGCACATGGAAATCACCTTTCCCTACTTCATCGAAAAGGAAGCGCCCGTCAGCAAGGCTAAGGGACTGATGGAATATATCTGCACCTTCAAGGGGTCGGTCAATAAAAGCAAGGACCTGATCGTGGGGCTGTCCGTTCCCGTCACCACCGTGTGCCCCTGCTCGCGGGAAATAAGTGATTTCGGAGCGCACAACCAGCGGGGCGAGGTGCGGGTTCAGGTACGGTTTAAAAGGTTCATCTGGATCGAGGACCTTATCGACCTGGTGGAAAAATCGGCGTCGAGCGAAGTCTTTTCCATGCTCAAACGCGCCGACGAGAAGTTCGTCACCGAAAAAGGGTACATGAATCCCATGTTCGTCGAGGATCTGGTGCGCGAAATTGCGGTGAAACTGGACGCGGACGACAATATAACCTGGTTCTCGGTGGACTCCGAAAATTTCGAATCCATCCATAAGCACAGCGCGTACGCGTATATCGAGCGCGATAAAAAAGAGAATCCGGCCGGGTCTTGAACGGATGACGGCTCGAATGGAGCAACCACGTTCTCGCCTCTATCGCTCCAAATGCAATACCGAACGATCCCAGGAAACAAACGGCGTCACGTGAGGGACAATACCATGGCCGCTGATTACCAGAAAGCCTATCGCACCATAATGGATGACAGTTTCCCGGACCGCATCACCATGGATTTCGGGGGACAGACACTCGTTTTTCAAAAACAAAGCTGGAAAATTATCGATGAATCGACCGGGGAAACCATTCAGAAGGGTCTGCGCTACGGGGAAAATCCCGGACAGCGGGCGGCCATGTACCGTCTGGTCAACGGCTCCCTGGTTTTGGGGGACTGCGCTTTTATTTCGCCGGACAAGGGGCTGGTCAGCGCCGTAACCGAAGAGGACATGGTCCAGTTCGGCAAGCACCCCGGAAAGACCAATCTCACCGACATCGACAATTCCTTGAACATCATGCGCTACCTCAACCGGGGACCGTGCGCCGTTATCGTCAAACATAACAACCCCTGCGGGGTGGCCTATGGAAGCGATATCACGGAAGCGTACGACCGGGCCAACGCCGCCGACCGGATCGCCGCCTTCGGAGGCTGCGCCGCGTTCAACAGAACCGTGGACAAACAGGCGGCCGAGCTACTCAGCCAAAATTACCTGGAAGTCGTGGTGGCGCCCGATTTCGACGGGGACGCGCTGGAACTGCTCAAGGGCAGAACCAACCTGCGGATCGTGCGCATCCGAAATATCGAACGGCTGGAAGCGTTTCGCTCCGAGCGTTTTCTCGACTTCAAGAGCCTGATCGACGGCGGATTCATTGTGCAGGAATCGGCCGTAAACGCCATCGGGTCCAAGGAAGATTTCAAACCCGCCGTCGCCGCGCATGACGGCCGGGAGTACCGGATCAATCGTCCGCCCACGGAATCCGAACAGGAGGATATGCTGTTCGGCTGGGGAGTGGAGCAGGGCGTCACCTCCAATTCGGTCATCTATGTGAAAGACGGCTGTACCGTGGGTATCGGAACGGGCGAGCAGGATCGGGTCGGCGTGGCGGAAATAGCGGTATTCAAGGCCTACACCAAGTTCGCGGACATGGCCTGCTTCAGGCTTCACGGGGTCCCGTATAAAACGCTGATAGCCGAAATAGCGCAAGGTATCCGCCCGGAATCGCAGAAAAAGGATATCGACGAACTGACCGAACAGGAAAAGGGCGGTTTGATCGGCGCCACCATGGTTTCGGACGCCTTCTTCCCGTTTCGTGACGGCGTGGAGGTAGGGCTCGATCAGGGCGCGCGAGCCGTGGTTCAGCCCGGGGGCTCCATGCGCGATTGGGAAGTCATCGAGGCGTGCAATCTCGCCGATCCGCCGGCGACCATGGTCTTTACCGGCCAGCGGGCCTTCAAGCACTGATTTCCGCCATCGTGTCGGGGCCGCATAAAACATCATCCCGGTCCGGCGGGATTCATTAATGTTTTTTTTACCATACCGCGAGGAGCGCTATCAATAGATCAAGCGATTTCGCAAAAGGCGAACGCCGTTCGCGCCCCGCGTATCGACACTAAGATTGGGAGCGCTCTACTTTTCAATCCAGAAAGAGGAGAAGTGTTCATGAAGAGGAAATGGGTGGTTTTGGCTACGGTGATGACGGCTTTCGTGTTTCTCTGCGGCGCGGCTCTGGCGGCGGCCGTAACACCCGGAGATGTCCCCCGGATGGATAAAAAGGAACTCAAGGAAAAACTCGGCGACCCCAACGTCATCATCTACGACGTCAGAATTCCGGAGAATTATAAGAAAGGTAACTTTAAAATAAAAGGAGCTGTCCGGCAGCTGCCCGACAAGATAGACGAATGGGCGGCCGGTCTTGATAAGAAGAAAACCTATGTCCTCTATTGCCTCAAGGAAAACGAAGCTACTTCGGCCGAGGTGGGCGCGAAAATGATGAATATGGGCTTCAAGAAAGTCTATGTCCTCAAGGGCGGATTCTTCGAATGGCTCAAGGCCAAATATCCCTTTGACAAGAAATAATTTCCATGAGCCTCCGCCCGGATCGGGCGGGGGCTCTTTTTTTTCTTCCCGATTGTTTAATCCCGCAAGCCGATTCCTTCCCCTATCGGTATTACCTCACAAATCCCTGGAAAAGACTATTCCCTCGGCCTCTTGAACGGTTCGTAGCGTAGCGGCGTGTAATACGTGTCTCGCGGCGAAAGCCGGTGCGATACCAGGGCCGAGCGGTTGGCGAAGTTGAGCGCCATAAGCGGCAGCTCCTTGCCTCGCATAAGTCCGAGACATCCCGAAGCGGCGGACATTTCATCATAGGCCGTGACCGTGTCCCGGCGTGTGGTCGGCCCAACCATGATGACGGGAACCGGCTCCCCGGAATGAATCAGGGGAGTGTCACTGGGCGTGGAATGATCGGACGCGATCACGGCCAACAGATCGTCGCGCTCTTCCAGAGCTTGTATCAAAATCTCCAGGGCGCGATCGAGTTCGCCTATGGCGGCCGCCTTTCCCGTGGGGCTTGTTTTGTGCGCCGCTTCATCGGGCGCCTTGGTGTGAACATGGGTGAAGTCGTATTCGGCGGCGCCGAGCGCCCACCTGATGCGGGCTTCCAGATCGGCCGCCGTATTTCCGGTATCCCCCACCTTTATGAACTCCAGCCCCAATTCATGGGCGATGCCTCCATAAACCGAGCCGGAAGCTATCAGCGCGCCGTTCATGCCCCAACGGTCGCGAAACGGTTGCACGCTTACCCGCCGCCCCGGCCTTTGCGTGGCCAGAAAATTCGCGGCCGGTTTTCCCTGGGCGGTCCTCGCCTCGTTCAGGGGATGCGCTTCCAGTTTCCGGATGCAATACGCGAGGTATTCGTTGAGCGCCTCGGCGGTCCGAGCGGCCGGTTCAGGCTCGGGATTGTTTTCCAGCGGTCGCGGCCGGGCCATGGGCATACCCTTGACCATGGGATCGTTGTCAGACACGAATGGCGACACCGCGCCGCTCACCACCAGGATTCCGTTGTTGGGACGGGTCTGGACCAGGCGAAAACGCGCGTCCTTTGATTGGTAACGATCGACCGCCTGGAAGAGTTCGGTCATGTGTTCCCGGTCCACGGCCAGTTCCTCACGCTTGGTCATGAGAATGGCGCGTTCGTCTTCCCACCGGACGCCGGAAAGGTGAGCTAGAAAAAGAACGTCGCCTTCGTCAAAGGCCACGCCCGCGCCCGACGCTTCCAGCAGCCCCCGGCCCGGAAACTCGCGCCGTTCATATCCCAGCAAAAGGTAATGAGCGATTTCGCTCGGCAGACACTCGCCCAGCAGAGAGGCGTGAAACAGACCGTTGGCGCCCCCGGCGGCCAGACGATCCAGGTTCGGCGTGTGAGCCGCCTGGAGCGGCGTGCGTCCGTCCAGTTCGGGATAGCTTCGATCCCCCAGACCGTCCAGGAGGATAAGGATGATTCTCTGTTGCAGGGCTTTTTTCATGTTCGATTCCGTGAGGCGTCCGCTTGAACTCTTCAGGCTTGGGTCGTTTCCAGTGTGCGTCGCGCGATGGCCGGATGATCGGGGATCTTGCCCGACAGGTATACGGCCAGAATTTCCTTGACGCACGGCGCGGCGAATTCTTCGAGATACCGCTTCACCTGTTCGGCTGTCTGGCTCACGCTTCCGTTCAGCAGAACATAATTGCCGGAAAGCACGCACCCGAGCTGATCCGCGCCTTCGGCCCAGTCCACGCCCAACAGGTCCGTGATGATATCGCCGGTGGTGATCTTTCTCAGCGGGAGCAGGAGGGGCGCGCCCAAATAAGCCAATACCGAAGCGTAGACGTCCAGGGCTTCGGGGATCTGGTTGATCTTTATTCGTCCGTCGTGCAGTTCGCGTTCGCCGCCGATGATGGGAATCCCGCCCAGAGCCATGGCCAGCGGCGTCCGGGCTGCGTGCAGGTACAGATGGCAACCGGCGCAGGGCGCGAACGCGCCGTATCTGACGGTGAGTTCGCTCATGAAACGGCCGTTGATCGCTTGCCAGAATCGGGGAGATCCGAAAACCAGGAGATCGTGCACGCGTGCCCGCCCAACCCTGGTTTTCAATCGTTCCACCGCTTCGGTGACGGAAGACCAGGGGCCGTACTCCGAGCCGGTATAAACATAGGTGGGAATCAGGTCGGTGAAACCATGGTCGCGAACGCCCTGGATGGCGGCGGCTATGCTGTCGCGTCCGGCGATTTCCACCAGGGCGGGTTTGGGTAGGTTTCTGTAGCGCTCAATCGTGTCCGTGGACAGCATCCAGGGGGGCAGGCCGACAATCAGCTCCGGCTTATCCGTGAAGATTTCTTCGAGTCTCATGGTCATGATTCTTCCCAATCGCTCATTGAGGCTAAATTAACATGAATTCACAAATCAATACGGCTGAATCGTAACGCCGTATGATATAATGGCGGAAAATAATTAACAACCAGAGACTGTTGCGTCGGAAAGGTAAAAAGTATGAACTTGAGCGAGCTGTACGGCAAGGGTGAAGAGAACCTGCTCGGGCGGGATATCGGATTTACCCTGGGCGGAGTGGAAACCGAATGGGTGATGAGAAACAATCGCCGCACCCTTGACAGTTTTGTCTTCAGACAGAAATCGATCGACGCGCCCTCAGCGGCGGCCACCGACGTCACGGTGCTGGGCGTGGAACTGAAGACGCCGATTATCATGAGCGCCATGACCATGCCCATCCCGGCCATTCGTGAAAACGGCCTGGAACTGGTGGCCAAGGGGTTGAAAGAGGCGGGGTCCATGATGTGGACCGGCACGCCCATACCGCAGAATCTCAAGGCGCTGGCCGACAGCGGCGTTCCGATGATCCAGAATGTGAAGCCCTCCGAGGACCGCAAGAAACTGTTTGAAGATCTGGAGAAAATCCAGGAGACGAATGTGACCTGGGTGGGCGTGGAAATCGACGCCGCGCAGGGGACCAAGATCAAGGACCGCCAGATGGCCTCCAACTGTCGTCCTCTTTCCATGTCGGAGCTGTTTAAAATCAGGGAGATCGTGAAAAAACCCCTTATTTTCAAGGGCGTTTTGAGCGGCTTTGACGCCATGAAATCACTTGACGCGGGCGCGGACGCCATCATGGTGTCCAATCATGGAGCGCATACCATCGATTATCTTCCGCATCCGCTTCAGGTGATGGATGAAGTCAAGGCGGTGGTGGACAACCGCGTACCCATCATGATCGATGGCGGCTTCCGTCGTGGGAGCGACGTTCTGAAAGGGCTGGCCTTCGGGGCCGACCTGGTCGGTTTGGGCAGGCCCATTCTGTACGCGCTGGCGGCGGACGGGTCGGACGGCGTCCGCGATCTCGTGAAGGCCATAACAGCCGAGCTTGCTCGGATCATGGTCATGGTGGGCGCGGGCACGGTGGAGCAGATCAGCAGCCACAACGTCATGAAACTGGAGCCTTGAAAATAATTGTACCGGGAATAGGGAAAAATAACATAAATAGTAATGATTCCTATTTACAAGAATATCCAACGTGATTATTTAATAACGCATCGGTTTAGCGGACGGGTGAACACGCGGATTTCCAATGTCCGATTTGTCTCTTTCACCCGTTTCTTCAGAAAAAATTATTCACTTTAAGGAGGAAAAAATGTCGAAGACAGCGGAAGATTTGGCTGCGGCGTTCGCGGGGGAATCACAGGCGAACAGAAAGTATCTGGCTTACGCCAAAAAAGCGGAAGAAGAAGGATACGCCGGAGTGGCGAAACTTTTTCGAGCGGCAGCCGCCGCGGAAACCATCCACGCGCACAAGCATCTGGCGGTTATGAAGGGCGTCAAGTCAACCAAGGAAAATATTCAGGACGCCATCGCCGGGGAAACCCACGAATTCAAGAGCATGTATCCAGGAATGATCGCCGACGCCAAGGAAGAAGGGAACAAGCAGGCCGAAATCACCTTCTCCTACGCCAATGCGGTTGAAAAGGTGCACGCCGATCTTTATCAGAAAGCGCTCGATAAGTTGGATAGCTTCCCGGAAAGCGATTACTACATCTGTAAGGTCTGCGGTTACACCGTAGCGGATGGCGCGCCGGACGTATGCCCTGTCTGCGGCGCAAAGAAGGAATATTTCTTCAAGGCCGAATAACCTCATAAATTTTCAGTTTAAAACGATCGGGCCCGGCCCGGTCGGTTACGCGCAAAGTCCTCACTCTCGAGTGGGGATTTTGTGTTTTGGCGGCAGGGAGGGAGGTGTTGCGGGGAGATGATGAAATCGCGTGTGGCATGTCCCTCTAAAGCGTCAGTTCCCTAGACGTGGCGCCTTCGACGGGATTGAAACAATAGGGTTGAATGTCCAAAAGGCCGAGAGATTCATACAGGCGGCGGGCGGCGGCCATGGAGAGAGTGGTGTCCGGCCTCATGCGATGGTAGCCGATGGTTCGAGCGGCATGGATTTTCGCTTCCACCAGAAACCGGCCCAAACCGGAACTCCAGGACCCGGGCCGGACATAGAGGCGTTTCATTTCACAGATGGACTCGGACAGGGGACGCAAAGCGACACACCGGCGGGCCGGTCTTCGATCAGCGCCAGCAGCAGCCGTCCGCGCGGTTCGGTCATGTTCGGCTATGACTCATTTGAAGAAGCCGCTTTTATTTTGTCCGGCTGTACTTGCCGATCAAATGGCCCTGCGCCAGGATTTTTCCACTCATGGCTTTTTCCAGCGCCCCCTTGTCGGAGTTTGGCGGAAGATCCAGGGTTTGGCCGAGCGCGTAAACCTTGAAGAAGTAACGATGCTCGCCCGATGGGGGGCATGGTCCGCCATATTCGTTGTTGCCCCAGCCGTTCCGCCCCTGGATGGCGCCTTCCGGGACGCTGTTTTTCTTGATGAGGTCGGTGGGCTTGATGTTCCACATGACCCAGTGGTCCCAGACACCCATGGGCGCGTCGGGATCGTCCATCACCAGCGCCAGGCTCTTGGCGTCACCGGGAACGCCGGAGATTTGCAATTCGGGATTTATGTCCTCATCGTCGCAGGTATATTTGCTGGGAATTTTACCGTTATGATCGAATTCAACGCTCGATATTTCCAGTTTCATGTCATTCCTCCTTCTCGGCTTTCAGGCGCGGTAAGTCGTCATCTATTATTATTATGCGTCATGACGCGCCGAAAAGAAACGGATTCTTTGAAAGCGGGGAAGAGGAAACCAACGTAGGTTTCCCTTCTCCCCATGGAAACAACGCCGTCGTTACTTTCTCGAAAGCTTCACCGCGCACAACTCCCCGCACATGGTGCAGGCTTCCTTGTTGCTGGCCAGGCTCAGCTTTTCACGAGCCCATTGGGGGTCCAAAGCGTGAGACATCATGCCTTCCCAGTCGAGGTTCTTCCGGCAGACGGACATGGCGCGGTCCTGTTCGATAGCGTGCGGGACTCCCTTGCAGATGTCCGCCGAGTGAGCCGCGATGCGGGAGGCGATGACGCCGGCTCGGACATCGGCCTTGTTGGGGAGGCACAAATGCTCGGCAGGGGTTACATAGCAGAGGAAGTCGGCTCCGGCGCTCGCGGCCAACGCTCCGCCAATGGCCCCGGTAATATGATCGTAGCCGGGCGCGATGTCCGTGGTGAGCGGCCCCAGCAGGTAGAAGGGCGCGCCGTCGCATAATCTTTTTTCGAGCGTCACGTTGGCGACCACCTGGTTGAGCGGCACATGGCCGGGGCCTTCGATCATCACCTGCACGTCCTTGGCTCGAGCCCGCCGGCAAAGCTCCCCCAGGATAATCAATTCTTCGATCTGCGGGCCGTCCGTGGCGTCAACAATGGCGCCGGGTCGAAAGCCGTCACCGAGGCTCAGCGTCACGTCATGGGCATAAGCGATGTCCAGAAGCGCGTCGAAGTTGGTGTAGAGGGGGTTTTCCCGGTCGTTTTCACGCATCCATTTCATGAGAATGGATGCCCCGCGGCTGACCGAGGGCATCAGCCGTTCATAGGTTTCCACCCGCTTGACCGAATCCCTGGTGACACCGCAGTGGACGGTGATGTAATCTAGGCCCTGAGCGCACTGCTCCTCGATGCTTCGCAGGAGATGGTCCGGGATCCATTTTTTTTATGGGCGATCCGCTCTGGGTTACGGTGGCCGCCACCGAGTAGATAGGAACAGCGCCCACCATGATCGGAGAACGTTCCAGCACGGCCTTCCGGATGGCTTCGAGGTCTCCGCCGGTGGAAAGGTCCATCACGGAATCGGCGCCGGCTTCCACGGCGGCGTTCAGCTTTTCCATTTCGTCATCCAGGGACGCGCAGGGGCCGCTGGTCCCGATGTTCGCGTTGACCTTGGTGCGAAGGCCTTCGCCGATGGCCAGGATGGTTGCGAAGTCATGTTTTTTGTTCTTGGGCAGCACCGCCCTGCCCGGAGGCTATAAGCCCGCGAAGGCGCTCCGGTTCTATATGTTCCGATTCGGCGGCTTTCCGAACCTCATCACTGACGATCCCGTTTTTTGCCTGTTTCAACTGTGTCATTTCGAGTTCCTCGTCCGGTCGATTCAATAAAAAAAGCCGCCTGATGTCAGGCGGCTTTATCTTCAGTTAAAGCCATTCCCTTCGCCAGTATTATCTGGATCAGGTTCAAGGGGTACAATCTCAGCCCTCAATGGAGGGCGCCCCCTGGCCGGTCTTTCAATTTGTTGGAGGCTATTAAAGCACCCTTTATCAGTACGGTAAAGCGTTTTCCAGATTTGATCAAACTCCTCGTCAGGGGCTTGCCTGTATGGGTATAATAAATTAATAAAAAATATGATATTCGTAAAATAGGCAAGTATATAAATAAAAAATCATCCGAGTATTAAGATTAAAAATAAAAATCAAGAAAAAACTAAAAATGACGATCTATTGTCAATATGTTGATTGATTCACCCTGGCGCAAATCCGAGTAGTGATTTGTAACTTTATGTGAAAACAATAAAAAAAGGAGGAAATTTTAAATGCGGAAGTTTCTGGTTGTGGGAATTCTGGTTCTAAGTATTTGCTCGTTCGTTGGGTTGGGATCAGCCGAGGAAAAGGCGACTCCTCAGGAAGTGTACCAGATGGTGCTCAAGGCGTCGCAGATGATCGAGCAGCTCGGGCCGGACGGTTTGAACGCCTTGAACGACACCAAGGAATTCGTGTGGAAAGACAGTTACGTATGGGCAGTAAACTGCGCCGAGAAAAAGGTGGTGGCGCACCCGAATAAGAAGCTCATCGGACTCGATCTTTCAAAACTCTATGATAAAAACCCGGATGAATCTAAACGAAAACTTCACAACCTGGAACTATGCGAAGGGGCCACCAATGCCAATGGTGTGTGGGTTGAATATTATTGGGAAAAACTGGGGCAGACCGAGCCGGCTCGAAAAATCGGTTTCATGATTCAGGTTCCCGGACAACCTTACCAGGTAACCGCCGGAATATACGATGACACTACCTCGATCGAAGAGCTTCAGGGAACAATAAAGTAGTAGATGAGCCGCATTACCCATTTATTGAAGGTTACAGGGCAATGACGGCGGAAGTCGTCTGATTTGGTAACACGCGATGGAAACCGAAAACAATGGATGGGGCCTGATTTTTCAGGCCCCTCGAAACATCTCGCAGCCTATATAAAACGAGGTTCCTGGCCCGCGGCCTCTGGAAACGGCCTTTAAACAGACACCCAACAATCCTTTGAACAAACCCCCCGGATCTATCTTTTTATTCTCAAGCCGATTCATCCATTGATTTGCAATACACTGGTCTATTAGGAAGAGCGCCCGTTGGTAGACGAGAACGTTGCGGTCTTTCCGATACCCGGTCGTGTGTCTTTCATCATTCGAGGTGGAGCCGATACTTGAAAAAAGGGTGACTGTGGTTAGGATTCAATAATAAAATAGCCATAAATTGAATTTTTTTTGCCATAAAGGATTTATGATATGAATGGTCAAACACGTTGCGCTCCCGTTGAGCGGAGTCAACTAAAAGATCCCATCGATGTTACGGCTCCCTCGGATGTCGATTTTTCGACCGCAAAGGAAATCGCCGACAAGAAAGCCAAGGAGGTGGCTTCGAGCCCCATGTTATTGTCGTGGTTCGATCGGCGGAGCGGCAAATTTTCGCCCCAGGTCGATTTCTGCGAATTCAACAACAGACCGGTGTGGCTGGTTTTCGCGGAATCGAGGGGAGGAGACATTACGATCGATATAAATCAGGAACAGTATATTTTCGTATATACGGATTTGTCCTAGATCATAATCGGGAACGGTGAAACCATGGACTCTGATGTGATATTCGTAAAATGCGGAAGCTGCGGAGCGCTCAACAAGATACCTCGAAATCGCATGAGCGACAAACCCGTATGCGGGAAATGTAAAGCCAAGCTTGAGGTGTCCAAGGGAACGCTCGACCACGCCATAGAAGCCACCGACGGCACTTTCCCCAACGAAGTCCTGTCCTTTTCCGGCGCGGTGCTGGCTGAATTCCATGCGCCCTGGTGCGGGGCCTGCAAAATGCTGGCGCCCACCATGGACGCCATCGCCAAGGAATACGCGGGCAAACTCAAAGTGGTCAAAATCGACGTGGACAAGAACACCATGGCCGCTTCGCAATTCCAGATCAAGTCGACCCCGACCCTGATCCTTTTCAAGGACGGCAAATTAATCAACCGGATGGTGGGGGCGCTTCCCAAGTATGATATCGAACGCAATTTGAAGAAATTGATTTAAACCATACCGAGCTTCGGGCGCGCAATCGCGGAAAGGAGCAGACCGTGGAAAAGGGAGAAAAGCGAGAGGAAGAAGTGGAAGCTCTCTGCCCCGAGTGCGGCCACGCCTTCAAGACCTTCATGGATCGGATCATTCCTCCGGAAGGTGAGATCGAGGAAGAACAGCCCGTGCAATGCCCGGTGTGCGGATGCGGAACATGCGAGATCGGAAAATAGTGAAGACCGAATAGATCCTTACGGAAGCTGATTGAGAAGAAGCAGAGCGGATGCCGGCGTCCCAGAGCCGCACCTCGTCATTTGTCCTGATTTTCTAGA
The DNA here is from genome assembly GCA_963821845.1 of uncultured delta proteobacterium. Lineage (GTDB taxonomy): Bacteria > Desulfobacterota > Desulfarculia > JACQYL01 > CAWGVV01 > CAWGFI01. Next base: position 124,548 of record CAWGFI010000002.1, read on the forward strand.
AGGAGGGTTGGAATGAGCAAATACGTCATCGTCGGAAATGGTGTCGCCGGTACAACGGCCGCGGAGTTTATTCGGAAACGAGACCGGGACGGTAAAATAATCATCCTGTCGAGTGAAGAAGCTCCTTTTTATTATCGCGTGCGTCTGATCGATTTTCTGGCCGGAGAAGTGGACGACCAGGGGATTGTGGCTCACAAGGAAGACTGGTATGGGGAACGTTCGATCAAGGTGAAGCTGGGCGTCGAGGTGGTTTCCGGAGACGCCGATAAACAGACCGTCACCACTCGCGACGGCGAAACCTACGAGTATGACCGTCTTTTGATCGCCACGGGAAGCCATTCCTTTGTGCCCCCCATGACCGGAGCCGATAAGCAGGGCGTTTTCACCATCAGATCGCTCAAGGACGCGCGGGACGTGCTCGAATACGCCAAAAGCGCCAAGAATCTGGTTCTGATCGGCGGCGGTCTCCTGGGGTTGGAATCGGGCAACGCGCTTCGAAAGAGCAGGGGCTTCAAGCCGATGGTGGTGGAATTCTTCCCCGGCTGCTGCCTCGGCAACTGGATGTTCAGGGCGCCCAACTGCTGGAGGGCATAATGAAAAAGATGGGCTTTTCCTTCCGCCTGGGCGCGAAAACCAAGGAAATCATGGGTTCGGGGAAAGTCAGCGGCGTGGCCCTTGAGGGTGGGGAAACGCTTGACGCGGACATGGTGATCATATCGGCGGGAGTCCGGCCCACCATGGAACTGGCGGAATCGCTGGGATTGGAAACGGATAAGGGCGTAAAAGTCGACGATTCGCTGCGGACCAACAAGCAAAACATCTACGCGGCCGGTGACGTGGCGGAGCATAAGGGCTTCCCCTATGGAATCTGGCCGGCGGCTTTCGAGCAGGGTAAAATTGTGGGCGCCAACATGGCTGGCGGTTCGGAAACATACCACGGCACCACCATGGCCAACGTCCTGAAGGTAGTTGACGTGGACCTGGCTTCGGCGGGCGAAATCGACGTTGAAAACAAGTTCGACGCCAAGACCAAAACGGGCGAGGGCCTTTATAAGAAGATCGTGATCGACAACAATAAAATCATAGGCTGCATTATGTTGGGCGACACGTCCAAGTTCAACGCCGCCAAAAAGGCCATGGAACAGAAAGCGGACGCGGACAAGGTGGTCGATTCGCTCCTGGAATAAGCGCTTCAACGACGTGTCATTTCGAGCGCGGCGAGAAATGGCGCCCAAAGGGCGTGGGGGAGAGATTCTCCCACTGTTTTTCAGTTGATGTTGGAATTAATCGTTTAGGAGCACACATGCCGGCGCCTCTCATTGTAGGCATATCGGGAGCGAGTGGAGTTATTTATGGAATCGAACTGCTCAAAGCCCTGAAACGCCTGAATCAGCCGACTCACTTGATCGTCAGCGAATCCGGCGCGCTCAATCTGACCATTGAAACCGACACCTCCGTTCATGAGCTTTATGAACTGGCGGACGTCACCTACAATGTAAACGATATGGCGGCCGGTCCGGCGAGCGGGTCGTTTCCCACCAGGGGCATGATCATCGCGCCGTGCACCATCAAGACCCTTTCCGCCATAGCCAATTCCTTTACCCACAACCTGCTGATCCGCGCCGCCGACGTGACGCTGAAGGAAAAAAGAAAGCTGGCGCTGATGGTGCGCGAAACGCCCCTGCACAAGGGTCATCTCGAACTGATGGTCAAGGCGGCCGATCTGGGCGCTCTGATCCTTCCCCCCATACCGGCGTTTTACCATAAGCCGAAAACCATCGAGGACTTGGTCCGTCACAGCGTGGGAAAGGCTCTGGATTATTTTGAAATCGAGCATGACCTGTATGATCGATGGACCGGCGTCGGGAAAGACGATCAGGAAAAGGGAAAGATCGGATTTTAGACGGCGCCAGGGAAAGCTTGAAGGGAAGGGCGGGTTAAAAAAAACGAAGCCACAAAAAAAAATCCGCCAGCGTCGTGAAACTCGACGCTGGCGGACCCTGGCAAAAGAATCGGACAATTTAGAATGAGGGGCCAAGGACGCCAGGGGTGGAGGGTTGTGTGGAAAGTATCCCCGCCAACGATTCACCCACATGTTGTGTTAAAAACAAATTACTATACACGATATTGCATTGTCAATAGTTTTTTTCATTTTATTTCGGGGGCCTGATATTTTTTCCGGTCGAATCGTAAAAGCTCCATTATCCTTGAACTCATGATCATCAGCGCAAGCCGAAGAACCGACATTCCCGCCTATTACGGCGATTGGTTCATGGAACGAATTCGCGCGGGCTGGTTTCGTTCGGTGAATCCGTTCAATCCCCGGCAGGTCAAGGAGCACAGCCTGGCCGTGGAAGACGTGGACGCCATCGTTTTCTGGAGTAAAAATCCCGGCCCGTTTCTGCCTCGTCTGGATGAACTCGACGGACGTGGGTATGGCTATTATTTCCAGCTCACGCTCAATGATTACGCGCGGATGTTCGAACCGGGCCTGCCTCCGCTCGATAAGAAGATCGAGATGTTCGAGGCGCTCGGCGGGCTCATCGGCCCGAAGCGCGTTCTCTGGCGCTATGACCCCATAGTTGTCAGCTCGGCCACGCCACTGAGCTATCATATTGAAAAGATAAGCGATCTCGCCGGTCGCCTGCGCGGCCTGACCTCGAGGCTGACCATCAGCTTCATGGATTTCTATAAAAAGGTGACGCGAAGGCTGAACTCGCCGGGGGATCTTCAGGACGTGGAGTTTTTCGACGTGGAGCATGAAGACGAGCGGCTTGCCGAGTTCGCGCGGGCCGTTCAAAAGGCGGCCCTGGATAACGGGATGAAGATTTTCACCTGCGCCGAGAAACGGGATCTCGCTCCGTACGGCATACCGCGTGGCGCGTGCGTCGACGGCGAACTTATAAGCGAGCTTTTTAATCCGGCGGGGTCATTTACGCGCGATAAATACCAGCGCAAGGAATGTCTCTGTTCCGCCTCGGTGGATGTGGGCGCGTATGACACGTGTCCGGCCGGTTGCGTCTATTGTTACGCCAACGCCAACCGGAAAACCGTCGCTCGCAACTTCAAAAAGCGCCAAAGTCGGGCTCCCTCGTTGCTGTAGCGGCTTGGTGTAACCAACATAAAAGCGCTGGGAGGCGCTTTTATACGGATACGGGGCCGCGAAGTTTAAGCCCTGGTCCATTCCCATGCCTGGGTCAATTCGGAATCGGCAAAGGTCTTCACTTTGCCTTTGATAAAGTGGGAGTCCAGTTTGACCGCCCAATCGATCCACTTTTTGCCGCCGACCACCGCGATTTTCTCAAAGTCATCCTTATGCTTGACACCGAATTTCGCGTCATCCCATAGGGCGCGCAAATCCCAGCCCTTAAAATCGGGGTCCATATAAAAGAGCGCTTTCACTTTCCCGTGCTCCTTGAGCGCTTTTTCAAGGGCCGGTATGAAGGTTTCCTTATAGTTCTTATCGGTCAGCTTACCCGTGGTTTTCACTCCCAGTACGTTTCCGGCGCTTTCGGGCAGAACTTCAATCATTTTTTCCTCCCTTTTCCATGGCGATCCAAGCGCGCTACATCAAGTAGTTTAACTACTTTATGGGATATATCGGAATAAAGCAACATTCGAAACATTCAGGGTAGATCACGGGAATATTTCGAGCATACTGCAATACAACCCTCTAAATAACCATGCAAAGGTCATAATTATTGATATTTAACGCGCTGGGGATTCAAGGGAAAACTCCAATTATCTTGACCTTACGGCTCGGCTTATGGCAATCTGCAAGATACCATTGTATACAAATACCCCGTGTCTTCGGAAGGAAAAAAACGGCTTCAGATAACGGTGTGGTTTCTCTACGCCCGGCGGGTCGGCTCGCCGGACGGAGATCATTCATGACGTCTTGCCCCAAGGAGAACCGATATGCCGATCATGTTATCTCAATTGTGGGATGTGCAACATGGTAAAAACGAGCAATACGAAGAGTTCATCGCCGAGGAATATCTACCTCAAGTCAAGAACATCGGTTTTTATGTGGCCGGGGGCAGTTATGTGGCTATAGGGCCGCGGCCGCGTTTTGTTTCCACGCTTACTGTCGACGACCTGCCCACCATGGAAAAGCGTTTGAAGTCGGAACGGTTTGAAAAGATCAGCTCACGCCTCATGGCGTATGTCCAGGATTACAGTAGGAAGGTGCTGGAACCCACGGAACGGGTCCCCCGCGATAAATACCCCATCCAGAAAAACGTGTGGAAGCTTCTTCAGTACCTATGACATCGTTCCCGGAATGGAAGAGGCGTATGACGCCTTTATGCGCAAGGATTATATCCCTTCCTTCAACAAATTGGGTGTCATGGATTTTACCGGCGAGTGGCGCGTGGTGGAAGGCGACAAGCCGGAAATTGTCACCGAGTTCACCGGCGACAATCCGACCGACGCGTGCGGTATTTACGGAAATCCCGAGTTTTTACGCATCACGGGAATCCTGAAAACCTCGTTGGCCAGAAATTTCAGCAGCAGATTGCTGGTGTCCACCGAACGGTTTGAGGGTCCCAGTCTTTAAATCCCCTGGAAAGATTGGGATATGGCCGGCGCAGGCGCCGGCTTTTCTTTTTTCAGGCGGCTTGCGCCGAAGGCCTCCATGTTTATATTTAGGGAATTCAAGGATCTACAGCGGAGGTAGTATAAAGATGGAAGAACAAGACAAGAAGAAAATGCTTGAGGAATTCAGTCAGGAACGTTTGGCCCTGTTTCGTATTTTACCGGTGGAAGTAGTGGAGAAGTTCACAAAAGAAGAAATGGTGTCTTTTCTCAAGGGCGAAGATTTGCCTGAAACCATGGAAGAGAAATTAAAAGACTACCTGGTGGATTAGTATTGTATAATAAGAGCGCGGTCGGAAAGGTGTTCCAGCGAGCATGGAAATCGTTATCTTGTCCTTCCGAGCTACAGCTCTGACTAAAAATCTTAAGGATGAGCGTTGAGACTCCCGATACGAAGAGTTCTCCTGCAAATACTCGCTTCTCTTGATTATCATTGAGCGTGCATTTCACACGCATTCTGTGATATTTCCCACTCTGCATGATCGCCCCGGACAGGAACCCGGCGGACCGCTTGAGGCATACCTGAAGCGTTGGGAGGGGTCCATTTAATGAAGCGGGCAAGTTTGAATCTTAACAATTGCGCGAACGCGTCTCGAGGTGGTCCGAGCTGTAAGAAGGGTACGCAAAATTTTCCGGTAACGAATGTTCGCGGAAGAGGATGGGATGGGAAAGAAAGCAATACTTGTCGCTTCGAATCAACCGGAAGTAATTCAAAGCCTGACACCGTGTCTGGGCGATGAGTATCGAGTGGAGGTTTCTTCGGGATGGGGAGACACGCTGGAAGCTTTCAAGCGGCTAAGATACGAATTCACTTTTCTCGATTTGGCACTGCTGCAACAAGACGCGCCTTCCAGCCTCGGATCGAATTACAAGAAAGCGCTTCAGACCTTTCGGGATGTTTTTCCAACGGCTCATATCATCATCGTTACCCATCAGAACCACACTCGGGACGCCGTTAAAGCGGTCAGGGAGGGCGCCAGCGATTATCTGGCCTATCCTCTTGACCCGATAGAGGTCAAATACGTGATGGATAACGTCACCGAGCAACATACAAGAGAGTCGGAGTTGGTCTACCTCAGGGAACGCTTCTTTGAGGATGTCATGCCCGAGGGTGAACAGACCAATTCGCCTCTTATGATGGAGGCTTTGGAAAAAGTTCATTCCGTGGCGCCCACCAAAACCACCGTCCTGCTAACCGGGGAAACCGGAACTGGTAAAGGGGTTGTCGCAAAGCTCATCCACCGTTACAGTAATCGCGAAAAAAAACCGTTTATACCCATACATTGCGGCGCCATACCCGAAACGCTCATAGAAAGCGAATTGTTCGGCCATGAAAAGGGGGCGTTTACCGGGGCAACCCGTAGAAAGATGGGCAAGTTCCAGATAGCCGACGGGGGGACCATTTTCCTCGACGAAATCGCCACCATTTCACCCTCCATGCAAATCAAGCTGCTGCAAGTCCTCCAGGAAAAATCCATTGCGCGGGTAGGCGGCGAAGTGGCCATCGATGTGGACGTGCGCGTGATCGCGGCCACCAACATGGACCTGAAAGATCTTTGCCAACAGGGCCTCTTCCGGAAAGATCTCTTCTATCGATTGAATGTTTTTCCCATCGACCTGCCGCCCTTGAGGCAGAGAACGGAAGACGTGTCCCTGCTCACGGACATTTTTCTGGAAAAGCTCAACAAGGCTTACGGCAAGGAGGTGAAGGGCCTGGCCCCAACGGTCCTGGAAGCGTTGAAACAATATTCATGGCCGGGAAACATCCGTGAACTGGAAAACCTCATCGAGCGGGCTTACATCCTGGAAAAAAAGTCCACTCTGGCGACCGGTAATTTCCCCGCCGAACTCTTCGCTCACACGGCGGCGGTAAAAAAGGAGGGCGCCAGAAACATACCGAGTCTTTCCGAGATCAAGCAGCGAGCGATGGATTCGGCCGAGAAGAACTATCTGGAGAATATTTTAAAAATCAACAAGGGGAGGGTGGATCATTCCGCGGCCGTGGCCGGAGTAACTCCTCGCCAGCTTCGCAACCTTTTGACCAAACACGGCTTGCGAAAAGAAGATTTTAAATAACGCCGGCTTTTCTTAAGAATAATAATTTCCTGTCCCCACACAATTCGGAATTGATACTTCCCATGGATTATTGGTAATAATTCCGGTATCTTAGCTTGTATTGTCCCGCCTGACCGTTTCCAAGCCGCCGCACAAGAACACAAGTGCGGAAATAGAACTTCCGCTCCTTCTTGCCTGATGCTTAAATATTATGTAATATCAATAGCTTAAATATGGCACGATCCTTGAGTATAGATGACTCGGCGTATATGCGCAGTAAACTTTTCAAGGATTTGGCAATCAGTATGGGAGAGATCATTGAAGGAAAACGCGTCGAAGTTCTTGGCATTATAATTCCCGCCAATTGGGACTCCCACGGAGGCGTCACCGATATAGCCATCTCGGCATTCGACGAATCGGAATATCTTATCGAGAGAACTGAAATGTCGGTTCTGTTGCGATCTTTTCTCCATCAACAGGTCAAGGTTAAGGGCTGCCTGCTTCCAAGCGCGGAAACCGACAGGCCGGTGATCCGGGTGGAAGAGTTCTCTCCGGCAAAAGCGTTCATCAGGACAAGAACGGAGCTACAATGATTTTGACCGACGCCGAATATCGGTTCTCGGCCATTTTTTAAACTATCCAGGGGAAAAGGATATGGGGAGGTTACATCATGATGTCTTGCAAGAAGCGTCTGGTATTTTTCTTGGCTTGCGCGGGACTGGCTTTTTTATTTTTCGGCAATGTTCTCGCGCAAAACACGGTTACCATAGTCGGGGTGGTAAACAGTGATTTTCAAATCGTAACCGACAAGGATGAAGTGTATGAGATCGGGGAAGGGCAGTTGGGGGATGAACTGGCCCAGCTCATAAACGTAAAGGTCAAAGTGACCGGAACAGTTAATGAAGTTGAGGGCGTGAAAGAAATAACAGTTGTCAGTTATGAAAGAATAGATTAAAAGAACTTTTATCTGCGCCAGCGACAGGTAGGGGACCAGGGAGGGCGCTAGGCCCTCCTTTGTTTATCCTGTCCGGCGGGGCTTTTCAGTGTAGTAATTTGTCGACCATTTACGGGTGAGCAAAACTTCCTGACCGCCAGGAAGCTTGTCTCTCTGATATCCAAGCTTTGAAACATCGGCCAAGAAGCGGAAGATATGGAAGATTCATTTGTTATCTGTGTTCAATGCGGGGCAAGATTCGTAATATCGAAGTCCGAACAGGAACGATGCCAGGCCAGAGGGTTTGAAATCTCCAGGCGTTGTCCGGAATGCAAGAGAAGAAAAGTCAAGACGGACGATATTTACGAAGAAAGAAAACAGAACAGAAAAAAGAAACATTTCCGGGAAAAATACGATGTGTAAGTCTGACTACTTTCCGGAAACGTGGTTTCAGAAAATCAGAGAACGGTCGCTCCTTTAATAGTCTCCCGGATTACGTCCGCCACTCACCTCGGATATTTTCTCCAGCGCGTAGCGCTCGAGGGTTCCACTGCGCTTCAAAACCCGAAGAGCCCTCGTCCGCGCTTTTCCCGAACACTCATAATACAGCCACCAATCGCCGGAGCTTATAATAAAAAACGGCGCGTCCAATAAAATGAACGCGCCGTTGGTCTTCCAATCAAACTCTGCCACGGTTTATCGAAAACCGCTTGTACCGTATCGATAGACCGCGATTATCGCAATGAGCGTGAATCTCTCCCGGTCACACCGATGACTCGGCGCTTTGCAGCCGGGGTTGGATTCCTCGCGCCTGTCTGGTCAACCAACCCGAATGATGCGCCGTGAAAATAGAGTAGGGGGTGATCCATGATAAACAGATAAGCCAGAAAACTCCATACGCGTATGCCCAAAGCGCTTCGGTATTTCTCATGCGCAAGGCGTAGATAGCCGCCGGAAGGGTGGACCACAAAAGAACTCCCAGAAGCAGATTCAACCCGAACACCATGGGGTGCATGACCACGAGGACGAAGGTCACGAGCAAAAAGATCTGGGCCTGGGTGATCGACGCCCAACCGAGCAGTAAGTTGATTCTGGCGCCGAGCATGGAGCCTTCGCGGAAGGAACGGAACGCGAACCTGGTCATGGCGATGGTTTCGCGAACATTGCTTCTGCCCCACCGCAGCAGCATCTTGCACAGGTTTTCAAAACGGACCGGAACGTTAGTGTAGACCATCGCGTTTTGCTGGAACCGCACGGAATATCCCTCGCGCAAGATAAGATTGGTCATGGCCCGGTCCTCGCCTATGGTGGCGGCTCTGCCCAGGAAGGTCTGATTGATCCATTCCGAAAGCACCTGCATCACAACATCCCTGCGGTAGGCGGAAAGGGCGCCGGGCGTGCACATCACGGTATTGACCTTGCTCTGGCTGGCCCGTATGAAGTCAAAGCTGTACATGAACGTGACGTCCATCATGCGGGGGATTATTCCCTCGTTTCTGTTGAGCACACGCACGTTTCCGGCCACCGCTCCTACATTGGAGTCGTGGACCATGGGGCTGATCAGTCTTCGTATGGTCAGAGGTTCCACGATCGAATCACTGTCCACCGTGACCAGCGCCTTACCCGAGCTGACATTGAAACCGGCTTCCAGCGCCTTACGTTTCCCCTGGTTATGGGGAAGGCGGATAGTGATTATGTTGGCCTTGAGCTTATGCTTCGCGTATTCGATCCAGGACCAGGTATCGTCCACGCTGCCGTCATCTACGGCGATGATTTGCAGCTTCTGGGGCGGATAGTCACTGGCCACGACGCTGCGTATCGTCTCGTAGACCTGTTTCCCTTCGTTATACGCGGGGATTATCACCGAACATCGCGGCAGGCAGCCGTTTTTACAATCCGGCGTGGGGCGATACACGATTACCAGCCAGAATCGCCATCCGAGTACCAGGATGTTTACTCCCATGAAAACCTTGCCGGTGATCAACAAAAAATTTCCCCAAGGAATAAGGGCGATTTCATCCAAAACTTCAAAAATTCGATCAGTTCTTGAAAGGTACAGCGTGATCAGCGCGACGGCGCAGAACGCGGTGAGAAACTTCAACGACCTGACCAGGGAAAGCGACATATTAATCGGTGTTCCTGTTGATACCATCAGCAGCGGTTTTGAAATTGGCTTCGCTGTAATTGCCATGGCTTAAGCGCTCCTTAACAAACCAGAATCTAGAATTTGCTCAATACCCCGAGGCTATCTCCGCCTCTACAAACACAAACTTTATGCGGGGTGACGAATCACGACCCGCCTTGTATGGCAAGACTCGCGCCATTATGATAACCATTTGAATTAAAAGGATATGTTCCTGTTGGAGGGAAGGGAGTTTAAGAAATGATATTTCCGCATTTCTTCAACATCTCTACCGCCCGTTCTTGAATCATAAAAAGACAGGCTTTTCAGCGGGTTAAAAGGGAGTCGCCGAGGCATAGGGGAAATATGGCTTCCGGTTTTACGGAAGCCTCTTATTTCAAGGTCCGGGCGTTCGCGGAACGAGGAAAAAGTGAACGGCCAGCTTTCGAGAAAATGTTACGATATCATGTAACTACCTGTATTTATAAGACAAAAAAAACGCCTTGTGGAAGTATGGCTTTAAGGTTTTTCCTTAGTTGACCGGCTCCTTTGAACTTAATGGCGCTTTTATCGCGCGGAACGGGCTTAAATGATGGAACTGATAGTTCCGGTCGGTCTCACTCTACGGCGCAAAATCTTCGTATTTCGAAACCTGACGCGATAATTTGTCGAGGCCGGGCGCCTCTGCTTTTCAACGCTCTTCAGTTTTTGCCGCCGCCGGGGTGTTCGTCCTTTGCTCCTTTACTTATCCATGAGCGCCTGATTCGATGATTCCAGGGGCGGCTTCTCCGAGATCACCGCTTCGAACCACCCCGGATCTTCCGAATCCCACATACGGTGATGCGTAAGCCAGTAATGCCGGTTCGATATCGGGCTTTTCTTCAAATGCGCGACGCATACGGGACCGTCTTTTTCAGCTTTCAGGAATATCTCCTGAGAAGCGTACTGCGCGCTCAACTGAGACTGTATTATGACATTAAGTTGTGATCCGTAAGCGTTCAGCAACATCGAGATGTCCCCGGTTTTTTCTCCGGTCTTTTGGAAATGAATCTGCGCGAGCGACGTGAGGGCTCGCATGACCTGGCTGCGCAGCCCGACTTGATCCGGATCGATGTCGATGACCTCGCCATCTTTTTGGGGGTCGAGAGATTGTTCCTTTTCCACCAGAAATTGCCTGAGCTTGTCGTCGCGGCTCCCCCAACCGCCCTTTTCCACGATTTTACTGGCGCTGGTGGCGTAATCGATATGAAAGTATTTCAACCCGCCCACGATCCCGAACATGAACAGCAGAATCAGCATCCAGGCAAATGGCGTCAGCGCCACTCGAAGGGGATGTTTGGGAGGATTATAAAGCCGTGACTGATTTTGCGAGGCGAATATGTCGGCGAGGCTCTTCTTTCGTTCGTTCAAAAACGGGGCAAGCAAGGGGATGAGCGTCAATCCGGCGATCAGATTGCCAAACAACCGCTTGAACGGGGACAGCAGGGAGAATTCCGCCCCGTATTCGGAAGCGGGAACGATTCCCATGGCGCGCTGGCCGACCGTTCCCCCAGAGAACTTTATCGGCTGATAGATGTAAACGACCATGAGCGCCACGGCCGCGACCACAAGATAACCGAGCCGAAGCTTTTCGTAGGGATCGAATTTGCTCAGGTTTCCCGGCTCCAGAACCAAGATGACCGACGCGACCGGCAGGAAAAGAAGCCAGGTCCAAAAAGTAAGATACAGGCCGGTGAAAACGGCCGCGTACATGCGATCATTCAGGGAAGCAAGGGGATAGGAGTATGCTTCTTCTGGCGGGCCCGTATTCGGGAAGGGAACGCTGTACAGGAAGAACTGACCCAGGAACTTCAAACGAGTGGTAAACGATACGGCGCGTCGCTCCCGGTTGATCTCATTTTTCTCGGCGGGCGCTCTTTTGCCGGTGGGCAGGCCGCCGTTTTTCGATTCCATAGCCGGCCGCGCGGACCCGGCCGGTTTGGCGGTGGCAGGACAGGGAGCGGCAGAGACGCCCTTCACAGCCGAGCCGGGAACGGAACCGACTACCTCCAACAGGACCGGTTTATCAAGGTCCCGGACGCTTTTAATATGGCAATCAGCGCCCGCTTTGCGTAACGCTTTCTGATATCGCAGCGCCGAATCCCGCTGAAGATTCTTCTTGAGGATATGAGCGGAACCGTCGAACAGTCGTTCAATTCCGGATACATCGGTTCCATACAGGCGCGCAATGGCGTGTTTTACTTCGTTATTGTCGCGTCCCGGCAGAATTTTTCCATTGAAAACAATCTGGTATTGTTCTTCCATGTCCTGCGCCTTGGAATAAGTAAGTCTTGAATCTAAATCGGCGCATACGGAAAATTATTGAGACCGCCTCTTTTGGCCCCGGGCGCATCGATCGGACCGGTTCATATCCGATTGATTTCTTGAGAAATATGAATGGACCTCGTCTTGACGCTAAAATCCGCCATGGGTATAGTGTATGAAACGGTTGAACACCGATTACCCGATATGAGAGCAATATGTACTCCTCCATTCTCGTAGCGCTCGACGGTTCCGAATATTCGCGACACGGCGGTCAGATAGCCTTGGAGCTGGCTTGCGGACTGGGCGCCCGTATCGTAGCCTGCCATGTTTATGGGGCGCGGCTTCACAGCACGCGATTCCGCGATATGGAGCCAGGTTTGTCGGTCCAATACCAGGACGAAAAGGTATTGGACGATCTCCGGCAAAGCCATGATGAACTCATCAACAACGGATTGCGAGCCCTGTCGCAGGGCTACATGGACCGATACCTGTCCCGGGCGCGCGAACAGGGCGTCGAGGCGATGGAGGCTACGGCGGAAGGCCGCAATTACAGCAAACTACTGGAAGTCGCCGACCGGAAAAAATGCGACCTCATCGTGGCGGGAGCCTTCGGTCTGGGGTCCGTGGGGGATGGCCTGCTGGGGAGTGTGGCTACGCGTCTACTGCGCCACGCGCGATGCGACCTGCTGATAGCCCGAAAACCCGCATCCGGCGGCTCGATCATGGTGGGCGTTGACGGCAGCGACCACGCGCGCGGCGCTTTGCGCAAGGCAGCGGTATGGAGCAAAATTCTGAATATGCCGCTGAAACTGGCGGCTGCCTATGATCCCCAATTTCATCTCGAAGTTTTCAACGCCATGGCCTGTTCCCTTTCACCTGAGCGGCAGGAGGAGGTCGGGCTGGCTCGGCAGAACGATTTGCACCGGCAAATCATCGATCACGGCCTGGGCTTTTTGTATGCTAATTTTCTCAGTAATGCCGAAGCGTTAGCCAAAAAAGTAAATGTTGATTCTTCGTCAGCGCTTTTGCAAGGCAAATCCTATCAAGCGCTGATCGACCACGCGACTCAAAACGGTGTGGAAATGATCGCGATCGGAAGGCGAGGGCATCATCATGATGGGGTGTCCACAATCGGTTCCAATGCCGAGGCCCTTGTCCGACTGGCGCCGGTCAACGTGCTGGTGACCTGGTCGGACGGCACGGCGCAAGAAAAAAAGACGTCGACCGAGGAGCCCATGGAATGGACTCCGGAAGCGCTGCAAAGGCTGGAACGGGTGCCCGCATTTGCCCGGACCATGGCCAAACGCGGCGTCGAGGATGCGGTAAAAAACAAGGGTGGCTCGCAGGTAACTCTGGAAGCGTTTGTCGAGGCCGCCCGGCGGTTCGGAATGGCGCATGAACCGGAGCGGAACGATGGCTGAACTCCGGGAGGCTCGCGAAATCACGCTCAGGAAAATCAATCCCCTTGCGCCACCATTCCATCGCCATATCGCCCGCAGCCGCCTGATCGGCAAGCCGTGCAAGGTGGGAGACCGCGTGGTCGTCTATGAGGTCGCGGACATCGTCCCCGAAGGCGCCGCGCTGGTTACGGAAAATAGCGTGATCCGTTTTGAATGATCCCAAGCCCATTCTTGAAGTCCGCGATATTGTCTTTCAATATTCCTCCAGCAGGGGCGCGCTCGGCATTTCTCTTAAAATCCGACAAAATGAATGCTACGCCGTCCTGGGAAGGAATGGATCGGGCAAGAGCACGCTGACCCGTCTTTTGCTGGGACTGGAAAAACCTCAATCCGGCGAACTGCGGCTGTTCGACGAGCCGTTGTCCAATCTGTCTCGGCGCAGGTTCCGGAGAATCGGCGTGGTTCTGGACACTAACGCCCACTGGGAAAACCTTACCGGATTCCAGAACGCTTTCTTCTTTGCGTGTTCCTACGGAATGCGCCCCACGGAAGCGGAGCGCAGAATCGAGGAGCTGTTCAGCGCCGCCGATCTGACTGCGCAAGCCCATGACCGGGTGGCTGACTATTCCTATGGCATGCGGCGTAAACTCGCGTTTACGCAGGCGCTGGTTCACGATCCCGATCTTCTGGTTCTGGACGAGCCCACAGCCGGCGTCGACGCCCATTTCATGGTGACCCTGACCACCATCATCCGCGAACGAGGCCGGCGGGGCAAGTCCACCTGGATCGCCGGTAACGACGCGGACTGGATCGCCGGCGTCGCCGGCCGTGTGGCTTTTATGGAACAAGGCAAGATCGTGGATGAAGGATCGCCCGAAGAACTCATACGCGCGGTTTCCGAACTACGGGAAGTACGGATAACTTTGCAGGACTTTTCGCCCGCGCCTCCAATAGAAGTACCGGGGATTTCCAAACTCACCCAGAAAGGAAATACCATAACCGCGCTGATAAGCCGCGACCTTAAACCACTTCCCATTCTGTTGAGTCGGCTCGCTGAAAGTATGGGATCGATTAGCCATGTAGACGTGATCGGCGGAACTCTGCGTGACGCCTTTTTGTTCAAAACAGGGAAAACCCTGGACCAATGAAACCCGCGACCGTTTTTCATTTGGAACTCGCTTCGTCGCTCTCGGGCCCGCGTCTGATCCTGATGCGGTTGGGGCTGGCGTTCCTGGTGGGCGCGCCGTTCATTTTCGTGGACATGCCTCCACGGGTCAAGGTCGCCGGTCTGGTAACGCTGATCATCTTCACCACGTTTTTCGGGGCCGCCGTGGGCGTAACCAGGGCGCGAGCCGAAGGAAGGCTCGTCCGTCTCGATTTGCTTCCGACTCCTCGATGGATGGCCTTGGCCGACATCATTCTGGCCAACGCGGTCATCGATATTCTGCAAACCGCTCCGCTGATCGCTCTTTTCATCCTCATAAACAGCACGGAAGCGCCGACTGCGGTTATTCCTCTGGCCAGTTATTATTGCGCCACGGTTATTCTGCTCAACATAGCCGGGGTCTGGATCGGATGGCTCATGAAAAGCAATCCCGAGGTGCATCTCATCGGAGGGCTTTCCGTGGGAGCGGTGGCTTTTGTTTCCGGACTGTTTCCCGTCCCTGAACGCGTCTCCTGGGTTGTCGATTTTTTTTTGCCATGGAACCCCGTGTCCAGACTTGCTCGCCTACTTGAACAAACGGCTCTGGGAGGCGGCGGGGGAGGGGCGGAGAACTGGATAGGCGCGGCGATCCTGATGGTGGTGGTCTGTTTGTTGTTTCAGCGTTTCTTTTTTGGCGGAACCGGATTCAGGAGTCGCAAGGCCCCTTTATAAAAGAGAATATGAGTTTATCCTGGAAATAACGGCGTTATGTAGCTAATATGAAACTCAATCACGACCTTGGCGCCGAGAACAAACAAGGAAGAACATGGATCCCATAACCAAATCGTATGTCTCGCTTGGACTGGTTTTTCTGGCCATTTTTGAATTCTGGGCGGCGATGCGGATTTTCGGAGTGAAAGGATCACCGAGCAAACACGCCCGCATTATTCTGCGCCTGCACCGCATCGGCGGTTACATCTTCCTGGTTTATTTTATATGGATTTCCTGGATCTGCGCGGGACTGGTCACCAAATACGCGCAGGTGGGAAAGGTACTGGATTCACGCGCGACGCTGCATGCCTGGTTCGCCATGAGTCTGCTGGGCGCGCTTTTCATCAAGATCTGCTTTATCCGGTTTTACCGCAACTACCGCCCGTACGTGCCCGCTCTGGGCGTCGTTGTCTCCACCGGTACCCTGGTCTTGTGGGGACTGGCTGGCTGGCTGTTCCTGCTTATTCTAGGATAGCGCGCGTTTATAAGAGGCGCTCGCTATCCCCATATTCACCCTGATTTCCGGAAAATTAAGGTCAAGGGCGAAAACCCGCTTATGCGGGCGGCCGTTTTCCACGCCGGGGAAAGATTAAAAAAAAGAAAAACATCGCCAGCCACAAGACACAGGAAAAAATAAAGGCGGCTATGTTCCAGCCTCCCACCTTGGGGACGTCATCCATGGCCAGAAAATAGGCGTTTTCAGGCACATTCAGCTCGAACCTCTCTTTGTAAATATCGCGGATCCGGTAATGAAAAGGCTGCCTGTGGAAGGGGCGGAGCTTTCCCAGAAAGCGCTCGATACTCTTCCAGTCGGCGTTCACCTCTTCATACGTGCGCACTACCACCAGCATATCGTAGGACTTGAGCGTGAAGTAGGTGGGCCGCAAACCATAGCGCGGGTAAACAAAGGCTCTGGTGAAATCGGGGGAGCCCTGCAGGGATGCGAAGACTGTCCCCTTCGGCCGTTTGGCCAAGAGATCTTCGGGGCCGGAAATGGTTAGCGGCTGTTTGGGTCCAAAGTCGTAAACCAGTTCGGGCAGCAATATGGCGACCATACCCCCCATGAATATGAGGGCGGCAATCTTTAACGCGGCGATCAGATATTTGTTGCGGAAGATATTCACGCGTCTAATCGTACATCAAACCAAGGACCAGCAGGGTCAGGATAAAAACCAGCGAGGCTAGCCCGATACCCATCCAGATCCAGACCGTACGTACGGCCCATTTGGGATCTTCGGCCTTTTCCCGCAGTGGATAGGTGTCGAGTTCCAGTTCCCACGGGGGCGCCGCGTCGTCAATGTTTTTTTCTTCCGTGGCCGCTTTCTTGGCGGGCTGAGCTTCCTGACCGGCGGCTTGCTTTCCGGGCTGCGGCGAAGCGGGGGCGCTTCAGTCTTGCCGGAATCGCTGGTTTCTGGTTCCTGCCGCTGTTCGGGCTTTTGAGGCTCTTCAGTCATGTGGCTCATCCCTCAGTATGGTTTTCCCGATTCCAGATAGGCGACGATTTCATCGACTTGCTGATGAGAAAGTTTCAGTCCGTACGCCATCATCTGACGCACGATGACGGCCCAATGTTCGAAATCATAGTTTTTCACGCGCTCCAGCGTATGGCATCCGCTGCACTTTTCCCGTATCAACACGGCCCCTCCCACCGGTTTTGGCCGGGGAGCGTGCTCCGGAATAGCGTCTGGATCGACATCGACCATAAGGTATTGCTGCCGTTGGTCCGGGACGAATATGTCGTTGTAGGCGGCGATTTTATCGACAAACCGAGGCCGTGAAGCTTCTCGCGCATATCCGCCCAGCATGACGGTTAGGAACGACAGGATACCGATGAGTAGGTATACGCCGCGAGGCGAGCCCTTGTGATATCCCAACAGGTGGTAGCTCAAACCGGCCCCGATAAGACCGGCCGCGAGCATGTACCAGAAAAAGGTCCAGGTCATGACCATGCCCATGGCCAGATAGAACATGAGGTAAAAAACCGCTACGCTGTACACCATGATTCCCGGCAACGCGAAAGGCCGTTCCGCGCTGTCGCTTTTCTTGAAGTACATCATGCACATGCCGAGCATCAGCGCAACACAGATATGCTTCAGCCACCACCAGTCAACTCCGCCCGCGACAATGTCGCCGCGGCCCCACATGAGGTTCACATAAGCTTCCTGGGCGTGGTACTTGAGCACGTGCGCGTAGAAGTAACCGATGATCGGCAGCGAAAGAAAAGACGCGAATCCCACGTAAAAGGCTACCCGTCCGCCATTTTCATAATAATCGACCTGCTTGGGTCGGGTAGTCAGATACACCATGATCCCACAGATCCCGGCTACGAAGAATCCCCCGTAGGAGAAATTGGCCAGCGTACGGTGCAGAGTCAGCATGAGGAAGGAAGGATTGTAGAACCCCATTTTATCCCAGCCCAAGACGCCGGTCAGGAGCGATTTCTGAGCCACGCCCGCGCCGGGAGTGAGCAGAAAGCCCCCCATGCCGTTGATGATGTAGAATTGCAGGAAGAACAACGGAGTGAGCAGTGCCCCCAGGACGATATGGAGCTTTTTATGCCCCCACAATCTATCCCAGAAAAAGTAGTGAAAGGTCAATGTGGTGGCCAGCAGGAAAAATAAGAATTCTTCCACTATGAGGGTCCAATAAAACTGGACGAATATCTGGCTCCAGAATTGCGGATAAAGGCTGGACAGCAAGAACACCAGGCCGATGGCGTTGATGGTGCCGATATTATAGACGCACACGTGGATCAGTTGGACCCGTTTGGCGATCTGGTCGAATCGCCGATCCTTGTTGAGGTATCCCAAAATCTCGGCGACAGTGACAAAAAAGGCGAAACCGATTGCAAGCGAAGCGACCGCGGTATGGAACAGAGCGATGGACCCGATGGCCCACTTCGCGCCCAGTACGGGAAACTGCAGATGGGTCATCAGAAGTTCTCCTCGAGATAGCTGACAATCCGTTCGGCTTCGCGGTCGGTGATTTGAACTCTTCCCAGTTCGCGCTCTCGCTGAACAACCTGGGCCCAATTCGCTCCATTATTGCGTTCAAATTCGTTCGGACTGGACAGATGGCATCCAAGGCATTTCTGGTAGGTCAAAGCACGATTAGTTTCGGAAGGCAGGGCTTCGGGCTTTACCAGCGCAAGATAAACATTGTACGGCTGACGAGATCGTTCGCGGACAAATCCTCCCAGGCCAAAGGCGAAAAACGCGGCGAGTCCCACCACGAACATAGTCCATTGCCAGCGGGGGCGCAAAGGCAGTTTATCGGCTCGCGAGTACCACAGATACACGATAAACCCCGCGATAGCCACGGTGTAGGCGGCTCGCCAGACAAAGGACCCCCCCGGTAGCCAGCGCAGGGGAGGGTGCATGGAAAAGGTAAGATACATGCTGGCGATGCCGACTGACGCCGCGTATAAAAGCGTTTTGCTCTGTCGCCGTTTGAATAGATAGGCCGCGCCCAGCAGTATCAAGAGCGCGATAAAGCCCATCTTGATCAGGAAATAGATCGATGCGTGGCCGCCCATGATGGCGTGAAAAACCATGGGCGATTGCTGCTGGAGCAGTTTGGCGAATCCCCAGCCGATAAAGGGCATCGCGAAAAAAGCCAGAAAACCGATACTGAACGTGAAATCTGCCGCCCAACCGAAGTAGGCCCGTTCTTCCTCCTGTTTCTGACGCCAATATTTCAACGCCATCACGCCTCCAAGCAGGAGCATGGTGTAGCTTATGTTGCCAAAGAAGCGATGGAAAAAGAGGTAGGGATAGCTGGGGTTGAAGAACGCCTGCGCGGACCAGCCGACCGGTTGGTTAACCATGGGGAAGGGTGTGCTGGGCGTGGTCATGTAGGAGCCGAGGCTGTCCCAGACCGCCTGGATAAGCAGACCGAAAAAGGCGGACATGACTCCAAAAAAGATGTGGAGCCGTTTCCGGTTCATCATGCGGTCCCAGGTGAGGTAGTATCCGAAAAAGAGAAACATGACGTCAAAGAGGAAAAACAAAAATTGAAAAAATAATGGCCAATAGAAAAGATTGGCCCATCTGGACCAGAATTCGGGCCATAAACCGATAATGAACATAGGTATCCCTGTGCCCAGGGCCGCGCCAGGGGAATACAATATCATAACGAAAAAAACCATGCTTTTGGCGAGTCGGTCGTAGCGCGGTTCTTTTCTGCGGTATCCTATATATTCGAATATGGGGGCGAGGACGAGAAACGCCGTAATAAGGGTAGCGATGGGTATGTGTGAATAGGTTACCTCTTCCATCCACACCCAACGTGGCGCAATAGGCGTTTCGATTATGGGGAGATCCATAAAAGGACTGTCTCCAAATTAGGGTCGCAGTAAGCCAACGGAAGAGGGGAACCCTTTTCCTTGCGAGCAACGTTTTTCCAGAATAGGGAAAATTCGTTGCATGCGCAAGAATAAACGGCCGTTTTTCAATGAATCATAACGGGGTATGCGTCACATAAAAAAGGGAGAGACGGATAATAAATCCGTTTCTCCCTTTTCAATGATTATTCGGCGAACCGAAGGACGGATTTATTCGTCTTCGGAATCTTTGTCGGTCGCAGACTGTTCCATTTCCTGAGCCTTGTTTTCGAGGTTCTCCTTCAACAAATCTCCCAGGCTGGAGAAAGGCGTCTGACCGCCCATATATTCACGCATAAGGGCCTTATCCGCGTCTTCTTCAAGCCGCTTGATGGAAAGGCTGACCTTGTGCTCTTCTTTGTTGATACTGACGATGATGGATTCGACGGTGGCGCCAACTTCAAACTGCCCCACCGGCGTTTTAATCCGTTCGTTGCTGATTTCCGATACATGAACCAGGCCTTCGACGCCGTCTTCGATTTCCACGAACACGCCGAAGTCGGTCACGTTGGTGATCTTACCGGTGACCTTGCTTCCTGGAGGATACTTCATGGCGACCTGTTCCCACGGATCGGGGGTCGCGTCCTTGATGCTCAGGGAGAAGCGTTCGTTCTCCTTGTCAATCTTGAGGACCTTGGCCTGAACTTCCTGGCCTTTCTTAAACAGCTCGGACGGGATGCTTGACGCGCTGTGTCCAGGAAAGATCGGAAACATGCACCAGAGCCGTCGATGCCTTCGTCGATTCCAATGAATACGCCGAAGTCGGTGATGTTTTTAATCCTGCCTTCGATGATGGTTCCCACGGGATATTTTTCGCCGATGGTTTCCCACGGATTGGCTTCGACCTGTTTAAGGCCCAGGGAAACGCGTTTGGTTTCGACGTTGATGTCCAGAACCACGGCGTCGACTTCAGCGCCCACGCCCAACACCTGGGACGGATGGTGGATCTTCCTGGTCCAGGACATTTCGGACAGGTGAATAAGTCCTTCGATGCCCGGTTCCAGTTCCACGAATGCGCCGTAATCGGTCAGGCTCACGACCTTGCCGCTCACCCGCGTTCCCACGGGATACCTTTCTGCGGCGTTGATCCACGGATCGGGAGTCAGTTGTTTCAGGCCCAGGGACACACGTTCCTTCTCGGGATCGTAATTGAGAACCTTGACCGTTATTTCATCGCCGATATTGAGAACTTCGGAGGGGTGGTTCACTTTCCCCCAGGACATGTCCGTGATGTGCAGCAGGCCGTCCAATCCGCCCAGATCGATGAAGGCGCCGAAGTCAGTGATGTTTTTAACGATGCCCTCCATCACGTCGGTTTCTTCCAGTTTCTCGAGCGTCTCGGTTCGTTGGACCTGGCGAATCTCTTCCAACAGAGAGCGGCGGGAAACGACCACGTTTCCGCGTCTCTTATTATATTTCAGCACCCTGAATTCAAATTCCTGATTGATCAGGGCGTTGGTATCTCTCACTGGTCTCAAGTCCACCTGAGAACCCGGCAGGAACGCGGCCACTCCGATGTCGACCGTGTAACCGCCCTTCACGCGGCTGACGATTTTTCCCTTGATCGGCAAAGTATCCTTGTAGGCCTTGCGAATGTCGTCCCAGACCTTCATCTTGGCGGCCTTTTCCTTGGAGAGCACTATTTCGCCGTCTTCGGTTTCCAGGCTTTCCAGGAATACGTCAACGGTGTCGCCCTCTTGGACTTTCAACTTGCCTTTCGAGTCGAGGAACTCACTGATCGAGATTTGTCCCTCTGATTTGTAACCTACATCTACGATTACATACTCATCGCTGATCTTAACGATCGTGCCCTGGACGACTTCTCCCGGCTGGACTCCACGAAGACTTGCCTCGACAAGTTCATTGAGGTCGACGTTCATCAATTCATCGTCGTCGTCCATCATTTCGTCGTCGTCCATCATTTCTTCTTCGTTGTTCATCATTTCCGTTTCGTCGTCACCGGTCATGTCTGCGTTTTCCAAGGCTTGGTTGGTTAGGTTTTGTTCATTCATTAAAAGCCATCCCCCTCGATTATTTTCGCCCGTTCGGACCATAACGGTCGATTGAACGGTTTATATACCTCTTTTACATTCGAGAGACAACCGAATAGTCTCTACGTTTTAATGTAAACATCATTTCTAACATTTCGGTGAATAAAAGGCGAGCAGAATTTGCCGCGAAGGTAAGGATTACATTAGTGAAGTGATTTCCGATTTCGCCGCCCGGTATTTATCGATCTGATATACTAGCATGATATCGGCAATAAATCTTCCGTAGTTTTCAATGATTACGAGTATTCCCGGAAAGAGGCCGCCTCAAGGCTCATTATCCCACCCCGACGTTGCTCCAAACGGTCAGCGAACAGCGGGTTGGGTCCTTGGAGTCTGACGAGCCTCTGGAATAAGCCCGACCATTGCGGCGCTACCGTTCCCAGAGGCCGTCCAACGGAATTCCGGTGATTGAGAATACCAAGAACCGAAAGAAGACCGCCCCAACCACCAGGTTTTAGTCAATTGTCTCTTACGCCCTTTTTACGTTTACCGCCTGTGGTCCGCGCGCCCCTTCTCCGATATCGTAAAGGACTCGCTCTCCTTCGGAAAGCGTTCTGAATCCGGTCATCTCGATGGAGGTGTAGTGGACAAAAATATCCCCGCCCTCCTGTTTCTCGATGAAGCCATACCCCTTCCTGTCATCAAACCATTTTACCGTTCCCTCTGCCAAAACTTACTTCTCCTTTCATCTGTTCGCCTATTATGTCAGACGTTCATTAAATATCGTCGCCCTCCCGGCTGACGAGAATGAATACGCGAGCAGGCTGAAACCAAAAACCTTCTATAAAAAATACACTGTCCGTGTAGGGTAACTTGCATCGAGATATTAATGCTTGAAAATTTGTAAAATATAAGCGAACCCAAAAATAGTCCGATACAACTCCATTATTATCCTGGCCGCAGCGATACTTACATTGTATACAATAGTCCGGAGTATAGAAAAATAATAACAATAATGCAAGATCTTAAATAAAAATAATTATAGACGTAAAAATTTTTTTCCTAGAAACCGCATCCGTTGTTGAATTGGGCCAAACAGCGGCAGCGACGCCCATATTGAACATGTGATGATCGGGTATTGTGAGAGCGGTTCATGATGCGGGGATGATAATGGATGATATATTAGTGGAAAAATATAATAAATAGCAGTATGTTAACGTTCTATTGTGTATTATGCTGTTAAATATTTATTGATCAATATATATTATTGAGTAGGACTCCCAAAAAATAGGCGACACTCACGAAACTGTTGATCGTAAAAAATGCGGTGTTCACGCGGTCCAGGTTTCGCGGGCTGATCAGCATGTGTTCGGTAATCAATAATCCAAGCACGACGATCATCATAAGAAAGTACGGCCACCCGGAATTCATGATCAACCCCGTAGCCACAAAGAACAGGAAGGCCAGCGCATGGAATATCCTGGCCAGAAAAAACGCCTTCTCGACGCCCAGGAACGCAGGCAGGGACTTGAGCCCGTGGCCCCGGTCGAATTCCGTGTCCATGCTCGCGTACAAGATATCGAAACCCGCGACCCAGAAAAGCACGCCGCCCCCTAACACGAAGGGCCGCCAATCCACGGCGCCGGTGACCGCGATCCAACCGCCCACCGGGGCCAGGCTCAACCCCAGCCCCAGGACGATGTGGCATAACATGGTAAAGCGCTTGGTAAAGGAATAGAACAGCACCACGATCAGCGCGATGGGCGAGAGCGCGAAACAGAGCGGGTTGAGCAACCAGGCCGAAAGAAAGAAAAGCGCGGCGCACAGGACGGTAAAAATCGCGGAATGTCTTTTGCGAACGATCCCGGCGGGTATTTCCCGCCTGGCCGTGCGCGGGTTTTGCGCGTCGATGTCCGCGTCGACCAATCGATTGAACGTCATGGCGGCGCTTCGCGCCCCGAACATGGCCAGGAGAATGAGAACGCAAGTCCTGACCGGCGGCCAGGACGGCGCGGCCAGAAACGCTCCCGCAAAAGCCAGGGGCAGGGCGAACAGGGTATGTTCGAACTTGATCATGCGCAGTATGGCCGTGGTATGGCGCAATAGCCTGGATACGTATATATCGGGTGAAATCGCCGCGTCATTCATGAATCGATCCCCAGCTTGGACCACATCCGGTCAATTTTTTGGACTACGTCAGGGGCCATGGTCAGAGCCTCTGGCCATGGCCGCGCATGGCCTTCCTCCGGCCACTTCCTGGTGGCGTCGATCCCCATCTTGCTGCCGAGATTGGGCAGCGTGGAAGCGTGATCGAGCGCGTCCACCGGTCCCTTGACAAAACAGACGTCGCGTTCCGGGTCGATGTTGTTCCCCAGATACCACATGGCCTCGGACAGGTCCTGCACGTCGACGCCCTTGTCGAAGATCACGATGACCTTGGCGAACATCATCTGGCCCAGCCCCCACAGGGCGCTCATGACCTTTCGCGCGTGGCCCGGATAACGCTTATCGATGGACACCAGGGCGAAGTTGTGGAACACGCCTTCCACCGGCAGATGGATGTCCACGATTTCATTGAGCGTTTTCTGCAAGAGGGGCAGGAATATCCTTTCGGTCACCTTGCCCAGATAGGCGTCTTCCATGGGGGGACGCCCCACGATGGTGGCCGCGTAGATCGGGTTCTTCCGGTGGGTCACGCAGGTTACGTGAAATACGGGAAAATCGTCGGCCAGGGAATAAAAGCCGGTATGGTCGCCGAACGGTCCTTCTCTTCTCCGTTCGTGAGGTTTCACGTATCCTTCCAGCACGATTTGCGCGCTGGCGGGAACCTTGAGATCCACGGTCCTGCATTGAACCATTTCCACAGGTTTTC
Organism: uncultured delta proteobacterium; assembly: GCA_963821845.1. GTDB lineage: Bacteria > Desulfobacterota > Desulfarculia > JACQYL01 > CAWGVV01 > CAWGFI01. The sequence goes on from CAWGFI010000002.1 coordinate 149,118, forward strand.
TTCGTAAGAAGCCGGCCAACAACATTTCGTCTACATCGTCGGGAAGCGGAGCGGTCGCCGAATAGATAACCGCGGGATCGGCGCCGATGGCCACGGCCACGGGCAGGGTCTCGCCTTTCGCCTCGGCCAACCGGTAGTGATGAGCGCCTCCCTTGTGAGGATGCCAATGCATGCCGGTGGTCGTTTCGTCAAAAATCTGCATGCGATACATGCCCATGTTGGGCATGCCGGTCTCGGGATGGCGTGTCACCACCAGTGGCAAGGTAACAAACCGGCCGCCGTCGTCGGGCCAGCATTTCAGAACCGGAAATGTGGTTATATCGATATTTTCGGTAATCTCGATTTCCTGGCAAGCGGCTTTTTTGACGGTTTTGGGAAACATCTGCCCCACGTCCTTCAGCTTGGGGAGCAGTCTCAGCTTGTCCATGAACCCTTCGGGCTTTTCCATTTCCACAAAGGAGATGATGCGCCGCGCCAGATCGTCCAGGCTGTCGGTTTCCAAGGCCAGGTTCATCCGTTTTTCAGACCCGAACAGATTGATCGCCACCGGCATGTCGTGACCGGTCACGTTTTCGAAAAGCAGGGCGGGCCCCTTCTTTTTGCTGACCCGGTCCGTGATTTCGGTAATTTCGAGAATAGGGCTCACCGGCTCCTTCACGCGAACCAGTTCGCCTTTGGCCTCGAGCGTTTCGATGAATTCGTTCAGATCCTTGTAAGCCATGGCGGATGTTTCCTTAAAATTTGTCGGCGCAATAGATGGTGACGACTCCAAAGGTGAGCGATTGGAGGCGCACCGAAGCGAACCCCGCCTCTTTCAGCATCGCGGTCAATTGAGGGCGGTCACAGAACTGGTAAATGGATCGCGCCAGATAGTCGTAGGCGCTCCGGTCGCCGGAAATGACCTCCGCCATCCGAGGGAGCATATGAAACAGATACGCCTTGTAGGCGGTGGAGATCAAAGGAGTTTCGGGCCGGGAGAATTCCAGGATGACCAGTCGCCCTCCCGGACGGATGACACGGTAAACCTCTTCCAGGCCGGTCCGAAGATCCTCCAGATTGCGCACGCCAAAAGCCACCATGGCGGCGTCAAAGGCGGCGGACCGAAACGGCAATCGTTCTCCGGCGGCGCAAATGAGACCGGTAACGTGTTCCCGCGCTTGCGCGCTCATTTTTTCCCGCCCCACCTGAAGCATCCGGCTGGAAAGATCCAGGGCCGTCACGTTCTTGCCGTCGGCCTTGGCCAACCGGAAAGAGAGGGGCAGGGTGCCCGCGCACAGATCCAGCACCCGCCGGTAGGAACGATCATACAGAAGACGCACGGCCTTTATGCGCCATACGTGGTCGATAAAACCGCTCAGAATGGTGTTCGCGAGGTCGTATCGCGCCGATATACCGTCAAATGTCTGCTTGATGAAAGTTTGTTCGGCCACGTCTTAATTCGATTCTCCGATGGGCTTCATGGCGTGCGAAGCCCCCGTATATACCAATTCGTTCAGCAGCCCGTCAACGCTGTTCGCCGTGATGGGAGCGTACACCATAACGGCTCTCGCGCCTCTCGTCAATTGCCCCGAAAACGATTCGCATCCCAGGGCTTTCGCGCCGTTGATGGTGGCCATGGCCAATATGTCGGCCGGAGACAGGTCCGGGTAGGCGCCGGCGATAAAGGCCATTTCGTCCCACAAGCTCAGGCTGGAAACGCTGGAAAGACTGTCGGTCCCCAGGGCGGGTTTCAGTCCGGCTCGCAGCATGTCCGGCAAGGGAGGAAGCGCCCCGGTTATATTCAGGTTGCTGCGGGGACAGACGCAGACCCGGGCGCCTTTTTGCGCCAGAAGCGCCAGGTCGTCGCGGTCGGCTCTGGTGAGGTGCACGGCGAGCGTGCCCGAATCCAGTATCCCCAGGGAGTCGACGTACGCCACGGGCGACATTCCCCGGGGCTTGAAGGAAATTTCGAGTCCCCGCTCATCGAGCAGATCCCGCCAGGGGCCGCCGCCGGAACGGATAAATTCCACTTCGTCCGGCGATTCGGCAAGATGGAGGCTGAAGGGAAGGTTGAGACCGGCCGCGATTTGTTTGGCTTCCCGGAGCGCCTCGCCGGTGGTGGTGTGCGGGGCGTGTCCGGCGAGCGATACGCCGTGAGCAAAGGGACCGTCTTCAAAGGAGAGGCCCTTGAGGCCGTCCGTTTCAGCCGGAGGGGACCCTCCCAGAAATTCCAGAAACGACCAGGAATGAAAATCGGCCTTGGCGAGCGCCAGAGCGGTTTCCCGCTGGTTGCATACGTCCCCGATCAGCCCCGCCCCTTGGCTTCGTACCTTTGGTATTGCTTCATGAAGACCGGCTCGGGCTTCCTCGGGTTCGATTTCCGCGCGCGCTTGCAGCAGGGAGCGCACCCAGGCGGTCATGCCGACGCCCGGTTTGGTTTTTCCCTTAAGGCAGGACAGTTCCAGGTGGGTGTGCGCGTTCACCAGGGCGGGCATGAGCGCGCCGGGACCGTGATCGATTACTTTCGACCCCACGGGCGGCGGACCTTGCCGCGCCTCGACGATAACGCCGTCCCGAATCAGAACGGAAGCGTTTTCCAGCGCGTCATAAGGGGTAATCAGGAGCCGGCCGGCCCGTCGCCACACCGCTCCGCTTGAGTCCGTCACGCCGCGTTCCGTTTGAGTACGGTATAAAAGGTGTCCCGTTTGGCGGATTGAAATCCGGCGTCGCCGATCAACCGGATCAGTTCTTCCTCGCTCAGACGGAAACGCACCCCGGCCGCCGCGACGACGTTTTCCTCGATCATGGTGCTGCCCATGTCGTTGGCGCCGAAAAAGAGCGCAGATCTGGCCGATCTTCTGGCCCTGGGTGACCCAGGAGCTTGGACGTTGGGGACATTGTCGAGAAAGAGCCGGGCGATGGCCAGCGTGTTGAGGTACTCGTAGGCGCCGGCGGCGGCGGGACGTCGCATGTCGGTGTTGCTCCGGCTGGAAGGTCCAGGGGATAAAAGCGGTAAAGCCGCCGGTCTCGTCCTGCAAGTCGCGGATGCGATCGAGGTGCTCGATGCGCTCCTCCGCGGTCTCGAGTGGCCGAACATCATGGTGGCGGTGGTGCGCAGGCCGAGGCGGTGGGCGGCGTCCATGACCTCCAGCCATCGTCGGTGCATGCATTTGCGCGGCGAGACGCGCTGGCGGACCCGGTCCACCAGGATTTCGCCGCCGCCGCCGGGGATGGAGCCGAGGCCCGCGTCTATGAAGTCGGTCGATGAACTTGTCCAGACGGCTCGCCGGACACCTGCGGCCGGAAGTGCACGAATCTCGCTGGGGGAAAAGCCGTGGATGTGACATGGCGAACTTGTTCCTTGATGATGCGAGAGCAGGTCCAGATAACACTCGATTGCCGAGATCGGGGTGCATGCCGCCCTGGAGCAGGATCTGGGTACCGCCCAAGGCGAGGGTTTCCTCGATTTTGCGGGCGAGCTCGTCCGCGCGATGACGTAGCCGTCGGCGTCGTCGCGGAGATCGGAAAAAGGCGCAGAACTTGCACCCCGAAACGTGCAGATGTTGGTGTAGTTGATGTTGCGGTCGACCACGTAGGTGACCACGCCGTCGGGATGAAACCGGCGGCGGATCTCGTCCGCCCGGGCGCCCAGGGTCAGGAGGTCTTCGTTTTCATACATATGCGACGCTTGTTCAAAACTCAGGCGTTCTCCGGCGGCCTCGATGGAATGGGGAAAATCTTTTTTCATGCGGCCTTCCGATAAAACGCGTCCCGTTCAACCGCTTCGAACCCCGCGGTTTCAATGAGGCGTATCAATTCCGTTTTGGTTAGTCCGTGGGGAGTGGAGGCCCCGGCCGTGTGGGTGATTTTTTCCTCCATGATGGTTCCGTCCATGTCGTCGGCCCCGAATGACAGCGCTATTTGCGCCAGCTTCATGCCGACCATCACCCAATAGGCCTTGATGTGGGGGAAATTGTCCAGCATGAGCCTGGATATGGCGACCATCTTGAGGTCGTCGCAGCCGGTCGTGGCGGGTAGGTGATCCATGCCGGTGTTGGCGGAATGGAACGCCAGCGGAATAAAGGCCATGAAGCCGGGGGCCTGGTCCTGCAGTTCGCGAAGCCGGGCCAGATGCCCCACACGTTCTTCGATGGTTTCCATGTGGCCGTACAGCATGGTGGCGTTGGTTTGAATGCCCGCCTGGTGCGCGGCGGCCATGACTTCCAGCCAGCGGTCGCCGGATATCTTGCGCGGAAAGAGTTTTTCGCGAATGCGGCTGGAAAACACCTCGGCGCCGCCACCGGGCATGGCTTCCAGACCGGCGGCCTTCAGTTCGTTCAAGGTTTTCTCAAGCCCCAGGCCCGAAATTTTACTGAAGTGGTCCATTTCCACCGCGGTAAAAGCCTTGACCGTGGCTTCCGGCCGCACCTGTTTGATGCGCCGTATCAGCGCCGGATAGTAATCCCAGGGAAGATCGGGATGAACGCCGCCCACCACATGGATTTCAGTGATCGGTTCGTGAAGGCGATCCCGCAGTTTCTGTTCCACTTCATCCGGGCTCATGGCGTAGGCGCCCTGTTGCTTTTCGGTGCGGGCGAACGCGCAGAACGAGCAGAGATTCTTGCAGATATTGGTATAATTGATGTGCTGGTTATAGACAAAGTAGGTCTTTTTCCCATGCAGCCGTTCACGCGCCAGATTGGCCAGGTAGCCCACGCCGAGCAGGTTGGGACTGTTGAAGAGTTTGACGCCGTCTTCGAGCGAAAGGCGTTCTCCGGCCAGGACCTTACGATGGATGGGTTCCAGGGTCGTGTCAATAACGTTTTGAGCGATAGTTTTCATGATACCTTAATGATTATAGGATGTTATCGATAAAAATGATGCTCCGGAATGACCAGGTGGTCACACTATAGCGCGGTCAATAAAAAAAAACAAGGGCGAGGATATTCAGTCGCCGGTAAGTGAAGGAAAAGAGTGGCGGGGGAATTTCCGTCCCATCTCGTCACCCCGGCGAAAGCCGGGGTCCAGGAAATACCTCGAAAATACTGGATTCCGCAGTCAAGCCGCGGAATGACGGAGCAAGCGCCGATGGTTATTCAACAAGCTTTTTCAACACCCCGAATATTATCCAGGGAAACCCCTTGCGTCTTTCGGAGATACGGCGGAGCCTGATTCCGAAAAATTCCCTCCACAAATTAAAGGAGATGACTCACGTGAGGATAGACAAGAATGCCCCGGTATGTTTTTAATAGGAGCGCGCTCCCATGCCGAACAAAAAACGCCAACAGGTCGGAGGATATTCATGATTCCCTGCCAGCGCGACAAATTTACTATTCCCGACGAAATCGCCTATCTCAACTGCGCGTTCACTTCGCCGCTCTTGAAAACCGCCGCTCAGGCCGGCGAAGCGGCACTGCAAGTAAAAAAATCTCCCTGGAAGTACACGGTCAACGATTTTTTCGAAACCACCGAACAGGCCCGTTCGAGCTTTGCCGCGTTGGTAAATTGTTCGCCCGAAGGCGTGGCCATCACGCCGTCCGCGTCCTATGGGGTGGCGGTCGCGGCTCGAAACATACCGATCGAAAAGGGGCGTTACATTATTGGGCTGGACGAGCAGTTTCCGTCCAATGTGTATGTCTGGCGGCGTGTGGCCGAAAGAACCGGAGCGATTATCAAAACGGTCATGAAGCAAGGCGACGACTGGACTACGCCGTTGCTGGAGGCGATCACCGATGAGGCGGCCGTGGTCACCGTCCCGCAATGCCACTGGACCAATGGGGCCACGATCGATCTGAAGAAGGTCGGCGCCGCGTGCCGCGCGGTCAACGCCGCCCTGGTGGTGGACGCCACCCAATCATTGGGAGCGGCGCCGTTTTCAGTCGAAGAGATACAACCGGATTTCCTGGCGGCCACCGCGCATAAATGGCTGCTGGGCCCCTACAGTTACGGCTTCCTATACGTGGCGCCCCGGTGGCGGGAGGGGATGCCGCTGGAAGAAAACTGGCTGAACCGGGCCGGTTCGGAAGATTTCTCCCGCCTGGTGGACTACACCGACACCTACCGAAGCGGCGCCCGTCGGTTCGACGTGGGGGAGTGCAGCAATTTCATCCTTACGCCCATCGCGCTGGAAGCCTTGCGTCAAATCCTTGATTGGGGCGTTCCCAATATCGCCGAAACCCTTGGGGCCATGACTTCGGCCATCGCCGACCGGGCCAAGGCGCTGGGGTTGGAAGCGCCCGATAAATCTTCTAGGGCTCCGCACATGATCGGGCTGCGGTTTCCACGGGAAAAGGCGGAGGAATTGGCGAACCGGTTGCGGTCGGAAAGGGTGTATGTCAGCGTGCGGGGCGCAAGCATCCGCGTGTCGCCGCATCTTTATAATAATGGCGAGGATATCGACCGCTTTTTCCATGCGCTGGAAACGGTGTTGTAGAGCGGGGTCAGATTTTCGCGGGTAATTCCCGTGACGGCGCTTTCATGAAAACGGCGCCCTTGCGCGCGCCTGCAACTCCTGGTTCATTTTTTTCAGCCGCAGGATTTCGTCTTCCATACCCTTGTTGCGCTGGACAAGCTCCTTGTGGGCTTTCTGAAGTTTGTTGCCCCAGTTCATGATGTCTTCGTAGCGCTTCTGATATTGGGACAGGAGCGACCTTACGGAGCGATGCTCCATCTTGACCCGGATCAACTCATCCTTGAGCTTGAGGAATTTCTCGGCCCCGAGATCGCCGTCTTCCTTGAGCGCTTTTTCCTCATTCTCCAATTCAGAGGTCATGACATCTTTTTCGGAGGTAAGTTTGGTGATGCGGTCATTGATCTGCGTCACCTTATGCTGTTCCTTGACCTTTTCCAGTTGCCGTTTCAAATCCCGGATAAGCCGTTCGCGTTTTTCTATTTCCGTTTTTAAAAAGGCCACCCGTTTTTCGGTTTCCTGTCGATAGCGCGTTTTCTGTTCAAAGATCTGGGAACTGGCGCTTTTGAGTCGCTTTTGGAGAGCCTGATTCTGAACAAACAACAACGTGGCGGCGAACAGTATCAGGCCTGTTCCTATCCAGAGGAGGAGGTTGAGTCCCTCTAACATGCAAAGTCAGCCTTTCTTCGGTGTAGTGGGGGAGACGGATATGGGCCCACTCCCGCGCGGATCTAATTTAAGCAAGTTACATACCAAACTATCGGTATGTCTTTTTCGGGAAGGGAGCTCGTATCGGGGTGGGTTCGGTCGGCATAAGCCCGGCGCGGGGCTCAAAATTTTGGCGGCTCATGACAAAAAAACCGATCACCACGGTCAACGCGCCGGCCGCTCGCCAAGGCGGGAAAGAGAAGAGCCGTGATTTCAGGGGGATGGGATTAATGAAACAAGTGGCGCCGCTCTTGCTTAATTGATAGGGCGTTGGATAGAGCGCCGAATCGCGAAAAAAGAACTCAAGTCCGATACGGAGCTTTCCGATATAAAAACTAAAGACAAGACAACGCCGATCTCTAACATACAAGACAACCTGGACGGGCGCCATGACTCGAGGGTCATCGGTTGAATCCCGGCCGATGCTCAAAAAGGAGAGGTTGTGGCGGTCTTGATGGGTTTCTGGGACTTACGTGCATCTTCAACGCCATCTTACTCAAAAATAACATTTTCTACGTTGTTATGAGCCGAGAGCGGTCGATGAACAACGAATTCCCTGGAAGCCCTCTTTTTTTTAAGCATACCATAGAGTGACGATATGGCTATTTTAGGAAAGATCGCGACAAGACAGGTGCCCGGTTGCCCCCGCTGCAAAAAGCCGCTGGAACGGGTCGTCGACGCCGATAAAACAACCTATACGTGTCCGGATTGTTTGCAATCGTTCAATATCGAGCCACGCGCTCCGAAACCCGAAAAAAGCAAGCTGATGATCCGGGCTCAGGCGGGTTTCCACATCCTGGCCTGACAGGGGTTTCGCGCCGTTATCAGTCCTTCAGCGCGGTTCTGCCCAGCCAGTAGATCGCTCCACTCCCGATAAAAGCGGGTAACGATCCTCCGAAATAAAAGTGGCTCGAGGAGATGTGGAATATCACGACGCCCAACGCCCACGAAACGAGGGCCGTCCACTCCACCGCCCGCGTCTCTCTTTTACCGTAATCCATCAGAAAATAATGCGTCAGCGCGATCCCGAACAGGGGAACGAAGAACGATCCGATCAGGATGAGGAAACCTTCGTACCGATGATATTGGGTGAGCGGGATCATCAGGGCCACGATAATCCCCACCACGCCCGCTGGAATGACAAACCATCGTTCCCTGGTTTGCGGGCGCAGGTTGAGCGCGGAAACCGCGGCGCTGTAAATGTCGAGAAACGTGGTGGTGAGGGTGCTGAAGAGCACGATGACCAGCGCCGTCGCCCCCAGCCCCACAACTGCCATGGTGGCGATGGGATCGGGCTTGTTCAGGATAAGCGCGCTTCCCAGCCCCAGGGCGAACATCCAGCAGCTTCCCAGAAAATAACCGATGTACGCGCCCCAGAAACTGCCTCGGTTGGACTTGGCGAAACGGGAGTAATCGGCCACCAGCGGCAGCCAGGAAATGGGAAGCGCGATACACAGATCCAGACCCACGCCAAAGGGCAGGGCGCCTTCCGGAGGAGCGGCCCATCCCGACGTGCGATAGGTCGACCACAGCGTAAAGGTCATGACGACGCACAGGATTCCCAGCAGGACAACCGCCACCCGCTGGAGCCACTTGAAGGTCGACTTTCCCACGGCCGCCCAGAATACGCATACCGCGCCCACCGCCACCATCCAGATGGTGATCGCCTGACGGTGTTCCCCGCCGATGAGCGCCTGGACCGCGTCGCCGGAAAGGAGCAGCATAATGGCGGTCCAGCCGACAAGTTGGATAATGTTCAGGATCGTGGCCAGGTAAGAGCCCAGACGGCCGAAGGTGGGACGCAGCACATACATGGTGGGAAGCCCCGTGTCCGAGCCCAGGTTTCCTCCCAGGGCCAGCGGCAGATTGCCGATGAGATGGCCGATCAGGATAGCGGCCATTCCCAAGCCCCAACCCAGGGGCGCTAGGAGGTATCCCGCGTAAATTTCGGCGATCGAAATCGCCGCTCCCAACCAGAGCAGAAAAAAATCGAACCCCCCCATGCTTCGTTGATCGCGTGGAATAGGTCTGAGTTCCATCCGTCGTGTCCTTTCAAGGCTATGAAGAATTCCGAACGCGCGGGGGAAAACGCCGGGAGACGGGTCTGCGACTTGAACCTAACTGCCTGGATGTAAAGGAAAATGACCGGTGGAGTATGGCTGGACAAGAGAAGGGACTGGAGATCCTTGCTCGCTGAAACGCTGAACCATGATTCCTTCCGCCGGTATTATCCGGTTCAAGTTCTATGGGTGTAATCTCAGACGCCTTGACGCCACCCCATATGGCTCGGATTCGATTATCAGTAGTATTATGGCTTGGCGCTGTCAAGCAGGATGCGGAACCGACGCGGAATTTCGCCGTCCGCCATTTCGAAGACGGCGAGAAATATCACGCGGGCGGACGTTCCCCCGCAATAGCTATCAGCCCTCGGTTCAAGCTTCGATAGGCCTGATGATAAGGACCAGGGCCATGACGACAAACACCATGGCGTCCTGCGCGGGCCCCCAGAAATTTCCGGTAATGGCCATGATCAATCCGAGACAAAGCGCCGACAGGGCCGTGCCGTTGAAGTTACCCATGCCTCCCACGATGACCACCGCGAAGCAGAGAACCAGAACCTGAAAGCCCATATAGGGATGAACGGTGCTGATGGGCGCGTAAAGCACTCCGCCCAAGGCGGCCAGCGCGCTGCCCATGATAAAAACGATCGCGAAATACTTGTCGATATTGATCCCCAGACTACGAACCGCCTCCCGGTCCAGCAAACCCGCCACGACAATCTTTCCGACGATGGTTTTCTTGAAAAACAGGGAGAGCGCCAGAAAGATGATCAGCGAAAGCCCGATGATAATGAGGCGGTACACAGGCATTTCAACGGGCCCAACCGCACCGACATGCCCACCGGATCGCTGATGGGCAAAGGGTTGGGCCCCCAGATCCATTTGGTCAGATCGACGCCGATCAGAAGCACCGCGTAGGTGGCGATAATCGCGTAATCGATGGACTGGCCGTAGAGTTTTCGGATGACCAGCCTTTCGATCAGGTAGCTGAGAGGAATGGCGACAAGGATGGACAGCGCGGCGCCGACAATGAAGGGAACGCCCAGGGAGTGCAGGGCCGCGTACAGGCAATAGGCGCCGATGGAATAAATGATTCCATGCGCGAAGTTGACGATTTTCATGGCTCCGAATGTCAGGGAGAGCCCGATGGACGTAATGTATAAAATGCCTCCGATGGTGAGACCGTAAAATATCGACTGAAGCATGTTAATTTACCCGTGGCGCGTATTTGCCGCCAAACGATGTCCGGAGCGCCCCCCAGATGCCTTTTTTCAACTTGAACGCGATCAGCAGAAGCGCGATTCCCAAAAACATTTCCCAACGGACGATGTAGTCGGCCAGATAATTCCTGATGGTCATAAAAGCCGCCCCGCCCAGGACACCGCCCATGACGTGGCCGGCGCCGCCCATGAGCGCCGCGAAAATGACTTCGACGCTTCGCGTGGGATCGATCAGGCTGACGTTGGTGTATTGCAGGTTCAGCGCCGTGAGCGATCCGGCGAACGCCGAGACGGAAGTGGAGAGGATAAAGGTGATTATTTTGTATCTATGCGTGTTATAGCCTAGAAACCGGACTCTGATTTCATTTTCCTTGGTTCCGCGCAGGAATATGCCGTAGGGCGAGCGGATGAATTTCAGGATGAGATACACAATGAGCAAAAGTGATAGCAGGCAGAAGTAGAAGCGAAAGTCGGGATCGGAAAAATCGATAAACCCGTAGCTCGTAAACCGTAGCGACTTGCCGTCCTCTCCGCCGGTCCAGGGCGCCAGCGGCACCAGCACCAGGAAGTATCCCACCTGGTTGAAGGCGAGATTGGAAAGCGCGAACGCCGCTCCTTTCAGACGTACCAGCACGGGGGCCAGGATGGCGCCCACCACCGCGCCGAGCGCGATACCGCAGGCGATGGCCAGGAACGGGTCTTCGCTCAAATAGGTGGCGCACATGGCCGCCCCATAGCTGCCCGAGCCGTAATAGAGCATGTGACCGAAAGAGAGTTTGCCCATCTGGCCGTACGCGAGGTCGAAGCCCAACACGAATATGGTGAAGATGATGAAGTCCGTAATCTTAAACAGCGAGGTGCAATAAGCGTAAATCAGAAACAACGCCGCCGTCAGCAGCAACGTCAGGGTATTCGATTGTTCAATTTTTCGTATCACGGAAAAACCTCGGCGGCCTTACAGGTCGCTCTCGTATTGGCTGGGATTCCTGATGATTTCCGGCTCGGTGATTTCCCGGAATATCGCGCCCTCCTTCATGACATAGATGCGGTCGGCGAGCCGGGAGACGGTCGAAAGGTTCTGTTCCACCACTACCATGGACAGCTTCTTTTTCATGGCCGCCAGGATGGCGATGATCTCGCCGATGATGATGGCGGCGAGGCCCTCGGTGGGCTCATCGATGAGGAGTAGATTGGGCTGCCCGATGAGCGCCCGTCCGATGAGCAGAATCTGGCGTTCGCCCCCGCTCAACCCCTTGGCCTTGGAATTGAGCAGTTTTCCCATCTTGGGGTGGATGGCGACCACTTTTTTGATCGCTTCTTCCAGGGATTCGCCGGTAGGGTAGGCGGCCAGTTCGATATTGTCCCGCACGGTCAGATCGCCGAAAACTCGTTTGTCCTGAAAAACGTATTTGACGCCTTTCAGCGCCACCTTTTCCGGCGGAACGCCCACCAGGCTCTCGCCGTTAAACACTACGGTTCCCCGGGTAGGCTTGATAAAGCCTCCGACCGTTTTCAGAAGGGTGGTTTTGCCCGCTCCGTTTCTGCCCACGATGCACACCAACTCACCCTGGTTGACGCTCATGGAAACATCGTGCAACACCTGCGCATGACCGTAGTGGACCTGCAAACCATCGACGCTCAGTAGCATACCATGTCTTCCTTACCCCAGTAGCATTCGCGCACCCGCGCGTCGCAGATCACTTCCTTGGGGTCGCCCTGACAGACGAGGCTTCCCTCGTTGATCACGCAAAGGCTTTCCACCAGGTCCATCAATTTCGAAATTTTGTGCTCCACGATGGCGAGCGTGAATCTCCCCTTGAGCTTTTTTATGATGGAGCTGATGTGGTCTATTTCCACCAGGCTCAGACCTGCGAAGGGCTCATCCAGCAGGAGAACCTTGGGATTCAATGAAATTGCCAGCGCGATTTCCAGTTCTCGTTTCTCGCCGTAGGAGAGATCGGACGCCACGGTTTCCGCCTTGCCGGCGATTCCCATGGTGTCCAGAGCGGACATGCATTCATCCATAAGTTCGGGATGGCGGACACTCTTGAAAAAGAAACAGGCCTTGGATTCGTAGTTGCGGCCCAGACGGATGCGGGCCAGCATCATGTTTTCCAGGACGGTCATGGTGTCGAACACGGAAACGAGCTGAAACGTCCGGGCGATGCCACGATTGACCCGTTCGTAGGGCGGCATCTTGGTGATGTCTTCGCCGAGATAAAACACTTGTCCCTGGTCCGGGGTATAGTAGCCGGTCAAAAGATTGAAAAAGGTCGATTTGCCGGCGCCGTTGGGCCCGATGATACCCGCGGTTTCCTTGTCGCCCAGCCGGTAGCTGATATTGTTGACCGCATAGAGCCCGTCAAAGTGTTTTGTCGCGTTCTTTGTGGACAGAATAATTTCCGACATGAATTCCACCATCGAAGGAGACAGGGCTTCCTGTCTCCTTCAATTTTACGGTTGGATTCTAGTAGCCTTCGCTTTGCAACGACGGCAGATAATCGTCGCCGGTGTAAGCGCCGATGACCTTGACCAGGTCCCATTTGTCTTTTCGCTCACTCGGGCCCTTGCCCACGACCACGAACGCGCCGTTGGCGAAGAGCGGCTGGTGATCTTCGCGCCACACGCCGGGGCCTTTCATGGAGTCGAATTTGGGATTAGCCATAATGGCGTTGGCGATGGCCTTGGGATCGGTGGACTGGGCGGCTTCTATGCCGCGAATAAGTTCCTTGGTTCCCACATAGGCCATGCCTGCGTAAGGATCGGGCGGTTCGCCGTAGGCGGCTCTATACTTGTCCACGAATTCCTTGCCGGCCTTGACAACCGCTTCATCCTTGAAGCCTTCCAGGTTCCAGTACCAGGACATCAGGGAGTAGACGCCTTCGATGGCTTCGGCCGGCACGCCGCCGCCGAACACGTTGGTCATCCAGTTAAACCAGATCTTGGTCTTCTTGCCCAAACCCAATTCGTGAGCCTGTTTGAGCACGTTGATGGCGTCGATACCCCATTGGGCCATCATGACGATGTCCGGTTTGGCTTCGGCTATTTTCTGGAGATAGGTGGTGTAATCGGAAGTTCCCACCGGCGCGTCGGCGTATTCCCACTTCACGCCGTATTTCTTGAAGGCGTCAATGGCGCCGGCCTTCTGGTCCCAGCCAAAAGCATAGGCGGGAGCGAAAAAGTAGACGTTCTTGAGCTTCAATTCGGTGGCGATATAGGCCGCGCCCGCGTAACCGATGGAGTAGGCGGTGCCGTGAATGCCAAAGGTGGTGGGAGCAAGCTCGCCCTTCTTGAACATGCTCACGGGCGACACACATCCAGCCACGTAAGCCATGGGCGATTTCTGCATTTCACGGTTCAAGGCCGCCGCGATGGAAGCGAACGTGGACCCGACCATGGCGTGGACCTTGTCTTCGTATTTCAGTTCCCTGAATCGACGCAAGGCGACGTCGGGCTTGGTTTCATCGTCCTTGACGATCGCCTCGACCGGAATCCTTTTGTCGCCGAACTTGACGCCGCCCTGGTCATTGATTTCCTTTATGGCCATCTCGGCGCCTTTTTGCTGGACCGGACCAATGGGCGAGGCGGGGCCGGTCAGACCGAACAGCAGGCCTATTTTGATTTTTTCCGGGGCTCCCGCGAAACTGGGGCCGGCGACGCTAAAAATCAGGCAGAGCAGCGCCGCGCATACGAAGAAAACGGTAGTTTTTTTTGACATGATACCTTCCTCTCCTCTAGCTGGTTGTGAGTTTTACGCGCTATGATACCGACAGTCTGTCCCCTTTCCGATGGCCGACGCGCTCGAAGCCCTGTCGTGTCGACCGTTCGCTCGCGGTTATTTTTCCGGCGGACCGCCCGCCGCTCTGATGGCCTGAAAGACCTTTTCGGGGTCGGCCGGCAGCGACCTGACTCGACCGCCGCAGGCGTCGGCGATGGCGTTCAGGATGGCTGGAGTCGCCGGAATATTGGGCATTTCTCCGATTCCCTTGGCGCCGAAAGGCCCGTATTGATTTTCCACTTCCAAAATGATGGGGTTGATCCTGGGAACGTCCAGAATGGTGGGAATGAGGTAGTTCTGGAGGTTCAGGTTCTGTATGTAGCCGTCTTCGATCGCCACTTCTTCCATGAGCGCGTAGCCCAGCCCCATGGCCACGCCTCCCTCGATCTGGCCCTCGACGGCCTTGGGATTGATGGCCTTGCCCACGTCAAAGGCCGCCACGTAGTCGGTGATATCGACTTCGCCGGTTTCCACGTCCACCACCACTTCCGCCATATGTGTGGAGTAGGTATAGACGAAGTAGGGAGAACCCTGGCCCGTTTCGGGATCGAGGGTCGGTTGCGGCGGCGCCCACCAGCCTTGTCCGATGAGACGCTTTCCCTTGGACATGCATTTGGCCACGGCGGCCCTGAATTCAATGGAATTTTCGGGGTTCTGGACGTCGTAGACGCGGCGGTCCCTGGCCTTGACCCGGTTAAGGGGAATTCCGAGTAGTTCGGACGCCTCTTCCAGGATCACGTCCTTCACCTGTCGCGTGGCCATGATGATGGCGTTGCCCATGAGCGTGGTGGAACGGCTGCCCACGGTGGGTCCGGATTCGGGAACCATGTCCGTGTCGGGCTTGACCATGCGGACGTCTTCCGCGCGTATTCCCAGCTCTTCCGCGCAAATCTGAGGCAGAACGGTGAAAGCGCCCTGGCCCATTTCGGTGATTCCGGAGAAAAGCAGCACCGAACCGTCTTCGTGCACGGCGATGTTGGCGCCGCAGGCGTCCGCGGTGGTGCCGATGCTGGTGCGATACCATCCCATGCCCACGCCGATACCCCGGCGTTTGGCTCGATCTTCATCGATATACCCGGTTTTACCGTACCGGTCTTCCCACTTGAAGGCCTTGGCGCACTCTTCCAGGGTTTCCCGCAGTCCCACACTCTGGTTCAAGACCTGGCCGGTGGCCGTGGCCGATCCCAGTCTGAAGGCGTTCTTGCGCCTGATTTCCACCGGGTCCATGCCCAATTGGCCGGCAAGTTCGTCCAAGACCTGTTCGTGCGCGATATGGACCTGAGGCGCGCCGAACCCGCGCATGGCCCCGCCATAGGGGTGGTTCGTGTAGAGCAGAAAGGCGTCGATCTTTACGTTGGGAATTTCATACGGTCCGGGCATCATGATCATGGAATGCACATGAGATCCGCCGGCCGGAGGAATTAACGGCCCGAGGCTGGCGTAGGCGCCTTGCTCGTCGTAAATAACGCCTTCAAAGGCGACGAGGGTACCGTCCTTCTTCGCGCCGATCTTTACTTCCATGATCATGGGGTGGCGCTTGCAAGTCTGGAGCATGACTTCTTCCCGTTCCAGGGAAATGCGCACCGGCCTGCCGGTATGGCGGGCCAGCACGGCGGCCCGGCAACCGAGGTCGATGGGCGAATCTTCTTTTCCGCCGAATCCGCCGCCCATGTGAACCTGACGCGCCCGTACCTGATTGATGGGAACGCCCAGGACGGGAGCCACATTGCGCCGCACCGTAAAGGGCGCCTGCATGGGGCCTTCCACGAGCATGGAGCCGTCGGGCTGCGGAACGGCCATGACCGTGTCCGGTTCGATATAGGCGTGCTCCAGAAAGGGGACCTGGTAGGTTCTTTCCAGAATGACATCGGCCTCGTCAAAACCCTTTTGCGTGTCTCCCTTACGGAGTTTGTTGTGCGAAAGCAGGTTTCCCTTTTCGTGCACCCGGGGAGCGTCTTCCTTCATGGCGTCGCGCGGATCGAAAACCGCCGGAAGCGGTTGGTATTCGACCTCGATCAGCGTGAGCGCCTCCTGGGCGATCCTGTCCGTTTCCGCCGCCACCAACGCCACGCCGTCCCCGACAAAACGAACTTTATCCCCGCATATCACCGGCTGATCCGGAAGAATGGCGCCAAAGCCGTTTCTTCCCGGCACGTCCTTGGCCGTCAGAACGGCGACCACTCCGGGCAGCTGTTTCGCCTTTTCCACGTTGACCGATTTGATCAGCGCATGAGGGTAGGGGCTGCGGAGGATTTTTCCACACAAGAAATCATGCGAAGGCAGATCGGCCCCATATTTCAGCTTCCCGGTGACCTTCAGGCGGTCATCGGATCGAGGGATCGATTGGCCCGCCACCGAAAGTTCGGTCACGGGGATGGAAAGCGCCTGCCGTGTATCCGTCTTTTCCTTGGTAAGAGTCTTCTTCTGATTTTTATCGTCGGTATTATCCAACATTTGGCCTTCCCCTGTGTCTGGATTGGAAACCCACGAACGTATCGCGTGGGGTTACTTGGTCAGGCTGGCGGACTTCACCGCCTGGATGATTTTCTGATAACCCGTGCAGCGGCACAGCACGCCGGAGAGCGCCTGCCTGATTTCGCCTTCGCTGGGTTTGGGATTCTTGTCGAGCAGGGCCTTGGCGTTCATGATCATGCCGGGCGTGCAGAATCCGCATTGGGCGGCGCCTTCGTCCATGAACGCCTGCTGGAGCGTATGAAGCTTTCCGTCCTTGCCTTCCAGCCCTTCGATGGTGGTCACCTGCCGGCCCTTGACCTTCACCGCCGGCAAAAGACAGGAATTGACTGGTTCGCCGTCCAGAAGCACCGTGCAGGCGCCGCATTCGCCTTCCCGGCAGCCGACCTTGGTACCGGTCATGCCGAGGTTTTCCCTGAGCAGATCCACTAAAAGCGTATCCGGAGTAAGCTCCACGTTTACGTTCCGGCCATTCAACATAAAGGATATTTCCATTACCAACCTCTCAACTCAGCGGGTAGCCCGCTTTTTCCAGGGCGATCTTGACGCCTCGCCTGACAAACACATTGGCCATTTCGCAGCGATAGTCGCACGAACCTCTCAGACAGCTGTTTCGCGGATTGCATTCCTGCATGGCGAGATCGGCGGCTTCCAGGAGCGACTTCATTTCGATGGACGCGCCGCGCAGCCTGTCTTCCGCCTGTTTGGCTCGATAGGGCGTGGGCGCCACCGGACCGAACGCGATGGCCGCGTCGCTGATGACCTTGCTTTGAGGATCCACGGTAACTACCGCGCCCATAACCAGCATGGGCAGGGTCATGGCTTTCCGTTTACTCAGCCGGAGGTAGCTCGCGCCGCTGTTTTCCCCGACAGCCTTGAACTCGATCCGAGTCAGGATTTCCTTGGAGCAATCGAGCGCGATCGAATCCTTACCGAAATAAAAATCGGTCAGGGATACGGAACGTTCTCCCTCGTGCGAGGCGATGGTGACGGTGGCGTTCAGGGCCAGCAAGGGTATGGTGGTGTCGGCGGCGGGTTGCGCGCTGATGATGTTTCCCGCGACCGTGGCGACGTTTCTGATCTGCGGAGAACCGACGTTGGCGGCGCCCATGGCGAGAAGATCCGCGTTTTCCTTTATCAGCGTCGAGGAAGCCACCTGGGCGTGGGTGACCAGTCCGCCGAGCAGTACGGAGCTTCCCTGCTTGTCGATATAGTTCAGGTCCGGCAGCCGGGTGACGTCCACCAGCGCATCCAGTTCGTAATCCCGTCTGCGAAGCTGCGGGATTACGTCCGTTCCACCGGCGATAACGCGGGCCCGGCCGTGGTATTCGGTCAGCATCTCCAGGGCTTCCGCCAAGGAGCGCGGCTGAAGATAGGTTTTTACCGCAATATCTTTACTCCAATGCAAATCCCGAAAAGAGTAAGACATACTTCCCCCTTCTAAAGAAAATCGAAACGAATACGTATACTGTATGCGCGAGCGGAAGGCGCAAAAAACCCCGCTCCCGTATGGCGCTTGCGGAAATTAGTTACTCGTTCGAGTTTTCGATGCGCGGCTGATATTGCTCGATTTGGCGGCGCATTCGTTTGTTATGGTCGCGTATATGATTCTCAGCGGACGCTGGATCATGATTAGTAAGCGCTTCGTATATATTGGAGTGGTCTTCGTGCAGCTCCGACATGATGGGGCTGAGGTCACACAGGAAGGGGCGGGATCTGCTCTTGATATTTTCCAACAGTTCCCGCAGAAGCCAGTTTCCGCACGATTCGTATATCAATCCATGAAAATTGAAGTCGGACTTGGAATATTCCAGGAGATCTTTTCTGTTTATGATCGGCCCCTGTTCTTCCAGGAGCGCCCGGAGCCGATCGAGTTGTTCCTCGCTCATGTTATGCGCCGCCATGCGGGCGGCCATGCCTTCGAGCGTCTCTCGCACTTCGTAAAGATCCAGAGCCATTTGAGGAGTCATTTCGGCCATCATGATGCCGCGGTTGGGCACATGCCTGACCAACCCCTCTTTTTCCAGGTCGCGCAGCGCTTGGGCGATGGGCGTACGGCTTACTCCCAGCTCCTTGGACAACTGCTCTATATTTATTTTGGTCCCCGAAGAAAAACGATAGGAAGCGATCATCTCTCGCAGCGCGTCATAGGCCTGTTCGCGAAGGGTCGTCTTCTTCAATGGGGGAGTCATGGAAATCCTTTATTGAATCGGCGGATTGAATATTTGAATGTCGCTATGATCGAAATTTACTATCGAAGCCGAAGTCCTGTCAACATAAAATTAATTAAAAATCAATTTTTAGTAAGATTTAACCGGGACGGCAAAACTCTTGACTTTCAGTGTCCGCTTTGTTTATTAGTGGAAGGGTGGTCAGACCACTCGACCGTTAAAACGGCGCCTTGCCACCTACATTCATCGGCCGGGCCCATGCGCCCATGAAAGTTGCAATGGATGATAAAAAATAAAACGGAAAGCCTTGAACTCTTTTCCAGCGTCAAGGTCAGCAAGAAACCCGATAAGGTTTATAAACAACTGGTTTCCATGATCAATAACGGAAGGATCAAGCCCGGCGAAAGGCTTCCGTCCGAACGGGATCTCTCCTCCTATCTGGGAATCAGCAGACAATCCATCAGAGAAGCTATTTACCGGGCCGAAAGCGTGGGATTGATCGAGGTGCGGCAAGGGGAGGGCAGTTTTGTAATCTCATCGGTCCGGGAAAACCTGAAATCGCCGGTCGCGGCGCTGTTGGAAGAACAGACCGAAAAAATTTTCGATTTCCTCGAAATGCGCAAGCTGATTGAAGGGTGGAGCGCGGAAAGAGCCGCTTTGACCGCGAGCGATGACGACTTAAAAAAAATGGAGCGCACCTTGCGGGAAATGGACGACGTCGTCCCCACCGAAAAGGGATGGGAAAAGGTGGATACCGATTTTCATCTGCAAATCGTGGCCGCTTCTCAAAACGTCATCGCCACGCACATCATGTATACACTCAAGGACAGTTTTCAAAGCTATTTCCGCATGCGGCGCATCGTCACCAAGGCCCACCGGAAAGACCTCTTTTTAAGCCAGCATACCGATATTTTTGAAGCCATACGCCGGCGGGATTCCTCGACGGCCCGATTAAAAGTCTTGAACCATCTGGAATGCATAGAAAAGTTGATAATCGAAGATATCGAAAGTGTGAAAAGCGAATAAACGCTTTGCCTCATTTTCAGGTTGGAACAAGGAACATGACTATGTCGAAAGTGACCGTTTTACGAGAAAGCTGCAAGGGGTTCGACAATTGCGGCATTTGCGCCTTTGTCTGCCCCAAGAACCTGTACCGGGAAACCGGGGAGATGAACGAACAGGGTTATTATCCGCCCCAATTGGTTGACGAGGAGGAATGCACATCGTGTCAGAACTGCATGATCTACTGCCCCGACTTCGCCATTGTCGTGGAAAAAACAGCTAAAAAGCCCGGCGAGACAAGTGAGAGCGATGATGGACAAAGCGAATAGGGTATTGAGTGGCGCTCATTTTGAAATGGGAAACTGGGGATGCGCGGAAGGCGCCATCGCGGCCGGAT
This sequence comes from uncultured delta proteobacterium, assembly GCA_963821845.1. Classification (GTDB taxonomy): domain Bacteria; phylum Desulfobacterota; class Desulfarculia; order JACQYL01; family CAWGVV01; genus CAWGFI01. Next base: position 169,314 of record CAWGFI010000002.1, read on the forward strand.
GTAACTTCGTGGCCGGGTATCCCATCACCCCCGCCAGCGAAGTGGCCAATCGGCTGGCCGCGCGTCTGCCTCGGGTAGGCGGGACCTTTCTGCAGACCGAAGACGAGATCGGCGCCATCTGTTCGATCATCGGCGCTTCCTGGGCCGGGCTGCAAGGCCATGACCGTTACGTCCGGGCCGGGTATCAGCCTCATGCAGGAAAACATCGGGTTCGCCGTGGCCACCGAAACGCCGCTGGTTATCGTGGACGTTCAGCGCATGGGACCTTCCACGGGCGTGCCCTCCATCGGGATGGCGGGCGACATGGTGCAGGTGGCGCGAGGTTCCCACGGGGATTACCAGATCATCGCGCTCTGTCCGCGGAGCCCACAGGAAATGTTCGATCTGACCATCCGGGCCTTCAACCTGGCCGAAACCTATCGCGTTCCGGTGTTTGTCATGGCCGACGGTTTTATGGGCCACATGCGCGAACAGATTGTCGTTCCCGAGCAAGATGAAGATCAATCCGACTTCCCGGCGGATCGCGGAAAGCGGCGGATCGCCCACGGAGAGGCAGGATTTTCTCGACATCAACGTCGCGCCCATGCCGGTGTTCGGCAGGGGCCTGCAAAGCCCACGTGACCAGTTCCTGCCACGACGAACATGGCATGCGCAATCTGACCGAACCCGAGGTCATGCATCGATACGTCATGCGTCCCATCGAGAAAATCCTGACGCCATCGGGACAAGATCGTGGACGTTGAAAACGATTGCCAAGACGCGGAGATCGCCCTGGTTTCCTATGGCTCGGTTTCGCGTTCCGCCAACGCCGCCGCGCGTATCGCTCGCGACAGGGGAATCGACGTCGGGACCTTTCGGATCATAACGGCCTGGCCGTTTCCCGGCCCGGAGATACGCGAACTGGCCGAATCAGTAAAGCGCATCATCGTGCTGGAAAACAACACCGGCCAGATGTTTCCCTATATCAAGGCGGAAGCCGCGCACGCCTGCCGCGTTGATTTTCTGGGGCCGCAGACGCTGGGCCAGATCCATGATCCGGATTACATCGTGGCGAAAATAGAGGAGAAACAAGCATGAGCGTGACCGAACACCCGCTGAAGAAATATACCCGCGGCCACATTAAAAAGACTACCACCTGTCCGGGCTGCGGAAACGGCATCGCGGCCCAGGCCATGCTGAGAGCCATCGAGGAACTGGAACTCCGACTATGGACGATTTTGTCTTCGTGTCGGGCATCGGTTGTTCCGCCTGGATTCCCAGCCCCCTGTTCGCCGCCGACACCCTGCACACCACCCACGGCCGGCCCGTCGCCTTCGCCACCGGAGTCAAGCTGGGGCTGCCGGATAAAAACGTCATGGTCGTCAGCGGCGACGGCGATCTTACGGCCATCGGCGGCAATCATCTCATTCACGCCGCCCGGCGAAACATCAACCTGACGGTGGTGTTGATGAACAACGGCATCTACGGCATGACCGGCGGCCAGACGGCGCCCACCACGCCGCTGGGCCTGAAAACCATCACCAGCCCCTACGGCAGCCTGGAGCATCCCTTTGACATCGCTCCCATGGTGGTCGCGGCCGGCGCCCCGTTTGTGGCGCGGTGGACCACCTATCATCCGCGGCAATTGACCCGTTCCATCAAGAAGGGGCTGCAAAAGAGGGATTTGCCCTGATCGAAGTCGTCAGCCAGTGCCCGGTGCAGTACGGCAGGGTCAGCAAGCTGGGCAAGCGCCGTGAATATCCTGAGGCATTTCAAGGAAAACAGCGTCCGCATCGACAAGGCCGCGGAGATGGACGCGCGGGAACTGGAAGGAAAAATCGTGGTCGGCGAATTTGAGGATATTGAAAAGCCCGAACTTTCCGACCAGTGGTCGAACTGAAAGCATCGATGAAGGAGGCGAAGCGTGATGAGAACGGAATTGACCATCGCCGGCGTCGGGGGACAGGGATCCATTCTGGCCGGGGTGATTCTGGGAACGGCCGCGGTTACCTACGATCATAAGTACGCCGCCCAGACCCAGGCGTATTCTTCGGAACTGCGGGGCGGATTTGCGGCCGCCTGGGTGATCATATCGGACCGGCCGGTGGTGTATCCCCGGGTCATCCAACCGGACATACTGGTGGCCCAGGCCATGGATTCCATTGAACCGATTCGGAGAAACGATCAAGCCCGACGGCGTGTTGATAATAGATAGCGATATGATCTCGGCCTACCCGGTAGACCGTGAAAACGGTATACGGCGGTCGCGGCGACGTCCCTGGCCCGAAACGAAATAAAGGCCCCGGTAACCGCCAACATCATCATGCTGGGCGCCCTGTGCCGGGTCACGGAAATGGTGAGCCGGAAGGCGCTGGAAAAGGCCGTCGCGGGAATCCGTCCCCAAGGGAAAGGAGGATCTGAATCTGAAGGCGTTGCAACTGGGATACGATCTGGCGCAACCGATCGGCAGGTGAACGCCGAGTCGGTGCGGCCCGGAAATATAATAACCGCCGTTTTATTGCTTTTCGTCGTACCGCGATTGGATCGCGGAAATCCAGGTAAAGGAGCTTTTGTATGGGACTTAAGACCAAGAAAGAGTACATCGAATCGTTGCGAAAATGAAACACGGGTATATGTTCGGCGAAAAAGTCGAAAACGTGGTCGACAATCCGCGCCTTCGCGCCGGAATCGAATCCACCGCCGCGACATATGAACTGGCCCAAATGCCTGAATATAAAGATCTGATCGTGACAACCAGCCCGCTGATCAACGAGCCGGTCAATCGCTTCACCCTTCCTCCGGCCTCCATCGAGGACCTGGTGGCCAGGGTCAAGATCAACCGCGCGCTGGGCAACTGGGTCGGCACCTGCCATCAGCGCTGCACCGGGCTGGACTGCCTGTCGGCACTGTCCATCGTCACCTATGACATCGACCGGAAATACGAGACCAAATATCACGAGCGTTTCATCGAATTTTTAAAATATATTCAGAAAAACGATCTGACCGGCCAACGCCGGTGTCACCGACGTAAAGGGGGACCGGTCGCTTTCGCCCAAGGATCAGCCGGATCCGGACATGTATCTGCATGTGGTGGAAAAACGGGACGACGGCATCGTCGTCCGGGGCGCCAAGGCCCATCAGACCGGTTCCTTATCCTCCCATGAAATCATCGTCCTGCCGACCCGGGCGTTGCAAAAAGGAGAGGAGGACTTTGCGCTGGCCTTTGCGGTTCCCATCGACTCACCCGGCATGGTTCACGTGGTGGGCCGCTCAAGCCTGGACACCCGCGAACTGGACGGATGTGATTGCGGCAACTCCCGCTATTCCAAATACTGCCCGACCGTCATCTTCGACAACGTGTTCGTCCCCTGGGAACGGGTGTTCATGTGCGGCGAGGTCGAATTCGCCCAGGAAATGGTGCGCCCGATTTTCAGCTTTTCACCGCCAGAGCCACGGCGGCTGCAAATCCGGTAAAATCGACTGTATGACCGGCGCGGCGCTGACGATGATGGACTACAACGGCACCGCCAAGGCCGGCCATCTCAAGCAGAAGGTCATCGACATGATCCACCGCGCCGAAACCCTCTACGGCTGCAGTCTGGCCGCCTCATATGAAGGGCACAGGAAGCCGTCCGGCACCTATTTTATCGATCCGGTACTGGCCAACGCCTCCAAGATCCATGAAGGGCGGGAAATGGCGGAAGCGACCCGCCTGATGATCGATATCGCCGGCGGTTTCGTCGCCGACCTGCCCTCGGACCGGGACCTTGAAAATTCCGAAATCGGCCCGCTGCTGAAAAAGTATTTGAAAGGGCGGCCGAAGATGCCGGACGGAAAATCGGATCAAGATGTACCGGCTGATCGAGAAAATGGCGATGGAAAGCGCCGATACCATTTCCGACATCCATGGCGGCGGTTCTCCCGAGGCCCACCGCATAACCATCCTGCGGGAAAGCAATGTCGAGACCAAAAAAAAGGCCGCCAAACGTCTGGCCGAAATAGAAGAAGACTGATAGCACGAACGCCATGGCCGGCGCGGGGAATCAGGTTCCAACGCCGGCGTACGCGTCATAATCCGAGAATCTCTATATAGGAACGAATTGTGAAATTATTGAACGAATCAATTAAGTTCCCCCGGATGTACCAGGTCCGGCAACGTCTTGAAACCGAATCCATTCCCGATGTCGCCGGAGCGATCCGCGCCGAGTTCGCGCGGAAAAAGCTGACACGCCCGGTTAAGCCGGGCCAAAGCGTCGCCGTAACGGTTGGATCGCGTGGAATAGACCGCCTCACCACGCTGGTGGCGACCACCGTGGAATGTCTGCGCGACATGGGGTTGCGGCCTTTTATCATACCTGCCATGGGATCGCACGGCCGGGCTTCGCGGACGGCCAGGCCGAGGTGCTCAGGGACCTGGGCATTTACGAACAGAACATCGGCGCGCCGGTGGTATCGAGCATGGAGGTTGTTTCGCTCGGCAAATTGGACAGCGGCGCCGAGGTTTTCCTGTCCAAGGACGCCCTGGACGCGGACCATCTGTTCGTGATCAACCGCGTGAAACCGCATACCGCTTTTCGTTCCCACGTGGAATCGGGCCTGTGCAAGATGATGGCCGTGGGCGGCGGAAAACAGCGGGGCGCGTCGAGCATGCACACCTTCGGTTTGGCCGATACCATCGTACCCGCGGCGGAAAGAATTCTGGAACGTGGCAACGTGCTGGGCGGGCTTGCGGTGGTGGAAAACTCGGTGGACAAGATCCACACCCTGCGGCTGGTTTCTCCCGAAAATTTCGTGGCTTCCGACCGGGAACTCCTGAAGCTCGCTCGCAAAACGCTACCGCGCATCCCAATTGAGCGTTTGGACATTCTGGTCATCGAAGAAATGGGCAAGAACATCAGCGGAGCCGGGTTCGATCCCAACGTGACCGGGTTCTGGCGCCGTGACGGAGGCGACCGTAGCCCCGATTACCGTACCTTGGTCGTTCTTGACATAACCCCGCATTCCCACGGCAACGCCATGGGCATCGGCATGGCGGACCTGATCACCAAAAAACTCAAGGACAAGATCGACTTCGACGCGTTGAACGCCAATGTCTTCACCACCGGAATCTGGGGTGGCGGACGGTTGCCCGTGGCCCTGGAGAATGATCGGGACGCGGTGCGGATGGCGCTGTCCAAAGTCGCCGACCCCGGACGCGCCCGGATGGCGCGGGTGAAAAATACCCTGAAGCTGGAATCCTTCTGGGTGAGTGAGGCGCTTCTGCCGGAACTACGCGATCGCGGCGATGTCGAAATTGACGAGCAACCGGTCGACTTCGGTTTCGACGGGGAGGGCGATTTGCTGCCGGTCTTCGACTGAGAGCGTCCTTCAACTGTTAGGAAAACTCTAATCACAAATCGGTCGCGGCCTCGGCGCTAGTCCTTCCCGGAGCCGAGATCCGGACGTTCATACTCCGCCCATCTCCTGGCCTTGTTCCTCGCTTCGACCCAGAAAGCGATGGCGGCCAGGACGGCGGCGGCGAAGATTATCCCCGCGCCCACCCGGTAAGCCCCGGTTATCCCCGCCACCAGCGCTTCGGCCGGGGCTTTACTCAAACTCGCGCCCAAGGCCATGTGGCCCGTGCCATACGCGAAGCTCAAGAAAAGCATACCCATCAGGGGCACTCCGGTGCTTTGGCCCAAAACCCTGGACAGCGCCAGAAGCCCGGAAGCGACGCCCAGCCGTTCCCGTGTAACCGCCCCCATGATGGCGCTGTTGTTGGGAGACTGGAACACGCCCCAACCCCACCCCGAGAGGAATCATGCGCAGGATATAGCCCAGCGCGGTGACGTCCTTGTGCAAGGTGCTGATGGCAAGACACCCGCCGATCACGATCAACAGGCCGATCAAGCTGATGGCGCGCGATCCGAACCGGTCGGACATCGCTCCCGCGACCGGAGCGAGCAACCCCATGGAGATGGGCACGACCATCATCATCAGTCCCACCTGCGTAGTGCTGTACCCTTTGACGAATTCCAGGAAGAAGGGAAAAATAATCGCGCCCGCGATGCAGATGAAAACCAGGAAGCCCATCAACAGGTTCAAGGTAAACAGGATATTTTTGAACAGATTCGGATCGAGCATCGGTTCCCGGACACGTCTCTCCACCAACGCAAGGGCGGTCAAACCTACAATTGCGCCGAAAAGCAGAATCTGGGCGTTCAGATATCCGAAACCGAAATGTCCGGCCATGGTCATGGCCAGCGCGTAGCAGAGCAGGGTGAACAGCATGATGGCCGCGCCGACGATGTCGAACCGCTGGCCTCGTTTGGACGGCGGCAGCGTCGGCACTTGTTTGGCGACAATGAACGCGGCCGCGACACCGATGGGAGCGTTCACCAGAAAGATGGACCGCCAGCCGGCCAGGCCGATCAGAATGCCGCCGATGGGTGGACCCAAGGCCAGACCCGCCGAAACCACGCCGCCGATGATACCCAGAGCCCGTCCGCGTTCGGAAGAGGGAAAAATTTCGGTGATGATCGCCGGTCCCAGCGCCTGGGTCATGACGGCGCCCACGCCCTGGATGGCTCGAAACGCGATCAGCCAACCGACGTCCGGCGCAAGGCCGCACAAAATCGACCCCACGGTGAAAATGTTCAGGCCGATAAAAAACACCCGCTTTTTTGACACCATATCGCCCAGGCGGGCGACGCCGAGGACCATTGACGTCAGCACGAGCGCGTAACTGAGGATGACCCATTGAATGGTGGCGAAATTGGTATTGAGGGACTCCACCAGAGTGGGCAGGGAAATATTGACGATACTGATGTCCAGGGTGGCCATGAGCACGCTGGCGCTAATGCCAACCATGGCCCACCACTTATTGGGATGCCCTTCCATTACTTCTGTTTTCATTGCCGAATCTTCTCTAAACCGGCGGCGCCTCGGAACGCGGACCGGACCTTTCAGGAGAGTGCTTTCTCTCCCGAGCGGCGATTGCATTTTTGGTTGGAGCAGTCGGGTCTTATCGGCGCCGGGGCTCTACGGGTGGGTCCTGGTTGAGCTGATAAAGGCCGTTTCCGAAATCCCGGGCATGAGGAATTCATGACCCGGTTTTGTGGAGGTTCGAGGATGATCCTTCCGTATCCGTATACTTACCGCTTGGAAGGACCTGGGTCAAACCAGCCTTGTTATTTAAGAAAATAATCGTGATATTCATTTTCGGCCATATGCCGATGAAGCAGCCGGGATAACAGATTGAAAATCTGTTCCAGGTCCTCATCGCTCAAGCGCTTCCTCATCAGAGCCATGAAATCATCGTCGGAAAATTTCTGCAGATACACGATAATGGTGTTTTCATCGGTTTCGCGGTCCAGACCAAACCCCACCAGACCATCGTAGGTTTCGACAAACTCGTGCTTGTGTTTGCTCATTATATCATCCCGGGCGCAGGTTTTTTGTCGCAGGAAAACTATCTTTTATTGCGTAAACGATTCTTTGTCCAGGATTTGTCCTTCGCCGTCCAGGAAAAACAGCTTGAAGCCGCTTTCTCGCGCCGGAGTCGTCACTTCACCGTATCTGGTGGCCTGAACCTGATAGTAATGATCCTTGCGTCGTTTGAATTGTCCGAGCGCCATGAGCGCGTCTTCCTTGTTGGAAAATACGGGAATGAACGATTCCTGCCGTTCCTCGTCCACCTGGCCGTAGAGTTTTTCTTCGCTCTGGTACCGCTCGACAATAACCCATACCCATTCCATGTCATTCTTGGGTTTAGCCATGTTCGTCGCTCCTTGTATTTGAGAACACTCGTTAAACAACTAAAAACCACGGAGGGGATTGTCAAGAGACGAGCGGCGCTTTTCAGATAAAACTTCGCCGGACCGTGGGATGAGAGTGGCATGGATCGTGAAACCTGAAAGAGTGCCTGCGCCATATAAAATGATGAAAACAGCGGCGGCGATACTCGAAATTCAACCAGAGAAACCGTAACCGGGGAGAGGTGTGATGACCGTGAAGCGTTTGGTGTTGACGATGTTTATTTTTTCAATGATTTTTCTGGGGAAAAGCCCCGCGTGCCTGGCTATAACGCAAGGCGTGTACGAACTCGGCGCCCTGGTTCCCTTTGCCCGCTACGACACCGCCGAAGGCGTGGACACGGTGGTAGGAATCGCCATCGATCAGGTCGACGTCGGCAAAGGTATATACTGGAGCTTTCACTCCGCCGATGGAACGAGGCTGGCCGGCGGTTTCATGGGAGTCCGGGAAAATACCTTCGACTACTCTTTCTCGCTGGCGGGCAAGGCGGGAGGCGCGGGAGAAAAGACTTCCGGCTACCTGGTGTTGGTGTGGAACAACGACAGTACACTGGAACCGTCCGAAGGTTCCGCCGCGGATCAGAACCTGACGGCCAACTCCTTTCTGGTGGATTTGGCGTTTTCAGACGCCGCTTTCCTGCCGGTCATCCCGCTGCGCAGAAGCGATTTCGCGTCGGGAACCATAAACCTGCTGCAAATGAACGCCCAATCCCTGGTCGATCTTTATTACGGGGTCAGCCTGGAAGCCGCCGGAGTCTCCGCGCGGTATCTGGTAAACCCCGCAACCGATGACGCCGTAACCACGCTCTTGCTTTTCTTCCCTAGCGGCGCTCCGGAAAATTTAAATTCGATATTTTTCACCACCAGCGGGGATCTGCCGCAAAGTTCCTCCATCCTGGTGGGATCGGCCGCGAACAAGCTGTTGGTTATCGACGTGGGGAGTATCGCGCCCGACGGATTTACGGAAGGATCGATCTTTATTGAAAATCCAATCGATTCGCCCCTGGGGCTGGGCTTCGTCCTAGCCTTCTCCCTGGATGTCGGCGCGGAACAGACCCTGATGGGCGTGGAGTCGCGTTAAAGCAAAAACAAAGCTTTGTGGGGAAATCTCTTCCCCCACCCCCCCTGCGGGAGATTTCTCGCTGCGCTCGAAATGACGGAAGGCGAAATCTGAAATAACCAATATTAAGGTTTGTAACGAAGCCCGTTCCTCATGCTGGAACAGAACAGAGCGTGGATGATGCGCGCGATACGCGTTGAGCGAGTTTCGTCATTCCGCGGCTTGACCGCGGAATCCAGCAATTCCCAATACACCCAGACCAGACTTTAATGCGGGGCCGTCGCGTCTCGCTGTGCGCCGTAAATCCTTAAATAGTCATCGAACGCGGCCTTGGCGCTCGCGTCCAGGGGAGCGTACGACCCGTTGATGGAAACGGGTATCTTTTCCTTATACAGATAATCAACCGTCTCCCGTATGGCGCACAGGCTGTACACCGGAATGCCGGTGGAGTTTTGAAACTGACCGATCGCGTCCGATCCCGCCTGATTCAGGGTAACCGCGCCGTTTTCATCATAGACGGCCGAGGTCTGTTCCCGATCCACCGCGAGCCCCACGCCGATCACCTTGAGTTCCACGCCGCGCTGTCGCGCGTGGGCGTCGATTTTTTCCAGCAACTCGTATTTCGTGGCCATGGAAGTGCCCACGTCATCCACGATAAAGAGCGACCGGTTTTCCTCCAGGCAGCCGTTGACGAACATGTTTTTCATCCCCGACGAATCGCCGTGGGTTTTGGCTTCCTTGCGGTCATAGTCGAATAAAACGTCCCGGTGGTGTTTAATCCACAGCGCGTTTACCGTGGCGTTGGCGATGGCGCTGCCTTTATAGGAAGGGCCGACAATGACATCCACCTTTTGCAGCAGTTCCCTTTGCAGCAGCATGTCGGCAAAGAGCGAGCCCAATTCGAAATTCAATCTTCCGGATCGGAATTTGCCCAGGTTCACAAAGTAGGGGGTGGGTCTGCCGTCCTTGAGACGCAGGTTTTCGGCAAAGAACAGGGCCCCGGTTTGCGCCAGTATTTCGGCAAAGCGCCGCTTGTATTCTTCCATGCGAATTCTTACTCCTGACCGTGGTTATGAGAAGGCGTTTCCCCGAATAATGGGAATAATATTGTTCTTTATATAGGAGACCGCCTGCTGGGCCTCCCGCTGCGCATGACGGCGCGCTTCGCCGTAGGAGGAATAGGCTTCGTCCCGCAGCGTCCGCGCCACATAGCCGTGGCTGTGAAAGGTGGCTCGCACCGATTCGGGCAGCAGGTTATCCAGTTCGACCCCGTTCATTTGGGCCCAGGCGAGCGTCCAGGCCCGCGCCACGTTGACCGTGTTATATCCGCCGCCACCCAAAGCCAGCCAAGGCAGTTCCAGCGACTTTATGGTATCGATCAGCTTGAGAAACCCGTTGGACGTCAGGTCCAGATTGGCGAGCGGGTCGGTGTGAAAGGCGTCCACACCCAACTGGGTGACGATCACGTCCGGTTTGAAGGCGTCGATCAATTCCGGAACCAGCGACTGAAAGGCCTCCACATAGATTTCGTCATCGCTTCCCGGCATGAGCGGCACATTCACGGAAAACCCGCGTCCGGCGTCTTCGCCCATTTCGTTGACAAATCCCGTGCCGGGAAACAAGGTGCGGCCGTGCTGGTGAAAGGAAACCGTGAGGGCTCGTTTATTCTTGTAAAACGCCCATTGCACGCCGTCTCCGTGGTGCGCGTCCACGTCGATATACACGACCCGGCGGCCCCTGTTCAGCAGCGCGAGTATGCCCAAAACCGGGTCGTTGATGTAGCAGAAGCCCGAAGCCTTGTTATCATGAGCGTGATGGAGGCCTCCAGCCATGTTGAAGGCTATTTTCACCTCTCCCCGATCGAGCAGTTCCGCGCATTGGATGGTCGCGCCGGAGGTCAAAAGCGACCAGTCATAGAGACCGACAAAAGGAGGATTGTCGCCCGGTCCCATGTTGTACATTGCCAGATCGGCGAGTTCGCTGGAAACGCTGGCCAATTTGAGCGCATCCAGATACCCCTGGCGATGGAACATAATCAGTTCCTGTTCGGTGGCGGGCCTGGTTGTCAGATAAAGGCAATTTCCCAGGTCCAGAAGTCCATAGGCTTTCATCAGATCATACGCAAGCCGCAGTCGGGAAATTTTCATGGGATGATTGGACCCGTAATCAAACTTGAAATAATCCTCGGTAAATACAAACGCTGTTTCGGCCATCACGCGCCCCTGTTTTTGGTTCAAGGTTAAGGTATCATCCGAAGAGCGCCGGGCGCTGTCAAGGTTTAACGGCGCCAACGCGCGTCGTCTCCGGTTGTAGCTCAAAGGAGGGAGTTCCCCCGACTTCCGAGCCGAAACGATCGATACGGGAGTCGATCAATCGCTGGAGCGTGATCGCTTCGGTGTGTGTAAGGCGATATATGGCTAAGGAGTTTTTTAAAAAATCGACGAACAAAGGGGCCAGTTTCAGGTTGTGAGCAAACGGTTTGTCCGATGAAGAGGTAAGCTGTCCCTTCCAGGTTTGCCCTAGTCCACTCCAAAGCGCGAGGTAGCGCTCGCGGATATCAGGGTCGGTCAGAAGGCGTTCACCCAGCGCGGCCGATAGCCGGGTAATCGGATAGGAATGGGCCTTGGGCGGCAGTTCCATCAAAACGGCCCCGTAGCGTTCCCTGAACTCCGGCAGGGACATTGCCCCGGCTTTTTCGCGGCGGCATGTGAATTCCAGGATATCCGCGCCCCACAACAACAGGTGAAACAACGGATTTTGGCTGCTCGAATAGGAAAATGAATCCAGGTTCCCGGCGAGCCCCAGCAGGAATTTTTTGCAGGCCGGTGTCAGCCCTTCGAATATCCGGGCTTGGGGACACGCTTCGCGTTCGCATTTGTTTCCGTAATTGACCCGATACCGCAAGTCCTTGCCGTTGTTTCGCGCTGGGTGCAGCAGGCAGCCGATTTTCTTGTAATCCTTGTCGAGATAACCGAGCGCCCAGCACGAGTAACCCGTAATGGGCCGCACCGCGCCGTTCTCCGGTTCGAAGGATCCGGTCGCCAGCGCCAGTTCCCTTTTTATGATGGAACGGAACTGCGCGTGTTCGTAACGGGGCGGCCGTATGGGAGGGCAACAGGCGAAGCAGGACTTAGATTCATCGGGAGCGCAGAGGTATATGTGATCCGAATCCGGCGGCATGCGTTTTTAAGATTTTCCTTATTTGGGGACAGCGTCAAGGATATCCGCTAAGCTTTGTCGCGTCAACTTATTTGAGCCTGTTCCACCATGTGAATCGGCGGCGCTTCGCCTCGTTTCTCATCCTTGACTTTTCCCATAGCCTTGCCTAAAAGGGTGTGGGAAGTGGCGCGTTTATCATCTGCTAAAAGGATCACCGCTTGAAAGTCATCATAGTTGGAGCTGGAGAGGTCGGGTACAATATCGCTCGGAGGCTATCCGAGGAGGATCACGATGTTATCGTCATCGACCGCGATCCGGCGATGATCCGCCGTTTAAGCGAGACGCTCGATATCCAATACATTCTGGGGCAGGGCAGCAGCCCCTCGGTGCTCAATGAAGCGGGGCTGAAAGACGCGGACATCCTGGTGGCCGTCACGGACAGCGATGAGATTAACATCGTGGCGTGCCTGTTCGCCAACATCGAATCCAAACAAACGATCAAGATCGCCCGTATTCGAAACCGCGAATACCTTCAGCATATCGATGTTCTGGAGTCCGGAGTAAACATCAACCTCATCATCAACCCGGAATCCGAGGTCGTGAAAACGGTCATGACTTTGCTCAAGGTGCCGGGCGCCAGTGACGTCGTTGATTTCGCCGAAGGCAGGGTTCGATTGTTAGGCATGAACGTGAAATCGAACCCGGCCCTGGCCGGGCGGAAGCTACAGGATTTCAGATCCGAGCTGAAATCGCTCCCCTTTCTCATCGCGGCCATCATTCGCGGCGAGAAGATGATCATTCCTCGCGGCAACGACATGATCCTTCCCAATGATTTCATCTATATCGTGGTGGAAGAACAAAGTATGGGCGCGGTGCTTGAAAAACTCAGGATCGCCCACCAGCCCTTAAAACGGATCATGGTGGTCGGCGGAGGGAACTTGGGCGCCGCCATCGCCGAACGTCTCGATGACGGCCAGTACAAAGCCAAGATCATCGAACGTGACAGCAGCCGGTGCCAGCGCCTTGCCGACAGCCTCAACCGGGTCACCGTGCTGAACGGAGACGGCACCGACAAGGAGCTGCTCAAGGAAGAAAACATTCAGGATACGGACGCGGTTATCGCGGTGACCGGGGACGAGGAGACCAACATCCTCATTTCGTTGCTCGCGAAAGAACTCGGAGCGAAAAAGACGGTAACCCGTATTTCCAAGTTCAGCTATATTCCGCTGGTTACCGCGATCGGCATCGATACCGTGGTCAGTCCCCGTTTGTCCGCAGTGAGCGCGATCCTGCAGCACATCCGCCGCGGGAAAGTGGTATCGGTGGCGCCGCTGAAAGGGGAGAGCGCCGAGGCCATCGAAGTGGTGGCCCTGGAGACGTCCCAGATTGTCGGGAAATCGCTCAAGGACGTAAAGTTCCCCCGAGGCGCCTTGTTGGGAGCGATCGTGCGTGGGGACAGGGTTATCATACCGTCGGGAGAAAGCGTGGTGGAGCCTCAGGATCGGCTAATCATTTTCAGCGGCCGTGAAGCTATCCCCGCAGTGGAAAAATATCTCACGGTCAGGCTGGAATATTTCTAGACGCCCAGACGGAGAACATTCATCGTTAATCCACCGAATCTGACGACACGGTTATGAATTCCCATACGATTTTCAGGGTAATCGGACTCCTGCTGTTTTTCCTTGCGCTGGCCATGGCGCCGTCGCTGGTCATGGCCATTGCGAATCACGACGGCGCGGTTCGGGCTTTGACCACTTCGATGAGCGTGACCGTTTTCGCCGGAGCGCTCTGCTATTTTTTATCCCACAAGCCCGGCGAGTGGGCGATGTCGCACCGGGACGGGGTAGCCATCGTGACCATCGGCTGGGCGGCGGCGGCGTTTTTCGGCGCCTTGCCGTTCTGGTTCGAGGGAGCGGCGCCGACCTTCACCGACGCCTACTTCGAGTCCCTTTCCGGATTCACCACCACCGGGGCATCCATTTTCACCGACATTGAAAGCATTCCCAAAAGTCTTCTTCTGTGGCGCAGCGTCACCCAGTGGCTGGGCGGGATGGGGATCATCGTGCTTTCCATAGCGATCCTACCCTTTTTGGGCGTCGGCGGAATGCAGCTCTACAAGGCCGAAGTGCCCAGCCCGGTGGTCGATAAACTCAAACCGCGCATCGCGGAAACCGCGTCTCTTTTGTGGAAGCTGTATGTGGCCATCACCATCGCGGAAATTCTCCTGTTGATTTTCGGCGGCATGAGCGTTTACGACGCGGTGAATCACGCTTTCTGCACGCTTCCCACCGGTGGCTTTTCACCCAAAAACGCCAGCGTCGGCTACTATGACAGCGCCTACATAGATGTGGTCATCATTGTCAGCATGATGCTGGCCGGTATCAATTTCTCGCTCCACTACAAGCTCATCAGCGGACATCCCAAAATATACGCCATTGACACCGAGTGCCGCTTTTTCCTTATTCTGACCGGCGCGTTCGCGCTCATCGTAACGTTCGATATTTATGGCTCGGTCTATGACAGCATCGGAGACGCGCTTCGTTACGCGTTCTTCCAGGTAAGCTCCATCATCACCACCACGGGATTCGCCACCGCCGACTATGAAAAATGGCCGGCGCTCTCCCAATGCATCCTGCTGACCTGCATGTTTATCGGCGCTTCGGCGGGGTCCACCGGCGGAGCCATGAAATGCATGCGGCTCTGGCTGCTGATAAAGCACAGTTATCACGAACTGTTCCGGATTGTTCATCCTCACGCCGTCACACGGGTGAAGCTGGGCGGAAAGCCCGTGCCCAGCGACGTCATGCGCAGCATCTGGGGCTTTTTCATTCTCTATCTTCTCCTGTTTCTGATCGCCTCCCTGATCATGGCCGGACTCGGCTATGATATCGTCACCTCCTTCGCGTCGGTCGCCGCGACACTCGGCAACGTCGGTCCCGGATTGGGGCTGGTGGGGCCGACGGAGAACTACGCTTTTATTCACCCGGTGGGAAAGTGGACCCTCTGCATGTGCATGCTTCTCGGCCGTCTCGAGATCTACACCGTGATGGTCATGCTCATGCCCGAATTCTGGAGAAGTTGAGCGGTCTTTTTCCCCCGGTCATCTCATCCCTGCCTTTACCGATTCGTCTCCCAAACGCGATAAAAAAAATAGTTTACAATAGCGGTATTTTTAATGTAGATTTAGTGAGAAAAAACTTAATTATGGATATTTAATCCTAATTTATTGCCGTAATATATATTTCTCAGTGTAATGGGGCCGATTAAATAACTTTATGCTTACTATAAAAAAATTGGTCAGGAGGAGCTATGGGCGCTAAATTGCTCAACGTCGGATATAAAAATGTCGTCGTATCCGACAGGGTCGTCGTGATTATGAATCCTGGAGTGTCGGCAAAGATGAAATTGCGTAAAGAAGCGAAAGACGACCGCCGCCTGATCGATGCGACCCAGGGACGGAAAACCCGTTCCATCGTGGTAATGGACAGCAATCACATCGTCCTGTCGCCCGTGCAAGCGGAGACACTGGCGCACCGTTACAATGATAACGGGCAATAGTTCTCCTTTTTAGGAAAGGGATAGCTCGAATACCTGAAAACCGTCAACGGACGGGCCCCCGTCTCATCGACAGCGCATTTCACCTGCTCGCCTCCGAAGTGGCGACGGAGCGTGAAATACGTATTACATTGTTTTTTCCTACCGATTACCTGCGGAGATAAACCGCGCGTCCGATTTTCATAGGGCCGCGAGTCTTGTTTTCATGAAGCCCTTCTCTCGCCGTATTGCTGGTGCTTTACCTGACATCCTTCATTTCACCCCTTGCGCGTCATTTCGTCACGCTCCGGCTGTTCGACCCGCCCACGCTTTTCATTTCGACCGCAAGGAAAAATCCCGGTCAGCGAAGGTCAGCGAACAGCGTAAAATTGCGGATGTCCCGGTCAAGCCGGAGAAATACAAGATTGTTCCGGAAAACCGCTGAAACCACGAGCCGGTTTCGGTTGAAACATGGATATCTTACCCTGTTCAAGGAAAACGTCTCTCGATCGAGCTGGTCGAGTCATCATACAGGCGACATTGATAGCTGGAAGGAGAAAATGAGAGTTTGGGTTTGACAGTTGCCTTGAAAGAAACTATGAATCGTTCCATTCACGAAATGCCCATATTTTCGAGAGGACGCTCCCTTTTTTCTTTTAAAAAAACAGCGAGCATAGCGCCTCTTACCAATGTGAAAGGGGAAGTATACCTATGTCCGAACTCAAACCACCGCAAAGGACTCTCATGGGTCCGGGACCCAGCAACGTTTCTTATAGAGTCCTCCAGGCCATGTCCACCCCCGTCATTGGCCATCTCGATCCCGAATTTCTGAAAATCATGGATCAGACGTCTGCAATGCTGCGCACGGTATTCCAGACGAAAAACAAAGTGACCATACCCATTTCAGGTACCGGCAGTTCGGGAATGGAAACCGCTTTTGTCAACGCCGTGGAACCCGGCGATACCGTTATCATCGGAGTCAAGGGCGCGTTTGGAGTGCGCATGGTTGACGTTGCGCGGCGTTGCGGCGCCAAGGTAGTGGAAGTGAAAGCGGAATGGGGAAACCCGATTCCCCAGGAACAGATGATCGACGAACTCAAGAAACATCCGGAAGCCACGGTTTGCGCCATTGTACATGCGGAAACATCCACCGGCGTCAAACAGCCGATTGAAGAAATAGGAGCATACCTGAAGGATACGCCCACGCTTTTCCTGGTGGACGCGGTAACCTCCCTGGGCGGAGTTCCATTGAAGGTCGACGATTGGAATATCGACATCTGTTACAGCGGCACCCAGAAGTGTCTGAGCGTTCCTCCGGGACTTTCGCCGATCACAGTAAGCCCCAAAGCTCTCGAACGGATTAACGGCCGCGCGGGTAAGATTCAGAGCTGGTATCTCGACCTCACCATGCTGAGAAGCTATTGGAACGAAGAGCGAGTTTATCACCACACCGCTCCTATCAGCAGCATTTACGGCTTGTGGCAGGGTTTGACCATCGTGCTGGAGGAAGGGCTTGAAGCGCGTTGGGAACGCCACCAGAGGCTGGGCGACGAGCTGAAAAGCCGGCTCCAGGCCCGGGGGTTCACCATGTTCGCCAAGGAAGGCTATCGTCTGCCCGATCTCACTGCCACCTATCTTCCTCAGGGGTTGGACGATTTACCGACTCGACGAAGACTGCTCAATGAGTTTAATATAGAAGTAGGCGCGGGCCTGGGCCCGGTCGCCGGAAAGATCTGGCGCATCGGTCTCATGGGTGAAACCTGCTCGGAAAACACGATCGCTGTGTTCCAAAATGCAATCGACCAGATACTGAACGGAAAATAGTACATGGGAAAATCAAAATATTCAGGCGTACTGCCGCCGGTCACGACTCCCTTTATCAATGAAGAGTTGGCGCTGGACAAACTTTCGGAAAACCTCGAACGTTTCAACAAGACCCTGTTATCGGGTTACCTGATCCTGGGATCGAACGGGGAGAACGTTTTCCTGAACGAAGCTGAAAAGATCGCGGTGTTCGAGACGGCGCGGGAAGCCATTCCCTCGGACCGCCTGTACATGGCCGGCGTGGGCCTGGATTCCACCAGGGAGACCATCAAGCTGACAAACCGGGTCGCCGACATCGGCGCGGATTGCGCGCTGGTGGTCACCCCCTACTATTTCAAGGGCGGCATGACGTCCGAACGGCTCAAATATCACTACACCAGGATCGCGGACGAAGCAAAGATCCCGGTGCTGCTCTATAACGTTCCTCAGTTCACGGGCGTGAGCATCGCTCCGGATCTGGTCGCGGAACTGTCGACCCATCCCAATATCGTGGGTATCAAGGACAGCTCGGGCAACATCATACAACTGGCGGATATCGTCAGGAATTCAGAGCCCGGATTCGCGGTCTTCGTGGGTTCTGGCCCCGCCTTGCTGCCCGCCCTGGTCATGGGCGCGGCGGGAGGAATTATCGGCGGCGCCAACGTGATCCCCGATCTTCTGGCGCAGGTGCAGATCTATTTCGAAGCGGGAAACATGAAAGAGGCGAGAAAGCTGCAAGACCGCGTTACGCCTCTGGCGCAATGGGTGACCGTGGGGAAGGGCATCGGGGGATTGAAAATGGCGATGGATGAAGTGGGCTATTTTGGAGGCGATCCGAGACGGCCCCTGACCAGACCGCCCGAGTCGGTACTTCCGGAACTGAGAAAGATGTTATCCGATCTGGGGCTTTAGGCTCCGGATCGATTGGAAATAGAAAATATTGGGGGGGCTGATCGCCCCCCTTTTTTATTCAGGAGAGGAATATCTCGATTTTAGCTTTGGCGCGCAGCTCGTCGATATAATTCTTGAGCCAGGGACGCATCTTCTGGCGCTTCAACATAAGCTCGATATTCGGCTGAACTTCATCGAACGGCGCGTGACGCGCTTCCTTCACTTCATCCACCTTAATGATGTGAAGCCCGTAAACGGTGCTCACCACGTCGCTGATCTGACCCGGCTGCAGCTTAAACGCGGCTTCTTCGAAAGATTGCACCATCTTCCCGGGGGTGACCCATCCCAGATCGCCGCCGTTGGGAGCGCTCGGGCCTTCGGAATACTTGCGGGCGAGTTCGGCGAAGTCTTCGCCTTTTTTCGCTTTCGCCAGAACCTCGTCTATTTTCTTGCGCGCCGCCGCTTTTTGTTCGTCGGTCGCTTCCGGGCTGAGCTTGATCAGGATATGGCTGGCTTTGATCGACTTGGGCATGTCAAACTGGGTGGGATGCGTATCGTAATATTCTTTTTCTTCCTCTTTCGTGGGATTGACGGCCGACGCGGATTCTTCCTCGATCAGCTTCTGAGTCATAAGCTGATCCCGGACTTTTTCCTTCAGGTCGTCCATCGTGATAGCGGACTCTTTCATTTTCTCTTCAAGAACTTCCTTGCCCCCGATGCGCTGCGTGAACATCTCGATTTGCTTGTCCACGTCTTCATCGCTTACCTTGATGTTTTTCTTTTTCGCTTCCTGGCTGAGCAGCATCGCGGCGATGAGATTATCGATAACGCCCTTTTTCAGGCTCGCATCTTCCTCGGGAGTTATTGTTTTTCCACGGCCGATATAGAAATTCTGTTTCATGGCGGTATATTGCCGTTCGTAATCCGCCCCCGGTATCTTTTCGCCGTTTACGGTAGCCACGGTCTCGGGAACCTTCTGGGGTTCCGGTTTGGTTGCCTTCTCCTCAGCCATGACTGTTCCGGCGCAGATGGTCAGCATGAGAGCCGTGATAAGAATTTTTTTGAAAAATAATGACATGTTTCCTCCGTCTATAATAGTGACCACAAGGGATTGATACACCCATGCATCAGGGGGCGTTTTGCCTGCTATGCATACTTTCCGATCAGGGGTTTGTCAACCCGTAGCCGCGTAGCCGCGACGAATTTTTAGTATTGACTGCTCAGGTGGCGGTTGGTAAGAAATGGGTGGTCCTTTTCTTTATCAGGATGATCTATCAAAAAATCCGCATCTCTAGAAATAATACACGTTTTACACCTTCATTTATATGAAAAAAGGAGACATAGCTCATGGCAGCCACACTAATTAAGGGCGCTGAAGTCGCCAAACAGATTCGTGAAGAGCTGAAGATTGAAGTAGACCAGTTAAAGGAAAAGTACGGCAAGGCCCCCGGCCTGGTCACCATTCTGGTAGGAGAGAACCCGGCTTCCCAGAGCTACGTGCGAGCCAAACAGAAAACGGCTCATGAATTGGGATTTTATTCGCTGCAGGACAGTCAGCCCGTCGACATCGCCGAAGCCGATCTGCTCAAGCTCATCGACAAATATAACAACGACGCCGATATCCACGGCATCCTCGTGCAGCTTCCGCTGCCCAAACACATCAATGAAACGCGCGTTCTATACGCCATCGACCCGAACAAGGACGTGGACGGCTTCCATCCGGTCAACGTTGGAAAGCTGATGATCGGCACCGCTGAATTTCTGCCCTGCACGCCCGCCGGTATTCAGGAACTGCTGATCAGGTCGGGCGCCGAAACTTCCGGCGCCGAAGTGGTTGTGGTCGGCCGTTCCAACATCGTGGGCAAGCCCATCGCCAACATGATGATTCAAAAGGGCGCCGGCGCCAATTCGACCGTAACCGTTTGCCATACCCGCACCAAGGATGTTACCTTCCACACCAAACGCGCGGACATTCTGATCGTGGCCGCCGGTGTGCCCGAATACATCAAGGGCGATCAGGTCAAGGAGGGCGCGTATGTGATCGACGTGGGCGTCAACGAAGTTGGCCGCACCGCCGACGGCAAACGCAAGCTGGTGGGTGACTGCGAATTTGATTCATGCGCCGAAAAGGCTGCGGCGATCACGCCCGTTCCCGGCGGCGTGGGACCGATGACCATCACCATGCTGATGAAAAACACGGTTAAAGCGGCCAAGATGGCGTTTAACAAGTAAAACGTATTTGAGCGGATAACCGCTTACGGTAAAAATAGATAAAGCCATTTGTGAAACGTTGGTACCGCTTGGATCCGACATATGGACCGAGACGGGAAGGCGCGTACATGAAGCTGAAATATTGCCGACAGGTAGTGACCGCGATCCGCCTGATCTTCATATTTCACAGCGATTCGGTCGTAGACCGGGCGCAAGGCTTTTAACGCGAGCCCTCTCGATAATCTCGAGAGGGCTTTTTTTTGAGCAAAGGAGGATCATCGTGACTGATCGAGCGAAAATAACGTTGCCGTATCTTAAGGAGAAAAAACGGAACGGACAGAAAATCAGCATGCTTACCGCCTACGACTATCCCACGGCGGCGATGGTGGATCAGGCGGGCATGGATATGATTCTGGTGGGGGATTCACTGGGCATGGTGGTGCTGGGATACGATTCCACGGTCCCCGTCACCATGGACGACATGGTGCACCACTGCAAGGCGGTCAACCGGGCGGTCAAGAGCGCTTTCGTGGTCGGCGATATGCCCTTCATGTCCTATAATGTGTGCGCGGAAGAGGCCATCATAAACGCCGGCAGGATTATCAAGGAAGGCGGCTGCGACGCGGTCAAGCTCGAGGGCGGCATGGAAGTCGCGGATACGGTGGCGGCCATCGTCAGAGCCGGCATCCCCGTGGTGGGCCATATCGGTCTCACGCCCCAGACGGCCACCATGCTCGGCGGGTATCGCGTGCAGGGGAAAAACGTGGAATCCGCCCAACAGATGCTCGACGCCGCGCGAGCGCTCGACGAAGCGGGCGCTTGTTCGGTGGTGATGGAATGCGTGCCCGACAAACTGGCGGGCAAAATTACCGAAGCGGTGGAAATGATCACCATCGGTATCGGCGCGGGGGTTGATTGCGACGGACAGGTGCTGGTATTCCATGACGTGGTGGGGCTGTTCGACAAGTTCCGCCCCAAGTTCGTCAAACAGTTCGTCAATCTGCACCCCCTGATAATCGAGGCCGTGCAGGGCTATATAAAAGAAGTCGAATCGGGCGACTTTCCGGGCAAGGAACATTCCTTTCCCATGTCCGAAGAAGACATCGCCCAGATAAAATAATACGGTGACAGCATGAAATTCTGTGTAATCGGACCAGGCGCCATGGGGTGCCTGTTCACGGGTACCCTGGCCAAAGCCGGGTTCGAGGTCACGCTCCTGGATCACCGGAGCGAACGCGAGCACATCATCAAGACGCGGGGCGTCATCATTGAGGAGCCGGGGGGCGGGCGCGTCACGGTTCATCCGGAGATCACCTGCGATCCTCGACAAGTGGGCGAAGTCGACGCCATTCTGGTATGCGTCAAATCCTACGACACGGAAATGATCGCCGGGGTATGCGAAACCATGGCCGGTCCCGAAACCCTGGTGGTGACGCTGCAGAACGGCGTGGGCAATGTGGAACGGCTTCAAAAGGCGCTCATCAGGGCGGGCGTGGTGGCCGGAGTCACGTCCCACGGGGCCACGGCGCTGGAAGACGGAGTGATTCGCCACGCGGGAGTCGGCGACACCTCAATGGGGCTCGTTTCGGGAAAGGCCGACAAGTTGGCGGCGCTGGGGCGGGCCTTCGAAGCGGCCGGTTTTCACAACAAGATCGTGGACAACATCAATGACCTCATCTGGAGCAAGCTCATGGTGAACGTGGGAATCAACGCCCTTACCGCGCTCACCCGGCTGCTGAACGGCGATCTTACCAAAGACCCGGATATTGAATTCCTGCTGGAAAAAGCGGTCCTGGAGGGGATCGAGGTGGGCAAGAGCGAGGGGGTGACCTTCCTGTATGACGATCCTGTGGCCCAGGTGAAAAAGGTGTGCGAATTGACTTCCGCCAACGTATCCTCCATGCTGCAGGACGTGTTGAGAAAGAAGAAAACCGAGGTGGATTTCATCAACGGCGCCATCGTCGAACGGGGAGCGGCGCGCGGCATTCCCACGCCCTACAATGAAGCGCTCGCCCGTCTGGTGCGGTCCGTACAGAATACCTACGAAAAACAGCTTCAGTGATTTTCGGGAAAACGTAAAGGCGTCGCTGGGCGTGTGACTAACGTATTTCGCTATCCGGAGAGGAGTTCATGATGGGTGAGGTTACATACGGTCTCAAGGATAAGATAGCGCTCATAACCGGCGGGAGCCGGGGAATCGGCCGGGAAATCGCCTTCAGCATGGCCAGGGAAGGCGCAAAGGTCGCGATCTGCGCCAGAAAACAGGAAGCCCTGGACGCCACGGTCAAGGAGTTCGGCGCCATGGGCTTCGAAATCGCCTCCTTTCCGCTGCACGTGGCCAAAAGCGACCAGGTGAAAGCCATGATGGACGCCATACGCCAACGATTCGGTGGTTTGGACATTCTGATCAACAACGTGGGCATGAACATTTTCACGCCCTCCATCATGGCCGCCGAAGAGAGCCTCTTTGACAAGATCATCGATACCAACCTCAAGGGAACCTATGTGGTCTGCAAACACGCGATCCCGCTCATGAAGGAACGCAAGGGCGGCAAGATCGTCAATATTTCCACCATCGCGGCGCAGCGGGCGGCCATGGGCATGGGAATTTATGGCATTGCCAAGGCCGGAGTGGACATGATGACCAAGGTATTGGCCGTAGAGCTTGCGGCGTTGAACATACAGGTAAACGGGATCGCTCCCAGCATGGTCAGGACCGATTTCAGCAAGTCCCTGTGGAACAATGAAGCGGTTCACAAGGAAGTCGTCCGAACCATTCCCATGGGCCGGATCGCCGAACCGGTCGAAGTGGCAGGCGCCGCGCTGTTTCTGGCTTCCTCGGCATCGGACTTCATTACCGGCGAGATCATGGCCGTGGACGGTGGTTCACTGGCCAAATAAAAGGCCGTAAGGCCGCCTCATTCCTTTTCTCGTATGGAGCGCTCGGGATTGACCATCATCGGGGTCGCGCATCGTGACCCCACCGGGTTTGAAAAGCTGACGCGCGTTTTCGAGCGTCTGACGCCGCACGCCATTTCCATCGAACTGAGCCCGCTTTCGCTGGCCTTCCGTTTGAGAAGCGGCCCCCTTTTAAAACAAAGACTCTACGATAATGTCGACCGCCTGGCCGACGAACTCAAAATGGACGTCCAAATCATTCTGGACAAGGGGTTTGTTCGTGAAATCCTGGCCCAGATCGATCTGCCCTTTGAATACGCTTCGGCGATAGTGTATGGCGCGGCGTCCGGCGCTCCGGCTATCCCGATTGACTCCTCATTTCACGCCAAGACAAAGCTCACGTCATTTCAGCCGCTTATATCGCTTCACAATCTGCGAATACTGATCGCGGAGCCTTATTTCAGCCTGGAGCGCAAGACGGAGGCGGAATACGCTCGCGCCCGGATGGCGCTGCAATCCGGCCGTGGCGTTGAGGACCTCTTTGTCGGCTGGTCCGCCGAACAACGGGAGGAATGGGTCGCGCGTGAGAAAATCATGGCGAAACGCATCGAGAGGATTGTTTCGTGGGCCGGCCGCAGGGGAGGCGGACAGGTGGTTCACGTGGGAGGATGGCAGCACTGCGCGGGGGAGGGACTTGCCGGTGAGCTGCGGGACCTCCATCCGGCGGTTGAAGTATTGGACGGAAGCAACCCTTGAAATCGGGGGCGGGAGACAAAAATTGTTTGTCTTGCCGTAATATTGCGCTTCATGTCCGGCTGAAGGACTCGTTTCGCCTTTAAAATCGGCTTTTTTGGTTTGGCGCCCCCCTTGCTACTCTCCGGTGTATCGACCCCGATACAAATATCTCCAAAGACGGTGACGACATAATGGAAGCGCGACTTTTACAGGAACTGGAACACGTGTTTAACGATCTCACTCCGGCCGATTACCTGGCGCTGGAAATGAAAAGCCGAATCGGTCAGGCCAGCGACGATGAGTCGGCGCGTTATATGGGTATCGCGGGGAAAATCGAAGCGCTGAAAATCATAAACATGCTGGATGTTCTGAACTGCGAAGTCCCCGTTCGCTAAGATCAAATCCCGTTTCAGGTCCGGCCGTCCTTTTCCCGCGAACCCTGGATTTTGACCTGTCCCAACAAGCCCTTTCCTCTGACTTCAAAAATAATCGGATAGCGCCTCGTAGCCGAGGCGGAACATTCGACGTTAAACGCCGGACGGCGTTCGACCCGCCCCGCGATTAATCGCCTTTGGCCATGGGACTTTCCACGCCGTTCTTTTTCAGGAATTCGGCAAAGTTCATGTTCTCGATATCCTTGCTGTCGACATACTTCAGCACCCAGATAAACATATCCGGGCTGATATAACCGGGCAGGGCGTCTACGGGAGTTCCATCGGCCTTGATGAGCACGGTCGTTGGAACCGCTCGCACCATATATTCCATGGCCAGCTTCTGTTCTTTTTGCGTGTTCACCCGGCTGGCTATGAAGTGTTCGTTCATGTACGAAATGACTTTTTCATTTTCAAGGGTTTCTTTTTCCATTTTCTTGCAATACGGGCAATAGTCGGAATAGAAATAAATCAAACGCGGTTTACCGGCTTCATCCCCTTTTTTCGCCAGGGAAGCGGCGTCCGTCCATTCCACCGAAGCGGCGTAGGCCGCGCCGCACGCCAACGCCAGAGCCAACAAAACGCCGGAAAAAATCAGCGAGAAGGTACGGCGCCCGGCCGTGAACCGACTACTTGTGAGGGAAACCATAAAAAATCCTTTCGTAGTTCTCTCTTATAAAAATAAGCATACACATAATGAGCCGGGAAGTTCCAAAAGGTTAGGCCACGGCGGATATAAAACCGTTTTAAATCAAAAGAGTCAATTCATTGCTCGGATCTTGTATTCGAATCATTATTCTTTTATGTTCACCGCAACATAATGTACCAGGGAGTCGCGCATGGATATTCATAAGGTAGTCGAACTGCTGCGCCTGAAAGTCTCGGAATTAAAAACCCCGGCGGTGGGGGTGGTTCACGAACGCTGGAGAGATCCGTTCAGGACCCTGATCTCCTGCATCCTGAGCCTGCGCACGCAGGACAAGACCACGCGCGAAGCCAGCATGAAGCTCTTCGAATTGGCGTCCACACCCGAACAGATGATCCGCCTGTCCGAAGAAACCATACGGGACACCATTTTTCCGGTGGGTTTTTACCGTCGTAAGGCGGTGGTTATTCTGGACGTGTGCAGGGATCTCATCGAGCGGTACGACGGAAAAACACCCGATGATCTGGACGAGCTGCTCACCCTGAAAGGGGTAGGGCGGAAAACCGCCAACCTGGTGATCACCGTGGGCTTCAACAAACCCGGCATATGCGTGGATACGCATGTCCATCGCATAACCAACCGTTGGGGCTATGTACAAACCAAAAACCCCGACCGGACCGAAATGGCGCTGCGCGAAAAACTTCCCAAACAATACTGGATCGAGTTCAACGACCTGCTGGTTCCCTTCGGCCAGAATCTGTGCCAGCCCATCAGCCCCTGGTGCAGCCTCTGTCCCATCATTGAATACTGCCAGAGGGTAGGCGTGACCCGCAGCAGATGATATTTGATCTTCCCTGAAAATTACGAATAAATCCCGCCGAATACGCGACCGCTGCCTTGTGACCCCGCCGCTCAGGCTTTAACTTGAGGGCAAGGAATGAACATGTTCAAAGACAACAAGATTGGAGGCGCGTATGGGAGTTGTACATACTTCAAGAAGCCGTATTGTCCGTGAAGAAGGGCCGACCCGGCGGGCGGTTATCGAGGGATTCGCCGGAGATGTCCATTATGGCGTCCATGGCGGGATCGCCAACTTCTACAAGGTCAAGCCCAAGGTCGAACATCCGGCGACGCTCGATCATATCGTCAGCGCGGTGGCGTCGTGAATGATGGGAACGCTGGCCAGGTTCTTGGGTCAGCATGGCATAGACACTCCCGAAGATCGGTACTGGGCCGAGGTGGAAGGGGACATTGAAGACGTCAACAATGTCCTCAAGATCACCAAAATCCGGGTTAAGTATCATATTGAGGTCCCCAAGGGAAAAAGTGACGGTGCGCGGGAAGCGCTCTCGACCTACATAACCTCCTGCCCGGCGGCGCAAAGCGTCACCGGATGCATCGATATTAAAGACGAAGCGGATATCGTGGAGATGGCCGCGTAATCGATAAATGAAAACGTGATTACTTAGAAAAAGCATTTGCGAGGGAATCTCTTCCCTCGCGCTCCCTGAAGGAGATTTCTCGCTGCGCTCGAAATGACCGGCGTCGCCTACTCGGCAAACAGATAGGCGTACATCGGGTTTTCCATAGAAGGCAGTATTTGGGAGCAAATGCACTAGCCACATTCCTCAAAGGGCGGAAGGCTTTCCGCCCTTTGTCGTTTTTACAGCTCTGTATGATCGCGCTCACCCGGAAAAAACAAATCTTCTCTGGCAAGCCTTTGCGAGATACAGTACAATCGTCGTGACCGGAAATCCGATTTCGGATAGTCCGTAAACGTTTTTCCAACCGCGAGAGGGCGCCATGTGGGAGTTTCTGTTCTGGCTATACGCGGTCAACGCGACGCTGCTTATCGTTCATGAAATCGATTCGGCCTATTGGAAGGAATGGGA
Source organism: uncultured delta proteobacterium (assembly GCA_963821845.1). Lineage (GTDB taxonomy): Bacteria > Desulfobacterota > Desulfarculia > JACQYL01 > CAWGVV01 > CAWGFI01. The sequence continues at coordinate 196,346 of CAWGFI010000002.1, forward strand.
ACTGTTCAAACTGCCGGGGGGAATCACGGGCTTTCTGATCCTCCATCTTCCCCTGGTATTCATTCTGGTGTGGGGCGTCCGGCTCGTCGACCGCCATCAAAACGCGGGCGTTGTCATAGCGCTGGTTCTGTCGTTCGCCGGACTGTTCGCCTACTTTATCCACATGTACTTTCTTCGCAAGGGTGAGCAAGAATTCAACACCTTAATGTCGAAATCCATTTTGTACGGAACGCTGGCGGTTTCTCCGGTTAATTTGGCGGTCGGCGTCTATCTGCTTGCAATGTGACATCTTTTCCGTGCTCAACCGAAGTGTGGACAAACAGGAGGTTTACCATGGATTCGGATTTTTGGCGTTACTTCTATGAAATCTTCGACGATCTGCCCCGCGGAGGTCCGGGCGACGAAGAATCCACTCTGCGCGCCCTGCGAATGATCGAGTTCGAGACGGATCAACCGGACATTCTGGACATCGGGTGCGGGCCCGGACAGCAAACCGTGACCCTGGCCAAACACACCAATGGGATGATCACCGCCGTGGACAATCACCAACGCTTTCTGGACGTTCTTGACCACAGGATTCGAAACGCCGGATTCGGCGACCGTGCCCGTGTGATGAACATGGACATGAATGAACTCGATTTTCCCGGCGAGTCGTTCGACCTCATATGGTCCGAAGGCGCGATTTTCATCATGGGGTTTGAAAAAGGCCTACGAAGCTGGAAACGGCTCGTGAAACCGGGCGGCTACCTGGCGGTGACCGACGCGGCGTGGCTGCGTCCCGATCCGCCCGACGCGGCGCGCCAATTATGGGAAGAATATCCGACCATGACCGATGTCCAAACCTGTCTGGACATTATCGACCGGAGCGGTTTCGAAAACGTCGGCCATTTTACCCTGCCAGCGACCGCGTGGCTCGATGAATACTTCGCTCCCCTGGAACAACGGCTGGTACGGTTTCGCGACCAATACACCGGCGTTGAACAGGCCCTGGGCCTGGCGGATGCGCTCCAGAGCGAGATCAATATCTACCGCTCCAATGGGAACTCGTACGGCTACGTCTTTTTTGTCATGCGGAATCTATGAATATTGTGGAGGAATCTCTTCCCTCCTCGCTCCACGAGGCCGTCGGTTTCGGTTCGCTTGCGCTTCAACGATCGTAAGATCATCCGATGAGTATCGGGATATGTCCGGCAGCCTCCCCACAAATCGTTGAAATGACTGGATTGCCCGGTCAAGCCGGGCAATGACGAACAACAACAACCCTCGTCATCGACGAACAACAACAACCCTCGTCATCCCACGGCTTGACCGGGGGATCCGGAAAATAATATCCAAAATAGACACCACCCCGAGGGTGATTCACGCTGTGCTCGAAATGACAAACGCCTGAAAACGCCGAGGGCCGTAAGTCCTCTCCCTCAGGGAGAGGGTTGGGTGAGGGCATTAAAGATCATGATCCTTCCAGAATCTTCCTCCGTCATTCCGAAACTTGACATCGGGATCAGTCCGTCCGTTATTCCGGAGGAGAAATCTCGTTTTTTAACTATCGTGCAGGCATAAGGAGGCCACTCATGAAATCCTTTCGCAAGGAGTTATGGTTCGAAATACCAACCCGCCGGGCGTTTGTGCACATCACGCCCGAAATCGAAAATTGCGTTCGGGAAAGCGGCGTGCAGGAGGGCCTTCTGCTCTGTAACGCGATGCATATCACCGCGTCGGTGTTTATCAACGATAACGAAAGCGGCCTGCATCAGGATTACGAACAGTGGCTGGAAAAACTCGCGCCGCACGAACCTATATCCCAGTACCGCCACAACCGCACTGGCGAGGACAACGGCGACGCCCACCTGAAACGCCAGGTCATGGGCCGGGAAGTGGTGGTGGCCATCACCAAGGGCAAACTGGACCTGGGAACCTGGGAACGAATCTTCTACGGCGAATTCGACGGAAGACGCAGGAAGCGGGTGCTGGTGAAGATTATTGGGGAATAAACGGCTTGTATACTCAATAAACCGCGCATAAAAGATCAAAAGGGCAGGACAGAAGGCACAAATGCTTGTAGGTGCTTTCCTTTATCGTGTCACGTTAGATCAAATGTGAGCTCCAACTCGGCGCTGTCAGGTAACGGCGAAGACCACGCCGTCCGATAGCTTTTTGTCAGAGTTTGCTTTTGGTCGCGCAAAAAGAGGTACACTTGGACGCAAATTTGAAGTTCGTTTACACGACTATTCTTGAGATTATCGGAATCAAGGCACCTGAGACGGGTGATGCGATACTCATCGATGATTCAAACTCAGGGACATGGTCCTGCCTTACCTGCGATCCCACTCGTCATCGAAAGGAGCTAGATGAGGGCGCAGCGATTGCCACAATGATTTTGCGAGGCTTGGTCGGAGGCGGACCCGAAGGTTCTTTCGCTGAGCGACTTGAAAAAGAGGTAGCAGGTGTTGTCGAAGAGCGCAGCGCGAGAAGTAAGCATCAGGACTACTTGGTACTACGTTTAGAAGGGGAGGTGCCAGATTGGGAAAGCAGGGCTGAGCGGGAGGTAGACGAGTTTGTGATTCGTCTGAATGGTGCTCCTAAATTTGGAATTCAAGAGCGATCAAAGGTCGAATTAGCATCTATCGTCGTCGCAATAACCAAGCGGACTGGTCGTCCAGTCCAGTTAACGTCACACGCCGTAGGTCTGGTCTTTTTTCGTGAAGACGGTAAAAAGATATATGCTAAAGAATTCATAATGGGGAACCCGAAGGCCTTTGTGTCTAGCCTTTGGGACGCTGCCGATCAGATTTTACTACAGGCCGACTTCCTCGCTCTCCGTGGGCTCACTTCTCTCACTCGGGTCCTTCAGATGTTCGCTGCTTCCCTTGAGCAGACTCACGACCGTCTCCGTGCATTCCTGTCAGGATGGTCGGCTTTAGAGATTTTTATCAACAAGGTGTTCTCGCACTATGAGGCGGCTTTCCTTGGTGGCCTTACTTCAGATACGGATCCCAAGGCGAAAGAATGGTACGTCGAGCGCATACGTGAGGTTATGAGAGACAAATACCGACTTCGTGATCGTTTCGCTTTGATAGCTGCTTCCCTAGTTCCCTGTGAAGCGGATGATGATGTCTTCAAATTTGTCGAGGCAAAGAAAATTCGTGATAACCTATCCCATGGAGAGGAGGTGGCCGACTCCGATCTACCAGTAGAAGTCATTCATGAAGTCTTAGGCAAATACCTACAGCTGCATGCTACAAGAGGCTAATATTGCGTATCCACGGCGCTTTCGTGCGGTGTTTCGCGCGCATGCGGCGCTTCAACCATATAAAATGTGGTATGGCAAAACTAACCCAAGAATTTTTTGAGCGAAACACCGAACTGGTTGCCCAAGAGTTACTGGGAAAAGCCCTGGTGCGGGAAATCGACGACCAAAAACTTTCCGGCATGATCGTGGAAACCGAAGCGTATGTCGGTCCGCACGACCTGGCGAGCCACGCTTCCAAGGGCAAAACAAACCGCACGCGGGTAATGTTTTCCCGTGGCGGTTTTTGGTACGTCTATATGATCTACGGTTTTTATTATTGTCTCAATATCGTCACTGAAACCAAGGATAATCCCTCGGCGGTTCTGATTCGCGCATTGGAACCGCTGGAAGGAATCGAAACAATGAAGAAGAACCGTAAAACCGACCATATCGCCAATTTGACCAGCGGTCCGGGGAAATTATGCCAGGCTCTTGAAATCGACAAAAATCTTGACGGCGCATCGGCGATTTCCAAGGATTCCAAGCTTTACATTGAAGATCGTGGAAGCGAAATTCCCGCAAATCAAATCGCGAAAGCCAAACGAATCGGCGTGGACTACGCTGGAATCTGGAAAGACAAACTTTTGAGATTTTACATAACAGACAATCCGTTTGTTTCAAGAAAATAATATTATTAAAAATCCGCTTGCGCCCGCCGGAGCCTCAATGGACCCGGGATCATCCGTCTCAACCTCTCTTATCTCTGGGAATGAACCCAGGAATACCGGTCTCTACAACGGCATTAAACCTGACCCGCGACTTGATTCCCTCGCTAATCTCCCGCATGGCGTCTTGCGGAAGGGTGGAGACTTCAAAGTTCTCCTTGATCCGGCTGAGGGTCTTCGAGGTGGTCAGGAGGGCCGTCCCGCGCTGGATAGCCCAGGCGAGCAAGACTTGCGCGGGGGTCTGAAACGCCAGGTCATGGGCCGGGAAGTGGTGGTGGCCATCACCAAGGGCAAACTTGACTTGGGCACGTGGGAACGAATTTTCTACGGCGAATTCGACGGAAGACGCAGGAAGAGGGTGCTGGTGAAGATTGTTGAGGAGTAGAGATTTGAATTTTCCTTCTCGTTACCGGGTTGTACTTGGCAATGTCTTCCGATGTTGGGAGTTAAGCTCCCTTTGATATGCGAGATCCCATGCGCACCTTGGGGTCGAGAGAATTTCAGTCTATAGGGGGCGCGGGTGATGAAAATCTCCCGTCATGCTTTTTCCCCGTTCATTCGGAATACACTGGTTCTTTTTCCCTGCGCAAGCGTTCCTCGGGCACGCAATGGACCCCTTTGCCTGCCATTCCCGGCCCGAAGCATTCGTTATTGGAGGTGCATGCGGCCTTCTGGAGGTTTCCCTCCCGCCATCGCTTGATCAGATGCGGTTCTCGAATGAGCGGACGACCGAGCGAAATGTAATCGGCGACTCCTTCCTCCACCAGTTTTTGCGCTATCTGGAAAGAGCGGATACCGCCGCCCAGGATCAGGGGCTTGGATATTTTCTCTTTAAATGCGCGGGCCTGTTCCTGGAAATAGGCCTCCTTATCCGGCGTCAGGATGCCTTTGCGGCAGGGTTTTAGCTTCCCCGATTCCAGTGTTCCACCGCTCAACTCGATGGCGTCGGCGCCTTTTTCGGCGAGCATCTGGCCGATCCGAAGCGAGTCGTTCAGATCGAGTCCACTTTCTATGAAATCCTCGCAATTCATTTTAATCAGCAGGGGATAATCGGGGCCCACCGATTTTCTCATTTTTTCGAGCGTTTCCAGGATCGCTCTGGCGCGGTTTTCCAGAGATCCTCCATATTCATCCGTCCGTCGATTATACCTAGGCGACATGAACTGGCTAAGCAGATAGCCATGGGCCGCGTGAATCTCCACGGCGTCGAATCCGGCTTCCCGCGCTCTCCCGGCAGCCTGCGCGAAAGCGTCGGTAATATTCCCGATATCGGCCGCGGAGAGTTCCTTGCACGGCCACTCGGTCAGACCTTCAATGCGTGACACGGTTACCGGTGTTTTTACACTGGGGATATGGCGCGCCCGGTAGCCGGCGTGCGCGACCTGCAGGGCGATTTTTCCGCCTTCCTGGTGAACCGCCTCGGCCAGCTGCCGTAAGCTGGAAACAAGATCGTCACGATGAACGCCCAATTGATACGGGCGCGCCTGGCCTTCGGGCCTCACGTACGCTTGGCCGGTAATGATGAGAGCTACCGCGCCACGGGCTCGTTCGACCAGGAAGTCAATGAGCTTTTGGCTGCAGGCGCCGTCCTCGGACGCTCTGCCTTCCCAGATGGCGGAGCGTACAAAGCGATTGTTCAGGGCCATACCGTTGATCGTTGTCTTTTCGAAAAGTTCGGCCATGGGATTATTCCTTCAATCAGGGCCTGACGCATGGATTCAGGCTATGCTGACGTTTCTAATTGGTTTTTGAAGGTAGCCCCGGTTTCATATTTCCAGCCTTGGAAGATGGGTATATCAATCTCAACCGTTGTCCCTTTATTCTCTTCACTGCTCACCCTCAACGCGCTGCCTTCATGCTCATCCACGTATTTTTTGGAAATACACAGTCCGAGGCCTGTTCCATAACTCTTGGTGGTGTAATAGCACTCAAGAACCTTTTCGACGTTCTTTTGGGGTATGCCGCATCCATTGTCGGATATGACGAGTTTCACTTTATCGCCGGCCAATTCGGTCTTTATGGTCAGGGTTCCGCCTTCATCCATCGCTTCTATGGAGTTCTTGACGATATTAACCAGCACTTGCGTCAACTGATCGGGGTCCCAGTTTATGATCATGTCGCCCTGATTCAGTATGAGCTCACTCCGGATGTGTTTTTTCGCGCATTCGTCCTTAACCAGCGCGTGGATGCTTTCCATGACTTCATTGACATGGAGTTCTTTTCGAACGGTCCCCTTCGGCAGGTGATATTCCCGGAGGTCTCTCAGCAATTTCTCCAGCCTCGCCACTTCTTCCGTGATGATGGTCAACTGTTTTACCTGCTTCTCTCCTTCGACGGACTTGAGCAATTGGTTGGCGAATCCGCCTATCATCATCAAGGGGTTTTTGATTTCATGGGTGATTTCAGCGACGAGTTGACCGAGCGCGGCCAGATGTTCCGAGCGCGTGAGCTGTTGTTTGAGCGCGTCTTCAGCCTCTTTTTGCCGGGTAACATCCTTGGCCATATGGATGATGCGAATGACCTTGCCGTCCTCATCCTTCAATGGGTAGGCGTTAATCTCAAGGTGAAGGCTTTCCCCTACATTGCTTCTATGCTTATGTTGGGTGCGAAACGGGGCGCCGGTTTTAGCGATTTGTTCAAGGGGGCATTGACTATGACCGAACGTCGAGCACGGCCTGGAAAAGTGATGCGTGATCTGATGGCACTTTTTTCCGATGACCTGATCTCGGGTGGTCCCATACAAATCCAGGAAAGCCTGATTTACGTCGAGGATTTCATAGGTCTGGGCGTCCAGTAACATTAAAATATCCGATATTCCATCGAGGATTGACTCTTTGGATTCAAGATCCCGGACGCATTCGAGAAGGTTGCGGTTTCGTGCGGCGTTCATAATTTTTCCCTCCCTTATTTTAGAAAGCCCGTTCGGGATAAATGGATATAAAAATATTCTTGACTAAGACTTTAGGTAGCTTCCAATTATCCGGAATCAAACCAGCCTTTATTAAAAATTAAGGTTTAAAAAATAACAACACAAGCCCTCTGCCAGATAAACTTATAAATAGAGAAAATTAGAGTAATAAGCCTGGCTTGTTTCACGTAAAACGCGCGATCGTGGGCAGGCGATGGCGCGCGGCGGCGCGATTGACGCCGAGTGGGATCATCCTTACGTAAGAAATATATCGGCTGTGTTTTTCCAGAAGAAAAAGCGTGGAGTTTAATTATTCGTTATTACGGATCAAGAACATTGACCATTCATGAGGTTCAGCCAGGAGAATCAAGGATCTTGAAATATTCAACGAAATGCCTTTCCTTTTTTGGGTCAAAGACAGAGAAGGGAGATATCTGTGGGGCAACCGAATAATTATTCAATTCGCTCAGGAAGAAATGGTAGGCAAAAAGGACGGCGAGCTGATCTGGTCGGAAAACGCCGAAGCGCTGCAAACGGCGGACTAAACGGTCTTTGAGACTGGAAAGCCCAGTTATCTCCATGAATACGTGGACAAGTCGGGACAAGGCAAGGCCATGCTGAGTGTCTGCAAATGGCTTGGGAAGTTGGAAGGCAAAACCTGCTGTTTCGGAATTTCGTTCATAGTGGAGTAACAGGCATCCAACGACGAATGAGATGGGGGTGGAAATTATGCGGCTTATGATGCGATTCAAAATTCCGGTCGAAAAAGGAAACGAAGCCGCCGCCAATGGTTCCCTGCCCAAGGTGTTAAAAGATTTGGTCGGCCAGTTGAAGGCGGAGGCGGCCTATTTCTACGTGCAGGATGGCAAGCGAGCAGGCATGATCGTCTTTGAGGAATCAGACGCGAGTCGATTGCCCGCGATAAACGAACCTATGTTCGCCAAACTGAACGTGGAAATAGATATAACGCCCGCGTTGAATTTGGAAGACTTGCTCAAAAACCTTTAAAAGGAAGCGCGTCCAACCCAGAGGCGGCCGCGTGAGGTCAGGGACGTTCAAGCCCGGTAAGGCGCGGCGCAGGCATGCGCTTCTATCATGACCTGCGCCACGTTTGCGCCATAAGCAGTACCGTTGAGATTTATTGAGAGCCTACCTCAATTTGCCCTTTCATTCCCAATGATTCATGAAGAGACTTATCGCAGAAAAATATGTAGGTACCCGCGATGGGCAAATCAACGGTAACAAAAGTCTTGATCCCCGGAGGCAGGTTCACGCTGTTCAACGTCTGTCCATCGGGATTCCTTATGGTTATATTATGTTCGCTGTCGGAGACATTCAGCACCGCCAGCGTTAAAGATCCGGGCTTCGGAACGGTTATATTGTTAGGCTCAAATTTAAAGCTGCTGGCTTTCACATCTATAACTTCCTTCCCTTGGGGTGAACTCGTGGCTGCGACGGGAAGGTCCAAACCTCCGCAGCCTATTGTGACCAGCAATCCAGCCAAAAGAATCGTTTTAACTAATCGTCTTGCAAAAGCTTTGACCATAGCGAAACCTCCCTTGTTGTGAATCCTCATGTGAGGATATGGCAAGCCAAGCCAAAATGCGGTTTGTCATTCCTATAAATATTCTGAAATATGAGATAGCGTGTCTTCATGCCGAAATACCCGATTTGAGATCTCATGAGAAATCTATATCCTAATCCGACAAAGACAATATGGGAGGAAGGCCGTGCGCTTACATGTATTTTGGGATTTCCGCGCTACGGCATCTCGGTCAAGATAACGGCCAGATCGAGGGTTTGGCCGTTGCGGGATATGGTCACCTTGACCTGGTCGCCCACCCGTTTGTTCTGGATCATGCGGATAAGCTGTTGCATCTCACGGACCGGCGTGCCTCCAAAGGATAGAATGATGTCTCCGCCGAGCAGAAGGTGGAGGTTGCCGTAATTGACCTCCCGGTCCCCGCCCTTGATGCCCGCGTTGGCGGCCGGGCTGCCCTGAACCACTTCCACGACCAGCACCCCGATATTTGTTGGCAGATTGAAGGCGCGCGCGAAATCTTCGTTTACGGTATAACCGGTAATGCCCAGCCAGGGCCGGGCCACGCGGCCGGAGGTGATGAGCTGGGTAGCCACTTCCCTGGCGTGGTTTATGGGCAGGGCGAACCCGATCCCCTGATAACCGCCGGTGCGGCTGTAAATGGCGGTATTGATCCCGATGACTTCTCCGTTGGAATTCAGGAGCGGGCCGCCGGAATTCCCGGGATTGATGGCGGCGTCGGTCTGGATGAGCCCTTCGAAGGTCGAACCTTCCGGGGTCTGCAGGGTGCGGTCCAGGGCGCTGATCACGCCGGTGGTGAAGGTTTGTCCGAGCCCGAAGGGGTTGCCGATGGCGATGGCCTTTTGCCCCACTTGAAGATCGTCCGAATTCCCCAGCGTGGCCACCTGGGTTACGTCGCCGGCCGGTATTTTGATAATGGCGAGATCGTAGTGGGGGTCCCTGCCCACGAGGCGGGCGTCCAGCTTTTTCCCGTCGGCCAGGGTCACGCTCAGTTTCTGGGCGTTGGCAACCACGTGGTTGTTGGTCAGAATGTAACCTTGCGGGTCGATGATAAAGCCGGTGCCCATGCCTTCCTGCGGAATGACGCTCATCCAGAAGTTCATCCTCAGAGTGGTGGCCACAATATTGACCACCGAGGGGCGCGCCTCGCGGAACACGTCGATGTTTATCTTTTCATCGGCGCTCATGATGATCGGGCGCTTTTCGCCCGATTCGGGCGTTTTGTTAAAGGCCAGCTCTGCGGCGTCGGGCCTTTTTTTCAGAAACTCGGATACCGATCCATATCTGAATACTACAATACCCATGATGATGATGAGTAGAATGACCAGCAGAAATCGAAGTCTTTTCGTAAACACCGCGCTATCTCTCCCGTCCCTTTCCCGCGCTCAACGCGAATCACTAACGTCGAACGCATGATTTCTTTCCATTATAACCCATAATTTACCAAAGGTTTCTCAACTTTCTGCTCGACGAGCCGAAGTTATATCTAGTATCGTGGTGGAAAATCGGCCATGAAAGAGTGAATAGAACGCGGTGGCGGTGAGCCTTCGCGCGCTCGCTCGATAGAGAGCCTTTGCAGAGCGCCTCGGACGCCGGACAATTTCTTCCGAGTCGAAAAGGAGATTGGCATATGGAAGTCATCAACAGCGGAAAAGAAAAGGGCATGGTCGTCCTGGCGATCAAGGGCAGAATGGACGCCGTCACGGCGCCTGAATTCGATAAACAGATCGGCTCCCTCATCGAAAGCGGCGAGACGTACTTTGCGCTGGATTTCGAAGGGGTGGAGTATATCAGCAGCGCGGGTCTGCGGAGCGTGCTGGCGGCGGGCAAAAAGTTGAAAACCGCCAACGGCAAGCTGGTGATAGCCAGCCTGCGGGGAACGGCGAAGGAAGTGTTCGAGATATCCGGTTTTGATTCCCTGTTCCCGGTGTTTGAAAACGTGCAGGCCGCGGTGGCGTCCCTATAGCGGCGTCTGGTGATTGAGTTGCCTACGAAAATTGTGCCGGCCAGGGCCGAAAGTCTGGATGAAGTGATTGAATTCATTTCCGCGCAAACGGAAGAGGGCGGGTTCGCGCCTAAACGCACGTTCGAGATTCAACTGGCTGTGGAGGAGGCTTTTGTCAATATCAGCAATTACGCGTACCCGGACCAAGACGGCGACGTGGAGATTGCGTGCGAAACGGATTCCAACGGCGCGCTGGCGATCACCATGACCGATTCCGGGATGGCCTTTGACCTTCTTTCCGCGTCGGCCCCCTCATTGGACGAGGATGTTTCCGAACGCGAAATAGGCGGGCTGGGCATTTTTCTTATCAAAAAGGTCATGGATCAAGTCACTTACCAACGGGTGGACGGCAAGAACGTCCTGATTCTGATAGCGGGCAAGCGATGAAAACGACGCGCGGACGGATATTCGGAGCTTTTCCGTTCCTGGCGGCTCTTATTTGCGCGCTCTTGCTCCTGTCCGTCAACGCGGCCGCCGAAGAAAACCTCAAAAAAGCTTCCTTTCTGCCTGCGTGGCTGCCGCAAGCCCAATTCGCCGGCTACTACGTCGCCTTTGAAAAAGGATTTTACCGCGACCACGGCATAGATCTTACCATCATACCGGGCGGACCCTCGCGGCCTTCGGATTGGTATCTGGAACAGGGGCTTACCGAGTTTTCCATCCTGTGGCTTCCCCGGGGCATACAGATGCGGGCCCAGGGCCAACCGGTCGTCAACCTGGCGCAGATCGTCCAGCGCTCCGGTCTTATGCTGGTGGCCAAAAAAAAGAGCGGCATCAGGACCCCCAAGGAGCTGGAAGGAAAAAAGGTCAGCATCTGGGGCGGCGGTTTTCAGATTCAGCCGTACGCCTTGTTCCGGAAATACGGCGTGTCGGTCAAGACCATTCCGCAATCATCGTCGGTGAACCTGTTTCTGCGCGGCGGAGTCGATGCGGTTTCGGCCATGTGGTACAACGAGTACCACACCATCCTCAATTCGGGGCTCAACCCGGAAGAACTGACGACATTTTTCTTCAATGAATTCGACCTCAATTTTCCGGAAGACGGCATATATACCCTGGAGCGCGTTTATAAGAAGGACCCCGCTCTGTGCTGCGGCTTTGTGCAGGCGTCCCTGGAAGGATGGCGGTACGCGTTTGCTCATGAGTCGGAAGCCATCGACATCATCATAGACCACCGCAGGAAAATGGGATTGCCCGCCAGCCGCGCGCACCAGGAATGGATGCTGGAGAAGATAAAAGAACTTATTGAACCGTACGATTTGGCCGCGCGACGGATAGGCGTCCTGTCGGAAACGGATTATGAACGGGTTTCCGCGTCGCTCGTAAAAGAAAACATGATAGAAACCACCCCTGCTTTCACTTCATTCTATAAGTCATGCCATGACGATATTCAAAAATAAAAATATCGCATTCAAGCTGAGCGCCCTGGTTCTGACCTGCGCCACGGCCATTTTTCTGATCATATTCGGCTATAACTATCTGTTTTCGCGCGAACTGGTGATCCACTGCGCGGAAGATACCGCGCGCAATCTCACCGACAGCTCGGTTAACAAGATCGAGACGGTTCTGACGTCGTTAATGGATTCATGTCAAAATCTGGTATTCCTTCTTGAGAACAGCCCGCAGAGCGAAGAGTCCATCGGGCGCATTCTGGAGCTGGTGGTCAAGAACAACAAGGATATATACGGCTCGGCCGTATCCTTCGAGCCGTACGCGTTCGACGAATCGAGAAAGTACTTCGCGCCCTATGTCTATGTGCAGGATGGAAAGCTCAGAAAGCAATACCTGGGCAGTTCCTCGTACGATTATTTCCTTATGGACTGGTATCAGATACCCAAGGAGATGCAAAAACCCATCTGGAGCGAACCGTACTTTGACGAAGGCGGCGGCAACATCGTCATGGCCACCTATTCGGTTCCCTTCTATAAATATGAAGGAGGCTCCAAACGCTTTATGGGCGTGGCCGGTGTGGACGTGTCGTTGTCCTGGTTGAAAAAAATGGTGTCCGATATCCATATGTACAAAACGGGCTACGGATTCCTGCTGTCCAGAAACGGGACCGTGGTGACGCACCCCAGGGAAGAGCTGATAATGAACGAGTCCATTTTCAGCATGGCCGAAGCCCAGGGAAAGCCGAAAATGCGGGAGTTGGGCAGAACCATGATTCAGGGCGGCAAGGGATTTGTCCGAACCGAAAGCCCCATGATCGGCAAGGACGGCTGGCTCTCGTATGCGCCGCTCCCTTCCAGCGGGTGGTCGCTCGGAGTGTTCATACCGGCGGATGAACTGACGGCGGACCTCTATGCCCTGAACCGGATCGTGGCGATTCTGGGGGTGAGCGGGTTCATCGTGCTGCTTTTGGTGATCATTTATATTTCCGAATCGATTACCAAACCGCTGCGAGTTCTTTCGTTGAAAACCCGGGATATCGCGGACGGGAACCTGAACGCCGATCTACCCGCGGTCAAATACAACGACGAGGTGGGACGGTTAACCAGCGATTTCACGGCCATGCGGGCGGCGCTCAAGGAGTATATTGGACAGCTCACCAAGGCCACGGCCGCCAAGGAACGCATCGAGAGCGAACTGCGAATCGCCCGAGACATTCAGATGGGAACGTTGCCCAAAATATTTCCGCCTTTTCCCAATGACCAGGCCATCAATATATACGCCATTATCGAACCTGCGCGCGAGGTCGGCGGCGATTTTTACGATTTTTTCAACGTGGACGACGACCATCTCTGCTTTGTCATCGGCGACGTGTCCGGTAAAGGCGTGCCCGCCTCCCTTTTTATGGCCATCACCAAAACGCTCATCAAGGTGACCGCGGCCCCGGATCTTCCGCCCAACGAAATACTGCGACGCGTGAACAACCTCCTGGCGGCCGATAACGAAGCCAGCATGTTCGTGACCGTGTTTCTGGGCATCATCGATAAGAACACCGGGGAAATCGACTACGCCAACGGCGGACATAATCTGCCCTGCGTGGCGCCTCGAAAGGGCGAGCTGCGTTTCCTGAAGAAAACCAAGGGGACGGTGGTGGGCGCCATGGAGGATCTCGAATTCGAGGCGGGTTCCCTGAAACTCGATCCCGGCGATTATCTGTACCTCTACACGGACGGCGTGACCGAAGCCGAGAATAGTTCAGAGCAGTTTTTCTCCGATCAGCGGCTGCTGGACGACCTGCATGAATTCCAGCAATCGTCCCCCAAGGAGACGGCGCTGGGAATCATGAAGAAGATAAAATCCTTCACGCAAGACGCCCCTCAGTCCGACGACATCACCATGATGATTCTGCAGTACAACCAGGACTAGCCGGCGGGAAGGGCAGGGACGAGGCGGGGGGCGGGATCAGTAATTTTCCTGCGGCACCCTGAAGACTTTAACCGGCTGGCTGACGTTTTTGAGGTCATAAAAACCTACGTCCTGCAAACTGAATTCGCCTTCAACCCGTTTGGCGGTTTCCTCGCCGATAAGAATCGCGCCGTCCTTGGCCAGACTGCCGATGCGAGCCGCCACATTGGTGACCGGACCGGAGGCGGTAAAGGTCCAGCGCGTGCCGGAGATGCCTTCAAAACGTGAAGAGCCCAGCATGGCTTCCCCGGAGTTGATACCGATATTGATCACCAAGGGCTCGAAACTTCCACGTAGGTCTTGGTTGATGGAATCGGCCTTGCGTTGAATGGCCAGGGCGGTCTTTACCGCGTTTTGAGCGTGCAGGTCGCGGTCCGGGTCCTGAAAGATGATCATGAGCCCATCCCCGGCGGTTTCGTTGATATCACCCTTGTTCTGGTGGATGTCGTCCAAAAAGCTGGAAAAGTAGCGTTCGACAATGTAGTTCATTTTGTCCAAGGCCACTGTTTCGCTCATTCTGGTATATCCCGCGATGTCCAGAAACAGAATGGAAACGTCCCGGGTGTGTTTTTCCAGATCCGGAGCGTCGGGGGTCAGCTCGATGATCTGTTTGACCGCTTCGGGCACGAACTTTCCGAGATGCAATTTTATGTTTTCCAGCAGCGCCACTTTCTGGAGCGTTTTTTCCAGCTCGATGTTCTTGTCGCGCAACTGCTCGATCATCTGTTCCAACTGGAATTCGCGCGCTTCGATTTTCACGGTCATCAGGCCGAAGGATTCGGCGAGTTCCGAAATCAACTCGGGGTATTGCCCCGACTTGGTATATTCGAATATCTTATCCGCCTCGTCATAACTGCCGCGCGCTATATCATTGGATAATTCTATCAGACGCCGTATGAGTTCTTCCCCCAGATCGCGGGACATACCGGTTCTCCATTAGTGGGTTTAAAGCGCCGTTTTGCGCGCAAAGTTCCGATTATCGGCCAAGTAGTCTTTTCACTTTGTTGAATAACGAATCGGGTTCCCGATTGTTCTCCACGGCTTTCCGTTTGGAAACCGCCGCGGGCCTGACCCGGTCCTCCCACCATTCGATATTGGACACCTCGGCGTTCAGACATTCCCGAAAGAACGGGACGATCCTGTCCATAATAAGGCCCCGCTCGTCAAATGACTTGGTTTTCAACGTCACATCGACATGCTTTACATACATGTGGGATCCCACATTTATGTCGGGCATGGGAATCATCATATCCAGTTCGGGGAGGAATCGCCGCAAGCTATCCTCGTCAAACCCATACATGACGGCCTTCGCGGCTCGATGGGATTCGTCGTCGGGAGTGTCCATGATCAGGATGAGCGAGAGGTATCCGCTGTGTCCGGCGTCATAGACTTCTTCCTTTTTTGACCGGGATATCTTGCACAAACCGGAAATGGGCGGTTGGCCCTGAGCGGTTACGTAAAGCTCGAAATAAGCGATAAAGTCTTCCGATTTGAACAAATCCAACAAGTCTTGATGGATATCTCTGGAGGATGAAGGACCCATGATCTTGGAACCTCTTGGAGTTGGAGTATCGAATAGATGAATTGAAGGGAATGTACGCTATTCGGTCTCTTTTTTCAACGCCGTCCCCTGCGCCGGTCGGTCGAACGAAAAAAGCTGCTTTTTCGTGGACGCGTTACGAGAAACGCCCTCGGGGCGGGCGACGATATTGTACCGTATATTGAGGCGGTACAAATTATTGAATTTTAATTTAACAATAAAAACAAGTAGTTAAATTATTGTGTGAAAAACAGGGTTCAAAAAATTGAACCGGAGAAAGCCCGACGCCAACGGGGGCCGCGACGGCTTATTGAGGCAACAGATTGATATTACTTGAAATAAAATATTGGTCGAACATTTGGTAATTTTGGCAGAGACCTTGCTATATACCAAGCAAGAGTAACCTTGTTTTCTCTTTTCTCCTTAGAAAGCTAATCAGGTCCGCCCAACCAGATTAGCTTTCTTTTATTTTGGACGGATGAGCTTTTTTGAGGAAATTCCGGGGAGCATAAAAAGACGCCAAGGAAGACGATTCATTCCTTGGCGTCGCGAGGGGGAACAGGTTATGAGTTCGATGGGTACTTAAAAAGGATAGCTTTCCACTTCGATAACCCGGTCGGCGATCATTCTGCGCAGCGGAATGGTGTTGACCGCCTGATAGGTTCCGATCTTATTTAGTCCTCGCAGCTGTTTTTGTAGCATGTCGCCTTCCATGACATAGGTAATGACCTGCTTGGCCCAGTTGTAGACGCGAGGAAAGGCGTCGTTGACATAAACCTGGGTCGCGGCGACGTTGTACTTGGCTTTTTCCTCGCCTTCTTTTTCAATGAGCTTCATGGTACGCCGCAAACCGGAATCCATGGCGAAGATCTCGATAACCATGTCGCTGATCATGCCCAGCGTTTCCTGTTCCTTTTCCAGTTTCTGCATGAACTTCTGCGCGGCCACGCCCGCGGACATAATGGCCATCTTCTTACACATTTTGACCATGTTTTCCTGCGCGGCGAGGGGGCCTTCGTTGAGCTGCGGATTTTCGGGATCGTAGGCTTTGATTTCAGCGCCCAGCCCCTGAATGATGGGCATAAGCGCGAGCTGGCCCTTCAGGGCGCGCTTGAATATTTCACCCGGAACGATGAGCCGATTGACTTCGTTGGTGCCCTCGTAGATGCGGTTGATTCTGGCGTCGCGATAATAGCGTTCGGCCGGGTATTCGCCGCAATAGCCATAGCCGCCCAGGATCTGCACGTATTCGTCGACCACGAAGCTGAGCGCTTCCGATCCGTAAACCTTGTTGATGGAGCATTCAATGGCGTATTCCTGGATGGCCTTGGCGTTTTCGGCGCCCTGTTTGCGGGCTTCATCATCCAGCAAGTGCAGCTTGGCGTCGATCAAACCGGCGGTGCGATACACCATGCTCTCGTTCATATACGTCTTGATGGCCATGTCCGCCAGCTTGGTCTTGATCATGCCGAACTGGCAGATGGGGGTATTGAACTGCAAACGGCCCTTGGCGTACTTGACCGCGCCTTCCAGCGCTCCCTTGGAACCGCCTATGGTCGCGGCGCCCAGTTTGTAGCGGCCGATGTTGAGAATGTTAAAGGCCACCTTGTGACCCTGGCCGACTTCAAACAGCAGGTTTTCCACGGGCACCTTGGCGTCTTCCAGGATAACCGAACGGGTGGACGAGCCCTTGATGCCCATCTTCTTTTCCTCGGCTCCGGTCGATACGCCTTCGAACCCCTTTTCCACGATAAACGCCGTGAACTTGTCGCCATCCACTTTCGCGTACACGATGAAGAGGTCCGCCCAACCGGCGTTGGTGATGTAGAGTTTTTCGCCGTTCAGAATGTAATGCGAACCGTCCTCGGAGAGAACCGCCTTGGTGCGCGCGTTCAGGGCGTCGGAACCCGCGCTGGGTTCGGTCAGGCAGTAGGCGCCGAACAGTTCGCCGGAAGCCAGGCCGGGCAGGTATTTCTTTTTCTGTTCGTCCGTGCCGAAAAAGACGATGGGAAGGGTGCCGATACCGGTATGCGCGCCGTGGGAAACCGCGAACGATCCGGCGTTGCCCATGGCTTCGGTTACCACCGCCGTGCTGATTTTGTCCAGACCGACTCCGCCGTACTCCTCGGGGATGTCCGTGGAGTTGAGTCCAAGCTCGCCGGCCGCCTTGAGTATGGATCGAATGAGATCCACGTCCTTGGCTTCTATCTGTTCGATCTTGGGGTGAATTTCATTATTTACGAAATCCTTGGTGGTTTCCAGGATCATTTTGTGTTCGTCGGTGAAATCCTCGGGCGTGAATATTTTTTCGATGGGTATTTCGGCGATAAGAAACTGAGCGCCGCCGATGGTGCCGTTATTCGCCATGGCTTCCTCTCCTTTGGTGAAGATGGTTTTACGGGATTCGCCTATCGTCGGGGGAGACGACCGGCGCGCTGTTTGCGGCCGGAATCGTTGCGGTCAAGCGACGGATGGGCGAAGACGCCAACTGAGTGAACGTTCATTCATTTTGTTAGGTTTTAAAAAACGCACTAAGGACGCGCGACCAAGATAATGAATGAATTATCATTCAGTTTAAGGAAAACTACCATGCGCGGGCGCCGGAGTCAATAGTTTTTTTGCATACAGACTACGGAATAATTTGCCGGTAAAGCGAGGAGGGGTTGGGGAGAGACCCTTTTTAAAAAGGGGTCCTCCCATTTTCACAAAAATAATAAAATTCCTTACGCTTCAGCTTTCGAACATGGCGGACGCGAAATCCCGAGGGTTAAATTCGCGCAGATCCTCGATGGCTTCGCCGACGCCGATGTAGCGCACGGGGATGTTGAGTTCCTGGGTAATGGCCAGAACGATGCCGCCCTTGGCGGTTCCGTCGAGCTTAGTCAGGATCAACCCGTTCACGCCGATGGTGTCGTTAAATATTCTGGCCTGGGAGAGCGCGTTCTGCCCGGTCGTCGCGTCCAGGACCAGCAGCGTTTCGTGGGGCGCGTCTTCTATCTGGCCGCCGATGACCCGCCTCATTTTCTTGAGTTCTTCCATAAGGTTGACCTTGGTGTGAAGCCGGCCGGCGGTGTCGATAATGACCACGTCCACGTTGCGCGACTGGGCCGCCTTGACGCCGTCGAAAGCCACCGCCGAGGGGTCCGAGCCGGACCGGTTTTTTATGAGCTGGCAACCCACGCGGTTGCTCCATACTTCAAGCTGCTCGATGGCGGCGGCCCGGAAGGTATCGGCGGCGACCATGAGCACTTTTTTGCCTTTTTCCTGAAAGTGGGAGGCCAGCTTGCCGATGGTGGTGGTTTTGCCGGTTCCATTGACTCCGATGACCATGATCACCAGCGGCTTGTGGCTCCAGTCCAGCGGCGCCACATCGATATCCATGAGTTTGGAAATTTCGCGTTCCAGATAGGATTTCAGGGCGGCGGGGTCTTCCAGTTCGTTGCGATCGACCTTTTTCTGGATGCGCTTGATAAGTTCGAGGGTGGTCTTGACGCCGATATCGGAGGTGATCAACAGCTCTTCGAGTTCTTCGAGCAGATCCTCGTCGATAACCTTGCGTCCGGCTACCAGAACGTCCAGGCCGTTTAAAAAGCTCTTGCGTGTTTTTTCCAGGCCCCGTTTCAGGCGGGCGAAAAAGCCGCGCTTTTTCTTGGAAGCGGGTTCTTCCACGGCGAACGCTTCGTCAGCATAGGTCGTTCCGGAGGTGTCTTCCTGAACTTCCCGGACTTCTTCGAGGACCGGCTCGATAAAGGTTTCTTCGTCAATGTTCTCTTCGACAAAACTTTCTTCGGCAAAGGTCTCTTCGGCAGTGGTTTCTTCGGGTTCCTGCTCTTCCCGCTTGCCTTTTTTAAACCAGCCGAATCGCTTGTGTTCCCGCTCGGAAATCTCCTCGGGTTCCGGTTCGGCGCCGATTTCTTCGGCTTCGACGTATTCCTCGGCGGACGATTTGAAAAAGAATTCGCTGTCCTCGATATATTCCTCGGAATCCTCAAAGGCTTCCGCTTCGATCTCCGGAAATTGCTCCACACCTTCTTCGGTCAGTTGCGCTTCGATCAGCTCTTCCTCGGAAAGTTCTTCTTCGGGAAAGGCGGGCGCATCCTCCGACTCCTGCTTGCCCTTGCCCCACCGGAACCAGCGTCTTTTTCGGGCGCTTCGTTCCCCGACAGGCTCCCGCTCCTCTTCTTCAACCTCTTCCGCCGAAAAAGTAAACTCAGACTCCATCGTGTCTTCGGAGTCTTCGACGTCAATCGTCTCCTCGAATTCCTCGAATTCCTCGAGTACTTCGAGTTCTTCCTGTTCCGAAACCGTTTCCGGGGAAAACGGTTGGTCATTTTCTTGTTGGTCGTTGCTTTTTTTCCTGAACCACTTTTTCATGCGGCGGTAGCCTCTTCCAGGTTAACGGATATCAGTTTGGACACGCCCGGTCTTTCCATAGTCACGCCGAAAAGGCGATCCACGATTTCCATGGTGCGGCGATTATGGGTGATGAGAATGATCTGGGAATCCTGGGACATCTTTCTCAGTAACTGGTTAAAACGATCGATATTTGCTTCATCCAGGGGCGCGTCAATCTCGTCGAGCAGGCAAAAGGGCGACGGCTTGATCAGGTACATGGAAAACAGCAACGCCAGGGCCGTCAGCGCTTTTTCGCCACCGGAAAGCAACCCCATGGTGGTCAATTTTTTACCTGGTGGGTGTACCGCGATTTCGATCCCGGAATCAAGCGGTTGGTCCGGATTTGTCATGATCAGTTCGGCCTTGCCCCCATTGAACAACACGGGAAAAATTTCCTTGAGATTGGTGTTGACCAGTTCAAAGGTTTCCAGGAACTTTTGCTTACAGGTTTTGTTGATCTTGCGTATGGCGTTGTGAATATCGTCAATCGATTCGACAAGATCATCGTGTTGTTTTTGTAAGAATTCATCTCGTTCCGAAAGGGCGTCGTATTCCTGTATGGCCATGGGGTTCACTTCGCCCAGGCCGTTGATGGACTCTCTAATTTTTTCGATCTGCTCGTCAGCATCTTCCAGGGCTATGTCTTCCAACTGGCTCAGTTTTTCGGCGACGCCTTCCAGTTCGATTCCGTACTGGGTTTGCGCCTCGTTTTTGATGTGCTCGCAGTTAAGCTCCATCTCTTTGAGCCTTAAACCGGTCTGGGAGACTTTTTCACGAACTTCCTGGCTGATATGGTCTTTTTGTTTTACAGCGCTTGAAATCGCGTTTATCTGCTCCTGCTTGGCGTCCTGTTTTTCCTGAAGTTCGTTGATCTCGCGTTTCATCCCGGTCAACCGTTCCGAACATTCGGACAGGACGGTTCGCAGTTCTTCGTCGCGGCCGAACAGCTTCTCTCGCTCCTTGCGGATGGACTGCAACTGGCTGGTGAAACTCGCCTCCCGTTCCCGCCCTTCGTTGATGTAGGCGTTCAGGCGGTCGATCTCCCGTTCCACGTGGGAAAGTATTTCCTTGAATTTGTTGGCCTCCAGCCGTTCTCCGTAGATGCTTTCCTTTTCAGCCTCCAAATCGGCTTGCAGGGAGCGCGCCTGGACGCTCATTTCTTCGAGGCGGAGTTCAGCTTCCTCCTTATTCGCGGCCACATCCCGGGCTTCGGCGGCGGCCCGTTCACGCTTACTCCGCAGATCGGCCGCGTCATTTTCCAGTTGCGCGATCTCCTTTTCGATCAGCGCCACACGGCTTTTCAGATGTCGGGATCGTTCTTCCAGCCGGAACTCGGTTTGACGCAGCTCGGACAGCTCATCGCCGATGAAGGCTCTGCGTTCCTTGAGAGCGTTCAGGCGGCCTTCCAGGCCGTCCTGTTCGTCCTTCACGCGATCCAGCTCAGCCTCGATCGCTTCAAGCTCCGTTTTGACCTGGACCGAGCCCGCTTCCATTTCTTCAATTTCACGTAGCTTGCTCAGTATGCGCGAACGCTTCTTGCCGTCACTGCCGCCGAGGATGACGCCCGCGGCGTCTAGAATGGTTCCGTCCAGCATGACCACCGGAGCCGCGTGGCGGCGCGACAATTCCAGGGCCTGGTCGGCGTTTTCGGCGACCAGGAAATCCCCGAGCAGATACGCGGCGAGATTGGTGTGCGGTTCCCGGCATTGGGCCTTGTCGCTCAGAAAGGGCGTTTTATCGGGGAAGGGTATTATGTTACGCGCCGGTTCAAAAGACGCCGCCAGATCGGCGGAAATCAGGCTGTAGCGGCCGCCCGATTTGGACCCTACCTGGGCGATGGCTTGGAACGCGCACTGTTGGTCGCGCATGATGACGCCTTCCAGTTTGGCGCCCAGCGCCGCTTCGAGCGCCAATTCATAGCGAGGATCGATCCTGATGGCGTCGGCCACGATTCCCACCAGACCGTCGATGGGCGCGGTTTTGTCCTGGGCGGCCTGTATAAACGCGCGCGCTCCTTCGCCCAGCCATTGCCGTCGTTCCCACAGTTCGCGCAGGGAAGACAATTTGCCCTCCAGGGCGTGGAGTTCGGTGACCTTGGTTCGCTTGCGCGCCTCCAGCCCCTTGAGTTCCTCCCGCAGGCTGTCGCCGGAGGCGTAAAGTCGGCTCAATTCGCCCTTGAGCTGCGCTTCCTGTTCCTCGCTTTCCTCCACTTGGGAACGCGCCCCGGACAGCTCGTACTCGGTGTCTTCCACCGAAGAGCCGATTTCTTCCTGTTCACGCGACAGAGAGCGGTTTCTGCGCGACAACTCTTGTTCATAGCCGTCGAGGTTGGAGAGCCGGTTTTTCAGCTCCGTCTGTTTGGCCATCAGGTTGAACAGAAGCCGCTTGGATTCCTCGACCAGATCCGCCGCTTCCCGCGCCTCGTCCGTTTTTCTTTTCAGGGCGGCCTCGGCCTGTTCCAGGCTCTGTATCCTCTCATTGTAGGATTCCAGAGCCGCTTTCCTGCGCGTGGCATGCTCCCTGGTTTCATCCTCCAGTTTCAGAAGCGCCACCTTGGCGGTGGCCAGTTCGTCCGAACAGGAGGTTTCCCGCCGGTCGAGTTCGCCCAGTCGGGAAGTTACGCGCTCCGCCTCGCGTTCCTTGGCGCCGATGTTCTCCTGGAGCGAATACAGGGCGTCGTAACGTTCCCTGATCAGGTCGTCGCATTCCTGGTAGGAAAGCTGCTCGGATTCGAGACGCGTTTTCAGGGTTTCCAATTCGAGCTTGGAATCCTCGGCCTGCCGTGCCTGTTGGGCATACTCCCCGGCCAGCCGCTTTATTTCCTCGCTGAGCCGCAGGTAATGGTATGAAGCCTTGGCCAGTTCCAGGCGGCGCAGGTCTTTTTTGAGCTTTTGATATCGCTTGGCCTTGGCCGCCTGCCGTTTCAGGGAGCCCAGCCGCCGCTTGACCTCGCTCATGATGTCGCGGATACGCGTCAGATTCTGCTGCGCCTGTTCCAGCTTGCGCAGGGATTCTTTCTTGCGGGTTTTATACTTGCTGACGCCGGCCGCCTCTTCCAGGAGGAACCGGCGCTCTTCCGGCCGCATATCGACGATAACGTTGATTTTGCCCTGCTCGATGACCGTGTAATTTTTATTTCCCAGGCCGCTGTCGAAAAACAGGTCCTGCAGATCCTTCAGGCGGCAGACGGAGTTGTTGATGAGGTATTCGCTGTCCCCCGAACGGTACAGACGGCGGGTAACCATCACCTCGCTGAAGTGTTTGAGCGCCGCGGGGGTAGGGCCGTTTCCGTTGCCGTTGTCGTTACGCAAAAACATGCTGACTTCGGCCATGCCGAGCGAACTTTGGGTCATGGCGCCGCTGAAGATAATGTCTTCCATGGTGCGGCCGCGCAACTGCCGGGCGCTCTGTTCACCGAGAACCCACCGGATGGCGTCCACGATATTGCTTTTGCCGCAGCCGTTGGGCCCCACCACGGCGCTCAAACCCGGCGGAAAGTCAATGGCTGTTCGATCCGGAAACGACTTGAAGCCTTTCAGTTCCAGCCGATGGATTCGCATACGCGGTAACCTCTCTTTTAGAGAAAATAGTTCAAGCGGAGAGGGAAAACAAAGCGGCGGCGCAGTCCCCCCAAATTTTAGCGAGGGTATCATTTAGGCTGGTAAAAGTAAAGCTCAAAGCCTACATGGAGTGTTAATAGATGGTTAAAACACAATATATTGTAGATTAAAATCGGAGGTAGAAAGCGGAAAGCGGCTCATGGAGCTGATCAATGCAGGAGGCTGTCGTCATCTTTGGGTTCGTCATCCCAGTGTCTCGAAGGGTCGCCATATAATTCAAACGCGTTTTCTTCTTCCTCCTGCCAGGCCGCCAGAATTTCCCGCGACCGCTTTCTTTTTCGAAAGGCGGCGTAGATGAATACCAGGGTCACCAGGAACCAGAACGCGCCCGCGCTGAATCCGATGGGAAGCCACGAGAAACGAAGGCGCACGAAACGATTCCATTTTTTCAGAAAATCCTTTTCCTTTAACCCGGTGGATCTGAATAAAGCCTGCTCGTAGCCGAATCCGCGACCGTAGTCCCTGATGAAGGAACCGAGCGCTTCGGCCCCGAATTCATGATGGAAAAAGGAAATAAGGTAATAACTTTCGGCATAGGCGATTCGCGCCTCGAACTCATCCTGGGGAAAGGAGGTCATAAGCCGCTGGATCGGTATGAGCCTTCCCGACAGGACCGCTTGCGACATGGTGATTATTCGGGAGAAGCTCCACTCGCCGGAAAGTTTCATGGCCAGACCTTCGTGCAGCCAGACCGGAATGGATCGATCTGCGAACAGTGAACCCAGCAAAATGTGCGTATATTCATGAATGAAAATCTCACGAAAATCTTCAAAGGAACGAATCCCTTGAGTCTTTATTATGATGACTTTTTGGTGGGGTAGGGCGATGGCCTGGCCCCAGACCGGGAAAGTATGCGGAGGCAGGCGCAGCTCATCGATTTGAGACCGGTCTCGCGCCAGGTACACGTCAATGGCGCCCGGAAACGCGATACCGGCCGTTTTTTCCACATACGTTCGCCACTTTTCGACGTTGGCGCTCAGGTGTTCGGCGGAGGCGCGGGTTTGATCCGTATAATGGACAGTGAGATCCGGCCCGGCGAGGGTGGAAAAGGACAGAAGCGTCAGAATCAGGATTTTTATCAGGGGAAACGCCAAGGTGGACCTTGCAGCCTTACGCGAGGTCAATAACTATTGACGTCGGCGGCCATGAACCGGCTCCATTCATCCCGGAAGAACCGTCAGGCGCCGTTCCAGATCCGGCAATTCGGCGCCGGTGATGAGCACTGTTTTTCGCCGTGTTTTTTGCCCGAACTTGATGGACATGGCGGACTGGGGAACGCCTAACGCCTTGGAGAGGAGTTTCAGGCAAGCCTTGTTGGCCTGGCCTTCCACCGGGGGAGCCGTAATCTTGATTTTCAGCGCGTTTTCCTGAAAGCCTTCAAAAGCGTTCTTGGATGAGTTCGGCTGGACCAGGATGCAAAGCTCGACGCCCTTGGCCGTCTCCTTCAATCGCCCGGTTTCAGGTTCTTTTGATGAAGCGGATTTTGTCTTCTGCTTCTTCAGGGTCACGGTTGCTTTCTTTTTCCATGTCCAGAAATTTTAAGTGCGCTTCGATAAAGGAACGCAGCTTCACTTCAAAATGGGTTTTTTGCCGTTTGAGTTCGGAGATGTCCTCATGAAGCACGGCCAGACGGTGGTGAGCGTTGTTCAGAATTTTCTCGGCCGTCACCTCCGCCTTGGCTATGATGATTTCCGCTTCTTTTTCCGCCTTCTGGGTTACTTCACGGGAGGACGCCTTCAGTTGGGCGGCGCTGGCGCGCATTGCGGAATCGCGTTCACGAAGCTCCCGCAGTTCGGCGTTCTGAGCTTCCAGGCTTTGCGTGAGGCGGGCCACTTCATTTTCGAGCGTTTCCATGTGGTCGGCTATCAGTTGAAGACAATCGTCGACCTCTTGCACATCGAAACCTCGAAAACAAGTCTTGAACCTTCTGATTCGCAATTCATCGGAGGCGATGCTCATTTCATCTTCTCCTTAACCGTGGATCATCGCGGCCAATTGCAGCAGGGTTCCAATGAGAAACTGCTGGATGAAAATAATGGCCAGGATCACCAGTATGGGCGAGAAATCCATTCCGCCGAATCCTATGGGAAGCAGCCGTCGAACGCGATAGAGGACGGGTTCGGTTACAGTATAGAGGAAGCGCACAATAGGATTATAAGGATCGGGGCTGACCCATGAGATAACCGCGCGGGCTATCAGAATCCACATATACAGTGTCAGCAAAATATTAAGAATCTGCGCGACAGCAGCCAAAAGATTGGATAGTATAAACATACGGACAGAGCTTTCAGATGATTAAAGTTATTGAATCTTTAGGGCAAACTTAGACTAGGGCCTTCTTCCCAGTCAAGAAAAATCTACATGGGCGCCGCTGACGGCGTCTCGTGGATGTACGCCGGTGGGTTGAAGCGAGATGCCGTGAGTTCCTATAACACAAATTTCCTTGACTTCAAAGCTCACGAATATATAACTAAACATTTGCTTTGACATAATATTCCGCTCGGGATAGTTGGACGAATTTAAATTCTTATCCCCCGCGCGCTCGGGCGATTGATGAACGTTTCACGCTGCGACAACAATGGTTCGCGATGCAGAGGAGAGGTAGTTTGGCGGAAAACATCTGTAAAAACCCGGGAAACAGTGACTTGCCTCCTGTTTATATAGCGGGCACCGGGTCCTACGTGCCTGAAAAAATCCTATCCAATTATGACCTGGAAAATATACTCGAGACTTCTCATGATTGGATTGTCAAGAGAACCGGTATATCGGAGCGACGGATTGCCGCCGGCGATCAGACAACGGCCGATCTGGCCGCCGAAGCCGGATGGAAAGCTCTCGAAGCGGCGGGGATGAGCATCGAGGATATCGGCCTGATTGTGGTCGCGACCATTACCCCGGATACCCAGTGCCCGTCGGCGGCGAACTGGGTGCAGGCGAAAATGGACGCTCCGCACGCGTTGTCTTTCGACGTGACGGCGGCTTGCTCGGGCTACCTCTTCGCCCTGAACGTGGCGGAACAATATCTCAAAACTGGTTTCTGCTCCAGCGTCCTGGTGATAGCCAGCGAAGTGATGAGCCGAACCCTGGATTGGACCGACCGGACCACCTGCATCCTGTGGGGCGACGGCGCCGGAGCGGCCGTCCTGACGACCAGGGAAACGCCTCACCGGTTGTTGTCCACGCATGTGCACACCGACGGGGCCAGCGGCAAAAACCTGTTGTTGCCCGGCGGAGGATCGTCCACCACTCCCATCAGCCATGAGAGCGTGGACAAGAAACTGCATACGCTCAAGATGATCGAAGCCAGCGCGTCGGTGCGGGTGGCGGTGAAACACTTTTCGGATTCCTGTTTCGAGGCGGTCGATTTCAACGGTGTTTCCATCGACGAAGTGGACTGGGTAATTCCGCACCAGGCCAACCTGCGGATGCTGCAATCGGTGGGCAAGAAGATCGGCGTGGGAATGGAGCGGTTTTATCTGACCCTGCAAAAATACGGGAATATTTCATCCGCTTCGGCCGCCATAGCGCTCGATGAAGCCATTCGCACGGGATCGGTAAAACCCGAGAACCTGGTGTTGCTGACCGCCTTCGGCGGCGGACTTACCTGGGGCAGCGCGCTGATCAAGTGGTGATCGCGGGGTCCCGTTTCAAACGGTAAAGAAAAAAGGGGAGGCGGTTTTCCGGCTCCCCTTTCTTACGTTCGGCGCGTCCATTCCGCGGAACGGACATCCCCTCTTTATATACCGGCGTGATCCACGAGCAGCTGGGCCTTGTCGGTCTTTTCCCACGGGAAATCCGCCTCTTCTCGTCCGAAATGACCGTAGCACGCTGTTTTCTTGTAGATGGGTCTGAGCAGATCCAGCTCCGTGATGATTTGCTTGGGTTTCAGGGGGAAGAAATTCCGTATCAGGGAGACGAGTTTTTCATCGGGCACCTTGCCGGTGCCGAAGGTTTGAGCCATGATGGAAACCGGTTCGGCCACGCCGATGCAGTAGGCGATCTGGATTTCGCACTTTTTGGCGAGCTGCGCCGCCACGATGTTCTTGGCGATATAGCGAGCCATGTAGGACGCGCTGCGGTCCACCTTGGACGGGTCCTTGCCGGAGTAGCAACCGCCGCCGTGGCTGCCCTGGCCGCCGTAGGTGTCGACGATGATCTTGCGCCCGGTCAGGCCGCAGTCGCCGTGAGGACCGCCAACAACGAATCGTCCGGTGGCGTTGATGTAAATCTTGGTGTCGCCGTCCAGCAGATGCTCGGGAATCACTTTCTTCACCACTTCCTGCAAGACCGCTTCTTTGAGCACTTTATATTTCACGTCGGGGGTGTGCTGGCAGGCCAGAACCACCGCCTCGATTCTGCTGGGCGACCCGTTATCATATTCCACGGTGACCTGCGTCTTGCCGTCCGGGCGCAGGAAATCGAGCACGCCGTTATGGCGGACGCGCGCCAGCCGCATGGACAATTTATGCGCAAGGGATATGGGAAGGGGCATCAGTTCGGGAGTCTCGTCACAGGCGTAACCGAACATCAATCCCTGGTCGCCGGCGCCTTGGTCCTTGAACATGCCTTCGCCTTCGGTGACGCCCTGGGAAATATCCGCGGATTGTTTATCGATACTGGTCAGTACCGCGCAGGTTTCCCAGTCAAAACCCATGGCCGAGTCGTTATAGCCGATCTCTTTGATGGTTTCGCGTACGAGTTGCGGAATATCGATCCAGCAGTCGGTGGTTATTTCTCCGGCGATGAACGCCACGCCGGTTGTCACCATCGTTTCGCAGGCCACCCTGCACCGCTGGTCCTGAGCCATGATGGCGTCGAGAACCGAGTCCGAGATCTGGTCGGCTACCTTGTCCGGATGCCCTTCAGTAACTGATTCTGAAGTAAAAAGATGACGTTCTCCCATTATATCCCTCCTAAAAAGCAATTATTCTCTAAAGCATAATTAGCGGTCAAGGTCAAGGCGCTCTCTACAGATTAAGGAGCAATAATACCATTGTAGTTTTTGCCGGGGGAGCGTGAAGCCAACGGTTCGACGCGCAATCATCTTGCCGGCGCCGGAACGACCGTAGGCGTAACAATAGGAAAAGAAAGGAGAAACCCCCATCCCAAGGGATTTCTCCTTTAAGTCCGGCAGGAAATGTCGCGCCTATATTCCGCTGGCCGTTTTACGCGGTCCCGTCATGCGGTTTTGCCCATCCACGTGGACCACGACGGGAGTATGCCGCGCGACCTCGTTTTCATCGAGATCCACAAAGGTGGTGATGATGACCAGATCGCCGTGATGGCCCTTGCGCGCGGCGGCGCCGTTCAGGCAGATTTCTCCCCCGCCTCGCGCGCCTTCGATGGCGTAGGTTTCGAACCGTTCACCGTTGTTGATGTTGTACACCTTCACCACTTCATAGGGCAGGATGTTGGCGCGATCCATGAGATCTCGGTCTATGGTGAGCGATCCTTCATAATTGAGGTCGGCGGCGGTCACCGTCGCGCGGTGTATTTTTGATTTCAACATGTACCGTCTCATCGTGCGGCTTCCTTTCCATATAGCGGCCCGTTATCGAGGAGCCGGGTATTTTCTATTTTCACCACCATGAGCATTCTGGCGGCGTCATGGATAAATTCGATTGCTTCCAGGGTTTCGGGGTCCCGGATGGTCAGATAATCGATTCTGGCCAAAGGCTCCTTTTTGACGATCGCTTCCGCTTCACGAATTATGGCTGCGGCGTTTCGTTCGCCATCCGCGGCCATTTGCTGCGCTTTCCGAAGCGCACGGCTCAGGCACCGCGCGGCCAGCCGTCCTTCGGGCGACAAGTATACGTTGCGTGAACTCATGGCCAGCCCATCCTCTTCACGAACCGTGGGGCAGCCGACCACCGTCACGTCCACGAACAAATCGCGCGTCATGCGTTTGATGGTCGTGAGCTGCTGATAATCCTTTTCCCCAAAGTAAGCGAACGTGGGCTTCACAACCAGAAAAAGCTTGAGAACCACCGTGGCCACGCCGCGAAAATGACCTGGCCTGCAGGTTCCTTCCAGATCTTTGGTGATATCGTCGACGTTCACGTAAGTCTGGAACCCGGCGGGATACATCTGGTCGGTGGCGGGCGCGAAAATGAGATCCACGCCGACGGATTCGGCCAACGCGGAATCGCCCTCGAAATTTCGCGGGTAGGTGGCAAAGTCCTCGCTGGGACCGAATTGGGTGGGATTGACGAAGATACTGACGATCAGATCATCACATTCCTTGCGGCCTCTTCTCATCAGTTCAAGATGCCCTTCATGGAGATAGCCCATGGTGGGCACAAACCCGACCGTTCGCCTTTGTCTTCTGCGTTCGGTGGAGAAACGCCGCATTTCTTCGAGGTCCGTGATGACACGCATAAAAAAAAATCCCTCCAACAAGGCTGGAAGGATCTTCTCTCGGCGCGAACGCCTACCGGATGAAGCGCTCTCCGAGCGCCGCTCAAGCCGATTATACCGAGTCTCAGTCCAGCCCACTGGATCCAAGCCCTTAAAAACTTCAGGGATTATAATGATCATCAAACCCAATGTCAAAGACTAAAGTTCGATTCCCGGCTTAGAAGTATTCGCGGGAGCGGAATTTGTAAACCAGGAAGTCGTCGAGGACGGCAACCTGCTATCCAGCCGCGCCCCCAACGATATCCCTGCTTTCATTGAAGCCTGTTCCAGGAAGTTGCGGTAAATCAAGCCTGCTGGTTCATCCGGAGCAAAATGTCGCTCAGGCGGACAAATTCCTCCAGGGACACCTCTTCGGCGCGTATTTTGACGTTGAGGCCGCATTCTTCCAGGGCCCGAACCACGTCGACTTCCTGCGCGTGAATGAATTCTGATTTGGCCAGGCAGTTTTTCATCATTTTCCGGCGCATGGAAAAGGCCGCCTTGACCACGCGCTGGAGAAACAGGTCGTCTTGGGCGCGAGGAAGAAAAGGCTTGCTGAAATCAAAACCCAGGACCGTGGAATCGACCTTGGGCCGGGGATGAAACGATGTCGGCGGCGCGTTCAGAATCAACCTTACCGAAGCGTAATATTGAGCTATCACGGAAAGGATGCCGTATATCTTGTTGCCCGGACCGGCGACGATACGGCTTCCCACTTCCCGCTGAACCATCAGGGTCGCCGAACGGATGACGCGTCCGTTTTCGAACAGCCTGAACAGAACCGGAGAAGTGATGGAGTAGGGGAGGTTGCCCACTACATCGAGCGGCCGCCCCGCTTCCTCGGCCAATTTTTGGATATCGACCTTCAGGAAATCCTCGTGAAGGACGCTCACCTTGGGGTTGATCTCAAAATCGTCCCGCAGCCCCGCCGCAAGCCCCTTGTCGATTTCCACCGCGATGACTTTTCCAGCCTTTTCGGCCAGAAATCCGGTTATAGCCCCCAGTCCGGGGCCGATCTCCACGACGGTGTCTTCGCCGGTCAGACCGGCGCTTTCCACGATGGCTAGCGCCAGGACGGGGTCGTTGAGAAAATTCTGGCCCAAGAACTTTAACGGGCGCAGACCTCTGTTTTTCAGTTCTCTTGCGGGATGAGTCATTCCGTTGGCTTTAAATAGGGCGCGGATCGTGCCGCTTTGACATCCAGGGAGTTACGGCCCGGGAGTAGGCGTCTAGCTCCAGACTATCGGTCAGCCCCGCTTGCAGGCGATGGTAACCGAGCGCGGCCACCATGATGGCGTTGTCGGTGCACAGGGAGATATGAGGCGCGTTCAGATGGATGCCTTTTTCCCGCGCCGCCGCGCCGAGCTTGTGGCGAAGCCTGCTGTTGGCGGCGACTCCGCCGGCGAGCGCGATTTCGCTTACCTTGTGGAGTTCCGCCGCCTGAATGGCTTTCAGCGTCAAGACATCCACCACGGCTTCCTGAAAGCTTGCCGCCAGATCAGCCGTTTCACGGCTTTCCAGGTCCTCGGGCAGCGGATGTTCGCGCAGGTAACTGATGACCGCCGTTTTCAATCCGCTGAAACTGAACTCCAGCGAACCGGAATGGATCATGGGCCGGGTAAAGGCAATGGCGTCGGGATCTCCCTTGGCCGCGATCTTGTCGATGATCACCCCTCCCGGATAACCCAGCCCCATGACCTTGGCCACCTTGTCGAACGCCTCCCCGGCGGCGTCGTCCCGGGTTTGTCCGAGCAGCTTTATGGAGAGCACGCCTTGCACGAGATAGAGGTTGGTGTGGCCGCCTGAAACGACCAGCGCCACCATTGGAAACCGGGGCTCCCGATCGCCCATGAAGGCGGCCATGATATGGGCTTCCAGATGATTCACGCCGACCAGCGGCTTGTCGTGCGCCCAGGCCAGGCTCTTGGCCACTCCCAGGCCGATGAGCAGCGAACCCACCAGACCGGGGCCGTGGGTCACGGCCACGGCGTCGATGGTATCGAGCGAAACGCCCGCCTGAACGAGCGCCTGGTCCACGACCGGTATGATGCTGCGCATGTGCTCCCGGGAGGCCAATTCGGGGACCACGCCCCCGAATTCGGCGTGCACCGGGATCTGAGACGCCACCACGCTGGAAAGAATGGTCTTACCGTCTTCAACCACTGCGGCGGCGGTTTCATCGCATGAAGATTCTACACCGAGGATTCGCATGGTCTGTTTTAACGTTTCCCCTGCACGAACTCTTCGGCCTGCTTGACGTCTTCCACGCTGCCGATAAAGAGCGGAACCCGCTGGTGTATCTGTTCGGGGTTGTAATCGAGCACGGGGCCGTCACCGGTGCTGGCGTATCCGCCGGCCTGTTCCACCACGTAGGCCAAAGGCGCGCATTCATAGAGCAGGCGCAGCTTGCCGTACGGCTTCTTGGGATCCTTGTTGTCGCGGGGATACATAAAGATGCCGCCATAAAGAAGTGTGCGGTGAAAATCGGCCACCAGCGAACCGATGTATCGGCTGGAGTAGGGACGCTTGGTTGCCTTGTCCTCTTCCTTGAGATAGTTGAGGTACTTCCGCATGCCCTCGTCCCAATAGTTGTAATTACCTTCGTTGACGCTGTAAATCTTTCCCTTGGAGGGGATGCGGATGTTTTCGTGCGAAAGCAGGAATTCCCCCACGCTGGGATCGAGCGTAAAGCCGTGCACGCCGGAACCGGTAGTCAACACCAGCATGGTGGCCGAGCTGTAAACGAAGTAACCAGCCGCCACGATGCTGCGTCCGGTCTGCAGCAGGTCGTCCACCGATCCGCCTTCGCCCTTGGATACCTTTCGCTGGATGGAGAAAATCGTGCCGATACTCACGTTGGCGTCGATGTTGGATGACCCGTCGAGCGGATCGAAGCAGAGCGTGTATTTGCCCTTGGAATACTGATCGGGGATGTTGATCGGGTTGGCGTCTTCCTCGGAAGCCATGATGCAAAGCTGGCCGCATTTCTCCATCCGGCTCACGATGAGGCTGTGGGCGTACTGGTCCAGCTTCATCACCCGTTCACCCTGAACATTGGTGTCGCCGGTAAAACCGAACGCGTCGATGAGACCCGCCCGCTTCACTTCGCGGTCCACGATTTTCGCCGCGACCATAAGTTCGGAAAGGAGCATGGAGAACGCGCCGGTGGCGCCGGGCACGGTCATTTCGGAAGTCAATAAATATTCGGTAAAGGTAACCCCTTTGGACATAGATCCCTCCTTTGTTCGGCGCTTCAGGCGCAAATATCTTGGATATATAAGAATAACATAAAGATGCGGAATAGTACAAATGAGTAGGACGGACTGTCGGCCCCGCGCGTCATGTATTCGCGCTATTTCCGGGTTATCGCGGCGACGCTGTCACTCTTAAAATCAATAGACCAACCCGACGCGTTCCCTGGTTATCTTCATGGTTGGGACGGCGATAACTCGCGCCTTTTCGGCGCCCCGCCGCAATATGGCTCTAACCTGATCCGGGTCGGCCGCCAATGCTTCCCGCCGTTCGCGGAACGGAGCGAAATAGTTGAAAATCCGTTCGACCAGATCCTTTTTGATGTCTGCGTATTTCAGTCCGGGTTTCAGATATCGCTCCCGCAGGTCGGCCATCTCGTCCTTGGTGTAAAAGAGCTTGCAGATGGCGTACAGGTTACAGGTGTCGGGATTCTTGGGCTGATCGACCGGCGTGGAGTCGGTGACTATGCGCATGACCTTGGTTTTAAGCTGCTTCTTGGAAATGAATATCTCTATGGTGTTGTCATAGGACTTGGACATCTTCTGGCCGTCCAGACCGGGCACGGTCGCCACGTTCTCTTCCACCTGAAAGTCGGGCAGGACAAAGGTTTCGCCGTAGGTGTTGTTGAACTTGATCGCGATGTCGCGGGTCACTTCCACGTGCTGAATCTGGTCGCGGCCCACGGGTATGACTTCGGCCTGATAGAGCAGGATGTCCGCGGCCATCAGCACCGGGTAGGCGAACAGGCCGTGGTTGGATTTGATACCCTTGGCCACCTTATCCTTATAGGAATGGCAACGCTCCAGTAGCCCCATGGGGGTGACGTTGGACAGGACCCAGGTCAGCTCGGTCACTTCCGGAATGTCGCTCTGCACGTAAAAGGTGCATTTTTCGGGGTCGAGGCCCAGCGCCAGCCAGTCCATGGCCGCGTTCAGCGTATTGGCGCTGAGAGTGGCGCCGTCGTAAACCGAGGTCAGCGCATGATAGTTGACGATAAAAACAAAGAGATCGGCCGTTTCCTGATATTCGAGCATCGGCTTCATCATGCCGAAATAGTTGCCGATATGGAAATCACCGGAAGGCTGGATGCCCGAGAGAACACGCATATAAAAAATCCTTTCGAAACCCACGCTCTATTGAACGTCGGAGGTGTCTGCATTTTTGAAGCTATTGTTCATAAATCGATGCAGTATAGCAAATACATTTCGATTGAAAAGGTAAAAAAATGGCGCGGCCGCCATGCCCGGGAGGCCGCAGTGGTCAATCCGGCGGCGTTGAGTTGCACCGGGTCTTGTGATATAGCTCGTTCGGATCGGAGCAGTTGTCGGGATCGCCGCGCAATCACCTTTTATCGGTTGTTCTTGCCGTATCGGCGCCACATATGATTAACCATCTGAACATTAAAAACTTCGCCATCATCAGCAATCTCAGCCTCGCGTTCGAGGAAGGGCTCAACATCCTGACCGGCGAAACCGGAGCGGGCAAGTCCATCATCCTGAACAGCGCCAATCTGGTGCTGGGCGGAAGGCCGTCGGCGGACCTGATTCGCACCGGCGAGGATACCCTGGAAGTGGAAGCGTCCTTTTTCGTGGAAAAGGACAGTCCGGTCCTGGGGCTTCTGGAACAATGGGGGCTGGAACCGTCGCAGGATCTGATCATTCGGCGAGCGGTCACCAAGAAAGGCCCCAACAAGGTTTTCATCAATGGCGCCCTGGGGTCCGTGGCCATGCTCGCCGAACTCGGCCCGCACATCATGACCATCGTGGGGCAGTACGATCAGCGGATTCTCACTCAGCCGGAAACCCACGTCGATCTGCTGGACGAGTTCGCAGGACTGGGTGATTTGAGAACAAAGGTGGAAAGCCTTTTCGAGGATCTTGCCCGGGCGGTCAAAAGAAAGCGGTCTCTGCTTTCGCGCCAAGAACGCGACGCGGAGCGGCTGGAGCTTTTGCGCTTCCAGATCCAGGAGATCGATGCGGCGGCGTTGAGCGTCGGCGAGGACGAGGAACTGGGGCAGGAACGCAACCGGCTGCGTAACGCCGAGAAACTCAACCAGATCGCTCGAACCGGCCACGAGGAAATCTACGGAAGCGATCAGGCGCTGGTGGCCCGCGCGGGTTCCTTGCAGTCCGATCTGGAAAAGGCCGGCGGTATCGACCCTGAACTCAAGTCTTATTCCGAACGGCTTAAAAGCGCCATTCTGGAACTGGAAGACGTGGCCTTCGGGTTACGGGAGTACGCCGAGAAAGTGGTGTTCGACCCGGAGCGGCTGGAGTGGGTGGAAAGCCGGCTGGCCGCTATCACCAAGTTGAGCCGGAAATACGGCCAGGGAACCCAGGCCATTCTGACGCACAGAGACACAATAGCCGATGAGATCGAAGCCCTGGAGCGCAAGGACCTCGATTTGGGCAATCTGGACAAGGAGATCGCGGATCTTGGAGAAAATCTTCTGGCGACGGCGCGGGAGATTTCAACTCTGCGCCGGGAAAGCGCTCATAAACTGGCCGAACACATGGAACGCGAACTCGCCGCCCTGAACATGAACAAGCTGATATTCCAGACGCGTTTTGAAGGGCTTCCCTCCGACGACAAGGAAAGCATTTCCTTTCAGGGACAGGTCATCGGCCCCAAGGGGATCGACGCCGTTTCCTTTCTGATATCCCCCAACCCCGGCGAAGAACCGCGCCCCATGGCCAGGATCGCTTCCGGCGGCGAATTGTCGCGTATTCTGCTGGCGTTGAAATCCATCATGGCGGGCAAGGGCGAAGTGGAAACCCTGGTGTTTGACGAGGTCGACACCGGCATCGGCGGGGAAACCGCCGAAAAGGTGGGGCTCAAGCTGCTGGAACTTTCCGGCTCTCACCAGATCGTGTGCATCACCCATTTGCCGCAGATCGCCATCTACGGACGGCGTCATGTGGTGGTGTCCAAACAGATCGAAGGGGACCGCACCGCCACGCGGGTGAAGAAAATAGACAATAGCGAACGTGTCGAGGAAATAGCGCGGATGCTGGGCGCGGGCAGCGACCACGAAAAAGCCCGCGAATACGCCCTGGAGATGATCAGCCGGGCGAAGAAGAAACAGAAGTAAATAATACGGGGGAATTTCTTTCCCCGCGCCCCCTTGCAAACGATTTCTCGCCGCGCTCGAAATAACTAAAATTACTTGCCGCTGAACTTTTTAATCGCCTCGATCAACGGAATCGCTTCGCCCTTGGGTTCAACCTTTTTCTGCAGCAGGATCTGGCGGGCGGAAATGGGTTCGCCGTAATAGAACTCATTGGCCTCGTTATCCGGCGCGATGATGGCGCCACCCAACGAAACGCCCGCGAAGAGCCCCGCGGCCCGGGA
Source organism: uncultured delta proteobacterium (assembly GCA_963821845.1). Taxonomy (GTDB): domain Bacteria; phylum Desulfobacterota; class Desulfarculia; order JACQYL01; family CAWGVV01; genus CAWGFI01. The sequence goes on from CAWGFI010000002.1 coordinate 232,682, forward strand.
GTAGGAATAAATATCGGCTTTGAGCGTCAGATCCGTCCGCGCGGTCGCGTCACGGCCCACCGGCCCCGCAGCCACGGAAGCTTCCGCGCCGATGGTGCCGATTCCCTTGAGAATGGCGTTCAGGCCGCGTTCGTTCATGATGACCAGGATGATATCCGAGGATTGTCCGCCCAGTTGCAGGCCCAGGCTGCCGCCGCCGATTTCAAAGAAGGATGGGGCGCTCCACTGGCGGCTTTCCTCGTCAAATACGCAGAGAACGCCGTTTCCGTACTGGGCGCCGATAACGATGGCCCCCTTGATGACGCCGGGGAAAACGGCCACGGCGTATGCTTGCGACACCAGGTCGCGTGGCGCCTGGCGGTCGGGGCTCAGCATGAACTGATCCAGAGTCAGGGTGGCGCGTCTCAATTTCAGGTCGTACTTATCGCCTTCCCCGGCGCTCGCCGACGCCGCGAACAGCAGGGCGATTCCCAACAGGCATACCAAAAACGCGTAAGCGGATTTTTTCATCATTTCATGTTCCTTTTCATGTCGAGCGCGATCGCGCTCGGGATGTTTCTAGTTCATATCCAATATGGCCCGTACCCGTTCGACGGGGGCGGGGTGGCTGTAATGAAAAAAGCTGTACAAGGGATGCGGGTTGAGGTTGCTCAAATTTTCCTTGGTCAATGAGGCGATGACATCGGCCATGCTCTGTTTGTCCCTGGTGGTGGCGACGGCGAAACGATCCGCCTGGTATTCATGCCTTCGTGAAATGACCGACATGATGGGCTTGAACAGATAGGCCAACGTTGACGCGCACAGGCTGAAAATGATCAAGGCGGCGTAATTGGAGGGTTGAGCGAAACCCAGGCCGTGAAAAAAGGGAGGATAGGCGATCAACAAACTGAGCGCCCAGACTCCGATCAGCGATATGGCCGCGTTTACCAGAAGGCTTTTCAGGATGTGCTTCAGCTTGTAATGGCCGATTTCGTGGGCCAGGACGCTGATAATCATGCGTTCTTCCATCTGATTGATCAGCGTGTCGAACAGCACGATGCGCTTTTTTCTTCCCAGACCGGTAAAATAAGCGTTGGAATGAGCGGACCGTTTTGACCCGTCCATGACGAAGATTTTATCCAGGGGAAACTGGGCTTTTTTAGCGAGCTGCAGGATACGTTCCCGAAGACCTTCTTCTTTCAGCGGACTGAATTTGTTGAAAAGGGGCGCTATCCACACGGGATAGACAAGAATGATAGCGAGCTGGAAGATTTCAAGAAACATCCACGCCCAGAGCCACCAGAATTTCCCGGCGGCGGACATGAACCACAAGACAGCCAGGTACAGGGGCGCGCCGATGACCGCGGCGAGGGCCAGGCCCTTGGCCAGGTCACTGATAAAGAGCTTCGGGGTGGTGCGGTTGAAGCCGTGACGCTGTTCGATGACAAAGGTTCCGTAAATATCGAACGGCAAGTCGATAACGAATTTTATCGCCATGATAACGGCGGCAAACATCAGCGCCACGCTGTAGTATCCTCCGGGAAAAAGGGACCGGGGAAATTCGTCGATGAGTTGAAACCCGCCGAAATAAATGAGCGCGATCAGCAGGGCCGCGTCCACAAAGGTTTGCCACAGGCCGAATCGTTCCGATTCCAGGTTATAGGCGACGCTTTTCTCGTAGGTTTCCCGGTCCACGTAGGATTGAAACACTTCCGGCAAAGCGGCGCCGGTCCTCCGCATGTGTCCGATATTCAGCGCGGTGAGGATCACATCCCAAATGAGCGTCGCCAGAAAGAGCGCGAGAAAGGTTACACCGACGTAATTCAACATGAAAGACTTTCGACCGCGTTGGTTCGATTATTTATCGGCAAAATGCTCCAACGCGTTGATCAGTTCAATGCCCGCTCCCTTGGGAGCCACCCGCTGCTCGATCAATATTTCCTGAGCGAACAAAGGCTTGCCGTAAAAGACGTCATTGGCTTCGTTATTGGAAGTTATTACCGCGCCTTTCAGTGAAATGCCTGCAAAAAATCCCTTGGCGCGGGAATAGGAGAGAATCTCGGCTTTGAGCAGGACGTCCGTTTCCGCGCGAGCCTCCCTGCCCACCGGACCGGCGGCGACCGAAACATCCGCGCCCAGGGTGGTCTTTCCTTTCAGCAACGACTGCAATCCCCGCTCGTTGTTGATGACCAGGATGAGATCGATGGCTTCACCGCCGATCTGGAAACCGACGCTGCCTCCACCAATTGCGAAAAAGGCGGGAGCGCTCCACTGTCCGGTCTTTTTATCGTACGAGCACACCACTCCTTGTCCGTACTGAGCGCCTATGATAAAAGCGCCTTTATAGACCGACGGAAACACGGCCACGGCGGCGGCGTTCTTCAGGAGATCCTTGGGCGCCTGCACATCGGGGCTGTTCCTGAACTCCTTGATGACCAGGGCGGCGTCTTTTATCCGTGTGTCCAAATCCTCATAGGTTATGGCAAAAAGAACGGACGGGAACAACAAGATGAGGCAAATGGCGAAAATTACCGCTTTACTCGCATTTTTGGATCGCATGGCCTTTCCTCCATCGAACGCGCGCCCAAACCACGCGTATTCTTTACAAGCTGCCGGAAAATCTACATAACTATTTCCTAAGATAATACGTTCGCCCGGGGGCGGAGTCAATTGCATTCTGGATTTATGCGGAGCATGGTAGGTTAGAAGTTCTTGAGAGGTATTTTCGAAAGAGGAGAATTAATTGCATGAAAGTTTTCATAACACGCAGGATTCCCGAAGTGGGCATTGAAAAGCTGAAACGCTTTGTCGAAGTGGAAGTGTCTCCATTTGATCGGACCATAACCAGAGAAGAATTATTCAGGATGGCGGCGGATTGCGAAGGGGTCCTCACCGTGGCGGCCGTACGGGTGGATAACGAGTTCTTCGACAACCTGCCAAAGGTCCGCATCGTGGCCAACTACGCGGTCGGCTATGACAATATCGACGTGGAGGCCGCTCGTCAAAGAGGCGTGGTCATAACCAACACGCCGGGCGTTCTCACCGAGGCGACGGCCGATACGGCCATGACGCTCATCCTGTGCGTGACGCGTCGCGCGGGGAAGGGGACCGGATGATCAGGCGAAAGGATTTTCATGGCAATCATCCGCTCTTTTTCCTGGGAACCAGTGTTCAGGGCAAGACCCTGGGTATCTACGGCATGGGCAGGATCGGAAAGGAACTGGCTCGCCGGGCAAAGGCCTTCGATATGCGGATCATCTATCATAACCGCACGCAAGTGGATGGCCTGTCCGACGCCCGGTATGTCGGCTTCGAAGAATTGCTTTCCGACTCCGATATTCTCTCCCTGAACGCGCCGCTCACCCCGGAAACCGTGGGGCGTTTCGGCCTGCACGAGTTCAGGAACAATGAAACCGACCGCGTTTCTCATCAACACCGCGCGGGGCAAGCTCATAAAAGAAGCATGAACTGGTGGAGGCCTTGAAAATGAAACTGATCGCCGGGGCGGGGCTGGACGTGTACGAACGCGAACCCGAGGTCGATCCCGGTCTTTTGCCTTTGGAAAACGTTGTCCTGTTTCCGCATATCGGCAGCGCCACGGTGGAAACCCGGGACAAAATGGCTGACGTGGCCGCCGACAACCTTATCGCTTTTCTCAAGGTAAGGAGCCGCCCACCCGCGTTTGCTGAAGCTATGGAGTCGCCAGAGCCTGAGATAACAAGAAGCGATCAGGGAAGGGCGCCATTTTTTGTTTCTTGTTGACAGGAGCTTGGCGAGCGGGTAAATTACAACTTTCACAAATGAATGCTCATTCATTTTCAAGTCATAAAAATTCTTTGACATCGCAACGCCGGGGCTAGATATCTCATCGATCCCGATAGGTGTCGAAAGGAGTAAGATTCATGGAACCTCGCACTCCGTTTATGGAAGTAAACGAGGTCATCGTTGCGATGGGAGGGGAAGATCTCAATTCGTGCATGCAGTGCGGCATGTGCGCCGGAACCTGCCCCTGGCACCTCACGGAAGGCCCTTTCAATATCAGAAAAATGATCCGCATGGGGCAGCTTGGGCTCGAAGGTTTCGAATCGGATGAAAACGTGCTGTACGGATGCACCACCTGCGGTCACTGCGTTATGAAATGCCCCCGCGGCGTTAAAATTATCGACATTATACGATCCATGAGAAGCATGATCGCGGAAGCGGGCACCATGCCCGCGGCCCTGAAAACATTTTCCGGGTCCATATTCAGCAATGGCAATCCCTGGTCTCAACCTCGCGAAAAAAGAGTCGACTGGATGAAGGACTGCAGGTTCCCACGTTTGCCGAAGCAACGAATACTTCCTGTCCATCTGCTGCACCTCAGCCTATGACGTCCGCAGCCAGAAAGTCGCCCGCTCTCTGATGAAAGGTGCTCGACGCCGCCGGAGTGAGTTACGGGATTATTGGCAACGAAGAGAGCTGTTGCGGCGAATCGTTGCGCAAAATCGGTGATGAAGAACAGTTCATGAATCTGGCGCAGAAGAACATCGAATTTACAACTCCAAGGGCGTGAAAAAGATGATCGTCACGTCGCCTCACTGCTACTACACCTACACCAAGGAATATCCGGAGTTGGGCGGGGAATTCGAGGTGATTCACCATTCGCAGCTTCTGGCCAACTTGGTGAAGGAAGGGAAACTCAAACTGTCCAAGAACGTGGCGCAAGTAAAATCGCCTATCCACGATCCCTGCTACCTGGGACGGCACAGCGAAATCTTTGACGATCCGCGATCCACCTCGAAGCGCTCCCCGGCGCCGAAGTCAATGAGATGAAACGGGTCTCGGAAAAGCAGCCTGTGCTGCGGCGCGGGCGGGGGCCGACTGGTAATGGAAACTCCGCCCGAATGGCGATTTTCCGATATGCGGGTCACAGAAGCTCTGGAAGTGCGGCGCGAGCACCCTGGCCACGGCGTGTCCCTACTGCATCAGCATGCTGGAAGACAGCCGCAAGACCCTGAATAAAGATGATGAAATCGAAATCAAGGATATCGCGGAGCTGATCGCCGAAGCTCTGTAACAGCCTTTCGATTCGCACATAAAAAGGCTCCGTCGGAACTTGCCGGCGGGGCCCTTTTATTTTGACCGGGGCCGCTCGGCGGAAAGGTTTGATCCAAGGACAAAAATAACCTAAAACATCGAGGGAAGAAGATTTGCGCCGCGCCTTGGAAGAGCCTCTAACCCGGATTGCGTTATGAACCAAACCCTGCCAGATTATTTACCGAGAGTTTTCGACCGGGTGCACCTGGAATTGACCAATTTATGCAATTTCTCCTGTTCATTCTGCCCGGACGGGGTCATGAAACGCAAAAGAGGCCTCATGGACCCGGAGCTGGCGAAGTCGGCGCTTGATCAGATCAGCGAACTGCAATGCGCGCGCAAGGTCACCTTTCATGTCATGGGCGAACCACTCATGCATCCGCGCTTTCTGGAAATCGTGGACCACGCCCACAAGCGAAATCTGAAGGTCGGGCTCACCACCAACGGCGCGCTCTTGAAGCCGGACATGATTCGGGAAATCGCTTCCCGCGATCTCCACCAGATAGACATCTCCCTGCAAACCCCGGATGCGGAGAGCTTTTACGCCACGCGGGGAAAGGCGATTGATTTCAATGTCTATCGCCACCGGATTCTGGCCCTGCTGAAGGCATGCGCCGCTCGCCCAATCCTCCCATATTCAAGTTTCGGATCATGGTGACCCGTTTTGCGGGAAACATGCGGCGGAGACTTTCCATCCCCGATTTTTTAAAAAACAATCTGGAGCTGCGCCAAACGGTGGAGCAGTGGACCCGCCTGATCTATGAACAGCTGGGCAGGGATCTTCCATCCGACGACGGTCTCCAGCGTCAAATCAACAGGATTTCCATTCGCGGGTGGAATGTCATCGAGGTCAGCCCCAAAGTGTTCATTGAAACCTACCTTCTGACCAACTGGGGCAATACCTTCACGGAAGGGCGGGTGGTCAAGGCCGATTTCGGCTATTGTTTCGGCATGCGGGATCATTTCGCCATTCTTTATAACGGCGATGTCACCTTATGCTGCGTGGATTACGAAGGACACGCGGCCATGGGCAACCTGGGAAAGTCCAGCCTTCGCGAAATCCTCAACAGCCCCGGCCTGAAACGGATCGTACAATCGTTTAAAAAAGGGCGCGTCATACATCCCTATTGCAAGGAATGTCTGGGTGGATCCTTCAAAAACCGGAGCGCTCCTGAAGCCGGTCTTAACCGTTTTCGGGCTCAAGGTATTGAAGCCTTTCTTCTATCGTAAATATCGGTTGTTCAAATAGGCCGCTTCGCGGAGCGTCCGAAAAAACGAATGCTCATGAGAATCCATCGCTTCGTCGCCATGTTCATCCTGCTTTCGCTTCCGCTTCTCATTCTCTGGGGGCCCGGTCAGGTCCGCGCTTCAGACCCCATCATGGTCGCGGTCACGGTGGATTTCGCCGCTGCCTTTGGCGAACTCGCCTACCGGTTCAAGAAAAAATACCGGCATCGAGACGCAAGGCGTCTGGGGTTCGACGGACGAATTGTTCGACCGGATCGTCCGGGACGGCTCCTATGATTTGTTTTTCGCCGCCGACCAGGAACATCCTCAAGAGCTTTTCAAGCGGGGATTGGCCGAAAGCCTTTTGTGTACGCCATTGGACGGGTCGTTCTGTGGACGCGGCAGCCCGCTTTATGTCTGGACGGTCCATGGACAAAAATCGTGGTCCGCAAGGAAATCAAGAAGGTGGCGATCGCCGATCCGGAAAAGTCCACTTACGGCGCGGCCGCGCTCAAGGCTCTCCAGGCGACCGATTTATGGTCCGGAGTGAAAAAGAAAATCGTTACTTTGAACAATGTGGTCCAGGTGTTTCAGCAGGTGAATAATCGGGAGGCCGACGTCGGATTTTGCGCCATGAGCATGATCTCTTCGGAGTATGAAAGAAAGGGGTGCTACTTTGCCTTGCAGGAAGCGCCGCTCATTATGCAGGCCGTCTGCGAACTCAAGCGAGCGCAAAGGAATCCCGCGTTGCCGCGGTTCATGGAGTTTTTAAAGTCGTCGGAAGCCGCCAACATAAAACTGCGGTTTGGGTATGAATAGGGGAGGGTTGACTGGTCGCGGGGTGATGTTCAAGGCGCGATCAGGAATTTTCCGAACATTCCGAACATACCGTCCGCCTGACTTGCACCCCCATACGCCTCTTCAGAAATGATTGCAGGTCCTGCCAGGAGTCGTCCCGCAAACCGATTCTGTTGCACGAGGAGCACAGCAGCAAAATCTCTTCCGTTCTGTTCGCTTCATGGGTAAACCGCTTAACGTCCTTGAATAATTGTTCTTGCGAAGCTTCCCCGGCCGCGTCTTTGTCCAGCTCGCTCAACAAGGTCACGCTTCCCTGCAGCGATCCCCCCGCGCCAATGAGCGGAAACGAGGCGATGTTGAAATCCGCCTTCAGCCCGCCGCAGTTTACCCGCGCGGCATGAGGCTTTCTGTCGGATAATACCTGCCCGTGCGGACAATCGGAACAGGGCGCCGACGACCTGTGCATGCGATCATAACAGGAGGTCCCGATGATTTCCTCCTTGGAATGGCCTATGCGTTTGGCCAGCAGGCTGTTTATCTTCTTGATTCGATAGTCCTCATCGATAATGAGCGCCATATTCTCCAGCGTTTCCAGGACCGCTTCCGTGTCTACAAAACAAAAGGGGGCCAAGCTTCCCGTTTGGGACTCTTCGATTTCGCGCAGCAGAGCTATCAAAAACTTGGGATTTCCGGAAGGACCGCTGACGACCAGGGGACGTAGCTCGATCTGTTTTTCGGGTTTGTTCCGAAACGACACCTGTATCCAGATGTCGTTTTTTTCGGCCGCGTCAATGAAGCGCTTTGACAGGTCGTCGGCGTTGCGATCGTCTTCACGATCGCTCACGGCGATCAGGCTTGAAAGCCGCCGTCCGAGCGCCGCGTCTATTTCCCATTCGGTCAGTTTCCCGGCGCCGCTGTTGATAAAAATAATCTCACCGTCCGTATTGGTGACGATAACCGCTTCCTCGATGGTGTTGAGCGCCGCCAGGCGCCATTGTTCGGTGTCCCGCTGTTTCATTTCCTTCTGGCGACGGTACAGAGCCATCTCGATGGCTGTCTGAAGCTCTCTCGCCTGGAACGGCTTGAGGATGTATCCGTACGGTTCGGCCTGCTTGGCTCGCTCCATAATTTCCTTGTTGCCATAGGCGGTTATAAAAATGATCGGCGCATCAAAACGGGAACGGAGGTATTGAGCCACCTCGACTCCGTCAATTCCGCCTTTCAGGATTATATCCATGAGCACAAGGTCCGGTGGGCGCGTGTGAGCTTCACGAATCGCTTCGGCAGCCGATGAAGTTACGGCGCATACTTCATAGCCGAAATCGCGGAGGCTTCTGCGAAGGTGCTCGGCGGTTATAAACTCATCCTCCACCACCATGATTCGCGGGCATGTCGAGGATCGGTCGTTTTCTTTCATGCAGTTAAGCACCGTGCGTTTGATGGGTAAAGAAAGTCTCGTGAGACTATGTCGACTTTAACGCATTTTAACAGTAGCTGGCAGGCAAAACAAGGTTTCGTTTGCTATTAGCGGAAAAAATAATGAATAAAAACGAATAAGGAATAATGATCTAACCGGAATAATCATTATTTTATCCATAAATTATTATAAAACAAGGATGGGTAGATTTAGACAAAGATTTTTCTTCTCAAATTAAGTTTAACCGGGAAGAAACCCTCTCGCGGCTTTTCAATAAAAAGGAATCCAACCTTTGTATATAAAGCGCACAGGGGATTACTGAAGACGTATCCCCCGTGTAAGCCGTAACCATCATGGATCAACGGTAGTAGTAATAGGGAAAAGGATAGTAGTACGGGTAAAAATAAGGGTAAGGACCGTAGAACCAGGGATCATAATACGGTCCGTAATTGTAATCCCGTTTCGGCCACAGGTAGACATGCGAAGCCTTGATCAATGGATAATCGTAGGTCATGTTCTGATCCTCGCTTCGCACGCTTCCCATTACCTCCCCTCCCACGGTTACAAGCCTGTCCTTGGCGTAGACCTCGGGATCGAGAAAGCCGTCATAGCTGATCATGAATCTGCCTTCGGAGGAATCCACGTCTTCGGGACTGTCCTCGAAACCCAAGGGCGTCTGTAACACGGCTATGCGGGTTTCATTCGCCAGGTTGGTGGTTTGCAGGATGTGACCGCCCAGAATCACCGTCTTTCCGACGAATTCCCGCGGATTATCGCGCAACGCCGCGAAAGGCGGCTGGGTTTGCGCTTCTTTTCTGATATTTTCCGGCATGACCGAACAAGACGCGATCATGAGGATGCCGAGTGTCAGTATTGTCATTTTCTTATAAAAAGCCATCGAACGCCCCTTAGGATGATAATAAATTTGAATTCGCCATGCTCCCAAATAACTAAAGATATATATAAGTATAGCGCTAATAGGTAAACAATAAGAATTTATTGTGTTCAGGCAAGCAGCGGCAAGGCCGTCAGCGGTTATGGCCGAGCGGCGCCGTTCGCTACGCCTTGGGGGGAGGCTCAGTTCAGGCAATTGGCAGGGAAGGTTTGTAAGGCTTTAAACAGGGGACTTGAAGTCATGCTGAAAATAATATGGGGCGTATTCAAACCGGAAACAGCTATGGTCCCTTCCACATAATCCAGGGGCCTGTCCCACAGGGTGGCCGCATCGATGCGATTGAGACGAGAGTTAGTGAGGTTCAGGCGCGTCGGAAAGCGGCCGTCTTCTCCGTTGTCGATTTCCGCGTCCCCGGCGCCCACCGCGCTGTTCAGAGTCCAAATAATTAGTTCGGTTTCCGCCGAATATGTGGGATCGATCCAGTACCGCACATAATCGATCGCGGTGGAATCCGCGCCGTTGGTCAAGCCGATCAAGCTGGTGGCGGTAAGATTGGCCAGGTCCACAACGATGTCGGCGTAATCCGTTCTGAACAGGGGCACACAGGGGATATAGGCGGCGTCATCGGCGTCCATCCAGAGAAGGATGGCGTTACCCGCCAGAACCTTGCGGTTTTCCGCAGGCAGAAACGCGCCGTCGTCATCATAGGTAAACACCAGATATCCGGACATGTCCGACCAGAGCGGAGCGTTCGCTGCCAAGGAAAAACCGCGCAGGCGAACTCCGGTCATGTCCATAAAGCCGCTTTCCAATGGTGTCCCGTTGGCGCTGAAAAAAGTCCAATACACCTTTCCCGAATCCGCCAGACACGTCACCCCGACTAGGGTGTCCAATCCCTGATCGTTGCTGAAGGTGGCCAACGGCACCAGGAATCCGTCGGCCATGATCCCGTAGCCCATGGAATGGGCGCTCATCGGGAAAAAGAGCATAAGCGAAACCAGGAACAGGGCTGCGTTTAACGTAAGGATGCGTTTCATGGCGTTATCTTTAATAGGAGTTAGGTTCTTGAATCACACATATAATTATTCGGCTGAATTGCGCGAACTCTTGAGCCTTTTGTGAAGAGTGGAGGTCGCTCCCGACAGGCGAGACAGATCGATCGAGAAAGGCGTTCCTTCATTTACCCGCCGGCGCCGTGAGCTTCATCCGCTAATGTTCTTGAACAAGAAAGGAAAATGGGGTATTCAGAGAGCTTAATCTTGTGGGCGATTAGCTCAGGTGGATAGAGCGTTGGTCTCCGGAACCAAAGGTCGGGCGTTCGAGTCGCCCATCGCCCACCACGAAAAAGACAATAAAAAGAGGCGGTTAGGGAAATCCTGATCGCCTTATTTTTTGCGTAAATATGTTTGGGCGCTGTATAGGCGCTATTTTTCAGAAATGATCTTCTTCTACCGTATCCTGGCTATCCGTTTTAAATCTTCATCGCTGGTGATATTGTAGCGCTCAAAAACCGCCCTTGTCGAAGGGTAAGGAGGGGTTAGGTTAACAAAGAAGAGAGAAGAGCCTCCTATGGGCTCTCAGTCTGACTTTTGTGACTTTCTCGTGTATTTCTCGCATAAGTTTTCCTTTTCTTAGCACTTGCCGCTGTTGTTTTTCTGTTGGCTATGAGAAGCTGAGACGCTCGTCCATGCATGCTGCCCAAAAGACCTACTCGATTATAAGGGCGAACAGGCAGTAGTCTATCTCGCAGCACGGTCTCATCAAAATCCGGGAGATGCCCATTGAGATGATTTCGACCACCTCCCCTGAGCCCGGAATTATTTATATTTACCTATTGACGAATTCCTGGATTTTACATAAATCAACAGAAAGCTATTTTTCCCGACGTTGGGCCGGAATGCACACTTCTTAATCGTTGAAGGAGGTAGATCGTGAAAGCTGTAGATTGGCTGGCTGCATTCTTTGAAGCATTACAAAGTTCCCGAGCGCCAATTGGCAAGTGCATTGAACAATTGAGGGGTGGCGACTGGACCCATCACATGGAAAAGGTCATGCAAAAAATTGGCAAGAGGTTTGGCAGACCGATTGTTTGCCGCAATAAGCGACAAGATGAGCGGAGTGGCGAATATCTGGGGATCGACTTTGTATTTTTGGACCCCAATGATGAAGACCCTGGCCGAGAATGGCCTAAATATCTGCCCGTTGCATGTGCGGAGCACGAGAACGCCCCTAACCACAAAAAGATTGGCTTTTGCCTGTGGAAACTTCTCTCCGTACGAAGCCCTTTGAGAATCCTTATATGCTACCAGCCTACTAAACATGAAGCATCTGAGCTACATGAATATTTAGAACACGTGATCTGGCGTGGAGGGCTGATGCACGGGGAGACCGGTGAACTACTTGTCCTCGTGGGTAATGAAGAGATTAAGACTGGTACATGGCAAGACTATTATGCAGCTTATGAATGGCGTTCAGATGCATTATTGAATGTCAGAAATGATATCAAATGAAGTGCAATGAAAAAAGGCGGACATAAGAAATATTTTGAAAATAGTCCACGGGCTATTAATGATTTTGTCGCTATTAAAAAAATGAAAAAGCCTGTAATCACATACGGAGAAATTCAAATGAGCGTTAAACACTCAGCTTCAATTCTTATTCTTATGTCGTTCGTTGTGTCGATAATCTTTGCTTCTGTATGTCACGCTGATATGCGTATCGTGAAAGGGATTGTATTTGATTATTCGCCCAAGATCGGTGAACTGAACCTAAAAATAAACAATCCTAGGGAGACAGGAGGTATTTTCGAATTCGTCATCAATGGCGTGCCTTCCTCCCCCTGGTTGACGACGGGAAAGATATTAGAAGTGAGTATCGAGATAGACAACAGTACCAAAGCTCCACATCCAAACATGAGAATGGCAAAGTTTGTGTCGTGGGCAGGTGAAACCGCTAGTTCCGTCAAAAAAGAGGAAGAAATCAACGCAAAAGCTCAAAAAAAGGCAACTGAAAAACCGGCTAGAAAAGAGAAAGAAAATAAAGTTGAATCCCGATCAAACAGTGTTCAATCGGAATGGAAACCGCTCCAACCTTCTGAAAAATCCACATCGAATATACTACGAGGACAATCAATTGATGGTCCGCCTCAAGATTGGCTTGATTCACCACTCGTATGGCCGGAGGGACCTCCAGCAGTGCTCTCCGAATTCAAGGATGATCCTACTTTAGTTCGTAATCATGTGAATGGAAATATTATTGGGAGAATGATTTCTAAAAAGAAAGAATTGTTGACTTTTAGGGATTGGTTAGATGCTTATTTTAAGAGAGAAATTTATATGGGTGCACCCCTTTCGCCTGCTAGGCAAACTCAATGGCGAAAGGATGGTGATTCGTTAATATTATATTCTTGGATTGTTGATTTGCCATGTACTATTGTTCAATCTTTCAAAAATATATCTCCACCTCATAGTGATAAATTTTATATTTTGTTTTTTGATCAACATTCTATCGGTTGTACTGTTGGTAAAAACGAAAATTATGTAGAAGTAATTGACAGTTGTCAATAGCCGGGTACATGTGACCCACCCATAGCCGGGTTGGTGTGACCCACCTGAAGAGTTTGAGGGTGCGTCTGTTTGAGGTTAAGCTTCTCCCGAGAGAAGCATCATCCATCCCCCCATGGGGGGATGGATCGCGGAAAGTCGTTTGCGCCCTCAGGTTCGGTTTTCACTTTGTTTCATTTTCTTTTTCTGAGCTTGCCGGTAACTGGAGCCGGTCAAGGTCAGCATATGAGCGTGATGAGTAAGGCGGTCCAACGCGGCCGAAGCCAATAACGGATTGCCGAACACTTCACCCCACTCTTCAGGGGCGCGGTTGCTGGTCAGGATAATGGAGCGCCGCTCGTATCGTTCCCGGATGATCTCGTAGAAGTCTTCCACCGCCTGGGCGGATAAGGGGATCAAGCCGAAGTCATCGATAAGCAGAACGCCGACATTAACCAGCCGGGCCTTGAGCCGCGGGTAAGAGCCGTCAGCCCGTGAGGCGCGCAAGCCGGAGAGCATGGTGTGAGCCGGCCCCTGTAAGGCCGTGTGGCCGTGTTTAATGGCTTCGTGAACCAACGCCTGGGCCAGATGGGACTTGCCGGTTCCGGTGGGGCCGGTAAACAGAATATTCTCCCCGTGTTCAATATAGCGGCACAGCGCCAGATCGGCCACCAGCGTTTTAGGGGCCTGGGGAGCGGCGGTAAAATCGAACGTGGCCAGGGTCTTGCCTTCATCCAGTCCCGACTCTTTGATCCGCCTTCTCAGACTCCTCTGCTCACGCCGATCGATCTCATCATCCAGGAGCAGCGCCAGAAACTCCAGGGGAGCCAATGAGCGTTCGTTGGCGATCCGGGCGCGCTGTTCAAGTGTTTCCAGCATCCCCGATAATCTCAACGCCTTGAGTTTGGGAGCCAGCGGATGCGCCATCATGAGGAGACCTCCCGCGCAAAGAAAGACGCGGCCGGCCGCGCGTACCGGTACGATGGGCTAGTCGACTCCCGCGAGATGGTTCCCTCCATGCGGCGCGCTTATCCAGTCCTGCGCGCACAATGGCTTTGACTCGCCGATAGGAGGGATCGCCGTAATGAAGCGCCCTCTGGCAGGCTCGTTCAAGTCGTTGTTTGCCAACGTCATCGGCAAACCGGAGGAGCGATTGAACACTGCGCAACCGGTCATGTACCCGGTCTGCGAGTAAGCCATCCACCACCCGCTCACAGGCCGGTCCGATCCGGCGCGCCCGCTCACGGCAGGTTTCCGGCGGGTATTGCATATAGGCCCGCTTGCCTTCCGGATAGTGCTCCAGACGTGTGGCCCGGCCGCCTCGTTCTTCCACGACCGGATGAGTGGTAACCAGGTCCGCGCCGTGGTAAATCTCCACCATACGCTGACCCACATAGACATCCACTCGCCGGCCGATCAGTCTATACGGCGCCGAGTAGTACCGGCCGTCAACCACCACATGGCAGTCGTGATGAACCTTGGCCCGGAAGGCCAGCGTCAGATCGAAGGATGTCTGCGGCAGAGGACGCAGCGCCTCCCGCTCGATCCGGTTGAACCGTTCCAGGGGCGCTTGCTTGGTTGTCCCGTGTTCCCTGGTCCCGGCCGTCTCGATCACCCATTGTTTGGCGCGTTCGTTCAACGCCGTAAGGTCCGCAAAGTCTCCGGCCGGCCAGGAAGTTCCGTTTGACATACCGGACTCCTGACTCCACTTTCCCCTTGTGACGCGGCGTACGCGGGCGGTTGGGGCTGATCATGAACCCGTAATGATGGGCCAGGCGGCGGTAGGGTTCTCCAAGCACCGGGTCGTGCAGGTCGGGCTTGATCACCCCGGCCTTGAGATTGTCCAATACGATCCGGCCCGGAACCCCGCCAAACCAGCAAACGCGCGCTCATGGCAGCGCAGCCAGGTCTCAATCTTCTGGTCAAACACCGCCTCCACGTACTGATGGCGTGACCAGGACAGGGTCATGACAAAAAACCAGGCCTTGCGCCGCCGTCCTTCTCTCGAGTCCCACTGAGGGCCCGCGTAGCCAAAGTCTACCTGCGCCTCTTCTCCGGGAGCGGTCTCCACCCGGCATACCGCCTCCGGCGTTCCGGGCCGTATCCTCATGACGTATCGGCGCACCGACGTGTAACTGCCTTTATAGCCGTGCTCATCCCGCAGCCGCTGCCAGATCGCCATCATCTCCACGCCGGCCTCGAGCAACTCCTCTACCACTTCCCCGAACGGCTCAACCGTGCTCCGCATGTGCCGCGGCCGAGGTGGCGGACCAAACAGCGTCCCCAAAGTCTTCAGGTCCGGCAAGGGCTTGTGGATATCCAGTAACCCATGTTCTTCGGCCACATCCCGATACTTGCGCACGGTGTTCCTGGAAAGACTCAGCGAGCGCGCGATCTCCCGTATCCCTTCCCCCTGACGTAGTTGATAAATGATCTCCCGTATCTCGTTCATGTGCAGTCGCTCCATCGCCCCTCCGCATCCTTCAATGATGCGGAGACAATAGCGCACCCCACTCAACTCGTCCCCTCTCAAGGGGTGGGTCAAACCCGCCGCCTATGGGTGGGTCACACTCGCCGTTCATGGATGGGTCAAACTGGGCGGCTACGGATGGGTCATACTAACGCGGCTACTGAGGGTGATCGGCCAGCAGTGTATATGCCGGGTGTGAGTAAGAAAATTGCGGATTCTATTAATAGAGCTGAGACCAGAAAAGAAGAGCAAAAGAAAGCCGAAGCTCATGAGTTAGAGAGATTGAGTTATAAACGAGCTGAACGTGAGCGACTGGTTGCACAATTCAAAAATGGTCAAAAGATTGCATATTTCGAGGATGCAATAACACTATTTAATGCTTCCGAAAATGCTAATTACACTATGATCCCGCCAATTGATGGTTCGAATGTCAATGATCAATACTTCGCATGGG
>CAWGFI010000003.1:0-185131 GCA_963821845.1 uncultured delta proteobacterium
CTTTTCTGGCGCAGCCGGTGGTGGGGCAGGACGGAAACGTGGAACTGATGGTGGCGGTTCAGGTTTCCCACGATTCGATCAATGAAATCATGACGCAGCGGCAGGGGCTCGGTAAAACGGGCGAAACCTACCTGGTGGGGTCCGATAACCTTATGAGATCGGATGCCTTCAACGATCCGACGGACCGTTCGGTGCGAGCTTCGTTCGCCAATCCGGAAAAGGGAAGCGTGAATACGGAAGCCGTCCGGGCGGCGCTCTCAGGCGTTTCCGGTCAGGAAATAGTGACCGGCTACCAGGGCAAGCCCGTGCTGTCGGCTTTCGCGCCGGTTAACGTGGGCGGCGCCACCTGGGCGCTTATCGCGGAAATCGATAAGAACGAGGCTTTTGCCACCGTCAAGAAGATGCAATGGCTCGTGGGCGTCATCGCGCTGGTGGGCATCGCCGCCATCATCGCCATCGCGCTGCTGGTGACCAGAAGCATCACCAAGCCCATCAATCGCGTGATCGGCGGGTTGACCGACGGCGCCGAAAAGGTGTCCGCGGCTTCCAGCCAGGTGGCGTCGGCCAGTCAGAGTCTGGCCGAGGGCGCTCCGAACAGGCGGCTTCCATCGAGGAAACGTCGTCCTCCATGGAGGAAATGTCTTCCATGACCCGGCAGAACGCGGAGAACGCCGGCGAGGCCAACACGCTGATGCGGGAATCGAAAGTCATCGTCGATCAGGCGAACAACGCCATGGCCGAATTGACCGGCTCCATGCAGGAAATCTCCTCGGCGAGCGAAAAAACATCCAAAATTATCAAGACCATCGATGAAATCGCCTTCCAGACCAACCTGCTGGCGTTGAACGCCGCGGTGGAAGCCGCTCGCGCCGGGGAAGCCGGAGCCGGATTCGCCGTGGTGGCCGACGAGGTGCGGAACCTGGCCATGCGGGCCGCCGACGCGGCCAAGGACACGGCCAATCTGATTGAAGGCACGGTGAAGAAAGTCAATAACGGGACCGAGATACTGAAAAAAGCCAACCAGGCGTTTTCCGGCGTGGCGGACAGCACCGCCAAGGTTGGGGAGCTTGTTTCGGAAATCGCCGCCGCCTCCAACGAACAGGCGCAGGGTATCGAACAGGTGAACCGCGCGGTGGTGGAAATGGATAAGATAACCCAGCGAAACGCGTCAAGCGCCGAGGAATCCGCGGCCGCCAGCGAGGAAATGAACGGACAGGCCGAACAGATGAAATCCTATGTGTTCGATTTGGCCTCCATCGTCGGTGGCGCCGTCGGGCACGGAAGCAACGGCTCGGCGCATGAACTGGATCATAGGGCGTCGGCGGCGATCGCGGCTCCGGCCGGGAAAAAGGCATCCGCTCAAATCGGCAAACACCGGTCTTCGGGTAAAAAGGAACTGGAAATCTCGCCTCAGGAAAAGCTTCCCCTGGACGATGACGAATTCGATGATTTCTAGGAAATCGTGAAACGCTGAAAAGAAAACGCCGTTCCCCAAGTGAAGGGAACGGCGTTTTTTATTGCGCGCGGCCGCCGGTGAAACGCCCGGTCAGGACTTCACGGCCTGGCGCAAGCCGATTTCCAGGGCGTCGAGGATGTCTTCCAACAGCAAACCCCGGTTCTGGCCGGACTTGATGTCGATTTCAAAGGGGATCTTCACGCCTCCGGCATTCACGGCCATCAGGTCCATGAGCCGCGGAATGGGGGCGCCCAGGAATTCGCCGGCGGTGTCGGTCGTCACCAGGTCCTTCAGCCAGAACGCGCCGGACGTTTCAACGCCGTTGTTCTGTTTGCTCACCTTCAGCTCCGCGTCGAACTGACCGCCCTTCAGCCCCACGGTGATCCGGTCTTTTAGGTAGGGCGCGGCCAGGGTGAGGTCGATGTTGTCGAAACGCGCGTCCAGCGTTACGTTTCCGGAGCCGGTGTCCGTGGAGCCGGTTATGCGGAAGGAGCCGGGCTCATAGGGCTGGGTCACCTTTCCCTGCATCTGGAAGGTGGGCGTTCCGGCCGCGGGATAATTGAAATTGCTGGCGGTGAGATCGACGCCGCTGAGTTCGATGATCACCGGTTCGGGGCCCATGGAATTGTCGGAGAAGGTCAACGACCCGTTGGTCATGATAATGGTCGACGATTCGAACCTCACCGGCGCGCCGCCGAGCGCGCTGAAATCCAGTTTTTCCAGCCCTCTGAAGGTGAAACCTTCGCCGCTCTTGTCACCGGCGAGGGAAAACTGCGGCGAATCCATGGTGAGGCGGCTGATGACCACTTCGCCGTCCAGCAGGTTGTCGAGATCGAATTCAAAGGTGACGTTGCCCACTGACACGACCTTCTGGTCGTTTTCGGCGAGGGTCAAGCCCTTGATCAGCACGCTGCGCCAGCCGATGTCCAGCCCCTGAATGGTCACTCCACGAACGCCGAGAACCGACTGGGCTCGTTTCACCACCACCTGTTCGATGGCCGGTTTCGCCGCCATCCAGAAAACGGGTATGAGCAGGATAAGCAGAAGCGGTGTGGCCCAGACGGGAGTCCATCGGTTCCAGAGCGGTCCGAGCAGATACCGCAGCCTGGAGGACAACCCGGAGGAGGAGGGGCGGACGAACGATTTCGCCTCGCTCAAGAGGGCGGAGGGAACCTCCTTCTTGCCGGGGACGCGATCCGCCGCCAGGGGGGTGTACGCCACCAGCGTGTCCAGACAGCGGGGACACTCGGCGAAATGACTTTCCAGAGCCGCGCATTCGGCGTCGCCCAGACCATTCTCACGATAGAGGACGATCTGGGACTCATCCGGACATGCAGGGAGATCCCCCGGAGAGTATGGTTCGCCGGACACGATTCGCTTTATGCGCCGGTCCAGAATGTCGTCACGCGCGCTCATTAATTACATTATTCCCCAGGACAAAAATACACCAATATCCTTAAGACTAAATAGACGGCCGTTTCGGAGAAAACTTACGGAGATTCGTCGATCAACGACCGAAGTTTCTCCTGAATTCTGTTTTTCATCGTATAAACCGCCCCTTTGGTGGCGTTCATGACTTTCGCCACCTCGGCTGCGGTCAGTTCCTTCTGATAGTAGAGGCTGACAAAGAGCCGTTCACGGGGCGTCAGCTTGGCGCTGATCTCCTCGAAAATGCGTTTTCTTTCCCGCGCTTCCATTTCCTCCTGGGCGGAGGGGCCGTTGTCGATCAGCATGCCCGCCACCTTGCGTTCCGCCTCGCTCTCGCCGTCCAGGGAAAAGGTGTCTCGCCGTCTGCGCAGGTAATCGATGGTCACCCGGACCGATATCAGCCTGATCCAGCTCGGCAGGGAGCAGGCTCCTTGAAATTGACGCAGCTTTTTGTAGTTGTTTTCATGGAGCTGGAGAAAAACCGTGTGAGCGAGGTCTTGGGCGGCGTCGGAGCCTTCACGCCTTCCGGTGTCTTGCAGGGTTTTATTGACGGTGTAATAGATCAGACCCGCATAGCGGTCGACAAAAAGATCCCAGCTCCTTTTATCGCCTTCCATGCATTTTCGGATCAGTTCTTTTTCTTTATCGGAAACACCGGGCATACGAGCAAACCGCTGAAGTTGACCCTAGTTCAGACCGCGTTTTTTCCTGTCGGTTAAAAATAAACGGCTGGGAATAAACGGAGCGGAAAAACCGGGAGGAAAGCGCGGGGGCTTTCCTCTCGGACTTTCCTGGAAACGTCCGCGCTTCATCCCTGTTATTTATCAGATCCAAGAGTTTTGTAAAGCCGGTAATTTGACGTCCTGTCGATGACTTGGCGGTCTTCGCGGTATGGGGAGAAGATCAAGCGTGGATACCAAAGCGGCGATTACGGGTTTTCCGGGCGATCCCCCAAAGGGTCCTTTGGTAAAGGGCAAACCTTTGGGGGTATTCCTTACTTGCCGCGCGCGCGTTTGGACGCTTTCAGAGGATTGACTTTTTGCTCCACGGCCGCCGCAGCCTTCACATGAGTAGCGAAGTTGCAGGCTCCCCGTTTCCATTTAATGGTAGGATCGGGAAAAGAAGCGCAGAAAGAGCCCAGGTCGTTGGTGAGGACACGCGCGCATCCGGTACAGCTTTCAATGATTTGATGACACGATCCGCCGTTGAAGGAACACCCCTTCTTGCTCATGAATGAACATTCGACGCCAGGTTTTACGGTTATACAGTCCATCGGAACCACCCCCTTAACGGTGTTTTTTTATAGGTAAATTATCGCGAGTTCGCTGGAGCGATCGGGCGAACCTTTAACAAACGTTTAAAACGGTTGTCAAGGACTTTTGACAGCGCTTCCTGTTTGCAAGTTTAAAACCAAAGCAAATTTTTTACGGCCTTCATTCGGTATGGGATATGCATAATTGAGTTTGTCCTTTTGCCATATTTCGGCGTGGATCGGTGAACGCCTTTGGCACGAGTGGCGGGGGGGCCTTCTGGTTTCCGCCCCTCCGGTTACATATTTGTATAATAGGTTCCAAAAGCGGCCTTGGAACGATGACGCGCAAGGCCGCGCGTAAAGAACCATAAGCGCCGCGGCGCCACCGGCGCCTGCGTAACGTTATCCGAGACGAGGGAGCAATCATGACGGCTTTTGCTTATGTCGCGCGGACAACCCAGGGAAAAACCAAAAAAGGGGCGGTCGATGCCGCTACCGAAGGCGACGCCCGGTTAATTCTGCGCAAAATGCAGCTCATGCCGGTGACGGTCAAGCACAAGAAAACGGACGTGCTGGCTAAGATAGAGCTTTTTCAGCCGCGTATCAAGGCCAAGGACGTGGTGGTCATGACCCGGCAGTTTTCCACCATGATCGACGCCGGTCTGCCGGTGGTCCAATGTCTGGAAATTCTCGCGAACCAGCAGGAAAAAAAGAATTTCAAGAAAATACTCCACACCATCAGGGAGGACGTGGAAGGCGGCTCGACGCTCACCGAAGCCCTCGCCAAGTTCCCCAAGGTGTTCAGTTCCCTCTATTCCAGCCTGGTGGCGGCCGGTGAAGCCGGCGGCGTATTGGACACCATCCTGAACCGGCTCGCCTCCTACATGGAAAAAATGATGACGCTCAAGTCCAAGATAAAGAGCGCCATGGTGTATCCATCGGTCATCGTGGCGGTCGCGATCTTGGTAATGTCGGTCATCATGATCTTCGTCATACCGGTTTTCGACAAGATGTACACCAGCATGGGCGCCAGCTTGCCGCTCCCCACGCAAATGGTGGTCAATCTGAGTTATTTCGTCAAGGACAACGTGTTGCTCGTGGCCATTGGAATCGGCGTCATGGTGTTTCTGCTCCGCTACTTTTACAAAACCGCCGCCGGGGAGCGTCTCATCGACAGCATGATCCTGAAGCTGCCGGTGTTCGGCCCCCTGATCAGAAAAGTCGCCGTGGCCAAATTCACCCGCACCCTTTCCACCATGTTGGCGAGCGGTGTTCCTATCCTGGAAGGTCTGGACATCGTGGCCTCCATCGCGGGCAACAAAACGGTGGAAACCGCCATACGGAAATCGAAAAAGTCTATCAGTGAAGGAAAGACCATCTCCGAGCCGCTGGGCGAATCGGGTGTGTTTCCCAACATGGTGCTGCAGATGATCAGTGTCGGCGAGGCCACCGGCGAGTTGGATTCCATGCTTTCCAAGATCGCCGACTTTTACGACGAAGAAGTGGATACCGCGGTCAGCACGCTGACTTCATTGATAGAACCTTTAATGATGGTATTTCTCGGCGGCGCCATCGGCGGTCTGGTTATCGCCATGTATCTGCCCATTTTCCAAATGGCCGCGGTGCTGGCCGGAAAATAGGACCGGGAAAGAAGGCGCTCGCAGGCGCCGAATCGTGATACCGTGTCGAGGCGTTCGTGTTTACTCAAGCTATCAGGGAGAGAGAGAGTCAGGAACTGAAGTCGCGCGTCAAATGGCTCATCGTGGTTCGCGTAATCATGGTGACATCCATTATGATCGGCGTCTTCTTCATCCGCAGGCTCGGCGAAGCGCCCCTGGAACACACTTCCCTGGTCGCGCTGCTCTATACCATCGGGGCCATATACGCGGCCTCGGTCATCTACGGGCTCACCTTCAGGCTTTCCGACCGGCTGCTCGCGCAGGCGTCGGCGCAGTTCCTGCTCGACCCCTTTTTCATCACCGCCATTATTTACGTAACCGGCGGCGTTAACAGCGTTTTCACCTTCCTGTACATCTTTTCCATATTCGGATCGTCTATTATCCTGGAGCGAAAATGGGCCATGATCGTGGCCTCGCTGAGCGGCATCCTGTACGGAACGCTGGTCGATCTGCAATTCTACGAGCTGATCCATCCCTTCCAATTGATCACCAAGCCGCCTGCTCGATATGACGCCAGCGGCGTCTTTTTCATCATACTCGCCAATTTCGCGGCGTTCTACGTGGTCGCCTTCCTGGGTAGCCATCTCCAGGGGCAACTGCAACGCGCCCGGCTCAGGCTTCGGCAGCAGAGCAAGGATATGATGGAATTGGAAGCGCTGAACGACCGCATCGTGGAAAGCATCGGCAGCGGTCTGATCACGCTGGATAAATCGGGCCGAGTGGTATCCATGAACAGCGCCGCCCAGAATATCCTGGGGCTCTCCTACAGCCAGGTTTTTCAGGAACCGCTCACGTCGATCATCCCCGAGATGGCGGAGGCCTCCCACTACGACCCTGAAATGGGCGTGAAGAGCTTTGCCAAACCGCGCGGCGAGATTACCATGGCGTCGGCGACCGGCGCCCGGCTGTGCCTGGGTTTCACCATTTCCCCGCTGACTTCCGTGGAGGGTGTAGAGATCGGTAATATCATGATTTTTCAGGACATTACCAAGATCAAGGAGATGCAGGAAGAGGTGAAGAAACTGGAGCGGCTGGCCATGATGGGTACCCTGGCCGCCGGGATGGCGCATGAGATCAAGAATCCCCTGGGCGCCATGAGCGGCGCCTTTCAGATGTTGCGGAAGGAAGAGCCCGGCTCTCCCATCGCCAAGCGCCTCGTCTCCATCATCGAACGCGAAATGAGCAGGCTTAAGGATCTGCTCAACGAGTTCCTCTGGTTGTCGAAGCCGGTTCGCGAAACTGCCGAAGGGGCCATGGCGCCGCTGGAGCCCATCATCGCCGACACCATAACGCTGATCCGCTCCAAGATGAAACTGGACGGTCAGGTAAACTTCGAGCAGCGGATACCCGAAAATTTTCAGGTGTACATCAACGAGTCGCATTTCCGCCAGGTGGTCTGGAATCTCATGCTGAACGCCCTGGAGGCCATGGACAACCAGGGCAGCATATCGGTAATCGCGGAGGTGGTTCCGGTCAACGGGGGGGAAGAGCCTTACGCCAGGATTTCCTTCGCCGATACGGGTTGCGGCATACCCGAGGATATACGGAGCCGCGTCACGGAGCCTTTCTTCACTACCAAGGATGCGGGCACCGGGCTGGGGCTGGCGGTGGTGCAGCAGATCGTGAATTCACACCAGGGCCGCCTGGAAGTAACCTCCAGCGATGCGGGAACCACCTTTTCGGTCCTGCTGCCCCTGAACGGACCCGCCTCGGGCGCCGTTCACTGATCCCTTCGCCCGGACGCCCGCCATTCGGGCGCGGCGGGCAATCTCCGGATGTGGGCGCCGACCCGCGGATCAGGTCGGGATCGGCGCGCTCCGGCGAAACATCAAAACACGAACAGGTCCAGCCCCCCCATCATGTTCATGATCGATCCGGTCATATACCCCGCGCTGTCCGAACAGAGAAACGCCACGGCGTCGGCGATTTCCCGGGAGTTCGCGGGTCTTTTGAAGACCGTCTTTTTCTCCACGGCCTGTTGAACCGGTTCGGGAAGCATGTCATAGCCGTCGGTGGCGCATATGCCGATGAGCACGCAGTTGGCCGAGATGTTGAACCGTCCGCCTTCGAGAGCGGCCGATTTGGCGAGCGCGATAAGCCCCGCCTTGGCGGCCCCGTAGCTCGACTGTCCCGCGCCGCCCAGAACGCCGGCCACCGAGGTCATGTTGATAATGCGGCCCCACTTTTTAGCGCACATGTCGGCCCAGGCCTGCTTGATGCAATAAAACGCGGAATTCAGGCAGAGCTTGACTTCGTAGTCCCACTCTTCGGTGGTGGTCTTGGCGATGCTGATGTTGTGGCCCATGAGCGCGGCGTTGTTCACCAGAATATCCACGGGCCCCAACTCCGCCTTGATGGCCTTGAAAGCTTTTTCCACGTCCTCGGCGACGCTGGCGTCCATTTGGACGGCCATGGCTTTGCGGCCCAGGGCCTTGATCTCTTCGGCCAGGGCCTCGGCGCCCTCCATGTGGCGAAAACCCGTCACCGCCACGTCCGCCCCCTGATTCGCCAGCGTAAGGGCAATGCGCCTGCCGATGCCCTTGGGCATGGAAGCGCCGGTTACCAATGCAAGTTTACCTTCTAGCGACATAATCCTCTCCTTCTCGATGCGTTTATCCACCAGTCCCACGATCTGTTTGATAATAAGAAGTTGCTCTTTGAGGCGTAGCCGAATTATGCGGCGGTCTTACATTTTCCCGGGGCGCGTGTCCCAAAGCCCGGTCGCGGCGTATGGTTCGACGCCGTGGGATCATCCGAAGCCCGCGAAAACGTTCGTGACCTCCGGGGATCCATCCTGCCTGAAAAACCGAATTTGGATTGTATGTGGTCTCTTTTGACTTTCCAGCGTGCGCGAGCGCTCGATTAACCCTCGGAGCCGCCGGTTTCTCTCACCATATCACGTCATTGATCGAAAAAACATATATTTACTATGCATTCAACAAATAATTGCGACTCGCTCCCCCTCCGCGCCGCCATCCCCCGGAGCGCGCGGGCGCACGGGATTTCTTTCTTGACTTGGCATGGTAAATGTTCTATCACATGGTAACTTTTTAGTTGGGAAAAAAGTAACATTTGTAACAGGTTACTTTAAATTTGAACGATCACGCCCTTTGCATCCGGCACGCGTCTGGCTGTAACAAACCGCGCTTCCACCCGGCGATCATCTCCGTCTCATCGCAGCGATAATTGGCGTCAAGCCATCCCTTGAGAAGGGGGACACTGCTGTGAGCCACGGCGCGTTCCGATAGTCCGCCCGGCCGGGACCAGCGCGATGGTAAAGGCGCCGTTGTATTAAGTGAGGAATGCGGTGACGGAAGACACGACCAAGCAGGTCCTTCAGCAGAGAAGACAGAAATCGCTGGAGCTGAAGGAAAAGGGAATCAATCTATTCCCCAACACGTTTAAAGTCGACACATCCATCGGCGATGTGCTGGACGCTTATAACGGACAGGCCACCGAAACGCTGGAAGGCCTCAAGCCCGAAGTCCGCGTGGCCGGGCGGATGATCTCCATGCGCAAGATGGGAAAGGCCTCCTTCTGCCATCTTCAGGACGAAAACCGCCGTCTGCAGATCTATGTGAAACAGGAAGAAATCGGAGACGAATCCTACCAGATTTTCAAGAAACTGGACGTGGGCGATTTTATCGGCGTGATCGGCTACCTTTTCCGGACCAAAACCGGCGAACTGACGGTCCTGGTCAAGGAAGTGTCCCTGCTCAGTAAGTCCTTCCGGCCACTGCCCGAAAAATACCACGGGCTTACCGACAAGGAACTTCGTTACCGGCAGCGCTACCTCGACCTGCTCGGCAACCAGGACGTCCGAGACCTGTTCATCAAGCGCACCCGAATCATTCAGACTATCCGGGATTTCATGAACTCCAGGGGATTTCTGGAAGTGGAAACTCCCATGATGCAGGTCATCGCCGGCGGCGCCACGGCCAAGCCCTTCAAGACCTTTCACAACGCGCTGGGCATACCGCTGTATCTGCGGGTGGCTCCGGAGCTTTTCCTCAAACGACTCATCATCGGGGGCTACAACAAGGTCTATGAAATAAACCGGAACTTCAGGAACGAGGGCATATCGGTAAAGCATAATCCCGAATTCACCATGATGGAGTTTTATCAGGCCTACGCCACCTTCGAAAATCTCATGGACCTGACCGAGGAATTGTTCGGGGGTATCGCGCAAAAGGTCTGCGGGGGGCTGAAAGTTCCCTATCAGGGCGAAGAGATCGATTTCACGCCGCCCTGGAAGCGTATCAGCCTGTTCGACTCGCTCCTTGAAATCGGAGGCGTGGACCGGGCGGTCATCGACGATCCCGCGGAAGCGGTCAAGCTGGCCAAATCGCTGGACATCGCCATGACCAAGGACGAGAAGCACGGGAAGGTCCTGGCCAAGCTGTTCGACGCCCTGGTGGAGCCGAAAATCGTCCAGCCCACGTTCGTGGTGGAATATCCCACCGATGTTTCGCCGCTCGCCCGACGGAACGATAAAAACGAGAACATCGTCGACAGGTTCGAGCTTTTTATCGGAAAACAGGAGATCGCGAACGCTTTTTCGGAACTGAACGACCCCCTGGATCAGCGGGAACGGTTCGCCGCCCAGGTGGAGGAACGCGACGCCGGTGACGAAGAAGCGCACAACATGGACGAGGAGTACATAAAAGCCATGGAATACGGGATGCCTCCCACCGCGGGCGAAGGCATAGGAATAGATCGGGTGATCATGCTCTTTACCGATTCCGCTTCCATCCGCGACGTCATTCTTTTTCCGCACATGAAACCGCTTTGATCGGTCCAAGGCCATATCCATGCCTTTTGAACTGTTCATCAGTCTGAGGTATCTCAGAGCCAAGAGAAAACAAACGTTCATATCCGTCATCACGTTGATCTCCATGGGCGGGGTGATGCTCGGCGTCACGACCCTGATCGTGGTCCTTTCGGTCATGAGCGGGTTTCATGAGGACATGCGGTCCAAGATCCTGGGAATCAATTCCCACGTCGTGCTCATGAAATATAACGACCTCATCCGGGACTACCGGCCGCTGACCCAACAGGTGGGCGAGGTTCCCGGGGTGGTGGCGGCGACTCCCTTTATTTACTCACAGGTCATGATTCGCGCCGGCCAGCACGTTTCGGGCGCCGTGCTTCGTGGTGTCGATCCCGCGACGGTGGGGACGGTGCTCTCCATCGATAAAAGCGTCTCCCACAGCGCGCTCGAGGATTTGGGCACGGAGGAAAACACCCTGATCGTGGGACGCGAGTTGGCCGCGAATCTCGGCGTGGGAGTCGGTGACATGCTTACGGTCATTTCTCCCCTGGGCCAGGTCACTCCCCTGGGGAGGCAGCCCAAGGCCGTGGGGTTCAAGGTCGTGGGGCTTCTCGAATCGGGTATGTATGAATACGATTCCACCTTCGTGATCACCTCCATCCGGTCCGCCCAGAATTTTCTCGGCATGGACGACACCGTGACCGGGCTGGAAATCAAGGTTGAAAATATTTACCACGCCGACAAGGTGGCCAAAAGCATCTCGGAACGGTTCCCGTATCCTTTCTGGGTGAGGGACTGGATGCAGATGAACCGGAACCTGTTCTCGGCTCTCCGCCTGGAAAAGCTGACCATGGGGATCATCTTGACCTTGATTATTTTGGTCGCCGCTTT
Organism: uncultured delta proteobacterium; assembly: GCA_963821845.1. GTDB lineage: Bacteria > Desulfobacterota > Desulfarculia > JACQYL01 > CAWGVV01 > CAWGFI01. The sequence goes on from CAWGFI010000003.1 coordinate 11,478, forward strand.
TAATATCATCAGCACGCTGATCATGGTGGTAATGGAGAAAACCAAGGATATCGCCATATTGAAATCCATGGGCGCCACATCGCGCTCCATACTCAAGATTTTCGTATTGGAAGGGCTGGTAATCGGGATGGTGGGCACACTGCTCGGGCTGGTGGGCGGCGTGGCGCTGTGCGAGCTTCTGAAACGCTATGAATTCATAAAGTTGCCCAGCGACGTGTATTACATATCCACCTTCCCGGTGTTGATGGAGCCTCTCGACATAGTCCTGATCTGTTGCGCGGGGATAGCCATAAGCCTGATCGCGACCATCTATCCGGCGTGGCAGGCGGCCAAACTCAATCCGGTCGAAGCGCTGAGATATGAATAGCGGGGCCGGGCACATATCCCTGCGGGGCGTGGAGAAACGCTATTTCCCGTTTCGCCGCAACGAAGTGACGGTTCTGGGGGGCGTCGATCTCGAAATCGAACGCGGCCAGACACTGGCCATCGTGGGCGCGTCGGGGGTTGGCAAATCCACGCTTCTCCATATAATAGGCGCTCTTGACCGTCCCACGAAAGGGAGCGTGACCTTCGGGGGGTTGGATGTCTTTTCTCTGAACGATAAGGCGCTGGCTCAATTCAGAAACAGGAAAATCGGGTTCGTATTTCAGTTTCACCACCTGTTGCCGGAATTCAACTCCCTGGAAAACACCATGATGCCCGCGCTGATCGCCCGAATGGGAAAAAGGGAAGCGAACTCCCGCGCCACCGCCATACTCGAACAGGTGGGGCTGCGCGACCGCATACTGCACAAGCCGGGAGAGCTTTCGGGGGGCGAGCAGCAGCGCGTCGCCCTGGCCAGGGCCTTGTCGTTGCAACCGGAAGTCTTGCTGGCCGATGAGCCCACGGGCAATCTGGATGAGAAAACCGGCGACAGGATAATCGCGCTTCTGCTCGACCTGAACCGGGAAAGAGGATTGACCACCATTGTGGTGACGCACAACATGGCGATCGCCGACAGGATGAATCGCAGATTAACCATTGTAAACGGCGTTGTTGAGGAATTGAAATGACACTGAGGCGTTTGCTGATTTCCCTCGCGCTCCTTTTGATCCCCTTGAACGTGTGGGCAAAGGAAGAAGTTAAGGTAGTCGTGCTTCCTTTCGACGTACACAGTGAAGAGGATCTCACCTACCTGAAAAGGAGCATACCGCGGCTATTGGAACAGCGTCTTCAGAGCGAAGGCGCAAAAACCGTGCAACTCGACGTGGAAGAACCGGCGGAAGGAGTCAGTGAGGCATGGGCGCGGCAGGAACTCGACAAGTCCGGCGCCGATTACGCCTTGTACGGCAGCCTTTCCAAGCTGGGCAACACGGTAAGCGTCGACGCGTCGCTGGTTTCCCGTGAAGCCGGCCGGCCGCCGAACTCCTTTTTTCAGGTCGGTCAGGGGTTGGAAAACCTGCCCAAAATCCTGGACACTGTCGTCAACGAAACCATCCAGGTGATCTTCAAACTGGAGAAAGTCGCCGCCGTCACCGTATCGGGCAACAAACGCATCGAGGCGAGCGCCATTCTGCAGGTAGTCAAGACCAAGCCCGGAGAAGTATTTTCCGCCAAGCAGCTCGATGAAGACCTCAAGGAGGTCTATAAGCTTGGATACTTCGAGTCGGTTTCCATCGACAGCGAGGATACGCCCGACGGCGCCCGCGTCGAAATTCAGGTGGTGGAAAAGCCGTCCATCGGCGCCATCCATGTCAAGGGTAATGAAAAGCTCGACAACGACGAGGTGATGGACGCCCTGAACATCAAGATCTATTCGATTCTCAACCTGGACAAGATCCGGGAAGGAATCGAGGCCATCAAGGATCTCTATCGGAAAAAGGGATACCTGAACGTCGACATATCCTACGAGATACAGGAAGAAAAGGAACGCACGGTCGCGCTCGTCCTGACCGTAAACGAGGGCAAAAAAGCCTTTGTGCGCGAAATAGACTTTGTGGGCAACAACGCTTTTCCCGACAGCAAGCTCAGGGCCCAGATGGAAACCAAGGAAAAGGGCTGGTTGTCCTGGATTCTCGACACCGGCAAGCTGGAAATGGACAAGCTTCGCCAGGACGTGGACCGCATCACCGCGTATTACTATAATCACGGCTACATCAAGGCCAAGGTGGGCGAGCCGCAAGTCAAGGTGGAAGGCGATTCCATTTACGTCACCATCGCCGTTCAGGAGGGCCCGCAATTCACCGTCGGGAAAGTGGATCTGGAAGGCGATCTGCTCAAACCCAAGGAAGAGATGCTTGCGCCCCTGGAAATAAAAAGCGGGATCATCTACAACCGGGAACTCACCAGCCAGGACATCCTCAACCTGCGCGACTTGTACGCCGACCAAGGCTACGCGTTCGCGGACATCGATCCGCTCGTGGACATCAACGACCAGGATCTTCTGGTCAACATCACCTATAAGGTCAACAAGGGCAAAAAAGTATACTTCAACCGAATCACCATCGTCGGCAACACCAAGACCAGGGACAAGGTCATCCGGCGGGAGCTGGAGGTCAAAGAGCAGCAGCTGTTCAGTTCCGGGGCGTTGCGCAGAAGCAGTGAAAATTTGCACCGGCTCGACTTCTTCGAAACCATCGACATCTCGACCAACCAGGCCAAGGAAGACGATAAACTCGATCTGCGCATCGAGGTTACCGAAAAGAAAACCGGAACATTCAGTATCGGCGCCGGTTTCAGCACCGTGGACGGACTCATCGGTATCTTCGATATTTCGCAGCGAGACTTCATGGGCCGCGGCCAGCGATTGTCGTTCGCGGGCCAGATCGGCGGTCGGAACCAGCGTTTTTCGCTCCTGTTCAACGAACCCTGGCTCTTCGACATACCGCTCTCCACCACCTTCGAAGCCTACAACTGGGTGCGTGATTTCCGGGATTATAATAAAGACGCTATTGGCGGCACGGTCAGGGCTTCCTATCCCATATGGGGATACCTGCGGGCCGATCTGAAATATCGCTATGAGGACGCCAAGGTCACCGACGTCAGCGACAGCGCGGCCGAAATCATCAAGGATCAGGAAGGGAGTTCCACCACCAGCGCGGTCGGCGGCGGTTTCCGTTGGGATTCCACCGATAAGTTCTTCCTGCCCACGAAAGGGCAGATTTATTCCATTGGCGTGGAACATGCGGGGACGCCTTTTGGAGGGTCCAATAGTTTTACCAGGTACCTGCTCTCCGCTTCCTCTTACTTCCCCTTAAAATGGGGGACAGTGGGTATCGTGGAAGGCAGGATCGGTACGGTAGTCCAGAACGCTGCAAACGGACTGCCCCTGTTTGAAAAGTTTTACCTGGGCGGCATCGACTCCTTGCGCGGCTTTGAACGTTATGGAGTCAGCCCGGTCGATCCTGCCACCGGCGACCGCATCGGCGGTAACAGCATGTGGATGGGCACCATCGAACTTCGTTTCCCGGTGGTTCAGGGCGCGGGGTTGTACGGAGCGGTATTTTATGACACAGGTAACGTGTATCCCAGTTCATGGGACTGGGACTACACCAATCTGAGAGCCGACGCCGGCGCTGGTCTTCGGTGGCTCTCGCCCATGGGACCGTTGCGGGTCGACTTCGGTATCAACCTCGACAGGGAGCCCGACGAAGACTCGACGGTCTTCGACTTCAGCATCGGGGGACATTTCGACTAAAAGGGAAGCCTTTCGCAAGACTGAAACAAATGCGCTGCGCGCAGCCAACGAACTTGAAGAGACAGTATCCGAAGGAGTGAAATCATTATGAAGAAGTACCTTGTAGCCATAAATTTCATAATCATGTTTTCTTTCCTGATCACCGGTCCATCTTTCGCGGGGGACGGCGTTACCGGCAAAATCGGTTATGTTGACCTGCAACGATGCCTGATGGAATCCAAGGAAGGAAAGAAGGCTTATGACGCGTTGAAGGTGAAAAACGACAAAGTGAAAAACGACCTGCAAAAACGTCAGGACGCCCTGGACAAGAAGCGCGGGGACCTGGAGAAACAGGCCCTGATGCTGAGCCCCCAGGCCAAGCAGGAGAAGGAACTGGAAGTGAAACGCGACGTGCGCGAGCTGAAAGGGTTGGTCGCGGAGTACAACGAAGAACTGAAGATTGAAGAAAACAAATATAAGGAAGTTATTTTCGGCGACATCGGCAACATTATCGCCGATTATGGAAAGAAGAACGGTTTCGTTCTGATCCTGGAAAAAACACACGCCGGTATCCTGTGGGCCCCCGACGGAGGGGATCTGACCGAAATCATCATAAAAGAGTACGACGCCAAGGGACCCAGTCCGAAGAAATCTTCCAAGTAAGCCGGAACAAGTCAACGGCGAGACGGCAGGCGGGAACGACGTTATGGAAAAGACGCTCAAGGAGTTGGCCGAGCTGGTGGGCGGGTCGGTCAAAGGCGACGGTTCGGTGGCCATTACCGGCATCGCGGGAATCCGTGAAGCCGGGCCGCATGACCTGACCTTTATCGACAATCCCAAATATTCTTCCTTCGCGCGGACCACTGACGCCGCCGCGATAATTGTGGCCAAGGAACAGGAACTGGACAAACCGCTTCTGGTGGTAAAAAACGTTCGGATGGCCTACGGCGCCGTGGCCGGGCTGTTCCAGCGCGAACCCGACTTTCCCACCGGTGTCAGCGATAAGGCCGTGGTCGAGGAAAGCGCGCGTCTGGGCGAAGGCGTCGCCATTCATCCGCTGGCCTATATCGGCGCCGACGCGGAAATCGGCGCTCGCGCCCGGATCATGTCGGGCGCGGTTATCGAGGAAGGCGCGATAATCGGCGAGGACTGTCTGATTCACCCCAACGTCACCGTGAAATACGGCTGCGTCCTGGGAAACCGGGTGATCGTCCATAGTGGGACGGTTATCGGCAGCGATGGCTTCGCATACGCGCAGGACGGGGCCCGGCACGTCAAGATTCCCCAGATCGGAACCGTCCTGATAGAAGACGACGTGGAAATCGGCGCCAATTGCGCCATCGACCGCGCGTCGCTGGGGAAGACCTGGATCAAGCGGGGCGCCAAGATAGACAATCTGGTGCAGATCGCGCATAATGTGGTCGTGGGCGAAAATACCATGATCATCGCCATGGTGGGAATATCGGGTAGCTCGGAAATCGGCGCCAACGTGATTCTGGCAGGTCAGGTGGGCGTCGCCGGGCACATAAAAATCGGCGATCGGGTCATGGTCGGCGCGCAGTCCGGGCTGCATAAGAACATCGGGGACGGCGAGATCATTTCGGGATCACCGGCCATCCCGCATCGGCAATGGCTGCGGGTAGCCCAGTATTCAGCGAAATTGCCCGAAATGCACAAGCGCCTGGTCGCGCTGGAAAAGATGGTGAGCGAACTGGAAGAGAAGTTATCGGGGGACTGAGCATGGAACTGCCGTTGAATTACAAAGAGATCATTCAGATACTTCCGCATCGTTACCCCTTTTTGCTGGTCGATCGCATAATCGAGCTGGAGTTGGATAAACGATGCGTGGGTATAAAGAACGTAACGAATAACGAGCCGTTTTTCTCCGGCCATTTTCCCGGTAACCCGGTGATGCCCGGAGTGCTGATCATGGAGGCCATGGCCCAGGTGGGGGGCGTTCTGGCGGCCGCGTCGCTGGGAGAGCACGCCAAGCAAAAGCCCATGTTTTTTCTGGGCATGGACAAGGTTCGGTTTCGCAAACAAGTCGTTCCCGGCGACCAGCTCGTGTTTGAACTGGAAGCGCTCCGCGCGGGTAAGCGGAGAGTCTGGAAAATGCTGGGAAAGGCTTTCGTGGACAAACAGCTGGTAGCCGAAGCGGAGCTGATGGCCATGCTGGGGGAAGAAAGCTGATCCATGGAAATACATCCCACGGCCATTGTCCACCCGGACGCGGAGATGGGGCCGGGGGTCAAGGTCGGTCCTTTCAGTATTGTTGAAGAGAACGTCAGTGTCGGCGCCAATTCGGAAATCGGTCCCCACGTCGTAATCAAGCCCTATACAACTATCGGGAAGAACTGCCGCATCCATCAATTCTCCTCCATAGGGGAGGTCCCGCAGGATCTGAAATTCCGGGGGGAGCCGACCAGTCTCGTCATCGGAGATTCCACCGTCATACGCGAGTTTGTCACCATCAACCGGGGCACGGCGGGCGGCGGCGGAATGACCCGCATCGGAGCGAACAACCTTATCCTGGCCTACGCGCACATCGCCCACGACTGTATAATCGGCGACAATGTGCTCATGTCCAACTGCGCCACGCTCGCCGGGCATATTACCGTTGACGATCACGCGGTGCTGGGCGGGCTGGTGGCCGTGCATCAGTTTGTGCGGATCGGCTCCTACGCTTTTATCGGCGGAAAATCGGCCATCACCAAGGACGTGCCTCCCTATACCCTGGCGGCCGGCGACCGGGCGCGACTCTATGGGCTCAACATGGTGGGGCTGAAAAGACGGGAATTTTCTCCCGAAATCGTCACCGCGCTGAAAAAAACCTATCGCCACTTTTTTCGCGACGGGTTGACCATCCGGGACGCGCTGCGGACCGCGCCCCAGGAACTGCCGGATTTGAACGAAGTGAAAAAATTTGTCGATTTTATCGCGAATTCCAAACGTGGAGTGACGAGATGAACTCCACGGAAGATCGCCCTTTCGGCATCATCGCGGGGAGCGGACAGTTTCCCATCCTGGCCGCCCGGGCCGCGCGGGCGCAGGGTAAACGGGTGGTCGCGGTGGCTCATACGGGCGAGACCTGGGCGGAACTCGAACGAGAAGTGGACGAAATTCACTGGGTCAAACTGGGGCAACTGGGCAGGATCATTAAAGTCTTCAAGGACGCCGGCGTCCAGGAAACCATCATGGCGGGCGCCATCGCCAAGACCAGGCTCTATTCCAAGGCGCTTCCCGATCTGAAGGGCCTCTCCCTGCTGACCAGGCTTCAGGAACTGCGCGACGACGGCGTGCTCAGAACCGTCGCCTCGGTGTTGCAGGAAGACGGCGTTACGGTGGTGGCGTCTACCATTTACCTGCCGGAACTGACCGCGCGGGAGGGCGTCCTCACCCGGCGCAAACCCAACAAGCGGGGCTGGAGCGACATCGAGTTCGGTTTCAAGATCGCCAAGGAAGTGGGCAAGCTCGACATCGGCCAGACCGTGGTCGTGCGGCGCGGGGCGGTGGTGGCCATCGAGGCCATCGAGGGAACCGACGCCTGCATTTTGCGCGGTGGAGTGCTCGCCAGGCAAGACGCTGTTGTGGTAAAGGTGAGCAAGCCCGATCAGGACATGCGGTTTGACATGCCCGCCGTGGGTTTGCAAACCATCGACTCCATGATCAAGGCCAAGGCCTCCATACTGGCGGTGGAAGCGGGCAAGACGCTTTTTTTCGACTCTGAAAAGACGATCGCTCTCGCCGATGAACACGATATGATCATAGTGGGCGTTAATTCATGAAAGATATCAATATTGGAGTGGTGGGAGTCGGCTACCTGGGCGAATTCCACGCCGAAAAGTTCACGAAGATTCCCGGCGCGAGGCTGGTGGGCGTCGCCGACATCGATGAGTCGCGGGGCAGGGCCATCGGCGAAAAATTTCATACGCCCTACTTTTCCGAGCCATCGCGATCTTCTGGAAAGGTGGACGCAGTCAGCATCGCTGTTCCCACGGGCGAACATTATCGCCGTGGCCAAGGAATTTCTGAACGCCGGCATTGACGTATTCATAGAAAAGCCGATAACCCGAAGCCTGGACGAGGCCGACGAACTCATGAACTCGCCGCGGAAAAAAAGGTCTTCATCCTCCAGGTGGGCCACCTCGAGCGATTCAATCCTGCGGTCATGGCGATGCGGAAGCCATCGACTACCCCATGTTCATCGAATCCCACCGATTCGGATTTTTCAAGGAGCGGGCGTCGACGTGGACGTGGTGCTGGATCTGATGATCCACGACCTGGACATCATCCTGAGCCTGGTGGGATCGGAAATCATCTCCATCCACGCGCTGGGCGTGCCGGTGATGACGTCTCGCATCGATATCGCCAACGCCCGGCTGGTGTTCGCCAACGGATGCGTGGCCAACATCACCGCCAGCCGGATTTCCATGAAGACCATGCGCAAGATCCGGGTTTTTCAGCCCAACGCCTATCTGTCGGTGGACTACGCCAAGCGGGATATGACCATGGTCAAGAAGGTCGCCGGCGGGACCGAGCTCCAGCGGCCTCATAGATGCCTGCCGGAACAAAAAACTTATGAAGAACGGGACGCGCTGGAAGACGAATTGGCGCTTTCGCGGAATCGGCGCGCGACAGCACGCCGCCTCTGGTGGACGGGGCCACACGGGCGCGCAAGGCGCTTTAAAGGTTTCGCTGGAAGTGGTGAAGCAGATCGCCAAAGGCTGGAAGAAAGCCAGGTCTACAACACGTACGGGGAGACATCGGATATTGGCGTCCCGGATCCTGATAGTGGCCGGGTGAGGCCTCGGCCGACCAGCATGGCGCCGGCATTGGTCAGAGAAATCACGGCGAGAGTTCCCGATGTAGAGATATTCGGCGTGGGCGGAGGAGAATTGCGCGCCGCCGGGGTGGAACGGACATCGACATGTCGGCCTGTCGTAATGGGCACATCGGAAACCCTGGGCGCGATGGGCAGGGTCTACTACGGCCTACTCCTGGATAAAAAGGGCGCTGGACCGAGCGCCGGCCCGACCTGGTCATTCTCATCGATTTCCCGGAAGTGAACCTGCCGGTGGCCAACAGGCCGGAAACGTTCCATTCCCGTGCTCTATTTTATCAGTCCCCAGGTGTGGGCGTGGCGTCGCGGCAGGGTCCGCAAATCGCCCGGACGGTTTCCAAGATGCTGGTGATCTTCCCCTTTGAAGAGGAATTCTATCGCGGGCGGGGCGTGGACGCCGAATACGTCGGCCATCCGCTCACCGAACGCGTGAGCCGGAGCCCGAGGCGGGAAGAAGCGCGGAAAACACTGGGGCTGCAAGAATCCGATCTGGTCATCGGGCTTTTGCCCGGCAGTCGGAAAAGCGAAATGAATTCCATGCTCCCGGTCATGCTGAAGGCCGCCGAAATCATCGCCTCCCAATACCCGGACGCGCGATTCGTGATTCCCCTGGCCGGAACTCTGGAATGCGGGAAATGTGACCGCTGGACGGAGCGGGTCTCCGTTCGGGCGACCGTGGTGGAGTCGAATTTCGAAACGGCCGTGAGCGCCTGCGACGCGGCCATGGTGACCTCGGGAACCGCGACCCTGCACACCGCGCTTCTGGACGTGCCCATGGTGATCGCCTATCGCGCTTGAGCCACTGAGTTACCTCATCGGCCGGGTGTTGATACGCGTGCCATATATCGGTATCGTCAATCTTATCGCCGGCCGGAAAATGGCTCAGGAATTGATTCAAGATCGGGCCAACCCCGACAATCTCGCCCGCGAATGTTCGGAGTTGGTTGCGCGACCCCGGCAGCGGGCGGACATACTGGCCGCCTATCGGGAGATCCGGGAAAACTCGGAAACAAAGCGGCGGAAGAAGCCGCCAAGGGCCGTCTCCTGCCCTGATGAATCGATGCGCAAAAACGAAAACATAATCTACAAACGAGTCCTGGAACTGGTCAAGCCTCACTGGCCGAGATTGGCTCATGGCCATGGTCTGCATGGTGGGGGTTGCGGCCCTTACCGCGCTTAATGGCGTGGATGGTCCAGCCGGTCATGGACGATATCTTTGTCCATAAAAAGGAGACCATGCTCAACCTGCTGCCGTTCGCCATCGTCATGCTGTTCCTGTTCAAGGGGCTCTTTTCCTACGGCTCGGTGTACCTGATCAGTTTCGTGGGGCAAAGCGTGGTGGCGACTCTGCGCCAGCGCCTGTACGATCAACTGCAAAGCCTTTCGCTTTCCTTTTTCGAACAAAACTCCCACCGGTGTGCTCATGAGCCGCATCACGAACGACGTGAACCTGATACAGAACGCGGTTTCCAGCGCCGTGACCGGAGTCCTGAAGGAAAGCTTCTCCATCGTGGGGCTGGTGATGGTCGTGTTTCATCCGGGACTGGAAGCTGGCGCATCATCGCCATGGTGGTATTTCCCCTGGCCATCATCCCCATCGTGAAGTTCGGGCAGCGCATGCGGAAGATCAGCCGCAAGAATCAGGCGACGCTGGGCTCCATGTCCGCGCTGTCTGCAGGAAACCATCAGCGGCCACCGCATCGTCAAGGCCTTCGGCATGGAGGAGTTTGAAAAGCAGCGCTTCGGCAAGGAAAACGAGCGGCTGTTCAGATTGGTCATGAAGCAGGTTACGGTGCGGGCCATCTCATCGCCGTTCATGGAGTTTCTGGGCGGCATCGGCATCGCGGTGATCATCTGGTACGGCGGCTATCAGGTTTTTACCGGGGTCTCCACGCCCGGCCGTTTCTTTTCCTTTCTCACCGCGCTGCTGCTGCTGTATGAACCGGTGCGGCGGCTCAGCGGCATCAACAACATGATTCAGGAAGGCATGGCGGCGGCATCCGCGTTTTCGAAGCTGCTCGACACCGAGCCCGAAATCGAGGACGGCCCGGACGCGCAGGAACTGCGGCCCATACAGACAGCCATCGAGGCTGGAGAATGTGACCTTCGGCTATGACGAAAGACCGGTGCTGAAGAACGTCGATCTGGTACGTGAAGGCGGGGGAGATCGTGGCCCTGGTGGGAACCAGCGGGGGCGGAAAGACCACCCTGGTCAACCTGATCCCCCGGTTCTATGAAGTGGACGACGGCGCGGTCACCATCGACGGCGCGGATATCCGTTCGTCACCATCTGGCTCGCTACGCCGGAACAGATCGCGGTGGTCACCCAGCAGACCATCCTGTTCAACGACACCATATATAACAATATCGCCTACGGCGACATCAACAAACCGCGGGAAGAAGTGGAGCAAGCGGCGCGAGCCGCCTACGCCTTCGATTTCATCCAGCGCCTTCCGCAGGGGTTCGACACCGTTATCGGCGAACAGGGCGTTCGGCTTTCCGGCGGGGAGCGCCAGCGGGTGGCCATCGCCCGGGCGCTGCTCAAGAACTGCGCCCATCCTGATCCTGGACGAAGCCACCTCGTCTCTGGACACCGAATCGGAGCTGTACGTGCAGAAGGCGCTGGAGAACCTGATGAAGGGCCGCACCACCCTGGTGATCGCCCATCGTCTTTCCACCATCCGCAACGCCGACCGCATTGTGGTCATCGGAGCGGCCGGATCGTGGAGGAAGGAGCACACGACGAACTGCTGGCCAGACGCGGGCGAATACTTACAAGCTGCACGAAATGCAGTTTAAACAGGAAAAATACGCCTATCCCGCGGACTCCGAAAGCGCCGCGACGGGCTCCTGATCACGACGGCCGCCTGTTTTTTCCGGCGATGCGAGCGCCATTCATGCTGCGGCTTGCCTACAACATACTCTATAGCGTGGGGCTTGTCTGCGCGCTTCCGATCTTCTGTTTCCGGCTGCTGCGCGGACACAAGTATCGCCGTTCGTTCCTGGGTCGGTTGGGGCTGGTTCTTCCCCCCAGGCCCCACCGGAAGCGCCCCGGCCCGTCTGGTTTCACGCCCTTTCGGTGGGGGAGATTCTTTCCGCCGTCCCCCTGATCCGCAAATTCCATGAAGAACATCCCGACATTCCGGTGGTGGTGAGCGCGGCCACGGAAACCGGGCTGGATATCGCCAGGCGCGAACTCACGGGCGTGGCCCGGGACCTCTTTTACGCCCCGCTGGACTTTTATCCGGCGGTGGCGCGGGTTCTGAAGCGCCTGCGTCCGCGCCTGTACGTCCTTGTGGAAACCGACATATGGCCAAACCTGCTTTGGGGCCTGCAAAAAGAAAACATCCCGGCGCTGCTGGCCAACGGCCGCATGTCCGAACGCTCCTTTCGTTTTTACCGCCGCGTTCGCTTCTACATGGCGCCCGTGCTCAATCTCTTCCGGGTGGTGGGCGTTCAGGCGCCGGTCTACGCCCAACGGATGATCGAAATGGGGGCCGATGAAAACCGCGTCCTGGTGGGCGGAAACCTCAAATGCGATCAGGATTATCACACCCTTTCTCCCGAAGAGCGCCGGGAACTGGCGCAATCGTTCGGATGGGACGTGTCGTCGGTTCGGATTCTGGTCGCGGGGAGCACCCACGAAGGGGAGGAGGAAATAGTTTTCCGGGCGTTTCAAGGGCTGTACGAAAAGGACGCTTCCCTGCGGCTGGTCGTGGCGCCCCGCGATCCCCGCCGTTCGGACCGTGTGTTTGCCCTGGCCGCCGGGATGGGGTTTTCCTGCGCCCGGCGTTCTTCCGTGGCGAACGGACAGCCGGGCGTGGTCCTGATCATGGACACCATGGGCGAGCTGAAAAAAACCTACGCCGTGGGAGAAGCCGCGTTCGTGGGTGGCAGCCTGATCCGGGACGGGGGGCACAATCCCCTGGAGCCCGCCGCTCAGCAAAAGCCGGTGTTCTTCGGCCCGCACATGGAGGACTTCCCGGAGGTCAGCCGACTGCTGCTTGAATCGGGCGGCGCCCGAACCGTACGCGACGGCGAACAACTCTACGAGGAGTGGAAAAAAACGCTCGAAGATCCCCGCCATGCCCGGCGGATGGGACAAAACGCCCTTGAGGCGTGGACCTCCGGCCGCGGCTCTCTCAAAACCTACATGCGTTGTCTGGAATATTACCTTTATTATCTTTAAATCCTATCATAATTACAATAATGCTTATGTAAAATTGTTCTTATCCGATCTATGATAATAGATAAAAGGAAGAGTTTCATCTATATCCATATATTCGCGCAGCCTTGCGCAATCGACGAAATATCATGGTCATGACAAAATTTGGTGTAAGCGATTAACGGGATATGAACGTTTCGAGGGTGTAAAACCGCCGTCTCGAGTATGATAAAAAAAATCGACATACATGATTTACGGGTGGGGATGTATATTGAGCGTTTGGATTCTTCGTGGCTCAAGCATCCTTTTTTATTTTCTAAACAAAAAATAGTAGAGACAAATAAACAACTACGAAAATTACAGTCGGCCGGGGTCAGGGAAATCTTTATCAACACCGAACTGGGCCTGGACGTGATCGATCCCGTCTTTCTCGCCGATTCCAAGCCTCGAGCCGTTCAAAATCCCGCCCCGCAAGCCCTCGAGCCCGATGTTCCCGAAGAAGCGAGCCCACCGCCCGAGTCCGTGGAAGCGATTCCTCTGAGCCGGGAAGTCGAGACGGCCCGGGCGCTCTATTCCAGCGCCACTCAATTCGTTCGGGACTTTTTTCATGACGCGCGAGCCGGCAGGACCATCGATTACAAGGAAGCCGGGCCGCTGATAGACGGGATCATCCAAAGCGTCTTCAGAAACTCCAACGCCCTGTCCATCCTGGCCAATCTGCGTTCGCACGAAGAGTACACCTACACCCACAGTGTCAACGTGGCCGCCTTGTCCGTGGTTTTCGGCAAGAGTCTCGGATTGCGGAGAAAGGATTTATACGATCTGGGCATCGGGGGGCTTTTCCACGACATCGGGAAGTTCAGGATTCCCGATGAAATCCTCAAGAAGCCCGGCGAGTTGACGCAAAAGGAATTCGAGATTGTAAAAAAACATCCGCACAGCGGCTACCGGCTCATGCAAGGCAACACCGATCTGAACGACAGGGCGCTCCGGGTTATACTCGAACATCACGAACGATACGATGGAGGGGGCTACCCCTCGGCTCTGCACGGGGCTCAGATCAGCAAGGCCGCCAACATGGTGAGCATTGTCGACGCCTATGACGCGCTCACGGCCGACCGGGCCTACCGCCGCGCCGTCGATCCTCATTTCGCCCTGAAAACCATGTATCTGGAACGGAAGGAACGCTACTATTACGATTTAATGGAGCGTTTCATCAAATGTCTGGGCATCTATCCGGTGGGCAGTTTCGTGAAACTCACCAACGGCCATTACGCCATCGTCATCGAGGCGGACCCGGCCAATCCGCTGACGCCGACGGTAAAGATCATGCTGGATAAAAACATGCGGCGGCTCAACCCGGAAATAGTGCGACTCTCCCAGTTCGGAGCCGCCCGTAAGGAAATGATCAACATCGTCGAAGGACTGAACCCCGAAAAGCTCACCCTGAAACGAAAGCTCCTGTCCCAGGCCGTTTTCGGCTGACAGCCCCGACCAACGCAGGCGCGCCCGCCGGTCGGACGCTTCAAAAAATCCCTCAATTATCAGGCCGCTACGGCGCCTTCCTTGCAATCTAATCGTCGCATGAACGCGTTCATGAGGCCCCTGATCGGGGTCCTTTTTTATTCGCGTGGCCGACAACGTAAGAGAATGGTTAAAAAACCATGAAAAATATCCTGACCGGTAAATTTGCCGTCAAGAATGGTGGAATCGCGGCGTGAAGCCCAATAAAATCTTGTAAGTTTCCACTGCTTCTGATACAAAGTGGATTTTCCAGAGGACTGTATGCAGCCTGAACCTAAAGAATCCGAACACCGAGAAATATTGCTCGATTCCGAGGAGATGAGCGTTGAACTCCGGCGGCTGGCGATGCAGGTCGCGGAGCGCCCGGCCGATCTGCGGTCGCTGGTCATCATCGGAATCCGCACCGGTGGCGCGTATCTCGCCAAGCGCCTCCAGAAGCTGGTCCGCGAAATATCCGGAATCAATGTCCCCACGGGCATTATCGACATCACGCTCTATCGCGACGACTGGACCCGCATCGGCGCGGCCCCCATCGTGGGTAAAACGGAGCTTCCCTTTTCCATAGACGACAGGGATGTCCTCCTGGTGGACGACGTCATCTTTACCGGACGCACCATCCGCGCCGCCATGGACGCGCTGATCGACTTCGGGCGGCCCAAGAGTATCGATCTGCTGGCGCTGGTGGATCGAGGGGGCCGACAGCTTCCCATTTGCGCGCAATATACGGCCTTGCAGCGCAACGTGTCCGACGACGAAACCATCAACGTGTATCTGAAGGAACTGGCGGGAAGGGACGAAGTGGTCATCGAGCCCCGGAAAGGATAACCTCCGGTCCGAAGCGAAATCTATAATCCAACCTTTTGAACCGGTCTCCGCGGGGGCTCGTCATACCAACCGCTCCAAAGCTAATTTCGCGTGAAATTTAAACCTCCCGGAGTGAATCTTGTCTTTAATTGTTCGATACTTAGTGAATTTTTTCGCTTCCAAAATGGTTGTTGACAAGCAAGAAACATAGTCATATGTTAGGGTCGACTATGTGAAATAATGTACTAACTCTCTACGTATGAGTATCCAAAGGAGTTAACATGTCAAAGCAAGTAGTTGGTTCAGTCTTGGTCAGGTGGAGGCATCGCTGGGATGCAGTCGGCTCTGGATCTTGCCGATTCCGGATATTATGTATACCTCGTCGAAAAATCACCGGCCATCGGCGGTGTCATGGCCCAACTGGACAAGACTTTCCCGACCAATGACTGCGCAATGTGAATTATCTCTCCAAAACTGGTCGAGGTCGGCCGGCATCTAAATATAGAGTTAATCACGTGTTCGGAAGTTGAGGAAATAAATGGCGAGGCTGGTAATTTTCAGGTCAAGGTAAAGAAACAGCCCCGCTATATAGATATGTACAAGTGCACGGCGTGCGCGGACTGTACGACGGTCTGCCCCGTCATCGCGCCCCAGTGAGTTTGACAGGGATTGGGCGAACGCAAAGCCACGTTCAAGACTTACGCCCAGGCCATCCCCGGCGCTTACTCCATCGAGAAAAAGGACCGTCCCCCCTGTAATCAGGCCTGTCCCGCCAACTTGAACGTGCAGGGATACATGGCCATGGTCAAGATGGGCAAGTATCGCGAGGCCATCGAGATCATCATGCGGGATCTTCCGCTTCCCGGCGTGCTGGGACGCGTGTGCCCTCACCCCTGCGAAAAAAGCTGCCGCAGGGCCGAAGTGGACGAGGCCGTTTCCATCCGCGAACTGAAGCGGATCGCCGCGGACCACACCGACCTGAGCACCATTCCCGTCCCGGAATCACCCGCGCGGCAAAAGCGTGGCCATCGTGGGATCGGGTCCGGCCGGGTTGACCGCCGCCTATTTTCTGGCGCAGCAGGGCTACAAGAGCATCATTTATGAAGCCATGCCCGAAGCGGGCGGCATGATGCGCTACGGCATTCCCGAACACCGGCTGCCGCGAACGGTGCTGGACAACGAGATTGAAAACATCAAACGCTACGGCGTGGAAATACAGACCAATGTCCGGGTCGGCAAGGACATTTCCTTCGCCGAAATCAAAAGAGCACAGCAGACGCCGTTTTCCTGGGCGTGGGCGCCTGGAGAGGTCTGGATCTGCGGATTCCCGGAGAGGAACTGGAAGGCGTCATGGACGCCATCACATTCCTGGAACAGGTCCATATGGGCGAGCTGAAGCTCTTTCCGGCAAGGCGGTGATCATCGGCGGCGGCCATTCGGCCATAGACTCTGCCCGGGTGGCCAAACGGCTGGGGGCCGAAGAGGTCCATATCATCTATCGCCGTTCGCAGAAGGAAATGCTCGCCGAAGAGGAAGAGGTCGAAGAGACGATGAAGGAAGGGGTTCAGATCCATTTCCTCGTGGCTCCGCTCAAGATTCGGGCGCGAACGGCGCGGTCTACCGGCATCGAGTGCATCCGCACCAAGCTGACGGAACCGGATTCCACCGGAAGGCGCAAACCGATTCCCATGCAGGGTTCGGAATTTTTCATCGAGGCCTCCTACATTATTCCCGCCATCGGGCAGGAGCCCGACCTGAATTTTCTGGGCGATGACGACTCGGTGGAAGTTTCCACGTGGAACTTCGTGAAGATCAACCCCGGCTGCTTCATGACCGGCGAAGAAGGCGTGTTCGCGGGCGGCGACGTGGTAACCGGCCCGGCGACGGTTATCGAAGCCGTGGACGCCGGTAAGCGGTCCGCCCGATATATCGGCATGTACCTGGAAGGCCAGGAGCTCCCGCAAGAACTGGAGAACGACCGGCCCTTCGGAACCGACTGGAAGGAAATCCCTGAAGACATCCGGAAAAAGCGCGCATGACCGTTCCCACCCTGCCGGTGGAGGCGCGAGCCCATTCCTTTGAAGAAGTCTCGCTGCTGGTGGACGAACAAACCGCTCGGGAAGAAGCCGCCCGGTGTCTGGACTGCGGCGGGTGCTGCGAATGCTACGAATGCGTCAAAGCCTGCGGACCGAAGGCGGTAACGCTGGAATCCCACGCGCAGGTAGAGGAAACGCTGAACCTGGACGTGGGCTCCATCATTCTCGCCCCAGGTTTCAAGGCCTTTGATCCGTCATCCTTTGAAACCTACGGCTACGCCAGTCATCCCAACGTCATCACCAGTCTGGAATTCGAACGTCTGCTTTCCGCTTCCGGCCCCACCATGGGTCATCTCACCCGGCCGTCCGACAAGAAGGAGCCGGAAAGAATCGCCTGGCTGCAGTGCGTGGGATCGCGTGAAATAAACAAGTGCGACCATGCCTACTGTTCCGGCGTGTGCTGCATGTACGCCATCAAGGAAGCGGTGATCGCCAAGGAGCACAGCCAGAAGGATCTGGACGCGACCATCTTTTTCATGGACATGCGGACGCATGGCAAGGATTTCGAACGCTATTACAATCGGGCTCAGGACGAGCATGGCGTCCGGTTCGTCCGGTCAGCGTCCATTCCATCGAACCAGCCGAAGACGCCGACGATCTGGCTATCTCCTATGTGACCGAGAGCGGCGCGCTTCGCAGGAACTTCGACCTGGTGGTGCTGTCCGTCGGGCTGGAAACACCCCCCGAACTGATAGGAACTGGCCGACCGGCTGGGGATCGGCCTGAATGAAGACAACTTCGCGCTGACCACGTCCTCTTCGACCCGGTGGCCACCACCCGCGAAGGGCGTGTACGTGTGCGGCGCGTTCCAGGGACCCAAGGACATTCCGCAATCGGTCATGGAAGCCAGCGCCGCGGCCGCTTCGGCGGGCGGCATGCTTTCCTCCGCGCGGGACACCCGAACCAAGGAAGCGGTCCAGGTAGTCCGAAACGGAGCATCATGGGCGAGCGCCCGAGGGTGGGCGTGTTTGTGTGCCACTGCGGAATCAACATCGCCGGCGTCGTCGACGTGATGGCGGTGCAAGGAGTACGCCGCGACCTTGCCCTATGTGGAATACGTGGACACCAACCTCTATTCCTGTTCTCAGGATACGCAGGACAAGATGGCGGAGCATCATCAAGGAGAAAAGCCTGAACCGGTCGTGGTGGCGGCGTGCACGCCCCGCACGCACGAGCCGCTGTTCCAGGAGACGCTGCAGTCGCCGGTCCCTCAATAAATACCTGTTCGAAATGGCCAACATCCGCAACCAGGATTCCTGGGTGCACGCGGACGACCCGGTCGCAGCCACGGAAAAAGCCAAGGATCTGGTGCGCATGGCCGTGGCCAAGGTGGCGCTGCTGGAACCGCTGCAGGAAAACGAACTGACCATTCATCAGGACGCGCTGGTCATCGGCGGCGGTCATGGCCGGTCTGACCGCGGCGCCGGTTCCTGGCCGATCAGGGCTACAAAACCATCTGGTGGAAGAAGGACGAACTCGGCGGCCAGGCGCGCAACCTGTTCAGGACCTGGAGAGGCGAAGACATCCAGGACTAACTCAAACAGATCATGGCCGATGTGAAGAGCAATCCCAACATTGTGGTGCACACCGGCGCCGACCATAAAAGACGTGGGCGGATTCGTCGGCAACTTCACCACCGCGCTGGTTAAGGGCGGCGAGGAAGCGTCGGTGGATCACGGCGTGGCCATCGTCGCCACGGGCGGAAGCGAACTGAAGCCGACGAATACCTGTACGGACAGAATGAACGCGTGCTGACCAGCCTGGAGCTGGACCGGTTGTTCATCGAGGATTCTGCCTCGACTCAAAGGCACCAATGCGGTGGCCTTTATCCAGTGCGTGGGATCGCGGGAACCCAGCGTCCCTACTGCAGCCGCGTGTGCTGCACCCACAGTGTGGAAAGCGCGTTGGAATTCAAACACCGCAATCCCGGATACGGACGTGTATATCCTGTACCGCGATATCCGCACCTACGGCGAACGGAAGCTTCTCTACAAGCAGGCCCGCGAAGCGGGCGTGATATTCGCCCGCTACAACCTGGATCGCAAACCCAGGGTGCAGCGCCAATCCCGGCGGACTGTCCATCGAGTTCACGAGACCACGTGCTGGAACGCCGGTGAGACTCGACGCCGACATGCTGGTGCTGGCCTCGGCCATAATCGCCGCCGAGGGACGAGCAACTGGCCCAGTTCTTCAAGGTGCCGATGAACGAAGACGGATTCCTGGTGGAAGCGCACGCCAAATTGCGGCCGGTGGAATTCGCCACCGACGGCGTGTTCCTCTGCGGGTTGTCTCATTATCCGAAACCCATCGACGAATCCGTGGCCCAGGCTCAGGCCGCGGCTTCCCGAGCCATCACCCTGCTGGCCAAACAGAAGATTCATGTCAGCGGAGAAGTGGCGTCGGTCAGACCGGCGTTTTGTTCGGAATGCGGCGTGTGCGTCTCGGTATGCCCCTACTCGGCGCCGTCACTTGGATCAGAAATCCGGCAAGGCGTCGATCAACCCGGTTCTGTGCAAAGGGTGCGGCATGTGCGTGGCTTCCTGCCGTTCGGCGCGCCATCAGCCTGAAGGGTTTCGACGCCGGCCAGATATTCGCGCAGATCGACGCGGTTTAAATATCAGATAGAGGGAGTGCTCCAGAATGAGCGATTGGGAACCGAAAATAGTGGCATTTCTCTGCAACTGGTGCAGCTACGGCGGGGCCGATCTCGCCGGGCGTAAGCCGGCTGCAATATCCGCCCAATATCAGAGTGATCCGCGTGCCCTGCACCGGCCGGCATGAGCCCGAAGTTCGTGCTGGCGGCCTTCCGGCACGGCGCCGACGGCGTGTGGGTTTCCGGGTGCCATCCGGGCGACTGCCATTACATATCGGGAAACTATTACGCGCGGCGGAAATTCGCGCTGCTGCAATGACATGATCGAATATATCGGCATCGAACCGGGACGGCTGCATTTCTCCTGGGTGTCCTCGGCGGAGGCCACCAAATTCCAGGACGTGGTCAGCAAGGTAACCGAAGCCGTGAAAGCCCTGGGTCCGGCCAAATATTACATCAAGAATGAAGCGAAGGTGGCGTAGATGATCGATTACGTCGAAAAAATACGCGAAGCGGCGCGCGGGCTGCTCTCCGAGGGCAAGGTCGATGTGTTCATCGGCTTTCGAAAAGGAACCGTTCCCATGATGAGCGAGCCCGTGCTCATCAGCGACGCCTCCAAGGTGGACGAGCTGTGGTGGGACTCCAATTGCGGCATCAACCTGGCCAACTATATCACCAAACGGAAAGACCGCGTCGGTATCGTCGCCAAGGGCTGTGATTCCCGCAATATCGTCACCCATATCGTGGAAAATCAGATCAAGAAGGAGCAGCTCTATATCGTGGGCGTTCCCTGCCAAGGCATGATCGACCGCCGCCGAGTCGGCGCTTCGGTCGAGGGTGAGATCCTGGAAGTGACCGAAGACGGGGAACAGATAACGGTGAAAAGCTCCCAGGGCGAACAAAAGCTCGACCGCAACGAATTCCTGCAAGCCAACTGCGCGATCTGCATCCATCGCAACCCGGTGATCTATGACGAAATGGTCGCCGAGCCGGTAGAGGAACAGAAGGACGTGGACCGGTACGAGGACGTTCGCAAAATCGAATCCATGGACCCGGCGAGCCAAGCACGAGTTTTTCTCCAAGCTGATAGAACCCTGTATCCGTTGCTACGCCTGCCGGAACGCCTGTCCGCAATGTTACTGTCCCACCTGCTTCGTGGACGAATCCACGCCCCAGTGGGTGGGCAAGAGCCTGGACCCCACGGACACCATGACCTTCCACTTCCTGAGGGCCTATCACCTGGGGGGACGATGCACGGACTGCGGCGCGTGTGAACGGGCCTGCCCGGTGGGGATCAAGGTCCGCACGTTCACCAAGAAACTGGAAAAGGACGCACTCGAGCTTTTCGGCTGGGAAACGGGTATGAGTATCGATAACCGGCCGCCGCTTGATGTCTACCGCCCGGATGATCCCAACGAATTTATCAAATAGCGACGGGAATGACTCATGAGTGAGAAAATTATAGCCAAAGAGCAGTTCCTGGAAGGCCTCAAGAAGCTTGCGAGCGCGCAGACGGTGTACGCGCCGGTCAATGAAGGGGAATTCCATAATTACCGGAAACTGGAACAAGGCGTCGAGCCGGACTTCAATTTCCAGAACACACGCCTGTCGCCCAAGGGGCTGATCCAGCCGCAGTCGGAGCGGATGTTCGAATATTCCCTGGACCCCGCCGACAGCGACGCCAACGTGGTCAAGGAAGTGCCCCGCGAGATCGGCCCTCGGGCCATCGTGGGCATTCGTCCGTGCGACGCCAAGGCCATCCAGCTGGTCAAGCTGAACTTTGACGGCCCGGAGTACCGGGACCCATTCTGGCTGAAGAGGTTTGAAGCCAGCACGCTTGTTGGGCTGGCGTGCAACGATCCCTGCGCGTCCTGCTTCTGTTCCACCACCGGCAGCGGTCCCTTCAATGAAGAAGGATTGGACGCCATGATGGTGGATCTGGGAAACGCTTATCTGGTCAAAACGTTTACCGAGAAGGGCGAAATCTTCCTCAGGAACCTGGGCGCGAAATCAGAAGACGCCGGCGAGGCGGAAAAAGAGAAATCGGTCGAGCTGAAGGCCAAGGCCGAGGCCTCCATCCGGTCCGAAGTCCCCACCGACAAGCTGCGCGGCCAGGACCTGAACGGCCTGTTTAACGCTCCCTTCTGGGAAGATGTGGCCTTTTCCTGCATCAATTGCGGAACCTGCACCTATCTGTGCCCGACCTGCTGGTGCTTCGACATTCAGGACGAAGTCGGCGCACATCAAGGGACTCGGATTCGCAACTGGGACGCCTGCATGTTTCCGCTGTTTACCCTGCACGGCTCCGGTCACAATCCGCGCGATAACAAGGTCCAGCGGGTGCGCCAGCGATTCATGCACAAGCTCAAATATTACGTCGACAAGTATGACAACGGCGTAGCCTGCGTGGGTTGCGGCCGATGCGTCCAATACTGCCCGGTGAATATCGATATCCGGAAAGTATTCCGCTACATGAACGACTATGAAGCGCGCTAGGAAGGGAGAATTTCTCTTGGAAAATCCATATCTGCCGTATCCGGTTGTCATTGATAAGATTCGTGACCGAGACCGAGGACCGGAGCCTGAAATCGTTCCGATTCGTGTTCAAGAACCCGGGCGATGAGGAGAAATTCGCCTACACTCCGGGACAGTTCGGCGAACTGTCCATAGCCGGCAAGGGTGAAATACCCATCGGTATCGCGTCCTCGCCCACGGAAAAAGGGTTCGTGCTTTTTACCGTGAACAAAGTGGGGCTGGTGTCGAGTCTTCCTGCACAACATGAAGGAAGGCGACGTCATGGGAATCCGGGGACCTCTGGGCAACTGGTATCCCTGAAGGAAATGGAAGGTAAGAACGTGGTGATCATCGGCGGCGGTTTCGCCTTCACCACGCTGAGGTCGAGCATCAGTCTATATGCTGCACCCGGATAACCGTCCCAAGTTCAAGGAAATCAAGGTTATCTACGGCGCGCGCACGCCGGGCATGCTGCTGTACAAGGACGAGATCGAGGAATGGGCGCAACGGGACGATATCGATATGTATCTCACCGTGGACTCCACGCAGGATCCGACCTGGAAGCATCGGGTGGGGTTTGTGCCCGCGGTCACCGAAGAAGTCGCGCCGAACCCGGACAACACCTACGCCCTGGTGTGCGGACCCCCGGTTATGATCAGGTTTACTCAGCCGGTGTTCGGAACGGCTGGGCTTTGCTCCCGAACAGATCATCATGTCGTCTGGAAATGAGGATGAAATGCGGCATCGGGATATGCGGAAGGTGCAACATCGGCTCGGAGATATGTCTGCAAGGACGGCCCGGTGTTCACTCTGGCTCAGCTGAACAAAATGCCCAAGGAGTATTAATACTTGACAGAGGTGGGGGGGCGTCCTAGACTAATCAGTCGTTTGGCTGAAAAATTTGCCATCGTTTAAGGAGAACCTATTTATGGAGCCACTGAAGATTGATCGGAAAAACAGCAAACTCAGGATTGATCCCTCATGGGCTGATGTTTGCTTAACCTGCGGCACATGCGCAGGTGGATGCCCGGTGAGTGGCGTTGACGGGCTGGATCCGAGGAAGATAATCCGCATGGCCGCCCTGGGAATGGATCAGGAAATCATCGATTCCCGTTTCCCCTGGGTGTGCACCATCTGCGGACGGTGCGAAGCCGCATGCCCCATGGGCGTCAAGATTCAGGCCGTCATGCGCGCCGCTCGCGGAATGCGGGAACGGGCCAAGGTGCCCGGCCCGATTCACAAGGGCGTCCAGATGTGTCTGGATCGCGGCAACAACCTTGGTATTCCCAAGGACGACTTCCTGTTCCTGCTCGGCGAGCTGGGAGTGGAAATGGAAGATGACGGATTCCCCGGCTTTTATGTGCCCGTGGACAAGGAAGGCGCCAACTTCCTCGTTACCATCAACTCCAAGGAGCCCTTCGGCGAGCCGGACGACATGAAGTTCTGGTGGAAGATCTTCTACGCCGCAAAGGAAGACTGGACCACCACATCGGAAAACTGGGAAGGAGTCAATTGGGGCTTGTTCTCCGGTGACGACGCGTCCATGAAGATAATTACCGGACGGATCGTGGAGCACATGATGGATTTGAAAATTCCCAACCTCCTCCTACCCGAGTGAGGCCACGCCTATTTCGCGACCAGGCTTGGTCTGCAAAAGTGGTATTCGGAAGGAAATGGAAAACTTCAAAATCTGGAGCGTGTTCGACCTGCTGAAGTACTATATCGAAAGCGGGCGCATCAAGGTGGATCCCAGCAAGCACACGCACCCCATGACCGTGCACGATCCCTGTAACTATGGCCGGAAATCGCAGATGATGTTCGGACAGCATTACATGGAGGAGAGCCGGTGGATCTCCCAGCAATGCGCGCCCAACTTTATCGAAATGTCGCCCACCAAGCTGAATAACTATTGTTGCGGCGCGGGCGGCGGCGCGTGGGCCATGCCCTACCCCGAAGAACGCATTTATTACGGGCGCAAAAAAGCCGAACAGATCAGAAATACCGGCGCCGAGCTGGTGGTGGCGCCCTGCCATAACTGCCGTGACCAGATTATGAAGAGCCTTACCAAAGAGTACAATCTGGGTATCGAAACCATGTACATTTGGGAACTTGTGGCCGAATCCCTTGATTATGAGGAGTGGAGCGAGGAAGAAATCGAAGCGGCTCATGCCATGCGGGATGAGCAGTTTGAAAAATTTGGCGTGGATCTGGAAGAAGAAGCCTACTGATACGCCGAAAACCATGAAGCAATGATCGGCCTCCTTACTGTTTTGGCAAGGGGGCCGTTTGTTTTTTGAGGGAACTCGACCATGGGTGAAATCAAGAGCACGCTGGAACTGGCTCTGGAACGAACGCGCGGCATGACCCTGAGCGACGAGGAAAAGCAGCGGCTCCGGGATGAAAAGGCTGAAAAGCGGGCCAAGGGGCTGTTTCTGCGATTCAGGCAGGGCCTCCTGCGGCTTACGGACCTCGAAGCCGAAGCCGCCAAAACCGACGAGGCGTCTCCCGAACTGGTCCGAAAATACCTGTCCCGACAATTTCTAGATACGCTCGCCCCGGACATGGACGAAAGCGTTGCCCTCGATGACCTGAAAGCCTGGTTCGGCGAGCAATCGTCAGCCCCCCTGGAAGACGCTCGCGTTATCCTCGAAGAATATAATTCGCGGTGTGATGAATTATATTCCCGCGCGGAAAATCGTATCCTGCGGAACCTGAACAAAGCCGGCATCGGCGGTTCGGCCGTAAAACCCAAGGTTGAACAGGACGCGCAATACAGCGAGGGACTTCAGAAGATAAGAGAGGCCGCCGAAACGAAATTGAAGACGGTACGGGAACGACTTGTGACG
The DNA here is from genome assembly GCA_963821845.1 of uncultured delta proteobacterium. Lineage (GTDB taxonomy): Bacteria > Desulfobacterota > Desulfarculia > JACQYL01 > CAWGVV01 > CAWGFI01. The sequence goes on from CAWGFI010000003.1 coordinate 36,515, forward strand.
CTGGGCGGGTGAGGCGAAGTAAAGAAAAGAATTGCGGGGCTGTCGCGTCCCCCGAGACGGGAAGAAATGCCTGGATGCCGCGATCAAGCCGGGGCATGACGAGGACAGGTTGCGGCATGACGAGAAAAGAGTTGTGACCTTAATGCCCGTGTCCTGAGGCTTACGGCCTTGGCGTTCCCCTCGAATGTAGGGGCGAAAAATCTTTCGCCCCCACCAATCTTGATGGCGGGCATTCTACTGAAAAAATGAAAATAACTGGATGCCGCGATCAAGTCGCGGCATGACGAAATACTAAATTCGGCGGCCAGCCGGGACAACTTGTTGTCCCGGTCGCGCAGCGACAAGAGGCTATGCCCCGGTTGTTCATCAAGGCCGCGCATTCAGGCAAACATCTCGGACAACCGACCTGTCATTTCGAGCGCAGCGAGAAATCTCCCGCAGGGAGCGCGAGGGAAGAGATTCCCTCGCAAGGTTTTCCCCGCCGGTATTTTCCATTACTTCGGATACACCGTCATGGGCCTTCCTGACGCGACTTCCCGGCACGCGGCCCACACCTTCATGAACGCCTTTCGCAAGGCCAGGGAATCGTCGGACAACATTCGCGCGTACGCGCCACACCTGCCGGGCAGGGTGGAGGCTCCCGCATAAACGTCCTTCGCGTCAGCCAGAGCCTTGCGCATTTCGGTGGCAAGAAAATCCGCCGGTTTTCCATCATACACGAAATAAATAGCGGCCTGATTGAACCGCGCGCCGGTCAGGCCGGGCGTGGAGATGATGTCGGCGTCTCCGCTGACCCGCATGCGATCGAGCGCCAGAAGCTCGCCGCCCTTGCCGATGGAAACTTCATTGAACAGTTCGTTGAATACCGCGCCGCCGGTCCCGGCGGGGTCATGGGTCTGGTAAGAATCGCCGATCAGGGCGCATGCGTCGTCTTCAATGGACAGCGCCAGGGTCGACTTCAGGCTGGAGCGGGGAAAGAGGATGGTGGGTTCGGTGAGGTATTCCAGGTAAGCGGTTTTCCCCACATGCAATTTTATGGACTGGACGGCGTGGTCGCGCTCCATGCTATGAACCTTGGTGGCGGAGGAGGTGGTCACGTGCGCCGAAGCGCCGGACGCGACGGTGATATCCAACGAAAGACGGTCCCCCTGGAACAGCCCGCCCGAAGCCGAGGACACATACAGCGTGGCCAAATCCGGCCAGGCCGGGTCCAGGTAGAACAGCCGGGTGATGTGAAACGGGTAGGTAAGGTATTGGCGCGCAAGGTAGGTTCGGCCTCCGGGCGCGGGCGCCAAAACGACTTCAGCGCGGCCTTTTCTGGCGGCCACGGGCGGTGTGTTCTCCCGGAGGCGGGGAGTGTTCTCGTCAAAAGGTTCGCGCTCGGCCGCCATCATGATTGGAAAAGCACCTCGCGCTTCAGCCGTTGAATAATTTCCTCGATACCTTCGCCGGTTTTGCAGTTGGTGAAGATGACGGTCCGTCCACCGCGAACTTCGCCGCTCTCCCGCCGCATCAAGTCCAGGTCCGACCCCACATAGGGGGCCAGATCGGTCTTGTTGATGACCAGGATATCCGACTGCACGATGCCGGGGCCGCGTTTGCGGGGGATGTCGTCGCCGCCGGCCACGTCGATCACAAAGAGCCAGTAGTCGACCAGATCGAGCGAAAAGGTGGAGGCCAGATTGTCGCCGCCGCTTTCGATGAGGATCAGATCGAGATCGCCGAACTCGCTTTCCAGGTGGTCCGCCGCTTCCATGTTCAGGGTGGGGTCTTCCCGGATCACCGTGTGCGGGCAGGCTCCCGCTTCGACCGCCATGACCCGTTCGGGATCGATCAGGCCGCCGCTTTTCAGTCGTTCCGCGTCTTCACGGGTGACCAGATCGTTGGTGACCACGGCCCGCCGAGGCCGTGCGCGGCGAACCTGGGCAGCAGTTGCTCGATCAGGGCGGTCTTGCCCGAACCCACCGGGCCGCCGATTCCCACGCGGGCGGGCCCGGCGCCTTTGTTCCACAGGTTTTGGTTCCATAATCACCTGAGCATATACCGCTGGGTCAACGGCAGGGTTCGGGCCGGTTCGCAGGTGGCCAGTTCGCCATCCACGAACACTTCGAACGTCTCCGGATTGACCGTTGATTTTCGGGCATGCGTCGTTATGGAGCATGTCTCTTCTTGGTAAGTTTCCTGGTGTTCCGGATGGCGAACGATTCCCTTGGTAAGGCCCAGCTTCCCGGCGATATCCTTTTCGGCGGCGATCGCGATACGAAGCAGACGCTCAAGGCCTGCTTGGCCCGGCCGAAGGCGCCCCACTGGGGCCGCATGATCAGCGGTTCGCAGGTCATAAGGGAGGCGGCGCTGTCACCCATGGCACCCCACACAATAAAGCCGCCCTTGACCACCAGTTCGGGTTTTATGCCGAAAAAGGCCGGGTTCCACAGGACGATATCCGCCATTTTGCCCTTTTCCAGGGAGCCGATTTCCGAATCGATCCCAAAGGCTCGGGCGGGATTGATGGTGTACTTGGCGATATAGCGTTTGATGCGTTCGTTGTCGCCCAGGGATGTTTGTTCCTCGGGCAGGCGGCCTCGCTGGTCGCGCATCTTGCTGGCGAGTTGCCAGGTGCGGCAGATGACCTCGTTGATCCGGCCCATGCCCTGGCTGTCCGAACCCAGCATGGAAATGGCGCCCATGTCGTGCAGCACGTCCTCGGCGGCGATGGTCTGGGCGCGGATGCGGCTTTCGGCGAACGCCACGTCTTCCGGCACGGCCGGGTTGAGGTGGTGGCACACCATGATCATGTCCAGATGCTCGTCAAAGGTGTTGATCGTGTAGGGATTGGTGGGGTTGGTGGAAGAGGGCAGGCAATTCATTTCCCCCGCCACGCGGATGATATCCGGGGCGTGGCCGCCGCCCGCGCCTTCGGCGTGGTACATGTGGATGGTTCGGCCCTTGATCGCCGCCAGGGTGTCTTCCACAAAACCGCTTTCGTTAATGGAATCGGTATGGAGCTGCACCGGGAAATCGAGGTCGTCGGCCACGGAAAGGCAGCAGTCGATGGCCGCGGGCATGGCGCCCCAGTCTTCGTGAATTTTCAGCCCGCAGCATCCCCCTTCGATTTGATCCACCAGGGACGCGGGTCTGGACGAGTTGCCCCGTCCCAGGAATCCGAAATTGATGGGCCACTCTTCCGCCGCCTGAAGCATCTTCCCCACGTTCCAGGCCCCCCCGCAGTCGATGCCCACGGTGATGGGGCCCAGGGAACCGCCGATCATGGTGGTGATGCCCGAACTGATGGCGTGTTCGCACAGCCCCGCGCTGTCGAAATGGACATGACAGTCGATGCCCCCGGGCGTGGCGATCATGCCTTCTCCGTCGCGAACCGTGGTGGCCGCGCCGCAGATCAGATTCGGGTCCACGCCCTCCATGACCGCCGGGTTCCCCGCTTTGCCGATGCCCGCGATCCGGCCGTCCTTGATGCCGATGTCGGCCTTGATGATCCCCAGTACGGGATCGATGATGACCACGTTGCTGATGAGCATGTCCAGGCGACCCGGACGCGCTGTCATATCCGGGGGCGAGCCCCAGGCCGTCCCGCAGGGTCTTGCCGCCGCCGTGCAGACATTCGTCGCCGGGCACGATGTAGTCGCTGTTCGACTTCGCGCCAAAAGTGACGTGTCCCCCAAGCCGCACCGCGTCCCCTTGGTGGGGCCGTACATGGCCGCATAGCTGCTTGCTGGTCATTTTTGCCATGATTATTCAACTCCCTTGAATCCCCGCTCCTTGGCGAGGCGTATGGCGTTCTTTTTGCACGGCTTCCGAAGTTTGCCGAGCCGTTTGTGAGACTGTTCAATCCGATGACTCGACTTTTCTCCCCCGAATTCGACCAGCGTGACTTCCTGCGCGCTTCCCGGTTCAAACCGCACCGCCGTTCCCGCCGGGATGTCCAGCCGCATGCCGAACGCCGCTTCGCGGTCGAAATCAAGATGGCGGTTGGCTTCAAAAAAGTGGAAGTGGCTTCCTACCTGAACGGGCCGGTCGCCCGTGTTGGTCACCTTGAGCCGTGGCTGTCCGCCGTCCCGCGTTGATCTCGATTTCTCATTCGGCGTGATCACTTCACCCGGAACGATGCTCTTGGCGGATTTCCTTTTTGCCCGGCCGGATGGGCTCATGTACGGTCACCAGCTTGGTGCCGTCCGGGAAGGTGGCCTCCACCTGAATAACGGGCATAAGCCGGTCCACGCCGTCCATGACGTCGTCGGTGGTGAGCAGGGTCGCGCCGTAGGAGATCAATTCGGCCACGGACGCGCCGTCCCGGGCTCTTTCAAGGATTTCGTCCGGATATATAGGCCACGGCTTCGGGATGATTGAGCAGAACGCCGCGCGCCTTTCGCTTCCGCGCCAACTCCGCTGCGGCAGAAAATGATGAGCCGGTTCATTTCGGTAGGAGTGAGTAACATGAATTCTTCTCCCCTCGTAATAAGATCAATTAGAAAAAAGTCTGACGCGTCCTGGGTTTCGTGGCGCATGGCGGCGATTTCCGTCTGAGGCGCATACGCCTCCGCGTCATCAAGGCCGGGAACCGGAGCGGCGATCAGTTCCCCGATGATGGGGCGCAGGCTGGACAGTATTGTCTGGCCGTCCAGATGTCCGATGCGGCCCAGCCGCAACGCCGCTCCGATAAATGCCCACACAAGTGGTGTGGGCGGCCACCAGAGCGCGTCCGTCAGGTCGAGCCCCACATTGGCGGAGCGTCAGTCCCTGAACCACGGGCAGGTGGCCGTAGGCCTCTCCCCGGCGGATCAGGTGCGGTAGGGCCGGCCAAGGGCGGTTCCGATTTTTTCATGGACATTGAGGAGCGCCTTCCCGGCTCGTTTGGAGCCTTCACGCAATTCCAGCGCCAGGGACATGGCTTCCACCATTCGGTCGATCCGGCTCACCCCGGTCAAGTCGGACCCGGCCTCGAATGCGGCCGCGATAAAGACCCGGTCGGAGACCGCCCAGCGATGGCGAAGCTGGCCTTCGATAAACCGGGCCACATCCCGCGGCGTCGACCATTAGCCTGTCGGCGCAGAGCGCTTCCAGGCCCCAGGAAAACGCCACCGACCCGCTCGGGAAAAAATTGTCGCCGTATTGCAGGGCCGTCAGCAGCGCGGACTGTCCATTCATTCCTTTACCTGCTTGACCTTTCCCGACTCCAGCAGGGGAGCGATCCGGTTAAGGTACAGTCTGTTCGGCGCTGTCCATCTCGATTCTCAGCAATCCGTCCCCCATGCGGGCCTGCCAGTGCATATTTCCCGCGAGATATCCCAATTCCAGCGCCGCGTCGATGTCCCTGGGCTTCGAAAGAAGCCAGCTGGCCGTTTTCGCTCTCACCACAATGGCCCGCGTCTTATCCAGCCAGAGCACCGCGCCGTTGGAAAGACTTTGGGAACGGTCGAGCGCGATGGCGCATTCCTCGCCCTGGTCGGTTTTTACCACGAAGCCTGCGACGTCGCATATCGTCGGCGCTCAAGTGGATGTATTCCACGTGGCCGTCGTGCGCCATGGCGTGCAAAGTGTCGGTCAGGTCATCGTCGCTGGCCAGACCAAGAATCGAGTTTATACGCAACATTGTTTCATCCCGATCGTAAATCAGCTGTCGTCTTGACATGAAAGGCCCCGCCGGTCATTGCGTGACGGGACCTTGATTGCTGGAATCGTTTAAACGGCGACTACTTATGAGGAATACCGTCTATCTTGCATTCGGAAGAACCCAGGGTGGGCCGGGTAAAGGCTTCGACGTTCTTTCTGGCCTTGTTCCGGGTCCTTGATCCAGGTGTGATAGAACTCATAGGGGCATTCCGTGTAGCAGATTCTTGTCTTCGGATTCGGAATTGATGCAGCCTGTGTAGCCCGCGATGCAGCAGCTTGAACAGATGGTTCTGCGACTGCCAGTTCTTGCGGGCGTCCCGGATGGCGCTTACGGACAGTTCGGCGTACTGGTTTTCCATGGGGGTTTCACCGCATTCACCCAGGGTGCGGCCGTCAAAGCCCACGATGGTCGAGTGTCCAAAGTAGGAATAGACTCCGTCCCATCCGGCCGCGTTGGCCACGGCCACGTAGCAGTTGTTGGCCCAGGCCATGGCCTTGGCGAACATGGACTGCTGATCCTTGGCCGGATACATGTAGCCCTGGCAGCGGACGATCAATTCGGCGCCCCGCATGGCGCAGTCCCGCCAGATTTCCGGGTAGTTGCCGTCGTCACAGATGATAAGGCTGATCTTCAGTCCCTTGGGGCCTTCGCTGACATAGGTTCTGTCGCCCGGGATACCAGCCCTCGATGGGGCACCAGGGCATGATCTTGCGGTATTTCTGGACGATTTCGCCCTGGTCGTTCATGAGGATCAGAGTGTTGTAGGGAACCTTTTTGGGGTGTTCTTCGTGGCTTTTCACCGGTAGGTGAAAACACGCCCCAGACCTTGTTCTTTTTGCACGCCTCGGCAAAAATGGCGGTTTCTTCCCCGGGGATGGTCGCCGACAATTCCATGCACTCATCGGGGTCGTACAGGATGCCCTCGGTGCTGTATTCCGGGAAGATGACCAGATCCATGCCCGAGGAGGCCCATTTTCATGCCTTCAACATGTTTGGCGATGGGCGTGGCAGTTGTCGATGATCTCTTTTTTGGTGTGAAATCTGGGCATCTTGATAGTTCACTACCGCGACGCCGACCGTATCCTTACTGGACTGAATGTCTCCATGTCTCATTGTTTCGGTCTCCTCTCATTCCATGTATAACAGTTTCAGGTCGTGCCCGGGAATGTCTCCGGGCTTCCGGTTTCGCACTTTACGTTACACTGAAAGATAGCTTTTGATTTTTTCCTCATCCACGGTTCTCTCATCTCCTCATGACTTTATTCCTCCGTTTTCAATGATCAGAAATCGGTCGGCGATAGCCATGGTGAACGTAAGCGATTGTTCCGTCGTGACAATGCGAAATTTCATAATCTTCCTTGATGCGGTTGAGCGTCCGCGCCATATCTTTGATGATCGAAGGCTGGATGCCTTCGGTGGGCTCATCCAGCAACAGAACCTTGGGTCTGGTCACCAGGGCGCGGGCGATGGCCAGTTGCTGCTGCTGCCCGCCGGACAGGTTGCCTCCCTTCCTGGCGATTTCAGCTCCAGAAGGGCCGGGAAAAGTTCGTAGATCTCGTCGGGAACTTCAAGGACGGGGTGTTCACCAGTCCGGTCTGGATATTTTCCTCCACCGTAGAGGTTGGGGAAGATCATGCGTCCCTGGGGGACATAGGCCAGTCCGCGCGCCACCCGTTCGTAGCTGGGCGTGGCGGTCAGGTCGTGGCCTTCCAGGGACAGGGAACCGGATCGGAACGGCAGGATGCCGATGAGCGCTTTGAGCAGGGTCGTCTTGCCCATGCCGTTGCGGCCCATGATGGCCAGGGTCTCCCGAGGCGCGACATCGAATGAGACATCGTGTGGTGATCCGGCTGTCGCCATAAAAAATATTGGCGTTGTGAACTCGAAAAAATGTGTCCTCGGCTTTCATCATCAGTGTCCTACGTAGACTTCAATAACCTTGGGATCGTTCTTGACATGCTCCATGCTGCCTTCGCTCAACCATTTTCCCTGATGCAGAACCGTGACGCGGTCGGCGATGTTTTCCACGAAGTTCATGTCGTGCTCGATGACGATGACGCGACCGGTCCTTGCCGATCTTTTTGAGCAGATGCGCGGTCTTTTCCCTCTCGGACTGGCTCATGCCCGCGACCGGTTCGTCCAGCAGCAGCAGCTCATGCTCCTGGAGCAGCAGCATGCCGATTTCCAGCCATTGCTTCTGTCCGTGGCTGAGGGTACCGGCCTGCAGATCGAGCTTGTCGTCCAGGAAGATCAGGGCCGCGATGGTTTGTATTTTGTCGATGATCTCGTCTTTCCGTTTCCAAAAAGGGACCCCAGCACATCGCGTTTTTCCGGGTAGGATGTTTCCAGGTTCTCCAACACGGTCAGCTCCTCATAGATGGACGGGGTCTGGAATTTGCGGCCCACGCCTATTGCGCACAATCTGGTGTTCCTTGAGTTTGGTGAGGTCCTGTCCTTAAAAAAAATGGAACCCGACGCGGGACGCGTCCTGCCGCATATGGCATCCAGTAGGGTCGATTTGCCCGGCACCGTTGGGTCCGATAATGGCGTGCAGTTCGTCTTGATTGACGTACATGCTCAGGTCGTCCAGGGCCTTGAATCCGTTGAAGGAAACGGTGAGCTTGTCCACTTCCAGCAGAAGCGAGTCGCGGAACGAACGGTTCGAGGTCCTGTTTGATACGGCTCAGTTCTTCCCTGGCGCTGTGCCAGTTGCGCGCTGGTCTCTTCCAGTTCAAGCGTGAGCCGCGCCACTTCCTGCTTCAGCGTTGATTCATCGTGTTCGTACGAAAGTTTTTTCGGCGCTCTTTCCGGCCATCAGCCCACCTCTTCTGCCTTCTTTTTGGCGATCCGCGCGCCCCGTTCAGGAAAGCGGGCCTGGGGATTTTTTCAACATACCCGCCAGTCCGGACGGGAACAGCATCACCACGAAGATGAACAGCGCGGCGATCAGATAGGTCCACAGTTCGGGGAAAGCTCTCGGACAGGTAGCTCTTGGAAAAGCTGACCAGCAACGTTCCGTACACCGCGCCCAGCACCGAATACCTCCCGCCCACCGTGGCGAAAATAACCATCTCGATGGACGCGGGAATGGAAACAAAACTTGGTGAAATCAGGCCCACCTGCAGCGTAAACATGGCGCCGCCGATGGCCGCCAGACCCGCGGCCACCGCGAAGATAAAGGCCTTGAAATGGGGACGTTATATCCCGAGAACATGACCCGGTCTTCCTTGTCGCGGATGGCGATCAAGCAGTCTGCCCAGACGGCTGTTGTTGACGAACTGGCTGGCGTAGACCGCCCGAGCAGCAGGAAGGCGTTGACGTAATAAAGGATCATTCTCGCCTTGGCGCTGTTCAGGTTCCAGCCTTCCAGCGTGCTGAAATTGGTGATCCCGTTGATGCCGCCCGTATAGCCCTGCTGGCCGATGATCAGAATGGACAGGATGGAGGCCAGGGACAGGGTGACGATGGCGAAATAGACTCCGCCCACCCGGTTGCGGAACATGGCCCAGCCCAGCAGGAAGGCGCACCCGGCCGGTAAAACGAGGATTATGAAGATGGTGAAGGCCAGGCTGTGAAAGGGAATCCAGAACCAGGGCATGACTTCCACAGCTGTTCCAGCCCATGAAGTCGGGGAGTTCGCGCGCCCGAGGATTCCAGTTTCAGAAACATGGCCATGAAATAGCCGCCCAGGCCGAAGAAGATGCCCTGGCCGAGGCTCAGAATGCCGGTCCTGCCCCAGCACAGAACGAGTCCCACCGCCACGAAGGCGAAGGTCAGGTACTTGCCCACCATGTTCAACCGAAAATCGTCGAACACCAGGGGAAAGGCGATCAGGAGAATTACGGCCAGGATTAAAAGGTTCAATCCGTTTATACGCCAGCGCGTTTCCATGATTACGATTTCCTTAACTTTGAACTGAAGAGGCCGTCGGGTTTGAAGTACAGGGTGATGATCACCGCCGAGAGCGTGAGGACCTTGGCCATCGAGCCGGTGATGAAAAATTCCAGGGTGGACTGGGCCTCGGCGATGGAGAAGGCCGATACAATCGTTCCGATCAGGCTTTCCACGCCTCCGAAGACCACCACCAGAAAGGTGTCCACAATGTAGAGCTGTCCGGCCGTGGGTCCGGTGGAACCCAGGAAGGTAAACGCGCACCCCGCGATGCCGGCCAGACCCGAACCGATAGAAAAGGTCAGGTTGTCCACTCTCCGGGTGTTGATGCCCACCGCGCCGCTCATTTCGCGAATCTGCGTGACCGCGCGGACTTTCAGTCCCCAGCGGGTTTTGAACAGCAGGAAGAACACCGCGCCCGTCGCCAGAATGGAAAGGAGCATGACCACCATGCCGATGCGGGGAATTTCCACGGTTTCGGTAACCTGCCAGGCGCCCAGAAGCCATTCCGGGGGTTTCCACGGTCACTTCCTGTCCGCCGAAAATGGACCGGAAGAGCTGTTGCAGCAGCAGGCTCAACCCCCAGGTGGCGAGCAGGGTGTCCAGAGGCCTGGCGTAGAGATGCCGAATCATGAAATGTTCAAGCAGGAATCCCACCATAAAGGTGATCGCGAACGCCAAAACCAGTGCGAAGAAAAAGTAAAAGGGGAAGAGCGAGGGCATCAAGTGACTGAAAAGCAGGGACGTCAGGTACGTGGTGTAGGCGCCGATGGTCATCAGCTCGCCATGGGCCATGTTGATAACCCCCATGAGGCCGAAGATGATGGCCAGGCCCAACGCCATGAGCAAGAGCACCGAGACCAGACTCAAACCTGTGAAACCCTGCATGATCAAAATGGAAGCCATGATATATTCATTCCCTGACAGAGGAGCCGAAGGTTCTTCTTCAATACGCTCCGCCCGCAAAGGCGCGGGAGGCGCAAACGTTGTTAAGGTTGCGGTTATGTTGGTTTCCGGGAAAGGATTCGGCTCGATCAACTCGGTTTCGTGCAGAAGTTTAACCTGTCCGTCCGCCTGAATTTGTCCTATGCGCGAATACTTGTAGAGATGATGGTTTTTGCCGTGGACCTTGATTTTTCCTTCGGGCGCGTCGAACTCGATGTCCGCCATGGCCGCCGCGACTTTTTCCACGTCAAAGCTCTTGGCCTTTTCCACCGCCATCTTCCAGAGATAGGGGGAGATGTAGCCGCATTCCATAACGTCGCCGATCACGCGGTCTTCGCCGTATTTGGCCTTGAAAGCTTTCACGAACTTCTTGTTGGCCGGGTTGTCCAGACTCTGAAAATAGCCCATGGAGGTGTAGACGCCGTCCACGTTCTGGGGCCGATGGCGCGCACTTCTTCTTCCGAAACCGCCAGCGCCATGATGGTGTTCTTTTCTCCGGAGATGCCGGCGGCCCGGAGCTGTTTATAGAAAGAAACGTTGCTGCCGCCCACCACGGTGCTGAAGATGACGTCGGGTTTCTTGGCTTCATTTTGTTGATCACCGAACCGAACTGCGTGTGACCCAGCGGATAATATTCTTCGGCCAGAACCTTGCCGCCCAGCTTCTTGATGGTGTTGATGGCGATCTTGTTGGAGGTCCGGGGCCAGATATAGTCGGAACCGATGATGTAGAAGGTTTTTTTGCCCTGATCCTTGATCAGCCATTCCACGGCGGCCATGTTCTGCTGGGTGGCTTCCTGGGCGGTGTAGAAAATGTTTGGGGAGGCTTCCAACCCCTCATAATAGGTGGGGTAATAGAGCAGGCCTTTGCTCTTTTCAAAAACCGGCAGGACCGCTTTGCGGGAGGCTGAAGTGTAGCAGCCGAAAACCACCGCCACTTTATCTTTGTTCAGCAGGAGGTTGGCTTTTTCGGCGAAGGTCGGCCAGTCGCTCGCGCCGTCCTGGACGATGACTTTGATTTGCCGGCCCAGCACGCCGCCGCCGGCGTTGATTTCTTCAATGGCCATTTTTTCCGCGTCGATGACCGAAGCTTCGTTGATGGCCACGGTTCCGGTGAGCGAATGCAGGATGCCCACGGTTACGGTATCGTCGGTGACCGCGAGGCCGGTGGTATTGGCGTCATCCGCCAGGGCCGGGGCCGAGACGATCAGCGCAAGTATGAACAGGACGGCCATAAACAAGCCTCTCCGACCAGCGCATTTCCTTGGTGTGAAAAGAGATCCCGATTTCAGTACGTTTTCTGCCATTTCCTTTCCTTTCTTGTTGAGCGGACTCAGATAATTCAGGGCTCGGTTCCGGATGCGAACACCATGTCGCGCCTCGGTCGCCGATGTCGGCGACGGGATAGGTATAGGGCAAGCCATGTGCCAACAGTTATTTTGTGTGGTATAAACATATGAAAATACGGTATATATAGACTGTCTGCACAATATAGGGCATAAGGTAATAACATTACAGTAATGTAGTAAAGAAGTCGCGATCCTACCGATAAGTAATACCAAACAATGGTTCTTACAATTATGTATTACAAATATGCGGATGTTAGGCGATTTACACCGTGTTGTAATCATGAAAATCATGACTGATTTGTTGACGAACGATGATAATTGAGCAGGTCGCGGCCATACGACAAGTAATTGCGGCAATACGAGGATAAACAGATCATTGTTTTGTAAAGGCTCGATTTCGAATAGGGTGTAGTTGATTCTTATTCCCGGAAAATAAAAAGCGAGTTCTTTAAAAATGAGGTTTGGTAGGGTATAGCTGAAGAAATCTATTCAGGTACGGGGGGCGGGGATGGAACACTCCAGGCAGGCTGTCTTGACGATCGATCAGGGAACGACCAGCTCGAGAAGCATCATGTTCGACAGCCAGGGCTCGCCCGTGGCCACGGCGCAAATCGAACTGGGCCAGATTTACCCCCGGTCGGGCTGGGTGGAGCATGATCCCGAGGAAATATGGCGAAGCGTGGTCAACGTTGCCCGGTCCGTGGTCGACGAATGCCGCTCAAACAGTGTCGCCGCTTTATGCGTGGGGCTCACCAATCAGCGCGAAACCACGGTGATCTGGGAACGGGCCACCGGCAAACCCATCCACAACGCCATCGTATGGCAGGACCGCCGAACCGCCGACCTGTGCCTGTCCCTGAAGGAAGCGGGGTATGACGATCAGGTCCGGGAACGCTCGGGCCTGCTGATCGACCCCTATTTCTCCGCGACCAAGATCGCCTGGCTGCTGGATCATGTGGCGGGAGCGCGTGAAGCGGCGGAGAAGGGCGACCTGGCCTTCGGCACCATCGACTCATTCCTTTTATGGAGGCTTACCGGCGGCGGGGCGCACGCCACCGACGTCACCAACGCCTCCCGAACCATGCTGTACAACATCCATTCCAACCGGTGGGACGACGATCTTCTGGAACTGTTTCGGGTACCGCGAGCGCTATTACCCGAAACGATGGATTGCGTCGCCGACTTCGGGTCCACCGATCCCGCCCTCTTCGGCGAGTCCATTCCCATCACCGGCGTGGCGGGAGACCAGCAGGCGGCGGCCGTGGGGCAGGCGTGCTTCGCTCCGGGAATGATGAAAAGCACCTATGGCACCGGGTGCTTCGTGCTGCTCAATACCGGCTCGAACCCGGTGGTTTCTCGCAACAGGATGCTGACCACCATCGCCTATCGTCTGGAGGGCCGGACAACCTACGCTTTGGAAGGAAGTATTTTTATCGCCGGCGCGGCGGTCCAGTGGCTGCGTGATGCGCTACGGCTTATCAACGACGCGGCGGAAACCGAGTGTCTCGCGGCGAGCATCGACGGCACGGACGGGGTGTATCTGGTTCCGGCATTTACCGGCTTGGGCGCCCCCTACTGGGACCCCAATGCGCGAGGCGCCTTGCTGGGACTGACCCGGAACACCGGCATCCGGGAGGTCGTCCGATCGGCGCTGGAGTCGGTATGTTATCAGACCAGGGATTTGATGGGGGCCATGGCTGACGACGGCGCCGGCAATCCCACCAAGCTGCGGGTGGACGGCGGGATGGCGGCCAATAACTGGGTTATGCAGTTTCTGGCGGACATTCTGCGGCTACCGGTGGAACGTCCCACCGTCACGGAAACCACGGCCCTGGGCGCGGCCTATCTGGCGGGGTTGGGAGCGGGATTGTACCGGAGCCTGGAAGATATCGGCCTGCGGTGGAAGTTGGACCGCGTTTTTGAACCGGGCATGGACGCTTCCGTCAGCAACAGGTTGTATCAGGGTTGGCGGGAAGCGGTCCGGCGTGTACGGAGCTGACCGGTTACTTTGCAAGCATGTTGGAAAACATGGGAACGAAGATACAATCGGCAAATATGTGAGAAACCAAGGAATGGAGTATCAGCAACTGCACGAAGATCGCCAATTGTTGTTGTTCTAATACCCCGTCCGCTTGCGGCGGGGTAGTTTATCAATGGATTGAAAATTCAGAACGCCTTGAAAATCATGAAAAAATAATCTTGCTATTTCCCTTATTCATGCATATACATGGAAAATGGCGTCTCGCAAAAACAAACAAGAGGACGACCAGGCCGCGAATACGGCGCGCTATCCGTGCGTGTGCTCGGCGATCAGGAAAGCGGGACGTGTCGTCACCAGGCAATATGACGCTCATCTGAAATCCAGCGGCCTCAAGGTAACCCAATACAGTATGCTGGCCAATGTCTCTCGAAATCCGGGGATCACGGTGTCCGGATTGGCCGAACTCCTGTTCATGGATCAGACCACGGTGACCAGGGACCTGCGGGTTTTGGAAAAAATGGGGTATGTCCGGCTGGAACCGGGCGTGAAGGACCGCCGGATAAAAAGAATCCAGGTCACCGACGCGGGGATGGTCAAGATGAACGAGGCGCGGCCGCTTTGGGAGGAGGCCCAGCGGGAGATCGAACACTCCCTGGGTAAATCCGGAATAGAAGGGGTGCTCGATTGGGCTCGGAAACTGGCTGAATGAGTGCGCCTTTTTTTTACGCAACAAAACATGCATATACATATAATGTAGGCGCATGTATATTAAACCCCAACAAGGAGGATGTACGTCATGTCGCTCACACGGGATATCAAGGATTACGCTCTGGACATCGGGTACGCCAAGGTCGGCGTTACCACCGCCGACGGTTTCACGGATCATATCGAAGAGGTTCGGTCGCGCGGCCCCATCTACGATTTCTATGCGGAAGATCCGCGACGTTTCCTGGACGGCGCCGAACCCAAGAAAGCAATGCCCACCGCCAAATCGGTTATTTCCCTGGCCTGGGACTATGCGCAAAAAGCCTTTCCCGAATCGCTTATCGGCAAGGTGGGCAGGATCTACCAGGCTCGCTGCTACAACGCTCCCCCCGATCGTATCAACGGGGCGCGGTATCAACTGATGTTGAATTTCCTGGAAAAAAGGGGCTGCGGGGTGGGCCGGGGTATTTTCATACCGGAACGACGCGCCGCCGCCCGCGCGGGTGTGACGCGTTTCGGCAGGAATAACTTTGCCCGGGTGGAGAAAATCGGCTCGTTCGTTCTACTCGGTTCCTTTGTGGTGGACCGTGAACTCGAATATGACGGCCCGACGTACGAGATCAAATGTCCGGAGGGATGCAGGGCCTGCATGGACGCCTGCCCGACCGGGGCGATTTACGAGCCGTTGAAGCTGAACCCGCGCCGCTGTGTTTCCTTTAACGCATGGTGGACCCAGGACGGAAGACCGTGCGGCGTGACCAGCTACATCCCATCCGATATACGGGAAAAAATGGGAACTCGAGTCCACGGATGCGACGCCTGCCAGGAAGCGTGTCCGAACAATGCGGCCAAGCTCAAGGCGAAATTTCCCGAAGACCCGTTCCTGGTGGAGCTTGCCAGGGATTTCAGCCTGGAGAAGATGTTGGAGATGCCCGGCGATTTCTACGAAAAAAGGGTCAGGCCTATTATGTTCAATTACATGAACGACAAGAAGTACTTCCGGAGAAACGCGGCCATAGCGCTCGGCAATACCGGTGATCCCGCTCACATTCCGCTTCTGGGCCGCGCCATGGAAGACCCCGAGGAGTTGGCGCGAGGATATGCGGCCTGGGCGCTGGGAAGAATCGGCGGCGCCAAGGCCCGCGCTCTTCTGGAATCGCGCCTGAATCGGGAGCCTTCGGATTTTGTCAGGTCGGAAATCGAAGCGGCGCTGGAGCGCTGAAAGCCGGTCCCGGGGGACTTTCCGGGTTTGTATCCGGCGCATGCGGGCGGCGGAATTACCTCAACCGGAACCAATGCCAAGACGCAAAATGGTAAGCCTCGGCCGTCCAACCCCATACATGCTTGCAGACCGGCGGTTGTTGGTGCAGAATAAGGCGCGTTCGGTGTATGGCGCGGTTTTGGTCAATGATGCGGTCAGAGGGTGTATTGTCTTTCGTGGAACTATGGAAAGAGGTGGCGGACGGCTCCCGGGAGGGCATAGGGCCTTTGGCGGCGCGGGCTTTCCTGCGGCTGCTGGCCGCGCCCTACGGATGGGGCGCGCTCGCCAAGAATTACGGCCATGATCGAGGGTGGTTGCAAGCCCGCCGGCTTCCGGTCAATGTGGTGAGCGTGGGCAATCTCACCGTGGGCGGCGCGGGCAAGACGCCCTTGACCTTGGAAATAGCCCGGTATTATAAAGACGCCGACATTCCCGCCGCCATTTTGAGCCGGGGATACAAGGGCGGAGCCGAACAGCGCCCGCTGATCGTTTCCGACGGCGAGAATATTTTTTTCGGCCCCGAACAAGCGGGAGACGAACCCTACCTGCTGGCCGCGCGAAGCGGCCTGCCGGTGGTGGTGGGAAGCGACCGCTACGCGGGCGGCATGGCGGCCATCGAGCGGTTCGGAGTCCGGGCGGTCATACTGGATGACGGATTCCAGCACCGGAAACTGGCGCGGGATGTGGATATCGCGCTGATCGACGCGCGGCGGCCTCTGTGGCGGGAACGCGTACTCCCGGCCGGGGTTTTGCGCGAACCGGTCCGGGGTCTGCGCCGGGCGAGCGTATTCGTGCTGACCCGGTTCGACAACAGCGAAACGGGCAAGGAAAACCAGCGGTATCTGCGGCGCAGGTTCCACGGCGTTCCCGTGTTTATTGCCGACCACCGGCCTGATTTTCTGCTCACGCACGGCAAGGCCGAGCCGCCGGAAGCGTTGGCCGGAAAACGGGTGGTCGCTTTTTCGGGCATCGCCGACAACGCGCGGTTTCTGGAAACGGTCAAGGCCGTGGGCGCGGACGTGGCGGCCTTTGTGGAATTTGACGACCATCACGGGTACACCGCCGGGGATATCGAACGGATAACCCGCGCTCGACACGAAACCAGGGCGGACGCGCTGGTCACCACGGAAAAAGACGGCGTCAAGCTGGGGAGTTTCAGGAGCGATACCTTCAACCCCCTGATCTTGTGCGCGCGTTTTACCTTTTTGCAGGATCGAGAAACTTTTTTCGAATTGGTTACGAATGGGTTGGTTTAACGATACAGCAACGGCGGTGTTTTCGATTCCCGCGCGACTACCGGAGCGATGGATAAACGCGGCCGGCAGATCCGTGGGACGCGCTTTGTTCACGCTTTCTCCCCATTACCGGAGAGTCGCCCTGAACAATCTGAAACTGGCCTTTGGGGACAGGTTGGACGAGCAGGAACGGCGCCGGATCGCCAGATCCTCCTTTGAAAACATGGCGCTCACTCTTATGGAAGCCTTGGCGGTCCCCGGATTGAGCGAAACCTGGTTTCGGGAGCGGCTGGTGGTGGAGGGATTGGACAACATGCGCAGGGCGCTGGCGAGGGGCAAGGGCGCGCTCATCCTGACCGCTCATTTCGGTAACTGGGAAATCATGTCCCTCTCCATGGGGCTCATGCGCGTTCACGGACACGCGGTGATCCGTCCCCTGGATTTCAAGCCCCTGGACGATCTCTTCACGCGAATCAGGACCAGCACCGGTATGAGGCTCATCCCCAAAAATCAGGCCATGCGCAAAATCATGCGAGCGCTGCGTAACGGGGAGCCGGTGGGCATTCTGCTCGATCAGAGCGCCATTTTGCGCGAAGGTGTGTTTGTCGACTTTTTTGGACACCCGGCCTCTTCGGATAAGGGAATGGCCAGGATCGCGCTGAAGACGGGCGCGGCCGTGATCCCCATGTTCGGATTGCGCTTGCCCGAAGGGCGTCATCGCGTAACCATCCATCCCGAAGTGGAGTTGCTGCGAACCGGCGACATGACCAGGGATGTGGAAGACAATACCGCGCTGTTTACCAAGATCATCGAAAAGGTCGTCGCCGAACATCCTGAACAGTGGCTCTGGATGCACCGGCGTTGGAAACAGATTCCCTATGACCCCTGGCCCCGCGTGACGAAAAAGCAGTCTTCGCCTCGCTGGTACAAACAGGCATGGACAAAGATCGTATCAACAAAATCCTGATCCGGGGGACCAACTGGGTGGGCGACGCCATCATGACCACTCCGGCGGTGGCGGCCATACGGGCCAATTTCCCCCATGCGCGGATTTCTCTGCTCGTGGTACCCTGGGTGGCCGAAGTGTTCAGGCTCAACCCGCATATCGACGAGATCATACTGTACCGCCGCAACGACGAGCACAAGGGGCTCAAGGGAAAGCTGGCGTTGGCGCGGGAGTTGAAGGAACAGCGATTTGACGCGGCCATACTCCTGCAAAACGCCTTTGAGGCCGCGCTGTTGACCTGGCTGGCGCGTATACCGCAACGGGCTGGCTACAACACCGACGGCCGCGGGCTGCTGCTCACCGACGCCGTCTCCATGCGCCGGGAATACAAGCGAGCTCACGAGACGGAATATTATCTGTCCATGCTGCGCGGATTGGGGCTTACAACCGGCGACTCCGCGCTTTTGCTCAAGGTAAACCGGAAGAGTGTCCAAAAAGCCCAAACCGGCCTGGCCGCATTGAACGGCGCGTCCGGTCCGCTGGTGATTATCGCTCCGGGCGCCACCTATGGTTCGGCGAAGATGTGGCCGGCGGAACGCTACGCGGAACTGGTCCGGAAGTTCAGACAGATCATGGACGCCCGGATTGTGGTTTTGGGCGGACCCAAGGAAAAGGAAATCGGCGACGCGATCCTGAACGGCGCCGGACCGAAAATCGAGCTTAACCTTTGCGGGGCCACGGAACTCCTGGAAGCCGCGGCCTGGATTGAAATGGCGGACGTGTTCATCAGCAACGACTCCGGGCTCATGCACGTGGCGGCGGCCTTGTCCCGGCCGCAGGTGGCCATATTCGGGTCCACCGACCGGGTGACCACCAGCCCCAAAAACGCGCGCGCCCGCATGGTTTATAAGGAAACGTCCTGTTCGCCCTGTCTGAAGACCGTTTGCTCCACCGACCACCGGTGCATGGAACGGGTCACGGTCGACGACGTGTATGGGGTGGCCGTGGAGATAATGGAGGCGAAGGCATGACGCGGCCGGCTGTTTTTCTGGACCGGGACGGCACGATCAATGAAGAAGTGGGCTATGTGAACCACGTGTCCAGATTCCTGCTGCTGCTCTGCGCCCCCGAGGCCGTGCGGCTGCTCAACGCGTCTGGGTTGAAGGTGGTCGTGGTCACCAATCAGTCCGGCGTGGCGCGCGGCTACTTTCCCGAATCATTGGTCACGGAAATAACCAAGTTAATGTGTCGTGAATTGACCGCCCGGCAGGCTCACATCGATGGGTTTTACTATTGCCCCCATCATCCCGACGGCGTGGTCGAACCCTATAACGTGGCGTGCGAGTGCCGAAAGCCCAAACCGGGGATGCTGCGAAAGGCGGCCGCGGAACTCGATATCGATCTGAAACGATCGTACATGGTGGGGGACCGGCTGAACGACGTCGTGTTCGGCCAGCGCGCGGGGCTAAAGGGAGTCATCACCCTGACCGGCTACGGAAGGGGCGAAGTGGAGTACCTGATGCGGGCTAGTGGCGTGGAACCGGATTTCATCGCCGAGGACCTGCTCGACGCGGCGCGCTGGATCATCGCCGATTTGGAAAACAGCCGTACATGCGCATCCTGATCGTCAAGCTCAGCGCCATCGGCGACGTGGTTCATTCGCTGCCGGTTCTCTCGGCACTGAGGAGGATGTATCCGGACGCCGAAATCGACTGGATCGTGGAAGAGGCTGCGTCCGGCCTGGTTCTGGGCCACCCGGACCTGAACAGGGTGTATGTATCCCGGCGTAAAAGCTGGCTGAAAAGACTGAAACGGGGACAGGCGCGCCCGCTGCATGAATGGATGGCGCTTATCCACGAAGTGCGGTCAAAACCCTACGATTTGGTGATCGACCTGCAGAATCTGGCTAAAAGCAGCTTTTGGGTGGCGCTGGCTCGAGGCGAACGCAAGCTGGGGTTTTGGGGAACGGCGGAATACGCCTACGTCCCGTTGACCGAAAAAGTGGGGCCCGAGGATTTCCGGCTCCACGCGGTGGACCGGTATCTGACCTTTATACAATATCTGGGCGGCGACCCGTCCCGCGCTGAGTTTTCGCTTCCGATAACCCAAGCGCATCTCAGGCGGGCCGAGGCGCTCTTGGAAAGCTCCGTTCGCAAGAAGGGGAGGCCCTGGGTAGCCGTTCATTCGGTGGCCCTGTGGGACACCAAGATGTGGCGGCAAGACCGCTTCCGGGAAGTGGCTCGCCGCCTTCAAAGCGAACTGGACCTGAACGTGGTTTTTACCGGTGGGGCGGCCGATCGCAGCTATGTGGAAGAGATCGTCGCCGGGCTGAATCCCCGGCCCCTGAACGCCTGCGGCGAGACCGGCCTGTTGGAGCTGGCCGCGCTGTTCAAACTGTGCGCGGTGGCGATCACCACCGACACCGGCCCCATGCATATGGCCGCTGCGGTGGGGACTCCGGTGGTGGCGCTGTTCGGCCCCACGGACCCGTTCCGCACCGGACCGTACGGCCCCAATCATCGGGTGATCAGGTCGGGAGCGGTTTGCGGCCCCTGTCTTAAAAAAAGCTGTTCCACTACGATATGCATGCGTGATATTACCTCGGAAATGGCGCTGGAAGCCGTACGCGCCAAACTTGCGGGCACGTAACGACGGCGGATTCACTCAGGGAGTATACCCATGGCCATTGACAAAAGTTTATTGGACATTCTCGCTTGTCCAAAGTGCAAAAACGCGGTGCGGTTGAACGAGTCGGGCGACGGTCTGATCTGCGACCACTGCAAGCTGGTATATGAAATCCGCGACGATATTCCCATCATGCTGGTGGACGAAGCCAAGCCGCTGAAATGAACGATTCCACGATACGCCGACCGGGAAAGACGCCGCGAACATGAAGACGCCTCCGAACTTTCGCATCCCCGATTTGTCCGTGGCCATTGTCACGCACAATGAAGAGAAAAACATCAAGGATTGTTTGGACAGCGTCGAATGGGTCGGCGACATCGTGGTCGTCGATCAGTTCAGCGACGACCGGACCGTGGAAATCTGCAACGCGAGCGGAGCGCGAGTCTTTCAGGAGCCGTGGAAGGGCTTCGGCGGTCAGCGCAATTCGGCGGTCGACAAGGCCCGCAACCGCTGGACGCTCGCGCTCGACGCCGACGAACGGGTGACCCCGGAACTGGCCTTTGAAATCGCGGAAAAGCTGATCGAGGGAACCGAGTACGTGGGGTTCGGCATACCCTATAAAAATTATTTTCGCGGCGCCTGGATTCGCCACGGCGGCTGGTATCCCGATTATCATCTGCGCCTGTTCCGCAAGGACAAGGGGCGGTTCGACGAGCGGGAACTGCACGAGGCGCCCATATTGAACGGACCGGTATCCAATCTGACCAAGCCCCTTATCCATCTGGCCTACCGGGACGTCTCCCATTTCACCCGCAAGATGGATTCATATTCCACCCTCATGGCTCGGCAATATTTCAAGGAAGGAAAAAAGGCCGGGGCCTGGACCGGATTCTTTCACGGCTGGTACACCTTTTTCTCCATGTTCGTCCTGCGCGGAGGGTTTCGGGACGGCGCGAACGGTCTCATCCTGGCCTATCTCTACGCCACCTACACCTTTCTCAAATATTCCAAATTGATGGAATTGGTTCAGTCGGAGAGCGGTTCATCATGAAAACGGCTCCTATTGATTTTTTCCAAGCCCCGGCCGGTCCGCGCCCGTAATGAAGATCGCGCTCATCAGAAAGCACTATACCGATTTCGGCGGAGCCGAACGCTACGTGGCGGCGCTCCTGAAAACCCTTCTTGCCCAGGGCCACGACGCCCATATTTTCGCTCAAACCTGGAACAGCGATCAGCGCGCGGTTTTTCATCAGGTCCCGGTCCCCAAGGGGGTGAGCTTTCTGGAAGTGGCCCTGTTCGCCCGCAGGGTCGGGTCGTTGCTGCGGGAAGCGGACTATGACGTCATTCACGGGTTCGAGCGCACCTTTTTTCAGGACATCTATCGCGCGGGCGACGGTTGCCACCGGGAATGGCTGGAACGCCGCCGGGTGGCCGATAATCTCATCAAGCGCAAAACCTACCTGCTCAATCCGCGCCACCGGGTCATGCTGTCCCTGGAAGAGAAGATCTACCGCGACCCTCGATTGAAGTTCGTCATCGCCATCAGCAAGCGGGTCAAGGAAGAAATCATACGCCATTACGGGTTTCCGGAGGAACGGATCAAGGTCATCTATAACGGCCTGTATCGGACGCCCGAGGAGTTACGCGGCGGCGCGGGCCTGCCCGAAGGGTTTGAACGACGTCCCAACGAGCGCATGGCGCTGTACGTGGGGTCCGGTTTCGAGCGCAAAAATCTGGCCACGGCCATACGAGCCCTGGCGATTATAAGCGATCCGGCGGTTCGGCTCTGGGTGGTGGGCCGGGACCGGACCGGGGCGTATCGGAGATTGGCGGACCGGCTGGGACTGAAGGATCGGGTCGTGTTCGCGGGGCCGCAAAAAGATCCCGTCCCGTTTTATACCCACGCGCACGCCTTTGTCCTGCCGACGCTCTATGAACCGTTCGGCAGCGCCTGCCTGGAGGCCTCCGCGTCGGGTCTTCCCGTGGTGACCACGCGGGTGGCCGGATTTTCGGAACTGATCGAGCCGGGAGTCACCGGTTTTGTGGTCGAAGACCCCATGAACGCCGAGGAAGTGGCTCACGGAATAACATCGGCGCTGGCGTTAGGAAAAATCGATCCGCCCGTCTATTCAACCATAGAAGACAACGTGCGGGAGGTGCTGAATCTTTACCGGGCGGTTACCGGGTGATCGGCCAAGGCGGCCGTTTTACGCTCACGGCAAATCAATCTTTACACTTCCAGGGCGTATGTGTTAATTCTTAAAGACTTTTGGCTTGTTTTTTCACTTTTTGATATACGATTACGTTTTGTTCCCATAAATTGGAATTTTTATGCGCATGGGGCGAAAAAGAGAGTATAGACACTGCGGGATATGGAAGCGCCGTTGCTTGGAAAACTAGATCCGTGGGCGCGAGCCCGGGTCATACTGGCGGCGATACTGGCGCTGAGCCTGTTCACCGATCAAAATTCGCTGCGCGATCTGACGCTCGGGGCCATGGGGTTGTTTATCATCTACGAGGCCGTGAGCGGACGGAACCCCATACGCGGAGCCCGGCCGCTGGATCTTCCCTTCATCCTTTTCGGCGCCGCCATCCTGGTTTCGTTTTTTACCGCGGTTGATCTCGCCTATTCGGCCAATGAATTCAGAGGTGAATTCCTGCGGAATGTCGGGCTGTTCTACGTGGCGATCAATTGCGCCCGATCCGAACGCGAAACCGAGGCGATCTACACGCTCATGCTCACGCTGGGTACCGTGGCCATGCTCTATGGCGTGGTCAATTTTTTTATACACGGTGGCTCGCTGACCGCGTTCATGCCCTATAGGGCGCGTTCTTTTTTTAATGATTTTCAGGACTTCGGAGCTTTCCTGACGCTCATCGCGCCGCTTTTTCTGCTGCTTCCCCTGTGGCGCAGGTCCCTCACCCGGTGGGTCATTTTCTTTTTTACGCCGCTCATCGCCTTTTCGGCCTATATCACCTACGCCCGGTGGGTCTGGATCGTATTTTTCCTGGAACTGCTCGTTTCGTTGTTTTTCTGGGTCCCGAGAAAACGGGTCATCGTGTTCGTGATCCTGGCGGCGGCGGTCGTGGCCGCGATCATGCCCGACAGCATCTGGCGGCACGCGCTCAACACCGAACGCGTCAAGACTTCCACCGAGGCGCGCATGATCCTGTATCGGTTCTCCTTCCAGGAGATCGCCAAGCATCCTTTTCGCGGCATCGGATTCGGCAGGAACTCCTTCAAGAGAGCGTACGCCGATTTTGTTCGGGATCACCTGAAAACCATGTGGCACGCGCACAACACCTATGTGAACATTCTGCTGCAACTGGGGATTCAGGGGCTGGCGGCCTTTCTTTTTTTATGGTACCGCATCATTAAGACGTGGTGGCCCAGGAACGGGGCGGAAATACCGTTCATATGGTACGCGCGCCTGTGCGCTATCGTAGTGATAGGCGGTTTTTTCCTGCGAAATGTGGGTGATGATCTGTTCGTCGATACGCCCCTTAATATTTTCTGGTTTATCCTGGGTTTGTCATTTCCACTCCTGCCGGCGCTTTCCCGAAAAGCAACGTCCGAGGGCGGTTGAAGGAAACAGAAGTCCTCGATCTTCCACGTTGAAACGGAATAGTCCCGGGTTTGCATTTCATGCGATGATGAAGGCGGCGCGGTTTTTTCTCGTGGGGTAAAAAACAGGAACGCTTGAAAGTTATAAACCTTCGGGGTAGATAACGTTCAGCTTTAAGGTAAAGGCGCGGTATTTTGGGATTATGGAATAAGCTGGTCATGGCCGGCGCAATAGCCTACTTCAACCGAAAAAAATATGTGGAATCGCTTGTTCCCGTCGAGGGGCTTCGTCCGGGCGGGATCGAGAAGGTGTTGCTGGTTTCGAATACCGCCATCGGCGACACCCTGATGTCCACGCCGGCCATACGCGCGGTCAAAAAAAGCTTCCCCCACGTTGGGGTAGGATTGGTGTATCATGCGCGGAATGAACAGCTTATCCGCCACAATCCCTACATCGATATCCGGCACGAATACCGAAGCAAATTCCACGGCATGCGATCGCTGATAGAGGATATCAAGGCCCAGGACTACGATCTGGCGGCCATTCTGCACGGCAACGACCCTGAATCGCTGCCCATGCTCTATCTGGCGGGCATTCGCACCATCATCGGCACGGCCGAGAGCAAGTTCAGGTTCCTGACCTCCGATCCCCTATCCACCGCCGACAAACGATTGCACACCATTGAGAAGAGGATGAATTTCGTGCGCCGCTTTGGCGCCGCGAGCGACGGTTTTTACATGGATTTTTTCATTCCCGAGGATCAAAAAGCCAGGTCGCGGAAAATTATCGCCGAAAGGTTCGGCGATTCGCCCGGTCCTATCGTGGCCTTTCATCCCGCCGGGTCCGACCCCTACAAGTGGTGGCCGGCGGATCGTTTCGTGGAGGTCGCCGAGAGGCTGTGGCGCTCATACGGCGCCAAGATCATCGTCATGTGCGGCGCCAAGGAATCCGAGGTAGGGGAGGCGATCGCCGGTAAAACCGCCGGGCCGTCGTTTTGCACCGGCGGAAAGTATAATCTGCTGGAAGTGGGGGGCATGCTCGGCCAGTGCGCCCTGATGATAACCACCGACAGCGGTCCCATGCACATGTCGTTCGCCCTCAACGTCCCCACGCTCGCGCTCAGCGCGGATCATCCGGCCCGTATCGGGCCGTACGGGATCGATGACGCGGTCATGTTGTACCACAAGGACGGAGTCTGCCTGGAGTCGGTTTGCCTGAAGAAGCGATGCCCCGCCAACACCTGCATGCAAGCCATATCGACCGATCAGGTTTTTACCGTCATTTCCAACCAATTCGCCAAGCATCTGAGTTAAAAAAATAAGATCATGGCGGGAACGTCAGTTCCTTTCCAGCTTGAATAAGGACCATTTATTGTTTTTTAGGCTTTTTTAAAAATATTAATTATATCTATTATATGGATATTGTGGGCAAGCGTGTTTATTCTCGGATTTTCAGACTCAAGAACGCGCGGGAGCGGGGCAGGCAAGAATACCGGCGAGGCGTAGGATATATGGTCATTGTGTTGAAGCCGGAATTAGTATAAGCTATGCTGTATGAGTCGGATACGGACAACGAACGTCTACGGAAGTTGATTTCTGTGAGCATACCTCGAAATGCTTCAAAAGTTATGCTGATCTATAGTATGATCGGAAAAGACGCGTCACTGGTCGACGAAGCGGAGGGATCGCTCCACAAGCAATTCGGCGAAACCTGCCGGAAAAGCGACCTGTTGGCCTTCGATCGCACCAACTACTACGAGGAGGAAATGGGGGGAAATCTGGTCAGGCGGTTTATCGCCTTTTCCGATCTCATAGACCCCCGGCGGCTGGCGGGAATCAAGCTCTGGAGCAATGAAGTCGAGAAAGCGTTCGCGGAGGACGGCAAGCGGAAAATAAACTTCGATCCCGGTTATATAAGCCTGGAACGGCTGATTTTGGCGACGGGGAAAAATTTTACACACCGCGTTTATCTGGATCATGGTATATACGCTGACTTGACGCTTATTTATTATCATAAGTCATTTCGGCCCCTGCAATGGACCTATCCCGATTATGCGGATGAAACGGTGATTGATTTTATGAATAGTGTTCGTGTTGAATATATGACGCGTCTGCGGGAAAGTGAGCTGAATTAGATGAAAAGCATGACCTCCTTCGCCCGCGCGGCGTTTTCCTTGAACGGTTCGGAATATTCACTGGAGATCCGCTCCGTGAACAGCAGATACCGGGAGTTTTCCTTTCGTGCCCCGTCGCCCATACGCGAGCTTGAAGACCGCATCAGGGCCGTTGTGGCCGAGCGTGTGCATCGCGGCAGAGTTCAGATGAACGTCAGCCGCGACGCGTCGTCCAATCAGGCGGTTGACGTGGACGTTAATCTGGAACTGGCTCGCAAATATAACGATGCCATTGTGCGTATGAAGCACGAAATCGGAATCGGGGGCGAAGTGGATGTCTCGCTCCTTTCCAGTCTGCCCGAATTGTTCTCCATCCGTTGGCCAAAGGCGGATGAAGAGGAAGTCTGGCTGCAATTTGAAAAAGTCCTGCAGGGCGCGTTGGATTCTTTCATCGAAATGCGCGCCGGAGAAGGCAAATTTCTGAAAGAGGATCTCTCGCAACGGATCAAGGATATCGATTCCTTTATCACTGAAACCGAAGGTCTGAAGGACAGTGGCCTGGAGACCTACGCGACCCGCTTGAACGACCGCGTAAAACAGTTGACCAACGGTATGGAGCTGGACGAACAGCGTTTGATGATGGAAATCGCCGTTATGGCGGAACGCAGTGACATTACCGAAGAACTCGTGCGAACGCGCAGTCACTTAAAACTGTTTAACACGACGATGAACAACAAGGAGCCCATTGGCCGAAAGCTTGAGTTTATCGTCCAGGAACTCAATCGCGAGATCAATACGATCAGTTCGAAGGCGAACAGCATCGAAATTTCTCAGCTTATGGTTAACGCCAAGAGCGAGTTGGAAAAAATCAGGGAACAAATCCAAAATATCGAGTAAAGAGGTGAATGAATGGCAGGAAAATTGTTGAACATCGGATTTGGTAACTCCGTGGTTAGCGGTCGCGTGGTCGCGATTGTTTCACCCAGTTCCTCGCCCATGAAGCGGTTACGCGAGGAAGCGAGAGATGAAAAACGGCTGATCGACGCCACGCAGGGACGGCGGACGCGTTCGATCGTGATAACCGACAGCAACCATGTGGTGCTTTCGGCGGTTCAGGCTGAAACCATAGCGCAGCGGTTCAATTCGGACGCCCTGGGCAAGGATTTTGGTAAGGAGGAGGATGAAATCGGCGAAGAGTAATCTTTTCGTCGTATCCGCCCCGTCCGGCGCGGGTAAGACAACCCTTTGCAGAGAATTGGTGTCCGCCACTGAACGGCTCTTTTATTCGGTGTCCTACACCAGTCGCGCTCCCCGGGGAAAAGAGGAGAACGGAAAGGACTACTTTTTCCTCTCCCGTTCCGAATTCGAGGCGATGGTTCGGGACAACCGGTTCGCGGAGTGGGCGGAAGTATACGGCAATCTTTACGGAACGGCGCGGCATACCATAGACGAGTCCATGGCCGAGGGGAACGATGTCCTGTTCGACATCGACATCAAGGGCGCTCGGCAGATCAAGCAGGCCTATCCCCACGCGGCGCTCGTTTTTATCGTCCCTCCTTCCATCGAGGAGCTGACGCGGCGATTGAGGAAGCGGGGGCAGGACAGCGTCGAGGTCATGCAGGCCCGCGTGGAAAAGGTGAAAAGCGAGTTGGCCGAGTCGGATCTGTATGACTACGTCATCATCAACGACCGATTTGAAGACGCCCTCGCGCGTCTGAAAGCCATCGTGATCGCGGAACGATCGAAGAAACGCCACTTCCGGAACCGGATAGAATCCCTCTTGAGCGAGCCCGAACCGGATTTTGCATAAAATCGTGGAAATTTATGGTTTGGACGCCGCGTACGCGGCGGCCGAATAAAGCCGACAACGCGCCAAAGAACCGATTCCCAACGGTCTTTGGCGTTGTTTTAATCTCGGAAGGAGCGGCCTCCGGATGGAAACGGACTATATAGGCGGGATCAACCCCGTCCGGGAAGCCCTCAAGGCGTCCGGAACCCGCATCCAGAAAATGTATCTGCTTCGCGGCGGCAGAGGCAAACTTTCCGAACTCCGGGAGTTGGCCCGCGAACTGGGTGTGGTGGTGGCCGAAAAGGAACGGCGGGATCTGGACAGGATGGCGCCGGGAGTTGTCCATCAGGGCGTCCTGGCGCTGGTCAGCCCGACGCCGCTGCTGGATCTCGACGATCTGTTCAAGTCCGCCGAAGCGGCGCGGGAAATTTCCTTCCTGCTGATCCTCGACAACATCGTGGACCCCCAGAACCTGGGCGCGCTGATACGGTCGGCTCACGTGGCCGGAGCCGACGGGGTGATCATGGCCGCTCGCAGATCGGCCCCCATAACCGCCTCGGTGGCCAAGGCGTCGGCGGGCGCCGTGGAGCATATTCCGCTGATTGTCGCGCCCAATCTGGCCAGATGTATCGAAGAGCTGAAGAAGAGGGGTTTCTGGGTGGCGGGCGCGGACGATTCCGCTCCCGGTACGCTGTATGAATTGGATTTTACGGAAAAGACGGCGATCGTTATCGGCAATGAAGGGTCGGGCATGCGGGAGCTTACCCGGAAAAAATGCGACGCGCTTTTCCAGATTCCCACCAAGGGGGCCATCCGCTCCCTGAACGCCTCCGCCGCGGGCGCCGTGGCGCTTTTCGAGGTGGTGCGGCAACGATACTCGGCCCCGGCGAAATCATAACGGCCTCGGGCTTCCTTCTCTTTAATCCGACGAATCAACATCCAGCGCGCGTCTGAGAAATTCGGCCATGCGCCCGTGGTGCGTGCCGGGCCAGTAAATCCTTCCACAGGCGGGACAGGAGTAAAATTCGGGCTGGGTCGCCCCCACGAAATCGGGCGTCTTTTCTCTGGCCTGTTCCCGGTCCATGCGTTCGAGCGGTTCATTGCAGCGCATGCAGCGGAGAAAAGAGGCTCGGGGGTTAAAGCGAATGTGGCCGGACGATCTCAACTGCCGAAGCTGATCTTCCAGCCGGTCATGTTCGATAAAGACCGCCTGTTCCTGGGGCAGCCGTTTGATCAGACGGGTGTCGCGGGTCAGGATGACCCGGCCTTCGGCGAGCCGCCGCCGGACATCTTCCTTGTCCAACCTTGCGCAGTATAGTGTGTCGAATCCCAGCGCTCTCAGCCACTTGGCCAACCGTCCCAGCATTCTGTCCGCGGCGAAGGTCACTTACGCGCTTTTTCCTCCCTGAAATAAGGGGGCGGCGTGACTTCGAACTGCGACGGGGTCAG
This sequence comes from uncultured delta proteobacterium, assembly GCA_963821845.1. GTDB lineage: Bacteria > Desulfobacterota > Desulfarculia > JACQYL01 > CAWGVV01 > CAWGFI01. Next base: position 65,998 of record CAWGFI010000003.1, read on the forward strand.
TGACTCGGGATTGAGCATGAACTGTTCGTTGTGGAAGGAGACTTCCACATGCTTGCCGGGGATGCGTATCAATACGGAGAGGGGTATGTAGATGTCGTCAAAGAGCTGGTACTGCCTGAAGCGAGCCGAATAGACCGGATAATCAAGGGATTTCAGATCGACGTCCTTCACGAGATAGGGCGGCTCCAGGGTGGTGGTGAGGTACTGCATGTTCTCGCCAACGCCCCGTTCGTTCAGAATGAATTCCGTCTCGTTGCCCTTGTGTATGTCTTCCCGAATGATTGGGTTGGCAACCGTGCGGACGTTCCCCACGGGAAAGTAGGTGAAGAAATCGGTGGGTATCCAGACCGAGTCGATCAGTTCGAAATTGCCTTCCCGCAAGGGCGACCGCGAATAGAGTCCCTTGGTGAAGTCGATCTTGGTCACGGTTTCCCCGTTCCCGGACATGGTCAGAATGGGCTGATTGGACGGGGTCGAGACCTGGATGAAAAAGTAATCCGGCGGAATGGCGGCGATCGTGTAGCGGCCGCGATATTCAGTTCCCCTGGCGTCGATGATGATCTCGCCCCTGGTGGCGTAGGAGCCGATGACCGTGTTCCGCCACTCAATGCCGTCCAGAACCTGTTTCGATATGGACGGCATGGTCCGGGTGCGCCCCGGTTGAGGCCCCCCGGCGCACCCCCACAGGGAGAGGAAAAGGATCAGAAGAATGACGGCCGTGACAATTTTGCAGGACGATGATTTCAGCATGAAGGTTCTACCGAGAAGACGCGACCGGTGTTATTACGCGAAAGCGCCGCCTCTGATCGCACGACAAAAGTTAAGGAAAAGACCGGATTCAAGGGTCGATTTCAAAGGCTTTTCTTCCAGAAGCTCGATCTTGTGACGAAATTCCTGCGCCTTGTCCGGTTCGGGATTCTTTTCCAGGGCCTTACGGTATACCTCCAGGGCTTTTTTGTTGTTCCCCATCTTGATATAGGCTTCCGCCAGATGCCCGAGTATCACCGGGTCGTCGTCGGCCAGTTTCGCGGCCTTGAGCAGAACCTTGACCGCCTGCCCGTAATCGCCTTTTTTGTAGAGCGCCCAGCCCAGGCTGTCCATGATATACCCGTTGTTCGGTTTCTGCTTCAGGGCCTTGCGGATCATCTTCTCGGCCTCGTCCAGCTTTATGCCCCGGTCGGCGTAGCTGTAGCCGATAAAGTTCAAGGCATTGGCGTTGTCCGGGTCGGCCTTCAGGATCTTATGCATGGGCTCGAGGCTCTTGTCATAGTATTTCATCTTGTCGTAGATGATCCCTAACTGAAAGAGCAGGTCCACGTCGTCCGGCGCCAGGTTCAACCCGTCCAGGGCCGCCATTTCGGCTTCCTGGAGCTTACCCAGGTCGCTCAGGACACTGGACAGGTTCAGATACAGCTTCGGATCGTTGGGATTTCGGGCGACCGCTTCCTTCAACGCCTGGGTGGCCAGTTCGGGCTTTTTCTGTTTCTGGTAGATAAAGGCGATCTGTTTCACCGCGCTGGAGTAAATCTTGGCGCTGGGCGGAATTTGCTTGAGCGCATCCAGGGCCTGGTCGTATTTTTTCAGTTCACTCCACACGATCGACAGGAAGAAGACGGATTCCCAGTCATTGTGATCCTGGTCCACGATTTGCTGGAACAAGGCCTCGGCGCGTTCGAGTTGGTGGTAGTCCATGTAGATCATGCCGATGCGCTGCATCACTCTTTTATCGCGGTCGCTCGCCTGGATCAGCTCCCGGAATACTTCTTCGGCGGGGGCGGGCTTCTTTTGATCCAGGTAGAGTTGCCCCAGCGTTACATAGGGGAGCAGATTGCGGGGATGCAGACGGATCATCTCCTTATAGAAGGCGACGGCTTCCTTTTCCTTGCCCGTGCGTTCATAGATCTGCACCATGTCCTGAAACGCGGGCTCAAAAAAGGCGTAATTTTCGAGCACGTGACGCAGGTATTCGATGGCCGTATCGTATTGTTCCAGTTCCTTGTAGACCTTGCCCAGGTAGTAGTAGCCGGTGGCGGAATTGGGCGCCTGTTCCTGGTAACGCAGGAAATAGGACAGCGCGGTGTCGTAATCGTCCTGTTCCGCGGCTATGGTCCCCATAAAAAGAAGCGCGTCCTTTTGATTGGGATCCGTCTTGAGGATCGCCTCGTATTCGGCCTTGGCGAATTCCCTGTTTTTCTCCGCGTTGTAAATGCCCGCTTTCACCAAACGGGCGCGAACGTTCTTGGGATCGTTTTCAATGGCCTTGTTGATGTAATCCAGAGACTTTTGCTTGCTGCCGGTCCTGAAATAGAGTTCCGAAAGCTCCTGGGGCACCAGCGAGGATTGAGGATCGACCTGGAATGCTTTTTCCAGGGCCTCGATGGCGGCGTGCGGATCGTTCTTGAGCAGCGCTTCCTGGGCCACCATGTAATAATAATAAACGCCGGGTTCACGAAAACGAGCCCCCTCGGCGTCCTCGGGCTCCGCTTCGGCCTGGAGCGCCTCGGGCGCTGTCGACTCCACCACCGTCGAAAGGTTTTCCTGCGGAGTTTCCTTGGGTTTTTCATCGACCGTCGGGGCCGACGCGCAACCGGAAGACAGCAGGAAGACCAGTCCCAGAAATATGTAGAACGTGAATCGTTTCATTCTTTTGGTATTTTCAACTCCAGCGCTCACACCGGGCGCTATAGCCGGCCGATGACAGCCGGTCTGAATTGATTGACGGATCGCTCCAGGGCCTGGCGAGCCTCGGCGAGCATCTCTTTTTTATCTTCGGACGGCCTGCCCGAAATGTTTGCATAATTGGACACGTGATCGCTCACCACCATGCCCGAGACGGTGAGCAGCGCGACGAGTTCGGCTGTTTCGCGGATAGCCTCATGAGCGTTGAGCAGCTTGAATTCGCCCCGGAAACAGGCGTCGCCCAGCGGCGTGCCATGCTGCGGCGTGTAGGTTCGCAGCCGTATGAACTCGGGATTGACCTCATTCAGGACCCGCGCGCTGGCTCGGGCGTGCTCCAGGGACCGTTCCGCCCCGGCGACGCCCACCAGATAATACTCGCTTTGCTCCATGCCCGCTTCTCGAACCAGTTGGCCCGCCCGGATGATTTCCTCGGCGGTCGTTCCCTTGTTGATGCGCCGGAGGGTTTCATCGTCGCCGGACTCCATGCCGGTGTGAATGCGCGTCAAACCGGCCCGGCAAAGATCGCGGAGTTCATCCAGCGTCTTTTTCACGATGTACTTGGCCGAACCGTACACGGTCACCCGTTTCAGATTGGGAAACAGCTCATACGCATACGCGACTATTTCCAGGAGGCTTCGGGTTTTCATGAGAATGGTGTTGCCGTCGGGCAGAAAAAGCGAACGAACTCCCGACCCGTAAAAACGTCGAGCCTCCGCGAGGTCTTTTTTTATCTCCTCCACCTTGCGAATGCGGAAACGCTTTTCCTTATACATACCGCAAAAGGAACACTTGTTATGCGGGCATCCTATCGTGGCCTGGATAAGCAGGCTGTCCGCCTCGCTGGGCGGCCGATAAATGGTTCCTTCGTATCTCATGGGCCTTCGGCGTAATCCTCTTTTATTTCCGGGGCCTGCAGCTCGAGGTATTCGCGGATTTTCTTAAGGAGCCTGGCCTGTATCTGCCGCACCCGTTCCCTGGAAATATTGTATTTCTCCCCGATCTGCTGAAGGGTAAGCGGCTCCTCCGCCAGCAGCCGGTTGTCCATGATTTCCAGTTCCTTGTCCTTCAGCGTTTCCCGGAATTTCATCAATTGATCATGAAACAGTTTTTTCAGCTCCAGTTCGGCGATCTCGTCGTCCACGTCGGGTTCGGGAGAAGGCAGGAAATCCTTGTGCTCGTCATCGCTGTCCACCTTGACCGGAGCTTCCAGCGAGAGATCCCAGCTTCTGAGCCGTTGATCCATTTCCATGATTTCCTCGCGCTTGACGTCCAACGTCTGGGCGAGGAGCTTCGGAGTCGGTTCGAACCCTAAATAGGATAGACGCTCCTTTTCCTTATTGAGATTAAAAAAGAGTTTTCGTTGCGTCTGGGTGGTGCCGATCTTTACCAGCTTCCAGTTGTCCATGATAAAGCGGAGGATGTACGCCTTTATCCAGTACGAGGCGTAATAGGAGAGCTTGGTTTCCCGGTACGGATCGAATTTCTTGATCGCCTGCATGAGGCCGATGTTTCCCTCCTGGATCAAGTCCAGGAGGTTTTGCATCCAGTATCGTTGAAAATCGAGGGCGATCTTGACCACGAGACGCAGGTTGGAAGTGATGAGCCGGTACGCGGCCTCCTGGTCCTGGTTTTCATAGTACCGGACGGCCAGCTCTTTTTCTTCCTCCGGGGTCAGAAGCTTATATTGATTGATTTCCCATAAATATCGCCGCAGCGGATCGTAGGTGGTCGGCGCCTGGGACTTAAAATCCGAACCTGAAACGCCGTCCGACTTGATGGTCTTGGAACGCAGCGGTTCATCCTTGGATTTATGGGGGGAATTTTTTTTTCTCGTCGGTGTCATTGGAACTTTCGCCCATTAAAAACCATAATTATAGGGAATTTGAAGGATAATCTCTTTGGTCCGAGGCCTCGTTTTTTATCGGGGCGCCGCGGAAAATATTCAATATATATCATACCTTCGTCGTAGTACCTTGTTTTTCGACGGGGCGTCAACCGAAAACGTCGTAGCCGCCGCCCGTTTATTTCAAGGTAATTCTAACAGATTCTTGTCTTCGGCTCAAATATCGTTGCTCCGATTTCCACGGCCGGGCGCGTTTTTCTCGCGCCTGTTTATTGAAGCCAGGACAAGCCTGTATTATAGCTCTTTTTCAACCGGGAAGCTCCTGAATATGAAAAAATAACCCCTGGCTTTCGATAAAGCCGGGGGTTTTGGATCTTGGGGTCCGGGGGCGCTACCCGCCGAATGTTCCGCCAAAGGGCACCACCACGGTTTTCCCGCCGATTTCAAAGGTGGCCGCGCCTTCGGTGACCGATATGGGGAAGCTCATGTTGGGCGCTTCGGCCCACCATTTTTCTATGAGCTGCCAATGAGTCACGCCGCGTTTTTTCAGCTTCATGGCGCCCGGCAGCAGCAGCGCTCCGGCGACCGCGTTGGGGCTCTGCATGGCGATCAAGCGCAGTTCATTGGTTTTTCCGGCCGGAATCCATTGCGTCTCGCTGGCCATGACGGTGTTGACTTCAAATTCCTCGAAGGACACGCTGAATTTGATGTTTTCCAGCATGATCGGTTCGGAGTTGGGATTCTCGATACTCAAGATAAACGCCACCGGCAGCGGCGAACTCATGTCTTTTTCAATCTTGCCCTGGGCCAGCTTGGCGTCCTTGGGGACCACCCAGAAACCGAAATATTGGGGAATTTCTATCATTTCCAATTTAATAACAGGATCTTTGGGAGGAATCGTTTGCATAGTTGCGCAGGACATGAATACTGCGCCGACCACAAACATGGCAATCATCGCAACCCAGATTGGGACCTTACGCATCGTACACCTCGCTTTCATAGGTTAAGTCAACCAGCGTTTTCTCCGCTTGTAATGCTTCACATCGCGAAAGCTCTTTCGCCCTCCAACATCGGTCAGTCCCAGGTAAAAGTCCTTGATGTCCGGATTGTCCCTCAACTTTTCCGCCTTGTCGTCCATGACGATTCGGCCGTTTTCCATCACATAGGCGTAGGGCGCGACGTTCAGGGCCAGCTTGGCGTTCTGTTCCACCAGCAGCAGGGAGATGTGTTCCTCTTCGTTCAGGCGCGTAATGATGTTGAATATCTCGTGGATCAGCATGGGCGCCAACCCCATGGACGGTTCGTCCAGCAGGATGAGCTTGGGGCTGGTCATCAGCGCGCGGCCCACCACGGTCATCTGCTGTTCGCCACCGCTGATGAAACCGGCCGTTTCACGAACGTTTTTCCCGCAGACGCGGGAAATAGTGGTACACTATCTCCAGACCCTCGCCCATGGAGCCGCCGTTTTTTCGCAGATGCGCGCCTACCTTCAGGTTCTGCTCCACGGTGAGATGCTCGAAAACCCGCCTGCCCTCGATGACCTGCACAATGCCCGTCTTGGCTATTTTTTCGGCGTGGGTTTTATGGATCATCTCGCCTTCGAACACGATGGAGCCGTCGGTCACTTCACCGTCTTCATGCTTGAGGAGCCCGGAAATGGCCTTGAGCGTGGTGGATTTCCCCGCGCCGTTGGCCCCCAGCAGAGCGACGATCTTGCCTCGCTGGAGCCTCGATGGAAACACCTTTCAGCACGAGGATGACCTCGTGGTACTTGACCTCGATATTGTTGATCTGAAGTATCAGGTCTCCTGCATCCAAGAGCCTTCCTCCTTGGAAGTGATTGGGAAAAAGACGCTTCGCTTGCGCGGCAATCCGTTCTTACGTCAGCGGTCTTACCAGCCGAGCCATTCGTTGGCCCACAGATCGGGCCAGCGTCTTCAGGTCGACGTCGGCTGACCAGGCTGAATTTGCCGCCTTTCCATTGATAGACTTTCACCTTGCTCGGTGGGACGATGGTCCGTGGCGGTATAGGTGACCGGATGCGGCGCCCAGCCCGATGGCGATAATCCTGCATGGTTTCGAAACCCTTTTTCAGGATGCCTGCGCCCGGTGAGGTCGCCGGCCTTGTCGGCGCGGATCATGGCTTCAGTGGCCACCAGCACGTTGCACCAGCCCTGAATGGTGCGGATCAGTCGTTTGTCTGCGGGGATGCCCGGATTATACTTCTTGGCATAGGCCATGACTTCGTCCATCAGGGGCACGTCCTGGCCGAAAAAAGCGCAGGGCGCCGCGGCCATCACGCCTTCCGCCGCTTCTCCCGCCAGCCGCGGCAGGTTCTCGTCCATAGCCCCAGATATTGATGATATGGTCGGCCCCAAGCCCAGGGAATAGGCGTCGCGTATCGTGGTGGCCACACTCATGGCGGTGTTGCCGTGCCAGACCACGTCCGGCTTGAATTTCTTCATGGCCAGGACCTGGCTCTTGGCGTCGAGGGCGAACAGCGAAACATCCTGATCTCGCCCACTTCAAAACCCAGGAGTTCGGCCTGGTCCTTGATGGCCTTGATGGGGCGCTGCAATAGGGCGAAGCGAACATGTAGGAGCAAACCAGACGCGGTTTGCGTTTGCCGTTTTCGGCTTCTTGGCCCAAACCGTGTCGAACCAGGCGGTCAGGGTGGCCCGTGCCATGGTTGAATAGTCGGCGGAGAAAAACAGGTTATAGGGCGTCTTGGTGGGATCGGTCAGATGGCGCCGAGTAGGACGCCGAGACATAGGGCATTTTATCCTTGGCCACCGTGGGGCTCAGAGCTTCCGTGTCACCGGTTCCCCAGCCCTGCACCACCACGCATTTGAGTCGTTTGAAAAGATTGTATTTGGTCAGCGCTTCCGGGATCCGGTAGCCATAGTCGAACTGGTAGAGCTTGATCTGTTTGCCGTTGATTCCGCCGTTATCGTTGACATAATGATAGGCTTCGGCAATTCCCAGGGCATAGTCCTTGCCCACGTCCGAGGTGGCGCCGGTCATGTCATTAAGCGCGCCGACCTTGACCGCCTCGCCGGCGCGGACCCTGCCGAGAAAAGCAGCGATGACGAAAAAACATGGAACAATAAAATTTCAGCAAAACGATTTCGGTTTATCATTGATTCCTCCTCCCGTTGATTGAGAAAACTGAAGTACCACATCGCTTCCAGCGCGCTTCGCGCGTTGAACTCGTCATCACCTCCCCTCTAGTATGAAAATGGCCACAGATTGAAATAGTTCTTCATTTGCCACCAGCGGTAGGACAGCCCGTAGGGCTCGTAGATAAGAAACACGCAGATGGCCAAACCAAAGGCCGCTTCCTTGATGAACTGAAATTTCATGAGAAGTTCTGGGATAAATATCGGCCATGGACATGGCCGCCGAGACTGAGCAGCTCCATGACCACCACCATGAAAATGGAGCCGAAAATCACCCCGTGAATGGAGCCGGCGCCGCCGATGAGGATTACTCCCACCAGCCAGAGCGACAAGAACCAGGGGAAGTGCTCGGGGCTGATGGCCGCGAGATTGCTGATCCAGAACGCATCCGGCGATCCCGCCGATAAATCCGGCCACGAAGAAGGCGAGACAGCTTGTACGCGACGATGTTGATGCCCATGGCCTCGGCCGCGATGTCGTTGTCCCGAATGGCCACCCAGGCGCGTCCCACCTTGGACCGAAGGAGGTTGGCCACGCCGGTGGTGCATAGAATCACCAGGCACGCACATCAGGTAATAGACCTTGATATCGCTGTCGATAATCCAGGGGCCGATCTTGATGGTCCCGGGAGGCAGGGAAAACGCCTGTCCCCGGCCGCCGATCTGGGCCACGTACTGGGTGATGATGAAATCGACGGTTATGAACTGCGCGGCCATGGTGGTGAGAATCAGATAGAATCCTTTTACCTTGGCCGACGGCAGGCCGAAAATCACGCTCCAGATCCCCGCCACGAAAGCGGCGGCCATAATGCTGATCGGGATAGGCCAATCCCCAGTCCAGCAGGAATTGCGGCCAGGGCACCTTCAGTATGAGCAGGGTGCGAGTGTACGCGCCCACGGCGATAAACGCCGCATGCCCCAGCGTGACCTGCCCGCAGAAGCCGATCAGAAGCTGCACCCCCAGCGCCCCCAGAATCGTGTAGCCGATCATATTGGCGTTCCCGAGCCAATATTCGTCCAAGACATAGCGGCAGCCCGAAGAACATCAGGATAAAGAGCAAAATCATTTTGCCCTTTATAAACGGAGTCTGAAACCATCCCTGATCTTCCGAATAGTTTTGATGGTATAACCCGCATGGCAGAAAGGTTGACGACATGAACCAGCCTCCTCGTTCCTTAAACCCGCTCGATCCGTTCCCAACCCCATATGCCGTAGGGCTTGAACAGGAGAAAAACCGCCATAAAGGCGAAGGGAAAGATTTCCTTCACGCCTCCGGGAAAGTAATGATCGAGGTACGCTCCGCAGAGATTCTGCAGAATGCCGATTACGATACCTCCCACGATGGCCCCCGGCACGGAGTTGAGCCCGCCCAGCACCACCGCCGGTAAGTACCAGAGTCCCAGATAGCCCACGGAAATGTTCAGGCCGTTGATGTTGCCCAGGAGCGACCCCCCGACGCCCGCGGCCATGAAGGCGATGGCCCAGGCGGCGGCGTAGACGAACCGGGCGCTGACGCCGAGAGAAAGCGCCGCCATCTCGTCGTCGGCCGTGGCCTGCATGGACAGGCCCCATCGGGTGTACTGGAAGAAACAGACGAATACGCCACAAGAAGTATCAGCGCGATCACGAAACTCCAGAGATACACGCGGCCGATGATCAGAAAGCCGATCTTTATGGGTTCCAGAGAAAACACCGGCGGGCTGAAGACTCTGGTGTCGGTTCCCCAGACGAATTCGACCATGCCGCGGAAGAAGAAGGAAAGCCCCACCGTGACCATGATGACCGCCAGGACCGGTTCTCCGATCATTCTGTCGAGGAATATGCGTTCCGTGAGCACGCCAAGGACCAATCCGATGATCAGGGAGATGACCACCGACAGAATAAAGGGTATGCCCATTTCATAAAAGGACATGGAAACATACGCGCCTATCAGGGTCAGTTCCCCCATGGCCAGGTTCAGCACGCCGGAGCACTTATAAATGAGCACCCAGCCCAGGGCGATCAGCGCGTAAATGCCGCCCACCATGATTCCCGTGGTCAAGGTCATTAAAAAAAGTTCCATTATCCAGCCCTCCTCAAGGGGAACGAGTTCGATCCGCAAGTCGGTCTTTATGTGCGCCTCCCGTCCGTCCTCGTATTTGATAATGGGTATCGATGTGAACCGTATCCGTTTCGGAATACAGGGCGTCCACGATTTGCCGGTAGCGCTCTTCCACAAAGGCCCGGCGCAATTTGCGGGTGCGGGTCAACTCGTCGTCGTCGGGGTCGAATTCCTTGTATAGGTTGACGAATTTGTGGATGCGCGCCACCGAGGGGAGATCCTTGTTGGCCTCCATGATCTGACGGCGCACCAGTTCGTAGACTTCAGGTTTCTGCGAAAGCTCGGGATACGAGGTGTAATTGAGCTTCTTCTCGTCGGCCCATTTGCCGATGACGGAGTAGTCGATGCACATGACCGCGACGATATAGTCCCTCTTGTCCCCGATTACCCACGCGTCCTGGATGTAGGGGCTGAATTTCAGCCGGGTTTCCAGATATTGCGGGGAGAAGGGCCTGCCGTCCCTCAGCGTCATGACGTCCTTGGAGCGGTCGAAGACCACCAGGTGGCCGTCTTCGTCGAGGAATCCCTTGTCGCCCGAGTACAGCCAGCCGTCGACCAGGGTTTTTTCGGTGGCTTCGTCGTTTTTGTAATAGCCCAGAAACACCGAGGGGCTTTTGGAGATGATTTCACCGTCGTCGGTGATGGCGATTTCCGTGTTCCGGGAATGGGCGATCCGACCGTGTCGAATTTGATGTCGCCTTTGCTGTGCACCACGGAAATTCCGGCGATTTCAGTTTGCCCGTAGATTTGTTTGAGATTGACGCCCAGCGCGTGGAAAAAGCGGAAATGGTCGGGTCCCATGGCCGCTCCACCGGTGTAGGCGTTCCGGATGCGGCTGAGGCCCAAATGGTCCCGGAGTTTTTTCTGCATGAGGACATAGGCCAGCCAGTTCAGGAATTTCCAGTAAACGGGGATCGGCTTTTTATCGAACTTAAGATTGGCCACATGGTAGCCCACCTTGGTGCTCAGCGAGTAGATCTTTTCGTTTGATCCAGGTGGCAGTCGAGATACTTGACCTGAACGGTCCGGGTCCATCTGTTCGTACATGACGGGGCGGCGCGAACATGACGTGCGGGCCGATTTCGCGGATGTTTTCCTGGGCCACTTCCGGCTCTTCGGGGAAATTGATGGTGAACCCACCTGCAGTCCGCAGGAGACGGACATCATCTGTTCGCCGATCCAGGCAAAGGGCAGATAGGAAACAAAGTCGTCCGTGTTCCGTGCAGGGGTCGATGGCCATCAGCGCCGCGCCCATGCTCAGCATGTTGTAATGGCTGAGAAGCGCGCCCTTGGGGGCCGCCGTGGTGCCGGAGGTGTAAAACAGGAGGCAGACGTCGTCGCCGGTCCCCTGGCTCGTCAGTCTCTTCGAACAGGCCCGGGTTTTCCTTTCCATTTCGCGGCCCAGCTTCTGCGTTTCGGCGATGCTGATCAGGCAGGTCCTGATCGTAGGTGCGCATTCCCTTGGGATCGTCCCACACGATCTTTTCCAGCTTTGGGCACTCATCGAAAATGGACAGCGCCTTGTCCACTTCTTCCTGACCCTCGCCCACCATGAACTTGCTGTCCGAGTGGTCGATGATGTATTTCACCTCCTCCATCAGGCAGTCCTGAAACAGCCACACCGCGACGCCCCCGGCGCACATGGTGGCCATCTCCGCCCAAAGGCCTTCGGGCCGGTTGTCGCCGATCATGGCGACCTTGTCGCCCGGCTTCAGCCCCAGCTTGACCAGGCCGAGGGAAAGGTATTTGACGTTGTCGTAGTAATCCTCCCAGGTGATGGGCCGCCAGATCCCGAATTCCTTTTCCCGCATGGCGACTTTCTTCTTGCCATAGTGTTTACACCGCTCGAGAAAAAGCTTCGGGATGGTGAGATCCTTGGGTATGTGAGGAGCATCATTGGCGCCCATGCTATCTCCTTGTGGTGTATAGATCTTCTTCGCCCAGGTAAGCTCTGATGACTTCCGGGTTTTTCTGCACCTGTTCCGGGGTGTCGTCGGTGATCATATTACCGAAATTCAAGACAAATACCCGGTCCGAAATATCCATGACCACGCCCATGTCGTGCTCCACCAAAACGATCGTCACCTTCCAGCGTTTTTCTTCGTTCACGTCCAGGATAAACCGCGCCATGTCCTCGACTTCTTCCAGGTTGAGCCCCGCGAGCGGCTCGTCCAGGATCAGCAGTTCCGGTTCCAGCGCCAGGGCCCGGCCCAGTTCCACGCGCTTTTGCAGTCCGTACGGGAGCATCCCCACCGTCTTGTGCCGGATGGCTTCGATTTCCAGCAGGTCGATGATCTCTTCCTCGATGAACTCCCGGTGCCGGATCTCCTCTTTTTTCGCGCTGCCCCAATACAAGGCGCCCGAGGCGATGCCCGATTTGAGACGGATGTGCCGCCCGAGCCGGATGTTGTCCAGGACGGTCATGCCGGCGAAGAGTTCGATTTTCTGGAAGGTGCGCGAGATGCCCATGTGGGCCCGCTTGTGGGGACTGAAATGATTGATTTTTTTTCCGCGGTAGTGGATGGAGCCTTGCTGTGGTCTGTACAAGCCGTTGATGCAGTTCATCATGACCGTCTTACCGGCCCCGTTGGGACCGATAATGGAGTGGATCTCGCCCCGTCTCACATCGAGGCTCACGCCGGCCAGCGCCACAACCTTTCCAAAGTACATGTGCACATCTTCAAGCTGGAGCAGAATCTCGCCTGGCTGGCGACCGTTTGGTTCGTTCATACGGAAACCTCCACAACACGCTGGATTAAACCAATGCCGTCGGCGGTCGGACGCAAGCGGGTCCGTCGCGTTCCAGGAAACGGAGGATTCCTGTCCGTCCCACGGATGGCGCAAGCCGGCTCCTCGCCAAGGGCCTCGAGTTCTCCGGTTCCGTCTCGCGCCGGGGGGGCGAAAGGCGGATCTCCGACGGCCGACCACTTCTGAAATAACCAACGCAACGATAAGCTTTGTCGGCGCTCGCGGAGACGCGCCGCCGATACAATCGGAACGTGACTCATCGGGCGCGCCCACGCGGCGGACGATCCCATTCAGCCGCGTCAGGATACTTTTCCGCGAATGATGGCGCCGCCTGAAAAAAAGCCGTGAGTTACGATCACGTTAAGGTGTCAGTACAGTTGATGTTTATTTATTTGTCAGGATTCGCCGGTCGCGACCCGCGCTTGAGGTATATATTCGACCAGCGTTTGAAAGTTCTCGCCAATAAAGCCCTATGACGACGCGCCCTGAAAAAAGATTCGACCGAACTTTGCGTTCAGTCTTGACATCTTGAATATTTTTGAGTTTAAAAAGCGATTGAATTGCGCCTTTTTCTATACAACCCACGTGAGCTTGTCAAGAGAAAAGGCGTTTAAGCAAAACATTTTGCGCTAAAAAAGCTTTTATATATAAATACTTAAACTGTATACAAAAAGCAAGAAAATTGTATACAGTTACGGTATGCGATTTATGAAAAGCGCGATGGCAGATTCTGGGGAAGAAAGATCATCCTGCCCTGGTCCAGAAAATAATCGTCCGTCATTCCGGCTATAAAATCCCGCACAATCTCTTCCGGACTTCTTTTGCGATATTCGGCGTCCATTTCCTTGAGGAAATCACGGTAAATACTTGAATCCTCGTCCTCGTGGCGCAGATCATCCAGAAAATATTCAAAGAGATTCTCGTAGAGCCTTCTGATTTTTTCCCGTTCCGTCTTGATCTTGGGGTTGTAGTAGATGCGTTCGCGGTTGAAATCGAGGAATTCGCCCAGCAGCCCGCTCACCCGCGCGCCGAAGCCGATGGCGTCCCGTTCCAGGCTGTTGCGGATCAGGTCGTCCACCAGCGTGTAGACCATGGCGCCGTTGGTGGCGCCGAGCCCCTCCCTGACCCGTGGGGGCAGCTCCTCGCGGGTGATCAGGTTGAGCTGGATGGCGTCCTCGAAATCCCGCCCCACGTAGCTGATCACGTCGCAAAGGCGGACCACGCAGCCTTCGAGCGTGGTGGGGATGAGCGGAAAGTCGGGGTCGTCGGATTGGGCCTTCATTTCGCGGTCGAGGTCGTCGAACGTTTTGCCCCGTCGCGGCCCCAGGCTGCGCACCAGCACTTCGCCGTTGTGGCAGAGCACGCCGTCCAGAACCTGCAGGGATAAATTCCATCCCCGGCCGTTTCGTTCGATCTTGTTCAGAAAACGGACGCCCTGCACGTTGTGCAGGTAGGAACTCAACCCGCGCTTCCGGCCGATTTCGGACAGCATGCTTTCGCCGTCATGGCCGAATGGCGGATGGCCGATATCGTGGCCCAGCGAAATGGCTTCGATCAGGTCTTCATTGAGCCGGAGCAGGCGGCCGATGGTCCGGGCGATTTTGGACAGAAGCTGCACGTGGATGACCCGGTGGCTGATGTGGTCGTTTCTGATGAGATAAAAGACCTGCGTCTTGCCGATGTAGCGGGTAAATGCCTTGCTGTGCAGGATGCGATCCGCGTCTATGGCGAAATTCTGCCGATGTTCGGTATCCTGGCGGGGTTCGGGACGCCGCCGCGACGATTCGACGCTTCTGACAGCAAAGGGTGACAAAAAATTGTCTTCCCGTTGGTTCAGAAGCTCCTTGAGGGAGAGGAGGGGATCGGGTCGGTTTTCGATCATGCGTTCGCTCATTCGTCCCCGGCCGATTTTTTCAGTTCGCGGGAAGCTTCCTTCAGTTCCTTCAGGATGTTCCTGCCCCGGCGCTTCAGAACCTCGTGAGTCTGATCCACCAGGTTTTCCGCCGCCCGATCGAGGACCTTCTCGTCAACGGCGCCGGTTTTTCCCTCTTTGGCTATTTTCCATTTCAGAAGCGATTTGGTAATCTCCTGCTCGCCTTTTTTGAATAGATCCTTCAGCTCTTTCATGGGTTTGTCCGTTGAGGTGAACGTTCAGTCTTATAGTGACCATTGTAGAGAAGCGGATCAAGGAGTCAACCTCCGACATGGTATTGACTGCGGCCGCCTCTTCGGTTAAGAGCAACCATGCTTGTTGACGCGCACACACATCTGGACCTGCCCGAATTCGATCCCGACCGCGAAGAAGTCATTGAACGCGCCAGGAGCGCGGGTCTTGTGGCCATCATCACCGTCGGAATCGACATGGAAAGCTGCAAGGCGGCGCTGGAAATCGCCGAACGGCACGATTTCATTTATTGCAGCCTGGGTTCGCACCCGCATGAAGCGCAACGATGGGACCGGTCCACGCTCGATACGCTGCGCTCCCTGCTCGATCACCAGAAAGCCGTGGCCGTGGGCGAAACGGGGCTCGATTTTTTCAGGAACCATTCTCCTCGCGAAGATCAGGAGCAAGCCTTCCGGGACCACATCCAACTGGCCATGGAGAAAAAGCTGCCCGTGGTGGTGCATGACCGGGACGCTCACCAGGAAACTCTGGATATTTTGCGCCAGGAGAACGCGGAGCGGGTAGGGGGCGTCATTCACTGTTTTTCCGGGGATACGGACATGGCCCGCGATTGTCTGGACATGGGATTTTATATTTCCATTCCCGGCATTATAACCTTTCCCAAGGCCGACCAGATCAGGGACGTGGTCCGATTCGTTCCACTGGACCGCCTGTTGGTGGAAACCGACGCGCCTTTTCTGGCGCCCGTTCCCCATCGCGGGAAGCGCAACGAATCCTCGTTCGTGGCCCATACCCTGGAGGAACTCGCCCGGGTAAAGGGCCAGCCAGTGGAGCAGGCCGCCGAAACGACCACCCGGAACGCGTTCAAGGTGTACAATCTTCCGCAGCGTCTGCTCAATTCGCCACGATAATTCATACTCACCTCGTATTTTGACTCTTACCTCATAATCGTATGCCGTGCTATAGTAATACTCGAACAAGCTCAAACGCCTCAAGTTGCGTTGGAAAAGGGGAAAATGATGTTTAATAGAAAAGATGTGCGGCCAGAACTGGAGCGGCTAGGATTCAAAAATGTGGGCGCTATTTACTGGAACGCGTCAACTCCCATCCTTTATGAAGAAATTGTAAAGCGTCGCGAAGGGAACGTGGCCCACTTGGGGCCCGTTGTAGTCAGGACCGGCCATCACGTGGGCCGTTCCCCCAATGACCGGTTTATCGTCAAGGAACCCACAAGCACGGATAAGATCTGGTGGGGAGCGGTGAACAAGGGGATCGACGAAGACAAATTCATGGGTCTGTTCTACCGTTTGCAGGCCTATTTCCAGAACAAGGATGTGTTCGTTCAGGATTGTTACGCCGGCGCGGGCTCCAACTACCGGATTCCCATTCGCGTGGTCACTGAGCGGGCCTGGCACAACCTGTTCGCTCGCAACATGTTCATTCAGATGAAATCTCCGGAAGAGATTCCGAATCATACCCCCGAATTTACGGTGATCAACGTTCCGCGTTTTCACGCCTTTCCGGAACTGGACGGCACCAATTCGGAAGCTTTCATCCTGCTTCACCTGGGGAAAAAGTTGGTGCTTATCGGCGGGACCAGCTACGCGGGCGAAATCAAAAAGTCCATTTTCACGGCCTTGAATTATTATTTGCCGCAGGAACGGGTCCTGTCCATGCATTGTTCGGCCAACATGGGCGATGACGGCGACACGGCGCTGTTCTTTGGCCTGTCCGGCACCGGCAAGACCACGCTGTCCGCCGACCCGGACCGCAAGCTCATCGGCGACGACGAGCACGGCTGGAGCGATCACGGTATTTTTAACTTCGAAGGCGGCTGCTACGCCAAGGTTATTCGTCTTTCCGAGGAGGCCGAGCCGGAGATCTACGAATGCACGCGTAAATTCGGGACCATCCTGGAAAACGTCACTCTGGACAGCATTTCCCGCAGATTGGACCTCGATGACGATTCCCTGACCGAAAACACCCGCGCGGCCTATCCCATTTCGCACATCAGCAACGCCGTGCGCGACGGCGTCGGCGGGCCGCCCAAAAACGTTGTCATGCTGACTTGCGACGCCTTCGGCGTTATGCCTCCGGTGGCCAAGCTGACCCCGGAACAGGCGGTGTATCATTTCCTGAGCGGTTACACGGCCAAGGTCGCCGGCACCGAAATCGGCATTAAGGAACCCCAGGCCACCTTCAGCGCCTGCTTTGGCGCCCCGTTTATGATCCTGCCTCCCACGGTCTACGCCAAACTGCTGATGCAGAAGGTTCAGGCGCACGATGTGAAATGCTGGCTGGTGAACACCGGCTGGGTGGGCGATCCTTACGGGAAGGGCGATCGCGTCAAAATAGCCTATTCGCGCGCGTTCATTAAAAGCATCCTGAGCGGGGAGCTGAACGAAGTGGAGTTCGAGCGCGATCCCCTGTTCGGGTTCCTGATTCCCAAATCCTGCCCGGGCGTGCCTTCCGAGGCGTTGAACCCCCGGAATTCGGCCCAGGACAAGGACGACTACGACCGGCGTGCCAAGAAATTGGCGCAGGACTTCAAGAACAACTTCAAGCAGTTCGAACAGCATGTCTCGGAAGAGATCATCGGCGCATGCGACATCGATTCGTTATGTTCATGATCGAAGCCCTGAACGTACACTCGATGAACAGACGCGTTTTCGATGTCCAATAAACGGCGGGTGATTCCGCGAAAAAAGCTGATCCTGGCATCCAGATCGCCTCGCCGGCGGTCGTTGCTCCAGCAAATGGGCATCGTCTTCGAGACCGCCGCCGCCGACATCGACGAGCGGGTTCTCGACGGCGAGGCTCCGGGCCCCTACACCGCGCGCATGGCTGAAACCAAGGCGCGCGTGGTGGGGAAAGACAACCCGGACGCCTGGATTCTGGGCGCGGACACCGTGGTCACGCTCGACGACCGCATCATGGGGATTCCCGGTTCGCGGGACGAGGCGCGAGAAATGCTTCGGACCCTGAGCGGGAAGCTCCATACCGTTATTTCCTCCTTCTGCCTCTTGAACCAGCGTGACAACCTTGCGGAAACGCGCGGCGTGGAGAGCGGCGTTCTGTTCAGGGAGCTGCGGCCGCGTGAAATCGAAGGCTACCTCAATTCGGGCGAGCCCTTTGACAAAGCGGGTGGTTACGCGGTACAGGGATTAGGCGCCTTCATGGTTCGGGAAGTCCATGGCTCCTACGCCAACGTGGTGGGGCTCCCCATCTGCCAGGTCATCGAAACCATGATCGAACTGGGCGTCATCGAAGAATTTCCCTGAGATGAATTTGTTTCCGAGGTTGGAATCTTGCCGAGGTTGGAATCTTGATCGATATCGCGAAAAATCTGGAACAAATCAAGGAAAGAATGGCGCAGGCGGCCCGAAGAGCTGGCCGTGACTCCGCGTCGGTGAAACTGGTGGCGGTGAGCAAGACCAAGCCGGCGGAACTGGTGGAAGCCGCCATTCGGGCGGGGGTGGAGATCCTCGGAGAAAACTACGTCCAGGAAGCCCTTCCCAAGATAGAACAGATTTCCGTGCCGGTCCAGTGGCACTTTATTGGACACCTGCAATCCAAAAAAGCCCGCCAGATAGTGGACGTTTTTTCCATGGTCCATTCCGTGGACAGCCTAAAACTGGCCGAGGAGCTCTCCACACGGGCTTTGGACATACAAAAGACCATGGACATCCTCATTCAGGTCAATGTGTCCGGCGAACTGTCCAAATCCGGCGTATCGCCGGCCGAATTGCGCCCGCTGCTGGAAGAAGCCGCCTCCCTGAAGGGTGTGTCCATCAAGGGGCTGATGACCATGCCGCCCTTCTTCGACCAGCCGGAAAAGGCACGCCCTTTTTTTCGACGGCTTCGGGAACTGGCCGAATCCCTGCGGGGAAAGATCCAAGGCGTCAGTCTGGACGAACTGTCCATGGGCATGTCCGGCGATTTCGAAACCGCCATCGAAGAAGGCGCCACCATGGTCCGGGTGGGGACTTCCATCTTCGGCGCCCGTTGATCCCCTTTCTGTGGGTGTAATCGAACGCCAAACAGCCTCCCTCGCATTCCGTCCTTTACATCTCGCGTTTTAAGACCGATATAATTCCGGCAGGGGACGCGCCAACGGGCGCCTCCCGCTTCCACATGGCGAGCGGGGACGAGCAGGGCGTTGAGGCCGGACCCCGCGATGATTATTGGTAATTCAATCGGAAGAGCAACGCGCAAGAGAAGGGATGGGTACCGCCATGACGTTGAATCGCAGAAAATTCCTGCAATCGGCCGGTTTGGGAGCGGCCCTGATAGCCGCGCCGCGCATCGCCCGGACCGCCGTCGCCGAAGAGAAGCCGCCGCGCGGTCGGGTTTCGTTTGTCCAGGTTACCGACACGCACGTGCCCCAGAAAAGCGGGTTGGAGCGCACGCCCAAGGTGGTGGAGGCGATCGACAATCTTTCCCTGGAGTATGATTTTATCGTCCATACCGGCGACGTTTCTCATAGCGACGGCGACAAGGCGCTGATGGAACAGGCGCTGGAAACCATGCGCTTTAAAAAGAAAACCTACTTCATCCCCGGAAATCACGACATCACCTTTACGAACCCGGAAAAATACGCGCCGGTGTTCGAATCCGTTTTCGGCCCCATCAACCTGGCCATTGAACCGGCGCCAGGGGTGCGGTTTGTCTTTTTCAACGACCAGCCGCTTTCCGATCGCGCCCCGGCCGAAGCGCGCGAACACGCCTTCGACGATCTGGCCAAACTGCTGGACCGTCCCATGCCCACCGTGTTTTTCTGCCACGCTCCCGGAGTGGACGACTTCTACACCAATGTCATGCATCCCGGCTGGAGCAAGAATACCATGGATCGGTGGACCAGGATGATGAAGGAAAAAGGGGTGTTGGCCGTGCTGACGGGACATTTCCACCGCGACGAGTTTCACCTCGTCAACGGTATTCCCTTTTATGTCTGCGCCTCGGTCGTGGGCTGGTGGGGCAGGCAGTCCACGTTCAGACATTGGGCGTATGAAGACGGGCGCCTCACCTATCGGACGATTTATGTGTAACGACCTGCGAAAGCGCGAAAGTGGCCATGAGAAAACGTAACGGGATTATCCTGCTTATTTCCTTTGTGGCCATCGCGGTCGTTCTTTTCATAAAGCATGGAAAGGAGCTTGAACTCTTTTCCGACGATTTCCTCATCGGGTTCGTGTTCTGGATTGCCGGCTGGTGGCTGACCCTGACCTCCTCGGGCGTTTCCATAAGCCAACGGATATGGAAACTGGGCGGTTTGTGGCCCCAGATTGTGTATCGCGGAAGGAACAGCGAGAAACGAAACGTCAAGGTAGCCGAAGGCGCCCGGTTTTCCGGAGTGTTGTTCATGATCTTCGGATGGCTGCTGATGGCCGCCGATCTGTGGCGGTAACGCGAAAGCCGCGCCGGACGCCGCGCGCGGGCAATAAAAAACCGCCTGGAAAAGGTGGTAAAAACCAGGCGGTTAAGGAGAAACGAATGAGAGAAGGGTTTCTTCTCATCCATATATGATTCTTTGACAGCGGGGAATGAAAACAGGATTAAAAATATCGGCGCTCTACAAATTAAAAAAACTTGCGGGAGAATCTCTTCTCCCAAGCCCCCTGCGAGAGATTTCTCGCTGCGCTCGAAATGACAGACCGGAATATTGGAGTCATTCGCCGCGCCTGTCAGTTTTTGTCTTCCCCGACCCTCATCTTCGTCATTCCACGACTTGATCGCGGAACCCCGAAGTCGCTACGATTAAGAGATCGGACCTCATGACGGAAAGCGTCATTTTATGACATGGTTACCCAGGTCAAAAGGCGAGTCTTTGGTCTGGTTCATCAGTTTCAGGTAATTCTCCATGCCGAGTATCTCTTTGTACCGGTTCAAGGTGTTGTTCGCCAATTCGTTGAAATATGCGATGTATTCTTCTCCACTGTTTGCCTCGATGGACTTCAGGGCGTAGTACATTTCGTAATGCGCGTCCAGCATCCGTCGGAGCTGGTCCTGACTGATTGCGCCGATATTTTCACGGATATTCAATTCGAGCAAACGTTGCAGGTAAGCGAGCTGGCGGTCTTCGTCGGGTTCGGCCGAGATTTGTTCTTCTTGGTTTTCGGGAGAGGCGTTCTGTTTTTCGGATGATTCGGCGAAGAATTCATCATAGATGGTAATGCGAGGGTCCACGTCGTCCCTGGGTATGGAAGGATTTTTTTCCCAACCGTTTTGGCTTAGCGCGGTTTGGACCCGAGAGCCGTTGGTCTGTCCGCCCAGCCAGGGATGAAAGGCTTCAACAGCCTGCTTGCACTTGTTCCAACCGTATCTATTCCTGCCCTCCCGACAGATCGACGAAAAGCAGGTGGAATTGTCGTCCAGGCCATAGGTGCCAAAGTAGGTTTCGACCAAAAAATACTGGGGAATCTTGTGAACGGTTTTGCCTGTATAGTAGAGGCCTCGGTTGGTCAGGTTCCAGCAGACGCCGACCGTGGCGTAAAACCTGGGGAAACTACCCGGCCAGGCGCAAGGTTCCTGACTCATGATGTATGAAACCGTTTCCAGGTCGATGCAGCCTTCGTTGTCCTTGCACTCGATTCGAGTGTCCTCGAGTTCAGATCCTCCCGTGTCTCCGCCCAACGAACCCCAGGCGTAACGGTCGCCGGCCTGATGACCCAGGACCACCGGGTAGGTGTGATAGGCTACGTACTCAAGTATCTCGGCCTTAACAGGGAGATGGTTAACATACATGGTATGGCCTCTCGTTTCAGAGGACAAAGCGTTATCCAATGGCGTTGTGGGCAGGTTCAGACCATGGGCGTTTGCAAAGGTTGCGCCAGTGAGTTCGGCGCCGGTGAATTTGACGAACTCCAGAGTAGTATCGTTGAAGTCGGCGCCGTTGAGCCGTGATCCGGTGAAGTCGGTATTGACGAGCTTTTTGCCGGAAAGGTCCACGCCTTCAAGGTCGCAATACGAGCACTGGTTGTGGTACACGTTGATGACGTCGCCATCCACGGTGATGAAGAACGGAGTCTCCACGCCTATCAAGGAGTTAGCTTTTTTGGCTATCTCCATGGTGTAGCGCCCCTGATTCAGCGTTAGGTCACGGCAACCTTCATTTTCCATTGAAAAATCGATCGCGCCACCCAAATCTCGGATGGCGACGGTAATGTCGTCACCGATATCGCCTTGAAGAGTGACGCAAATCTTATATCGGGCATCGTGATCAAGGATCAACGGGAGGATGTCGCTACCCGGTGATTCGCCCAGATCCGGCGCTTGCAGAGGCAGAGAGTCGTTATCGGGATCTTCCAGAAAAACGACCCCATTATGATCGGCCGACACGGCCAGAGAACCGTCCCGGGCAAGATCGTTCTCGGAATAGGCCATACCGGCTTTGTCGACGATCCCCGTGACCGGCGTATCCGTATTCGAATCCTGAGAACAGTTAATGAAAACAAAAAAAATCAATGGCAAAATCAGCAAGGCAACCTTCCGCATGCGCTTCTCCCGCCCGGACTTGATTATCTGCCGGGGTCCAAAATCATAGAGCCTCGTCCGGGCTGATTCGGACGCGCTTTTCCAGCTAATAATTGCTTTAATGTTCCCTATCGAAATTCCTCTTTTCAAACTTTAACATACAATGAATGGTGGAGCGGGTTGGCTTTGAAGAACATGGATTCCGCAGTCAAGCCGCGAAATGACGAGTTCATTTAAAAGTTGACCATAAACCCGAATGACCTTACCATTGAGGTATATAAAGCGTTAAGCGGACCGGGACCTGGATTCGTATGAGGGCGCCCACATCGTAAAATGGAATATAACGCCGGAGGTACGATAATACGCCGATGTTCCCCATGCAGGCAAGCCTAAGTTCTTTTCCCTGAACTTCCCCGTGGCGCCGGCCGCCGGTTTTCGAACGCATCACACCCTCAGTCAGTCCTAGATCCTCTTTTCGCTTTGGCAAATTCACAACCGAGCGTTTCGCGCGTATTTCACTGGCGAACGATGGGTTGCCGGCGCGAAAGCCTCGGGTTAACAATCGCCGGGTTTATCCAATGCGGCGTTTACCGACAAGAGGAGGAAACCCATGAGAAGTGAGAATCTGAATTACGAAACGCTTCGTAAGATCACCGACGTGGTCACCCATTCCCGTAATCCCGAAGAAGTCATGCTCATGATTGTCGAGGCGGTCACCTCTGCGATGGGCGCAAAGGGAAGCGTGCTGTTTCTTTTCAACCGCAAAAACAATGAACTGGAAGTCGCCACTTCGTTCGGCCTCAGTGACGAATATTTGAACAAGGGGCCGGTCAGCGCCGCTCGTTCCATCAGCCAGTCCCTGGAGGAAGGTCCGATGGCCATCCACGACGTGAGCGACGACCCGAGGATTCAGTACCCTGAAGAGGCCCAGCGGGAAGGTATCGCGTCCATCCTGTCCGTACCCATTCTCCTGCACGATTATCTGCTCGGCGCTCTGCGGGTATACACTGCGCAGCCTTGGGACTTTACCATGGAAGACATCAACTTCGTGGAGACGGTGGCGCAGATTTCGGGTATGGCCGTGGAAATGTCCCGATTCATCAAGGGGCTCAAGGACAGCATCGAGGTCCTGAAAACCATGCGCGACCCCAAGCTCATGAGAATGAAGAAAAGCTGCGGAGACGGTTCCGCCGCCGCGGCCGTTTAAACGGGATGCCTGTCGGTTTGGTAACGAAGTGAAGGAGCGTTACGGGGATATCTTCCCCGTCGCTCCGTGGAAGGAAGAACGTCCCCGTTTGGAAGGATGCTGATTTTTCAAGTTTTTTGGAGGTGGGTAAAGGAGAGACTTTTTTGCGCGTGGCTATGGCCTTGGATCCGAATATTGACCTCTACAGCGCTTTTGAAATGAAAAGCGCTGTAGACGCATTTCGCGAAGCGATTCCCCCGCAACGTATCAACCCTCTTTCCGGTTTCCCTTCTCCCGGCGCTGTTTGGCCGTTTATCATACATCGACCGTTGATTGACGCTTCGCCCAGTCGTTTTTTGTAACCCAAAAAAACAACCGTTACTTTTTGTCTGGAGGCGCCCATGTCGGTCATCACGATTTCACGAGGCTCATACACGCACGGAAAGGAGGTGGCGGAACGGGTCGCGAAGCGGCTTGGCTATGAATGCCTTTCCCGCGACGTGTTGCTCGAAGTGTCCGATGAATACAATGTGTCGGAATTCAAACTGCTGCGCGCCATGACCGACGTCCCCTCCGTGCTGGATCGGTTTACCTTCGGACGGGAAAGGTACATCGCCTATATCAAGGCGGCCATACTGGGGCGGCTGCGTAACGACAACGTGGTGTACCATGGCTTTGCCGGCCATTTTTTGTGCGGGAGATTCCGCATGTGTTGAAGGTCAGGATCAACGCCCACATGGGCGACCGCGTGCGGGCCATGGCGGCCCGGGAAGGGCTTTCGAGCGATGACGCGTTGGCCATGGTCAATCGCGTGGATGAAGAACGCAAGAACTGGAGCCTGAAGCTGTACGGCATCGACACCTGGGATTCTCGTCTGTATGATCTGGTGATCACCATCGGGAACTTCAGCGTCGAGGAAAGCGTGGACATGATCTGCGGCGCGGTCGACCGGCCGGGTTTCAAGGCCACGCCGGATTCGTTGAAGCGTATGGACGAGCTGACCGCGGAAGCCAGGAAAATGGTGGAAGAGGGACGTTCTCCGTTCCTGGAGCCCATGCGAGTGAGCCTTAAAAACAGGGAAAAATACAAAAAGACAAAAATACTGTGATCCCTTGGACGGGAAGCGCGCGGCTGCATTGTTCCAGCGGAAGGAAATCGGCGGTAAAAAAGACGAACCGCCTGACGGATAGGGCGCCAGACGGTCCAATGAGGTGAGTTGGGAAGCTCGGTCCTCCGCATAACCGACCTCCCAATGAAGAAGGGGAGGTTTTCGATTACGGAGTATGGCGCCCTTTGATTGCGACTTCGTTACGGTTTTATTATTTATCGGTTTTTGGCCGGGGCCGGCGATTCGCCGGATGGCCGGGGAGGTTAGACGGCTTTTTCATACACCCGATGACCGGGGTTCATGCCGCCTATCTTGAGGATTCGGCCGTTGATTTCATAGGGACGCAGGGACTCCCAGCGCACCTTTTCTCCCATACCACGGCGGTGAAACTCCGTGGCGAGTTCCTCAAACGATGAACGCCCCGGATCGGCGATGAGCGCCATCTGGACGCCCGCGTCCAGCGCGCGGAGTATCAGCGAACCCAGCGGGTTCACCATTCCGGGCCAGAAACAGATGTCCGAGCCGATGATCAGGTCGAATTCGGCGAGTTGTTGGGAAGTCAACGCTTCGAAGGATTGCTCCAGGACGGAAATCCGCACATCGTTCAGATCCGCGTGTAGTTGCAGAAAGGGAAAAACTTCGGAATCCATGTCCACGCCGGTTACCCGCGCGTCATGCATTTTGGCCAGGTAGATTCCGGCCGCCCCCCAGCCGCATCCCACTTCCAGGACGCGAACCCCCGAGGGAAGCCCCATATAATCACAGTAGTCGATGAGCAGCCAGCTGGAAGGCCAGACGCGAAAGCCGTGACAGCACGGAGTGTGCTTGCGCTTCAGCGCTCGTATGGCTTCATGGCGCGATAACAGGACATGTAAACCGTATTCACAGACATCGGTTTTGGCCACGCCCGACATTTAAGATAAGCTTTCTTGATCGATAGCCACTCTCCTGGAATCGATAGGATCAATAAAATAACTCCCTTGCGGGCGCAAGGGAGTTATTGAATGTGACAGAATAAGGTTGGTAACACCGGGGAGAACTAACGAGGCGCTCCCAAGAATTTCATATCGCGGGGGAGATTAGTACCGGCGTCCGCCGCCACCGCCACCGCCGCCACCGCCGCGTCTGTCGCCGCCACCACCACCACCGCCCGGTCCGCGTCTGCCCAT
Organism: uncultured delta proteobacterium; assembly: GCA_963821845.1. GTDB lineage: Bacteria > Desulfobacterota > Desulfarculia > JACQYL01 > CAWGVV01 > CAWGFI01. Next base: position 91,609 of record CAWGFI010000003.1, read on the forward strand.
GCCGCCGCCACCGCCGCCGCGTCTGTCGCCGCCACCGCCACCACCGCCCGGTCCGCGGCCTCCTTCGGTCCTGGGTCTGGCGACGTTGACATTGAGCGTACGGCCTTTCAGCTCCTTACCGTTCATGCCGTTGATGGCCGCCTGACCTTCGGTTTCACTGGTCATTTCAACAAAACCGAAGCCTTTGGACTGTCCCGAATACTTATCCCGGATGATGTTCGCCGATTGCACCGAACCGAATGCGCCGAACGCGCTGCGCAGTTCGTCATCGGTTACTTCGTAAGAAAGGTTACCAACGTAAATGTTCATGAGCGTCTCTCCTTCTGTAGTGATAACGGTAAGCTTGAAAACAGGACAAGCCAGCCGCTGTTCGTCACCGGGGCTAGGCGGAGTTCAAGCGAGCCATTGCGGTTGGGTTGAAAATGGCCGCGATCGAGGCGGGGGCGAAAAGCGTTGGATTGAATCCAGGAAGCGTTGGTTCTCCGCTGAATAAGCCCACCAAAGACGCTTGGTACTGGAAGGACCGTCGTCGCCCATACCCTGCATTACGCGATCTGAGATCTCCTGGCCACTGAACGGGTTGAGCGTTCAGGTTCAGCTCTGGAGCTGAAGTTAGGTTGTTGGTACAGCGTCGTCCGTCTGTCGAGGGCGATTCAAACAGAACTATTAAATAGAATAGTTCCGTTATGTAATAAAGTCAAAAAAAATTTCTCAGATAGATCCTCCTGAAGCCGTTTCGTATCCGGCAAGAAACTCGATCGCTTCAAATGGACGGGAACCTTGTAAAAAGGGGATATATTTATTGCAACGTCCGCTTGATAAATGCGCTTCATTACAGGATAGTGACGGGGGAGCCGTTCGTTGTCGGACCGGAGAAATGGGCGGCTCCACTGTTGTCGATTGACGCGACGGTCTGTTAATCCATTTCCGGCGCCGGAGGTCTATATAAAGTTGGGTATGGAAGAAAGAATTAAACAAGGTCTTATCGATATCGTGGGAGCGGAATCGGTTACCGATAAATTGATCGATATCATCTCCTATGCGCGTGACGCTTCCCAGCACAAACATTTTCCCGACGGCGCCGTGTGGGTGACCACCGCCGAGCAGGTGTCGCGAATCCTCAAGCTGGCCAACGAGTTGAACTTTCCAGTGGTGGCCAGAGGGGCGGGGACCGGCTTGGCCGGGCTCTGCGTGCCCGAAAAGGGCGGCGTGGTCATCGATATGATCCGCATGGACCGGATCGTCGAAATCAACATCGACGACCGCGTGGCCGTGGTTCAGCCCGGAGTCCTGTACGCCGATCTGGAAAAGGCGCTCGCGCCGCACGGGTTCTTCTTCCCGCCGGACCCGGCGAGCGGGCGGATCTGCACGCTGGGCGGGAACGTCGCCACCAACGCCGGGGGCATGAAAGGCGCCAAGTACGGGACCACCAAGGATTACGTGCTCGCGCTGGAAGTGGTCCTGCCGGACGGCCGTATCCTGCGCACGGGTTCCCGGTGCATGAAAAGCGTGTCCGGCTACGATATGACCAAGCTGTTCGTGGGTTCGGAGGGCACCTTGGGGGTGATCACGGAAATCAGCCTGAAGGTCAATCCGAAACCGCCGCTGTCCTCCACGGCCATGGCCACCTTCGAAGACGTGGAAGACGCCGGACGGGCGATCAGCCAAATCATGCGTTCAGGCGTTCTGCCCAGCGTGCTGGAGCTGGTGGACCGGGAAACCCTGGCGGCCGTGAACCAGGTCACCGGCATGAATCTGCCGGAAGCGGCCATCCTGGTGGTCACCGAAACCGACGGCCACACGCTCGAGGAAACGGAATTTCAGATGGCCAAGATCCTGGAGATCTTCAAAAAGAACAACGCGGCCTCCGTGCGCAAGGCCACCTCGGCCAAGGAAGCCGAAGCCATCTGGGTCGCCAGGAGATTCGCCGGTCCCGCAGCCTATCGCATCAACAACAACCTATTCGTCGAGGACCTGTCGGTGCCCATGTCCAAGGTTCCGCAGGCGCTGAAAGCGATCCGGGATCTTGCGCTGAAGTACGATATCAAAATATCGACCGTGGGGCACGCGGGAGACGGAAACCTGCATCCCAGTATCGCCATCGACGCCGGCAACCCGGATGAAGTGGAAAAGATGAAGGCCGCGTCCGCGGAACTGTATGAAAATATCATCGGCATGGGCGGGACACTCACGGGAGAACATGGGATAGGGCTTGCGAAAGCGCCTTTCATGAGCCTGGAACACAATGAAATTTCCATGGACATCATGCGCGGCCTGAAAGGATTGTTCGATCCCAACAATATCTTGAATCCCGGCAAGATGGCCCTGGACGACGAATGAACGAAGCCGCCGATTCCTGTTCCGGTTCCGACGCGGTTCGGGATCGAGCGAGGATTTATTCTCCGTGAATTGCGAAAAGAAGCCGACACATAATCCTGTTGGCGCTTGCATGTGTCCCAACGGTAACGATAGACAAAGTGTCGCGATACTGTTTTTCAGAGCGCGGGAAACGGAATCTCTGTTTAAACTGAAGAAAACCGTTTCTTTTGGTATAATGGCGTGGCCGAGCGGTTATGGAACACGCTTTATTAAAAAGGAAAACCAGACGAATATTCCTGATTGTTGATAATCGAAGTAACATATAAAGCGGCGAAAAGATCATTTTTGCGCCGGACATTGTCCGGGAAACCGGCTTTATTGTAATTCGTCGCGGGGAGTTCTTGATACTGGTATTGTAATGGCGATTATCGCTGTGATAAAGTGAAAAGAGAACGTTCGCGATCCAGGTTTTGTATGCTGTATACAAAGACAAAGCGCTTGATTCGTGCCGGCATGTTATCTATACATAATTATTCGTAGATGTAACCTTGCGTGAACGCCGTGTAGTGAAATAAAGCGCAAAACGTTAAGAAAAAGAAAGTAATCAGAAAATCGTTATGCAGGCGGAAAAACATTTTGTGTTTGACTTTTTTTGCTTGAAAAGGTAATGGGAAGCAATTCACAAGGGGGAACATATGAGCTTCCAGAAACGATTACAGCTAAACGAATTCCTGCTATTAGCCGAGATGGATATGCCCAAGGGCGTGGATATTTCGGATCTGACGGTGAATGCCCGCAGGATCAAGGGGCGAGTGGACGCGGTAGTCATTCCGGATATGGCGAACGGCGTTATGAAAATGAGCGCCATGGGCGGTGGCTTGCTGATGAACCGCGAAGGTCTGGAGCCCATTATTCAAATATGCTGTCGCGACCGCAACCGTATATCGCTTCAGGGTGACTTGTTGTCGGCCCACGCGCTCGGCCTGCAGAACGTGATGGTCGTGCCCGGTCAGGATATCAGTTACGGCGATCAGATCGAGGCCAAGGCGGCCGCGGATCTCGATGAGCTGGGCCTCCTCAAGGCCATTGGCGCCCTCCAGGAAGGTAAGGACCTGGCGGGATTCGAACTGAAAGGCGCGCCGGCCTTCAACGTCGGCGCCACCATGTCGCCGGTCGCCGACGATCGGGCGCTGGAACAGGAAATGGCGACGGCCCGGCAAAAGATTCAGGCCGGGGCCAAGTACTTGATCACGCCTCCTGTTTTCGATATCCCCAAATTCGAACAATTCATGAGCAAGGCGAAGGATCTGAAAACGCCGATCATCGCCACCGTATATCTGCTGAAATCGGTCGGCATGGCCCGTTACATGGCCGCCAACATGCCCGGCATCCATCTGGACGACAAGGTGATCGGACGAATCCGGCAGGCCAAGGACCGCGCCGACGAATGCGTGCGTATCGCCGGTGAAACGGTGAAACAACTGAAGGATCTTTGCCAGGGCGTCTGTATCGTGACCCTTGGTTGGGAATTCCGGCTCCCGGCGGTTCTGGATTACGCCGGAATATAGGTCTTGCCGCGAAACGATCATGTGAGCGGCGACGATCAAATGACAATCAAATCCGGGAGAGCCCCAAAAAACTAATTGAATCGTCTTTAACGCTGAAAACGATGTAATCAGGCCCACAACGAGCATGTTTAATTCGAACACCGACCTTAATCGCCTACCAGCCCGCGCGATTCAAACAGCCGCTCTTCCAGAACCCCTTTCCTGCGCGTTCATGCGGCGGACCACACATCCCCTGCCGGTTACACCGCGGAAAAAGGATAACGTCCGGTAGACCGCCATTTCTTTTCTTTGCCGATAAAGCCACGGCGGTCGCGATTCTAGATAAAGGATAAGATATTATGGAATTTAAACAGGTTTCAGAAAGAGACAATGCCGTATTGGTGATAGGCGGAGGGGTCGCCGGCATCAAGGCCTCTCTCGACTTGGCGGAAATGGGCAGGAACGTGGTGTTGCTCGACAAGGCGCCCGCCATCGGCGGCCTTATGACGCAACTCGACCGTACCTTTCCTACCAACAACTGTGACATGTGCACCATTTCTCCTCACCTCGCCGAAAGCAACCGCGAACTGCACGTCGAGCTTCTGACGATGTCCCAGGTTGAAAAGGTCGAGGGCGAGGCCGGGAACTTTCAGGTTACCACCAAAACCGAACCCCGGTACATTGACATTGAAAAATGCACGGCCTGCGGCGAATGCTACAAACGCTTTCCCGAGGCGGTCCGTTTCACGCCGGGTCTGGACGCGCGCGCGCCCACCTGTATGAGATATCCCCAGGCCACTCCCTACGCGTTTTCCATCGACATCGACAAGGTGGAAGACCGGCAGGCCATGACCGACGTGTGCCCCGCCGGGCGCCATCGATCTGAATCAAAAGGAATACTTCAGCGCGCTGAACGTGGGTTCGGTCATCGTGGCCGGCGGCGCCGAGCTGTTCAACGCCGACCTGCTGGCCAACTACGGCCATGGCGCTTTCCCCAACGTGGTGACCGGTCTGGAATACGAACGCATTATGTCGGCTTCCGGCCCCACCAACGGTGTTCTCGCGCGGCCCTCGGACGGACGGCAGCCCAAGAAGATCGCCTGGGTGCAATGCGCCGGTTCCCGCAACACCACCGCCGGCGCCAGTTCCTACTGTTCCAGCGTATGCTGCATGTACGCGCTCAAGGAAGCCATCGTGACCAAGGAGCGTTTCCAGGACGACATCGAGACCACTATCTTTTACATGGATATGCGGACCTTCGGCAAGGATTACGAAATTTACCTGCAGCGGGCCCGCGACGATTTCGGCATCAGGTTCGTACGAATCCGTCCTCACAGCATCGAAAAGCGGCGGGAGGATCGGACCTGCAGATCAGCTACACCGACGATGAAACCAGCTCGCCGGTTACCGATACCTTCGACATGGTGGTTCTGTCCACCGGTTTCTGCGCCTCGTCCGCAGCTCCTGGATCTGGCCGGCAAACTGGGCGTCGAACTCAACGCGCATAACTTCGTGAAAACCGAAAGCTTTCAGCCGGTGGCCACTTCCAAGAAGGGCGTGTATGTGTGCGGTATCGTGGAGGCCCCCAAGGACGTGCCCGAGACGATCATCCAGGCCAGCGCCGCGGCGTGCGAGGCGGCCGCGGAATCTGAATCGCTATGCCGTCGCCCCGGAAAAGCCGCTGAGGACGATTATCCCCCGGAACGTGACATCACCGGCGAAGACGCCAAGATCGGCGTTTTCATCTGCGACTGCGGGTACAATATCGGCGGCATCGTGGACGTTGAAGCCGGTGGCGGAATACGCCAAGATGCTGCCCCACGTGGCGGCGGCCGAAGTGGTGGGACACGGATGCAGCAAGGAATCCATGGAGCACATTCAGAAGACCATCAAGGAAAACGGGATTGAACCGGGTGGTGATGGCCGCGTGTTCGCCGCGAACCCACGAAATCGTATTTCAGGACATGATCCGAAAAGCGGGCCTCAACAAATATCTGCTGGAAATGGCCAATATGCGCGACCAGGATACCTGGGTTCACATGATCAGCCGTCCGAAGCCACGGAAAAGGCCAAAGGATCTGGTGCGGATGGCGACGGCCAGCACCGAGATGTCCCACCCGCTCACCGATCATACATTGCCGGTCAACAAGAATGTGCTGGTTGTCGGGGGCGGCGTCGCCGGCATGAGCTCCGCGCTGGGCCTGGCGGATCAGGGATTCAAGGTTTATCTGGTCGAGCAGACCCGCGATCTGGGCGGCGTGGCCAAACTGATCCGCAAAACCATTCACGGTGAAGACGTCCGGCCATGTGACCGAGCTGATCGGAAAAGGTAAAGGCGCACGACTGCATCGAAGTCCTGACCAACACCATCGTGGTCGATCACACCGGCATTCCGGGCCGTTTCAAAACCGGCGTCCAGGTGGGACCGCAGATGTACTACCGCCAGATCGAACACGGCGTGACCGTCATGGCCACGGGCGCCCTGCCCAACCGGCCCCAGCGAATATCTGCTGGGCCGCAACCCGCGGTGATGACCCAACTGGATCTGGACGGCGTTCTCGAAGACGATCAGCAAAGGTTCAGAGCTGGAACAACGTGGTCATGATCCAGTGCGTGGGATCGCGCGTGCCCGAGAACCCCAACTGCTCGCGGGTCTGCTGCCAGTCGGCCGTCAAGAACGCATTGCGGATCAAGGAACTGAATCCCGACGCGCAGATTTACATCCTCTACCGCGACATGAGAACTTACGGGTTCCTGGAAGACTACTACCGCGAGGCCCGCGAAAAGGGCGTCCTCTTCATCAGGTACAATCCGGAAGAGAAGCCGCGGGTGGAAGTGCCGACGGCGATAACCGTCCGTGGTTTTCCGCGAACCCCTGCTGGGCCGCGAAGTTGCCATCCTCCCGACGCGCTGGTTCTGAGCACGGGCATGGTGGCCGACGATGAAATGAGTGAAGATCTGGCGATGATTTTCCATCTCCCCCGCACCGCATGACGGTTATTTCCTGGAAGATCACGTCAAGCTGAGACCCGGTGGATCATGTCGGTCCCCGGCTTCTTCGTGGCTGGAACGGCCCACGCTCCCAAGAACATCGCCGAAAGCATCACCCAGGGACTGGCCGCCGCCGCGCGGGCTCAGACCCTCCTGAGAAAGATGTCATCAACCTCGGGGCCGTGATGGCCAAGGTGCGACGACCAACAAAATGCGCGTCGTGCCTGATCTGCGTTCGCGCCTGCCCCTTCGACGTGCCGTTCATCAACGCGGACGGGCGTTTCTGAGATCGATCCGGCGGAATGCCGAGGATGCGGCATCTGCGCGGCCGAATGTCCCGCCAAGGCCATCCAGCTTCTGCAGTTCGAGGACGATCAGATCATGGCCAAAGTGGAGGGACTTATTGGAAGGGATTAATGTAATGGAGAATTTCGAACCGATCATCGTCGCGTTTTGCTGTCATTATTGCGCGTATACGGCGGCGGATATGGCGGGCAGCATGAGCCTGTGTTATCCGCCGAATGTCAAGATCGTCCGGGTTCCCTGTTCGGGTAAGGTCGACGCCATACATATCATGCGCGCCCTTCAGAAAGGCGCCGACGGCGTGTACGTGGCCGGTTGCCTGAAGGGGGACTGCCACTTCAAGGACGGAAACATCAGGGCCGAAAAAAGAATCGGATACGTCAAGAAGATCCTGAATGAAGTCGGTATTGAAGAAGAACGCGTGGAAATGATTCAGAATGTCCGCCGGAATGGGGCCGCTTTTCGCTCAAACGGCTTCCGAGTTCACGGAAAAAATCCGCAAGCTCGGACCAAACCCCGTCAAATCATCGAAACCGCCCCGCGCAGACGGCCGTATCGAAAGCCGATAAGGAGTTTCAACCAATGATTACAGCCGTTCGGAAACCGATGGAAGAGATTATAGCGTATGTGGAGCCTTTTAAACGCATTTTCCTTGTCGGATGCAACGAATGCGTGACGGTATGCGCCGCCGGTGGACGGAAAGAGGTGTGGTATCTCTCTTCCGCGCTGCAGATGGCGTTCCTGAAAAAAGGCAGAAGCCTGGAAGTGATCGAGCATACCCTGGAACGCCAGTGCGATCCGGAATACGTGGATGAACTGGTCCCCATGATCGACCGGGTCGACGCCGTCGTGTCCATGGCCTGCGGTTGCGGCGTGCAGGAAGTGGCCCGGCGGTTTAAGGAAAAGCCGGTCTTTCCCGCCGTCAACACCGAGTTTATGGGCGCTTCGGAACGTCAGGGCGTCTGGGCCGAACGGTGCCAGGGATGCGGCGATTGCCTTTTGGGTATAACCGGCGGAATCTGTCCCGTGGCGCGGTGCTCCAAGACGATTGCTCAATGGCCCCTGCGGCGGGTCGTCCGGCGGCAAGTGCGAAATCAGCCCGGACGTGGACTGCGCCTGGCAGCTCATTTGGGACAGGCTGACCGCTCTGAACATGTGAAGACCGCTACGAAGAAATCGTCGAAGCCAAAGACTGGAGAACCAGCAGGGACGGCGGTCCCCGCAAGATCATAAGAGAGGATTTGGCGAAATGAAAACAGACAGCATACTGGAAAAAGTGCTTGAGTCGGGACAGCTTGCGGTAACCTCCGAATGCGGGCCGCCGCGCGGAGCGGTGCCGGTAGAAAAGATCAAGGAAAAGGCTGAGATGCTCCGGGGTATCGTGGACGCCGTCAATGTCACCGACAACCAGACCGCCGTGGTGCGCATGTCCAGTGTGTCCGCCAGCATCATGATCAAGCAGATGGGCCTGAACCCGGTACTCCAGATGGTTACCCGCGACAGAAACCGCATCGCCATGCAGAGCGACATCCTGGGCGCCTACGCGCTGGGAATCAACACCATGCTGTGTCTCTCCGGCGACCACCCCACCTTCGGCGACCACCCCATCGCGACCAACGTCTATGATCTGGATTCCATCCAGTTTATCCAGATGGTTCGCAAGATGCGCGACAAGGGGAAATTCCAGGGCGGAGACGACATTCTGAATCCGCCCAAGATGTACATCGGCGCGGCGGCCAACCCCTTTGCCGATCCCTTCGAGCTGCGGGTGGCCCGGCTGGCCAAAAAGGTGAAGGCCGGAGCCGACTTCATTCAGACCCAGTGCATCTACAACCTGGAAAAATTCGAAAAATGGATGCAGGGCATTTGCGACCGGGGGCTGGACGAAAAGGTTCACATCATGGCCGGCGTGACGCCGCTGAAATCGGCGGGCATGGCCAGATATATGAAGAACAAGGTTCCCGGCATGGACGTGCCGGATGACGTTATCAAGCGTATGGCGGGAACGCCCAAGGAAAAGCAGGCCGAGGAAGGCATCACCATCTGCGTCGAAACCATCCAGCGTCTAAAAGAGATCAAGGGCGTGCACGGTTTCCATATCATGGCGATCGAGTGGGAGAAGAAGGTCCCCGAAATCGTCGAACGCGCCGGCCTGCTGCCCAGACCGAATTTGTAATAACCGAACGTTGATAAATCCAACGGCTCTAAAGGCCGACGTCCGTTTCTATGGTTTGTGTGACGGATCGGCCCCGTGGCGGGGCCGGTCGGTCATTCCCGACGCCAATCAGAGGAGGACACAATGAGCGACAGCAAACTGGTGCTGGTGGTAGATGACGACCCCGATGTGGTTGAAGCCGTTTCCATGAAGCTGGAGAGCCTGCGGTATCGAGTGGCGAAGGCCTATGACGGAATCGAGGCCTGGGAACGCATCAAGGAAGAACGGCCCGACCTGGTCATCCTTGACGTTATGATGCCGCGAAAAGACGGTTACAAGGTTTGTGAAGAAATAAAGAAAGACAAGGAATTCTCGGATATCCCGGTGATTCTGCTGACCGCCGTGGGCTCGGCCGTTACCAGCACGAGCTACACTCATCAGGACGGCATGACCACCCTGGCCGATGATTTCATTCCCAAGCCTGTCGATCTGGACAAGCTCATGCAAATAGTGGGAGACAACCTGTAAGGCGTTTGATCGCCCGCTTCCATCGGGACGCCGAGCCTTTGGGGCGCGAACAGGCGTCCGGCGGCGCGGCCTCCCGAGTGTGGCGCCATGGATAAAATCGAAATTGGCGGCGTACGGTTGAAACGCGATCTGGTCCGGGCCGAATTTCGCTTCTCGTCATCCGGCCTCGCTACGATCGCGGAAATCTGGGACACGCTGACGAAAAACGAAGCGAACGTCTCCTTTCTGGTCACCCGCCGGGAAGGGGACGCCCATCGCGTTTCATTCTGCGTGGACAAAACCTATGGCCGCCTGGTGGCCGAACTCATGAAGACGGCTCCGGCCGGCGTATCGGGTAAGCTGATCGCCCCGGTCGCCCTGGTCACCTTTTATCCGCGCCGAAAGGGACTCGGTTTGCTGGGAGCGGTCCTGGCCATGTGGGGGTCTGAAAATTTCCCCCTGTATGGAGCGGCCACCTCCCTGTCCGCCGTTTCCTGCGCCACCGACGACAACAGGTTGGAAGAGATTTTCTCCGCGATAGATGAACACATGAAGTTGCCATCCAATCATACTCCATTCGTCTCGCCATTAAAGGTGACTCAAAGTTCCTTGCTGAAATAGCGCCGAATGAAGCGGGCCCGAATGAAGCGGGCATAGCTCAGTCGCAAAAACCGGAGCGCAGTGGGGCCACGCCGTGGAAGTGATAGCGGTTTATCGAGAGTTGAAAATCAAGACCTACGGCCTCAACCTGATGGGCGATCTGAGTCTTGTTGAACTGTCGGTTCCCTTCGCCGGGCTGGAGCGTGTCGAACAATGGCTCGAACACGGTGGTCCGGCCTTGGAAACGGCCCCCCTGATCGTTATCGAACCCGATGAAGGCGGGAAGGTAACCTTCAGTCTCTGCCTGGACCGACAGGCGGCCGGCGATCTGACGATCGGCTCGGCTCTGGACGCGCTCGGGGATATGAATATCACGGTCGGCCCGGCTCGACCCGTGGATTTGATCCATTTCCACGGTCCTCATTTCGGGGACCGTTACGGCATAGCCCAGGCGGCGTTTCAGGCGCTGGCCGCCGGGTCGATCCCTTTGCTGTTGAGCGCGTTTTCCGTTTCTTCCATTTATCTGGCCGTGCCCGGAGGAGACGGACGCCGGGCCGTGGAACTGCTCTCCGAACAATTTGAAGCGCCGGGGGCCGCAACCGGTAAACAAGCATGACCAACATCGTCGAAAAACGGGTTCCAGTGGAAAAGGAAGCCAAACAACAATCCGATACCGATTGGAAGGACCGGGTATTCAACTCCCTGTCGTTTCCCACGCTGATCCTTCGGCCCGACCTCACCATCGTCGAAGCCAACGAAGTGTTTCTGGAGAAATACCACATCAGCCGGGAACGGGTGGTGGGAAAACGATGCTTCGAGATCTTCTACGGCCATGAAAAGCCGTGCGCGGTTTCCATGTGCCCGGTCACCAAGGTCATGGCCACGGGAAAGGGCCAGTCCATCCTGAAGCGGATCCTGACCGAGGACGGGGACATTCGATGGGAGGACCGCGTTTTTTCGCCCATTCTGGATGACGACGGCCAGGTGACCTACATCCTGGAGAGTGTCCGCGACATCACCCGGCTCAAGGTGATGGAGCAGGAAGTCAAGGTCGCGCAGGATTTTGTCGAGAAGCTCATCGAAAGCTCCGCCAGCGCCATTGTGGCCACCGATATGCGGGGCCACCTGCTGCTCATGAATCCGTCGGCCGAGGAGCTTTTCGGGTTCCCCATGCAGGAATGGCTGGGCAGGAACATCATCGCGCAGCTTTATTCAACCGAGGAAGTCAAGGCGATCTGGCGGGAGATGAAAGACCCCGTCCTGGGCGGAAAAGGGAAGCTGCCCATGCGCAAGACCACCATCACCGACGCCCGGGGAAATTCGATCCCCGTGGAAATGACGGCTTCCATCATCTACGAAGACGACCGCGAAGTGGCCACCATGGGGATCTACAACGATCTCCGCGATAAACTGGCGGTCGAGAAAAAACTGGAAGAAACGCGCGTGATTCTCGCGCAATCGGAAAAAATGGCTTCACTCGGCCAGCTCGCGGCGGGTGTGGCGCATGAAATCAACAACCCCCTGGGCGGCATCTTCCTGTACGCCAGTCTCGCGCTGGAACGGATCAAGGAGAAAAGCCAGATAGCCGAATATCTCGAATATGTCATCGAAGACGCCACCCGCTGTAAGGAGATCGTGAAGAATCTGCTTGTTTACAGCCGGCAGACCCTGCCCGACAAAAAAATCATTCAGATGAACGATTTGCTGGAGCAGAGCCTTAACCTCATACGCGATCAGGCCATTCTTCGTAACATTAAAATACGCAAGGATTTGTCCGGCGACATGATGCTGGTTCAGGTGGACAGCAATCAGATCAACCAGGTCATCATCAACCTGGTCATGAACGCCATCGACGCCATGGACGGAACCGGGGCGCTGACCTTTCGCACATACCGCTCCAAGATCGCGGGCAAGGTCTTCATGGAAATCACCGACAGCGGCTGCGGCATACCGGCCGAAAACATAACCCGCGTTTTCGATCCCTTTTTCTCCACCAAGGAGCCGGGGAAAGGCACCGGTTTGGGATTGAGCACCGCCTACGGCATCGTGGAGGAAAACGGCGGGAGGGTATTCATCGCCGACACGGGTTCCCACGGCACGACTTTTGTACTCGAACTTCCCCATTATACTACTGAAAACGGATCGAGCGCGCAGGAGCGCGGCGCGTAAGCGTCTTTTGCATTGTGTATAGGAATTTCACTCATGACTGACATACATGGTTTCGAAGAAAAATATATACCGAAAATTCTGGTCGTCGATGACGAGAAGCGGATTCGCGAAGGCTGCTTCGCCATCCTGAGCGAACAGGGCTTCCAGGTGGCGGTCGCCGAAGAGGGCGGCGCGGGTCTGCGGCTGATAGACAAGGAACATTTCGACGTGATCCTGCTGGATCTGATGATGCCCGGTATTTCCGGCATGGACGTTCTGGCGCGGGTCAAGGAAGCGCATCCCGACACCGCGGTCATTGTGATCACCGGATACGCCACCATCGAACATTCCATCGAGGCCATGAAAAACGGCGCGTTCGATTTCATCCCCAAGCCGTTCACGCCCGATCAGCTTCGGCTGGTGGTGGCCAAGGCCATCGAATATACGCGCACGCTTCAGGATATCGCCACCGAGAAATCGCGAATCAGGACCCTGGTCAACCATCTGAGCGATGGGGTCATGGCCACCGACCGGCTGAAAAAGATCATCCTGGCCAATCCGGCCTTTCAGAAGATGCTCTCCTATGAAGGCGCCGGACTGATCGGCTATTCCTGCGACGAATTGAGCGAGATCGAGCCGCTCCGGGGCATGATCGAACAGGCGCTGGAGCTTCCCGAAGATGAATTCGCCGTGCTCAGCGAGGAGATCTCCCCTCGCGGCGATTCACCGTCCGGCAACGGGGATGTGTGTCTGAGCGTGAGCTGCCTGCCTTTTCGCGACCGTCAGAACCGCACCCTCGGCGTCATCACCCTGCTGCATGACATCACCACGCTCAAGAAAGTGGACCAACTGAAAAACCAGTTCGTTTCCATGGTGGCCCATGAAATTCGCAGCCCCATCAATTCGATCATCATGCAGCTCAAGGTCGTGCTGGACGGGCTGGCCGGCGACGTCACCCCCAAACAGGAATCCATTCTGCGCCGGGCGTCGGAAAAGCTGAACGGCCTGGCCGAGATGACCACGGAACTGCTCGACCTGTCCAAGATCGAATCGGGGCTTTTTACCCAGGAAATGGAACTCACCAATCTGAACGACGTTCTGGACGACCAGATTTCCTTCCACAAGGCCACGGCGGATAAAAAGCATATCGCGCTCCGGACGGAAGAAATCCCCCAACTGCCCCGGATTCTGGCCAACAAGCGGAACATGGAGGAGGTTTTTTCCAACCTCATCACCAACGCCATCAAATACTCGCCCGAAGGCTCGAAGGTTTCCGTTTCGGCCGAGGTCGGCAAGGACACGGTGCGCGTCTGCGTGCAGGATAGCGGGTACGGCATACCCAAGGAGGATCTGGGGAAGATCTTCGAACGGTTTTATCGGGTAAAGGACGAACACACCCGTATGATCATCGGCACCGGCCTGGGGCTGCCCATTGTCAAGAGCATCGTGGAAGCCCACAACGGCAGGATCGCCGTGGAAAGCGAACCCGGCGCGGGAAGCTGCTTTTCGGTGTACCTTCCCATCCACGCGGCGAACTGACCGCCGGCGGTCTTGAATTTTGCGGGAGGGGACTTTCGAAAAGAGTTCCCTCCCGCGCCCTTCTTAAAAACCTCAAGTTATTGGAAAATATAATATTTCAGCAAAATTGCGAGTCATTTCGAGCGTGGCGAGAAATCGCCTGCGAGGGGCGCGAGGGAAGAAATTCCCGAATAATCCTTTTTCTTCTCCTTGTCGCGTGAGGCTCATGGTGGACTGAAAGGACGGGCTTCCCGCGTTAAAGCCTGAAAGAAAACGAGGAGGGCTCATCAAGAATAATCAGTTGCAAAAAACAGTAAAAATATGTATTATTCGATGAAATTAGTATCTTTTTAAGAACCTGTCGCGTTAAATCGCCCTGTTTCGTCGCGGCGATCATATACCATGGGCGCTCCAATCGCCGAGGGAAAACGGCTTCCAGCCGCCCAACGGCCTTGAGGGAACCTATTTTCAGCGCCCCGATTCAGGGGCCGACCGTTGCAACCCCTACGAAATTTCAACATGAAATCCGCGTTCACGAGCGAGACGTCAACGATCTGAAAGGATGAGACTATGCCGGGAAGGCTGGACAAAATATTTGAACCGAAAAGCGTGGTGGTGGTCGGGGCGTCGGGCGTCCCTAAAAAGCCCGGAAACGACGTGATCAACAACATCCTGGACAATGAATTACGAAGGGGAACTGTACCTGGTCAATCCCAAAGGCGGGGAAATTTTCGGTACTGCCCGTCCATAGCTCCATCCGGGATCTGCCGGACGGGATCGATCAGGCCATCATTATTCTCCCGCGCAAGACTGAACCTGCAAGCCATGCGGGAGTGCGTGGAAAAGGGGATCAAATAGTTTGTCCTGGCGGCGGGAGGATTTTCGGAAGTCGACGAAGACGGCGAAGCCCTGCAGGACCAGCTCGCCGACCTGATCAGGGAACACGACCTGCTGGTGATCGGCCCCAACACGTCGGGCCATACTTCCACGCCCAACAACTATACGTCGAGCTTTTTTCCCCTGGGCAAGATCCGCAAGGGGCCCATCTCCTATATAACCCAGACCGGAAATTTCGCCACGCACACCATGCGCTACATCATGACCGGCGAAAATTTCGGCGTGGCCAGGGTGGTGGGGCTGGGCAACAAGATCGGCCTGGACGAAAGCGAGATTCTGGAATATCTGGGCGAAGACCCCCACACCAAAGCGATCCTTCATGTACCTGGAAAGCATAAAGCGCCCCCGGCGATTCATGGACGTCGCCCGCCGAGGTGACCAGGACAAAAACCGGTGATCATGCTGAAGGGCGGCGGCTTCGCCGGAAGGACGGGGCGCGGCGGTGGCTCATACCGCCGCGTTGGCTTCGGACGACCGGATCATTGACGGCGCGCTGAAGCAGGTGGGCATTACGCAGGGTGCAGCAAGTATTCGGATCTCATCCGCGCCGCCAAGGCCCTGGCGTCCATGCCGCTGCCCAAGGGGAACCGGGTGAGTTTCCTCGCGCCTTCGGGCGCCATGCTGGTCACGCTGACCGATCTCTGCCGGCGGCGGTGGGGACTGGACGTCCCGCGAGTGGAAGAAGCCACGCGCCAACGGCTGCAGGATATCAGCCCGCCGTTCATCCGCATGCGAAACCCCGTGGATATCTGGCCGTCGGCCTCCGTTCACGGCATCGAATACGGGTACGGCGAGGCCATGGAGGCGGTGCTTGCGCGATCCCAACATCGACGCCGTGGTCGCCCATCCTCATGCTGACCGAAGGCACGGGCGCGCCGCCCTTGGATTTTATCGTGGATCTGGCCCGAAAGTATCCCGAAAAGCCGCATTTACGTGACTTTCAGCGCGGATAAAAAATATATGGAAGAGGCCAAGGCTTTCCTGGAACCGCGAGGGGTTCCCACGTTCCCCATGATCGAGGAGCCGTTCGAGACGCTTTCCATTCTGGCGCGCTGTCATAAGGCGTCGGCGCGATCATAGTTTTTAACCAACAGCTCGGGACACCAGGGACCACGTTCCTTTTCTTCGCTTGGAGGCCGCATGACTATGTTGGAGGTTGCCGCTATTCTTGAAGAGGCCCAAAAAAAAGGCGCGTACGCGCTCGACGAGTATGAAGGCAAACGGATTCTCGCCGCCTACGGAGCGCCGGTGGTCAGGGAATCCCTGACCTACGACTGGATGGAAACCAAAGCCGCGGCTTTAAAAATCGGATATCCGGTGGTCATGAAAGTGTGTTCGCGCCAGGCCACTCATAAAACCGAGGAAGGCCTGGTCGCGTTGAACATCAAAAGCGAAACCGAATTGCAGCGTTCGTTTGAAAACCTGTACGCCAGCGCCCAGCGTCTCAAGGGCGGAATCCTCATTCAACAGATGGTCGAAGGCGTCCGGGAGCTGGCGGCGGGGATGATCCGCGACCCGCAGTTCGGCCCGTGCGTGATGTTCGGGATCGGGGGCGTGTTCGCCGAAGTCATTCAGGATGTATCCTTCTGGGTGGCCCCGGTCCAAACAAAAGACGTGTACGACATGATCGATGAAATCAAGGGCCGCAAGATACTGGAAGCCGCGCGCGGCATGGAGGCGGTGGACCTGGAAGCCGTGGCGCGGTGCGTCATAGCCCTGGGGAACATCGGCCTGGAACACGAGATCGTAAAGGAGATCGACGTGAATCCCCTGGTCGTGAGAGGAGGCCGGCCGGTCGCGGTGGACGCGCTCGTTGTCCTGGAAAAACGGCGACCGTGACGATCGACCGGCGCGACCGCATAACCGGAGGCTTGTTTCAATGAAGGAACGTATCGGATTTATCGGGCTCGGCCTCATGGGAAAACCCATGTCCGCCAATATCCTGAAGGCCGGATATCCCCTGACCGTGTACACCAAAACCCGCTCCAAGATCGACGACATGGTAGCCGGGGGCGCCAATGGAGCGGCTTCACCCAAGGAAGTGGCTCAAAACGCGGACATCATCGTCACCATGCTCCCGGATACGGCGGTGGTGGAAGAAGTGGTCCTGGGCGCCGGAGGTGTTCTGGAAGGCATGTCGCCGGGCTCGGTGGTGATCGACATGAGCACCATATCGCCCACGGGCGCCAAAAGGATCGCCGCCGGGCTCGCGGACCGCGACATGGAAATGCTCGACGCGCCGGTCAGCGGCGGGGACGTCGGCGCGGCGGAAGCCACGCTCTCCATCATGGTGGGCGGAAAGCCGGAAGTGTTCGAACGGGCGCTGCCCCTGTTCCGGACCATGGGAAAAAATATCACGCTGGTGGGCGGAAACGGTTCGGGCCAGGTGGCCAAGGCGTGCAATCAGATTATCGTGGGGATCACCATCGAGGCGGTGGCCGAAGCGCTGATCTTCGCCAGAAAGAACGGCGTGGACCCGGCCAGGGTTCGCGACGCGCTGTTGGGCGGGTTTGCCCAGAGCCGCATCTTGGAATTTCATGGAAAGAAAATGATCGACCGCAATTTCGAGCCGGGCGGCAAGGTGCGGTCGCATAAAAAAGACACGGACATTGCCCTGGAAGCGGCAAAAGAAGTGGGGCTTTACCTGCCGGGCGCGTCCATGATCGCGCAGCTCTGGAACGCGCTGACCGCCATGGGCGGTTTGGACTGGGACCACTCGTCCATGGTCAAGGCGCTCGAAGCCCTCTCCGGGGTAGAGGTCCGTTCGGATTAGAGGCGTTGTCGCGGGTTGTCGTCACCCGCCGGAACAGGGGATGTGCAGATCGACCACGTCTTCGGGTTTGAGCGCGTAGTCGTACCCCTTGACCTGGCCGTTCACGAAGACATGGAGAAAAAGGTCGCTCCAGAGGTCCGGCCCGCCCACAAAGGGAAGCTTTTCCAATAACTGTTCGACCGTCGATCCTTCCTCGAACTCCATCTGCAAACCTTCGCCGGACGTGAATTTATCCTGCTGTTCCTGCGTCATGCTGAAGGCGTAACACGATCTGATTTTTACTCGTATGTTATTGTCGCTCATGAAGAAATCTCCCTGGAAAAGCCCCACCGGGCTTGACGGCTCGCTGTTCAACCGGCGCTCTTTATATACATGATACCTCGCGGGCTGTTTTGCAAGCGGCCGACCGGCGAAATGCTCAGTCCGCCGGCGGATCGTTCCGCCACAGGGATGTTTCCTGAATGAGGAAATCCGGCCGCTGATCGTTCAGTTCCTCCTGCATGTGAAAAAGCAACGACGTAGCCAGGGCGAGCTTCCCGCCGTCCATTGCGCGCGCCTTGGCGGTAAAGAAGCTCCGTTCCACTTCCCGCGCCTTGTGGTGGAGTTCGTTAAGGAGGAAGTCGTCGATCCGTTCTTGCCACTCATGGATAATTTTTCCCACGAAGAGAAGATAGACCAGCCCGGATTTTTCCAGCAGGTCGGCGTCGCAGGTTATTTTCGCTTCCATGGTCGCGGGCATCACCGTTCGAGCCTTATGCGCGCGGACACAGTGGCAGATGGCCTCGATGGCCCTCTGTTCATAGCCCAGTTCGTTCAGTAGTTCGCGAGCCAGCATCTCGCCCGCCACGTCATGGCCCAGTTGGACATGATCGGGACGGCAGAACCCGATGTCATGGAGCAACACGGCGGGAATCAGCACGCCGTAGTCAACGGATTCCTCTTCCGCCGCGATGACCAGCGCCCGATAAAGGTCCCGCAACACGTGTTCAAAATTATGATGAGGCAGGTTCTCCCGGTCATAGAGACGCCGGGCCGTCAGGTAGACTTTCAGGATACGAGGGTCTTTTTCAATATGCTCATCCAGGGTAAACGCCATGAATAACTCCTCTCAAACGCCTGACGCGGAGAAGCGTCATAATTTCAATCGAATCCGTCCTGATAGCATGAAAACAGGATTCGTGCACGATTTTGGGTTGGTTTTCATTTCGAGCGTAAGTGAGAAATCTTCTGCGGAGGGCGCGTACCAACTGCGTCGGGATCTCCGAGACGGAGAAATTCCCCGGCGGGTTTTTCGGGAGACTCCGGAAGGATAAAAAAAGGCGCCACCCGGGAATGGGCGGCGCCGGAGTTAATCAAAGACTTTCCGAGCGATTACATCCCGAAGGGCGACGCAAGTGTGAAGTCGCAATTTGTGCCGCAGATAATCGCATTGGCGACATAGGCGCCGAAATAATTTCCGCCGCCGCCCAAAGAGATGGTTCCGCCCGGAGAGGCGGTGATTGCCCCATAAAACAGGACGTTTGTGCCGGTGGTGACGGTTCCGGAGCCTTTAAATAGAAGCTCTTGAGGCGAGACATGGAAGTCGCCATTCGGATCGTTGATTTTCGATCCACCCCCGATGTTGATGGTCCCGTTTACGCAGATGGTGGTTGGACCCTGCGCAAAGACTTTGCAGTTCGTGCCAAGCGTGAAACTGTTGACCTGATAGAGGCCGCCCTCCAGGGTGACTTCACTGCCACCCCCGATGTTGATCTGATCATACGCGCCCGGAGGTATGGTGACTGTCGCGTTCGTTCCCTCGATCACGTCGTTACTACCGGCGGAACATGTTCCAGCCGTTGGCCAGTTTGCTGAAAGTGGGAGGTTACCCGCCGCGTAGCTCTCCACCGCGCCAATTATCACGTTTGTCCCGATAGTATAGCCGTCCGTCGCCAGATAGTCGAGGTGACTGCCGCCCCCGAGGTTCGCGCTGCTCGCAATGACGCGTGAAATCGTATTAATATTCGTGTCGATTATGACATTCGTGCCCGTTAAAAGGTTGCCCGTGGTCCCCACGTCACCACTGATGACATGAGTTCCGCCGCCAAGCTTGATCCCGTTCGCCAGGAGAACAAAGATTCCCACGCCCGTGGCGTCCGGGCACGCATCAGCGGGACTGGAAACCATCTTTACGTTCGTCCCCAGTTTGACGCTGTAGGCGTAAATCGCTCCATTGAGATCGGTCCCGCCTCCGATGGTCACGTCCGCTCCGGGGCCGGAGAACGTTCCGTAGAGCCTGGTATTGGTTCCCACGTTTGCCGAGCCGCCTTCCGCGATGAGGTAGATCACGTCCTCGGCGCCTCCGGAGGTCAGATCCTCCTTTGTTCCACCGCCAATAATCAGAGAGCCGCAGACGTTGATCGTGACCGGCGCTTCAATAGCTATCTTGACGTTCGTGCCAAATTTGAGGTTCTGGAAACTGTAGCTACCCGTCGTGAAAACGACCTTGCTCCCACCGCCAAAGACGTAAGAACCGTAAGCCCCTGGAAGGAGCGTGTGAGGACCGCTGTTCGTGCCCGCGGTGAAATTATCGCCGCCCGGACATTCGGCCTCGCACGCTGGAAGCGCGATCATGGGGGCGGCTTCCGGACTCGACCCTTCCACTCCACCAATGGTCGTGTTGGTCCCTCTGGTCAGGACTCCCCCCACGTTGACGTCTCCCCCGATGTCACTGCCGCCGCCCAAGACGAAGTTGCCGCCGGCGTCACAATCACCGCCGATCGTCGCGTTCGTGCCGATCTTCAGGTTTCCATTCGTGGTGACATCGCCGTATATCAGTGTTCCTCCGCCAATTATCATGTCGGCGATGGCTTGGAGATTTCCCCCGTTCGTCGTGTCTCCGACCATCACGTTGGTTCCCAGCTTCAGCGCGCCATTGCTCCCGACACGAGCCTGACCGGAACCAGGGATGAGGTCGAGTCCGCCCCCGATGACCACGGAAGTGTCGCCGACGATCGCGAAGTCGCGGAAGGTCGCGCTCGTATTACCCGCAACAGCGTTGGCAGCAAAAAAGACCACCAGCGCCAAACCAACAATTCCCACAAAAAAGTTCTTCTTCCTTTTCATGCTTCCCCTCCTTCTCAAAAAATGCGAACTATTGTTTTTCAGCTTTTTGGCGGTCGTATAGCTTTACAGCCAGTATGAGCGGACGCGCGTACACGAAAAGTATCAAACAAATGTCATGTTGTTTCTGTTTATGGATTTGGCTTGAACAACATTGTTACGACTTTTACGATGTCACATTCGGCGGCCCGGCTATCTTGAAGAGAAGGCGCGTTAGGAGAGTTGGAAGAAACGTAAGACCCGTGGCTTTCCGTCCCCATCTCGCGATAGGTTTGGCTTTAAATCGATAAGGTTTAGACGCTCAGTCGGCCCGGATAGGCCTTCCTAGAAGTTAGACAAGATATTTTCTCTGGTGGCGAACCTCCTCTCTAATGTTGATAAAGTAAATGTATACACTGATGAAATGATAAAAAAAGATATAAGTCAAGAAAAAAAGAGTTTCCAGGATAATTTAAAAATTATAGCTATTACAATAATTTATATTTGTTATTATTTGCAAATACTTGTATTGAAATGCTTTTTGTTGAGCGTTTGAGGTTTCCTTTGTTGAGCGGAAAGCGAAACCGAAGACCGTGAGCGCGGTGAAAACCGGGTTCACCATTTCGAGCGCAGTGAGAAATAACCTGCGAGGGGCGCGGGGGGAGAAATTCCCCCGCGGATTTTTTTCTATTACCAGATTAATCGACGCTCAGGGTGATCGCGTCGTTTTCCCGGTCCGGATGGAACGAAATTTTTCCGATGCTCAGCGTGTCGGCGGCGTGGGGGAGCGCGCGCAGGAAACCCGGGGCCGATACGTCCTGTTGCGCTTGGTCCAGGGCCTGTTCAAGCTCCCTTGGATCGATGTTCCGCAGCGTTTCGGCGATGGCGCCGGCGTCCAATAAAGCGTCGTAACTGAAGACAAAGGTCGGGCGGGCGCGGTTGAAGGTTGTCCAAACAAGGGCGCACAGCTTCATGAACAGGATGCGGTCATCGATGGATAGCTTCTTCAAAACCGGAAAACCGTTGCGAAAATTCGCCACCGTCAGAAACTCGGTGAAGATAGAGGGAAACGAGCCTTCGCCGATGTCCTTGATGAGCCGTTCCGCGGCGCCGTCATTTTGCGCCAAATCAAGGAAAAACCGTTTTCTTGTTACGGCGGTGGGATCATCGTGCGCGCGAACAATCAGATCGCGCAGGGCCCGCCGTTCCATGGCATGGAAGAGCGAAAGCGACAGATCGTACGAGTAGGCGCGGTCGTCCCGGCTCAGGGAGTCGTCATGGAGCGCGTGCAGCAAGAAATAACCGAAGTTATCCAGCAGGAAAAAAGCTTCCAGGATTTCTTCGGGCGTCATGGCGTCGGTTTCGGTGAAATGAGCGCCGGTCAGGGCCCCATCTTCGTCCAGAGCCACATCCGGATTGCGCGCCGGCCAGCTCAGGGTCCTGCGCGCGTCGGGCAGCAGCCGAATGGACGAGTCCAGCGCCAACCTCGCGCCGGGATAGGGCACGGCTATGGCCACGGACAGGTGTTTGGTGACGCGGTTATAGGGCGGATTGTTTTTGATGAACAGGGCCGTGCGTAAAACGGATTGCCAGGTCTGGCCGGGAAGCCCCACCAGGAGATACAGGGCGGTGTCGATGTTCAATTCTTTCAGCCAACCGATCAAACGTCGGGCGTCCTCCAGCCGGATTTTCTTGTCGATGCTTTTCAACTGGTCCGGGTCGCCCGATTCCAGCCCGATCTGGATAAACCGCAACCCCTGTTGTCGCGCTTCTTGCAAGATCGGAAAATCGACCTGGTCGGCTCGCGCCTCGGCCGTCCATTCCACGTCCAGTCCGGACTGTCCAATAAGCTCGCGGAAGCGTTTGAATCGCTTCCTGTTGCTGAAAAAGCTTTCCTGCACCAGCGCGAATTTACGGAAGCCTCGTTCATGGAGTCCCGCGATCTCGACGAACAGGCTGTCCGCGCTTCGTTCCCTGATGCGGCCCTGGTTGATGGCTTTTTGCGCGCAAAAGGAGCAGTCAAAGGGGCACCCCATGCCGGCCAGCGCATAGACCAGATCGCGCCGGTTCTTTGCCCGGTCTTCCAGGTCGTCCACAAAAAGGTCCAGACTGTCGGAAGGGAAGGGGTAGTCGTCCAGGCCGAACACGTATCGGCGCCGTGGATTGACCCGCACCTGTCCATTTTTATCCTTGTAGGCTAGACCGGGAATTTCGGACAGGTCCGTTCCGGGGAAAAGCGAAACCCGGATCGCCAGTTCGGCCAGGGTTTCGGCTCCCTCGCCCAAACAGGCCACCTGGAAACGGGAATCGCGGAGAAATTCCTCGGGCGCCACCGACACGTGCGGGCCGCCGATGACTCTCAGCGCGTCCGGCGCCAGGGAACTCGCGGCATCGGCCACGCGCGCCACCTGATCCAGATCCCCGCTTGTGGCCGTGGCGCAGATCATGACAGGGTCAAGCTTCTCATCGCGAATAAAGTCGGCCAGATATTCTTCAACGGTTTTATCTTCCGGCCGCGACGACAGACTGATCACCCGCGTGTCAAAGGAAAAATCGGGATTGGGAAGCCCGATCTTTTCGGCGAATTTGCGCAGAAACTGTTCGCTTCGCAGGACACTGGCCAGGGAGCCCAGGGAAAGGTAGGTTCTCAGCCGGTCTTCTCGGGTATAGCGGGGAGAATCGACCGGCGGGTTTACCAACAGAATGGCGCGACGCGCCTTGTTTTCGTTTTGATGGGTGGTTTGATCCATGAAGCCCCTTTAGGCGGCGCAAGGCTTGGTGTCAACCATTTTTCGGCTTTGTTTCAGATCGAAAGTCACGTGGGAGGGCGGGGCGCCATGGAAATAGTTCGCCCCGTTGTCGGCGTATGGCAACCCACCGATCAGCAGGGCGAATTAGGGTATTCAGAAATTACCGGGAGCTTTTGTAGCGATTGGGATCGATATCGAATTTCTCCACCCGCAAGCCCATGATGCGTTCGGTGATGCCCAGGGTTCGGGCGGCCTTGGCTCGATTGCCGCGAGCCATTTTCAGGGCGTCGATGATGATGTCGCGTTCCACCGCGTCCATGGTCTTCTGAAGCGTGCCCTTGTGGTGGGTGCCGCTGGCTTCCGCGGTCTGCAGGGTGGGGGGCAGATGATGGCCGTGAATGACGTCGTCCCCGCTCAGCAGCACCGCGCGTTCGATGCAGTTTTCCAGTTCGCGCACGTTGCCGGGCCAGTGATAGGCCATGAGCATGTCGATGGCGGGCGTGGAGATCCGGCGGATGTTCTTGCCGTTGGCCGCGCTGTATTTCTCCACGAAGTAGTCGGCCAGCAGCAGGATGTCGGATTTGCGTTCGCGCAGCGGCGGCATGTGGATCGGGAACACGTTGAGCCGGTAGTAGAGGTCCTCGCGGAATTTCCCCTCGGCGATCAGGTCTCTCCAGATATCCGGTTGGTGGCGGCGATGACCCGGACGTCGGTCTTCAGCATGGCGGTCGCCGCCCACCCGTTCGAATTCCCGTTCCTGAAGCACGCGCAGCAGCTTGATCTGGGTCGCGGGGGTCAGGTCGCCGATTTCGTCGAGAAAAATGGTGCCGCTGTCGGCCAGCTCGAAACGGCCCTTGCGGCGGGCGATGGCGCCGGTGAACGCCCCTTTTTCATGGCCGAACAGTTCGCTTTCGACCACCGTTTCGGGCAGGGCGGCGCAGTTGACCTTGATAAAGGGCTGGCCGCCCGGGGGCTGTTGTAATGGATGGCGTGGGCGACCAGTTCTTTGCCCGTGCCGCTTTCGCCGCGGATCAGCACGGTGGTGTTGCTCTTGCACACCTGGGCGATCAGATCGAACACCGCCTGCATGGCCTTGGATCTGCCGATGATGTTGGCCGGTCTGAAACGGTCCTTCAGCCTTTCCTGCAACTTGGTGTTTTCGTCGAGCAGCCGCTGGCGTTCTTCCATGGCCGCCTGCCACAACCGGACTTTCTGCGCGATCATGGAAGCGATGATCGACATGAGCCGCATGTCCTCTTCGAAGGAAACGTCTTCGGCGAAAAGGCGGTCCGCGCTCAGGGCGCCGATCACTTCATTTTCCAGCTTTATGGGCACGCAGATAAAGGCGATATCCCTCTTGGGCAGCCTCCGCCGGGCGCCGGTCCGATCCAGGAAAAGGGGCTCGGCGGAAATGTTGGGAACCACGAGGGGCTTTCCCGTCTGCACCACCTGGCCGGTAATGCCTTCTCCGAGTTTGTACTTGCCGCGCGCCTGTTCGCTGTCCGAAAGTCCGTAAGCGGCTTCGATGGATATCTGTTTCGATTCACGGTTTAGAAGGCTGAGCGTTCCGTGCATCATTCCCATATGATCGGCCATGGCCTTGAGGATGGTGCTGGCGACTTCGCGCAGATCGATGCTTTGATCAAGCGATTGACTGATCGAGAACAAGAGAGAGAGTTCCTGAACCTCTCCCCTCGGTTTGGATTCTAAGGCGTGCATTTCCATTCTTCGTGGACTCTCGGTTCCTATGACATATTTGTGGTCAAGTGATTTATAACCTACTTTTCTGTAGGATATTGAGCGTTAAAAATCAAGCAATTTGCGCTTTTGGGGTGAAAAAAAATTTCATCAGCCGATAAGCGAGCCTTCGGCCACGGATATTCAGAAGGCGAATTTGCCTTCCACGGCAAGCGCTTCCAGGGACTCGCGGTCGGTAATGACGATCAGCGGCCCCTGCGATTCGATCATCCCCTGCTGGGCCAGCTTGGCCAGAATCCGGGACACGGTTTCGGGCGTGGCGCCGATCAGTCCCGCGAGTTGCGTCTTGGATATGTCGAGCCTGACCTCGTCGCTTTTCCCATGGCGCTTGCTCGTCACCAGAAGATAGGCGGCCAGACGCGCCGGGGCTTCCTTCAGCGAGAGGTCCTCGATCATGTTCGCCATGCCCCGCAGCCGCCGGGACAGAACGGCCAGCATGTTCAACGCGACGGAAGGATTTCTTTTGACGAGCGCGACAAAGGCCTTGCGGGGAAAAAGGAGAAGCCGGGAAGTTTCCAGCGACTGGGCGTTGGCCGGGAATTTGCCTCCTTCAAAGACCGGAACCTCTCCAAAGGGCTCATGTTCGCCGAAGATATGGATGATCTGTTCCTTGCCGTCAAAAGAAAGTTTGAAAATTTTTACCCTTCCGTCGATAATTACATAAAACCCGTCCGCCTCTTCTCCTTCGGAAAATATCAGATGATTCCTGGGCGCCGTTGTCTCGAGGACGATCGAAGCGATATCCTTTAATTGATCCGGGGGCAACCCCTTGAAAAGAGGGATTTCAGCCACCAGCTTCAAGGTGGAGTTTTCGTCCGCCACGCTCATATCCGCCGCTCGTGGAAGTTGACCTGAATCCATGGTGAAAAGCCGATTTCTTCTTCCGTCTTTCCGCGATCGAAACGCGTATTCGAATGATTACGGAAACTTCCCCTCTCGCCCGAGTTTGCGCCGCGCGCGACCAAGCGCCGAAGAGACGTTCCGCAAGGCTCATTCAAAACCGCCGTCAAATTTTGCTCTATAATTTTTGAATACTCTATTGGCGTGGCGGTTTCCACTTTATTCGTAAAAAAAGGCCGGCATTGATCTAGGTCAAGGCTTTTTTAGGGTACAATAGGTAGAGTGCAGGTCAGAGATTACGAATAAGACATAGTTGGAACGATTCGATAAGGGCAAGGAATAAACTCTAACTGGGAGGTGGAAACCATGTTTTGTTATCAATGTGAACAGACGGCCAAGGGCCAAGGCTGCACGGTAATCGGCGTATGCGGGAAGAAGCCGGAAGTAGCCGCGCTCCAGGATCTTACGACCTATGTCCTGCAGGGGCTTTCCATTGTGGCGAACGAAGGGCGAAAAGCGGGCGTCACGGACAAGGAAGCCAATGTGTTCACGGTGAGGGCGGCTTTCTCGACGCTCACCAACGTGGATTTCGACCCCGAACGCTTTGTAAAACTGATCAAGCAAGGGGTGGAACTGCGCGAAAACCTCAAGAAAAAGGTGAAGTCCGCCGGCGGCAAGGGCGACTACAGCGAGCCCGCGGCGAACTTCAAACCCGAATCCACCATGGACGGCATGATTAAGCAGGCGGAAGGCGTCGGTTTCGCGCCCAAGCCGGGCGAAAATCCTGATATCCGCGCGCTCAAGCACACGGTTATCTTCGGCATCCGGGGAATTTCCGCCTATGCCGATCACGCGGAGATTCTCGGACATGAAGATGACGCCATCTACGCGTTCATTCATGAAGGCGCTGGCGGCGACGCTGCGTCGACGATATGAGTCTGGACGAATGGGTGGCCATGACGCTCAAGACGCGGTGAAGTGAACCTGCGGACCATGGAACTGCTCGACGCGGCCAACACCGACTCCTACGGTCATCCGGTGCCGACCTCCGTGCCGCTGGGGCATCGCAAGGGAAAAGCGATTCTGGTGTCCGGGCATGATCTCAGGATCTGGAAGAGATACTCAAGCAGACCGCAGGGCAAGGGCATCACGGTCTATACCCATGGCGAGATGCTCCCCACCCACGGATACCCCAACTGAAAAATATCCCCATTTCCATGGGCATTACGGAACCGCGTGGCAGAATCAGTTCAAGGAATTCGCCGCCTTTCCCGGCGCGATCCTCATGACCACCAACTGCATTCAGAAGCCGCAGGAGTCCTATAAGGACAACATCTTCACCACCGGTCTGGTCGGCTGGCCCGGCGTCACGCATATTGCCGGGCAGGGACTTTACGCCGGTCATCGAAAAAGCGCTGGCCATGGAAGGGTTTCCGGAAGACAGCGACGGCAAGAACGTCATGTGCGGGTTCGGCAGAAACGCCGTCATGGGCGTGGCCGACAAGGTGATCGAGGCGGTAAAAAGCGGCGCCATCCGCCACTTCTTCCTGGTGGCCGGCTGCGACGGCGCCAAACCGGGCCGCAACTACTACACCGAGTTCGTGGAAAAGGTTCCCAAGGACTGTGTGGTCCTGACCCTGGCCTGCGGCAAGTTCCGGTTCTTTGACAAGGATCTGGGCGACATCGGCGGCATCCCGCGTCTGTTGGACATGGGACAGTGCAACGACGCCTATTCGGCCGTCCAGATCGCGGTGGCGCTGTCCAAGGCGTTCAACGTGGAAGTGAACGAGCTGCCGCTGTCCATGATTCTTTCCTGGTACGAACAGAAAGCGTGCGCGATTCTGCTGACGCTGTTGTACCTGGGCATCAAGGACATCCGGCTTGGGACCATCGTCTGCCCGCGTTTCTGACGCCGAACGTGCTCGACGTGCTGGTGAAGAACTTCAACATCATGCCTATCACCACCACGGAAGAAGACCTGAAGGCGATTCTGGGCGACTATTAAAAAACAGCGGGGGAGGCGGTTCTTCCGCTTCCCCCCAGCGGCTGCCTGGTTGCGCGGTCAGGTTTTGATTCATAATTTCAAAAAGGCGCAGAGGAAATCTATCAGAGGGGTGTAACGATGAAATGTCCGGGCCAGGATAGCCGATATTGGAAACCGGGATCGATTTTTGAAGCCGAATGCCCCAAGTGCGGCAATACGATCGAATTTTTCAAGGACGATCCCACGCGAACTTGCAAAAAGTGCGGCCATAGGCTGCTCAATCCCCATCTCGATTTCGGCTGCGCGTCCTATTGCCAGTACGCCGACCAATGCGTGGGCGATCTGCCGCCCGAGGTCCTGGCGCAAAAGGAAGACCTGCTCAAGGACCGGGTGGCCATCGAAATGAAACGATATTTCCGCTCCGATTTCAAACGGATCGGCCACGCCTCCCGCGTGGCCCGCTACGCCGAGGAGATCGGCCGGGCGGAAAAGGGCAATCTGGCGGTGATCCTCTCCGCGGCCTATCTGCACGACATCGGGATCAAGGAGTCGGAACGCAAATACAACAGCTCCGCTCCCGCGCTATCAACACCAGGAAGGGCCGCCGGTGGCTCGGGAAATCCTGACCAAGCTGGGCGCCAGGCAGGAACTGGTTGATGAGGTATGCGACATCGTCGGGCATCATCATACGCCCGCGCAAGGAAGAGACCGTGAATTTCAAGGCGATTTATGACGCCGACCTCATCGTCAACCTGGAAGAAGAACAGAAAAACGGCCAGGGCGACAAACAGAGGATCGAGAGTATCGTCAACAAGGCCGCGCTCACCGAATCGGGTCGCGAGCTGGCCAAAAAAGTTTTACTTGCATAGAGACGCGTGCGCGCATGTCGATCGTTCGCTTATGAACGATCCGTCTCGGAAATGGAAAGGCGCGATGAAAATAAAACGGAAAATCATACAAATCGATGAAGAACGATGTGATGGATGCGGCCAGTGCGTGCCGTCCTGCGCCGAGGGCGCGTTACGGATTCTGGACGGGAAGGCCCGGCTGATCGCGGAACGCTATTGCGACGGACTGGGGGCGTGCCTGGGTGAATGTCCCAATGACGCCCTGCATGTCATAGAACGCGACGCCGAGGACTTCGACGAAGAGGCGGTCGAGGCTTTTCTCAGGGAACAGGAAAAACCGGACGAGTCGCCCTTTCCCGGAATAGTTCCCGCCGCCGGCTGTCCGTCATCGCAGGTAAAGATGTTCGGCGAGAAAAAAGCGTCCCCGAAACCGGCCGGACCGTCCACGGAATCGGCGCTGTCCCACTGGCCGGTGCAAATTCGGCTGATTCCCGCCACGGCTCCGTTTCTCAAGGGGGCCGACCTGGTGATCATGGCGGACTGCGTGCCCGTGGCCTATCCGGACCTTCACCGCGATTTCCTGCCGGGCAAGGCGGTGATGATCGGGTGTCCCAAGTTCGATGACGTGGAGGAATATATCAACAAGTTTATCGAGATTTTCCGGGTCGCGGGTCTCAAGTCCGTTACCGTGATCGATATGGAGGTCCCGTGCTGCTCTGCGCTGCCGACGATCGTCCATCGCGCGATGAAGACCGCGGGGGTGGAAATTCCCATGGAATGGGTCACCATCGGCCGCCAGGGTGGTGTGGTGAAAAAGGAAAAAGTGGCCGCTTAACGGAAAGGGAGCTGAAATGAAGAAGATAAGCATCTTCGACGAGGTGGATTACAAGCCGGAGGGCATGTCGCGTCTGTTGGTCCACGACTCGCCCTACTTTAAAATATTGAACTTCAACTTCATGGCCGGGCAGGAACTTCCGGTTCATTCCCACGACATCGAAGGGCAGGTCAGTATCGTGGTTCTGGAAGGGACCGGCTACTTTCTGGGAAAGGACGACGAGCGTTTGCCGGCAAAGGAAGGCGACGCGTTGATTTGTGACATCGCCGAACCGCACGGAATAAAAGCGGAAACCAACATGCGGGTCGTGGTTACCATCGCGCCCCCTATTTAATTAATGGTCCAAACGTGATAACGTCAGCCAAAAATATTCCTGACGGACGGGTTCGCCTCGCGGATTCACGATCCCGCCCCACTCGCGCGCAAAGGAAGAACAGAAGCGATATGATCGTCACCGGCGCCGGCTACTATAAGGAACGGTTTTTGGCTCTGAAGGCCATATCGGCGAAAATCGCCGAAAGCCTCGAGGTCAACGAAATTCTCGAACGTCTGCGGGTGGAATCAAGAAAACTGATTCCATCGGCCATGGAAGTGTGCATCCTCCTGCTCGACGAGGACGCGCCGCTATACACCCGGCCGCTGCAATGCCAGCTTTATGAAAAGCCGGTGAACTGCCTGTCCTGCAAGCGATTCCGGCCCGCCATCCAGCAGGCGGTGAAACTGCAAAAGGACATCATCGAGCCCAAGGGGACGCCGGTGATCCGTCATGACGGATCCAAGATCGAAGTGGGGCCGGAAATGGCGGTCCCGGTCTTCAAGAACGGCAGGCTGCTGGCGGCGGTAAGCGTGGTTTCCCGGCCGGGAACGCAATTTACCGACAAGGACCACCTTATAATCGGCGATATCGCCGAGGTGGTGGGTAACTCCATCACCATCGCCAAACACCACTGGGAGGTGACTCAGGAGAGGATGCGCATTTCCCAGGTGCTGTCCCATCTTTCCGCTTTTGTGCCCCAGTCGGTGTGCCACATGGTGGAAGAGCATCCCGAAGGGTTGAAGCTGGCCAAGGAAACCAAGGACGTCACCGTTCTGTTCGCGGATATCGAAAACTATACCGGCCTGTGTTCCTCGTTTTCAAACCTGGAAGTCAACGCCATCATCGAGAATCTCTTTTCCCGCTTCGTCGACCCCATCCAGCGCTATAACGGCGACATCAACGAAACGGCCGGCGACGGGCTCATGATTATCTTTCAGAATCACGACGCGCGGACCAACGCCGAAAACGCGGTGCGGGCCGCGTTCGATCTGACCGAACAAACCAAACGGGCGCAAGCGGACATGGGGCCGCGCATTCCGCTCCTGCACGTCAACTTGGGAATAAATTCGGGCGAGGCGCTGGTGGGCATGAGCCGGTTCGCGGGTTCGGCCCACACCCGCATGACCTATACCGCCAGCGGCCCGGTGACCAATCTGGCGGCCCGATTAGCCGGTTACGCCCAGGGCGGCGACATCATCATCGGCGAATCCACCAAAAAACTGGTGGAAAATCTGTGGCCCGTTTACGATCGCGATTTCGTGGACCTCAAAGGGCTTCGCGAACCCCAGCATGTCTATTCGCTGCTCAAAAGAAAAAATGAAGACTAGAACGATCGCGCGGGAGGAAAACGTCTGAAAAAGATTCTGGTTCCCCGCATATTAAAAATTACTTATAAATATTCCTTTTTATAGCAAGAGACGAAAAAAGTGTGTTATTAGTACCTAATAAGTTCCCCATCGGCGATAACCTCAAGGCTCGGAGACCCTATGAAAAGGCTTGTCAAACCGGCGTTATTCATCGTCTTAGGCCTCATAATCGCTTTTCCCCTCTTTAGTATCAGTTATTACGCCATGGCCCGGACCTCGACCCCGGCCTTCTGCGCGTCCTGCCATGAAATCCAGCCGGCGTATAACGCCTGGAAAACATCCACCCACGTCAACAACGGGCAGGGCTTCGTGGCCGACTGCATGGACTGCCACCTTCCCGCGCCCACGGATACCTTCAATTTTTTCTACGCCAAGACCTTCCACGGCGTGAAAGACGTCGTCATCCACTTCACCGGAAAAGCCTACGACCGGGAGGAGAACCGGCTCAAGGCTTACGCTTCCATCAAGAACGCGCAATGCCAGAAATGCCACCGGAACATCCTCTATATTTCCAACAAGCGCGGCGCCATGCTGGCGCATCGGGACGTCATCTACGCCCGCCCAGGGTATGAAAAACGGTGCGTGGACTGCCACCGGAATCTCGTTCACGTTCCCCGCCCTTACTATAAGTACAAACAATACCAGACCAGTTATCCGGGCATGAATTCCTGAACCCGGAAAAAGATGGGCAATGAAAGGAGGAGGATTGGGGATGAAGAAGACTTTATTCCATGCGGGAACGGTTTGCTGTTTGGCGGCGCTCCTCTGGGCATGGTCCACGCCCGTGTCCGCGCAGCAGCAAGCCAATCAGCCCAAGCTGAAGGAATTCAGATTGGAACGGAGCATGCCGCCGCAAGCGGTGGCCTGCCTGGATTGTCACCGGACCCAGACGCCCGGGATTTTCGCGGACTGGGCCAATAGCAAGCACGCGAGCGCGAACATCACCTGCCTGGATTGCCACCAGGCCATGGAGTTCGATCCCGACGTGTCGACGGAGCACTACAAACACTACGAGAAATCGGACAAGTATGGCGGCGCGGAATATCGGGTCCCGATAGCTGCCGCGGTGACCCCCAAGGACTGTTCGCGCTGCCATCCCGACGAGGCCGTGCAATACGCGCGAAGCAAGCACGCCAACACGTTGCAGGTAATCTGGCAGATCGACCCCTGGTTGCAAAAAGGCATGAACAGCGACCTGGAGCGCACGACCGGCTGCTACGTCTGCCACGGATCGATCCTGAAAATGACGGACGGCCATCTCGACGCCGCCACCTGGCCCAACGCGGGAGTGGGACGGATCAACCTGGACGGAAGCCGCGGGAGCTGCACCAGTTGCCATACCCGCCACCGGTTCTCCATCATGGACGCCCGCAAGCCGGAAGCTTGCGGCCAATGCCACCTCGGCCCGGATCACCCGCAGATCGAGATCTATACCGAATCCAAGCACGGCGACATTTACGACGCCTTTGGCCAGACCTATAACTGGGACGCCGCGCCGGGAACCTGGACGCCGGGAATCGATTACCGCGCCCCCACCTGCGCCGTCTGCCACATGTCCGGCATCGGTCCGGTCATGGGTTCCCATGATGTGACGGAAAGGCTGGCCTGGGAAACCCAGGCGCCGTTGACCGTGCGGCCTTCCGATTTCAAACCCTTTCCCGCCAAGACCAACTATGAAGTGGAACGGGAGAAAATGAAGTCGGTGTGTCTGCAATGTCACGGCAATGATTGGACCAACGGTCATTTTACGCGGCTGGACAAGGTGGTCGCGGACTATAACGACATCTACTTTAAACCGGCCAAAGCCAAGCTGGACGAACTGTACGAAAAAGGACTGTTGGACAAAAGCAGGTATTTCGACGAACGTCCGGAATGGGAATTCTATGAACTGTGGCATCACGAAGGACGGCGGGCTCGGTTCGGGGCGGCCATGATGGCGCCCGATTACACTTGGTGGCACGGGTTCTACGAGTGCAAGAAACGGTTTATTAACTTTATGGAAGAATCCAACGATTTGATCGAAAAGAACCAAAAGGCCTATAAGGCCGTGGATTTTCCCGGAGCGACCGGCAATACGGAACGGCCTCCGCAGACCATGCCTCAGAAATAACGAGCGGTAGAGGCCGGTCTCCCGCGAGGGGACCGGCCCTCCTCTACTCGTTCGCTCCCCCCGCGCAAGTATTCGGATAAAGCTCCGATCTTAGTATCTCGTCACCCCGCGAATTGATCGCGGGGTCCGGAACTTATTAAATACGTTAGCTAGCTCTTTATTTTTCTGCACGAATAGGGTAATTGAAGGTGAAAACGCGAAAAAAGAGCGGAGGAAGAAATTCCCATGACTTTGAACAAATTCAAGTTCGTCTTTGCGTTCAGCATGGTTTTGATGGTGATGGGCATTGCCTATATGGTGGTCTACGCCGGCTCCACCAGCACCTACCAGACCTTCGGGTTTATCGTTTTCTTCGCGCTGTGGATCATATTCTGCGTCGAATACGGCGGCAGATTGCAAAAACGCGCTCAACAAGGAAGCAAATCCGAGTAAGGCCGATGACGCGGCTTTGAATATCCGTCCATCGCCGTTCCGCGCTCCGGAAGATCGATCGGAGGCCCGCCGTCCACTTTCCTTTTCGCCGTAACGCCGCGCCGTTCCCCCAGCCGATTGTTTGACAAACGTCCCATTGCGTCTACAATAAGCGGAATAACATGTTCCGACGGGCTATTGCCCCAATCGCCGGTTCTTTCGTCTCATGGAGAATAAAAGCGATGCCGATTTATGAATACGAGGCCATTCTTCCGGAAGAGAGCTGCCTTCATTGCGGGCGCGGTTTTGAAACCATTCAGGGAATGAATGATGCGCCCTTGACCGCGTGCCCGGAGTGCGGCCGCGAAGTGCGGCGGATCATCTCCTGGTGCAGGGCCGCGGTGGTGGAGCGATCTTCGGAAGACTCGCGGGTGGAGAGCCGGGTAACCGAGTACGAGCGGGCGGGCATGTGGAGCCACGCGGCGGAACTTGCCGACACGCAT
Source organism: uncultured delta proteobacterium (assembly GCA_963821845.1). GTDB lineage: Bacteria > Desulfobacterota > Desulfarculia > JACQYL01 > CAWGVV01 > CAWGFI01. Next base: position 126,170 of record CAWGFI010000003.1, read on the forward strand.
TCGGACAAAACCCGGGACAAAAGCCTGCAAACGCGAGCGTATGACAACTACAAGAAGGCGGGCTACGACGTGGACTCGCTGATCTCCAAACCGGATTCGAAATAAACAGGTCCGCGGCCGGGCGAAAACGTATTCGTTTTTAAACGGATCGGACCCCGAGCGGGTCGCTGGTTATAACGAAAGAGGAACAGGGTCGGTTTTACATGTTGAAAGCCTTGAAGCTCCGGAAAAGCGAGAGCGCGATTGCGCGCCTGATCATAGCGGTCACGGTTTCCATTTTCTGTCTGATCGCGGCGTCTCCGGTTGGGGCGAAGATTTACGTGTGGAAGGACGCCGACAATCGAACCCATTACTGCAACGATCCGGACGACGTCCCCGCCGAGCACAAGGAAAACGTCAGGACCATAGAATCGCAGGCGTCAAGCAGCGAACACGGCGAACGCACCACGGTTCAGCCGACTCAAGCCGCTAGCCCGACCGCTAGTCAGGCGCCGGCGGCGCCTCAGGCTTCGGCGGCCAATAACATGAACGCCGCCAACACGGAAGAACTGAACGAACTCATGAACAACTACCGCTCGATGCGGCAGGAGATGCGTGAATTCCGCAAAGGCGGCGGCAGCCTGGATTCGGCCGAATATAACGATCTGAAAAACAGGCTGATCGAGCTGAAGCGCAATATAAACGACGCCAGACGGAAAACGGTGCGCCGCTCCCAACAATAAGCGGGCGGGGTTCCCGACCTTGCCGGGCGCCGCCCATCCTCGTCCGCGAGACTCCGATGTTCTTCTTTTCCCCATTATTGAAAATCAGTAACAATTAGAAACGTGTTCCGGCCCGCACTCCTCGGATGCGCCGATATTTTCAATTCGTCTTAAATCTTTAAAATCAGGTCACAAACTGGTTGACAAACGAAACGGTTATTGTTATTTATTGAGACGTAATTGCAATAACAATAATTTTGCGTCGTTTTACAGGACCGACGTGATGTTTTCATCGAGGTTTCCGATACTATGTTGCGGCTGCATCAATCCGAACGATATCAATTCGAACGTATTTTTCTCCAGGAAGAAAAAAAGGATGCCCCTGAACTGCTTCGGCTTCTGGAGGCGTTTCTGTCCAGGGAAGAACACCTGACGGCCAATGAGCTATACGATATTTATGCCGCGGACGGCGGGACGGGGGATCCGGATTTCGTCCAGCATGCGCTCGATTCCATGGTCAAGTATGGTTTCGCGCATAAAATCGCGCTCAAGGATCAGCCGGTCAGGTACGAACACCGTCACCTGGGCGCTCACCATGACCACATGGTGTGTATCAAGTGCGGTAAAATTCAGGAATTCTATCTGCCGGAACTGGAATCGCTGCAAGACCACGTGGCGCGCGCCAAGGGATTTCAAAACCTGCAACACCGGCTCGAAATCTACGGCCTGTGCCGGGAATGTTCGGTCGGACGTTCCGCGGTGGCGCGGCTTTCCGATATCTCGCCGGGCGACCGCGTCATCGTCGACGGCTTCGAGGGAGACAAGGGCGCGCAGTTCAGATTGATTTCCATGGGGCTTAACCCCGGGGTGGAGGTCGAGCTGATCAGCAACAACGGCGGGCCGGTCGTGGTGGCGCAGGGAGGAAACCGTCTGGCGATCGGCAGAGCCCTATCCGCTAAAATCATCGTTCGCGCCAAGGATTGACGCCCCCGCCCGGAAAAGCGCCTCCGCTCAAACCGCAAGGGTGTTTCTCAGGTTCCCCCGCATTCACGAAAATGCCGTCAGAGCGCCGGTCTCCATGGCGCGTTCGAGGAGACCCGAGGGCGTTGGAGTAAAACCATGAGCGATACGCTTCAGTACATCATTTTATTCATCATCATCGGCGCGGCCGCGTTCTGGTTGGCGCGGAATTATTACCTGAAATTGTCCGGCAAGAGAGGAAGCTGTTGTTCCGGCGGTTCATGTTCATGCGACGCCGGGGTTCAATCCCCATCCGCTTTGCCGTGTTGTCAAGGAGCGAACAAGAATGAATGTCACATCGATGCGGCATATGAAAACAAACCAGATCGGGACCATTAAAAAGATAACGGTGACCGGGGAGATGGGAAGACGCATACGGGAAATGGGCCTGGTGCCCGGCGCCCAGATTATGATCGTGGGCCGGGCGCCCCTGTACGATCCCGTGGCGGTCAAACTGCGCGGCTATACGCTGACCCTTCGAAACAACGAGGCCGATAACATCGAGGTAGAACTGCCCGAGGGCTGACATGAACCGACCGTTGACCATCGCCCTGGCGGGCAATCCCAACGCGGGCAAGACCACGCTGTTCAACGCGCTGACCGGCGCCCATCAGCACGTGGGAAACTGGCCCGGCGTCACCGTGGAGAAAAAAGAAGGATCGCTCCAGCACAATGGACAGTCGATCCGCATCGTGGACCTGCCCGGTATCTATTCCCTGACCGCTTATTCCGTGGAAGAACTGGTTTCGCGCGATTATCTGATCCACGCCAAACCCGACGTGGTGATCGACATCGTGGACGCGTCCAATCTGGACCGCAATCTCTACCTCACCATGCAGTTCAGGGAATTGGGGGCGCCGCTGATCGTGTGCCTCAACATGATCGACGTCGCCGAAAGCCGCGGCGTCAACGTGGATCATAAACTCCTGTCCCAGCTTCTCGGGGTCCCCGTGGTCCCCACCATCGCGCGGTTGGGCAAGGGCGTCAAGGATCTGCTGGATACGGCGGTGAACGTGGGCATCGGGGCGCCGTCGTGGAGCCCCGCCAGACTTCCCTACAGCCGGGAGGTCGAAGAAGCCATCGAGGACGTGGAGCGGGTCATCACCGAGGAGCGGTTTCACGTCGACGCCTATCCGCCCCACTGGATGGCGGTGAAACTGGTCGAAGGGGATGAAGAGCTTTCCAAAATTCTGGAAGGGGACGGACAAGCGGCCGAGAAAATCAAGAGCCGGGTAACCAAACTTTCCTCGCACATCAAAACGACTTTGGACACCGATCCGGAAGGCATTCTGGCCGATTACCGTTACGGCCACATCCTGGGAATAACCCGCCAGGTCATGCGTTCGACCATGGAGTTCCGGCTCCATATGTCAGACAAGATCGACCGCGTGCTGACCAACAGGATTCTCGGCCCGGTCTGTCTGCTGTTGATCCTCTACGCCATTTTCCTCTTTGTCTTTCAGGGGAGCGAAGCGCCGGTGGGATGGGTGGAGGCTTTCTTCGACCGGGTGAAGGACATCCTGGGCGGAGTTTTCCCCGAAGGCGTGATCAAGTCGCTGATACTGTCGGGCCTCATTGGCGGCGTGGGCGGCGTCATCACTTTTCTACCCTTGATCCTGTTCATGTTTTTCGCCATCGCGGTGCTGGAAGATTCGGGATACATGGCACGCGTGGCCTACATGCTGGACCGGGTGTTGCGTTGGTTCGGCCTGCACGGCAACTCGGTCATGGCCCTGATCGTGGGGGGCGGCATCATGGGAGGGTGCGCCGTGCCCGGCATCATGGCTTCCCGCACGCTGCGGGATCCGCGCGAACGGCTGGCGACGCTCCTGGTCACGCCGTTCATGAACTGCGGCGCCAAGATTCCGGTGTACGCGCTTCTGATCGCCGCCTTTTTTCCCGCCAGACGCGCCACTATGATGTTCATTCTCATGCTGCTGGCCTGGGCGTTCGCCCTGTTCGGCGCCAAGATTCTGCGTTCTTCTATTTTGCGGGGGCCGAAAACGCCCTTTGTCATGGAGTTGCCCCCCTACCGTCTGCCCACCCTGAAAGGGCTGCTCATCCACACCTGGGAACGATCGTGGCAGTTTCTGAAAAAGGCCGGCACGGTCATCCTCGCCGTCTCCGTGCTCATGTGGGCGCTGATGTCCTTTCCGCAATTGCCGGAAAGACAGGCCGGTGAGTTCGAAAGTCTGCGGGATCGGGCGCGGGTGACGCTCTTCTCCAACCCGGAATTTACGTCCTTTGTTTCCGGTGACGCCCAACTGGAGGAGTTTCAATCGTATTATGGAGCCTACCGGGAAAAGGGTGAAGCTCCCCAGGGGGATGAATCGTCGCACGCCGTCAAATACCGTGAACTGGCTCGGGCGGTAACCACGTGGGAGGAGACGCCCGCCAAGGAACCCGCCGATCCGAAACTCTGGGAAGCGGCGCTCGCGTACAATCAGTATATAAAGAGGGTCGCCGAAGTCAACGGCGAGGAAGGCAAGGCCGCGCTCAAGATTTCCGTGGCCGGCAAAATCGGGGGAGCCTTGGAGATTATCACGGCGCCGCTCGGTTTCGACTGGAAGGTAAACACCGCGCTGGTGGGCGGGTTCGCCGCCAAGGAAGTGATCGTGTCCACGCTCGGGACGGCCTTTTCCCTGGGCCAAGGGGGAGAGGAAGACTCCGGCATGCTTTCGGAGCGGCTCAGGCGGGAGCCCGGCTGGACGCCGCTCACCGCCTTTACACTCATGGTCTTCATCATGATGTACGCGCCCTGTTTCGTCACGCTGATCTGTATCAGAAAGGAAACCCTGAGCATGAAGTGGGCGTTGTTCTCCCTCACCTACACCACGGTGGCGGCCTATATCATGGCCTTTATCGTCTATCAGGGCGGGCTGCTGTTCGGGGTTGGCGTCTAAGGCCTCGAAGCCACGGGTCCTCGATCGAGCCTTCTATTCCCCTACGGGCGTTTTGGAACTTGGTGGCTCGGCGGCGCACAGAATGCCTCCGCCAAGTTTTTTTGCTTCATACATATTGCGGTCCGCCTGCTTGAGAACATCCTCCCACGTTTCAAACCAGGCGCATTGATTGTCCGAACAACCGAAGCTGGCCTTGATCGAGATGGGACCTCCCGGCGAATCGACCGTGGCCTCTTGCAGCGCCTCGATCAGTTTTTGCGCGGTGGATGATGCGCCCTGGACGCCTGTTTCCGGGAGCAGCACGCAAAACTCGTCCCCTCCCAGTCGGGCGCAGGTGTCGTTAACGCGAAGGCGTTCCTTGATGACTTCTGAAAAGGCCGTCAGAACCTTGTCCCCGGTTTCGTGGCCGTACTCGTCGTTGACCTTCTTGAACCCGTCCAGATCGATCACCACGAACGAGTAGGCGGCGCCGTAGCGCGCGGCCCGCTCGAACTCGGCCTGGGCGGTTCGTTCCAGATGGCGGCGGTTGTACAATCCGGTCAGACTATCGGTGATGGACAGCTTTTCGAGCCGGTCCCGGGAAATGAGGTTGCTCACCCCGATGGACAGCTTGGCCGCCAGCTTCTGGAGAAAACTGGTATCGTTGTCCGGACGGTAGCGTTCGGCGTCCTTGCTTCCCAGGTTCAGCGTCCCCAGAAGCCCGCCCCACAACTCCAGCGGCACGATGGCCACCGAGTTCACCACTTCGTCGTCGGGAAAGAAAAACCGTTCCAGGTACTCTTCCGGCAGGGTGCACAGCATCGGCTTTTTAATATCGGGGACGCGACTGCGGATGGCCTCTTCGTGAACGATGTAAATCCGTTCCTGGCCTACGTTCAGGGGCAGGGGCACGGGAGAATACTCTGGCGTGCCGTCGCACGTGGAGGTCAGAAGCACGGTGGCGCTGTCCAGTTTGAAGCGGTCTTTCAGCTCCCGGATGAGTTTACCCATCATATCCGGCAATTGGGCGGTCGAATAGACGATGTCCTCTATCTCGCTGAAATGGGACCAGATGGTCTCGTTGGCGCGGATGCGCTCCATGACCAGGGTCAGTTGCTCCCGGAGCTTGGTGTTCTCGGAAGAGAGTTTTTTGATGATCCGGTCTTTCGAATCGACGACATTGGATGGTAATTTTTCTTCGCTCATAGTTCCGTCTTTAAAAGTTCCTGCGCCAGTCTGATGACCGCTTCGCGCTGATCCTGAAGATTATGTTTTATCTGCTCCCAGATTTTTTTGGAAAGTTTGAGAAGATGAGCCGTGGACGGGTCCGGAGGATCGGGGAACAGGTTGCCCGAACGTCCCAGCTTCATGCGCAGGGTAAGAAAATCGGCCAGATTGACGATCGCCGTCTCGGTCACGTAATCTTCGGCGGCGGATGGGTTGTGGTGATTTTTTATTACCGTGCAAATTTTGGCGGGGAAGTTCCATTTTGAAGTCAGAAACCATCCCAGGTGGGTGTGGGAAAGCCCCACTTCGTTTTCCAGCCCGTTCAGGGACATCTCGCGTTCACCCGCCTCGTCGATCAGCGCCTGAAAAAAAATAGGCGTCACGTTGAGATACATGACCTTTCCGATGTCATGCAAGAGCCCCAGCGTGAACAGCTCGTCCGAATCGCCCAGGCCCGTGTGCAGCGACAGCAATTTGCTCACATAGGCGACGCCGATGGAGTGCAACCAGAAATCGCTGACGCTCAGTTCGGTCACGGGCTGTTCCACATTGAACACATTGGATAGCGACGCGCTGAGCACGAGGTTCTTCAGGTTGTCGAAACCGAGCAGGGAAATGGCGTGCGTGATGGAGGTGACGTCGCGAAAGCCGTAAAAGGGCGAATTGATCAGCTTCAGGACACGGGTGGAAATGACCTGATCCAGTCGTATGATTTTTTCGACGTCCCGGATGGAGGTTTTCTCATCTTCGATAAGGGTGAGAATTTTCCCGAACATGGTGGATATAGTGGGAAGTTTATCCACCGTCAGGAGTTCGCGTCTGAAAATCTCCACACTTTCGGGCGCAAGATCAGGTTTTTCGGTCATTGGCCGTACCCTATCGTCTTCAAAATAGTGACGGACCCTATGGCTCTGCAAGTGAAATGCCGGAAATAGGTTCAATGCTTTCAATGGCGTGGCGAATGCAGCCAAATGATCGATTTGCCGTCAAGAAACCGCACGGGATCGGGCTTCCTGAATTAAGTAACAGGAGGAAGCGCTTAAATCAAGGCCGTTCGACGAAACGAGGGGCGATTTGGAAGCCGGGGACGGCTTGGGCGAGGCGAGCGGATCGGATACCCGCGAAATAGGTTCCTTGATAAGGAAGCGATCAATCAGACCTCGGGTTTGATATCGAGGCCCAGTTGCACGATGGTCACGTCCGGTCCGATCACCAGTTTTTCGTGGGGGGCCGCCTTTTTTATAATATTTACTATTGAAACTTTGGCGTTAAAAGGGCAGGTATGGTCGAAACTGAGTTCCAGCGAATCCAGTTCCATAGCCAGCATGGCCACCGTCCGTTCCTGGGTGGCGATCAGGATGCTGTCCGGCTCCAACCGGTACAGCAATCTCTTCTCGAGAACGCCCAGGTTTTTCAGATGAAAATAGATGTCGCGAAGCGCCGGGTTTGAGTTCATCTCCGTAAAATTTTTCACATGGGGAATTTTCAGAGCCAGCATACCGCTGTTGTGGTACGGCGTCAAGGTAGAGGAAACTTCTTTAAAAACGCGCGGAAACGCGCTTGGCGCCGGAGGGGGGCGAGGGGGTCGGATAAAAAGTGCAAAAACTCACAAATACGGATTGAAAAAACGGGGAGAGTTTGGTATTCATCGCCAGGGAGAAATTGAACCTTACTTATTACTTTTCCAGGGAATCAGAAATGGGTAGAACCAGTTTCCAAGGTTTACTGACGCCGGAACCGGAGCTCTTATCTTTCGACATACAGGAGATGGCGGCCCCGTCCAAGGTCGTGATCTCGATGCTCCAGCAGCCTCAAGAGGCGCTCAGTCCGACCGTTCGTGTAGGCGATCAGGTAAAAAAAGGCCAGATCATAGGAGAAGGGAGTTCTTCCGCAAGCGCTCCCATCCATGCTTCAGTTTCCGGAAAGGTCGTGGAAATCGGAAAGCGTCTCGAACCGTCGGGCATGACCGTGGACGCGGTCATCATCGAATCCGACGGCAAGAACGAATGGATACCGGGCGTAGCCAGGGGCGACTCGTCGCCCATGGTGGGTATGGGAATCATGTCCAAGACGCTTATGCGCGCCGGTATCGTCGAAGCGAGCGCTCCGTCGTTTTCACTGTCCTCCAGAATGGCTCCGCGTCCCGTGCGCGATGAAGCGGAATCGGCGCAAAAAGGCGCGCCCGTGAAATTCCTCGTCATCAACGCCGTGGATATCGAGCCCGGCGTAACGGTCAGGCGGGCGGCGCTGAAGAACAAGTACGCGGAAATCGTGGAAGGCTCCAAGACGCTCAGAAAGGCGGTGGGCGTTCAGCGGGTGCTGCTGGCGGTCAACGACGAGAGCTGGGTGTCCGATGAAGCGATCGACGCGTTCAAGCGGGAAGACATCGAGCTGTTCTGGGCTTCCCGCAAATACCCTTCCGGCATGGAACCGATCCTCATCAAGCAGATAACGGGCAAGGAAATACCGCTGCCGGGCGGAATAAGCCTCGACGCGGGCGCGCTTCTGGTGGACACCCTTACGGTCCTGAACGTCCTGGACGCGGTGCGGGAGAGCAAGCCCCAGGTGGAGAAACTGGTGACCGTGTCGGCGCCGGGGATGGGTATCGCCGCCAATGTGTTGGTTCCCATCGGAACCACGCTGCGGGATCTGTTCGAAAGCCTGGCTATCGATCCGGCCGTGGGCAAGGTCCTGGTCGGCGGCTCCATGATGGGTACCGCTCAGTATTCGCTGGACGTGCCGATCACCAAACAGACCTACGCCGTCACGATTCAGACCCCGGAGGAGGTCAGCGAATTCCTGCCCGAGGCCTGTATCGACTGCGGCGCGTGCGTCACGGTGTGCCCCACCAATCTCATGGCGAATCTGCTGGGCCGTTACTGCGAATACCGGAAATTCGAAATAGCGGAAAGAGCCTTCCTGTTCCACTGCATCGAGTGCGGGAACTGCGCCTATGTCTGCCCCACCAAAAGACCGATGGTGCAGTTCATGAAATTGGGTAAAAAAGAATTAATGGGCAAGAGGACAGGCGCATGAAGAAGAACATTTATCACGTATCGCTTCCGCCTCACATTCAGGCTCCGACCGATGTCCCGAGCATCATGCGGTCGTTTATTTACGCCCTGATCCCCGCCGCCGTCGCCGGCGTCTACTATTTCGGCTACTACGCCCTGATCGTGATCATCTTGTGTATGGCTTCGGCCGCGGGCGCCGAAACGGCCATGCGCCGGATTCTGGGCCGGCCCAACACCATCCGGGACGGCAACGCCCTGCTGATCGGCCTGACGCTGGCTCTGATGCTGCCCCCCGGCATTCCCTGGTGGCTCTGCATCCTGGGACCGGTCGTGGCGATCGTGCTGGGAAAACAGATCTACGGCGGCCTGGGGAACAACCCCTTCAATCCCGCGGCCGTGGGCTGGGTGGTGCTCAAGATATCCTATCCCGCGCATATGAACGCGTACCTCGAACCCGCCAAAATATGGGGCGGTCTGGCGCATGGCTGGCAGATCGTGGCCACGCCGCTGGCGATGGTCCGCGGCGACCTGAGCGAAGTTTTCGAATTCAGTAACTGGCAGCTTTTCTGGGGCAACCAGGCGGGCGGCATCGGCGAAGTCTTCATTGCCGGGATTCTGGCGGGCGGAATTTTTCTGCTCATCAAGCGGGTCATCTCCTGGCACGTCCCAGTGTCCTTCCTGGTTTCGGCCTGGATCTTCAACCTGATCTTCTACCTGGTCGATCCTCAAACCTACGCTCCCCCGGCTTTTAACCTCCTCACCGGCGGCATGTTCTTCGCCGCGGTGTTCTTGGCCACCGATCGAACCGGCACCATTCCGGTCACCAAACCGGGGAAAATCATGTTCGGTGTCGGGTGCGGTCTGATGGTGATCATCATCAGGTTCTGGGGCGGTTATGTCGACGGAGCGCCTTTTGCGATCCTGCTTATGAACGCGTTCGGACCGTTAATGGACCGTGTTCGACCCAGAGTGTACGGGAGGGTGACGGAAAGTGCGTGATATTATCAAAATGGTAGTCGTGCTCACCATCATTTGCGCGTTAAGCGCTTTTGCGCTGGCCTATGTAAAAGACGTTACACAGGCTCCGCGTGAATACCAGCTTCTCAAATTCGTGCAGGAACCGTCCATCAAGAGCGTCCTGAGCGGATACGACAACGATCCCATTCAAGACCGCATCAAGCTGCCCGCCGGGAAGGACGAAAAGGGAAGAGACGTTTTCATAAACGTGTTTCCGGCCAAGAAAGGCGGCAAGGTCATAGCGGTGGCCTACGCTTCGGCGTCCAGGGGATACCATGATCTGATCGACCTGATGGTAGGGATTAACGCGGACGCGAAGCTTACCGGAGTCAGCATCATGACTCACACTGAAACGCCGGGTCTCGGCGCGCGTGTGACGGAGCCGCAATTCACCTCACAGTTTACGGGAATGAATTTATCGGGTGATCTCAACCTGACCGGCAAAGGCGGCAAGATCGAGGGGATTTCGGGCGCCACCTTTTCAAGCAACGGTGTTGTGAACGCCATCCGACAGGCTTTGGATGAATTTCCAAGGATCAAGAAAGAGGTATTCTAGTCATGGGTCTGGCTCGTGAATTCACCAAGGGATTATGGGACGAGGTACCGCCGTTTCGGCTGGTTTTGGGATTGTGTCCAACCCTGGCGGTAACAACGGCGGCGAAAAACGGCATGGGCATGGGTCTGGCGACCACCTTCGTGTTGTTGTGTTCCAACGTGCTGGTTTCAATGTTGCGGAAAGCCATTCCCTCCAAGGTGCGTATCGCCGCGTACATCGTGATCATCGCTTCCTTCGTGGTTATCGTGGAGTTGGCGATGCAGGCCTATACATACCCACTCTATAAGGTCCTGGGTATCTTTATTCCTCTGATCGTCGTTAACTGCATCATTCTTGGCCGGGCCGAAGCGTTCGCTTCAAAAAACGGAGTTCTCTACTCGGCCGCCGACGGTCTGGGCATGGGGCTCGGTTTTACGTTGTCGTTGACCGTGCTGGGCGGGATACGCGAGATTCTGGGGAATGGAACGATCTTTGGCCTGGGTTTGTTCTGGGATGGGTTTGAACCATTCACCTTTATGGTCAAGGCGCCGGGGGCGTTTGTCTGTCTGGGCATCGTTCTGGCGTTGATGAACGTTATCGGGAAAAAATAGCTGGGCGGACGTCCTAACCCAAAGCCAATCTAGGATAAAGTTATGTGGGATTATTTCTTACTGATTATCGGCGCCATTTTTGTCAACAATATTCTGCTGGCTCGCTACCTCGGAAACTGTCCGTTCCTTGGCGTATCCAAGAGCATGGATACGGCCACCGGCATGGGAATGGCCGTTATCTTCGTGACGACCATGGCCGGGGTTATAACCTGGGTCGTTCAGACCTATCTGCTCGATCCCTTTGATCTGGGCTACCTGCAAACCATCGCCTTCATTCTGGTTATCGCCGCGCTGGTGCAGCTCGTGGAGATGTTTCTGCAGAAATCCATGCCCGCGCTCTACCGCGCCCTGGGCATCTTTCTGCCCCTCATTACCACCAACTGCGCCGTGCTTGGTATTTCAATAATAAACATTCAGGAAGAATACACGTTCTTACAGACATTGGTGTTTTCATTCGCCTCGGCGGTGGGATATTCTTTCGCCTTGATCCTTTTCGCGGGCATTCGCGAAAAATTCGCCATGGCGTCCATACCCAAGTCGCTTGAAGGCATGCCCATCGGTCTGGTGACCGCCGGACTGTTGGCGCTTTCGTTTCTCGGATTTTCGGGTCTTGCCCATTAAAATTAGAGAGAAATACTCAACGCAATGTTGAGCGGCAGTAAGACGAGGAGTAAGAACATATGTTAACAGCGATTATAGCCATTGGAGGTCTGGGCCTTCTGGCTGGCGTAGGCCTTGGAGTAGCTTCTAAGGTTTTCTATGTATATGTGGACCCCAAGGTTGAAGCGGTGGAAGAAGCGCTTCCCGGCGCCAACTGCGGCGGTTGTGGATTTCCCGGCTGCGCGGCGGCGGCGGTGGCCATTGTCGAAGGCAGGGCTCCGGCCAACTGCTGCGTGGGCGGCGGTCCAAGCGTGCAGAAAAACGTCGCGGCCATTCTGGGCGTCGCGTTCGAAGAAAAGGAACGCGAAGTAGCCTTTGTGAAATGCACCGGCACGGTGGACCGCGCCGAGCAGAAAATGATCTATTCCGGCGTGCATGACTGCATTGCCGCCACGCTCGCCCATGAAGGCGAGAAAGTGTGCGACATCGGCTGCATCGGGCTTGGCACCTGCGCAGCCCATTGTCCTTTTGGAGCCATCACCATGGGGCCGGACAATCTGCCGATCATCGATACCCTCAGGTGCACGGGATGCGGAACGTGCGTGCGCGATTGCCCGCATGACGTGCTCAGTCTGATTTCGCCCACCAACAATATTCTGTTCGTGAACAAGATGAGCGATTGTCTGGCGCCTTGCCAGCAGCGCTGCCCCGCTCAGATCGATATACCGAAATACATTCAGCACATAGCCAATGGGCAGTTTGAACAGGCGGTCATGACCGTCAAGGAAAGAAACCCCATGCCCTTGAGCATCGGCCGTGTGTGCCCGCATCCCTGCGAGGAAGTGTGCCGACGGGGCAGGGTTGACGAGCCCATCGCCATCAACATGCTCAAACGTTTCTGCGCCGACGCGGAACTGTTCAGCGGAACGCGGGTCCATACGCCGGTCGCTCCCAAAAACGGTAAACGCGTGGCCATTATCGGTGGAGGTCCCGGCGGTCTTTCGGCGGCCTACTATCTGACCCGCCTGGGCTACTCCTGCGCGATCTACGACATGATGCCCAAACTGGGCGGCATGCTTCGCTACGGCATTCCCGAGTACCGTCTGCCCAAGAAGATCCTCGATTGGGAAATCGAAGGCATCACCGGTCTGGGCGTGGACGTGCATCTGAACAGCTCCCTGGGCAAGGATTTCACCGTCAAATCCCTGCTGAACGACGATAACTTCGACTCGGTGTTCCTGGCCATCGGCGCGTGGGACAGCCGCCGGCTGGGAGTCGAGGGCGAGGAACTGGACGGCGTGCTCTCCGGAACGGAATTCCTGATTCAGCGCGGTCTGGAAAAAGAAGTCAAGGTGGGCGACAAGATCGCCGTCATCGGCGGAGGTAACACGGCCATCGACGCCGCGCGCACCTGCTGGCGACTGGGCGCCGCCGAAGTGACGGTGCTCTACCGGCGTTCCCGCGCTGAAATGCCCGCCAACGACATCGAAGTCGAGGAAGCCGAAAAGGAAGGCGTCATCTTCCATTACCTGGCCGCCCCCACCAAATTGATGGGTGAAAACGGCAAACTGGTTTCCTTGGAATACATCACCATGGAACTGGGCGAACCCGACGCGAGCGGGCGCCGCAGACCGGTTCCCATCGAAGGCTCCGAGACGATTATCGAAGTCGACAACGTAATTTCGGCTATCGGTCAGTTCCCGGACGTGGCCTTCTTTAAAGGTGAAAATTACGACGGCGGAGTGAAAACCACGCGGTGGGCAACGATTGACGCCAACGAGGATACCTGGCGGACGGCCGAGGAAGAAGTCTTTGCGGCCGGTGACGCGGTCATCGGCGCGGCCACGGTGGTTCAGGCCATCGGCGGCGGCCGGAGAGCGGCCATGTCCATCGATCAGTATCTGAGGGGCAAGGAAGTCACGCCTCCGCAGGGTATGCGCAAGGAAGTGTGGGACCGCGCCACCGACGCCGATCTGGTGGGTGTGGTGAAAGCCAAGCGAGTCAAGATGCCCGAACTTGGCGTCGAAGACCGCAAGGGCAGTTTTATCGAGGTTGATCTGGGTATCAGCGAGGAAGACGCCAAGCGCGAAGCCGAGCGTTGTCTCCAGTGCGGCCTGTTCTGCTTCAATCGGCCTCCGCAGTGGTGGGAGTAGGAACGGTCCGGAACGCGCGGGATTTAATTCAGTCGTCTTCGGAACTGATTTATGATACCTTGAGTAGAAAGTAATTCTCATGGGAGTGAAAAAAATGTTCGACCGTCGAGCGTTTCTCAAACTGGCCGGGCTGGGGTCCGTAGCCGCGGCCGGAACGGCCGTCGCCGCGCCTCTGACAACGGTGAAACACGGAAGCGATCTTTATAAAACATCGAAGACCAGGCTCCTGATGGGCACCTTCGTGAATATAACCGTTATGCATGATTCCCGCGACCAGGCCGAAGAAGCGGTGGAAAAGGCTTTCAGCCTCGCGTCCGGCAAGGAAGCCATGCTGACGCGCTTCTCCGATTCTTCACCCGTTGGCGAGCTTAACAAGCTAGGCGGTCTGAAGGAAATGGAACCCGACCTGCTTCGTTTGCTCGCAACGGCGAACTATTATCATCAATTGAGCGGCGGCGCTTTTGACATCACGGTAAAGCCGGTTATCGACCTGGTAAAGGAAAGCTTCGCCGCGCATAACGCGCCGCCCGCCGCCGATCAGATGGAAAAAGCCCTTTCGCTGGTCGGTATGGAGAGGATCGAGGTTTCCCGCAATTCGATAGCCTTCGCCAAGGAAGGCATGGGAATCACGCTGGACGGTATCGCCAAGGGCTTTATCGCCGACGAGACCGCCGAGTTCCTGCGAGCGTCGGGCGTCAGGCACGCGCTGGTGAACGCAGGCGGAGACATCCGCGGCATCGGCGGACGGGAAGAAGGCAAGCCTTGGCGGATCGCCGTGAGAGACCCCGAACATGAAGAACAATACGCGTGCGTGATCAACATCACGGACGGCGCTGTGGCCACCAGCGGAAACTATGAAGTCTACTTTGACAAGGAAAAGACTTTCCATCATATCGTGGACCCCGGCTCGGGCAAATCCCCGCGCGCCGAACAGTCCGCGAGTATCTACTGCGACGTCGCTATGCGCGCCGACGCCTTGTCGACCACGATTTTCGTTATGAACCCGCGCAAGGGTATCGAATTCCTGAACACGCTGCCCAATATCGAAGGCTTCGTGATCACGGCCGAAGGCGACAAAGCGCGTACCACCGGCTGGAACAAGCTGAACGCGTAACGAAGATAGTCCGATACAAAGAAAAACCCGCCAAGCGCATGCAAGGCGGGTTTTTTTATGGGGCGGAGAAAGCGCGATGACCGGGATCAGTCCAGGGCGTCCCGTATCTTCCCGGCCACGGCTTTGACTAGCTCCTGATCGCCGGGGGAACTTTCCCAATCCAGCTTATCGAGCCCGTCCTGTTCGCGGTCCCGGGGAATCAGGTGGGTATGGTAATGCATGACCACCTGATTGGCGCCGCGTCCGTTGAGCTGCAGGACGGTCAGCCCTGGCCAACCCAGCGCCTTTTGCAGGGCCTTGGCCACTTTTTTGACCGTCCGGGAAACCGCGGCGAGATCGTTTTCCGGAATCTGGAAAAGGTTCTCGCTGTGAGCCTTGGGAATCACCAGACAGTGGCCCTCGTTCAGGGGCGCGATGTCCGCGAACGCCAAAGTGGCTTCGTCCTCATAGACTTTGTGGCAGGGGATTTCTCCGGCTACGATTTTGCAGAATATGCAATCGGGATCTCGGTTCATGATCCGCCTTTCCAGATAGACGCGCGTTATATGAACGCGCTTCCCGGCGTTCGTTACTCGACCACGATCACCGTGTGGCCCTGCAGGTGATTGACCAGGGTGGACGAAACGCGGCCGAACAGAAAATCGCTGAAATTGGATTGGCCCCGGCGTCCCACGATGACCGTGCCGTAGCCGCCCTCATGGATTTCCCGCATAAGATCCTTGGGGACCGTCTCTTTCTTTTCCAGGTATTTGGTGTGGACCTTGCCCGGTTCGACGCCGGCCACTACGAAAAGCTGCGTGGCGCTTTCGATTCGGGCCCTGCCTTCTTCATGGGCTACCTCGAGATCCTTCAGACTGTGCCGCACTTCCTGCATGCCGGGCATGGGAATATCCGCGTCCAGATCTTGTCCGTGAGGTATTTTCGCGTAAATACCGCAAAGCGTGAAATCCAGGCTCCTGTTGTTGAACATGTGGGCCCCATAGCGCGCCGCTCTCAAGGCGTTTTCGGACCCGTCAAAGGCAATGAGAATTTTGTTCGGATCTACCATTACTTCCTCCAGCAATAATCTGAATCACCTGTGGCACGTATCGTTTTTGGCTACCCAATGCGACACCGCGTCGCCGCGCGAAGAAAAAGGCGATCGCGAAAAACACGCAACCGACGAGCAGAGACGCCAGGTCGGGGCTTAAATGCATTTGAGACGCCATTTGATTTCCGATGAACGCTCCAATAAGCAAGACGATGATGGGCGCCATGTAGATGAGGAACGTGGCGCTCAGGAGCGGTCTGCTGTCCAGAGCCAGTAACACGCGGTCGCCCGGCTCGGCGTGCGCCTCGTTGTCGGCGAGTACCTCGACCTCCTGACCGGACCCGAGCGCATGACACATTCCCTTGGCTTCGCATTGATGACAGGCTTCACTGCGGTGAGTGGCCACCCATGCTTTTTGACCCTCTATACGTTTTATGGTACCTTCTTCCGTAATTTGCATGACGCCTCTGTATTTGTTTTCATGTAACCTACAAAAATTATTAGACTTAGTATGATCACTCGGACTCTCTTGTCAAGGAAAAACAATGATGCGAAACCAACCCGCAGAACGTGAAATGATAATCGGCCAGGTAGTGGCTATCGGTGTTGTTCAATCATACTTTCTTAGCAGGGATCAGGCGCCAAAACAAGGCCGGGAAGCGCTTTCGGAAAGTAGCATCAACATTTTCCCGCACTATCGCGAAGCCCTGGAAGGATTGTCGTCAGACAGTTACGCTTTTGTCTTCACCTGGCTCGATAAAGCGAACCGTAACATGCTGAAGGCTCACCCGCGAAGCGATAGATCACGACCTCAACAAGGAATATTCAGTACGAGAAGTCCCGACAGACCAAATCCCATTGGTTTGAATCTGGTTAGAATTATATCCATTGAGGATATAACGTTAAAAGTTGAAGGAATGGACGCCATTGACGGCACGCATATCCTGGATATCAAGCCTTTTGTCAAAGCCATAGACATTCCATGAAGTGGAAGACGCTGAAGATAGCGTCCCTGACCATGGTGTTCGCGGGACTATGCCCTGCTGGTCTTGTATGTCGATAGTAAAGGCAAGCGCCGGGCAGGCTTTTTTGTGTATCGGACCGTGACGTTATTCCATAAGGTAAAACAATTTGGTTGTGTAGCCGTTGGAAGTACCATGGCTTTGCCCGAACGCGCGCTTGGTTGGGAAAAGATTTTTGAGCCAAAAGCGACAAAACCCTTTTTCAATCCCCGCGTCTTGACATAAAGTGAAAAGGATTATAAAAGCGATAGATTGCTTGCGCATGATAATACTCTGGAGGTCAGCATATGGAAGGCAGAAAATATGTCTATTCATTCGATACGGGCGACGGAAAAAATAAGAAGTTACTGGGCGGTAAAGGCGCGAATCTTTGTGAAATGACCCAAATCGGACTGCCGGTCCCTCCCGGTTTCGTTATTACTACGGAAGCTTGCAACGAATACAATAAAAACAAGAAAAATCCTCCGGCCGAGATGATGGATCAGGTCAAAAATCAGATGGCCGAGCTGGAAAAGACGACCGGCAAGGAATTCGGCGGCAAAAAGAATCCGCTGCTGGTTTCGGTTCGTTCCGGCGCGGCGCTTTCCATGCCCGGAATGATGGACACGATTCTGAACCTGGGACTCAATGACGAAACCGCGCGAGCAATGATCGATCTTACCCAGAACCCGCGCTTTGTGTGGGACGCGTATCGCCGGTTGCTCCAGTTGTTCGGAAAAGTCGGGTTGAAGGTCGACGAGAGCAAATTCGATCAGGCTTTTGAAAAAGAAAAACACAATGCGGGCGTCAAGGCGGATACCGAGCTTTCCGCGCAAAGCCTTCAAAAAATCTCCGAAGAATTCAAGAAGATTATAAAAAAGGAGACCGGCAAGGATTTTCCTCAGGACCCCATGGAACAGCTTACCATCGCCGTCCTGGCCGTATTTGATTCCTGGATGGGCAAACGTGCGATCGATTACCGGCGGCAGTTCAATATCACGCCCGAAATGGCCGAAGGCACCGCAGTCAATATCTGCACCATGGTGTTCGGAAACATGGGCGACGATTCCGCTACCGGCGTGGCCTTCACCCGCAACCCGGGAACCGGTGAAAACCGTATTTATGGCGAATTCCTGGTAAATGCCCAGGGCGAGGACGTGGTCGCCGGGAGTCAGGACCCCGCTCCCGGTCAGTGAACTGCGCAAGGTGATGCCCGATGTGTATCGTGAACTCATAGAGATCCGCCACAAGCTGGAAAAGCATTACCAGGAAGTGCAGGACCTCGAGTTTACCATTGAAAAGGGCAAGCTGTACATGCTCCAGACCCGCAACGGCAAGATGAACGCCTGGGCCCTGATACGGACCTCCAGCGACATGGTGAACGAAGGCCTCATCAACGAGGAAGACGCCATTCTGCGCATACCGCCCGATATGCTGGAGCAGCTGCTCCACCGCCGGGTCGATCCCCGCGCCAAGGATGAGCCGCTGGCCAAGGGTCTGGCCGCTTCACCGGGCGCAGCGTCGGGTAAGATCATCTTCGACGCCGATCAGGCCGAGCGTCTCGGAAAGATGGGCGAAAAGGTCATTCTGGTCCGGGAAGAGACCAAGCCCGAGGACATCCACGGATTTTTCGCCGCCCAGGGTATTCTGACCAGCCGCGGCGGCAAAACTTCGCATGCGGCGGTTGTGGCGCGGGGCATGGGCAAGCCGTGCGTTTCAGGCTGCGAAGATATCGCCATCGATCAGGAGCGGCGTGAAGCCCGGGTCGGCGAAAAGCATCTGCGGGAAGGCGACATAATAACCATCGACGGTACTACCGGGGACGTTTTCCAGGGTGAAATTCCCACCGTCGATCCGGAGTTCGTGGAAGACCTGCTGGTGTTGCTGGAATGGGCGGACGAAATCAGCAAGCTGGAGGTCATGGCCAACGCCGACACGCCCGAAGCGGCCGAAAAGGCCTGAGTACGGCGCTCATGGCATCGGTCTCTGCCGAACCGAACGCATGTTCAATCAGTCGGACCGTCTGCCCATAGTAAGCGAGATGATTTTGGCGGAAAACGACGAGGAGCGTCAGACCTATATCGACCAACTCATGCCCTTTCCAGCGTGAAGATTTCAAACAAATATTGAGCGTCATGGGCGACCGTCCGGTAACGGTCGGCTTCTGGATCCGCCCATGCACGAATTTTTGCCCACCGTGGAGGAACTCACCCATGACATTCAACATCTGAAGGATTTCAATCAGGCCGTCAGAGATGCCGAGTTCCCGCGCACCATGAAGTTCCTGGGAACGGAACTGCAGCAAGTTCACCCCGGAATTGAGGACGGCAGGCGCCGAACTCATGGAACCGAAGGAAGGGGCTCGACCAGAAGCTCCTGCCAATCGAAAGAGGATATGCTTCGCAAGGTTCGCGCGCTGGCGGAAATCAACCCCATGCTGGGTCACCGGGGCGTCCGGCTGGGGATATCCTATCCGCAGATATATGAGATGCAGATACGGGCCATCATGGAGGCGGCGGCCGAACTGATGAACGAAGGCAATGGAAGTCAATCCGGAAGTCATGGTTCCGCAGGTCTGCACCCTCCAGGAATTGCTCTGGGTGGAAAGTGTAATTCAAAAGGTGCACAAGGAAGTGAAAAAGCAGTACGGAGTGAAGGTGCCGTTTAAATTCGGCACCATGATCGAGGTGGTGCGCGCCTGCATGCGTGCGGGAAGACTTGCCGAGCTTGCCGAATTCTTTTCCTTCGGAACCAATGACCTTACCCAGGCTACTTTTTCTTTCTCCCGCGAGGACGCGGAGAATAAATTCCTCCCCCTTTACAATGAACGGCATATTCTCCAAGACAACCCCTTCGAGATACTTGACGTGAAAGGCGTTGGCCGCCTCATGAAGATTAGCGTAGAGTGGGGCCGGAAAACCAGGAAAGATCTCAAAGTGGGTATTTGCGGAGAGCAGGCGGGCAACCCGAGAGCGGTGGACTTTTGCCACGGCATCGGCCTCAATTATGTGTCCGTTTCTCCCCACAGGGTGCCCATTGCCAGACTGGCGGCTGCGCACGCGGCGTTGAAGGAAAAACGCGGAGAGCTGAAGCTGGACATTTAATAGCCTGCGATTGACTCTTATTCGACCCGCATAGCAGTATCGGCCGATAATCGCGGGGATATGGAACATTCCATGTCCCCACGATCCGATCAAAGGCCCGGGCGGCGGAACCGCCATCAAAAAGATAATCCGAGACCCGCGTCTTTCATCCACCTTCGTTATCCGCATCGAAACGTTCCGTGCTCCAGGCCATTGATCGTGAAACGAAGGAAGAGAGAGCGGCCCGCTTAGCCCACGCGTTGTCCCGCGTTCCCGAGCGCTCTCCATGGGCTTTGGGAACTGGAACTCCGGGACCTTCCGTTGTACAATTGCTTCTAACCCTTATTTGACGATATCTTTATGAATACCGTGCGAGGGGTTTCGAGTATGTTTTCCCTCAGAGAATTTCCCGTGCTTAAATCGCGCACGCCCGTCGGTCTGGTGCAAATGAGCATCAAATTCAGAGTGACGGCCATGAACAGCCGCGCGGAAAAGCTGTTCGGGACCAGCTTCGGGGAAGCGCGCAAGAAGCTTTGCCGCAGCGTCTGCCCGTTTTTCCAGTCAGAGGAGGCGTGCGGAAAATGCGTCGCGAAAAGATCGCAGCAGGACGGAAAAATACACAAGACACTGGACTTGTTGAACGATAACCGTCCCATGGAGCTTACCGGTTTTCCGGTCAGAACGGATGAAGGCATTCTGATCGGCTCGATCATGAGCATCGAGGACTTGAGCGCCGCGCACGGGAGGGAACTCGATTTCCTGGAAAAGGATCGGCTCTTTCAGACCCTGTGGAATGAAATGAAGGAAGGCGTCTTCATTGTGGACTCCGATGGGGCGATTCTGAATTCCAATCCCGCCGCCGCGCGGCAGATGCGCATGGGGCAAAAAACGCTGCGGGAAAGAAATTTCTACGATCTTCTGGCGGGAGACGCGGGCGCCCGGCCGGAGGAGCGGCTTGCCAGGGACGCCGCCGCCGATGGGTTCAAACCGTCGCCCCCGTGGCCCGACGGCGCCGAACCGCGGCTGAATGTTTCCACCACGGACCTGACCGGCCCGGAGGGGCGAAAACTATGCGTGACCCTGGATCGGACCGCCCGGAAACGCATGGAACAGCTCTCCAGGTTTTACCGGAAGGCCATCGACATGGCCCCCAACCAGGTTGTCATGCTCGATGAACGGGATCGCATTTTCTATGTGAATAAAAGCGTGGAAAAGATGACCGGAAAACCGCGTCAGGATCTGATCGGACAATCGCTGCAAAAGGCGTTGGAGGAGGGGGGCGAGGCGGTCGAATCCTTCTCCTTCGATAAAAACGAAGGCGGGTTTTTCGAACGTCCCGGCCGTTCCGGCGCGAGCGAACGGTATGCGCTCAGGAGCCTTCCCGTCCATGCGCCCGATGGCGCGCGCTCGGGTTCGGTGGTTACGGCCCAGAAAGTGGACGACGACCTCCGCATGTACCCGGAACAGGGCGACGCCGGACGAACCAAGCGCGGCCCCGGCGACAGCCGGGAGTTCTGGCCGCCGGCGCTCAAGGACATTTTCAACCACCTGCCCGCCGCCGTTTTCGTCCAGGCGCACGGAACCATCGTATACGCGAACACGGCGCTGTGCAATCTTCTGGGATCGCCTTCGTACAAGTTGCGGGAGCGCGGTATCGCCGACTTTCTGGACGAGGAGTCCAGGGACAGGTTCAATTCCTTTCTCGGCGCGGCCAAAAGCGGCGACGCCCCCCTGGACCGGGTGGAAATTCCATGCAAAAGGCCTTTTCCTCACAACAAGACCCTGCGCATGAATCTTTCCACGCATCCCGATTCGGCCTCGCCCGGCCTGCTTTTGATCGGCGTGATATCGGAAAGCTCGCAAAAGAGAGAGTTTCAGGCGGAGGATTTCTCCGCGCCCAACGGGGCCAACGAGACGGCCGTGAATAACGCCTGGGATCTCCTGGAACCCCTGCAAAACCTCACTAAAACCATCGAAACCTTCCGGGCGGGCCAATGGTCGGATTCGCAAACGGAGTTGGCGCGGGACCTGAGCCGGGTGGAGGATCTCGTCAAAAACATCCTGGCTTCCCATCAGCCCGATTACCATAAAAAAAAGGTGGTTTTCCTGAACAAGCTGGTGGAGCGTTCGCTCCCGCTCATGCAGGAACAACTGGATAACGCCAAAATCACGGTGAAGCTATCGCTCTCCCCCTATGTGAAAAACATGGTGGCGGCGCCCCAGCAGATCCTGGGTCTCTGCGCGGCCATGCTTGAACGCGCGGTCGAGGTCATGCCTTCCGGAGGAAAACTGCTCATCGAAAGCCGCAAACGGGGCGATTATTACTTCCTGGAATTTCACGATAACGGGATGAACGTGTCCGGCGCCCAGGAGAAGGCGATTTTCGGGAACCGTAGTCCCGACCCGCATGACTTCACGACCGGTTCGAGCCTGTTGCGCGTCAAAAATATCGTGGAACAGCATGGGGGCGCGGTAAAAGTACGGACTTCCTTGAACAAGGGGACTCAATTCACCTTCATCCTGCCGCTCGGCCAATAGCCGAGCGTCTCTTGCCGTTCTTGAGCCGCATCTTCGGCCGGCTCTTTTTCTCTCTCCAAATTCGCCTCGAAAACGGTTATTATATATATAATTAATTCCTTTTTCATGTACGGAGGGTATAAGGGCTTACCTTTATGCGCTTCTCACCGATATGTCATAGAAGGGTCCAAACCGCGCCACACTATGAGGCGTCAGGCAATTTCGACAAGGCAATGTCGAAACACGCGAAGAAAAATAAGCGATTAATCCGGAAATACAAAACCATCGGACAGCGTCGGATGAGTAAGGGAGGCGTATTCTCATGACGACTCAGACATTGAGCAGCGAAGAGGTTCAAGAGAAGAGCCTGGAGGAAATTTTTAAAACGTTCGAAAGTTCGCTCGACGGTCTTTCCAGCGAAGAGGCGGAGCGCCGGTTGAATGAATACGGGCCCAACGCGCTGGAGGAACATCACGAGAGCGCCCTTTTAAAGCTTTTTCGTTATTTCTGGGGTCCCATTCCCTGGATGATCGAGGTGGCGGCGATTCTTTCCGCCGTCGTCCGCCATTGGGCGGATTTTATCATCATCATGACCCTGCTGTTGTTCAACGCGCTTATCGGGTTTTGGGAGGAGCATAAGGCCTCCAACGCCCTCGACGCCCTGAAAAACCAGTTGGCGCTCAAGGCGCGGGCGTTTCGGGACAAGAAATGGACGGAGCTGGAAGCTTCCAAACTGGTCCCGGGAGACGTCATCCGCGTCAAGCTGGGCGATGTGATCCCCGCGGACATCAAACTGGCGGACGGCGATTACCTCAGCGTGGACCAGGCGGCGCTCACGGGCGAGTCACTTCCGGTAAACAAGAAAAAGGGAGACATCGCCTATTCGGGTTCGGTGGCCAAGCAGGGTGAAATGGTGGCCATAGTCACGTCCACGGGCTCCAGCACCTATTTCGGCCGCACGGCCAAACTGGTGGAAGAAGCCGGGCGCCGTGTCCCACTTCCAGAAAGCGGTCATGAAGGTGGGGGATTTCCTCATCTTCCTGGCCATCGGCCTCAGCCTGCTGCTTACCATCACGCAATTGTGGCGCGGCGTCACGCCGGTGGAACTGGTCCAGTTCGTGCTCATTCTGGTAGTGGCTTCCATACCCGTGGCCATGCCCGCCGTCCTGTCGGTGACCATGGCCCTGGGGGCGCTGGTCCTCTCCAGAATGAAAGCCATCGTGTCCCGTTTGCAGGCCATCGAGGAGATGGCCGGTATCGACATCCTGTGCACCGATAAAACCGGGACCCTCACCAAGAATCAACTTACCCTGGGCGATCCCATTCCCTTCAAGGCCAAGGACGGAGCCGAACTGATTCTGGCGGCCGCGCTGGCTTCCGAGGAGGAAACGCAGGACGCCATCGATCAGGCGGTCATGGGCGCGCTGAAAAACAAGGACGATCTGAAAGCCTATTCGCAGGTGGCGTACACGCCGTTCGATCCCATCAACAAGCGCACCGAATCCACCATGAAAACCAAAGAGGGGAAAACGTTTTACTTCACCAAGGGCGCGCCCCAGGTCATTCAGGAGTTGAGCAATCTCGACGCCGAAGACCGGCAAAAAGCGCAAAAAGCGGTCGACGAGCTGGCCGCCAAGGGCTATCGAACCATCGGGGTGGCCCGGGCCGGGGATGACCGTCAATGGATTTCATGGGCATACTGCCCTTGTACGACCCGCCGCGAGACGACGCCGCGGAGACCATCGCGCAGGCCAAGGCCCACGGGCTGCAAGTGAAGATGGTCACCGGAGACAACGTGGCCATCGGGCGGGAAATATCGGGCCAGCTCGGGCTGGGCAAAAACATACAGCCGGCCAACCAGCTCTTTACCGCCGGTATGGACGCAAGCCACCTGACCGATGAAGCCAAAAAACAAATCGAACAGGCCGACGGATTCGCGCGAGGTTTTCCCGGAACATAAATTCGGCATCGTCAAGGCGCTGCAGGAGCGGGGCCATCTGGTGGCCATGACCGGTGACGGCGTCAACGACGCGCCGGCGCTGAAACAGGCGGACACCGGGGTGGCCGTTTCCGGGGCCACCGACGCCGCGCGGGCCGCCGCCGCCCTGGTGCTGACCGCGCCGGGGCTTTCGGTGATCATAAAGGCGGTGGAAGAGGCGCGGCGCATCTTCGAACGCATGATGAGCTATACCATCTACCGCATCGCCATGACCATCGACATCATGTTCTTCGTGGTGCTGGCCATGATCGTGTTCAATTTCTACCCGCTGACCGCCGTCATGATCATCGTGCTGGCGCTCCTGGACGATATTCCCATCATGACCATCGCCTATGACAACACTTATCTGAGCGCCAAGCCGGTGCGCTGGGACATGCATCGGGTTTTATCGGTGTCCACCGTGCTTGGTTCTCTGGCGGTCGCGCAAACCTTCGGCCTGCTCCTGATCGGCAGGGAATATCTGCATCTGGACACGCCGCACCTGCAAACCATGCTTTTCCTGCAGCTCGTGGCGGGAGGGCATTTGCTGTTGTTCCTGACCCGCACCAGAAAGTCGTTCTGGAGGAAACCGCATCCTTCCTGGCAATTGTTCTGGGGGATCGTGGGCACGCAAATCCTGGCGGTCCTGATGTGCGCCTTCGGCTGGCTGGTACCCACGCTGCCCTGGAAGCTGATCGGATACGTGTGGATTTACAATATCATCTGGATGCTCATCCAAGACGTGATAAAATTGGGAATCTACCGGTTGATCGAGGATCGGGCTACGCACAAGAGACGATTCCTGAACACCCTCAACAAGTCCCTGCATTCGCATCCGCATCACGGATCGAAAGCGTGAGGCTGATTGTACCGCATGGATAATTCATCGGGGCCTTACAAGGCGATAACCCGTACTCCGGAATAACGAGGTGGAGGGATCGTCTTAAATGTTTGGCAAGCGTAAACACGATGACCGAAACCACTGGCGCCAGGGAGGCCTAACATTATGGGATATTTAAACGACGAAATGCTGCGCAAGATGAACAAATATTGGTTGGCCGCCAACTATCTGTCGGTAGGCCAGATTTATCTCTTCGATAACCCTTTGCTCAAAGAGCCGCTGAAACTCGCCCACATCAAACCGAGGCTGCTCGGTCACTGGGGGACCACGCCGGGTCTGAATTTCATCTACGTGCATCTCAACCGGGTCATCAAGGAACAAGATCTCGACATGATCTACATCATCGGCCCCGGCCACGGCGGACCGGGAATCGTCGCGAACGCCTACCTGGAAGGGGTCTACAGCGAGGTGTATCCCAACATCTCCCAGGACACCACCGGGATGAAGCGGCTGTTCAAGCAGTTTTCCTTTCCCGGGGGGATACCGAGCCACGTGGCGCCCGAGACGCCCGGCTCCATTCACGAAGGCGGGGAACTGGGCTACTCCTTATCGCACGCCTACGGCGCGGCGTTCGACAATCCGAATCTTATCGTGGCCTGTGTGGTGGGCGACGGCGAAGCCGAAACCGGGCCGCTGGCCACCGCCTGGCATTCCAACAAGTTTCTGAATCCCGTTCATGACGGCGCCGTTCTGCCCATCCTGCATCTCAATGGGTATAAGATCGCCAACCCCACCGTCATGGGGCGCATGGACGACAAGGAACTCGAAAACCTGTTCCTGGGATACGGCTACAAACCCTATTTTGTCGAGGGCACGGAACCGATAGCCATGCATCAGCTCATGGCGGAAACCCTGGACAAGATTTTCGGGGAGATAAAATCCATTCAGGAGGACGCCCGTTCCGGGAAAAATACCAAGCGCCCCCCTTGGCCCATGATCGTCCTGCGATCGCTCAAGGGCTGGACCGGACCCAAGGAGGTCGACGGCCTGAAAACGGAAGGATTCTGGCGCTCGCACCAGGTTCCGCTCTCCGAATTGGCCACCAAGCCGGAGCATATAAAGGTGCTGGAAGAGTGGATGAAGAGTTACAAGCCGGAAGAGCTGTTCGACGAAGAAGGCGCCCTGATCCCGGAACTGGCCGAACTGGCGCCCCAGGGCGAACGTCGCATGAGCGCGAATCCGCACGCCAACGGCGGGATTCTGCTACGCGATTTAAAGATGCCCGATTTCAAGGACTACGCGGTGGAGGTTTCCAAGCCCGGAGCCGTCATCGCCGAAGGCACGCGGATCATGGGGCAGTTTCTACGCGACATCATGCGCAATAATATGAAGTCCCGCAATTTCAGGGTTTTCGGTCCCGACGAAACGGCCTCGAATCGCTTGTCGGCGCTGTTCGAAGTGACCGACCGGGCCTG
Source organism: uncultured delta proteobacterium (assembly GCA_963821845.1). Taxonomy (GTDB): domain Bacteria; phylum Desulfobacterota; class Desulfarculia; order JACQYL01; family CAWGVV01; genus CAWGFI01. The sequence goes on from CAWGFI010000003.1 coordinate 152,969, forward strand.
GATGGAAGACACCATTCCCGAAGACGATCATCTGGCTCCCGACGGCCGGGTCATGGAAATCCTCAGCGAACACACCTGCCAGGGCTGGCTCGAAGGTTATCTGCTCACCGGCCGCCACGGGTTGTTTTCATGCTACGAGGCCTTTATCCACATCATCGACTCCATGTTCAACCAGCACGCCAAATGGCTGAAAACCACCAATTCCGAAATCCCCTGGCGCCGCCCCATAGCATCGCTCAATTACCTGCTGACGTCGCACGTGTGGCGGCAGGACCACAACGGGTTCAGCCATCAGGACCCCGGTTTCATCGATCATGTGGTCAACAAGAAAGCGGACGTCATCCGCGTTTACCTGCCGCCGGACGCCAACACCCTGCTTTCCACCACGGATCACTGCCTGCGCAGCAGGAATTACATCAACGTGATCGTGGCGGGCAAGCAACCGGCCTTGCAGTTCCTGGATATGGATTCCGCCGTTAAGCACTGCATCGCGGGCATCGGGATCTGGGAATGGGCGAGCAATGACCGAGGCTCCGAACCGGATGTGGTCATGGCCTGCGCCGGCGACGTCCCCACGCTGGAAACCCTGGCCGCGGTGGACATACTGCGCCGCCAGGCGCCGGACCTGAAAATACGGGTGATCAACGTGGTGGATCTCATGAAGCTGCAACCCAAGGAAGAACATCCGCACGGGTTGTCGGATCAGGACTTCGACACGTTGTTCACCACGGACAAACCTGTCATTTTCGCCTATCACGGCTATCCCTGGCTTATCCATCGCCTGACCTACCGTCGGACCAACCATAAGAACCTGCATGTCCGGGGTTACAAGGAAGAAGGGACGACCACCACGCCTTTCGACATGGTGGTGAGAAACGACCTGGATCGGTATCACCTCGTGAGCGATGTCATCGACCGGGTTCCCAAGCTCGGATACTATGCGGCCTACGCCAAACAGTTCATCCGGGATAAATTAATAGAGCACAGAGAATATATCGATTGCTACGGGGACGACATGCCGGAAATCAAGGAATGGAAGTGGGGCGAATAGCGGCTGCTTGCAAGGCGTGAAGAAGGACGGTCGACCGGAACGTAGGATTAACGGTGCAAAAAACGGCGCGGCCGGTGGTCTGTGGCCATCGGCCGCGCTTGGTGATTCATAATGTTTTTGTCTTTCCGGTTCAGGTTCGCTACTGAACGGAATCCGTGCTCTTGCTTAAAAGCGCGCCGGTTTCAGCGACTCTCAGAGCGGTGGTGATCCTTAAAAAGGGCGTATGAGCCATAAAAATCTCTTTTTTTATGGAGACGCCGTATTTTTTCATGACAAAGTTATTCCAGGGTATTCCTTTTCGTTCCAATGTTCATTCCTCGAAATCCTATGAATTTCAGCCGTAGCCGAAGCCGTTCTCGTTGTCGGTAATCCGAAGCCGATAAAACGTCGTGTAAAAGTGGCTCAACTGATTGTAACGTATAGTTACAATAAGTATGCCCAAAACGAGAAAAAATCAACCAGCCAGAGGAATTTGATTATTTATCAAGGGTTTATATCATTTTTCGGAATAATAAACGATTTGTCAGGCGGAACGCTACGCTACGTCCGCGTAGGAGAGGGAGGGCGGAAAGGTACATTTTTGTAGAGGTTGTGGGAGAATCTCAGCGCCTCGAAGATCCCGACGCAGTCGGGACACACCCCTTGGGCGCCATTTCTATTGTCCGCTAACAAAGACTTCACATGCTATTTGACTCAGCGAGCCTCTCGTCCTCGTCATTCCGCGTCTTGACTGCGGAATCCAGGTTTTTCAGCTTGTTGCGCTTCCGGACTACGCGATCAAGTCCCGACATGTCGTGGACAGTTCGCGGGGTGACGAAACACTAAAATCGTGGTGTTATCCGAACGCCTGGTCGGAGGAACGGACGAGCAGAAGAATAGCTTAGTAGGCTGCGAATACCGCCGTGCCATTTCGAACGCAGCGAGAAATCGCCTACAGGGGGCGTGGGGGGAAGAGATTCCCCCACAATTCTTTTCACTACACGTTAAACCGAATGTTCGCGATGTCTCCGTCCTCCACGATGTGGTCCTTACCCACCACCTTGACCAATCCGACTTTTTTCAGGGCCGCCTCCGACCCGTGCTGGAGCAGTTCGTCCCAGCGCATGATTTCCGCGCGGATAAATCCCTTCTTGAGGTCGGAATGGATGGCTCCCGCCGCTTCCATGGCGGATTCGCCTCGCTTGATGGTCCAGGCGCGGACTTCATCCGTGCCCACGGTAAAGAAGCTGATCAGGTTGAGCGATTGGTAGCTCGCGGCGATCAAACGGTCTAGGGCGCTTTCCGTAATGTCCAGGTCGGCGGCGAATTCTTCCCGCTCCTCCGGCCCCAGTTCGGCCAGTTCCGCCTCGATGCGCGCCCGCACCACGATTACCGGGTCGTCGATGGAAATATCGGGGGCGTCGGAGTTTTCGTCGTCGTTATTGAAGGCGACGATGAGCGGCTTGGAAGAGAGCAGCCCGAACCCGCGCAGCTTGGGGTTATCCGCGTAGGCGGGGTTGACCCGCAGCGGGCGTTCGCTGGAAAGAATGTCCCGAGCTTCCTCCAGAAGCTGGACCTCCTCGGGATCGCCCTTGCGGCCGCGTTTCTGGTCCAATTCGATACGTTCCAGCCGGCGTTCCACGGTGATGAGATCGTTCAGAATCAGCTCTTCCTGAAAAGCCTGGTGATCTTCACGCGGCGTCGGGGCGCCGAAACCGGAGTCAAAGTTGCGCACCACTTCCACCAGGCCGTCCACCTGCCTCAGTTCCAGGGGCAGGCGCGTGGTGGGGTCGTCGGGCTTGGCCACCGGCGGAGCGGGATCGATGTAATTAACCTGCGCGTAAATGGTCTTTTGCGGCTGGTAAAGTTTGGACAACCGGTCCACCCGTTCGTCGGGCACCGACAATTGCGCCTGGTTGCTTTCTTCCCGTCCTTTCGCCTCCTGAAGCTTTCTCGACGTCAGCGCGGCGAAGAGGGTGGATTTGCCGCTTCCGGGCAATCCGCATAGCGCAAGCTTCATGATTCGACCTCCTGAAACGCGGGCGTCGCCGACAGCGGCGGAAATTGGCGTATATGGTTCAAACCGTTCTTCTCCCTTTTATATATGAAATCACGCGAGGAAACGCTTCTATCGATGGATTCCGGCGGTCGGCCCCTCGGACGTCAATTGACGCGCATTAAACTGCATATGCGAATGACTTGCAACCGTAAATCGGAAGAATCCGAGTTAGGGGTGGGAAGAAAAAACAATGCGGGGGAGTTTCCTCCCCCGCGCCCCCTTTGACGGGGTTCTCGCTGCGCTCGAAATAACCAACCGGGCGGCGCTATGACAACGGTTATCCCGGCCGGCTCGCCCGTTGAGCTTTTTTGCTGACAGGCAAAGCCCGCCTATACTACAGTGGAGCAATCCATCACCTATTCCCGTTGATAACGGAAAAGCAACCTTTTCCGGGTCGGTGACCGAGGAGACCTTTATGGAGTTAACCAAGCGGCAACAGGAGATGTTGGAGGGAAAAAACGGGCCGGGCGCCCAAAAGGCCATGGAAATTCTCACGGCCTATGGCGAATGCTACGGCGCGGCGCGTATGGTTCCAGTCACCAGCGTGCATATGGCAGGCAATTTTCCGGTGCTCATGGACGAGGGCGTCGAGTGGCTGGAAGACCTGGCCGGGGAGGGGACCCGCGTATCGGTCTACACCACCAAGAATCCCGAAATGTTCGATCCCGAGCAGGCGGAAGAACTCCTGATTCCCACCTATTATCAGGTCCGTCAGAAACGCATTCACGAAGCGCTGAAATCGTTGGGCGTGACCCTGACCTATTCGTGTCACCACTATCTGGTGGGTAACGTTCCCCGGTTCGGCGATCATATCGCCTGGGCTTCTTCCGGCAGCCAGGTGTTCGCCAATTCGGTGATCGGCGCCAGATCCAACCGGGACGGAGATCACGTGGCCCTGGCCGCCGCGATCGTGAGCGCCATTCCCGAATGGGGGCTGCACCTGACCGAAAACCGGAAAGCGGAACTCCTCATCGACGTGGCCGGGCTGAACCTTAATAATTATGATCCGGCCGACTACAAGGCCCTGGGCTGGAAGCTGGGCAAGGTCATCGGGACCCGCATCCCCGCCTTTATCAACCTGCCGCCGGATCTGCATATCGAAGGAATAAAAGGGTTGCTCTACACGCTCACCGTGACCGGCGCCGCCGGACTGGTTCATCTGGTGGGTATCACGCCGGAAGCGCCCAACCTGGAAGCCGCGTTCAAAGGGAATCCGCCCGCGCTTCCGGATCTGATCCCCACGCAAAGGGATGTGGACGACGCGTACCGGGAGATTTCCAGCGCCACGGAAGAAAAGCTGGACATGGTCATCTTCGGCTGTCCTCAATGCAGTATCCAGGAGATCCAAGAGATAGTTGGCCTGCTGGAAGGCAAAAAAGTCAATCCGAGCACCCAACTCTGGATCTGCACGTCCCGATGGGTGAAAACCCTGTGCGAACGCATGGGGCTCCTCGATACCCTGCAAGCTGCCGGCGTGCGGGTCGTGGCCGATGTGGGCGCCGCGGACGGCCCCCATCTTTACCTCAGGGAACAGGGCGTCCGCGTTATCGGTATGAATTCCGCGCGCGGCAGCTACTACGCGCACAACCTTTTCGGCATGGATACCTGGTTTGGCTCCACCAAAGAGTGCGTGCTGTCGGCGGTGGCGGGAACATGGAAGGGCAGGGGAAAATGATCATGAAGGCGAAACCGGTAACCAGGGGGGTGGCGGAAGGCGAAGCCATCGTGTCGCGCATGCCCATATCGTTCACCGGCGGAATGGACCCCGACACCGGCGTTATCAGGGAGTCTGGCCACGAACTTGAAGGAAAGAGCGTCGCGGGCAAGATCCTGGTCTTTCCCACCGGCAAGGGTTCCACCACCGGATCGTGGCAATTTTACGCGGCCTTCAAACGGGGAAAGGCGCCTGTGGGAATCATCAACGTCAAGGCCGAGGGCGTGGTGACCGTCAGCGCCATCATCACCGGAATTCCCATGGTTCATGAACCGGAAGGAGATCCCTTGCAGGACATCGAAACGGGCGACTTCGTGAAAATCGACGCCGACAACGGTCTGGTGGAGATTAAAAAGAAACGGTCCGCGAGCTGATCGGGCGCATGGTTCCGGGAAGACGCAAGGCCTCCGTCATTCTTCCCTTTCTTTCAGCCATTCTCCCATGATTTTCAATATGGTGATAAAACCAAGCACGTGATTGTCCTGGTCCACCACCGGGACTTCCCTGATATTGTGATCGATCAGGGTCTTGATCACGGAATCGATGGTCGAGTCCTCGGTGGTGGAAATAACATGCGAGGACATGATTTCAGCCGATTTTTCGGCCGTCAGCAGTTTGAACAGGTTGCTGATCCGCGACTCCGCTCCCACGTAATGGGAGAATATGCTTTTGAACATCCGTTTCCGGTTGATCAGACCCAGCAACTTCTTGTCCTGGTCCACGACGCATATATGATGAATGCAGGGGTTTTCCACGAAGTACTTGGTGATATCGACAATGTCGGTATCCTCGTAGACCATGGAGAAATTTTCATACGGCCAGAATTCCTTGACCAGTTTTTTGTTCATGTATCTATTCCTCCCTCGGCGCGGACATCTCCTTGCCGATCTCTCCCGCTTTGCCGATGGCGTATTTGACCGATGGCGGCCCGATTATCTGCACCAGAAACGTGGTCGCGGTAATGACGTTGATGACCGTGTGGCCCATGTGAGCGCCCTGCGGCCCGAAGTGACGGAAATGCTCATATACGTCGAGCGCCAGACCGATCGCGACGCCCGCCTGTGAAAAGAGCGCGAAACCGAGGTATTTTCGCACGCTTTCATGGGCATGGGAAACTCTGGCGCCCAGATAACTGCCCATCCCTTTACCAAGTGTTCTGCCCACCACATAGAGCAGGCCCAGGATTCCCATCTTGGGGAGCAGCCCCACCTGCAACCGCGCCCCGATAAACACGAAGAAAATAATCAGGATGGGCGGCGAGAATGATTTGATAAGTTCAAAGGAAGCTTCGTTCCGATCCTGATGGGTGTTGGAAAGATAGACGCCCGCCACCATGTTGACCAGGATGAGCGACAGATGAAACTGCACGGCCACGCCGCTGGCCAGAAGGATGCCGCCCAGGGTGATGACCAGTTTGTCTTCTTTTTTCTCGAATAAGCGAAGCGCCCGGTCGAGGAGCCACCCTATGATCAACCCCAGGACAATGGATGCGCACAGCTCGATCAAGGGCTTCAGCATCATCAGGCCCAGGCCCAGCCGCGCGGGCGAAACCAGCGCTTCGGCGTACGCCAGGGCGAAACCGTAGAGTATCAGCGAGAGCCCGTCATCCAGCGCCACAATGGCTAGGATGGCGCTGGTCAGAGGTCCCCGCGAATGATACTCCCACAACACGTCAACGGTGGCGGCGGGCGCGGTGGCGGCGCTCAAGGCGCCCAGGATAATGCTCAAGGCCGGATTCCGGGTCCAGAAGAGGCACAGGACGGTGACGAACGCCATGGCCAGCAGTCCCTCCGCGAACAAGATGACAAAGAATTGCTTGCCGTATTTGGTGAAAAGGGAGTGTTTCATTTCGCCCCCCACCATGAAGCCGATAATGGCAAGCCCTATGGAGGTGATGGGCGAAAGGGAGTCCAGCAGACTCTGGGGCGCCAGATGCGAAAAAGAGTCTCCCAGCAGCAGCCCCAGCAGAATAAAACCCACGACCTGGGGAACGCCGAATTTATTGAATAAACGGCCTGTCAGCAACCCGACGATCAGAATCAGGCCCAATAGAAATATGAGGGTCATCCTGGTTTTCCCGAAGATTCCGCTTCGCGGCCAAAGATTCGACGCGCTCATGCGGCACGGTTTTACTCCCGCGTCGCCCGTTCTTTTTCAAGTATACGCCCATTTTCTCCATCCTCAAAGGATGTCCCTGTATTCGGCGTGGAAAAACGCTGATTGTGGCAGATACGGCCATATACTATACTGAGACGGGAACCGGGAATCGGGCTCGAAACGGAGGACGCCGATGAGGGGAAGATTTTTTTTAGTGGCGATCCTGCTCGTCCTTCCGCTTACCGCCTTCGCCGGTCCCCCCTTTCGCACCGACGATCCCATACCGGTCGATTACCACCATGGCGAGATCTATCTGTTTTCCACCGGCGCGCGTGACGCTTCGGGGACTTCCGGGCTGGGGCCGGCGGTGGAATTCAACTACGGCATCCTTCCCGACACGCAGGCGCACATCATAGCCCCCCTGGCATACGACGTCCCGAAGGACGACGTTTCCCACTTCGGGTACGGCGATACCGAGGTCGGGGTAAAATACCGCTTTGTCCGTCAGACCGACACGCTGCCGGATATCGGGGTGTTTCCGCTCATGGAAATCCCCACCGGAGATAGCGCAAAAGGGCTGGGAAACGGCCGGGCGCAGTTTTTTCTGCCGGTATGGATTCAGAAGGACTTTGGCGACTGGACCGCCTATGGGGGCGGCGGCTACTGGATCAATCCGGGGCCGGGAAACCGGGACTATTGGTTTTCGGGCGTATTGCTGCAGTACACGTTTTTTTCGGATTTTTATCTGGGGACGGAGGTCTTTTTTCAGACCTCCGACGCGGCTGATGGAGAAGACAGTGTGGGGTTCAATTTTGGAGGAGCTCTGCCCCTGCCTGGCGGAGTTCAGATCCTTTTCTCCGCCGGCCGGGGTATCACCAATGATTCAAACAATCGGTTTTCTTACTACTTCGCGCTGTACCGGGCCTTTTGACGTCGGCCCCTAAGCCGAAACCGGCCCGTCAATTCTGGTACATCAATCCCAGGAAAAGCACCACAAAGAAGAAGGTTCCCACCACCACATAGGGAATCCACAATATGGGATGCCGGTTCAGACCATCCATGAGCAGCCCCATGTTCTGCATGACTCCCAGGTTCAGGGCGAAAATGAAGGAAGTGACCGCGATGCCCCGGGCGCTTCCCATCATAAAGAATATGATCAGGAAAAATGAAAAAAGCAGCACATGCGTCATGGGCACTTCGATCGACATACTTGAAACGGAAGTGACCGTACCTACCAGAAAATGAAGGATTCCCGAATGAAAAAAATCCATACTTGCCTCCTCTCTCGTTTCTCAAAATCTTCGGTGGTTATATTCTCGCGCGTGTGGCCGACGCGAGTCTGACCAGTTTCCGTTTTTCCAGGGGAGAAACGGCGATATGGTCGCTGTCGAAAAAAATAATGCTTCGCGCCACCTTCCCGCAGCAGGCGTCGATCAGCGTTCTGTTCGCGCGCGCGTTTTTTTTCAGTCGTCTCATGGTTTCCGCGTTGGGTTCCGCGATATGGGTGATTCTTGAGGATCGCGCCAGGTTTCCGTTTCCGATATCGATCATCACGTTTTCCGCTTCCGTAGTCGAGCTGAGGTTCATTGCGATCATCTTGTTTGACAGAATAAGGCAAATGGCGTGCCAGAACGGGATCGACGGTATTTGTTTTGTATAACATATTGGAATTACATGCCTATTAACGATTTTCGGTTATGCGGACGACGCCCGGGGAGGCGTCCGGACCTCCGCGTTGATTTCAAAAAGGTAATCGATTACGAAAGTGAACCTTTCCCCTATGGTAATTTTTAAAAGTAACGAAGCGGTTGCCGCGTTGACACCGCAGGAAAAAATGGTATTGTATACAAAAACGAGCCGAAAGAATTTCCCTCTTCAGCAAAGCCCGCGCCATTCGGCGGTTTACCTGAAAATATAGTGATATTCCTCACCCTCCAAATGCGGAGGTGGGGCGCTTATTTCAAGATGGAGAGCCAACCAAAGGAGGGAGTATGCGAAGAACATGGACACGGGTAGGTCTTCTGGCGCTTGCAGCGGCTTTGTTCCTTTTTCCCGGAGCGGCGCTTGCCGAACGTGGAATCACCGACACTGAAATCAAGATCGGCCAATGGGGTCCCCAAACCGGGCCCGCCGCCCTGTGGGGCGCGGTGGCGCGCGGCGGCCAATGTTACAGCGACATGATCAACGCCGAAGGCGGCATCGCGGGGCGTCAGTTGAAATACTATCTGCGGGACGACGCGTACCAGCCTCCCAAAACAAAAGCCATCGTCAAGGAACTGGTGGAAAACGAAGGAGTTTTCGCGTTCACGGGCGGCGTGGGTTCGGCGCCCGGTCTGGCGGTAAAGCCCTACCTCTTGGAACACAAGGTTCCCTGGGTAGGACCCTCGGCCGGTTCCACGCACTGGGCCTATCCTCCCACCGAATACATTTTTGGCGTATACCCGCTCTATTGCGATGAATCGGCCATTCTGGTCCGCTACGCCGTCGAGAAACTCGGCAAGAAGCGCATCGCCTTCTTTTATCAGAATGACGACTACGGCAAGCTGGGGCTGTACGGCGCTCAACTGGAAGCCAAAAAACTGGGCGCGGAGATGGTGGCCGAGATCTCAGCGGAAATCATGGACACCGACCTCAGTTCCCATTGCCTCAAGCTGAAGGAAGCCAAGCCGGACGTGGTCATCATGTGGGTGCTGCCCAAACACGGCGCGATCATGGTGGGAACGGCGGCCAAGCTCGGTTTCAAGCCACAGTGGATGACCTCATCCACGCTCAGCGATTACGAGCTTATGTATAAAATCAGCAAGGGATTGTGGGAAGGTATGATCTTTACCAATTTTTCGGAGCTTCCCGACTCATCCAGTCCGCTTATGAAAAAATATCACGCGGCGCAAGAGAAATTTATGCCCAAGGAGAATTTCGGCTCATTTCTTTTGGCCGGGTTCCTTTTTGCCGAACCGATGATGGAAGCTTTCCGCCGCTGTGGAAAGGACCTGACCCTGGCCAGATTCATCGACGCCATGAATTCGCTCAAGGACTTCCAGGGCATCGGGCCCAAAATAACCTTTGCCCCGGACCAGCGCCAGGGAACACGTTCCGTGTTTCTGGCTGAATGCGCGAAGGGCGGCGGCGCCCACCGGCTTACCGACTGGATCACCTCGGACATCGATCTGAACGAAGTGTTGGTGATGATGGGTCAGAAATAGACTGACTCCGTCCAGCTCTTATGAGGACCACGATTTCGAAAACGGCTGCGCTTACCGGCGCGGCCGTTTTTTTTAATAAGGGCGGGAGCGAGCGTAATTTGAGCGGGAAGCCGCCTTGTCCCCGCCGAATAAGGGATTATGGCAAAAAAGAGGCCCGGCGCGGCTTGCGAAAACCTCCATGGAAAACTATGTTTAGATAAACGCGCATGGAACGGAGCGGCGTTGGAGACCTTATGAATATTATTTATGGCATCTTACTGGAATGCTGGAAAGTGGTCGTCGAATCGGCGCCCTACCTGATCCTGGGTTTCGCCATGGCGGGGCTGCTGTATATTTTTCTGAGTCCCACCATCGTGAGGCGCTACCTGGGGCGAGGCAAGATCAAGTCGGTGTTCATGGCCGCGTTTTTGGGAGCGCCCATCCCGTTGTGCTCTTGCGGGGTGCTGCCCGCCGCCGTTTCCCTGAAACAGCAGGGCGCCAATGACGGCGCCACCTCCGCCTTTCTCATCGCCACGCCGGAAACGGGGCTGGACTCCATCGCCATAACCTACGCGCTCTTCGATCCTCTCATGACCGTCGCCCGTCCCATTGCCGCCATCTTCACGGCTATCGCCGCCGGGCTGGGAGTAAATTTTCTGGGTCGCAAACATGGCAGTGACGAAAACCGGGAAACGCTCGCGGACCCCTGCCGAGTCGACAACTGCTGCAGCGGTATCGATTGCCCGCCCGACGTGCACCGGCGCCATCACAACCTGCGGGAAAAGATTTTCGCGGCCGTGAAATACGCTTCCACGGAACTCGTTTCCGATATCGCGGGATGGTTTCTGCTGGGTGTGCTCATTGCCGGGCTGATCAGCTATTTCGCGCCGGCCGATCTGGTGACCCGGTACCTGGGTGGCGGATTGCTGCCCATGCTGCTCATGCTGGTGGTGGGAACCCCCTTGTACGTGTGTTCGACCGCGGCCACACCCATCGCGGTGGCGCTGGTCCTTAAGGGACTCAGCCCCGGAGCAGCGCTGGTGTTTCTGCTGGCCGGTCCGGCCACCAACGCGACCGCCCTCTCGGTAGTGGGGGGAATCCTGGGCAAACGGACCATGGCCATTTATCTGGGAGCGATCATGGTATGTTCCGTGCTGCTGGGGTTGGCGGTGGACGCCATCTATTCGGGTTTTTCCATCCCCATCCATCCCCGGTACGCGGAGGGCTCGGAGCTGTTGAACCCCACGCTGACCACCATCCTGGCCGCGGTCCTGCTCGCGTATATGCTCTATCTGGTCGCAAGGAAATGGACCCTGCGGTTGCAAGGACACGCTCCCGCGTGCTCCTGCGGCGACCTGCATTGCTCGAGCGCGCTACCCATGGCGCCGGAGACCAGAAAGTCCGATTTCCCCATGTTTCATTGAAAGTCCCGGCCTCTGAACAACGCCCCTTGACGTCGGGAAAGTTTCCGTGCTATTCATGGTGAAGTTACTAGAGTTCGGTTGGCCCGAAAAGGGCCCGAAGAGGGAAGTCGGCGAAAATCCGACACGGTCCCGCCGCTGTGAGTGAGGACGAAACCCGCTTCAGCCACTGCGCCATACTCCGATAAGGTAAATGGCGCGGGAAGGCGCGGGGAGTAGGAAGATCCACGAGTCAGAAGACCTGCCGAGCTTGTACATACCGTATCTGGCGGAAATGGTAAATCCCCGGACTGACGAAAGTCGGTTTGGGGATTTTTTTTTTGCGTAAAGCGAAAGGAGAGGGCATGGACAACACACAGCTCGAGTACGCGGTACAGGGAGTGACCACCCCGACAATGCAAACCATCGCGGAGCAGGAGGGTTTGCCGGTGGAACTGATCCGGCAACGGTTCGCCGAGGGCAAGATCGTGGCGCCGCTCAATGCCAACAGGACCTGCGCGGTGGTGGGCATCGGCATGGGGCTTTCAACCAAAATCAACGCCTCCATCGGCACCTCCACCGACATCGCTGACGTCGAAGCGGAAGTGCGCAAGGCCATAGCCGCCGAAAAAGCGGGCGCGGACACGCTCATGGAACTATCGGTGGGCGGGGATCTCGATCTGGCTCGCCGTGAGGTGCTGGCCGCCGTGTCACTGCCGGTGGGAAACGTTCCCCTCTATCAGGCCTTTTGCGAGGCCACGGCCAAATACGGCGACCCCAACAAGCTGGATGAAGAGATGCTGTTCGAAATCATCGAACGCCAGTGCGCGGACGGTATTTCGTTCATGGCCATCCACTGCGGGATCAATCTCTACACCATCGAGCGGCTGGAAAGGCAGGGCTACCGCTATGGGGGCCTGGTAAGCAAGGGCGGGGCGTCCATGGTGGCCTGGATGAAAACCAACAAAAAGGAAAACCCGCTCTATGAAAAATTCGATCGGGTTACGGAAATCCTCAAGAAATACGACGTGGTGTTGTCCCTGGGAAACGGCTTGCGGGCCGGGTCCATCGGCGACTCGTTTGACCGGGCCATGGTGCAGGAGCTTATCATCAACTGCGAACTGGCCGAGGAAGGCCGCAGGCTGGGATGCCAGATGATGGTGGAAGGTCCCGGACACGTGCCCATGGACGAAATCGAAGCCAACATCATCCTGCAGAAACGGATGAGCAGCTACGCGCCCTATTACATGCTCGGACCGCTGCCCACCGACATCGGCGCCGCCTACGACCATGTGGTGGCCGCTATCGGCGCTTCGCAATCTGCGCGCTACGGCGCGGACCTGATTTGCTACATCACCCCTTCCGAACACTTGGCGCTCCCTAATGAAGCGGACGTCATCGAAGGCGTGAAGGTGGCCAGGCTGGCCGCGCACATCGGCGACCTCACCAAACTCCGCGACCGCACGCTGCATCGCGACTTGGCCATGAGCAAGGCCCGGCGCGATTCCGATTGGGAAGGGCAGTTCAGCCATGCGCTGTTCCCCGAGGACGCCCTGAAGATCCGGACCGACCGCGCTCCCTGCGATCCCCTCGTGTGCACCATGTGCGGAGAATTCTGCGCCAATAAAGCCTCGGCGGCCCTTTTCCAGGACGCGCTCAGCCGGGGCGCCAAATCCTGATCGGGAGAAACGTCATGCTTGAAAAAACCGTCAAACGCATCGGAGCCTTGGATCAAGCGGCCATGGGCCAGGCGAGGAGCCGCCAGGAGTCCCTGGCCTTGCCCTTCTGGAGTCTGGGGAGGCTGCACGACATGGGCATTCAACTGGCGGGCATAACCGGCCAAGCCCGGCCGCGTATCCAAAAGCTGGCCGTGGTGACCATGGCCGGCGACCACGGGGTGGCGGCGCAGGGTGTCAGCCTCTTTCCCCAGGCGGTGACCCGGGAAATGGTGGCCAATTTCGCGCGAGGCGGGGCCGCCATCAACGTGCTGTCCCGTCATGTGGGCGCGCGGTTGATCGTTGTCGACATGGGGGTGGCCGGGCCGCCTCTGGAAATCACGTTGAATAACAATCACGCCGTCAGGTTCGCCGACCGGCGCGTCGCTGCGGGAACCGCCGACATATCGCGGGGACCGGCCATGACCAGGGAGCAGGCGGTCGCCGCGCTGGAAGCGGGAATCGCGATCTTTGAAGAAGAAAAGGCTCTCGGGCTGGACGCCGTGGGAACCGGGGACATGGGCATCGCCAACACCACCCCTTCCTCGGCCATCGCGGCGGCGCTTTTGCAGCGAGAAGTTTCCTCGGTGGTGAACCGGGGCACGGGCGTGGATGACGACGGCCTGCGCAACAAGATAAAGGTCGTCGAAAAGATTCTGGAAGTGAACAAGCCCGATCCCAACGATCCGCTGGACACGCTGGCCAAGGTGGGCGGCTTTGAAATCGGCGGCATCGCGGGCGTGATCCTGGGGGCGTGCGCCAGCCGTACGCCGGTGGTCATCGACGGTTTTATCTCCACCGCCGCCGCCATGCTGGCCTCCCTATTCGATCCCAATGTGAAAAACTACCTGTTCGCCGGTCACCAGTCGGCGGTGGAAGGCCACCGGCTCATGCTGGAAAGCCTGAGACTGCAACCTATGATCGATCTGGGCATGCGTCTGGGCGAAGGCACGGGCGCGGCGTTCGGGTTGTCCATTATCGCCGCGGCTTCCCGGATCGGGGACGAAATGCTGACGTTCGACGAAGCGCAGGTGTCCAAATCCGACGCGGAAGGCGGTTCATGCTGAAGCTGCCCTTTCAGGATTCCGATCCCGCCAAGCGCGATTTCCAATACCTGGAAGATCTGGCGACCGCCTATTGGTATTCCGAAGTTCTGTTCGCGGCGCTGGAACTGCGACTGTTCGAAATCATCGAGCGGGCGGGATCGTCCCTGGAGGATTTGGCGAAAGCCGCCGGCTGCGCCGAACCGGAGCTGTCGAGGCTTTTGCGGGTTCTGGAACGGCTTGATCTGGTGGGGCGGGTGGATGGCGCGTGGTTCAACAATCAGCTTGCGCGCCGTTTTCTCCTGCCGGAAGGCGAACGCTACCTGGGAGACTTTCTGATCTACCGCCGCTTTATGCGCGGGGGGTGGCGCGGCCTGTCCAAAAAGGTTTTCCTCGGACAGGTGGAGGACATCCCCCCCCCATCCCCTGAAGATGAATATCAGCGGCGTACCTTGCGCTACACCCAGGCGCTGGACGCCTTGGCGCGCGAGAAAGCCCGGGAGATCGTCGAAATCATGGCCGGGGAAACCTGGGAGCCTCCCATTTTGGACATCGGCGGCGGCGCGGGGGCCCTGGCCAAGGCGTTCCTGGAAACCGCGCCAACCGGCGACGCGTATCTGTTGGATCTGTCCGAAGTGATCCAGGCGGCCAGGGATCTCTATCCTCAACCTGGCTATTGGGAGCGGTTGCAAACCATCGAAGGCGATTTCAGGGACATTACCTTGACCGGGGACCGGCGTTACGGCCTGATTATCATGAGTAATTTTCTGCACGCCTACAGTGGCCCCGAGGCTCGCGCTCTGCTGCAAAAAGCGGTTTCGCTCCTGCGGGAAGATGGCGTGCTGCTGATCCATGATTATTTCGCGGAACGGCGCGGAGCGTCGCCGCACAAGGGGCCGCTGTACGACCTGAACATGATGCTTAACACCTATAACGGCGAATGTCATGAAGCCGGACAGGTGTCCGGATGGCTGCGGGAGATCGGCATGGAGCGGGTCCGGGTCAGGGATCTCGCCACCGATTCCAGCGTCATCGTGGCCGGCCGCGACGCGTCCGGCGTATTTGTCGATCCTCATCAGTGGGAGTATATCGCCTATGAACTGGGCTTCAGAAAAGCCTATCCCATAGCCCCGAAAAAGGTGATGACCGTCCCCTGGGCGCAAATGAAATGCCGCTACGGCTGCCCCCATTTCGGAAAAAATCTTCATTGTCCGCCTCACGGCCTCAATCATTACGCCACGCGCGTGCTTCTGGATTCTTATGAACGGGCCTTCCTGGTGGAAGGGGAGCCGCCGGGCAAACAGTTTCACGAAAGGCTGCTGGCGTTGGAACGGCGCGCCTTTCTGGCGGGCTTTCACAAGGCGTTCGTCCTGGGGGCCGGGCCGTGCGCGATATGCCCGCCGTGCCCCGAAAACGGCGTGTGCCGCGCTCCCGAACGGGCCCGGCCTTCCATGGAAGGATCAGGCATCGATGTATACGGCGCGGTGCAAACCGTGGGCGCGGATCTTCGGCCTCTGATCGAAAAAGACCACTACGTCAAGTATTTCGGTCTGCTGCTATTGGAGTAGGATTCATGCGGCTTTTGCTTATTCAGCTACCCACTTCACACCTGGGCTCACGCGAGCGCGTCTACCCCATCGGGCTGGCTCGCCTGTCCGCGCTTGTGGCGGATGGGGACAAGCGGACCCTGGACATGAATCTCGCGCCCGATCCCTGGCCTGAACTCAAACAGGCTCTGCTCGAAGCCCGTCCCCAGGCGGTGGGGTTTTCCTTTCGCAACCTGGACCCGCTGGCCGGAAGCCACACCTCCTATATCTCGTCGCTGAAAACCGCCGTGGCGTTGACCCGCGTATTCGCGCCCGAGGCCAAAATCATCTGCGGTGGCCCGGCCTTTTCCCTGTTCGGCGAACGGCTCATGCGCGAACTACCCGGCATCGACATGGGGTTGATCGGAGAAGGGGAGGACGCTTTTTCCAGCCTGTTGAACCGGGACTTCGATCCGCGAGAAGTTCCCAGCCTGCTGTGGCGCGAGGGGGCGTCGGTTAAAAAGAACCCGCACGGACGCTTCACGTCCCTGGACGGTATTCCCGCGCCGGATCTGGGATCGTTTCCCCTATGTGACTATTCGGGCAAGAATTCCTATGTGGCGGCCATCGGGATCGAGGGCAAGCGCGGCTGCGATCTGCGCTGCGGGTACTGCATCTATCCCCAGGTAGGCGGCGGCAAACCGCGTCTACGGGCGCCTAAAAGGATCGTGGATGAAATGGAACGGTTCCACAAAGAGGGCGGGATCGACTTGTTTCATTTCACCGATTCCGTGCTGAACCGGCCGCCGGACCATTTGCGGGACGTGTGCGAAGAGATTCTGAGGAGAAAACTGAACATCGGGTGGACCGGGTTTTTCCGCGAAGACACCCTGACCGACGATCTGGCCGATCTGTGCGGACGGGCCGGAGTGGTGGCGCTGTATTTTTCCGGCGACGCGCTGACCGACCACGGCTTGCGGCTCCTCAACAAGAATTTGACCAAGGACCATTTGCTGCAGGCGTCCGAGGTTTCCGCGCGTTCGGGAATACTGACCATGCTCCATTTTCTGGTCAACCTGCCCCAGGAAAAAGAGGAGCATCAGCAGGAGGCCAGGGACACGCTGGAACGTCTCCTTGCCGTTCACGATCGCGCCGGAAATCTGGGAGCGGTCATCTTCAACAACGTCCGTGTCTATCCTGGAGCGCCACTGACGCGCAAAATTTTGAAAATGGGGCTGCTCGATCCCCAACAGGATCTGCTCTACCCCACCTATTTCAACCCGCCGCGATTCGCTCACGCGCTGCACGAATTTCAGGCCTTTTGCGAAGAGGCCGGGGTTCTGGCGCGTTTGGGGCGGGACCAATAACCGTGAAGAGGCTGTCATGAAAATCGTTGTCCTGGAGCATCCCCGGCTGGCATCCCCGAGAAGATTCAACGACATCGCCAACACGCCGCTCTGGTCGTGCCTCATGGCGGGGTACGTGGCCGCCAATCTGCTGAAAGCGGACCATGAAGTCACGCTCCTGGACGCCGCCTCGTCCGAATGGGACTTTGAGCGCGCGGCGCGGGAACTGAAGGCGCACAGTCCGGACCTGCTCTGCGTCAACGCCGTCTATTTCTGGGAACGAACGCCGAGCCTGTTCGAGTTTCTGGCTCGCGTCAAGGAGCGGACAAACATTGGACATATAAACCTGTTCGGGTTTTATCCTTCGCTCGCCTATGACGTGATCCTTGGCGATTATCGGCAGGTGGATTCCATCGCCGTGGGCGAATGCGAAGCGACCGTCGCGGATCTGGCGGCGCGGCTGAAAAAAAACCAAGACTGGACGGCCGTTCCGGGGCTCGCCTTTCGGGATGGCGAGCGCGTATGTTACCCGCAACCGCGTCCGCCCGCGCCGGACCCCGATGTTTTTCCCTTTCCCCTGCGAAACCCCCGGTCCGAAGAAACCGCCGGGATATTGACCAGCAGGGGTTGCTACAATCATTGCCGGTTTTGTCCCATTCCGGTTTTTTACGGAAACGGTCCGCTATGGCGGGGCCGTTCGGTGGAGAAGGTCATGCGAGAGATCGAATCCATCCTGGATTCGGGAACGCGCGATCTGTATTTCATGGACCCCAATTTCATCGGACCCGGCGAACGGGGAAAAAGGCGGATCATCGACTTGGCAGAACGGTTGAAACCGTTAAAAGTGACCTTCGGCATGGAAACCCGACCCAACGATCTGGACGAGCGAGTTCTGAAGGCCCTGACCGACGCCGGACTGCAATCGCTGCTCCTGGGCGTGGAAAGCGGATCGAAGGACGTGCTGGCGCGTCTCGACAAGGGTGGCGGGCTCATGGTGAGCCAACGGGCCATCGCCTTGTGCCGGGACGCGGGCGTGGAGCCGGAAATCGGCTTTCTGATGTTCGTCCCCGACAGCTCCCTGGAGGACATACGAAGTAATTTTTCCTTCCTGATGGAGACCAATCTCCTGGACCGGCTGGAACGTACCGCCAACCTGCTGAGCCATAACCAGATCGTCTTCCGGGGCGCCACCGGGTTCGAGCGCTTCCGCGAACAGGGACGGCTGGTGTCTTCTTGTCCCGTTAAGTTCGAATATGAGGTGTCTTTCCTGGACGAGCGGGTAAAATGGCTGTCCGACATCGTGACGCCAGCCTGTCTGCGCGCGCTCAAGGAAATGTCGCGCGAGGACTCCCCCATGTATTGGGAGAGCTGCAAGTCCAACGATACGGCGGACCATGTCAATGACTTCCTGGTAACCACGTTCGACCGTCTCCTGATCCTGGCCGAGTCGCCTTCCCGGCCTCCGGCCGCGGAGGCTTTCAACCGGATCGAACGCGAACTTCTTGCGAAACTGCGCGAGCCCGCCGCCGACCGTTCCCCGCTTCATTCCTCCGGAAGGCGTGGCTGCAACCGCTAAATCATTGATTTTTCACATCGACCGCCTCCCGTTAGCCCCGTTTTCCCTATACTCCGGCCCCGCTTCAGTGTATGTTTGAGGAAGAGAATCCTCGCGATCGCCGGACGGAAGGGATAGAACCATCGCCATGCTTCCCGCGCTTATAGAGTCGCTCTCACAGCCCGCCGCCTATCCGGGCAAGCCTCACCGGGTCGAGATGATCCAGACCCATATTTCCTATGTTTTCCTGGCGGACGATCTGGCCTACAAGATCAAAAAGCCCCTTGACCTGGGATTTCTGGACTTCACCACCCTGGAGGCGCGGAAGCGTTGTTGCCAGGAGGAAGTGCGGCTCAACCGGCGGCTGGCGCCCGAGGTGTACCTGGGGGTGGCGTCCATTGTAAGGCGCGGGGACGGTTTTGCGGTGGAAGCCGAGGGGGAGGCCGTGGAATACGCGGTCAAGATGGTCCGCATGCCCCAGTCGAGGATGATGGACGTCATGCTCGAACACGATGCGGTCGAGCGCGACCACATCAACGCCATCATCGAAAAACTGGTCCCCTTTTATGAAAAAGCGGAAAGCAACCATTGCATCGATGAGTTCGGCCAAACGGAGCGGATAAAGTTCAACACCGACGAAAATTTCCAGGCCACCGAGGGACTGGCGGGAACCGCGTTCACTTCGGAGCGGTATGAGGATATCGTCCGCTTTACCAACGCTTTTCTGGAAAACCGCGCCTTTTTCACGACCCGGATAGACGGCGGAAGAATACGCGATTGCCACGGCGATCTGCATTCGGCCAACATCTGTCTGGCCGATCCGGTGATCGTCTACGACTGCATCGAGTTCAACCATCGTTTCCGTTACGGTGACGTGGCCTCGGACGTGGCTTTCCTGGCCATGGACCTGGACTTCCGGGGCCGCGCGGACCTGTCCAATCATTTCGCTCGGACCATGGCCCTGTTGTCCGAGGATGAAGGTCTGCTGGCGGCGCTTCCTTTTTATAAATGTTACCGCGCCTACGTGCGGGGAAAAATCCACGGCATCGCGGCCGGACAGTCCGAACGGCCGGAAGCGGAACGAAAAAAGGAGCTGCGGCTGGCCCGGCGTTATTTTGCGCTGGCGCACCGGTACAGCGGCGCGTACCATAAGCCTCGGGCGCTGGTGGTGTTCGGGCTTTCCGGGACCGGCAAGTCCACCCTGGCGCGAAAGCTGGGGCGGGAGCTGGGTTGGCCGGTGGTCAATTCGGACCGGGTGCGCAAGGAGATGGCCGGTCTGCAACCGCAAGAGCGGGGCGGCGAGGATCTGTATTCCCGCGACATGTCCCGGAAAACGTACCGGACCATGATCGAACGGGCCGAGGAACTCCTGGCCGAGGGCCAATCGGCTATCATGGACGCCGTGTTCGGTTCCCACGAGGAACGTCTGGCGGCGATGGCCATGGCTCGGCGCGTGGACGCCGAAATTCATTTCCTGCATTGCCACTGCGCGGAAGAAGTCATTCTGGACAGGCTGCGGGCTCGCGAATCAAAATTGGACGAAGTTTCCGACGCCGACATTCGCGTCTATTTGAAACAGAAGGAATTCTTTAATTTCGCGGCCTTGGATGAACTGGATAATCCGGTTATGGTCGACACATCTGAGCCCGCCGGCCGGCTGGCGCAAGAGCTTGCCGAAAGGTTCCTTCATTGATATGGCCGGTTTGTCCATAATCGAATTGGACGGGAGAAAGAGACGCGTATGAGCGCGGATAGAGAACGGTTGATAAAACGATTGGCGGCGGCTCGCGGCGACGTCCCCGCCGACCTGGTCATACGGAACGGCCTGCTGGTCAACGTGCTGTCCGGCGCGGTGGAACGGGAGGATGTGGCGGTTTTCGACGGGGTGGTCATCGGTTTCGGGTCGTATGAAGCGCGGGAAACCGTGGACGCGGCCGGCAAATATATCGCGCCATCGTTCTGGGACGGCCACATGCATCTTGAAAGCTCCATGCTGACTCCGGTGGAATTCGCGCGGGCGGCCGTTCCCGCCGGAACGGGCGCCATCGTGATCGACCCCCATGAAATAGCCAACGTCATGGGTTTGGACGGCGTCCGGTATATTCTGAACACCAGTGAACGACTGCCGTTGGACGTCTATTGCATGGCGCCGAGCTGCGTTCCGGCGAGCGGTTTGGAAACATCGGGGGCCGACCTGCCGGCCGAGGCTCTGGCCATCCTGCGCAACCATCCTCGTGTCCTGGGGCTGGCGGAAGTGATGAATTTCCCCGGAGTGATCAACGGCGACGAACCGGTTCTGGACAAGATCCTGGAGTACCACGGCGGGCCTGTGGACGGCCATGCGCCTCTGGTGACCGGGAAGGCGCTGAACGCGTATCTCTCGGCCGGCATCCATTCCGACCATGAATGCGCGCGTCTGGAAGAAGCGCGGGAAAAGCTGGCGCGAGGCATGCGGATCATGATCCGCCAGGGCACACAGGCCCGCAACCTCACCGATCTTCTACCCCTGGTCACGCCCGTGAACTCCCGCAGGATAATGCTGGTCACCGACGACCGGAGCGCCGAGGAGCTGCTGGCCCACGGCCACATGAACGACGTCTTGCGCCAGGCCGTGGCCGCCGGGCTCGATCCGGTCCTGGCCGTGCAGATGGTCACCATCAACACTGCGGAGTATTTCGGCTTTCGGGATCGCGGGGCGGTCGCGCCGGGATTCAAGGCCGATCTGGTTATCATCGACGATCTGGAGCGATTCAACGCTCACGCGGTGGTGAAGTCCGGGAAGGTCATTGCCAGGGAAGGGGCTTTCACCGAGGACGTGGAGCCGGTGAACGCGCGGGATCTGCCGTCCAGCGTGCGCGTCAAACATATTGACGAGGACATGTTCCATATTCCGGCGCGGGGCGCGGTCATCCGGGCTATCGAACTGGTTCCCGACCAGCTCATCACCAACGAGGCGCGGGTAGCGGCGGT
This sequence comes from uncultured delta proteobacterium, assembly GCA_963821845.1. Lineage (GTDB taxonomy): Bacteria > Desulfobacterota > Desulfarculia > JACQYL01 > CAWGVV01 > CAWGFI01. The sequence continues at coordinate 174,606 of CAWGFI010000003.1, forward strand.
TGTTCGCGAAGGAATGGCCGTGGCCGTGGCCGACGCGAACCTGTCCAAAATAGCGGTGATCGAACGCCACCACGCCACAGGAAACGTTTCGGTAGGTTTTGTCAAAGGCTTGGGGCTGCGGGAAGGAGCGTTGTGCTCGTCCGTGGCTCACGATTCGCATAACCTTATCGTGACCGGCATGAACGACCGCGACATGTTCACGGCGGCTCGGGCGGTGGCCGATATGGGGGGCGGGCTGGCGGTAGTAAACGGGGGCCTGATCATCGCCTCGCTGTCGCTGCCCATCGCCGGTCTGATGTCGGATCGATCCGCCGGGGAAACCGCTCGTCTGCGCAAGGAAGTCCTGCGGGCGGCGGCTTCACTGGGCTGTACGGGGCGGGACCCTTTCATGGCGCTCTCTTTTCTGGCGCTTCCGGTGATACCGTCGCTGAAAATAACCGACCGGGGGCTGGTGGATGTGAACGCGTTCGCCTTCACGGGGTTGTTTGTGGAATAAGAGTCATCGGAGGGCAAAAACGCCCTTTTCCGCCTATTAAAGAGGCGCCACGGCAGCGCATTCTTGACTTATTTTTATGCTCTGTATTATAGATCGTCCTGAATCGGTAAAAAGTTTGCGGGGTTAAACGATTGATAGAAAAAGTCGCCATTGTGGTGAAAGCGAGCGATGAGGCGCTGCAGGCGTCCTGGGATCTGAAGCAGTGGCTGGAAGACAGAGGTCTGGTCGTCGAGACCTACGCGAATGTCAGCGAGACCATTGAATGGTCTTCGGGCCCGGAATCGTTTCCGGAAGATGTGGATCTGGTCGTGGTGCTGGGTGGAGACGGCACGCTCCTGAGCGCCGCGCGCCACGTCGCCAAGAACACCGCAGCGGTGCTCGGGGTGAACCTGGGAAGGCTCGGCTTTATCACCGAAGTCAACCTGGATGGCTTGTACCCGATGATGGAGGCGACCCTCGCCGGGAAATACGTCTGCGAGGAACGCATCATGCTCCGAGGTTCGGTCTTTCGTAACGGTAAGGAGATCCACTCTTCCCGGGCGCTGAACGACGTGGTTATCAACAAGGGCGCGCTGGCGCGCATCATCGACATGGAAGTTCGCGTCAACCATCATTTCCTCAATGTGTATCGGGCGGACGGCCTGATCCTGTGCACGCCCACCGGTTCGACCGCCTACAACATGGCCGCCGGGGGGCCGATCCTGCACCCCACCGTTCAGAGCGTCGTACTGACGCCGATCTGCCCTTTCGTGCTTACCAACCGGCCGATCATTCTTCCCGCCGAATCGACCATCGAAATCGAAATAGGGCCCGAGGCCCGCGATATTTATCTGACCTTCGACGGACAGGTCGGTTTTGACCTGAATCCGAAGGACACGGTTCGCGTGGAGCGAGCCGAACATGGGGTTTGTCTTATCAAGTCGCCGCACAATGATTATTTCGAGGTTCTTCGTAACAAGCTAAAGTGGGGGTAACACATGAAGAATCGAAATCCGCGAATTATGGTTCTGGCTGTCACGTTGGTCGCGATCTTTTTTGCGGCCGGTTTTGCAGAGGCTTATCCCGACCGGGTGACCGCCACGGTAACGGTGGGGAGCGATCCGCAATCCGTGGCCGTACGCTCGGACGGCAGGTACGCCTATATCACCAATTCCGGTGACGACACCTTGTCCGTGCTGGACCTTTTTTCTTTTCAGGTCATCGGAGATCCCATCGCGGTGGGTGACACCCCCTTTGACGTGGCGCTCAACAGTGACGGTTCGCTTATTTATGTCACCAACCAGGGCGACAACACGGTAACCGTCCTCAGCTCGGCGGACTATTCCACGGTCGCCACCATCGACGTGGGATCGCTGCCGGCGGGACTCGCCGTTTCTCCGGACGGCGCGCAGGCCTTTGTGGCCAACTCCGGCGACGCCACGCTGTCGGTGATCGACACGGCGAGTCACGAGGTTTCCCAGACCATCGCCCTTGACGCGCGGCCGTTCGACGTGTTCGTAGACGCGCAGAAAAGCCGCCTGTACGTATCCATCGGTGAAATCGCCCAGGTTTTTGTGTTCAGTCTGGACGATCTAACCCTAGAATCCGTGATCGGGGTAGGGGTGACCCCGCAGGGAATAGCCACCACGCCTGACGGCGAATCTCTGCTGGTCGCGGATTTTTCGAGTGATCTGCTGGATATTTTCGAAACGGATAATTTTACGGTGCAGGGCGTGCTGCAAGTGGGGAGCCAGCCGTGGGAAGTGGCCGTGACCCCGGACGGCGCGAACGCCTATGTGACCAATTCGGCGCAGGATTCGGTGTCCATTATCGACACCATCAATTTTACCGTTTTGGTCTCCCGGCTGGACGTAGGAGCCGGACCCCAGGGAGTGGCCGTCACGCCCGACGGCCAATACGCGCTCGTGGTCAACGCCGACGATAATACCGTTTCGGTCATCACGGACTCCTCCTTTATCACCGTATCCTCGGTGCAGCCCTCCGCGCTCAATGGCGTGACCACCACCCAATCGACCATAACCTGGAAATCCGATGTGGCGGGCGCCTATCAGGTGGAAGTTGGCGGCGACGGGACCATTGGCACCGGCTTGGTGGTGGATCAGGGGCAGGCCGCGGCCAGCGCCAACATCAGTTCGATCGTCCAGTCTTCGGATCTGACCCAGGGCGACGGCTCGTACAACATCTTCATCTATGTAACCGATTCTTCGGGAAACGTGGGGCGCGGCGCAACCCAACTGATTTTGGACACCACACCGCCCGATCCCCCTACCCAGGTCGCCGCCCAACCCGGAGGCACGGGCAAATTGACCATCTCCTGGACCGCCTCGGTGGATAACGTTTCGGGAATCGCCAACTACCTGGTGTACTTCGGAACCAGTTCCGGAACCTATGACGCGCCGGGCTCCCCGATGACCGTCACGGGCAGCGCCACCAGCGCGCTCCTGAGCAACCTCGAAGACGGGGTGACCATTTACGCGGCCGTCCAAGCCGTGGACGGAGCGGGCAATGAGAGCCAGCTTTCCGTCGAGACCAGCGGAACCCCTATCGCCGTGGTGGGCGCCACCAACAGCGGCGGATGTTTCATTCAGACGGTGAACGGGGACGCGGCGCCCCTTGCGCGGCCCATTCTTGTCTTTCTGGCCGGCGTTCTTGTGGTTGGGGCGGCCCTGGCTTTTCAACGTCTCCGCAAATATAATAATAAAGGCAGAATTCTCTTTTGGGCGCTCATGTGTCTGGCCTCGGCGCTCCTGCTCGCTCCGCAAAGCGGACAGGCCTTTGATCTGAACACGAACGGCCTGTCCTGTTCGTTCAAGGCCGGCTACTTCATTCCCGAAGGGGATCTGGTCGATGAAGCCTACGATAACGGCTTTATAACCGAATTCGACGTGTCGTGGCTGAACACCACCAACCTTGAAACCTCCATCGGCGTCGGCGCGGTGTTCCTGAGCGGCAATGCTCTGGACAGCAACGGAAACCGGGTCGACTCGGTCAACGCGGATCTGTATTACATTCCCGCTAACCTAACGATTCGTTACCGTTTCCAATTCGCGCCCACGCAGCCCGCGATACCCTACCTGGGCGTGGGCGTGGTGGGCGCTTACTATAACGAAGAGGTCGACAACGAACCGAGCAACTCGGGCTGGACGTACGGCTACCGGGGAGAACTGGGCTGCCGGGTGTCCCTGCTGAGTCTTGCGCCCACCGATATGGGTGAATTCAACAAAATGGTAGGAACCAGGGACGCCTATTTTTTCGTGGAGGGAAACTATTCGGTGATCGACAGGTTCGGTCAGCAGGATTTCGGCCTGGGCGGTATCGGCCTGATGGGTGGGGTAACGCTCAGGTACTAAAGCCGGATTCGGAGCGGCGCGGGAAAACCAATGGCGAAAAAAGGGAAACGGGAAACAGGCGATTTGGCCGCGCTGGACGCTGCGGAACAACAGAAAATCGAGCGGTTGGCCGAGTTGGCGCGGAACGGCAAGGATGGTTGGAGCGCGGCGGAAAAGGATGAAATTCTGGACATCCTGCGGTCGGGCGGAAACGTGGGACTGGCCGGCGTGGAAACGCTGGTTCGCGAGCCTTCCGAGGCGGCGGCCAATATTCTGCTGGCCGCCGAAACCGCGCTCGACGACAAGGTGGTCCGCAAGGCCGTTAAAAAGGGCGTTTTTCGTTTAAAGCAGCGCGGTATTTCCGTGGAGGAACGGAGGCCGGGCGAACGGGAGGCCCCCATTTTCAAACCCGCCGAAGCCCCCGAACCGTTCGGGTTTGTTTCTTCCATCGACGCGTACGGGGACCGCGTGGTCTATCTGGCCATTCCGCACAAACCGCGAGGATGGACCCTGACCGGAGGCGTGATCGGCGACCGGTTCGGCATGCGCGATCTCACCTTTTCGCCTTCCGGCAAATCGGAAGTGAACAGCTTTTTTCGGGAGTTGGAATCCGAAAGCCCGCTCTCGGCGATTCGGACCGAAGCCCGGCACTGTTGCGCCCTTCTTCTGGAGTGCGCGGAAATGATGCGGGCCAAGGGGCAGACGCTTCCCGAAGCGTATCCGGATTTGAGGCAATGGATCGTGAATAACTGCGAACCGCTCGACCGCCCCATAATTTACGAACATCTTTCCGAGGAAGAGATCGCCGCCGATCCGACGCTCGCGGAACGCGCCAAGTCCCTGGTGTCCATTGCGCCGTTTAACCTCTGGATGATCCCTCGGGACGAACTGGAACCGTACCTTAAGATGCTCGATGAAGCGAGCCACAGCCAGCTTATACTGGCCCCGGTCCAGAAGCGGCAGCGCGAGCGGGACATCATGCTGAGGGCCGCTTCCGAAATTTTCACCAGCGAACGGAGGCATTTCATGAGCCGCCGCCTGGAAGAAAGCGCCTACATACTCCTGAAAACGGGCAAGGAAAGCGAGGCTCGCCAGGCGCTGGCCTCGGCGCTGGACATGCAAAAAGAGCGGAGCCTTTTGCGGGAGAACGCGTTCCTGCAGGGGCTGGTGGAGTTTTCTTTTGACTATTGGAGGCGTTACGCGCCGAAAGAGGAATCATCGGAGCCGTCTTCGGGTATAATATTACCATGACCATGTCGAGGAGGGTTGGATGATAACGCTGACGGTCTCCACGAACAAGAAAACCGAGTTTATCGATATCACGCAAAAAATCGCCGGAGAGCTGTCCAAGGGCGGCGTGAAGGACGGGCTTCTGATGGTGTTCGTTCCGCACACCACCGCCGCCGTGACCATCAACGAAGGCGCCGATCCCGCGGTTAGGGACGATGTCCTGATGGTCCTCAACAAGATTGTTCCCTGGGACGAGGCGTACCGGCACAGCGAAGGCAACTCCCCGGCTCACGTAAAGTCGAGTCTCATCGGGTGCAGCCAGATGGTGGCGGTGGAAAACGGCCAGCTTGTACTGGGAACGTGGCAATCGATTTATTTTTACGAATTCGACGGGCCGCGAACGCGCAAGGTACATCTGAAGTGGCTGAGCGCCTGAAACGAGCTTTCAAAACAGACTGGTAACCACATGGCGCATGACAACGGGGAAAACAGGAATCTCATATCCGACGATCTGGACCGCGAACTCGTCAACCTTCTGCAGACGGATTTTCCGCTTTCGGTTCGCCCATACCGGGAGATCGGGGAACGGGTGGGATTGACGGAGCGTGAAGTCATCGATCGGTTGGGAAGGCTGCGCGACAACGGAGTCATACGCAGAATCGGCGCCAATGTGTCGCCCAAGAAAATCGGCTACACCAGCACCCTGTGCGCGGCCAAGGTCCCGGCGGATCGGGTGGACGAATTCGCGAAGCTGGTCAATAAAAATCCGGGCGTCACGCACAACTATGTCCGTGAAAACGACTACAACGTATGGTTCACCATCATCGCGCCCGGGTCCGCCGATATCGAGCGTTTTCTCGAACAGGTAAAAGCGGAGACCGGCGTCTCCGAAATCCTGAACATGCCCGCCACCCGAGTATTCAAGCTGAGAGCCGAATTCATTATCTAAAAAAAGGCGTTATATGAGGGGAGATTCAGTTGCCGTAGGCGCGGTAGTCATGGCTTCATCGGTCGGCAGGACGGCGGAAAATCTTGCGGCCATGGAGTCTTATATTCTGAGGGCCGAGCGGCAATCACTCGATATCGTGCTGTTTCCCGAACTGTGCCTGACCGGGTACACCACCAAGCCGGAAATACGGGAAGCCGCGCTGTCCCGCAATGACCCGGCGGTCGAACGTCTGGCGGCGCTGGCCAACAAAACGGGCGTCACGGTGCTGGCGGGCATGGCCGAGCGGGATAACGACCGCATTTACGCCTCTCATCTCGTGGCGCGGCCTTCGGGGGCCATGGGCGTGTATCGCAAGCTCCATCTGAGCCCTCCCGAACAGGACGTTTTTTCCTACGGCTCGGAAACGCCGGTGTTTGTTTCCGAATCCCTCCGCTTCGGGGTACAGCTCTGTTACGACGCTCACTTCCCGGAACTCAGCACCCTGTACGCCCTCAAGGGAGTGGACGCCGTGTTCATGCCGCACGCGTCGCCCAACGGAGATCCGGAGCTGAAACTGCAAAGCTGGCTCCGCCATCTGACCGCCCGCGCCTATGACAATTCCGTTTTTATCGTGGCCGGCAATCTCTGCGGCGACAACGGCCTGGGGCTGAGTTTTCCCGGAACGGCCCTGTTTATCGGCCCGGACGGAAATGTGGCCACCAGCATGACCACGCAAACGGGGGGCATGCTGGTCCACCGGCTGCGGCGGGAAGAGCTGGACGCGGTGCGGGGCCACCGGATGCGCTATTTTTTACCCAACCGGCGGCCGGAGCTTTATGGGGATCTGGCTAAAAGGGAAACGGGCGAAAACGCAGGCGGCTGACGCTCGCGGCGCTTGCGGGTGTCAGGACTTGGCCAGCTCGTCACGGATGGCGTAGGCCAGTATCTCCAGGTGATAGGGCTTTCTGACGTAGGCGCCCGCGCCAAGCTTCTGCGCTTCCTTCACGCGCTCGGTTTCGGAATACCCGCTGGTGATGATCGCCTTTTGCTTGGGATGCATTTGCAGAATCTGCCGGTAGGTTTCCAGCCCGTCCATGCCGGGTTCCATGATCATGTCCAGGATCAGCAGGTCGGCGCGGTGATCCTTCATGTACTCCACGGCTTCCCGCCCGCTGGCCACCGCCTCGGTTTCGTAGCCGATGTTCTTGAGCATCTCCGAGGCCACTTCCCGCTGTTCTTCCACGTCATCGACGATGAGAATGTGTTCGCCCTTTCCATGGAGATCTTCCAGGGAGATGGCCGAGGTCTTGGCTTCCATGCGCCGACTGGTGGCGGGGAAATAGAGCTTGAACGTGGTTCCCACGCCCACGGTGCTATGCACGTCGATCAACCCGTTGTGGTCCTGAACGGTCCCCCACACCACCGCCATTCCCAGCCCGGTACCACTTCTCCCCATGACTTTTTTGGTGTAGAAGGGTTCGAAGATGCGTTCCAGGTCGTCTTCTTCAATACCCACGCCGGAATCCGTTATTTTCAGCACCACGTAATCGCCGGTTTCAGGGATGCCCAGGACACTGCTCTTTTTATCGATGCGCATGTTGTCCGTGATCACATGGATGGTTCCGCCGTCGGGCATGGCTTCCGCGGCGTTGGAGACGAGATTCATGATCGTCTTGGAAAGATGGACGGGTGAACCGATGATATTGCGCAAGTCCGAATTCGAGATTGGTTTCCACGGTCACATTGGGGTGGTAAACCTGAAGCTTCTCGTATTCGGGACTCGTCAGATATTCCCTTACAATGCGGTTGAAATTGGACACTTCCATGTTGGCGACTCCCCTGCGGGCGAGGGTCAGGAGGTCGCGAACAATGGTGGAAGCCTTTTCGCCGGATTTCTTCATGGTAGTGAGCGGTTTTCGCAAAGGGCTGTCGTCGGGCAGCTGCATCAGCAGCAGTTCCGGGTAGCTCACGAGCCCGGCCAGTATATTGTTGAGATCGTGCGCGACGCCTCCGGCCAGCGTCCCAATGGCCTCCATCTTCTTGGCCTGCTGGAGTTTCGCTTCCAGCTTCTTCTTTTCCTCGCTGGAGTGTTTAAGCTCGGTGATGTCGTTTCCGATGCACAGAATCTGCTTGAAGCCGCCCTCTTCGTCGAAAATCGGTTTATAGGTCCACGCGATCCATACTTCGGCTCCGTTATTGAGCGTCGCCTGGCGTTCGTTGACAAGGCGGCGTTCGGGGTCGGTCTGGAAGGAGTCAATCAGGCGTTTGAGTCCCTTAACTTCCGGCTAGGGCGGGGGAAAGATGATGCCTTCGGCGGAGCGCCCCAGCATCTCGTCTTCCCGGTAACCGAAATATTTCTGAGCGAACTCGTTGAAAAAGGTGATCCTGCCTTCCGTATCCATGCGCAGGATGATGCTGTTGGCGTTTTCCACCAGCTCGCGATATTTGGCTTCGCTCTCTTTGACCTTTTTAAACGAACGCGCGTTCACGATGCTGACGGCGGTTTGCGAAGCGATCCCCATGAGGAGGCTGACGTCGCTCTGGGTCAATTGCTTTTTTGAATTGTGGTTGTCCACCGTCAAAATGCCCAAAGCATCGTTTTCATAGGTTATGGGCACACAAATGAGTGATTTTACTGCCCATTTTTTCAGCCAGTTCTCGACTTTTAGGTGAAAAATTATCTTTGATTTCCCCTATGTTATTCAATAAAAAAGGTTTTTTCTCCTTAAAGGCTAATACCATGGTACCTTTTGAATCAGGCTTTTTAAGATTGAATTCTACATTTTTTAAATAAGTCTTGTCTTCATCAGAATATCCAAACCCAGCTGAATAGGTTAGCTTCGTCTTATCTTCATCTGAGAGCATGATTATTGCGCGGTCGAAGTGAAGCCTATTCTTCATTGTCTTGATTACAGTGTTGAGCAGCTTATCAACATTCAAAGTGGTTGATATAGCATTACCTATTTCTTGTATCAGTATCGAATCGTTATAACGTTTATTTATTTCATCTAAATAGTCCTTAGCTACATTTCCTTGGGATTCAATAGTTTTGACTAGCTCTCTGTTTTCTACAAGTTGTATATAAAAGGAAAATAATATAAGTATTGTAGCCAAGCTAGAAGAAGTAAGCAGCCAAGATAATGGTGATAATAAAAAAAATGTTACTGAAGAAAAAATGATACTTGCAAGAAGGAATATGTTGCGAAGCCGTTTGAATTTAATAGATATGCTGTCTTCCCAACTTATAATATATATGCACTGCAAATCACCCTTATGTATACACTCTGGATGTTCTATTTTTGCAAATGAAGGAGTGAAAAGTTTTGCTACTGCTTCAAAAGTACCGATCCGGTTCTCACATTGATAAGGCTTTTCAGATACATTGTCGTTTGGTTTAGCTGTAATTTCAACTTTATTAGACTTAAGTCTTTTTGCCTTGACTTTGGACCCTCGGCTCATTAAAGCATAAACTCTACCCATTAAAAGGTAAATGGAGGATAAGCTCATCAATCCTAATGTGTATTGTCTGGTAGGGCCGATGCCTTTTGACGTTGTTGCATACCGACCAGCTTCTCTTGAGATGTTAGGGTTGCCGCTTTCTTTTACTAATTTCTCCTGGAAAAGATCAACTTGGTGCTGGGTAAACCAATGGGCCGGATCTTCCACCTCATACCTAGCCATGCCAGCGTATTCAAGAAGGGAATCAATATTAACGTGCGGATAGTGTTTCGAAATGAACTCAAGATATATTTTTGTTATCCTGCTGTTATATAATTGCTCGTTTTTTTTCATTTTATCCGCCTTAAGAGAGATACACCTCTTACTACCATATATCGGAAGAAATTACTAAAATTAAAGTTATTTTTATAGCAGTTGAGAAAAAACTAAGTTGTCGAATGAAAAACGTAACTTATTGAAATATTAAGAATAATATATCTTTCCCCGAGTCTACGATTCAAAATATTGCCTGTTCTATGCGAGGTTGAGCGATGGATTACATGAATTTCGGCTATATCATGGAAAATGCACAAGAGTCATACAGGTTAGAAATAAAAACTAGCCTAGCTGCGGTTAGATCTCAGGCGGCATGGTGCGGCGTTAAACCGGGGATGAGAATTCTTGATGCGGGATGTGGACCTGGTCTAGTGACCTCTGTCCTGTCCGAAATTGCTCAGCCTGGGGATCGGTACTTGGGGTGGACTACTCCCCTGACCGTATAGATTACGCGAGAAAGAATTATAAATTAGAAGCGAAAGTAGATTTTAAGCTAAAAGATATAAGGGAGTCTTTAATTGATTTTGGTAAATTTGATTTGATTTGGGCTCGGTTTGTATTGGAATACAATAGAGCTGAAAGCGCTGTCATAGTGAGCAATTTAAGCGACTGTCTCAAACCTGGCGGGACCCTTTGCCTCCTGGACCTTGATTATAATTGCCTAAGCCATTATGAATTACCTGAGGGAATGGAGCAAATTTTGATAAAACTTATGTCCAAACTTGAACTGGAGTATAATTTTGATCCATATTCTGGTCGAAAATTGTAT
>CAWGFI010000004.1:0-136798 GCA_963821845.1 uncultured delta proteobacterium
GGCATAGAACTGAAGGGCTCTATTGAACCGTGACATTGAACTTGTATCCACGTATCAGGACGCGGTAGACTATACAATAATAGACGCCTGTTCGACCCCCATCGTTTTTTGAAAGTCTCCACACAAATTAAAGGCCCTGGGTACGAGGCCACACGCAATGATTTATATGCAGGGATATCCTCCTCCTGCAGAAGGAAACATCAAAAATGAATGTGCGCAGCAAGACCGTTCGCGGAGCCTTTTTCCGAATATGGGCGCGCCTCGGCGGAAGCGACCCGGCACAGAAGTATACCGGCGATGAACTGCCCCTTCGATCGGAACTGTTCAGTGCCGATCAGATGGAGCAGCACGGCAAGATCCTTGCGGGTATGCACCAGTTGAAGCCTGGACGCCCTCGGGACCGCCTTCTGGCGCGGCTGGCCGAGAATGAAAGTCTCCTGCTTGAAGTCCACAACCTGCTGACGGAGGACGTCAAGGCAGGACCGCCGGATCACGCCGGCCGGGGAATGGCTGCTCGACAACTTCTATTTGATTGAGGAACAGATTCGAACGGCCAGACGGCACTTGCCGAAGGGTTATAGCCGAGGGCTGCCGTACTTGCTGAACGGCCCATCGGCCGGGCTTCCGCGGGTGTATGACATCGCTCTGGAGACGATCTCACACGGCGATGGCCGGGTGGATCCGGAAAACCTCAGCAGTTTCGTGGCCGCCTACCAGTCGGTGAACACCCTGAAATTGGGCGAACTTTGGGCCATCCCCATCATGCTGCGTCTGGCCCTGATCGAGAATCTTCGGCGGGTTGCCGCCCGGATCGCCGCCGACAGGATCGATCGAAACCGCGCCGATTATTGGGCCGACCAGATGACGGAGATCGCCGCGAAGGACCAAAAGAGTCTGATTCTGACGATCGCCGACATGGCGCGGTCGAATCCCCCCGATGGTAAGCTCGTTTGTTGCGGAGCTCACGCGCCGCCTGCAGGGCCAGGGCCCCCCTCTGGCCCTGCCGCTCACCTGGATTGAACAGCGACTGTCCGAGTCCGGCCTGACCATCGAACAGTTGGTGCGCTCGGAGAACCAACAACAGGCTGCCGACCAGGTCTCGATGAGCAACAGCATCGGCAGCCTCCGTTTCCTGGGCGCGATGGACTGGCGCGAGTTCGTCGAGACGATGAGCATTGTCGAGCAGACCCTGGCTGACGATCCTGCCGACGTCTATGGCAAGATGGATTTTGCCACTCGTGATCGCTACCGCCACGTCGTGGAGAAGATTGCGAAAAACAGTCCACACTCCGAGAGCGAGGTGGCGCGTAAAGCGATCCAGCTGGCGCATGAGGGAGCGGCTCGGAAAGGCGGCGACGACCGCGCGGCGCACGTCGGATTCTATCTGATCGACGAGGGATTGGCACAGCTCGAACGAATGGCGGACGTGCGCTTATCGTCTGCCGAGGTTATACGCAAGGTCAGCCGTCGGTTTCCCTTGCTGCTGTATGGCGGCGCCATCCTGCTGATGACGGTGATTTTCGCCGGGATGCTTCGCGGCGAAGGCGTATGCCGGCGGGTTGCAGGGTTGGGCGCTCGGGCTGTTCGGCCTGCTCTTGCTTCTGTGCGTCCAGTCATCTGGCGGTAGCCCTGGTGAACTGGCTGGCAACGTTGCTGGCGACGCCGCATCCGCTGCCGCGCATGGACTTCTCCAAAGGAATCCCGACGGAATTGCGAACTCTGGTCGTGGTTCCGACGATGCTCACGAGCGCTCAAAACATCGAGGACCTGATCGAGGCGTTGGAAGTCCGCTTCCTGGCAAATCGGGATGACCACCTCCACTTCGGTCTGCTCACTGATTTTCGCGACGCCAGGCGAAGAAACGCTGCCGGAGGACGAACCGCTGTTGCGGCTGGCCCAGCAGAGGATCGAAGAGCTGAACGAAAAGTACCGGAGCGCGGCAGGCGATATTTTTTTCCTGTTTCATCGCCCGCGTCGCTGGAATCCGCGGGATCGGATCTGGATGGGGTACGAGCGCAAGCGCGGCAAGCTTGCGGATTTGAATGGGCTTCTGCGCGGCGGATCGAGTGATCGCTTCGCGCTCGTCGTCGGTGAAACCGCGGTCTTATCGAACGTGAAGTACGTGATCACCCTGGATACCGATACACAACTGGCGCGCGATTCGGCGTGGCAGTTTGTGGGCGCCATGGCGCACCCACTCAATCGCGCGCGCTACGACGAAGACCGGCAGCGTGTCGTTGCGGGGTACGGCATTCTTCAGCCACGGGTGGCGGTGAGCCTTTCCGGTACGAACCGATCGCGGTATGCGCGTATGTGCGCCGAGTGAGCTCGGCATCGATCCGTATACGCGCGCCGTTTCCGATGTTTACCAGGACCTGTTCGGTGAAGGCTCGTTCATCGGCAAGGGCATCTATGAGGTTGATGCGTTCGAACGGGCGTTGGGCGGGCGTTTCCCCGAAAACCGGATACTCAGCCACGATCTTCTGGAAGGCTGTTACGCGCGGGCCGGGTCTGTTGAGCGACGTGCAGTTGTACGAGGAATACCCATCTCGCTACAGCGCGGATGTGAGCCGCCGGCATCGTTGGATTCGCGGCGATTGGCAGATTGCGCGCTGGCTGTTGCCGGGTGTTCCCGGCCCCGACGGGCGCCTTCGGAAGAATCCGCTCTCGATGCTGTCCCGCTGGAAGATCTTCGACAACCTGCGGCGTAGTCTGACGGCCGCGGCGTTGACACTCCTGCTGCTGTTGGGATGGACGGTGCTATCATCGGCCTGGTTCTGGACCTTGGCGGTGATCGGTATCATCCTGATTCCTTCTTTCATAGCTTCCGCCTTGAATGTGCTTCGGAAGCCGGACGATGTGACTCTGGGGCAGCACCTCGCGGCCGCAGCGCAATCGGCCGGCCGGCATTTCGTTCAGGCCGCCTTCACGCTCATGTGCCTGCCATACGAGGCGTTCTTCAGCCTGGATGCGGTTGTGCGCTCCGCTCTGGCGAATGCTGATCACGCATAAGCGACTGCTCGAATGGAATCCGTCGAGCGACTCAGGATCGCACTACCCGCACTGACCTCGTCGGCTCGTGTCGGACCATGTGGATCGGCCCGTTCGTTGCCGCGGCCGGCGGCGATCACGCTCGCCGCATCCCAACCGGCCGCGTTGGCCATGGCCTGGCCCATACTGGGTCTCTGGTTTGTCTCCCCCGCTATCGCCTGGTGGATCAGTCGGCCGCTTGCTCGCCGCCGAGAAAGACTGACAGCAGATCAGATCCTCTTTCTGCGGAAGATTTCCCGGAAAACCTGGGCATTCTTCGAGACTTTCATCGGCCCGGAGGATCATTGGCTGCCGCCTGATAACTATCAGGAGCATCCCGTTGCCGTGGTGGCGCACCGCACGTCGCCTACCAACATGGGACTTGCGCTGCTGGCGAATTTGTCCGCGTACGACTTCGGCTACCTTTCGGCCGGACAACTCATCGAACGCACGGCAGAAGGCATTCCACACCATGGAGAGCCTTGGAACGACACCAAGGCCACTTCTACAACTGGTACGACACGCAATCCCTGAAACCTCTGTTCCCCCTCTACATTTCGTCGGTGGACAGCGGAAACCTCGCGGGCCATCTGCTGACTTTGCGGCCGGGTCTGCTCGGCCTTGCCGATCGCAAGATCCTGGGAACGCGATTGTTCGAGGGCTTAAACGACACTCTTAAAATTGTCATGGAAGCCACGGCCGCCTCTTCGGGAGGTCAAACTCCGTTCGGGCTCGCTCAACTTCAGCGGGATCTGGAGTCCGCAACTCGTTCGCAACCCACCACGCTCACGGCTTTGCGACTATGTCTTGATCATCTGGCGACATCCGCCGTGGTAATGGTCGCCGGCGTCGAAGCGCTTAATGCGGAGCCCGAGAGCCAAATGAGGTGGTGGGCCCAGGCCTTTGCCGGGCAATGTCGAGACGTCCTCGATGAGCTGACCTTTCTCGCTCCGTGGACAGAGATTTTTTCCTCTCGGAATAGCCTCGGAGACTTTCCCGATCTCGACGAGATCCCAACTCTGCGCGAACTGACGACTCTGGAGGCAAAGCTCTCGCCAACGATCGTACATCGGCTCGACTCGTCGGCCACGCCGGAGGAAAGCGCTTGGCTCGGCGAACTGCGGCGCCTCGTCACGGAAGGCGGCCGGCGCGCCGGAACAAGGATTGCCGCGATCAATAGGCTTGCCCTGCAATGCGACGCGTTCGCCCGGATGGAATATGACTTCCTGTATGACAAGACGCGTCATCTTCTGGCTATCGGCTACAATGTCAGTGAATGGCGGCGGGACTCCAGTTACTACGATCTTCTGGCTTCGGAAGCGAGATTTTCCAGTTTCGTAGCGATTGCGCAGGGAAAACTGCCGCAGGAAAGCTGGTTCGCTCTGGGACGCCTGCTCACTACCGCCGGTGGAGAACCGATCCTCCTTTCGTGGAGCGGGTCGATGTTCGAATACCTGATGCCGCTCCTGGTGATGCCGACGTACGAGCATACACTACTCGACCAGACCTATAAGGCGGCCGTGGCCTGGCAGATCGAGTATGGAAAAAAGCGCGCCGTTCCGTGGGGCATTTCGGAATGCGGTTACAATGCCATCGATGCGCATCTCAACTACCAATACCGCGCCTTTGGCGTACCTGGCCTGGGGCTCAAACGCGGGCTTGCCGAGGACTTGGTGATTGCTCCCTATGCCTCGGCGCTGGCGCTGATGGTGGCGCCCGAGGAGGCGTGTCTGAACCTCGAGCGACTCGCCGCCGACGGCTTTGAAACCCGTTATGGCTTCTACGAAGCGATCGACTACACTTCGTCGCGTCTACCGCGAGGACAATCGAGCGCCGTGGTTCGGTCCTTCATGACCCATCATCAGGGCATGAGCTTCCTGTCCTTGGCCCACTTGCTCCTGGACCGCCCGATGCAGCGGCGATTCGAGTCGGAGCCCTTGTTCCAGTCGGCCATGCTGTTGCTCCAGGAGCGAATCCCCAAGGCGACAGCGGTCTATACGCATACAACCGAACTCTCCGAGCGCCAAATGGCTTCCAGCGCCCTGGAGACGCCGATACGCGTTTTCAGCAGTCCCGACACGCCGAACCCGGAAGCGCAGTTGCTCTCGAACGGCAGATACCACGTGATGATCACCAATGCCGGCGGCGGTTACAGCCGCTGGAAGGATCTCGCCATCACCCGTTGGCGTGAAGACAGCACCCGCGACAACTGGGGCGCGTTCTGTTACATCCGTGATGTGAGTAGCGGGGAGTTCTGGTCAACCGCTTATCAGCCAACGCTAAAACGATCCAAGCGTTATGAGGCGGTCTTTTCGGAAGGTCGAGCCGAATTTCACCGCCGCGATCACGACTATGACACCCATACCGAGATCGCTGTTTCGCCCGAGGATGACATCGAAGTGCGCCGCGTCCGCATCACCAATCGCGCGCGGACGCGTCGAGCGATAGACGTTACCAGTTACGCGGAAGTGGTTCTGGCGCCGCCTGCCGCGGACGCGCTGCATCCGGCGTTCAGCAATCTCTTTGTGCAGACCGAGATCATCCGCCGGCAGCGAGCAATCCTCTGCACGCGCCGGCCCCGCTCCCAGGACGAGCAGACGCCCTGGATGTTGCACCTGATGGCCGTGCATGGGGCGAAGATCGGAGAAGTTTCCTATGAGACCGACCGCTTGCGGTTCATCGGCCGCGGAAACACCGTCGTTGATCCACAAGCGATGGGCGGGAGCGCCGGCCTTTTTACAGGGACGCTCTCGGGCAGCGAAGGTTCCGTGCTCGATCCGATTGTCGCCATCCGCCACCGGATAACTCTGGACCCGGAAGAATCGGCGACAATAAACATGGTCTCCGGCGTCGGCGAAACCCGCGACGCGGCTTTAAGCTTGGTGGAAAAATACCAGGATCGACGTCTCGCTGATCGCGTCTTCGATCTGGCATGGACTCATGGCCAGGTGCTGCTGCGCCAGTTCAATGCCTCGGAGGCCGATGCGCAACTCTATGGGCGCCTTGCAAGTTCGATAATCTATGCCGGCGCTTCCCGACGAGCCGATCCGAGCGTCCTCATAAAGAACCACCGGGGGCAATCCGGTCTCTGGGGACACGCCATCTCCGGCGATTTACCGATTGTGCTGCTGCGGATTGAAGATCCGGCAAACATCGACCTGGTGCGCCAACTGGTGCAGGCTCACGCCTACTGGCGTCAAAAAGGACTGGCGGTGGACCTGGTGATCTGGAACGAAGATCACGCCGGGTACCGGCAAATCCTTCACGACCAGATCATGGGACTCATTGCCGCGGGCGCCGAAGCCAACGTGACCGATAGACCCGGCGGTATTTTCGTAAGACCCGCGGACCAGATAGCGGAGGAAGACCGCATCCTGATCCAAACGGTCGCTCGCGCCATCATCACCGACAGCCGGGGGTCGCTTGCGGATCAGATCAAGGGTCGCAGTCTGGTGGAAGTAACCGTGCCGCTCATTATCCCCACCCGAACCCACCGCCCCGAATCTCCGGTGGTCGCCCCGGCGCCTCGGCTGGATCTGACATTCTTTAATGGACTGGGTGGATTCACTCCGGATGGGCGCGAGTACGTTATTACCACCGCGCCCGGGCAGGTGACCCCGGCGCCGTGGGTGAACGTGCTGGCCAATCCGCAATTCGGGACCGTCATTTCAGAGAGCGGCCTTGCCTACACCTGGGGCGAAAATGCCCACGAGTTCCGCCTCACTCCCTGGGGAAACGATCCCGTGAGCGATTCGAGCGGAGAAGCGTTTTACATCCGTGATGAAGAGCGCGGCCACTTCTGGTCGCCCACTCCGCTGCCCTGTCGCGGAGCGACGCCTTACGTCACCCGGCATGGCTTCGGCTACAGTGTTTTCGAGCACACGGAGCGCGGCATCCGCTCCGAGATGTGGGTTTACGTGGCATTGGACGCCTCGATCAAGTTCACGGTACTCAAAGTGCGCAACGAGACGGCGCGACTCCGCCGACTCTCCGCCACCGGATATGCGGAATGGGTCCTTGGCGACTTGCGGCCGAAATCGGCCATGCACGTGATTACCGAGATTGACCCGAATAGCGGAGCGCTCTTCGCGCGCAATCCCTATAATACGGAGTTCCGCGACCGGACTGCCTTTTTCGACGTGGACGCGACTTCTCGCACTTTTAGCGGCGATCGGACTGAATTCCTGGGTCGCAACGGCGCTCTGCGCGCTCCCGCCGCCATGACGCGTACGCGCCTTTCCGGCAAGGTGGGCGCGGCGCTGGATCCCTGCGCCGCGATCCAGGTGACCTTCGATCTGGCCGCCGGGGAAGAGCGTGAGATCGTCTTCAGGCTCGGCGTAGGACGAGACGCCAACGACGCCAGAAACCTGGTCCACCGCTTTCGTGGACCGACCGCCGCGCGCGGAGCCCTTGATGTGGTGTGGCAGCACTGGGCCCACACCCTTGGCGCGGTAAACGTGGAAACACCTGACCAGTCATTCAACGTGCTGGCCAATGGCTGGTTGCTGTACCAAACTCTGGCGTGCCGCCTTTGGGCGCGAAGCGCTACCTACCAATCGGGGGGCGCCTTCGGTTTCCGCGATCAGTTGCAGGACGTGATGGCGCTTATCCACGCCAGGCCGCATCTCGTGCGCGAACATCTGCTCCTGTGCGCGGCCCGTCAATTCCCGGAAGGAGATGTTCAGCATTGGTGGCATCCTCCGACGGGCCGGGGTGTGCGTACTCACTGTTCGGACGATTACCTCTGGTTGCCGCTTGCGACGTGCCGCTATGTCCTTAGTACCGGAGACACCGGCGTGTTGGATGAGCCCATCCACTTCCTTCAGGGCCGCCCGGTAAACGCGGATGAAGACTCTTATTACGATCTGCCCGAGCGCTCTGAAGAGACAGCGGGCCTTTACGAACACTGTGTCCGAGCCATCATCAAGGGCCTCAACTTCGGCGAACACGGCCTGCCGCTCATCGGTACCGGTGACTGGAACGACGGCATGAATCTGGTGGGCGAACATGGCAGAGGTGAAAGCGTCTGGTTGGCATTCTTTCTTTATGAAGCGCTGATGCGCTTCAGCGAGGTTGCCCGCACGCATGGAGACGTATCGTTCGCCGAGCGTTGCGTGAGCGAGGCGGCGGGGCTGCGTCAAAATATCGAGAGCCGGGGCTGGGACGGCGAGTGGTACCGCCGCGCCTATTTCGATGACGGCTCGCCCCTTGGATCGTCAGTGAACCCCGAATGCCAAATTGACTCTATTGCCCAGAGTTGGTCCGTTCTTTCGGGCGCGGGAGATCCCGAGCGTTCTCGCAAGGCCATGGAAGCGGTTGATGAGCGCCTCGTTCGCCGCGATCATGGGCTGATTCAACTTCTGGATCCGCCCTTCGACAAGTCGGCGCTGAATCCCGGCTACATCAAAGGGTACGTCCCGGGGGTCAGAGAAAACGGCGGGCAGTACACGCATGCGGCTATCTGGGCGGCAATGGCCTTCGCTCGCTTGGGGGACAACCGGCGCGCCTGGGAACTCTTTAGCATGATCAACCCGGTGAACCATGCAAGATCGGCCGAGGAGACCGCGACCTATAAGGTGGAACCCTACGTCATTGCGGCCGACGTCTACGCGGTGCCGCCGCATACCGGCCGAGGCGGCTGGACTTGGTACACGGGCTCGGCCTCTTGGATGTACCGGCTAATGGTGGAATCACTCCTGGGGCTCAGACTCGAAGTCGATAAGCTGCATTTCGCGCCATGCCTCCCCGCGGATTGGGAGAGGTTCAAGATACATTACCGCTATCGGGAGACGGTCTACCACATCGAGGTCCTGCAAACGCCCACCGGAAATGGCGCCAAGCGCGTGATCGTGGATGATGTTGAGCAACACGATGAGACCATACCTCTTGTTGACGACCATGAGGAACACTGGGTCGAGGTGAGGATACCTGTTACGGGCGGTGAGAGTTCGTCTGAGGCGCCACCTCAAAAGGTCACCCGGGATTCTGTGAAACCGGCGGGGGCTATACTCAAGGTCGGCCAGAATAAACACTGATGAGACCGATCGGTTTTGAGCAGCCCGCCATCGAAGAGAGCTTCCTACCCCAGCGTCGTGGCCTTTGCAGCCGAAGCTAGTGGGGAACGGTGGATTCGGCCTCAAAGAAGAACAAGCAGTCGGATATGAAATCGCAGAGCTAATTGGTTGTCCACGCCACCATGAATGATGGGCGGAGATAGCGTAGCGAAGTTTAAAGAGACATTCTACCGAATGGCCGCGCAGGGTTTTTTAACTGTCCACCATTGCGAAGACAGGTCATGTAATTGGTTGGGTCCCCAAAAAGGCTTGCGCCACGTGTCGCAGCCGGCTCCTCACCCGCTTCCCCATACTGGCCGGCCCTGACGGTACGTGAAACTGGCCGGCCGGGTTTTCAGGACCTCCTCCACCAAGGCCGTGGCTTTAAGCAAGCCCGGGAAATCGACGCCGGTCTCTATGCCCATCTCCTCGAGCATATTGACCAGGTCTTCGGTGGCCACGTTGCCCATGGCCCCAACCGCGGTGGGGCATCCGCCCAAGCCCCCCACCGAGCTGTCAAAGACGCGAATTCCGGCCTCATAGGCGGCAAGGGTGTTGGCCAAACCAAGGCCTCGGCTGTTATGGAAATGCGCCGCCAGACTCAAGCCACCCAACTCCCGGCTCAGTACGCGCATCCTATCCGCCACCAGGCGGGGATTGGCCATGCCGGTGGTATCACCCAAAGAGATTTCCGTTACCCCCATGTCGGCGTAAGACCGGGCGATGCCAAGCACCCGCTCCAGTGATATCGCGCCTTCATAGGGGCAGCCAAAGGCCGTGACCACATAGCCCCGCAGGCTGCGTCCCGCCTCCAGGGTCAGCCGGGCCATCTCCTGGAATCCTTGCAAAGACTCAGTGATGGACATGCCCACGTTCTTCCGGTTGTGCGCCTCGCTGGCCGAGACAAACAGGGCCAGTTGGTCCACCGGAGTATCCAAGGCGCGCCGGCAGCCCTCGAGATTGGGGACCAGGGCGCTATAGACCACTCCCGGCTGCTTTTTTATGCCCTCCAACACCTGCGCCGCGTCGCGCAGGGCCGGAATTATCTTGGGATGCACAAAGGAGGTCACCTCAATACGTTTGAGTCCACAGGCCGACAGGCGGTCGATGAGTTCAATCTTGCTCTCCGTGGGGAAAAAGCCGCTCTCGTATTGCAGGCCGTCCCGGGGACCCACCTCTACTATCCGGGCCGCTTTCTCTTGCCTCTCGTTTGGTTCAATCATGACCCAGCCTCACTCCCGCCACACCGGTTTGCGTTTTTCAATAAATGCGGTACGGCCTTCCTTGGAGTCGTTGGTCTCGCTGATGATGGTCACCATGTTGCGCAGATAGGCAATGGCCTTGGTGTATTCCAGGTCGGTGATGTGGTTGAAGGCCTCCAGGCCCAGGCTCATAATGGTTCCGCTGAGGCCTTTCAGCTGGTCGGCCAGGGCCGACACTTCATCAAGCAGGTCTTCCTTGGAGGTAACCTTGTTGATCATTCCGATGCGTAGGGCCTCCTGGGCGTCGATTTGATTCCCCGTGCAGATCAGCTCCAAACCTTTTTTGCGACCCACGGTGCGGAAAAGGACGGCCATGACCATCATGGGCCACACCCCCACCTTGATTTCGGGCACTCCGAATCTGGATTCATGAGTGGCGATGCCAAAGGTGGGCAGCATGGCCAGGCCGCAGCCGCCGGCTAGGGCGTAGCCGTCAATCATGGCTATGGACGGCGTGGTGATCCGGTGAAAGACCAAGCACAAGTCCGCGTAGCCTTGCAGGTTTTCTTTACCGGCCACTATGGACTCGGAATCAAAATCATTGAGGTCACCGCCGGCGCAAAAGGCCTTGCCGCCCTCCGCGCCGATGACAATGACCCGCGCCTTGGGGTCTTCATCAGCCTTTGCCACCAGTCGGGCCAATTCCTTCATGTCGGCGAAATTCAGCCGGTTCATTTTTTCGGGCTGGTTAATGGTTATCCAGGCAATCTTGTCCTGCGCCCGGTACAGTATCGGTCTGTCATCCATGCTGTTCTCCATTGGTTTCCACATCCGGTCCAAAGCCCGCCGCTCCCCCAGAGCCAAAGGCCAGGGATTTATTTTCCGACTCCCATTATTTACAATTATGGCCCGAGCTTGTCCAGCCGGCAGTGGCGGGTGGCGCCCACAAAGGCTTCCCAACTTCGTAGGCCTTCTTCCTTCGAACGCCTTCACCGCTGATTTTACATCCACTGATCCGTGGAGATACCTCCCCGTCGTCTTGGCGATTCGTCCGGGGACAACTTCAAAGCTCCTGAGTTGAAAAAATAAATAAAGGACCGGCTTCTTGGGTGAGCCCTTTATTTCGTGGAAAACTGCGCTATACTGACGGTTCCGAATGTTCGGGAAAGAATTACCCAAACAAATTCAATGGGGTATTTATGGAAAAAGCCGTGAATCGGGTTAAAGGAAATCCTGGTGGATATGGATATAAAGCAGACTGATAAAGCCAAATCAGAGCCTTCTTCCCATGGCAAATCTCTTGAAGAGGTTCATAGTTCCGTCGAGACCCAACACCCCAAGTTATTGAGGCGAATATTCGCTTTTGCGGGGCCGGCTTATCTGGTCAGCGTCGGCTACATGGATCCCGGCAATTGGGCGACCGATCTGGAAGGTGGATCACGCTTCGGCTATGCGCTGATCTGGGTCGTTCTGATGTCGAATATGATGGCGGTGCTCCTGCAAACATTGTCCGCGCGCCTTGGGATTGTCAGTGGAAAAGACCTTGCCCAGGCGTGTCGATCGGAATATTCGAAACCGGCCTCGTTTGTCCTTTGGATTTTGTGCGAGATCGCGATCGCGGCGTGCGACCTCGCCGAGGTGCTGGGCACTATTCTCGGATTGAATCTTCTCTTCGGACTTCCCTTGCTCTGGGGAGCGCTGGTGACTTTGTTTGACACCTTCCTGCTGCTTGCGATTCAGAGATTGGGCATTCGCAAGATGGAGGCGTTCATTCTGTCGCTGATCATGGTCATCGCGGGTGGTTTCCTTGTTAACCTGTTTCTGGCGAAACCGGATTGGGGAGCGGCCGTGGCCGGGCTTACGCCTTCCCTTCCCGTGGGGTCGCTCTATATCATTCTCGGGATCATCGGGGCGACCGTGATGCCGCACAATCTTTATCTGCACTCCGCGTTGGTGCAGACACGCCGGGTATCACGGACCATCGATTCGAAGGCGCAGGCTTGCAAATATAATTTCATCGATTCCGCGATTGCCTTAAATGGAGCCTTTTTTGTCAACGGAGCGATCCTTGTTCTCGCGGCCGCCGTTTTTTATCGTAACGGAATTGTCGTAACCGAGATTCAGCAGGCTTACGTGTTGCTTGAACAACTTCTCGGAACGCGCGCCGCCCCCATCACCTTTGGGTTGGCGCTGCTCGCGGCGGGCCAGAGTTCGACTTTAACGGGTACGCTGGCGGGACAAATCGTGATGGAAGGTTTCGTGAAGATTCGTCTGCGACCCTACTTGCGACGCCTGATCACGCGATCGATCGCGCTTCTGCCCGCCGTTGTGGTCATCGCCGTTTCGGGGGATCAAGGGACGTACAAACTCCTGATTCTCAGCCAGGTGGTTCTCAGTCTTCAGCTACCGTTCGCCATCGTTCCACTGGTTCATTTCACCGGCGATAGATTGAAAATGGGTTCTTTCGCCAGCAAATTATGGGTTAAGGTGTTGGCATGGCTCACTTCCGTTATCATTATCGTTTTGAACGGCAAACTGGTCTATGATCAGATCACGGAATGGATAGAAGGCGGCGCTCCGCTCCTTGTTACAATTCTTACGATCGGCGTTGCTTCCGCGCTATCGTTATTCCTCTTGTATATTATTGCGCTTCCCATAATTCGTGGGCAAAAAAGCTGGAAAGAAGAGAAGTCTTCCGGAGCCTCGGCGGTTATCGAGGGGATCGCGACACATCACTTAAAACATATCGCGGCGGCATTGGGGAGAACCGAAGCCGACACCGAAATTGTCAGCCGCGCTCTATCCTTGGCGAAAGCGGAGAAAGCGCTGCTTACCCTGATCCACGTGATCGATTCCGCTCCAACGCAGGTCTACAGCAAGGATGTGTACGACGAACATACTCGTGACGACGAACAATACCTGCTGGAAATTGCAACTGAGGTCCGCGCCGCCGGGGTTGCGGTCGAAGTCGCGCTTCCCCACGGTGATCCTTCCAAGGAACTGATCAGTTTTGCCGAATCCCACGGAGTCGATATGTTGGTTATGGGATCGCACGGACACCGCTTGATCGGCGGCCTGATATGGGGGCAAACAGTTGATCCGGTGCGTCACAAGGTAGGGATTCCGGTATTGGTGGTACAATAAATGTAAAATTCCGCTATCCTGAAAGGAGAAGCCATGTCATCTTTCGCGAATCGCATACTGCTTTCGGCCAAGCTGAATCCTGAAGTGTACGAGGAGGTGGAGGCGGACCGCTCAGCCATGGGGCAAGCCGTGGGGGTGGTATTAATCTCAAACGTCGCAGCCGGCATCGGAGCCATTCAGCAGATGGGACTGGGAGGCTTGCTGATAGGATCAGTGCTCGCATTGACGGGATGGGTGGTATGGGCCGGCCTGACCTATTTCATCGGTACTCGAATTCTGCCGGAGCCGCAAACTCGAAGTGATTATGGTGAACTGCTGCGCACCATTGGTTTTGCCAGCTCGCCCGGGATCATTCGCGTCCTGGGCGTCATCCCCGCGCTTACGACCATTGTCTTTCTCATTGCCGCTGTCTGGATGCTGGTGGCCATGGTCATTGCGGTTCGACAGGCCCTGGATTACCGAAGCGCTTGGCGGGCCGTGGCGGTATGCCTTATCGGCTGGCTCATTCAGGCGTTCTTTATGGCGATGATTTTCGCTCTCACGGGTACGCATCTCCCCCAGAGTCCGGCTACCTAGTTCATAGCGTCTCCGTCTCTACAACACTCGCGGATTGCGGGCGTGGAACTCGGATGTCGGCAATCGCGACACTCCGGAGCGCCGAATAATGTATAAGATTATAATTGGCTTTTTACTGAAAATTACCTTCTTATATGTTGTTTATGTTGTCATAAATATTATGAATACTCCTCTGATTTAAATATTTTTAAAAATTGTTTGGATATAAAAGCCTACCTGTTCTAAAATAATCTTTAGTACCATTCCGGAAGTTCGCCTCAACGCGTAAAACGCTCTTCATTATCGAGTTTCAAAGTCGTTGGGAATCCTCTTTGAAATTTTTAACATTAACCACCCTATGTTTCCTTCGGATGTTTTCAGATGCCGCGCGATAAGAGTTTATCCGTACCAGCCTACTGAAAAGGCAAGGTCGAGCATAACGCGTTAAACGTACGCAACAAGGACACCATGGGAGGAATCAAGATGGAGCAACAAGGAAAGAGGGCAGTATTTGCCACAAAGATTGCGCTAGCTGTCTGCGTGGTAGTGATTCTTCTTGCGGCGGCGGTCCCTGTACTCGCGGCGGAGGCCGGAACACCAGGGAAGAAACCCAATATTGTCTTTATCATGGGCGATGACATCGGCATGTGGAACATCGGCGCCTATCACCGCGGCATGATGGCCGGACGGACCCCTCATATCGACAAACTCGCCAGTGAAGGCGCCATCTTCACAGACTACTATGCCGAGGCGAGTTGCACGGCCGGCCGAGCCAATTTTATCACCGGCGAGTTGCCGATCCGCACCGGTTTGACGACGGTTGGCCAGGCTGGAGCCAAAATCGGCATCCCGGCGGCGGCGGTGACCATCGCTACCGCTCTGAAAGAACTGGGCTACGCGACTGGGCAATTCGGTAAGAACCATCTGGGGGATAGAAATGAATTTCTGCCCACCGCCATGGGTTCGACGAATTCTTCGGCTATCTCTATCACCTTGACGCCATGGAGGACCCCTGGCACCCGAATTATCCCAAGGACCTGCTGGACAAGGTCGGCCCGCGCAATGTGCTGCACTGCTTTGCGACCGACAAAGACGATCCGACGGTCGATCCCCGCTGGGGCAAGGTGGGCAAACAGAGGATCGTTGACGAGGGTCCACTCCCGCCCCATCCGACCGAGGGCGTCAAGCTGAACATGGAGACGGTCGATGACGTGATCCTTGAACATACCTTCAATTTCATGAAGAAGGCCCAGGACGCAAATAAGCCGTTTTTCATCTGGCTCAACCCGACCCGTATGCATGTGTTCACCCACCTCGCGCCGAAGTACCAGAAGATGCGGACCTCGCAAAACGGTTGGAGCATCGAGGAAGCCGGCATGGCCCAGTTTGACGACATCATTGGCGATGTGATGAACAAACTCGAGGAAATGGGTGTCGCTGACAACACCATCGTCGTCGTCTCCACCGACAATGGTACCGAGGGTTTTAGCTGGCCTGACGGGGGTACTACTCCGTTCAAAGGCTGGAAGGGCATGGGCACCGAGGGTGGCTTCCGTGTTCCCTGTGTCATGCGCTGGCCGGGCAAGGTCAAACCCAACCAGGTCATCAACGAAGTCATGTCCGGGCTGGACTGGTTCCCCACATTTGTCGCCGCCGCTGGCTACGAGGGTGACATCGCGGCGGACCTGAAAAACGGTAAGACGCTCAACGGCACGGAGTACAAGGTTTATCTGGACGGCTACAATCAGATGGACATGCTGACCAAGAGTGGCAAGTCGGCTCGTGAAGAGGTCTGGTATTTCACCGAGTCCACTCTGGCTACCGCCCGCAGGTCCTTCTTTACCTTGTACACGCCGTTCTCTTTCTCGATGATCTTCAGATCCTTCAGAGACTTGAACAATTCCTCAATAAAGAAAGGCACCCCTTCGGTCTTCTCCTGGATCAATCGCTCGACATCGCTGTCGACCTGTTGAGTTCCCAACAGATGCGCGACCACCGCGTGGACCTCATTGGCGGACAGCCTGTTCAGCGTTATCTCGCGATGATAGGATTCTCCGCCCCAGGGATGCATGAATTCAGGGCGATAGGTGAAGATAGCCAGGACGCTCCTGTTTTTGACGCTTTCAGAAAAATAGCTCAAGGCCTCTTCCGAATCCCTGTCGACCCAGTGGAGGTCCTCGACGGCCATGACCAGAGGCCGGATCTCCGAAGCTTTGAGAATGATCTGGTTCAAGGCCTTGATGGTGCGATCTTTCCGGGCTTCGGGGCTCATGGCGGTATAGTTCACCCCGCTGTCCTTCACCATCAAGAGATCCAGAATGTGCGGCGCCACGGAGGCTTCCTGAACCTTCAAGAGCTTCACGCCTCTCGTTACTTTATCGCGGATCTCCCGAGCGTCGTCATCCTTGCGAATATCGAACGTGGTCTTCAGAATATCGATAATGGGGTGATAGGCGGCCCCTCGAGCGTATGAAAGACATTTCCCCTCGAGGAAGGTGATATCCTCGTTGGCTACCGCCTTCCTGAATTCATAGAGAAACCTGGATTTTCCTACCCCGGCTTCTCCGATAATCGAAAAAGCTTCTCCTTGCCCCTCTTTGGCGCGACCAAAGGCGTCCAGGAGAAGCTCCAGCTCTTTTGTTCTTCCAACAAAGGGCGTGAGCCCGCGTTCGGCGCTGATATCGAATCGGGTCCTGCGCGTGCTGGGCGCTATAACCTGATAAACGTTGACCGGATGTCGCTTGCCTTTTACCCATCGAGGCCCCAAAAATTCGAATCGGAAAAAGCCCTCCGAAAGCTTGACGATGTCCTCGGTAATGTACGTCGTTCCCGGTTCAGACATTCCCTCCATTCTTGAGGCCAGGTTCACCGTATCTCCCACGGCCTTGAAATCCAGACGGAGGTCATTGCCCAGAATGCCCACCACCACAGGTCCCGCGTGGATCCCGACGCGCATTCGTAGAGGTCCGATTCCATGGTCCTTGGCTATTCGTTCGCTGAAACGAATCATCTCCCTGTGTATGGCCAGCGCGGACCAGATAGCGCGTTGCGGCGCGTCCTCCAGCGCGAGAGGGGCCCCAAAAAGGGCCATAACCCCATCTCCGGTCAATTCATTTACGGTCCCCCCGTAATCGCTCACCTTATGAATAAGAATTTCATACACCTGGTCCATGATGGAGTAAGCTGCTTCAGGACCGATTTGTTCCACAAAGGCCGTAAATCCGGCCATGTCGCAGAACATCACCGTGACCTGTTTTCGCTCGCCTTCGATTCGATCTTTCTGAGCCAGGATCTTCTCGGCAACGCCCTTTGGCAGATAGCGTTCCAGTTTTGCCAGTTTTGTTTCGGGAGATAAAAAATTGGGACTTAGTGAGGGGGATGTGTCCAAACGCTGACCGCATTCATTGCAGAATCTGCTTCCGGGCGGGTTGATTTGACCACACGTTGCGCAGGATATTTGCAAACGCTGACCGCATTCATTGCAGAATCTGCTTCCGGGCGGGTTGATTTGACCACACGTTGCGCAGGATATTTGCAAGCGCCGGCCGCACTCTTTGCAGAGCCTGGAATCCGGCGTGTTTTCAGCCTGACAATTTTGGCACTTCATACGCCACACCTGAATCCGGGCGGCAATCATGTAAAAAATCAATCAAAATTGTTCGGCGGACCGCGCGGAACCTGGGCTGAATCGTAGGCTGCAGTTGGAAACGCGCGCCAGATAATCAGAATGAAATGGTGAAGGAAAGAGGGAATGAAGCCGCCTGTGAGTAGAAACACTATTATTTTAAGGAGCGACGTTATTTATTGTCAATAATTAACTGAAATAAATGAATTTATACCGAGTCAGGCATCCCGCGCCGGTTCTTGGCCCCTTGGAAACAAGCGAATCCGAATGGAGCCGATCCCCCCTTTGATTCCTTGAAACAAGCGCCATCATGTTCAGGAACCCTTTCGACAAAGGGGTCCATGAGGAACTTATGACTTTGGGAAGAAAAAATGCAGGGGAAGTTATGGACATAACCCCCGCGCATGGCCGACAATGAAGAAAATGGTATTCATCATTCGAACGCATGATGTCGTGATGAGAGCATTTTATCGGCTTTATCGAAACATACGAACGGTAGATACGATAAAGGAGAGAACGAGACATTGGATAAATCGAACAGAGAAAACCCATTGGAAATCCGCGCGTCCGGAAATTCGAAAAGGCTCAGCAAAATCCGATACAACCCGGAGCCGGATTTTACCAAACCGCTCCTCGAGATTTCCCACGAGACCCGGGAACGGTTATTTTCGCGCCTATCCTTCCTGTACGGCAAGACCGAAGCGGAAAAATGGTTACCCGAACTGGAACGGATTCTCAAGGCGCATCACGCTCATAAATCCCGGGAACTGGTGGAAATGGAGAAGGAGGTCGATCCTAAGGAACGTTTTACCGAAAAAGACATGGTTCTGATTACCTATGGGGATATGATCCACGGGGAGGGAAAAACTCCTCTGGCCGTACTGCACAATTTTGTCAGGACCTTCAATCGCGGCGCGATCAATACGCTGCACATTCTTCCTTTTTTTCCGTATTCCTCGGACAGAGGCTTTGCCATAGTGGATTTCAGGATGGTTGACCCGAACCTGGGTACCTGGGACGATATCCTGAATATGGCGGATGAATATAATCTCATGTTTGACGGAGTGTTGAATCACTGTTCGTCAAAATCCAGGATGTTCAGAGAATTTCTGAGGGGAAACCCGCGCTTTAAACATTTTTTTATCTCGTATAACTCCCCCGACGAATTAACCGCGGATCAGCGAAGCAAAATTTTTCGGCCCAGGACATCGGACATTCTCACAAAGTTCCACACTGTTGACGGCCCGAGGTATGTGTGGACCACCTTTTCCGAAGATCAGATCGATATCAATTTCAGAAACCCGGACGCCTTGATGACGGTGATCGAAGGATTGCTTTTTTATGTGCGCCGTGGGGCGGACATGCTTCGCCTGGACGCCGTGACCTATATTTGGGCGGAGCCGGGGACCGAATGCGTTCATCTCCCCGAGACACACGAAATCGTAAAGCTTCTGCGTGATGTGTTGGAGGCTGTCGCTCCCGGCGTGGCTTTGGTCACAGAGACCAACGTGCCTCATGAGGATAATGTTTCCTATTTTGGAAATGGTTATGATGAGGCCCACATGGTTTATAACTTCGCGTTGCCTCCCCTTGTCCTTCATACGTTTTATACCGGGAATGCGACGGCCGTTTCCGAGTGGACGCGGGATTTGAGGATTGAATCCGATAGCGCCACGTTTTTTAATATTCTGGACACCCACGACGGAATCGGGTTGATGGGAGTCAGGAATATTCTTCCAAAGAAGGATATTGATTTCATCATTCAAAAGGCAAAAGAAAACGGCGCGCTTATTTCGTATAAAATGACCGAAGACTTTTCCGAGGAACCGTACGAAATAAACTCAACCTGGTGGAGCGCCATTAACAAGGACGATAATGGAGAGGATGTTCTTTTACAAGTGAAGCGTTATGTCGCATCGAGGAGCATCGCCTTTGCGATCCAGGGAGTTCCGGGCATATACGCTCACGGTGTTGCCGGAACGTCCAATGATTATGAACTTTTCAACAGAACAAAACACAACAGGGATGTTAACCGGGGGGTGATCGATGTCCCGACGCTTTCGGAAGCGCTTAATGGCTCCCACTCAAAGCTTTCACTGATTCGCCACTATGGAAGTAAACTTGCCTTGGCGCGCACGACCCGCCGCGCCTTTCATCCCCAGGGGGACCAGCGCGTGCTCATGATATCTCCGAACGTCTTTGCGGTTTTGAGGACTTCACCGGAAAATGACCAGCGCATCCTGGCCCTTACCAATGTCACCGCCAGACCATGCAATGTCGTGATTTCACTGTCTGAACTCGGTATGGATGAGACTCGGTGGCGCGATGTCCTCTCCGAAAAGGAATGGCAGGCGGATAAGGGCAAATTGTCGCTGAACCTGGAGCCCTATGATGTTGCCTGGCTGAAACCGTCGGACCGATAACATACAGGCATGATTGTCTACGGCCAATAAATTTGTCGGAACAGGAAGCAAACGTCACTCACGCAGAATGGCCCCCGCCAGGGCTTGCAGCGGCAGCACCCGGTCCACGGCGCCGCGTTTTATGGCTTCGTTGGGCATGCCGAAAACCACCGAGGTGGCCTCGTCCTGGGCGAGATTGAACGCGCCGGCCTGTTTCATTTCCAGCATGCCCAGAGCCCCGTCGTCGCCCATGCCGGTCATGATCACCCCGACGGCGTTGGCGCCCGCGTAACGGGCCGCGGAACGAAACAGCACGTCCACGGAAGGCCGGTGGCGGCTGACCAGGGGACCGTCCTTGATTTCCACGTAATAGCGGGCGCCGCTGCGCTTGAGCAGGCAATGTTTGTTGCCCGGAGCGATCAACGCCCGTCCCGGGAGCACCGAATCGTTGTCGGCGGCCTCTTTTACGGTCAGGGCGCTCAGGCTGTTCAACCGCTGGGCGAAGGAGGAAGTGAAATTTTCCGGCATGTGCTGCACGATGACCATGCCGGGAGCGTTGGAGGGCAGGGCTTCAAGAAACACCCGCAGGGCTTCGGTTCCTCCGGTGGACGCGCCCACGACCACGACCTTCTCGGTGGTCCGGATCATGGCCTTGGAGCCGATGGGCTTGGCGAGCACCGCGTCGGCCGTCAGCTTGGGCTGAATCTCCCTGGCCGGCGAGATTTTTCGCAACCTGACCTGACTGGCGGCCTTGACGGCGTCGCAGATCAGGGTTTTCGATTCCTGCAGAAACTGCTTGGTGCCCATCCTGGGCTTCTGAATAATTTCGACCGCGCCGCATTCCAACGCCTTCAGGGTTGTTTCGGCCCCTTTTCCTGTAAGGCTGGAACAGATGACCACCGGGATAGGATGCTGGGCCATGATTTTCTGCAGAAAGGTGATTCCGTCCATACGGGGCATTTCCACATCGAGCGTGATGACGTCCGGCACGGATTTACGGATTTTATCGGCCGCCACGAAAGGATCGGAGGCCGTGGCGGTAACCTCGATATCGGGGTCGGAATTCAGGATCTCCTGAAGCGTCTGGCGCACCACCGCCGAATCGTCAACCACAAGAACCTTAATTTTATCTTTCATTTCGCAACCAATGTTTTGATGACGGAAATCGGATGCGCCGACGCTTTGACCAAGAAGAGGCTGATTTTCCATATCCCTTACGGTTCAGGTTCAAGTGGTTTTTCCGGAGCGCCATTGCTTGCGGCGGATCGAAGTTCCCGCCTTTTAAATAATACTGGTATGAACGTGTAAATAATACTGGTATGAACGCGGACCTATCCGGCGGCGGCCAGGGGTTCCGGGTTATCGGCGTCTTCGTCCGTCTCCTGGGCGATGGCCAGTTCTCCGACGGAGAAGAAGCGGTTGAGATCGAGGATGATGATGAACTGATCGTCCCGTTTACCGATGCCCTTGATGAGTTCGTTGCGCCACCGGGCGCCGATCTTGGGCGGGGCCTCGATCTGTTCGGGCTCCAGTTCCAGCACCTCGTGCACGGAATCGGCGAGGGCGCCCAGCACGAGCAGTTCGCTTTCCACCATGACCTCCATCACCACCACCCGGGTTTCCACCGTATTTTCAACCGGAGGCATGCCGAACTTCATCCGCATGTCCACCACCGGCACCACGCTGCCACGGACGTTGATAACCCCCCGCATGAAATCGGCGGCCTGGGGCACTTTGGTAATGGGGCTTAGATCCAGCACCTCCCGCACCTGGTACACATCGATGGCAAAGACCTCTTTTCCGAGTTTGAAGGTCAGATACAGGGCGGTTTGGGTTATTTTCGACTCTTCCACGATATGTTTCTCCTTTTACGGGCGGGGAGTCCGGATCTCGTCCGGAAACTCCCCGTTCGCCTTAATACTGTTCGAACTCGCCGTCCAGCGCGTCGCCTTCCGGTCCTCTTCCGCCCATGTTGAACGCGAAACCTTCAGGGTGTTTGGCGCCGTTACCGTTGCCATTACCGTTACCTTTGCGTCCGTGAGCTTCGGCGGCCTTTGAGTCGGTCTTTTCATGGGTTTTGAAAGATCCGCCGTCCGATCCGTCGATCGCCTTTTGGGGCGCTTCGATATGGGAGGCGTAAGACGTTTTGGCCATGGAGCGGGCGGCCTGCCGGGAACGCTTTTCGTTTCCGGCGTCGATCCTGAAAAAAGCGACCGAACCTTGCAACTGGTCGGCCTGGCTGGACAGCTCTTCCGCCGTGGACGCCATTTCCTCGGACGCCGAGGCGTTCTGCTGAATGACCTGGTCCAACTGCTGGATGGCCTTGTTGATCTGTTCGGCGCCGGTGTTCTGTTCGTTGCTGGCGGCGGCGATCTCCTGGACCAGTTCGGCGGTCTTCTGGATATCCGGCACCATGCGGCTGAGCATCTCACCGGCTTTTTCGGCCACTTCGACACTGCTTGCGGAAACCTTGCTGATCTCGCCGGCGGCCGTCTGGCTGCGCTCGGCGAGCTTTCTGACTTCCGACGCCACCACGGCAAAGCCCTTGCCGTGCTCTCCGGCCCGGGCCGCTTCGATGGCCGCGTTGAGCGCCAGAAGGTCGGTCTGGCGCGCGATTTCCTCGATGATGGATATTTTCTGCGCGATTTCCTTCATGGCCGCGACGGTTTCGGGAACTGCCTTGCCGCCTTCCTGCGCGTCCTCGGCCGCCTTCTGGGCGATTTTTTCGGTCTGCTGCGCGTTGTCGGAATTCTGGCGGATATTGGCCGCCATCTCTTCCATGGAGGAAGAGGCTTCCTCGGCGCGGCCGCCTGCTCGGTGGCGCCCTGGCTCATCTCTTCCGAGCTGGCGCTCATCTGCTGGCTTCCGGCGGCCACGTTGTCGGCCGCCGTCTTTACGTCGGAGACCACTTCACGCAGTTTTTCCACCATATTGCATCAGCGCCTTGCCCAGCGTGTCCTTTTCGGAGAATGCGCCTTTACCCGGATCGCTCAGATCGCCGTCCGCGATCGGTCCGCCGCCTGGGCGGTGTCGCGTAGATTCATGACCATGTTCTTCATGTAGCCGAGGAGATCGCCGATTTCGTCACGGCTGCAGATCACGACTTCCTTGCTCAGATCGCCTTCGGCCACGGCCTTGGTCACATTCATGGCGTTGGTGAGCCCCCTGCTGATGTTGATGGCGATCCACAGCGCCAGGCCAATTCCCAGCAGAAGACTGACGCCCGCGAGCCCGATCAGGAAGTTCCGGGCGGAAGCGTAATCACGGTCGCTGGTGGCCTTGTCCGCCTCCATGTCCTTCTCGTTTTTCACGACGATCTCTTCCATGAGTTCCTGGCTTTTATCGGCCAGTTCCTGACCCTTGCCCGACGCCAGATCGAAGGCGCGGTTATCGCCGTTTTCCCGGGCGAGATCCATGACCTTGGCGTGGAGGCCAAGATACAGCGCGTATTGCTCCTTGAATTTCTTGAGTTCGGCTCGTTCGTCGGCCGAGGCGAGCGTTTCCAGGGTCTTCAACCGGGTCTTCCAGATTCTTCCCGGACCTTTTCCATGGATTTGGCGAAGGTTCCTTATCGGCCTGAGTCGACGCCAGGATCATGTTCTTCTCGCCGCGCTGAAGCTCCACCAGATTCCGGTTGATACGTTCGGCCAGTTTCGCTTTTTCGGCGATATGTTTGAGGTCCGCCATGTCCACCGCCCCGGCGGCTTCCCGGTCGTTATCCGCGACGATCGCCGCGATGGCCGCCGACGCCCGATCATAGGCTTCCTTGGCCTCGTGTTCGGACAGTTGTTCGGCCTTTACGTTGGAGTTGAGAAAGGCCAGTTCCCTGACCTGTTTATGAACGGTGAGGTACTCCTGCCAGGCGCCGGCGAAATTATCGAGCATCGCCTTGCCGTTTTCGTCGGACAGCTCCTTAAGTTCCTGGCGATGGTTTTCCATTTCCTTTTCCACCCGATCGATATAGGCGGCGTACGTTTCCTTTTGCTCCACATTGTCGGCCAGGATAAGATTCTTCTCCGCGCGGGTAATCTCCAGTAATCCCTGATTGATCCGGTCGGCGAGCTTGACTTCGTGCGCCGATCCTCTCACGATCTGGGTGAGCATCTTATCGACATCGGCAAGTTTATCCATGGCCAGAACGACGGATATCACCATCAGTATCAATACGAGGGCGAATCCCCCGAACAGCCGCGCCTTAATGGTCAGTCTCATTTCCATGTCTCCTTCTTGTCGCTAGTGGTGGCTCAACATATTTCTCACATGATTTTAGTCGTTTATGGATCTTTAAGGTCTCTCTATACCTTGCAATTTCATTTACTTTGGACTATCGGCGCGTCCGCTTTTTTCCGGTAAATGGACGTGGCCGTCTGAACCAGCGGAAGGCGCAGGCCGTGCAAGGTCTCCGAATGGCCCATGAATAGAAAACCGCCGGGTTTCAGGTGCCCGCAGATGCGTTTCAGAACCGCCTCCTGGGTGGGGCGATCGAAATAAATAATGACGTTCCGGCAAAAGATGATGTCCGCGGGCTGTTCGATGGGAAATTCCGACTCCATGAAGTTCAGTCTTCGAAACTGAACCATGGCGCGCAGCCGGGGAACGATCCGCACCAGGCGGGCGTTATGGTCCCTGCTTCTCAAAAGGTAGCGTTTTTTCATCTCCAGCGGCGCCGGGGCCAGTTCATCCTCCCGGTAAACGGCTCTGACGGCCTTGTCCAGCGCATGGGTGCAGATGTCCGTTCCCAGGATGGAAAAGCCGAACCTGTCCACCTTGTCGGCGAAATCGCTCAACACCATGGCCAGGGTGTAGGGTTCGGCGCCGGTGGAGCAGCCCGCGCTCCACACCATAAGCTTTTGGCGCACGCCCGCCCCGGCGGCGCGAATGAGTTCGGGCGCGGCCACGCCGGCCAGATAATCGAAATGTGTGGATTCGCGAAAGAAATCGGTCTTGTTGGTGGTCACCAGGTCCAGCATGTGCACCAATTCCCGGTCCTTGCCTTCGGGGCTGAACACATACCGGGCGTAATCTTCAAATGAATTCAAACCCAACAGGCGCAATCTTTTCTGCAGCCGCCCCTGAAGCATGGTCTTTTTGGACAGGGGCATCTTGATGCCCACCTCGGCGGTGATGAACTCGCTGAAAAGATGGAACGTTTTGTCCGACAGGAGCTGCGGGGACGAGGACAAAGCGCGCCGGTCGGTCCCCGTGTCCAAGCGCTCCGAAGTATTTTGAGCAAACGATGTCATGCGGCCGCGCGTTCCTCTGTTCGTGTCCTGGCGATCAGTTTGGGCACGTCGATGATCAGCGCCACCGTGCCGTCCCCGAGGATGGTCGCCCCGGAGATTTCCTGAATGTTCTGGTACAGCCGGCTCATGGTCTTGATGACGATCTGGCGTTCACCGATGACTCGGTCCACCACGATGCCGATGCGCTGTCCGTCAACTTCGTTGATGACCACCTGTTCGATGTCCGGCGGGGCGCCCAGTATTTTGAATCGCTCGCGCAACGGAATATAGGGCACGACCCGGCCCCGGATATTCAGAACGTTTCGTCCGTTGGTCCGGTCCACATCCTGCCGGCTCAACTCCACGCACTGTTCGATGGCGTACAGGGGCAGGACGTACTTGGACTTGTCGATGTCCACCAGGAGCCCCTCGATAATGGCCAGGGTCAGGGGCAGTTTTAAAATGATCGTGGTTCCCTTGCCCCGGACGCTGGATATTTCCACGCTGCCCCGCAGTCGTTCGATGCTGCTTTTGACCACGTCCATGCCCACTCCCCGGCCGGACACTCCGGACAGGGTCTCGGCCGTGGAAAAGCCGGGAGTGAAAATCAAGGCGAAGGTTTCCGCTTCGGTCAGCGAGGCGTCGGGCGCTATTAGTCCTTTGGACACGGCTTTCTCGCGAATCCTTCCGGGATCGAGGCCCGCGCCGTCGTCTTCGATACGGATCAACACGCTGGCCCCGGAATGTTCGGCGGAAAGCCGAATCGATCCCTGCGGGGGTTTGCCCGCGGCCTTGCGCGTTTCGGGTTCCTCGATACCGTGATCGATGCTGTTGCGAATGATGTGCACCAGCGGGTCGTTGAGCTGTTCGATGACGGTTTTGTCCAGCTCGGTGTCTCCGCCTTCGGTGACCATGACCACTTCCTTGCCTAGTTCCTGGGACAGGTCGCGCACCAACCGCTTCATCTTGCCGAAAGCCCCACCGATGGGCATCATGCGGATGCTCATGGTGTTGTCCCGAAGTTCGCCGGTCAGCCGTTCGACGACCTCGGAAATGTTGGTCAGTTCGGGATCGTTATCGTGCGCGGCCTTCTGGCGGAGCCTGGCCTGGACCGTGACCAGTTCCCCCACCAGATCGACCAGGGTGTCCAATTTGTTGGCGGCCACGCGGACGCTGGAGGCGTTTTCCGTTTCCCGCCTTTTTTTGCGGGATTGCCGGATCAACTCCTGTTCGGCCAGGGCGGAATCCACGACCGCCCGGTCCAGGTTTGCCGAATCCACCAGGATCTCACCGATCCTTTTTTGTCCGCGGACGGCTTTTTCGATGTCCTCTTCGGTCAGATCGCCCCGTTCCACCAGGATCTGGCCCAGCTTCTTGTGGTCGAGTTCTTCTCCGTCCTCGGAAGGATCGTCGATCACGTCGATTTTGACCGTGGAGGTATTGGCGACAAAAATGAACACGTCTTCGATGGCGTTGACGCCTTTATCGGTCGTCAGAATGATGTCCCAGTAGACGAAGCAGTCCTCGGGATCGATGTCGATCAACGCCGGTATTTTTCCAGTCTGCGCGATGGTGTGGCATTGGCCGAGTTCCTGGAGTTCGTTCAGGAGCAGCAGGGCATTGGTCCCGGTTTTAAAGGTTTCCGGGCCGGGTTTGAAGCGGATGCGGTAGGTCACCTCGCATTCGGGCTCGTCCTTCGATTCGGGCTTCCGTTCGATGGGAGCGTTCGAATGCTTCGCTTCGTCAACCGCTTCGTCCGAATCTTCATCCGGCGGTCCGATCAGCGCCTGCAATCTGTCCAATATCTCCCGGGATCGCTCCTCGTCCACGGCGGCGCCGCTTACCGAGGCGTCCAGCATGGACTTGATCCGATCACGGGCGGACAGGGACAGGTTCACCAGTTCGGTGGTGACCGAGAGCTTGCCTTCCCGAACCAGATCGAAGGCGCTTTCCAGTTCATGGGTAAACGCGGCGACGTTGTCGTAGCCGAACATCGCCCCGGAACCTTTTATGGTGTGCATGGCGCGGAAGACACGGCCGATCAGATCCATGTCATCCGGAGTTTCTTCAAGCTCCAGGAGCGCGTTTTCCAGTTCGATAATCAGTTCGTACGCTTCTTCCAAAAATGGATTGCCCGACTTGTTCATCAACAGACCTCTTCAATAGTAACCAACCCTGAACGTATTCGTGCGATTGCCGACAACGGCCATGATTCATGGCATTTTCCCGCCTTATATGCTTTGTTTCAATGAAGCGAGGATCGAGAAAACATCCATGGTTATCGGTAAGGGCGTGAATGGAAAGGGAATGGAGTTTAATCCGGGCGAAACATCGCTTCTCCTTATGAGGGCGCCGATATAGTGTCAGTAAGGATCGATCATCGTGACGGCCGTCTCATGAGATTAACTTTTCTCCCGAGAGCGGTAGGACGAAATATTTAAAATCAGGAGCCTGACGTCTAGAATCTTTATAATTTAATAGGCCTATCGGCCCTTTCCCTTTTTTTCTTAACAAGGAAAAAGGGGTATTTCGGCGGAATTCCGCGCAACGCGGGAAACGTCTTTTTCGGCGCCGGGGGAGACCCGGAGAGGCGGGAACGGGAGGCCTTGTCTCGATTCGGGCAAGGAATCGTTCGCGTGGAACGGTAAGGGGAAGTAAATGTGCAATTGTTCATGGTGGCCACCCGAACGACCGGCTGCGGGGCGATATTGGCGGAGTGTTCCGATATATAAAAAGATCTTGACAAAGAAGGGTGAACAAAGTATTTTATGACAAACAAATGTGCATTTACTGCACAAATGTGCAGTATTCTTTCATATGTGACGCCCCGCCCTTGGGGAGCGGCCGAGGTCTGCGGTCTTTCCGGTACTACTCCGCATATGCGTCAGGTTTTGATGCGGTGATCCAACGTGCGAACCAACCAATAATGGAGGAGGGTAACTATGAGAAGGATTGTACGTAATGTGGTGATCGTCATGCTGGGAACTTTACTTTTGTGTCCAAGCCTCGTTTCGGCCAAGGACCCGGAGGTATTTAAACTCGGCTTCATGACCTCACTGAGCGGTCCGTTCGCCGCGGTCTCCGAGACGCAGAAAAAGGCCACGATTCTGGCGGTGGAGGAAATTAACAAAAAAGGCGGCCTCGAAATGCCTTGGGGCAAAGTCAAAGTGGAACTCATCGAAAAAGACGATGAAATGAAGCTGGACGTTGGCGTAAGGCGTTTCCGCGAACTGGTGGGCGACGGCATCAACGCCCTGACCGGAACCATCTACAATCCCATGGCCGCGGCCCTCAACGAAGAATGCAAAATCACCAAAATACCCTACCTGCCCGGTTGCGTTCCCGCCATGGACTCGTTCAAAAAAGGCAACCCCGCCATCGGCACCTATTCCGTGGCTTTCACCCCCTGGAGTATCGGCTACCTGACGGGCGCTTCCTGCATCAAGACCCTGGGCAAGAAGAAGATCTTCTTCCAGTCCCGTTCCGATTCCTGGGGAAGCACCATGCATGAAGGCCTGAAGGCCGCGTGCAAGGAATATGGCGGAGAAATCGTGGGCTTTGCCGAAGTTCCCAAAGGCACCACGGATTATACGGCCATTATCAATAAGGCTCTGGCCATCAAACCCGACGTGTTCGTGACCTGCATGTTCGGCGGTGACGTCATCGCCTGCATCAACCAGGCTCAGCAGCTCGGCCTGTCCAAGACCTGTACCATTTTCAATACCTGGATCACCAACGTGGTCGCCACGGGCATTCCCGAGGAAGCGCTCGAAGGTCTCTACGCACTGGAATACTACTACTACGGAATGGAAGGCTTCGAGGACAAGAAGCTGGTGGAACAAGCTGAAGCCTACACCCAGGCTCACGTGGAAATGTGGAACGAGCCGCCCGACGCGTACGGCAGCATCGCCTACATAGCCTGCCAGGTGCTTTTCGAAGCGGTGCAGAAAGCCGGTTCCTTTGACACAGACAAGATCGCCAAGGTGCTGGCGGAATCCAAGTTCGACACCATCAAGGGCGAGGTCAATTTCCGCGAAGACCATGAAATGGTTTCCAAGTACCTGGCATTTCTGGTGAAGGGCAAAGCGCCCGCCCAGAAGAAGGGCAAATACGACGTATTCACCATCGAGGGATATTTCGGCGGCGATCAGGCTCTGCCCTCCCTCCAATCCATGGGTTATTGATAAAAGTCTGATAGGGACGCTTCGGAACGCGCTTCCGAAGCGTCCTTTGAATCAAGCGCACGAGCGATGGAGAGATCCGGCGATGGAACGGACAACGGCCGGAATCAGATGGCGGGACATCCCCTGGGAAACGGTTAACGACGATATCGCCCGCAAGGTGACCCGCTGCGAACGAATCATGATGGTTATGTACCGGTTCGCGCCCCGCGTGAACTGGCCCGCCGAACGGCATGAAGCGGAGCAGGCGGGTTATATCGTACGAGGCCGGATTACCCTCATCCTTCCCACCGAAAACGAACGATTGGAACTGCAGGCCGGCGACGGCTACCTCATTCCCTCCAATCAACTCCACGCCTGGGAAACATTGGATGAGCAGGTGGAACTCGTCGATATTTTCTCGCCACCCCGCGACGAATTGTTTGACCAGAAATTCGCGCCCAACGTCGTTCAGGGGCTACCCTGACGCGAGACGTCTCTCAAGGCCAGCCCCCGACAATTCCAAGGAATAACAACCCCAGATAACAGCAGAGGATATAGTCATGGCATTTATCAGAAACGAGTCCGAGGTCGAATGGGAAGATCATTTCATGAACGTCAATGGAAAGATCCAGTTTTTCCTGACCCGCGAAAGGGACGGGTCCCCCATTACCGTCATGAAAATACGCCTGGAAAAGGGAGTGACCCTGCCCGATCACGTTCATCGCGATCAGCCGGACCTGATCTATGCGCTGGAAGGCAAGGCCACCATGTTCATCGACGGCGAAGGAGAGTTTCCGCTGAAACCCGGTATGGTGATCATGGTGCCCCCGAACACCCTGCACGCCATTCGCAACGTGGAAGAACCGGTTCTTCTGTATAACGTGTTCGCGCCCGCGACCAGGTAATTGAAAAGGCGGAAGGAATGAATCGGAACGCTTCCGAAGGGTTCGACCCTTCTGAAACCTTTGACGTTGTCGTCATCGGGGCGGGAATTATCGGCTCGATGGTGGCCCGCGAACTTTCGCGGTTCGACCTGCGGATCGGCCTGGTGGAGAAGGAGCCCTTTCCGGGTTTCGGAGTCACCAAGTCGGGGCTGGCCCAGATCCACGCGCCAGACTTCACTCCGGAAGGGTCGCTCAAGGGCAAGCTCTGTCTCAACGCGACGCAGCGCTATCACAAGCTTGCCGCCGAACTGGAATTGCCGTTCCGGGACGTCGACGAAATCTGGCTGGCTCTGGAGCCCGCGCACGTGGCCAACCTCGAAGCGGCCAAAAAGCGCGGCGAAGGCTTCGGGGCCACTGGATTTGAAATCATCGGACCCGACAAGATCCGTGAATTGGAGCCTCATCTCACCCGCAAGGCGGTGGCCGCGCTGTACGTGCGCGGGCTGGGGGTTCTCTATCCGCCCGAATGGTCCTTCGCGCTTACGGAAAACGCGGTGAGTAACGGCGTCAAACTCTTCATGGAAACGCAGGTGACCGGGCTGGCCGGGAACGACCGGGACGGTTTCACCGTGGCCACTTCCAGAGGCGATCTGCGCGCGCGCTCCGTGGTGAACGCCGCCGGGCTGTACGCGGAAAACATCGCCGCCATGGTCGGGGACACCCATATCAAGCTGATCCTCACCAAGGGGGTCATGGCCATTTTCGACAAATCGGTTTCCCACCTCACCCGCCACATGGTGTACGGCACCTTTTCCGGCGCGCACAGCCAGGTGATCGCCCCCACCGCCCACGGGAATCTCATTCTCGGCCTGGGAACCTTCACCGAGGCAACCGACAAATTGGACACCTCCGTGCCTCCGGGCAAGCTGCGGGAAGTCATGGACATGGGACGGGAGTTGATCCCGGAACTGTCCGAACGGGACATCATCACCAGTTTCGCGGGGCTACGTTCGGAAAACACGGCGGCCCCCAAGGGTGATTTTTATATCGATCACTCGTCCGCCCGTCCCGGCGTGATCCACGCGGTTGTGGGCTCTCCGGGACTCACCGCGGCGCCCGCCATAACGGATATGATCGTGTCCATGATCGCCGATCTGGGCCTGCGCATGGAGGAGAACAAGCAATTCTCGCCATCCCGGCCTTGCTGGAGCCGGTTCGCCTCCGCCGACGAGGAACAGCGGGAGCGGCTGGTGGAGGAAAACGGCGAATTCGGCCGGATCGTCTGCCGCTGCGAAACGATCAGCGAAGCGGAGATCAAGGCGGCCATCGAACGCGGCGCCGTGACCATGGATTCGGTCAAACACCTCACTCGCGCGGGCATGGGCCGGTGCCAGGGAGGATTCTGCGGCTCCACGGTCCTGAACCTGCTGGCTCGGCAGACGTCCAAGCCGGTCACCGACATCACCAAGAAAGGCGCCTGCTCCTTTATCCTCGATCCGGGCCAACGCTGCGCCAAGAAACCGGAGGGGCGAGAGTCATGAAAACGATCGATATCGATGTGGCGGTGATCGGCGCCGGTCCGGCCGGATTGGCGGCGGCGGTGAAAGCGCGGGAGGAAGGCGTCCGGGACCTGGTAGTTCTGGAACGGGAAGACCGCGCCGGCGGCATCCTCAAACAGTGCATCCATAACGGGTTCGGCCTGGAGAAATTCCAAGAGGAACTGACCGGTCCCGAATACGCGGCCCGGTACGTTTCCATGGCCGAACAACTGGGCGTCGACGTGGAACTGGGCAGTTCCGTGCTCGAATTGAACGATCGCCGGGAAATCCGGGTGGTAAGCTCGACGGGCGGCGTCAAGACCTATCGCTGCAAGGCGGTCATCCTGGCCATGGGCTGCCGGGAACGGCCGCGCGGGGCGCTCAACCTGCCGGGGTCCAGGCCATCGGGCATTTTCACCGCCGGCCACGCTCAGAAGCTCATCAATATAGAAGGATACATGCCCGGCCGCGAAGTGGTGGTGCTGGGTTCCGGGGACATCGGCATGATCATGGCCCGCAGGCTCACCCTGGAAGGGGCGCGGGTAAAGGCGGTGCTGGAAATACTCCCCTACACCAGCGGGCTGATCCGA
Source organism: uncultured delta proteobacterium (assembly GCA_963821845.1). Lineage (GTDB taxonomy): Bacteria > Desulfobacterota > Desulfarculia > JACQYL01 > CAWGVV01 > CAWGFI01. The sequence continues at coordinate 32,409 of CAWGFI010000004.1, forward strand.
AACGAAGTGCAGTGTCTGCACGATTTCGATATCCCGCTCATGCTCGGCCACACCATTTCCGAAATCCACGGCGTGGAACGGGTGGACGGCGTCACCGTGTCCAAAGTGGACGAGAAGTGGAATTACGTGGCCGGAAGCGAAATGGACATCGCCTGCGACACGCTGCTGCTTTCGGTGGGGTTGATTCCGGAAAACGAACTTTCCCGGAACGCGGGCGTGAAAATAGACCCCAAGACCGGTGGGCCGGTGGTCGGGGACTTGCTGGAAACCAGCGTGCCGGGAATCTTTTCCTGCGGCAACGTGCTGCACGTCAACGATCTGGTGGACAACGTGTCCACCGAAGGCGAAATAGCCGCCCTGGGAGCGGTGAGCCGGCTCAGGGGACGCGGTTCCGGAGCCGATACGGGGATCGCCCTGGAAGTGGACGGCGCCATCGGTCAGATCACCCCGCATTACGTGAGCGGGCTCCGCGATGTGACCGTCGCGCTACGCGTGAAAAAGCCTCTGAAGCGGACGCGGATACACATCGGCGACATCCATCGCAAGTCCTTCCCCTATGCGCGCCCGGGCGAGATGATCCGGATCAAGCTGCCCAAGAAGGCTTTCCAGGCCATGGAAAGCGGACAGTCATCCCTCAAGGTCCGGGTCGAGGAGCTTTGATATGAACGAACAGTCCAGAGTGATTTGCACCACCTGCCCCAAGGGTTGCCGGGTCGCCGTCTGGGAAAAGCAGGAAGACGGGTCGATCCAGATGAAGGGCGCCGGCTGCAAAAGGGGCCGGAACTATGTGGCGCAGGAATTCAAGGATCCCCGGCGGGTGCTGACTTCCACCGTGGCCATAGCGGGAAGCCCGCGCAAAAGGCTTCCGGTGCGCACGGCCGAGGCCGTCCCCAAGGGCGATCTCATGAACTGCATGGAACGGTTGTCCAAAGTGACGGTTTCCCCGCCCGTAGCCGTCGGCGCGGTCATCGTCCCGAACATCTCGGCGGGGATCGACCTTATCGCAAGCGACAATCTGCCGGAATAAAAGGTGTGGAGCAGGCGTTGAACAGCCATTCAACGCCTTTCCGCGACTCGATCACGGTCTTCATACATGAAAACCAATTTGTGAGGAGAGCATCTATGAGAAGAATCGTATGTGGTGTGGTAGCCGTTCTGGTGGGAATTTTGATTCTGCTCCCGTCCGGCGCGACGGCCAAGGACCCCGATGTGTACAAACTCGGTTTTCTCAGCTCGCTGAGCGGCTCGTTCGCGGGTGTCGCCGAAACTCAGCGCAAGGCCGTTTTGCTGGCGGCGGATGAAATCAACAAAAAGGGCGGCCTCAACATGCCCTGGGGCAAGGTAAAGGTCGAAGTCCTCGTAAAAGACGATGAATTGAAGCTCGATGTGGGCGTGCGGCGTTTCCGTGAACTGGTGGGCGAAGGCATCAACGGGTTGACCGGCTCCATCTACAACCCCATGGCCGCGGCCATCAACGAGGAAGTTAAGATAACCAAAATCCCCTATCTGCCCTGCTGCGTTCCGGCTCTGGATTCGTTCAAGAAGGGCAACCCGGCCATCGGGACCTATTCCGTGGCTTTCACTCCCTGGAGCATCGGCTATCTTACCGGCGCTTCCTCCATCAAGATCATAGGAAAGAAGAAGATATTCTACCTGTCCCGTAGCGATTCCTGGGGCGCCACCACGCATGAAGGGTTGAAGGCGGCTTGCGAGGAGATGGGCGGAGAGATCGTGGGCTTTGCCGAAGTGGCCAAGGGCACCACGGACTACACGGCCGTCATCAACAAGGCCAAGGCGTCCGGCGCCGAAGTTTTCGTGACCTGCATGTTCGGCGGCGACGCCATCGCCTGCCTCAACCAGGCCCAGCAGCTCGGCCTGTACGAAAAATGCACGGTGTTCAATACCTGGATCACCAACGTGGTGGCCGCGGGCATCCCCCCGCAGGCGCTTAACGGCCTCTATGCCCTGGAATATTGGTACTACAACATGACGGGATTCGAAGACCCGGAACTGGTGGAAAAAGCCAAGGTTTATACCGAAGCCTACACCAAGATGTGGAACGAACCGCCCGACCCCTTCAGCGTGATCGCTTCCGTGGCATGTGACGTTCTCTTCCAGGCGGTGGAAAAGGCCGGATCGTTCGATACGGACAAGGTGGCCAAGGCTCTGGCGGAATCCGAATTCGACACCGTCAAGGGCAAGGTCCATTTCCGGGAAGACCATGAACTGGTCTCCAAGTATTTGGCCTTTCTGGTCAAGGGCAAGTCACCCGAGGAACGGAAAGGCAAATTCGACGTGTTCACCGTCAATGGGTACTTTGGCGGCGAAAAGGCGCTTCCCAGCCTGAAATCCATGGGTTACTAAAAGCCGATTTGCGAATTACATGAAGAACAGGGCGGGGGAATTTCTTCCCCCGCGCCCCCTGTAGGCGATTTCTCGTTGCGCTCGAAATGATAGACCCGCCTTTCCTCTTGTCCGCCGACAAAGACCTCACCTGCCGTCCGACTCAACGATCCTCTCGATCTCATCATTCCACGACTTGGCTGGCTGCGCCTGCTAAAAGTTGCCCCCAGCCCTCCTCATTGGAGGCTGTCGATTTTGTTTTTATGCCTTTTCGTGATGTACCGTTACTCGTTCCGGTTCCGCGCCACAAGCGGTAGAAATAATGGATGCCCCGATCAAGTCGGGGCATGACGACTAACAACCACCTCGTCATACCCCGGCTTGACCGGGGTATCCAGAAAATTAAGATTCCAAAATTAACACCCTTCCGGCGCCTCCGCCTTCCGCCGCCAATCCGCTCCCCGCTAAGTTTTCCACCGCCGATTCACTCCCCGCGCCGCCTGTTTTTCACGCCCTTATTTTTCCTTGACACCCACCGCATTTCGGCTATCCTGTTGTATCATTGTCTGTCAATCTTACAATACTATCATCATGATCGCCATCGTTCGTTGAGCGGGCGCGGCGGAGAAACGGCGAACGTGTCGATGCGGAAATCCGACCGATTCGCGTCCGTTGGAGCAGGAGAAGCCTATGGAAGCGCCGAAGAAAATGAAGGCAGCAGTGCTGATGGGTCCCAACCATCTGGAAATCAAGGAAGTCGACACGCCCGTACCCGGTCCGCAGGATGTCCTGCTGCGGGTGGAAGCGTGCGCGGTATGCGGAAGCGACGTCAGCCTCATCGATAAGGCCTGGGCTCATCAGCCCCCTTACGGCTCATTCATTCCCGGACACGAATACGCCGGAACCGTGGTGGCGGTGGGCGACACGGTGGATGAAGTCGCCGTCGGCGACCGGGTGGCCGTGGAAGCCCATTTGGGTTGCCTGCGCTGCCGCAACTGCCGCGTGGGAAACTACACCGGCTGCCTCAATTACGGAAACGTGAAAAAGGGCCATCGGGCCAACGGATTCACCACCAACGGCGGGTTCGCCCAGTACGCCATAAACCACATCAACACGGTCCATAAGATTCCCGATTCGGTGGATTTCAAGGAAGCATCCCTGATCACCAACCTGGGCTGCGTACTCTACGGCTATGAAACCGTAGGCGGCTACATTGTGGGCGACACGGTGGTGGTTATCGGACCGGGCCCGCTGGGACTGATCGCGGTGGCGACCGCCAAGGCCCTGTGCGCGGACAAGGTCTACCTGATCGGGACGCGCGACAGTCGTCTGGAAATGGGAACCTCGCTGGGAGCGGACCGGGTCATCAACGTCCGCAATGAAGATCCGCTCAAGGTCATCCTGGAAGAAACCGGCGGAATCGGCGCGGACCTGGTCATCGAGGCCTCCGGGAATGTCACCGGACCCCAGATGGCCATCGAAATGGCCAAACGCATGGGCAAGATCCTTTTGCTCGGTTTTCCCGAGGGAGAGGTCAACACCAACTTCGCGCATCTGGGCAAGGACAACAAGTCCATGTACACGGTGCGGGGAGAAGGATGGGCCAACGTGGGCCGCGCGGTTTCGCTGTTGAAGTCGGGCAGGGTGTCGCTGGCGCCCCTGGCCACGCATTCTTTCGATCTGAAGGACATCGACGAGGCGTTCCGAACCTTTACGGAACGGATCGGCGGCGCCGTCAAGGTCGTGGTGTACCCCAACCAATAGGAAATGGACACATGTCCAAAAAGCCTTTTGAACACAGGCCGGAGCGAATCAAGATTGGACGCCCGGAGTGTCCGATAATGGTCACGATTATAACCGGTTGTTCGTGTTTTGGACGTAAGGTTTTCATGATTTTTTCGTTGACATGAAGTCAATTTTAGCTACACTGCTTGACAATCATATTGTCAGACAACATGAGCAAAAATGTGTCCGCAAGACGCCCAACTCGCCTCTTCGCGGCCGCATCGATTCGTTACTCTTGGCGAATATCCGGCGGTCGAACCGGCCGCGCCGAACCCCAAAACGGCCCACGTTTTCGGAAGCGAATCGTCAGTATTCAGAGACCGGCCAAAAGGCGCTTTTCGGTCCCTTGAAAAAAGGTGGAGCAGAAAAAGAAATACGGGATCTCGGAAATCAGGTCACATGACGAAACAGCGTCCGACGCGTCCGGCGTAATTCAGCGGCCGCGGCTTTTCAGCCATGAAACATCAGACTTACGGAGCCCCCTATGGAAGATAGCTCGCTTATTCTCAGCACGCACGGAGTAACCAAGCAGTTCGGAGACTTCGTCGCCGTCAACAATGTCGATTTCGAACTTCGCCATAAGCAGACGGTCGGTATCATCGGACCGAATGGCGCGGGAAAAACGACCTTCCTCAATATCGTCACCGGATACTATATTCCTGAAAAAGGATCGGTCTTCTCGGACGGGGTGGACATCACGCATTATTCGCCCGAAAAAAGAGCGGCCCTGGGCATCGCCAGAACCTTTCAGCTCGTTCACGTTTTCGACAATCTTTCCGTACGCGACAACATGGCGCTTTCCTTTTTCCGCAAAAGCGAGGCAAAGGCCTTTTCACCGAAGATGTTTTTCGGGACCCTCCATCACGACACCATCACCTCCAAGGTCCAGGAAAATCTCGAGATGTTCGAACTGGAACACCTCAAAAACGATATCGTGGGTAACCTGTCCCTGGGAAGCAAAAAACTGCTGGAACTGGCCATGGCTTTTGTGGCGGAACCCAAGGCGCTCGTGCTGGACGAGCCATTCGCCGGCTTGGGCGACCATGAAATCGATGAAGTCGTGGCGGTGCTGAAAAAGTACGCGCATAACAAAACCATCCTGGTGGTCGAACACAAGATTTCCAAGCTCAAGGAATGCGTGGACACCATTGCCGTCATGTATGAAGGTCAGGTCATCTGTTGCGGGGAATGTGAAGAAACCTTGAACCATCCGGACGTTCGCAGATGCTACTGGAAGCTCTCCTGACTCGGGGAAAATGATAATGGACGATCGAAAATCGAAGGCCCTTCTGGACGTCAAAGACCTGGACGTCGCCTACAAAAAACTCAAAGTGCTTTTTGGGGTGTCCCTTGCGGTAAACGCCGGGGAAGTGGTGGTGGTGGTAGGAAGAAACGGCGCGGGGAAAACGACGCTTTTTCGCACCATCGCCGGTTTTTTAAAGAAGGACAATGGCTCCATCAGCTTCAACGGGGAAGACATTTCCACCAAGCGCGCCTATGAAGTCGCCCGCCTCGGCCTCAAATACATCAACCAGGATAAGCAGGTCTTCGCGGACCTGACCGTGAAGGAAAACCTGGAACTGGGAAGCTACGCCATCAAGGATTACGACTGGGACGCCGTGCTCGAATATTTCCCCAAGCTCAAGGCACTCATGGACCGCAAGGCCAATCACTTGAGCGGCGGCGAGCGGCAGATGCTCCTCATGGCCATGGCCCTGCTGGGCAAACCGCACATGGTGCTTATGGACGAACCGACGGAGGGGCTCGCGCCTCACGTGATCACCGATCTTGGCGTCATCTTCAAGGAACTGAGCAAACAGACGACCCTGGTCATCATCGAGCAGAATCTGCCCTTGACCGCCACGGTCGCGGACCGCGTCTACGCCATGAAGGAAGGGAAGATCGTGGCCGAGATCAGCGATCGGGACGACATCACCGGTCTGAAGTTTGAAAAGTACCTCTAAGCGCACAGACTCACTACTTCGAGGCGAACATGAAAAACGTATTTAAAGGAATAGCCGGCCCCCTGCTACTGGTGATGCTCCTCCTGGTTGCAAAGTATATATTCCCGAACAAGATGACCTTCATCATCGAACTCGCCATTTTCAGCATCTATGTGATGGGGAACAACATACTGTACGGCTACCTGGGCATGGTGTCGTTCGGACAACCCTTTTATCTGGGGGTGGGCGCCTATTCGGCGGCCATCTATCTCGCCCACATCGGGACTAATCCCCTGATAGCCATTATTTTGGCCATTTTGATGGGCGTGGTAACCGGGTTGGTGTTCGGGCCGGTGTTCATCAGGCTGCGAGGCGATTACTTCGCGCTCATCAACGCCGCCCTGTGCGCCATCGGACTCTTTACGGTGGAGAAACTCCTGCTGCCCATAACCAGGGGCGATGACGGCCTCTGGTATCGCTCTCGCATGTCGGAGCTGCCGCTCCTGGACATTCGCGACCCCAACAACTTTTTCTTCTTCGCCCTCATCGTCCTTTTCATCGTGCTCGTGCTGTACCGTTTCATGGACAAATCGGTGATCGGGGTTTCCTTCCGCGCCATCAAGGTGAACGAACGCAAGATGAAGTTTTTGGGCTACAACACGTTCGGCATCCGCTGGGTGGGTTTTACGCTCTCCTGTGTGCTGTCGGCGCTGGCCGGCTCCCTTTACGCCATCAACTTCGGGTTTGTTAACCCCAGCCTCGCCGAACCGGGCCGGGCCGTGGAAGTCCTTGTGGCCACCCTCATCGGCGGCGCCGGAACCGTGTACGGGCCGTTCTTCGGAACGTTCGCTTTCCTGGGAATCAAGGACCTGGTGAGCAAGTTCATCACCCGGTGGGAACTGGTCGTCGGTATCCTTACCCTGATCGTGCTGTTCAAGTTCTCCAAGGGCATATGGGGAGGCGTGCAGGGCTGGATGGACGATTGGACGGAAAGCCGCCGGAAGAAAATGTCTCCCGCGCTTCCCCTGGGAAAGCAGTCCCAGTCAAACATCAAGTAAAAGGAACGGGCCCATGACCTTCGATCTACTCTTTTCAGCCGTCATCTTCGGATTCAGCGTGAGCGGCATTCTTTTCCTAGTATCGATCGGCATCTCCATAGGTTTCGGTCTGATGCGTATCATTAACATGGAGCAGATGGTCTACTATACCTTTGGCGCGTATATGACCTTCACCGTCATGTCCGCCACCGGCAGCTTTCTGCTGGCGCTGATAGCCGCCACCCTGGTGGCCGCCCTGTTGGGCCTCCTTGTCGAAACCCAGCTTCTGCGCCGCGTGTACGGGCGGGAACTCATGTTCACCATGGTGGTGACCTTCAGCGTGTTTCTGATCGGCATCGGCGTTATCCAGTACGTGTGGGGCCTTGAACCCAAACCGGTTTCCTCGCCGTTCAACGCCATGATCTCCATATTCGGCGTCAAAATGCCCGCCTACCGCATCCTGATCATCGCCATCGCCATCGCGGTCTACATCGGCATCCAGCTTATGCTCAACAAGACCATTGTCGGCAAGGCCATCCGGGCGGGCATCGAAAACCCCGATCAGGTGCAGGGATTGGGCATCAATATTTATCGTATTTTCACTCAGACTTTTGTGGTTGCCAGCGGTCTTGCCGGTCTCGGCGGCGCGTTAAACGCGCCGCTGACCATGACCGGCCCCTATATGGGTTTCGACATGCTGCTGTTCGCCTTTATCACGGTTATCCTTGGCGGACTGGGAAGCATCAAGGGCACACTGGTTTCCGCGCTCATCCTCGGCCAGGTGATATCCGTCGGGGGCACTATCTGGGCGCCGCTGTCATTCGTGGCGCCGTTCATCGTGATGTTCTGTGTTATATTGATCAAGCCCAACGGACTTTTCGGAGTAGAAGCAAAGGCTTTCGGATTTGAATAGGAAGGCTTCCCGGGAGCCGGAGATGGTATCCGACGCTCCAGGGCGCCTTCGATAAGCAATGGCGGAGCGGATCGCCCGCATAGGCGATCCGCCGCGGTTTTGCCTCCACGGAACAGGGATGGTTCATTTTGGAAAGAAACAGCGCTCATTTTAATCAGGTCCCTTTGAAGCCCATGCGGAGAGTTCTGGTATCCGACGGTATCATTGAACACATTAAGCAGCTTATCATCGAGGGAACGCTCAAACCGGGCGACCCGCTTCCTTCGGAAACGAAGATGGCCAGCCAGATGAACGTGGGCAGAAGCACGGTGCGCGAAGCGCTGAAGGTGCTGATTCACCTCGGCTTCATCAGCAGGAGCAACAAGACGGCGGTCGTCGCCTCCGACGTACACGACAAGATCTATCCCAACGACATCGTCGAGCGTCTCCAGAAGCACCGCAATGTGGTGGACATGGTGGAGATGCGGAAGATCATCGAACCGGACATCGCCGAACTCGCCGCGGTAAGGCGAACGACGGAAGACATCGAACGGTTGAAGGAAGACATGGAGTCGATGACGGCCACGCAGCAGGACGTGGAGTCGTTCATCATCCACGATCACAATTTTCATCTGCGTCTGGCCCAGGCCGCCCGCAACAATATCCTTATCGACATCATCCGCGGCCTTCAGGAGAACCTGGTGCTCAATCAGGCTCATATCCTTCGCGAAAGCGAGGCCATCATGCCGCGTTCGCTGGAGTTTCACAAAGAAATCTTCAAGGCCGTGGCCGCCGGTAAGCCCAAGGTGGCCAAGAAGATCATGCTTGGACACGTGTTGGATATCGAACGGGAAATGTACGCTATATTCAACAAAGGGGATTCGGATTCCCAGGAATCGGATAATTCATGAACGGCGCTTGAGCCGAGCATTCATCCGCGCGGATAAACTGAAAACGAGCCCCTTGATGAACCGGAAAGAATGCTTCCATTTTTTTCCCTCCCCCCCGTCCTATATGCCCGAGGGAGCGGCGACGTCAGAGGGTTCTTGCGGCCGGGTCGGTTAAAACACACGCGGGCCGCGACTTCCGTTGTTCCGCGGGCGTTTTGAACGCTCTGAAGGTCGGCCCCGTTTAACGGAGTACTCCCTATCCATGGTATATCGCATACGGGTTATCACTGCCGCCGGGTTTCTGTCTCTGGGGCTCATGGGCATGACCATGGCCTTTTTGGGGGGCAGTCTGCCGGAACTGCGCTCCTTTCTGGACCTGGACATTGAAAAAGCGGGACTGCTGACCGTCTTCTACCAGATCGGCTATTCGGTAAACAGCTTCATCGGCGGTCTTCTTTCCGATGTGATGCGGCGCGAACGGGTGATCATGGCCGGCTGCTTTTTCCTGGGATGCGGAGAACTCTTTTTCGCCCTCAGCGACGGCGTGGCCATGTCCTTTTTCCTGGTCATGGTCATGGGCGTCGGGTCGGGCCTGATCCTCACCGGTTCCAACGCGCTGCTGGTGGGGCTTTACGCCAACCGCAAGGCGTCCATCATGAACATTCACCACGTCTTCTTCGGCGTGGGATCGTTCATCGGGCCGCTGATCATGGCGCAACTGCTGAAAAGCTCCGGTGCGTGGCCGTACGGCTATCACGGGTTGGGCGTCGCGGTGATTCTGCTCATTTTCCTGTTTCTGGCCGGAGGCAAGACGCCCGCGCCGACCGGGTCGCGCCCCGCGCTTACCAAACACCTGGGCGCTCTGGTGAGAAACCGCGATTTCATCCATCTGGTCATCATCAATACCTCGGCGGTGGGCACGCAGTTCGGCCTGATGTTTCTCTCCGTGACCTACCTGCACGAGGGAAAAGGCCTTTCCATCGTGGACGCCGGGTACGTGCTGTCGCTCTTTTTCATGGGGCTCATCATCGGGCGCATGATCTGCAGTTGGCTCACCATTCGCCGCCACGCCACTCACGTGGTGCTGGTCCTGCTGATCATGCTCACGCTTTCCGTGACGGCCGCGGTTATCTTCGGCGGAAAGCTCGCGGCGGTGGGCGTCATCGCCAGCGGACTGGCATGTTCTGGAGTGTTTCCGTCGCTCTTGGGTTTGGGCGGCATCCTTTTTCATGAAGCGGCCGGAACGGCCATGGGCATCATGTCCACCATGAACGGCGTCGGTGGCGCCATCATCTGCTGGCTCATGGTCCTGGTGTCCAAAAAGGTGGATGTGCGGGCCGGGTTTGTGGTGCTGATCGCCTCCTCCTTGTGCTCGCTCATTTTCCATTGCTACAACATGCGAATTTTTTCCCGGGCCGAACACCGGCTCGTTAAACGGTAACCGGAGACGCGATTATGAAAGCGCTGATTCTGAAGGAATTTTCCCGCCCCATGATCATGGAAAACGTCGACGACCCCACGCCGGGCCCCAATGACCTCATCCTGCGGGTGACCACGTGCGGCATGTGCGGAACCGACGTGAAGATAACCACCGGGCTCTTGCCGCCTTCGGTCATTTCCCTGCCGCACACGCCGGGGCACGAAATCGCGGGAGTGGTGGTAGCCAGAGGCGCCAACGTCGAACATGTCCCGCTGGGACAAAAGGGCATCGTCTATTTTGTGGTCGGCTGCCGCGAATGCGAAATGTGCGGAACCGGCCGCGAGCACCTGTGCGTGAACCTGCGGCGTCTGGGCTTCGAACTCCCCGGCGGGTTCGCGCAGTATGTGAAGGTCCCGGCGTACAATTTCTGTCCGTTCGACGAATCCATGCCCGACGAAACCATGGCGGTGCTACCGGATGCGGTGGCCACCTCCTTTCGCGCCATGACAGAACGGGGCGGCGTGAAACCGGGCCGTTACGTCCTCATCGTCGGTATCGGCGGGCTAGGCATTCACGCGGTGCAGATCGGCGCGCTCATGGGCGCGCGGGTCATCGCGGTGGATCTGCGCGAAGATTCGCTCGAGTTGGCCCGAGAATACGGCCGAACACGTCATCGACCCGTCCGTCATGGATCCCCGGGACGCGGTCATGGACATCACCGGCGGCCGGGGCGTGGACACGGTCATCGAAAACGTGGGGATTAACGCCACGATGGAATGGAGCGTTCCCTGTCTGGCCCGGGGCGGAACGCTGGTCCTTGTGGGTTATGACCCCAAACGGCCCTTCCAGGTTTCCGCCATTGACATGCATTATAACGAATGGACCGTTCGCGGGACCAGAGTATCCACCAAACGGGAACTCATGGAAGTGATCTCCCTGGTCGAAACCGGCAAGATCAAGCCGGTGATCGCCAAGCGATTTCCTTGGGAACAGGCCAATGAAGCGTTGGAAGAACTCAAGCGGGGCGAAACCGTCGGGCGTACCGTCCTCACCTTTTCCTGATATTTGTCCGGATAAAATTTACGAACGAAAGAGTGCTGGAATATGACTGAAAAGACCGTGCTGCTGATCGCCACTTTTGACACCAAGGAAGACGAAGCGCTGTTCCTGAAGGATTGCATCGAAAAAGAAGGGGTCCGCGCGTTGACCCTTGACGCGGGAATCCTTCATTCCCCGCTGAAAAGCAAACCCGATATCAACCGCGAGGACGTGGCCGCGCGCGGCGGCATGAGCCTGGACGAGGCCCTCAAGTCGGAGGATAAGGGCGTCTGCATATTAAACATGATACGGGGCGTGGAGGCTATCAGCCGGGAGCTTTACGAACAGGGGCGCTTTCAGGGCGCGATCAGCATCGGCGGCGCGCAGGGCTCCGAGATAGCCTGCGCCGCCATGCGGGCGCTGCCCACCGGCATTCCCAGGCTGATGGTTTCGGCTATCGCCAACGGTCGTCATACCTTCGGCCCCTACGTGGGGACCAAAGATCTTTGCATCATGCACACCGTATCGGACATGCAGGGGCTTAATTTTCTGACCCGGCGGATTCTGCGCACAGCGGCCGGATCGATCTGCGGCATGGTGCGAAGCCTTCAGCCGGCGGATATGCGGCCCGACGGCGTGCCGGTTGCCATGTCCATGCTGGGAACGACCACCCCCGGGGCGCTGCGCGCCAAACGCCTGCTGAACCAACGGGGCTTCGAAGTGGTTGCCTTTCATCAGAACGGTACCGGCGGCATTGCCATGGAAGACATGATTCTCGAGGGCGCTTTCCGGGGCGTGCTGGACATCAATCTCCACGAAATCGGCGACCGTTGGTCCAGGGGCTGCACGCCTCGATCCGCGAAGGCCGGCTGGAGGCGGCCGGTTCACTGGGTCTTCCCCAGGTCGTGGCGCCGGGAAGCATCAATTACGTGGTGCTCGGCCCCCTGGACAGTTTGTCGCCGGAAATGCGGGCGCGTAAGCTGATCGTGCACAATCCCAACCTGACCCTGGTCAGGTTGAGCCCGGACGAACTGACCGAAGTAGGCAAGATCGTGGCCCAACTGCTGAACAAGGCCACCGGCCCGACGGTCATGTACATCCCGCTCAGGGGATTTTCCTACCCCGACCGGGAAAATATGCCCCACTGGGACCCGGAAGGTAACCGCGCCTTCATCGACGCGCTGAAGTCGGAACTGTCCCCATCCATTCCCCTGCGGGAATTGGACGCCCATATCAACGACCCCGACTTTATCGACCCGGTGGTGGACGAATTTCTGAACCTTATGGAAAAAAAGAATATCATTGCTTCAACGGAAAAAAGGAGAAACGCATGAGCAACCGTCTGGAAAATCGCAACGCCATCATCACCGGCGCCGCGCAGGGAATGGGCTTGGCTATCGCCAAGTCTCTTTTCAACGAAGGAGCGCGGGTGGTGATCGTGGATATTGACGAAGCGCTCGCTTCGGCGCGGCGGCTTTGGATTGTACCGGCCAACGGGCGATCGGCAGGAAAGTGGACGTCACCAGGCAGGCCCAGGTAAAGGACATGGTTGGTGAAGTAGTTTCCCTGTGGGGAAGCGTGGACATCCTGGTGAACAACGCGGGCGGCGCGCTGCACACGCCTCACAAGCTGGAAGAAATAGAAGAGAAACACTGGAACCTGGTGGTGGACGTGAACCTCAAGGGCGCGTTTTTCTGCTGCCAGGCGGCCATTCCCGAAATGGTCAAAAAGGGCGGCGGTTCCATCGTGAACATATCCGCGCTGGCCGCTCACTGGCGGGCTTCGCTGGCGGGTGTCCAATATACCGCGGCCAAGGCGGGAGTGGAAGGATTGACCCGGCAGTTGGCCTATGACTGGGGAAAGGCCGGAATTCGGGTGAACGCCGTGGCCCCCACCGTAACCATCACCGGCGCGCGTGTGGGCGGCCTGTGGGACCAGAAAACCCCGGATGAAAAACAGAAAGTGCTGTCGGCTATTCCGCTCGGCAGGCTGTCCACTCCGGAAGAAATCGCCGCTTCGGTGGTCTTCCTGGCTTCGGACGAATCCAGCTACATCACCGGAATCAGCCTGGACGTCTGCGGAGGCCGCTACCTGCGCTGAAGAAGTCTTGTGGGGGAATCTCTTCCCCCACACCCCCTGCGTGAGATTTCCCGCTGCGCTTGAAATGACAAACACGGTCGCTTGAAGCAAATAAAGTCAGGCCGGATCGAAATTCGAAGGCCGGTTTGATTATGTAGTAAATTAATCCTCTTACGCTAACTCCCTCCGGCTTCGCGCCCCCCTTGTTGAGTCTGTCGATTTTGGAATCGCGTCCGATCCGCCATAAAGTGACTGGCGCCGTGCCATCCGCGATGGACCGGCGTCCACGCCAAGCAGCGGCGTTCAGTCCTGGAAATCCCTTTTAAGAATGGTGGTGACGACCATCAGCAGCAGGACGGAAGCGGCGAAGGCGTAGAAGCCATACTCGATGGTAACCCTGGTTATAAAGTTGAGTTTTATGTTGAGAATTAAAAGCGCCACGATGAAGACGTCGAGCATGGACCATTTTTCGCACAGGAGCATCAAATTGTAGATCCTTTTGTTTTTGGGCCTGCCTTTAGACAGATCATGCAGCAAGATATAGGTCAGCAGGATTTTCAGAAACGGGAAGAGCAGACTGAACAGAAACAGGATGATGGAAAGTGTCCAATATTGGTTTATGAAGAGTTTATAAATACCGGATATCAGAGAGATGGTGTCTGAAAAGATGAAGAAATTCTTGAAGGTGACGAGCGGGCTGACCACGCCCACCACATAGAGTATCAGACACGCCGAAAGCAGCGAGAAGATAAAGAAGCGCGCGCCGATGAAGTCACGTATCTTTTTAACCATACCGACAAAGAAAAAGCGTTGCGGGAAATGATAAACAATATTGCCTGAAATACGTTATATTTCAATAGCTTAAAGTTTTTAAAAGAGGGTGTGGGAGGGAACTTTTTTCAAAAAGATCCCTCCCACAAAAAAATGAAATCAACGAAGAATTTGCGCCTCGTTATCCCTCCAACATCGCGTCGCGAACCTTTCGCCGCAGGACTTTGCCGGCGGGGCTCAGGGGGAGTTCCCGGACGATCTGGATATTCTTGGGCGTTTTGTACCGGGCCAGCCGTTCCTTGCAATAGCCAATGAGTTCCTCGGCCGAAGCCGATCGGCCCTGCTTGAGCACCACGGCCGCGTTCACCGCTTCTCCCCAGTCCTGATCGGGTAATCCCACCACCGCCGAAAAGTTTACGGCGGGATGCGAATTCAGGCAGTTCTCCACTTCGGTGGAATACACGTTGTAGCCGCCGCTGATGATGAGATCCTTCTTACGATCGACCAGAAAGACGTAGCCTTCCTCGTCCATGTAGCCGATGTCGCCGGATTTCCAGAACCCGTTAGGGGTGAAGTTCTCTCTGGTGAGTTCCTCGGCCTTGTAATAACCGCCCACCGTATTGGCGCCTCTGATCCAGAGTTCCCCCTGTTCGCCGGCGGGCAGCTCTTCCCCCTGATCGTTGCAGATGAGGATTTCCTGTCCGGGAAAGGGGCGGCCGATGGACGCGAGCCGTTTTATGGATTCGGGATTGTCGGTCCGGTGGTCTTCCCTGCCCAGGATGGTGCACGACGGCCAACATTCGGTGGCGCCGTAGCCCTGGACAAAGATGTGTCCAAAGATCTCCAGAACCGCTTCCAGCTTGGCGGGCGATATGGGCGCGGCGCCGTAACGGATGGTCTTGAGGCTGCTCAGGTCGAACCGCTTATGAGCCCCGTGGTCCAGCATACGGTACAACACCGTGGGCACCGTATAGATCATATCGATCTTTTCTTTTTCGACCGCCCGTCCAATGTCCTCTATGTCCGCCTTATTGAGCGTCACGATGGCGCCGCCCTTGATGTGGACCGGGATCATGATGGAACCGGACGCAGCGTGATGGATGGGCGAAAACAGCAGGGCGGCGGGGTGGTCGTAGGGAAAGGTCTGAAAGTAATGCGCCGGGTTGCAGCCCCAGGTCCATAAATTGCTGAAGCTGTACATGGCGCACTTGGGCTGCCCGGTGGTACCCCCGGTAAAACGGAGCACGCTGATATGTTTGTTCGTGTCGTCGATGACGAATTCTTCGTCAACTTCTTCGGCGGACGCTTCATCGACCAGATCCCAGTAATAATGAACACCCGGCTTGGGGTCTTTCACGGGGTCCATGAGGACCATGTCAATACCGGCTCCGGCGCAGTGCTCATAAAGTTGCGGCAGGAACCGGTTTTCCATGAAAACGACCTTGGGTTCGGTGTAACCGATCCGTTCGATGACATCGTTCAGGGATTCCCGGACGTCGATCCACACTCCACCCACCGGGCTTTTCAGCATCCAGGGATGGAAAAGCCCCATGTTGTCGTTTTCAAGGACCGTGGCGTAAAAATCGCCGCCCTTCATGTGAAACCGGCGCTTCAGAAAATTACAGACACGATTGCTGATGTCGCGCAACGCGCCATAGGTAAACCGCCGATCGCGTTCGATGTTTATCAGAGCGGGACGGTCGCCGTAGTGAATGGCGATGTCCCTGAAAACCCGGCCTACATTCATCAACATACGAAAACCTCTTGGCTACAGCTTCATCTCCCGCTCTTCCTCGGAAATACACTGATCCAGGATTTTGAGCGCCTCGTCGATCTGCTGCTTGTTGATAATGAGCGGGGGAGCGAATTCCAGGGCCAGTCCCATGGTCTTCACGATCAGTCCCTTTTCCTTGGCCCGTCGTATGATGTTGTTCAGATTACCGGAGGGGAAGGGCGTCCGTTTTTCCTTGTCCAAAGTAAAGTCCACGGCTGTCCATAAACCCGTGCCGCGGACCTCCCCGACGACGGAATGCGATTCCAATGATTTCAATCCCTGCAGGAAATAGCTTCCCACTTCCGCCGAATTCTCGACCAATTTGTCTCGCTTGATGATCTCGATATTCTTTAGCGCCGCCATACAGCCGACCGGATGGTTGGCGTAGGTATGGAGATGGTTGAACATCTGGATGGGCTCCAGAACCTCGTCCGTGCACCCCACGCCGCCCAGCGGAACATAGCCGCTGGAAAGCCCCTTGGCCATGGTGATGATGTCGGGCTGAATATCGAAATGCTGCACGCCAAACCATTTTCCGGTTCTGCCGAAACCGCAGATGACCTCATCGACGATCAGTAGAATCCCGTACGTGTCGCAGATTTCACGAACGATCGGCCAGTATTCCGGCGGGGGAGCGTAGGCCCCGAATCCCTGCTGAATGGCTTCGCCGATGAAGGCGGAAATCTGTTTGGGATCTTCAAATTCGATGAAACGCTCGATGTCCCGGGCGCACGCTATATTACAGTGCGGATAGGTGAGATGAATCGGGCACCGGTAGCAATAGGGGGAGTCCACAAATATCGATCCCGGCGCCAGAGGCTCCATGACCTGCCGCATGGGCAGTACCGTGCCTAGGGCCCTGATCGCGCCCCCGGTTACCCCGTGGTAGGCGCCCCGGCGGGAAATTATTTTGTACCGCTTCTGATCTCCCCTGCCTTCGTGGTAATGCCTGGCCAATTTCAGCGCGGTTTCGACCGCTTCCGATCCGTCGCAGACGAAATTAAACTTGTTGATTTTTCCGGGCGCTATTTCGGACAAGGTGTCGGCCAGTTCCATGGCCGGTTTGTTGGTGAACTGCATGGGCGTGAAATAGTGAAGCTCGCACATCTGGTCGTACGCGGCTTTGGCGATCTCTTCCCGGCCGTAACCAACATGAACGGGACGGGTGACTCCACCCACCAGATCCATATACTTCTTCCCGTCCTGATCGTAAACATATACCCCTTCGCCCTTGGTAATGACCGTGATTCCCTGTTCAACTTCCTGTCGCGCTGTTCTATGCAGGAAAAGATGAGACTCCAAATCCATTTTTTTCATGGTACGCTCCCATTAGTGAAAGTTCGACATCCGTATGTAATAGCAGTGTTGGCCGCTGAAAACAATGTTCCTGTGGGATGAAGAAGGTCGATTTTATCAGGGATGAAAAAACGGGAAGGATACGAGCCGCTCGCCTTGGACGAGCAAGGGTTGATACATATTGCGGGGGAATCGCTTCCCCGCGCCCCCTTATATGGTAGGGGCGATTCGCGAATCGCCCCTACTGCGCTCGAAATGACAGCCGGCGCCTGAGAGCAAAAAGATGATAGCGCGGACCACTGGGTTCGGGGTGTTGAAAAAGCCCCTCAATACGTCGTCCCTGCGAAAGCAGGGGTCCAGAAGTGTTCGAAATAACTGGATTCCCCGGTCAAGCCGGGGAATGACGAAAGGCCATAAAATGTTTTTTTTCAATAGAGTTCGCGCGCCCGCATAGCTTTTTGCGCGCGCCAGGCCGTGTTTAACCGTATTCGGGCGGAGAAAGCTCGGAGGCAAACTTGGATTCCTCGCCGACCTCCTCCACTTCAAACATCATCTCCTGGAGTTCCATGGCTTCTTTGGGCAAGGCTATTTCTCTCCAGCCTATGGCCAGATCAACCGGAACCGCCTGGGCTATCTTTTCGGACAATCCCGGTCCCACCCGATCTTTAATCAGTCCAATGACTACCTGCGACACGCGGTCGGCTTCCGCCAGAGAACCAAGGCCCGACAAGCGCATTACGTGTGTTAGAAATTCTTTTCTTGTTTCATACATAAGATCGCCCCTTTTCTAGTCTGAAACCTGATTGGAAGAATCTTCACACCGCCATATGGATACATTTATATAGAATGGCTCACGCGGGAAATGATTTAAAAAAGGTTGTCCGATGAGTTGAAGGACGTTTCCAGGCTCGGGGGGCAGCTTGGTGACGAGAGCAGACGCTGGACGCTCACCGCACGGCGAGCAATTTTAAAGTTTTAGAAAGGGTTCGAGAAAATCTTTTTCAAAAGGTTTTCCCAGTTATATTAAAAAAATCTTATCCTTATCTATTATTACTCACGGCCCATAGGGCGCGATTTGCGCTCCGTAGGCCCAATAACCGTTGGTCAGGTCGATCACCACGCCTCGTTCGCGCACGCTATCCCACGCTATTTCCTCGGCTGGCCGGGATTGCCCCTTGGCGGTGATTTTAATGGCGCTCACGGTGGCCGGCCGCCAGGGGTCGGCTCCGAAAAAACCGCTCCACCAAACCATGTCCCCACTTTTTAATGTTCTCTCCATCCAATACCCCCCCCAGTGGTAACGATCTATCAAGATCGCGGATGCGAAACTCGTGCCTATTTTAAAAATAACATGATATCAGCAAGATAGCTATCAATAAAAAATAAAATCGGTAGGCGCTTCGACACAAAACGGCAGGTTCGGAACAAAAAAGTCGGTTGATACAAGCGCTTACCCGAATCAAAATCGCGGTCCGACCCACTAAATTCTTGACACGAACGGGACCCTTGTTATCAAATTCTCAGAATAACCAAAGGACGCAAGCGATTACCCCAAGCGAACGGAGTTCAGGCATGGCACAGAAAAACATATTGCTGGAAAAACAGGATTATATCCGCGTCATCACCATCAACCATCCCCCGGCCAACGCGTGGAATCTGGCGACCATGGAAGAATTTGAAGAAACCATCGGCGCCATTGAAGACGACCGCGACGCGCGGGTGGTGGTTATTACCGGATCGGGCGAAAAATGCTTTTCGGCCGGGCTCGATGTCAGCGACAGCGAAAATATAACCAGGATAAGCCCCAAGGGCCGCGCGTTATGGACACGGGTGGACAGGCTGTCCAAACCGATCATCGCGGCCATCAACGGCCACGCGTTGGGTGGAGGACTGGAACTCGCGCTGGCATGCCATTTCAGGATCATGGCCGATAAGCCCAAGGCGATCATGGGACTGACGGAACTGAACCTGGGCATCATACCGGGCTGGGGCGGAACACAGCGGTTGTCGCGGGTGGTGGGCGAGGCCAAGGCTTTGGACATGATGCTTTTCAGCAAGACGGTCACCCCACAACAAGCGCTGGAGATCGGTCTGGTCAACAGTCTGGTACCGCCCGAGCAGTTGATGGATGTAGCGCTGAATCTGGCGGGCAAGCTGGCGGAACGTCCGCCGATCGCGGTGAGTTGCGTGCTCAAGGCCATGACCGCCGGCGCCTATGACGGCATCGAGGCCGGATTGAAGATGGAAGAAGAAGGAGCCAACCGGGTGCGTGAAACCAAGGACCGGACCGAAGGTTTCAAGGCCTTCCTGGAAAAACGTAAACCCGTGTTCACGGGGGAATAAACCAAAAAACGCGTGGGGGAATCTCTTCCCCCACACCCCCTGCGGGCGATTCGTGAACACGGCGCGGATTGAACGGTAGGGGCGGGTTTGAAACCCGCCCCTACAGGCTACCGTTTAATCCTGGCGGTGCCGCCGCCGACCACGTGCAGGATTTCATCGAGTGTGATCACGCTGGTGTCGCCGCGGGCGCTTTGGAGCAGAGCGCCGTGCGCGGCCCCGAATTCGACACATTCCTGGGGAATCATGCCGTTCAGGAAGCCGTAGATGGTTCCCGAAGCGAATCCGTCGCCGCCGCCGACCCGGTCTTCGATCTCCAGGTGTTCATACCGCCGGGATTCGTAAAAGGTTCCGTCGTAATAGAGTATGGCGCTCCAGTTGTTGATGAGGCCGCTCACCACTTCCCGGAGCGTGGTCCCGACGCCTTTCAGGTGCGGATAGGCCGACAGGACCCGTTCCACCATGGATTTGTATTTTTCCACCGGCAGGGACAAAAGCTTGTCATCCACCCCTTCGACCGTGAACCCCAGCACCTTCTGGAAATCCTCTTCATTGCCAATGACCACGTCCATGTATTGAACCAGGGGCCGGGTGACTTCCTGCGCCCTCTGGGTGGACCAGAGTTTGGAACGAAAATTGAGGTCGTAGGAAACGATGACGCCTGCGTCCTTGGCGGCCATCATGGCCTCCCGGGCCACCAGCGCGGCGCTGTCGCTCAAGGCGGTGAATATGCCGCCCAGGTGGAACCAGCGAACGCCCAGGTTGCGGAAAAGGTTGTCCCAGTCGAATTCGCCGGGCTGCATGGCCGCCGTGGCCGAGGCGCCCCGGTCGTACATGGTGACGCTGGACCGCAGGCCCATTCCCACTTCGGTAAAGTTCAGCCCCACGCGATCCTTTTTGCCCACGCCGTCAAAGGGAACCAGCAGCACGTGGCTCATGTCCACGCCCACCGCGCGGCCATGGTTCATGATGATGCGGCCCAGCGGATTTTCCGGCAGCTTGCCCACCCATCCCGTGCGCATTCCCATGCGGGCCAGGGCGTAGGAAACGTTATATTCGCCGCCCCCCACATAGACTTCCAGTTGCTGCGCGAACTCCAGCCTTCCATGGCCCGGAGGGCTGAGGCGAATCATGCATTCACCGAGGCTGACCAGATCGTACCGGCATTCCGATTCACTTCGTATGGGTAGGGACATATCCGCGTCTCCTTTGCAGAGTCGATTTCAGTTATGCGGGAAAGGGCGTGTCAAAATCCTTGCCCAGAGCGCGAAGCAGTTCCGTGTCCTCGGCCCGCACCGGGATTCCCTCGGCCAGCCGCCGGGCCTTGATCCTCAGTTCCGGCTCGCCCGGGACCAGGATTTCCTCGAATCCTTCCGCCGTGGGCTGGCTCTTGAGTTCCTCGATCAGTTCGTCCATCGCTTCCAGGAATTCGTCCAGGGGACGGAAGGCGGATATGTCGATGGCCTGAATATAATGCCCCATAAAGGACTTGGTGTTCCCAGTCGTCAAATTTTCGGACGATGTGCAGCCCGTACGGCATGCCGCTGAGCCGGCTGGAAAAGATCTCCATCATCAACCCCAGGCAGTAGCCTTTGACGCCGCCCACGGGAACCACGGCGTAGGCTTTGGTAGGGTCGGTGACCGGGTTTCCGTCGCGATCGACAGCCCAGTTGGGCGGGATGCTTTTTCCGGCTTCGGCCGCCGCGCGAACCTTGCCGAAGGCGGCCTGGCTGGTGGCCATGTCCACGCAAAACCAGGGCTGATTTTTTGCGGGAACGCAGCAGCACAGGGGGTTGGTGCCGCAGAATTTATCCTTCCCGCCGTAGGGGATGACGTCGCATTCAGCGTCGCCCATGATCAGGCCGATGCAGCCGGAGCCGGCGCAGTATTCACCGTAATAGGCGGCCGCGCCGAAATGGTTGGAGTTCTTCACGCTGACCACTCCCACCCCCGCGTCACGCGCCAGCTCGATGGCCTTGCGGGTCGCTTCCAGGGTGGCGGGCTGGCCGAGCGAGAAATCGGCGTCGAGCACGCCGACTCCGGCCCGTTTCCGTTCGAATTTGAATTGAGGCTTGGGGTTCAGCAGACCCAGCTTCAACCGTCGGGCGTACACATTGGACAGATAAATGCCGTGCGTGTCGACGCCCCTCAGGTTCGCGTCGACCAATATCTCGGCGGTCTCCCGGGCGTGCTGTTCGGAGACGCCCGCCTTGACGAATACCCCTTTTCCGAACTCCCTTAAATCTTCCGCGGAAACGATACAGTCCTTGTTCATAATTCTCCCTCGTTGTAATGACGTACGCCCGCAGTGGAGCCGGACCGACCGCCGGACGCCTCGCGTCGGCCTTCGTTAAATGGACTTTACCGAAAAGCCTCCGTCCACCACCAGGTTGCTGCCGGTTATGAAGCGGCCCGCCTTATCGGAAGCGAGCAGCAGCGTCGCGCCGATCAGTTCGTCGGGCTCTCCGAAGCGTCCCATGGGGGTGTGCCAGAGGATGTCCCGCATGCGCTCCTGGTTGAGGATGGCCCGGTTCTGTTCGGCCGGAAAGAAACCGGGGCACAGCGCGTTAACGCGAATTCCGTGCTCGGCCCACTCCCGCGCCAGATTCTGCGTCAGATTCAACAGCGCGGCCTTGCTCATGCTGTAGAGAAAGTTGCGGCTCAAAGGCCGGAGCGAGGACATGGAGGATATATTGATGATGCAGCCCTTGCTCTTGTTGTCTATCCAGTGCTTGCCGATAGCCTGGGAACCCATGTAGACGGATTTGAGGTTGAGTTCCAGCACGGCGTCATACTGCTCGTCGGTTATTCCCAGGTAGGCGCTCGGCGGACCCATGGCCGCCCCGTTGACCCAGATGTCTATGCGGCCGAATTTTTCCAGGGCGGAGGGAACGAGATCCTCCACCTCCAGCCTGCGCCGCACATCCGCTTCCAGAAAGCAGGCTTCATCCGGAGCGCTTCCCCAATTTTGGAAATGGGCCTCCGCCTTTTTCTGGTTGCGACCCACCAGAATGACCTTGCATCCCGCCTGCCAGAGACCCCGCGCCATCATGCCGCACAGGACCCCCGTGCCTCCTATGATCACCGCGACCTTGTTTTCCAGGTCGAAAAGGTCCCGATAGTATTGACCAACATCGATTCTCGCCATTACGCGCTCCTCATCGTTCCCCGCCCGCCAAAATCAGAAGAATGGCGCGTCGGGGCGCCGTATTAGCCGTTCCGCGCTTCCCTTATCAACCGCAGGCATTCCGCGACTTTGCTCCGTATGCCGTCCCAATCGTTTTGGGCCACCAGATCCTTGACGATGAGCTTGGAACCGATCCCCAGGCAGGCGGCGCCCGATTTCACCCAGTCGGTTATGGATTCCCTGGTCGGACTCACGCCGCCGGTGGGCATGATGCGGGTCCAGGGCATGGGGCCCATGACGGCCTTGATAAAGGCCGGTCCCCCCACTTGGCCGCCGGGAAAAACCTTGACGATCTCGACCCCGAGTTCTTCCGCTTCGGAAATCTCGGTGGCCGAACCGCAGCCGGGCGAATAGGCGATTTTTCGGCGGTTGCAGATCTTGGCCACATCCTTATTGAGGATCGGCCCCACCACGAAGTTGGCGCCGTTGTTCAGGTAAAGAGCCGCGGTTCCGGGGTCCAGCACGGAACCCACCCCCAGAATCGCGTCGGATTCAAGCCCGTCGAAATGTTCCACCAGTCGGCTGAAAACCTGATAGGCGCGGTCCCCGCGGTTGGTGAATTCCACCAGCCGAGCGCCTCCGTCCACGCAAGCCTTGACGATGTTTTTCGCGGTTTCGACATCCTGATGATAAAAGACCGGAACCAGGCCGATTTCATACATGGCGCTCAAAACTTCCATGCGCGCGAATCTTGCCATGCTTTTCCTCCAGTAGCCGGTAAATGATAAAGTGGAAATTAATTATTCTTGTGAACGAGGAATAGATCTCTCCATATCTTTTTTACACTAATAAACAACAGGAATCGATGAAAATTATTGGCGCAAGCGCGCGCAAACCGGGGAGTTATGTAGGAATCCGGATTAGGACAGGGAAGAAAAAACCACTGCGGGGGAATTTCTTCCCCCGCGCCCCCTGTGGGAGATTTCTCGCCGCGCTCGAAATGACAAAGGCGGTATTCGCGCGTCTCGGTCATCCCTTTATTTGTCGGCTCCTCCGCCCAAGCATTAGAAGAACACCTCAATTTTAGAATTTCGTCGCCCCGCGACTTGATCGCGGGGGCCGGAAATTATTAAAGACTTTGAAGAACCTGGGTTCGCGGTCAAGCCGCGGAATGACGAAAGAGGCTCGTTGAGAGTCGGGTGGCATGTGAAGTCTTCGTTTTAGTGGACAATAGAACAAGCCGGGTCCGTCATTTCGAGCGAGAGACTGTGTCGTAATCAAAAAGATGGGCTGCGCTATCCACATCATATTGTGTAATGATTAATTTGTTACTCAGTATATTGCGGTAAAAAATGATGAAAATTAATTGTGACACAGTCTCCGAAGCGATAAATCTCAGGGGGTTCTCCCCGATTGCCCGAGATTAGCCCGCACGCTTTTTTCCCGTTATAATACCCGTGGCAAAACCACTTGTTTACTCTTGCGAATATGATAGTTTCCTGTACTATCGATGTTCATACAATAGTAATTGACGCATGTTTTCGATTTTAAGAAAGCCTTTTAATTCCTGTCTCTTGTGTTCCACCTGTTATCGGCTTAACGATCTTATGCGCGACGAATCATGAGCAACCGAATAGACGAATATAAAAATGGTTGAATGGCGGCTTCAGCATAATAATTGGTTATTCCGGATATCGTGTTCTTTTTTTCTCTTCTGAAAAGCGGTAAATTATCGGGCGCGGTCCGGCAGCGGCCGTACAGGCGCCCGAGATAAAATATCACATACGATTGAATCGAGCGGGCTTCAGGTTCCGCCCGCCCCATCGCCGACGTTTTCCGAGAGGTTTGCGTATCGGGCGGAAAGGGAGACGTTCAATCGATCCGAAGCCGCAAGATTTATTGTACGTTGCGCGAGTGTTTTTCGGAGGACCCCCATGGAACAAATTCAGGCGGAAAGATTGCGGATCGGCTTTTTAGACCGGCGATTGGACACTTCGGCGGACGCCGAGGGAAAAGCGGCCGATGGCGAAGACAAAAGCCTGTTGCTGGAATCGATTCTGGACGCGGTGCCTGAAATGATCGTGTACCACGATGACCTGCTCAATGTGGTGTGGGCCAACCAGGCTGCCGCGGACTTCGTGGGTTTGAAGCGGGAAGAGATGTTTGGAAGACGTTTTTTCGAGGTCGCCTGCCGGAACGAGGAGCCCTGCGAGGGCTGTCCGGTGTTGAAGGGGCTCAGGTCCGATTGGGCCGAAGTCATCGAAAACAGCCTGCTGGTGGACCGGCTGTATTTTACCCGTTCCTATCCCGTGGTGTGCGAGGGACGCAGAATCGGGGGCAGGCTCATCGTGGCCCAGGATGTGTCCAATCTGAGAAACCGCTATGGTGTAACCGATGTGCTGAACCTCATTTCCGAGGTTTTTCATTCGCCCCGGGACCTGACGGACATCTGTAAGGAAGTGATCAAGGCCGTTGTGGCGCGGTTCAAATATCCCGGTGGGCTGATCGTGTTGTATGACGAGAACACGGACGAATTCGTCAATATGGGCGAAATCGATTTTTCGGGGAAACTCAAAACCATGGCCGGGCGGTATCCGCTCTCCCAGTGCTTTTCCGGAAAAGCGCTGAAGGAAGGAGCGCCGGTGAACATAACCGGGCTGAGCCGGATGGATGAATTCGAGGGCTACGCGCTGAAAAAGGCGGGCGCCGAAACCGTGCTTGCCGCGCCGCTGGATGTGGAAGGAACCATGATCGGCGCGGTGATTCTTGTCGACTTTGTGGAGCGGCTGGAAACCAATCTCATGATCGACGGCTTGCAGGCGGTGGCCAACCGGCTCGGCGCAGAGATCCAGCGCATGCGAGCCGAACGGAAACTGCGGGAAGAACGCAACTTCACGGCGGCCGTGCTCAACAACGCCGGTCCGCTGATACTGGTCATGGACGAAAACGGCCGCATCGTCCGATTCAATAAGGCCTGCGAACGGCTGACCGGCTATTCATACGAGGAAGTGGCCGGAAGCTTTGTCTGGGAGGCCTTGGTCAGTCCGGGCGGCGGGGAGGCCATCCGGGGAATGTTTCCCTTTACCCCGGAAAAAACGTTGCCCTCCTTTTTCGATAATGTCTGGATCACCAAGGACGGGCAAAAGCGGCTCATTTCCTGGTCCAACAACATCATGGGCGACGCGGCGGGAAGCGGCGCGCATATCGTCTCCATCGGGACGGACATCACGGACCGGCGAAAAATGGAGGAGGAATCCGAACTGCGCAGGCGGCAACTGGTGGAAGCCGACAAGATGGCCTCGTTGGGGGTGCTCGCGTCCGGCGTCGCCCACGAAGTGAACAATCCCAACAATTTCATCATGATGAACGCGCCCATTCTGCGGCAGGCGTGGGAGGACGTGACGCCGATTCTGCAAAAATATTACACCGAATACGGCGAATTCAACCTGGCCGGCATTCCTTATTCCGAAATACGACAGGAAGCGCCCAAGCTCTTCGACGGGATCGAGGAAGGGGCCAAGCGGATCATGCAGATCGTCCTGAATATGAAAAATTACGCCAAACGGGACGTGCTGGACATGGATCAGCAGGTCAACATGCGGGACGTCATCAAGGCCGCGCTGGGGCTCTTGTCCTATCAGATTAAACAAGCGACCCACTGTATTTCAGTTGACGCGCCGGGAAGCCTGCCTCTGGTGAAGGGCAATTTTCAGCGACTGGAGCAGGTGCTTATCAATCTGGTTCAGAACGCCTGCCAGGCCTTGCCGGACCGCGATAAAAAAATCGCCATCAGCGCCTGCCATGAAAAGGAGTCGGGCCGGGTGGTCGTTTGCGTCGCGGACGAGGGCGTGGGGATACGATCCGAGCACCTGGAACATATTTTCGACCCCTTTTTCACCACCAAATCCGACAGGGGAGGAACCGGCCTGGGTTTGTCGGTGTGCGCGGGCATCGTGAAGGAACATCACGGGCGGCTGGAATTCGCTTCCGAGTGGGGCAGGGGAACCACGGTTTATCTTTCGCTGCCGGTGATGGGTTGAAAAACAGTTTCCCCACTAATACAGGACCGGAAAACGCCGCCATGGCCCAGGAAAAACGCGACATTCCCTTCAATCCCATCCTCATGGTGGACGACGAAGTCCACGCCCTGAAGAGTTTCGAACTCACGCTGCGTTCCGGTGGGTTCGACAACATCATCCCCTGTTCCAACAGCACGCGGGTTTATCAAATCCTGGAAGAGCGGGCCATCGAACTCATGCTCCTGGATCTGCTGATGCCCGACCTTTCGGGTGAGGAAATCCTGTCGGAAGTGGTCAAGAGCCATCCCGAGATACCGGTCATCATGGTGACCGGCATCAATGAAGTCGAAACCGCGGTTCGGTGCATGCAAAAAGGGGCCTTCGATTACGTGCTCAAACCCGTGGAAAAGGAACGGCTTTTGCCCAGCGTGTACCGGGCGGTGGAAGTGAGCCAGCTCAGGCGGGAAAACGCCAACCTCACCCGCCATTTCTTTTCCGACTTGCTGGAGCGCCCCGAAAATTTTTCCCAAATCGTCACGCGCAACCGTAAAATGCGGGCCATCTTCCATTACTGCGAAGCCGTCGCCGTGGGCCGACGCCCCATCCTGATTACCGGGGAAACCGGCGTGGGCAAGGAACTGGTTTCAGAGGCGCTTCATGAAATCAGCGGGCGGGGCGGGGGATTTGTGGCCGTCAACGTGGCGGGGCTTGACGACAACATGTTCTCGGACACCCTGTTCGGCCACGTCAAGGGCGCTTTCACCGGAGCGGCCCAGATACGCGGCGGTCAGATCGAAAAGGCGGCGGGGGGGACTCTGTTTCTGGATGAAATCGGCGACATCGGCATGACCTCGCAGATAAAACTCCTGCGGCTCCTGGACAAGCGCGAATATCTTCCCCTGGGGGCGGACATCCCCAAACCCACGGACGCGCGCTTCGTGTTCGCCACGCACAAGGATCTTTCGGTTCTGACCGCGGAAGGAAAATTCCGCGAGGATCTGCTGTACCGGCTCCGCACCCATCGCATCCATATTCCCCCCTTAAGGGAGCGACTGGACGACATCCCCCTTCTGCTGGAAAGTTTTCTCGACTCGGCGGCCAAGGAATTCAACCGGAAAAAACCGGCCTACCCTCCGGAGCTTATTCCGCTCCTGCAAAGCTACCATTTCCCCGGCAACGTCCGGGAGCTGCGATCCATGGTTTTCGACGCCGTGGCCGCGAGCCGGTCGGGCGCGCTTTCGTTCAAATCATTTGAGGAGGCTATCCGGGAGGGCAGGGCGACCACGAAGTCCCCGGTCTCCCCATTCCCTTCCTCGGGAAAACAGCCCTGGCTGGCGAACCTGGAGCAGCTTCCCACCTTGAAGGAAGCCACCGAGGCGCTCATCCGGGAAGCGTTGAACCGGTCCAAAAATAATCAGCGCGTGGCCGCGCTGTCCCTGGGGATAACGCCTCAGGCCCTGAGCCAGCGGTTGAAAAAACGAGGATCGTAAAAAGGTTTCTCTTCGAAAGCGGCTGCCTCGACTCCAAAAAGGTATCAAGATTTCTTGATATGTAAAGAAATCTTGATCCTTTCAATTTCTCGTCTCTTTCCCTATACTTACCGCTATTCCGCGATAGAGGATCAACTTATCCGAATAAAAGCCGCCCCCTCATTGTATACCGTATAATTCATGTAATCTTTAAATGACAATATAATCGCTATGTTATGTTGATGGCACACTTCTTCTATAAGGGTAAAGTCATACCGATTGACTTTTCACGGCTGCCAGGCTTGTGACCGAATAGCTTGCGGAGGATTTTCATCCGGCCGGGGGGACGAACGTCCTTCGCCGGAAAAAAACCTGATGGGTATTGGATTTTTAAAGAAGCGCGATGGCGCGGAAACTGACAGGAGGAAAGCGCGTGGCCAAAAACATCATTCTGTACAACCTGAAAGAAACGGTAACCGACGCGGATTACGCCAAATGGTTGGAAGATTATAAGGGTCCGCTGATGCTCTCCCTGGATTCCAGCAGGTCATTCGCCCTGGTCCGGATGCTGGGGGGCATAAAAGGCGATGGCCGCAAGCCGGGGCCGCCCGAGGAGACGCCGTCTCCCTACAAGTATATCGGCATTCTGGACGCCACCAGCCTGGAAGGCATGAAGAAGGATTCGCAAACCAAAAAGTTCAGGGAGGAGTTCTTCCCCCAGTGGCTGACCAATTGGGTGGCCGATTATTACGTCCTGGCGGGCGACGAGGTTTGGGAAGGGAAAAAGTAAGGCCGAACTCGATCATGAACGAATCGGGAGCGCGCCCGCGCTCCGATCGAAATGAATTTTTACGCCGTTTATAAAAGATATCGACCGTGAGGAGGACGATTCATGCCAAAGCAACACCTGGATATTTTTCTGACCCCGGAAGACTACATGATGCGGGACATGCTTCGCAGTTTTGTGGACAAGGAGATCATGCCGGTCCGCCAGCAGATCGACGACGACAAGGACCACAAGATCGTGAACAAAATTCTTCAGAGCCTGACCGACCTGGGGACGCAAAAATCCGCGTTTCCTCCGGAGTATGGCGGAATGGGCGCCAAATCGGCTGTCTCCGCGGCTGTTTTACATGAAGAACTCGGGCGTGGAGACAGCGGATTGTGCACCGCCCGCACGGTGACCGGCTGGGCCTGGATTCCGGCTCTGGCGGCCAACAACAAGGCGGTTCTGGATCGTTTCGCTCCCGAATTCTGCGGCAAGGATCTCAAGTTTGGCTGCTTTTCCATGACCGAACCGGGTGGTTCTCACGGCGGCGGCGGCTGCGACATCGAAAATATCGACCTGAAAGGCCGAAAGATCAGAACCAAGGCCGTGCTCGATGGGGACGAATGGGTCATCAACGGGCAGAAGATGTGGGCCTCCAACAGCGGCATCGCCGATCTGTATTGCGTTGTCTGCACCACCGATCCCAACCTCGGCGACGAGGGCGTGGCCATGATTTACGTGCCCAAGGACGCTCCGGGGCTTTCCTTCGGCAAGAACGAAGTCAAGGCGGGCATGGCGGCGGACAAGAATCACCCCATGTATTTGGAAGATGTGCGGGTACCCAAGGAATGGCGGGCCGGCGGACCGGGAGTAGACGCCGAACTGCTCCATAATAACCTGATCATAGGCCGGATCGTTACGGCCGCCATGGCCACCGGTCAGGCGCAGGGGGCCTTCGAGGCCGTTCTGAAGTACACGGGGGAGCGCGTGGTGGCGGATAAACCCATCCGGCAGCATTCCATCGCCGCAGGCATCCTGGCGGACATGGCTATCGGCATCGAGACGTCCCGCTGGTCCTATCTTTCGGCCGCCTGGATGTACGATCATCCGGAAACCTACGGCGCGCCCACGTCGAATTTCATCCTGTCCCGGGGAAGCGCCGCCAAGGTGCATGCCTGCGACGTGGCCGTTTCAGTCACCAACAAGGCCATGGAACTCATGGGCGCTTTCGGCTACGTGCGCGACTATGACGTGGAAAAATACTGGCGCGACTGCAAGATGATCCAGTTGTGGGAAGGGGGCGCGCAGTTGGGGCGTTTCGACGTGTGCCGCGGCTACTACGACCTCGATCTGTAGGAACCGGCGGATCATAGGTGAAGAATTTGCGGGGGAATTTCCCCCGCGCCCCCTGAAGCTGTCGATTTTGGATCGTAATTTCCGAGTGCCCGGTCAATCAGGGCAATGACGAGGTGGTTGTTGTCGTCATGCCCCGACCTGTCCGCGACGCGTCGGGACTTGATCGGGGCATCCATTATTTCTACCGCTTGTGGCGCGGAACCGGGACGAGTACCGGTACATCCCGAAAAATCATAAAAGCAAAATCGACGCCTCCCCTGTGGGAGAGTTTTCGCTTCGCTCCAAATGACAGACGGGACGGCGTTGTGACAACGGTCAGACTGGGCCTCGATAATATCGAGATTTGTCCCGGCGTCGGAAGGACGCCAAAAGGAGATGTTAACCATGGGTATGCCGCTTTTTCACAAGGACAAGATGACCGCCGAGGAACGGGCGATGGCCCTGATGATGGGGAAACCCATTGACCGGGTACCTCTGCTGGTTCTGGCGTTCGGATTTCATGCGCTCAATGTCGGTTATTCCATCTACGAATAGTACACCGATGTGAAGAAAGCCGTTGAGTCCGGCAAATGGACCTGCGAACAGTACGGCGGCCTGTGGATGCCCTTTGCCGGGTATCCCGGAATCGGGCCGTGGGAGTTCGGGGGAGAGATGAAATGGCCCACCAGCGAATACGATCAATGCCCGTTCGCCGAGCCGGCCATCAGTAGCGACGAGGAAGCCTGGGCCCTGAAGCCCATCGAATACGAAAAGCTGAAGGAGACCGGGTACACGCCCTATTTTATCGGGCTCGCCCGTCTGGCCGCCGAATACGGAGCGCCGTTCAACCTGCCCATGTATTGCCCGTGGACCACGGCGGGAAACATCGTGGGCATCGAACGGCTGAGCAGGTGGGTGATAAAAAAGCCGGATCTGGCTCACCATGCGCTG
This sequence comes from uncultured delta proteobacterium, assembly GCA_963821845.1. Taxonomy (GTDB): domain Bacteria; phylum Desulfobacterota; class Desulfarculia; order JACQYL01; family CAWGVV01; genus CAWGFI01. Next base: position 63,687 of record CAWGFI010000004.1, read on the forward strand.
AGGGTCGCCACCGATTTTCTTATAACCTTCAACCAGATTATCGTGGATGAAGTGGGGCCGCAGATTTATATCCCCGGCAACAGCACGGCGTCGGCCTCCAACGATCTTATTTCGCCCAAAACCTTTAAGGAATTCGCGCTCCCCTACATGATCGAATATCACACCAAATTGATCGAGATGGGGGTTCCGGCCATCTTTTTCCATCTGTGCGGGGAGCAGAACGCCAATTACGAACTCTACCCCCAGGTCCCACTGCCGCCCATGAGCCAGATAAGCGTGTCGCACGAAGTGGATCTGGAAAAGGCCATGGCCACCTTCCCCGACTATATCATCGCGGGTAACATCGAACCGGCCATCCTGCAGCTGCGGACGCCGCGGGAGGTCTATGAAGCCTGCCGGGTGGCCATCGAGAAAGGGAAGAAACACAAGCGAGGCTTTATCCTCGCGCCGGGTTGCGAACTGCCGCCTCAGACGCCGCCGTACAATGTGTGGATGATGGCCAAGGCGGTCAACGACTTCGGCTATTACGACTAGCGAAGGGGTCGGTTATAAAGGGAGCCGGACGCGGGAGGGGGACCTGCGCCCGGCTCATGAGGTGTGAATCAGGAATCTTTTTCGGCAATGCCGCACAACTTCTTGGCGGCTTTCTGTTTTTCGGGCATGTTGACGCGTCTGCCGATCATGATCCGCTGGGCCTGCGGGGACCCGGCGCCGTGCATGGATTCGGTCAGATAACCCACCGCCGCCGTTCCCAGGGTCAGGTTCTCGATCAATCTGAGAATGCGCATGCGGTTTTCGGTGGGCACTTCGGAGCAGCCCTTCAAGTATTTATCGATCCATTTGCCGGTTTCGGGCGACTGCAAGTCCTCGTAGGCGGGCATGGTCACCATGATGCCGCCGGCGATGTCCTGGGCGATGCGGGCAATTTCATAGGGAAAGCGGGTCACGTTGTGTTTGTGCACGTTGGCCAGCAGGATGTTGACGTTGTAGGTCCCGCTGGGTTCCCGATGACCCTCCGAGGCGCAGGCGATGCAGCCGCAGTAAAGCGTCTCGTTGAGGTGGTTCATCTCCACGATCTTGTCCTTGACGTGGGATGCCTTGGCCACGCCGTTATATTCCGCGGCGGTTTGGGTGGCCCCGATGAGCACGTCTCCCACGCCGACCTTGCAGGCGTAGCTCTGGCGGTGATAGGCGGCGAAGTTTTCCACCAACTGGCCCGCGAATTCGAATTCCTTGTACATAAAGACGCGGTCCCAGGGCACGAAAACGTCCTCGAAAACCACCAGCGCCTCGTGTCCGCCGAACAGCATGTTGCCCTGGTCGATGCTGTCCCTGACCAGCTTCCTGGTGTCGCAGGACTGGCGGCCCATGACGTAATAAATGCCCTGGGTATCGCTGGGCATGGCGAAGGAGATGGCGTAGTCCTTGTCCTCGTCGCGCATGGCCACGGTGGGCATGATGATGATTTCGTGGGAGTTCACGGCGCCGGTCTGATGGGCCTTGGCGCCCCTCACCACGATGCCGTCTTCCCGTTCCTCCACCACATGCATGTACTGATCGGGGTCGGGCTGCTGGTGCGGCGCAAGGCTACGGTCGCCCTTGGGGTCGGTCATGGCGCCGTCGCAGGTGAAGTCGTGTTCCTGCACGTATTCGAGATACTTGCGGAAGCGCTGATGGTATTCGGTGTTGTGTTTGCGGTCGATATTGTAGGTGACGATGGAAAGCGCGTTCAGCGCGTCCATGCCCACGCAGCGCTGAAAACAGCAACCCGTTTCCCGTCCCAGAAGCCGACCCATCTTGCTCTTTTTCACCAGATCGTCGACGTTCTGGTGGATGTGGGAAAAGCGGTTGATCTTCTTTCCCGTGAGATGGGACGTGGCGGTCATGATGTCTTCGTATTCGGGCTGGTGGGCCAGTTCGTAGGTTTTGGCCACCGCTTCCATGGAAGGACGGATGATGGGGTCGTCGACGACGTTGTCCACCTTCTTACCAAACATATAAACGACGAGATTCAGTTTTCTCAGGCTTTCCTTGTACTGCTTGGCGGTCATCATGAGTTTGATCGACTCCTTTTCGTGATGTCTCCATATGGGACATGCGCGCTTGTTTCATAAACGCCGGAATTTCCGCGGCCTTTCGCGGTCCGGTCGGTTCGGCGGGCGACCCGAAGACCGGCGACAGTCTTCAGGTCGGAGCTTTAGAATATAACGCGCGGCTCGGTTTTGGCAAGCCGTCTCCGGTCCGAACCGGCCGGTCAGCCCGCGCCGTTAAACAGGGCCAATCCGGTGGCCGTATCGAAGATATGCATGTCGTTCATGGCGCAGCCGATCCAGATGGGGGCGTCCTCTTTTATCTTGGTTGTCTCCGGACAGATGGCCTTGACGATGGCGTCGTCGGCCTGGATGGTCAGGATTTTTTCCTCTCCCAGATACTCGACAACCAGAACCACCGCCTGTATCCCGTTGGAACCCGCGTCGGGATGCAGGTTAACCTTGTCGGGCCGGAAGCCGATCATGACGGGTTTTCCGATGTAGCTCTTCAGGATTCCCTTGGGAGCGGGCCAGGTCACGATCGATCCGCCGTACTTGAAGACGATTTTCTCCTCGCTTTCACAGATCCCCTTGATGAAGTTCATGGCCGGTTCACCGATAAAGCCCGCCACGAATTCATTGACCGGCTTGTTGGTGAGTTCGTCGGCCGTCCCGATCTGCTGGATCTCGCCCTGGTTCATGACGATGATCTTGTCGGCCAGGGCCACGGCTTCTTCCTGGTCGTGGGTGACGTAGATGGTGGTCGCGTTCATGTCGTCATGGATACGCCGTATCCGCGCCCGGATGGAAAATCGCACCCTTTGATCCATGTGGGAAAGGGGTTCGTCCAGGAGCAGAACCGACGGTTTTCTGACCAGCGCCCTAGCCAGGGAAACCCTTTGCTGCTGACCGCCGCTCAACCTGCTGGGCTTCCTTTTCAGGATATCCTTCAGTTCCAGCCATTCGGCTACCTTGTTGACTTCCCTGTCCGCCTCTTCCCGGTCCATGCCGGAAGCGCGCAGGGGAAAGGCGATGTTTTCGAAAACGGTCAGGGGCGGGTACAGCGCGTAGGATTCAAAAGCCAGGGCCACGTTTCGCTGCCGCGGGCTCAGATTGTTGACCACGGTATCGTCGAACAGCAGTTCACCCTTGGTAATATCCTCCAGCCCGGCGATCATCCGCAGGGTGGTGCTTTTCCCGCATCCGGACGGTCCGAGCAAGGCGACAAACTCTCCCTCGACACACTGAAAATTTATGCCCTTCACCTCGTAGGAAGCGCCTTGCGTATAACTCTTCCAGAGACTTCGGGCTTCAACGTTGCTCATGTAAATCCTCCTACTTTGAGAGAGCTATGGTCTTATCGAAGAAAAAGAGATTGTTCTGATCGATGTTCAAGTACACGTTTTCGCTGACGTCGTAGCTCTGCGACTTGTCGAAGTTGGCCTGGAAAAAGGAGTTGTCCAGTTCGAACATGATCACGCCCTGCCGGGCTTCCTTAATGGTCACGTAGACCGGCAGCTTGAAGGACTCCTCGGAGGTCTTTTCCCGGGACACCCGGACGCAGGCGGGACGGACGCCGATGCGCACGAACGATCTGCCGTCTTCCTTCCAGGCCGCCCTCTTGGCCTTTTCGGCCAGTTTGCTCCAGAGGGGAAATTCGAATCCCCGTTCGGCCTTGAAATAGGGCTGTCCGTTTTTGTCGATCACCTGGCCGTCGACCAGATTGATGGGCGGATCGCCCACAATCCGGGCCACGAAATCGCTTTCGGGCGAGCGGTAGATTTGCCGGGGAGTCCCGATCTGTTGAATATTGCCCCTGCGGATGACCAGAATCCGATCCGAGAGACCCAGAGCTTCGCGCCAGTCGTGGGTAACATAGATGATGGTGATACCCAGTTCGCCGGCCAGCTTCTTCAGGGTGCTCCGCGCGGAAACCTTCAGCTTGGCGTCCAGGTGAGCGATGGGTTCGTCCAGCAGATAGACCTTGGGCCGCCTGACCATGGCCCTGGCCAGGGAAACCCGCTGTTTCTGCCCGCCGCTCAGCTGTTGAGGTTTTCGGTGAAGCAGATTATCGATCCCCAACAGTTGCGTGATCTGCTGGATTCTGGCGTCCATATCCTTATCCGACAATCGCTCCTTCTTTTTGGGTGACCGCAAGGGAAAGGCGATGTTGTCATAGATGTTGAAGTGGGGATAGAGGGCGTAATATTCAAAGGCCATGGCAACATCCCGGTCGTAGAGCGGCACACCTTTCATGGAGCGCCCCGCCACGAATATTTCACCCTCGTCCGGCTTTTTAATGCCGGCGATAAGTTCCAGAATGGTCGTCTTCCCGGCGCCGGAAGGGCCAAGCAGCGTAAAAAACTCCCCGTCATGGCACTCGAAACTGATATTGTTCAGAGCGACCAGATTCCCGTATTTCTTGACTACATTGACTAGCTTTATTTCCGCCATGGTCGTTATTATCCTTGCTCTTCGCTTATTTCAGATTTCGGGCGGGGACCAAAAAGAACAAGCAGGACACAGCACACCACTCCCAGCGCTATTCCGATGATCGCCGGAGCCGATGCCGGCAGTAATCCCACCCAAAAAAGGACGATTCCCACAAAGCACATTATTCCCCAAAATAGTCTGTCGCCGAACGTCATGGTTAAACCTCTTTCTTGTTAGGTCAAAGGAACCGGCCTTTTATCCCTTTACCGCGCCGAAGGTCAGGCCGCGGATGATGTACCGCTGCATGAACCAGGCGGCCACCAGCGTCGGCAGAATGGCCAGTCCGGCGCCCGCGGCCATGGGACCCCATTGTATTTCGATGGAACCCCAGAAAGCCGAAACACCTATGGAAACGGTCCGCGCATGGATTCTTGTAAAGAGGAAGGCGAACAGGAACTCGTTCCAGGCGAAGACCAGGCAGAACACCGTGGTGATCGCCACGCCGGGCTTGATGAGCGGAAATACAATCCTTCTGATCACCTGAAGGCGGTTGTAACCGTCAAGCATGGCAGCGTTTTCCAGTTCGGCCGGGATTTCCCTGAAGAACCCGTACAGCAGAAAGATCGCGAAGGACATATTGAAATAGAGGTAGAGCAGAATAAGCCCGATATGCGTGTCCAGCCATCCCACGGTCTTATAGGCGACAAAAAAAGGGATCGCCGCCACCACGGCCGGAAACATCCTGGTGGAGATGGTCGTGAAGAGCAGGTGGCCGGAACCGGTGTTGAACCGGGCGAAACTGTAGGCGGCGGGCATCGAAACCAGCATCACCAGTAGGGTGCTTACTACGGAGATGATCGCCGTATTGGTGATCTCAAGGAAAAAAGGCGTTTTGGTAAAAAGATGGCCGAAATTTGTCAGAGTCGGAGTGAAATAGAACAACTTGGAAAAATCCAGATTAAAGATATCCTGAGTCTCCTTGAAGGAGGTTATGTAAATCCACAAAATGGGAAATACAAATACGAACAGGATGAAAAATACCACTAAGCCGAAAAAGAGTTTTTTCATTTCCGTACCTCAGCTAATATATCGATATATAGGGCAAAAATTTCCTATGCCGCGCCATTCTCGCTTGTTCTTTCGATGCTTTTCATCAGCACTCTGAACATGATCGCGCACACCAGAATGGTCATATAGAGCGAAATGATGGACAGCGCCGAACCGGAGCCTATGTCGAAGTAAACAAAGGCGACCCGGTAGAGCATCCAATCCAACGTTTCCGTGTTGACGCCTCCGCGCGTCGTTCCGTAGAGAGGATCGAATATTCTGATCAGCCACATGGTGCGCAGAAGGACGATGATGACGATCAGCGGCGACAGCATGGGAAGGGTCAGTCTTCTGAAGATGTACAAAGGCCGCGCCCCGTCAACGCTGGCGGCTTCAAAAGGATCTCTGGGGAGCCCTCTGAGACCAGACAATAAAACGAATATTGAAAATGGCGCCCACTGCCAGACGGAAACAAACACGATGGTATTGATCGCCATCTTGGGGGACCACCACATGATTTTGCCTATTCCAATTTTTTCCATGAATTGATTGACTACGCCAAAATCATACTGCAGCATGAAATTCCAAATCATCGACATCGCCAAAGGAGAAATGAGAAGGGGAAGCAGACACAGACCTCTGGTGATATCCTGTCCTTTGAACTTTCTATTGAAGAGAATGGCTATGGTCATTCCTATGATGAGTTCAAAGCCGATGCTCAGCACGAGAATATAAATCGTGTTTCCGAGAGCGGTCCAGAAGGTTGAGTCGTGTAGAACGGTGCGGTATTTGAGGAAGCCGACGAACACCGCCGGTCGGACCATGTCGTACTTGTGAAACGAGTAAAAAAGGCAGTAAAAAAGCGGATAGATCATGAACGCCAACAGAACCAGCAACAGTGGCGTGATCAAAATCCACTTAAAATACCTCTCATCGAGAAGTATATCCATGAAGGACTTTTTCCCCTCATAGAATGTATCCCCTGCGTCGAATGTCAGCGCGTCGGTCTTACCTTCCATATAAATACCCTCTTGTTTTCAGGTGAAGACGCCGCCTTTTACAGCGGCGCCTTACTTCAGATTACTTCTCTTCCCGTATCGGGAGGGTTCCAAAGTTGCTTTGCAGTTCAATCGTTTTTTTGGTGATCTCGGCGACTGTTTCGTCGATGCTTCGTTTATCGGTCATGGCCTCATGACAAAGGATGATTTGCAGTTCATACACTTTACCGGCGGCGTCCGCGTTGAAATAGTATAGATTGTCGACCCAGTTCAGGAAGTCGTCAGTCCATACCTGCTTTAAAACATTGGCGCGGTTACCGACTTTGATCCGCCATTCGGGCGCCTGGTATTTCTGATCGAAGAGGACGTCGGGACGAACGCCGGACCAGCCCTTTTCGATCATTTCCTTCTGGCAGTCATAGGAACCGATGTAGCGCGTGAGCCAGTAGGCCGCTTCGGGGTTTTTGCTGGCCTTGGCCACGGCTTGGTGAAAGTTGCCGATGTAGCCTCTTCCGCCTACGCAGGGAAGGAGCGCGATTTTGGCGCCGGGGATTTTTTCCTCAACCTTGCTGGCCCACTGATCGAGGGATACATACAGGTGAGGGACGATAATGGTTTTGCCTTCCTCGAACTGAGCGGTCACGTAATCCCAGAAACCCGTCAGGCAGCCGGGGGAAACGTAGGGGAGCATTTTCTTGTAAGCAGTGAGCGAGTTCTTAAGAGCTTCCTTGTCGCCCTTGCTAATGACGAACTCTTTGGCCTTTCCCTTGTCGTCTCTAACCAGGGTCGTCCAGTCGTGATCCATGCTCCAGATGCGGGTGCTCATCTCGTCATTAATTTCATAACGTCCCGCCATGATGGAAGAACCGAAGATATCCGCTTCAAGCGGTTTTCCTTTCAGGAGTTCGCCTTTTTTGCGGGTGAAAAATTCGGCCTGGTCTTGAACCTGTTCCCAGGTTTTGGGAGCGGCGAGTTCGTAGCCGTACTTCTTCTGGAAATTCGCCTTCTCGGTGGGGTCGTCCAGGACATCCTGCCTGACGAACATGACTTGTTGATAAGTGTAATAGGGCATACCCATCAACCGGCCATTGATATCGCTGGCGCAGCGCAGCATGATCGGGGAATGGCCTTTCAGATCCTCTTTTAGTCCGGCTACGCCGCTCGGATCGTATTTTTCGGCCAGTTCTTCCATGGACCACAGAAAGGGGGCCCATTCATTGGTGGTGGAGGCTTCGACCACGGTAATGTCGTAAGCTCCCGTGCCGGACAGCAGCTCGACGTTGATTTTGGGGTAGATGACGGTCATTACCATGCTTTCGGTGGTGACCGGAACGCCTGTCTTTTCAGAGAATGCCTTGATGTAGGGGATAATCAGATCAGCGCTTCCACCTGCCTCGAGAGCCACATGGATGGGTTTCTTGTTTTTGATTTCAGGGATGTCGTCAAGACCACGAAAAGGTTTGGCTGAGACGGATGAGGCAAACAGAAAAATGATGGATAGCAGAATCAGCGTTACGGGAAGCTTTTTTACTGTAAAAATACCCTTTCTCATTCTTTCCTCCTAGAGCTCGATCTGTGGGATACAAATCATGCCGCCATGTTTGGTCAAACCACGGGCGCCAAAAGCTGAGACCTTCCGTTCACCTCCTTTTCTGAAGTTTTAAGGATCGGACAAACGTTACGTATGCGAAAAAAACGAGGATCACCCGGTTTTCAACGGGCAATCGGTTCCCGGTTCACGTGGATTAAAGAAAATAAATTAATAAACAAACACTATTGCAATAGTGCAATATTATGATTGATACCAACGTGCAAAAGACCGTGGCGACGAGAACCCTGCTCGACGCCGGCCCGGTCACGACCGATACGTATCGGGGACCGGACTGTCTTCCCTAGTGGCTGAACGGCTTTGTCGCGGGGCGTCTTGGACGCCCCTGAACCGCTAGGCGCACGCCAGAATGGATCGCTTGACCAGGGTTTTCGCTATCTGGACCATGTAGGCGTTGTTGCGCATGGGCTTGGCGCTCGATACGATCTGGGCGCCCGCCGCTTCCGCCGTTTCTTCGTTGATTTCTTTTCCCACGATATACGCTTCCGCCTTGGCCGCGCGGTAGGGCTTCACCCACACGGCGTTCAGACAGATCCGCGCCGCGTCCACCTTACCGTTGGCCGTCGTCAGGGCGGCCGCGCAGTTCACGATGGGGAAATCGATGGTTTTGCGCAGCGAGAACTTCAGGAACGCGCTCTTCGTTCCCTTGGCCGGAGAGGGCAAGGATATTTCCAGAACGATCTCGTCGTCTTCCAGCACGGTGGTCCGGCTCACGCCGACATTGAAGAAATCTTCCGCGTTCAGGGTCCGCTTGGAGGTCTTGATCTTCGCGTCGAGCGTGATCAGCGCGGGGGCGGTGTCACTGGGGTGCACCGCGAAACAGCCGCCGATGACGCTGCCGCCGAAGATGGAATGATACCGGTTGTCGCCTTCGATGGCGTAGCATCTTCCGCCGCCCTTTCTGAGGCAAGGGAAGCGGTTTTCGGGATTCCGGTAATACCAGCACCGGATGTCCTGACAGATGTTGCCGCCCAGCGTCCCCATTTCCCGGATATGGGGGGACGCGGTCTTGCCGGCGGCTTCCGCGAGCGCCAGATAGCGGGGGCGCACGCGTTCGTCATGGGCGATGTCCTCGAGTCTGGTCAGCGCGCCGATGGTCAGGTTCCCGTCGTTCTCGCCGATGAAATCGAGCCCCGGTATGGTCTTGAGATTGATGATCGCCTCGGGATACTTGGGCAGAACTTCGTCTTTCATCTTGCCGACCAGATCGGTGCCCCCGGCGATGACGCTGGCCTTGGTCCCGTAATGTCGCAGGGCCTTTACCGCTTCATCCACCGTACGCGCGTTGATGTGCTTAAACGTCCTCATCTGTTACTCCTATGCTTTGCCGAGCGCCTTCAAGACCTTGTCGGGCGTAATGGGGAAGTCAAGAATCCATTTGCCGATGGCGTTATAAACCGCCGGCGCGAACATGGCCGGAACGATGGTCGGAGTGGATTCGCCGATGCCGCAGGCCCCGTAGGGTCCGTGTCCCAAGCCGGTTTCCAGGAAGAGAGCGTCGATCGGACCGCTGTCGTTCATGGTGGAGTATTTGTAATCCAGCAGGTTGCGGTTCAGCAGGACGCCCGTCTTGGGATCCCATATCATCTCTTCCGACAGGGCCCGGCCCACGCCCATATAGGTGCCGCCGTACATCTGGCCCTCGATCGCCTCGGGCGATACCGCCTTGCCGATATCGTTGACGTTCACCAGCTTCAATACCTCGATCCGGCCGGTCTCGGTGTCCACTTCCAGTTCGATGAAGTGGGCCTGACGGCAGAGGCGAGGGCGGCCGGTGGTGATGGAGTTGCCCCAGATGCCCTGGTTGTGCCAAGCCCAGGCGATGATCGGCGCTTCGGTCCAGAACACGCATGAATCGAACATGGGCATGGCGTTCTTGACGATTTTCTTGATGGGCCGCTCCTGGCCGGGATCGGACTTCATGCGAATGGACCGTCCCACGATCTCCAGGTTTTCGGGCTGGGTGTCGAACTTCTTGGACGCCAGTTCGAGCAGCATGGCCTTGGCCTTGCGAGCGGCTTTCCTGACCACCATCCCGTTGGAGCACAGGCAGCAGGAGCCGTCGGCCGACATCAGCGCGAAACCCTGATCCAGTTCAAAGGCCTTCAAGCGGATGTCTTCCAGGGGAAGGCCCATTTCGTCCGACACGATCTGGCAATAGGTGGTCCAGGAATTGACGCCCACGTCGGCCTGCTGCCCGATAATGCTGACCGTGCCGTCGTTTTCAACGAGCACCGCCGCTGAACCGGTCCCGCGCACGTCGTCCCATTCATGGTCCCAGGTAAATCCGATGCCCGTGCATTTTCCCGTTGGGGAGCTTTTTCGTCGCCGGCTTGTGCCATTTCTCTTCCCAGCCGATGGCCTTTTTGCCGGTATCGATGCATTCCTTCAGGCTGTCGCGCTCCGGGAAGCCATGTTTCTTCTTGTAATGTCAGAGATGAGGACGTGTCCTTTCCGTCATAGCCGTCATTGATGAGCGCCACTTCGGTGGGATCCAGCCCCAGTTCGGCCGCCACGCGTTCGAACACCAGGGTGAAACAGAACACATTGGGGAGCTGTTCGCAGCGGTGCCACCAGGCGGGTCCGATGCTCACATCCACGGTCACCGTTTCGCAGCGCAGATTGCGGAATCCGGGTATTTTCGACGAAATGTTCGATGCCGTTGCGTGCACATGTACACGGCGAAGTTGTTTTTTACTTCCACCGCCGTGATGGTTCCATCCTTTTTGGCCCCGACCTTGAAATCGCTGACCATCATGTCGCCGGATTCGCCGAAAAAGGTTTCGGCTCGGTTGTACACCAGTTTTACTGGCTTTCTGGTTTTCCTGGCAAACAGGGCGGCGAGGATATTCATCCCGTTTTCGGAGATATTGGCTGGGTTGCCGCTTCCGCCGAAGGAACAGCCCATATAGGGGAATGCATGGTGATGCGGTTCATGGGGACGTCCATCCATTCGGATATCAGCATCTTGGCGTGATACGGCTGCTGCTGATGGAGCCACATTTCCAGGTTGTCGTCGCGCCAGCGCACCACCACGCAGGGAAGTTCCGCCCCGGCCCAGCAGGTGAGCGCGCCGCCGGCCCTGGAATTCCAGGATCACGTCGGCTTCCTCGAAGCCTTTTTTCACGTCGCCCACTTCATGAACGGGTTCGACCAGATCGCCGGCGAACACGGCGTTGGATTCGGCGCCCGGCTTCAGTATCGGGCGCATCGGGCTTGAGCGCTTCCACCTGGTCGATCACGAAGGGCAGTTCCTCCCATTCGATCTCCACCAGCCGTAGCGCCTCGATGGCGATCTGCTCGGTGTCCGCGGCCACGGCCACTCCCAGCGGCTGATGCTCGTAAAAGGCTTCGTCGCCCAGCACCAGGTGAATCGGCTTCAACGCCCAGCCGGCCAATCCCTTGTTGACCCATTCGGGCGCGAAATAGCTGCCGTTGAGTTCGCGTCCCTTGAGATCGGGATCGTCATAGCGCAGGATGGCTCGTACGCCGTGGAGCGCCTCGGCCTTGCCGGTGTCCATCTTGATGATGCGGGCGTGCGCGTACGGGGAGGCCAGGACCTTGGCGAAAAGCATGCCGCGCAGCTGTATGTCCCGGTTATAGATGGCTTCGCCGCTGGCCTTTTCATAGCCGTCCAGGCGTCGTACGCCGCGCTGGCCTATCTTGTTGTAACTGATCCCGGGAACGTCCGCTCCGACAACGTATTTGCCTTCCTCCGCGATTTTCGAGTAATCGCCCATGCTTAATCTCCCTTTTCTTCCGCCAGGACCTTAGAGGCTTCCAGCACCGCCTTGGGATGCTGGGGATAGGTTCCGCATCTGCAGAGATTGCCTTCGAGGGCGCTTCGCACTTCTTCCTCGGTCGGATTCGGATTCCTGTCCAGCAACGATTTGGCCGTCACCACGAAACCGGGGGTGCAGTAACCGCACTGCATGCAATGATTGTTGACATAGGCTTCGACCAGGGGATGCTTCTTTTGCGCTATTCCCTCGACGGTTTCTATGACCTTGCCGTCGCACTCGATGGCGAACGTCATGCAGGACAGGATGGGCCTGCCTTCCATGATTACCGTGCAGGAACCGCACGCTCCCCGGTCGCAGAACATCTTGGCGCCCGTGAGGCCCATGATGTCGTGAAGCACATAATAGAGCGTCCATTCCGGCTCCACGCGCAGCGTCTGAGGCTCGCCGTTGACGGTAAGCTTGATCGTTCCCTCGGGGGATGGCAGCGGCTCTGATTCGTGAGCGGTGATTACGTGCTTTCTCAGTTCGTCACTGGTCGCAAAAGCCGTAGAACAATAGGGGCAGGAATAGTTTGATTCCTTCACTTTTCTTCTTCTCCTTTTTCGAACAGAGTCTTTCCGGGAGAGTATAAGCTACCCGACCAAAGACACTTGTGGATTACCTGATTGACCTCATGAACAGAGACTGTTGAACCCTGTTTTCGAAGACTCCCCTGAAATATTTAAGGCCATCCAGCACGGAGTTCGGCGTGGCTTGTCCCAGTCCGCAGAGCGATGAATTCATCATCACGCCGCACAGGTCGGTCATGGCGTCGAGATCGTCGCCCAGGGCTTCTCCGCGAATGAGCCGCGCGAAGATCTCCAGCAGCGCCTCGGTGCCTTCGCGGCAGGGAGCGCATTTTCCGCAGGACTCCTCGGCCAGAAACTCCACGGTCTTGTACAGGGCGAAGATGATGTCGCGGCTTTCATCAAGCGCGACCACGGCCCCTGCGCCCAGCACGTCTTCGTAGCAGAGCGGAGCGTCGATTTCCGAGACGGGCAGGAATCTGCCGGTGGCGCCGCCCAACTGGATGGCCTTCACGGATTTGGCTCCGGCCAGGCCTTCGACCAGTTCGCGCAGGTCGCTGCCCATTTCCATCTCGTACACGCCCGGCTTTTCCACGTCGCCGCTCACGCAGAAGACCTTGGTCCCCTTGCTTTGCTCGGTCCCCACGGTGTTGTACCAGGCCGCGCCCTTCAGGATGATGTGTGGAATATTACAAAGGGTTTCCACATTATTGATGATGGTCGGTTTCGCGAAAAGGCCGCTTTCGGGAGGGAAGGGGGGGCGGAAGCGCGATTCGCCGCGTTTGCCTTCGATGGAGTTCATGAGCGCCGATTCCTCGCCGCATATGTAGGCGCCCGGCGCCTTCGCAGATCTCGATTTCCAGCCCTTCCAGCAATCCCTTTTCCCGGGCCTGGTCGATGGCGCCTTGGAGTAGGCTCAGCAGGTAGTGGTATTCGGCGCGGAGGTAAATGTACGCTTTTTTGACCCCGATGGCGTATGAGGCGATGGCGACGCCTTCCACCAGCGTAAAGGGATCGTTCTGGATGATGTAGCGGTCCTTGAACGTGCCCATTTCGCCTTCGTCGGCGTTACAGATGAGATATTTTTCCTCGGTCCGTTGGCTTCTCGCTATTTCCCACTTGACGCCGCAGGGAAAGCCCGCGCCGCCTCTCCCCTTGAGACGGGACGCCTTGACCTCCGCGATGACCGCGTCGGGGGTCATGGTTTTGGCCTTGCGCAGGGCTTCGAAGCCTTCCTGTTTGATGTAACTCTCTATGTTTTTGGGATCTATGACGCCACAATTTTTTAATACGATTTTTTTCTCCGCCACGATGGATCCTCCGCTTTCAATGGCCCTTATTCGTAGTTGTTCAGAATTTCGACTAATTTTTCGGATGTAAGGTTTCCATGGAAATCATCGTCTATCAGCATGGCGGGCGCCTGGTCGCAGCCGCCGATGCAATTAGTCATCGTAAGGGAGAATCTGCCATCCGACGTCGTCTGTCCGGGTTGTAGTTTCAGTTCCCGTTCCAGCCCTTCCAATATCATCTGCCCGCCCTTCAGAAAGCACGGAAGGCTCTGGCACAGCTTGATCACGTGCCGGCCGGTCGGTTCCACCGATAGGAAGGAGTAAAAGGTGGCCACGCCGTACGCCTGGCTCATGGGAAAAGACTGCGCGGCGCTTATCTTGCCGAGCGCCTCCGGTGAAATGTAGCCTTGGTCGCGCTGCTCTTGCTTCAGGGCGCTGAACAGTTCCGGGCTGGTGTGATAGGGAACCTCGGGAGCGGTTTTTTCCTTGATCTTCTTGGACGAGCCTTCCGGCCAACCAAGGGCGCTGGTGGGACAGTATTCGATACAGATCCCGCAGTCCTTGCAGACTTCCTTGTCCAGGGGCCTGTCGTTGTCCACCACCACCTTGCTCCTGAACCCGCGATAGGCCATGCCGTAAATGTTCTGGCCGGCTATCTCGCGGCAGGCGCGAATACAGCGCGTACACAGAATGCACTTGGACATGTCCCGCCGGACGTACGGGCTCAACATTTCAATGGGATAAAAGCGGGGCGCTTTCATGGCGAAGCGGGGCGGCCCCACTTCGATGTCCGAGGCGATCTTGTGCAGTTCGCACTGATCGGCCCTGCCGTCGGTGACGCAGGGACCCGTGTGGCCCGCGAACAGCAGTTCGACGGTAGCCTTGCGAGCGGCCTGAACCCTGGGTGATTTGGTGTGGATAACCATTCCCTTTTCGATGGGCGTGTGACAGGACCCGACCAGCCGGGGTCTGCCTTCGATTTCGACAACACAGATGCGGCATCCGCCATGCAAGGTAAGATCCTTATGGTAGCAGAGGCTCGGGATTTCGACCCCGACACTCTTGGCCGCTTCAAGAATTGTCATTTCCTTGTCAATATCGAACTGAATGCCGTCAATGGTCGCCTTCATATCACTCATATAAGCCGCCTCCAAATAGGTCCTTTATTTTTAAACCTATCTCTTGCTTAAGAACACTGAAGTAAGGTTTAACAATGGCGAAATTTCATCTATACAATCTATGGCTCTTTCCATTGGGTGTTCGGGAAGTTGACACGGCGCATAATAAGAATATTTGATCGAGTAGTAAATAAAAAAAGTTGCGTCAAACCCATACTGCCAGCGCCATATTTGGTATTGCCGGTTTATCTGTAACGGAATTTCCGCGACGATAAACCGGCGCTATTCCTCTTTGCTCGCGCAATGGCTCGACTGATACTCAGGAAGCGGCGCGCGCCGTTTCAGTTCCCTTCATCAGCCCGTATTTGCCGATGTTGGCCGAAGCGTGTTCCTTTATTTTTTGTATTTCCTCGCTCTCCGCTCCGTCTTTCATCAGGTGGCGGAACCGCTTTTGCGGTTTGAGGTATTCCTCCACCGTGACCGGTTTGGAGATCTTGCGCACGTTGGTGAGGACCCCGTTCTCCAGCTCGAACAGAGGCACCAGTCCGCTGTTGACGCCGGCGCGGGCTATCTCCAGGGTGTAGTCCGAGGCGAAACCCCATACCGACGGGCAGGGGGTGTCTATCTGGATGTAGCGCGGTCCCCGGTAGGTCATGGCCTTTTTGACCTTTTTCTGCAGGTCTTTCAGGTAGGCCACCGAAGCCGTGGCGACGTAGGGGATGTTGTGCGCCGCGACGATGGCGGGAAGATCTTTTTTGCGTTCGGTCTTGCCCGATGACGCTTTTCCCGCCGGATGGGTCGAGGTGGCCGCGTAGGTGGGGGTGGCGCCGCTTCTCTGCCCGCCGGTGTTCATGTACGCGCCGTTGTCGACGCACACATAGAGGACGTCGTCGCCGCGTTCCAGCATGCCGGAGAGAGCCCCGAAGCCGATGTCAAAGGTGGAGCCGTCGCCGCCGATCACCACCACCCGGATGGAATCGTCCTTTTTCTGCGCTTTCAGCGCGGCGGCGACGCCGGTGGCCACGGAAGGGCCGTTTTCGAAAAGATGGTGAATCCAAGGCACCATCCAGGGTGAATATTCACCGGGCGAGGAGAAGGTCTCCAGGCAACCGGTGGGCGTGACGACGATCACGTTCTTTCCGGTCGCCAGTAAAATATGCCGAACGGCAAGCGCGACACCGCACCCCTGACAGGCTCTGTGTCCCGAAACGAATAGGTTGTCTTGTTGTTCCATGGTAGTTCCTTTTTCAGCCGATCGTCTTACGGCGCGATGCTGGGATTGAGTCCGGACCAATACGCTTCCTGCAGCGAATAGTCGGAATTCATCGACTTTTTGGCGTGATCGACGATGTCCCGGACCGCCAGCTCGTTGACTTCGCGGCCGCCGAGACCGGCGATGACGTCGATTACCCGGGGAGCGCCTTCCTTGCCGTAGAATTTGGCCTTGAGATCCATTCCCACCGCGCCTTCGCTGCCCATGGAAAAGTTGGCGTCGATCACGGCCACCATCTTCGAACCGGCGACGGCTTCCCATATCTCTTCATAAGGGAAGGGACGGTAGCATCGCAGATTGACCAGACCCACTTTCTCGCCCTGCTCACGCATAACGTTTACGCAGTGCTTGATGGTGCCGGCCATGGAACCCATGGCGACCAGCACGATGTCCGCGTCCTCGGTGCGGTAGGCTTCCACGAGACCGCCATAGCCGCGCCCGGTGATTTCCGTCAATTCCGCGAAGACTTCCTTCATCCGTTTTTTCGCGTAGCGCATGGCGTCATGCATGGAGTAGCGCAGTTCCATGAGGACACTGTCTTCACCGATGGAACCCCAGGACTTGGGGTTGTCCACGTCCAGGAAATTGACGGGCTGGAACGGCGGCAGGAAGTTATCGACTTTCTCCTGTTCGATCAGGGTGACCCGTTCGTAGGAGTGGGTCAGAATCCAGCCATCCATACAGACCATGACCGGCAGGATGATCCTGGGGTCCTCGGCCAGCTTGAAGGCGGCGATGTGCATGTCGTAGGCTTCCTGCACGCTTCCCACGAAGAGCTGAATGACGCCCGAATCCCGCAGGGACATGGAGTCCTGATGATCCACCTGGATGCTGATGGGCGCGGAAATCGTGCGGTTGACTCCGGTGATGACAAAGGGAAGGCGCAAACCGGCGCTGGCGTACAGCACTTCGGTCATCAGGAGCAGACCTTGGGACGAAGAAGCGGTGTAGGCGCGGCTTCCGGCCGCCGAGGCTCCGCTGACCACGCTCGCGGCGGAAAATTCGGATTCGACTCTGATGTACTGGGCGTCCAGGTCATTGTCGGCGACCATGCCGGCGAGTCTTTCCACGATATGAGTTTGTGGGCTGATGGGGTACGAAGCTATGACTTGTGGACGGCAGGCCTTTACGGCCATGGCCACCGCTTCGGAACCCTCAAGGACCATAGTGAGTTCCATGCTTATTTATCCTCCGGAGCCATCTCGATTGCGTCGGCGGGGCATTCATGCTTGCACAGCCCGCAACCCTTGCAATAATCGTAATCTATAATGTACACGTCGCCCACGATGTGGATCGCGCTGTCCGGGCAGACGTCCATGCAGGTACCGCATGATTTGCATTTTTCAAGAATTATGAGGGGCTTCTGGTCTCTCCAGACGCCCGTTTTGTACAGGAGGGAAGTGCCTCCCTTGATCACACCCCCGGCGACTAGTTTCATGCGTTCTCCTCCATAACTCTTTCGTAGCTTTTCTTGACGACGATCGCGTTCTTTTCGCCCAACTCGCCGGGAAATTTCATCCGGACCGCTTTCAGGACGGCGTCGAGGCTCAGCTCGTCGGTAAGCGCGGCGAACGCGCCCAGAAGCGCGGTGTTCATGATGGGGCGGCCCAGGATGGACCGGGCCAGATCCTCGGCGGAGAATCCGAACACCTTGACGCCGTTGGCGTTGGAAGGAAGAAAATCCTTTTTCTTGGAATTGACCAATAGCGATCCGCCTGGCTTGAGGCCCTTGAGCACGTCCACTTCGTTGAAAATAGTGGCGTCCTGCACGATGACGTAATCCGGCTCGCTGACCCGACATCTCTTGAGGATAGGTTCCTCGCCCAACCTGCAAAAAGCGATGATGGGTTTACCGCGCCGTTCTCCGCCCGCTCCCAGGAAGGGAAAGGCGTACCCGTACTTTCCGTCTTCCAGCGCCGCGATGGCCATGAATTGAGCGAGCACCAGCGAGCCCTGTCCACCTCTGCCGTGAATGGAAATTTCTTTCATGAAGTCCTCGTTACCGGAACGGCGGGGGTCCCGCCGTCCCATATTATGAAACCATGTTCATAATAATGAGTAAAAAAATTAAACCATGGGGCCGGAATCGGTACGTCCCTTGTCCCGGCTGCCGCGCCCGCCGGTTCGCGTTCGACCCGATTCGCGAGAAACGGATCGCGGGGTTTTCAGCGCGATTACCAGTGGGCGCCGTTCGACGTTCCTGTCGACGTCCGATGCCGGAGAGACGGTGGAGTCCGGTGTACCGGTTTCGGCCCTGAATACCGGCCGGCGATACGGGAAGAGGAGAAAAACTCCTTCATATGCTGCGTATGGACTACACATCGCTTCTCGGAACCCATCAACGCGCCTGCCTTCCCAAGGGAAAAGCGGGCGGGACGTCGGCTACGAAAATTTCCGAGCAATGCTTGTTCGTGACAAGTTCTCGGTCGGTTTGTTCGGAATTATGAACGACGTTCCTGTATACGGTAGTTCAGTATCCACACTTTTGTGTTTTTGTCAAGATAGTATTAGCTGATTTGGTCAAGGAACACCATCTAAAATAGATTATTACAGACCATAATCGGCAGGATGTGGATAATGCTTAAAAAACCGCCCTAGTTCGCCTGTATTGGCCTGTATATACGGTTCTATTCGATACCGCTTCCGGGAACAAAACCGGAACACACCACGGTTTTCCCGTGCGCCGGAAGCCCGCGCCGACCTCATTGATAAAAACGATAAAAATGCTGCAAGTGGAGGCCAAACCGCATTGGTGGCCGTAATTCCCCGATACATGAAGCGTTTTTCAATACATGGCATTAAAAATAGTTTGCAATTGACATGCTATGGCCTATTAAATATATTGTCGTGGCGCTTAAAAAAGATGACAATCATCGGCGCATGGTTTTCATTTAAAATCATAAGATCTAGAAAGATTAAGTGAGAAAATAAGCATGATTAAAGTAAGTATACGTGTCAGAGGCGCCCTTAAAAAACCTTTTGGAAAAACTGAATTCGAATACGCCTGCAAATCTGAAATTACGCTAAAGGAGTTATTGAAGGAACTCGAATACAAAGATGAATATTTGCAAGCAATCATGGTTTCAGTCAACAATGATCTTAAAGATCAGAAATATCGAGTTCAGGATAATGACGAGATAATGCTTTTCGTAAACGTTGGCGGCGGTTGATAGCCATTATCTCAAAGCAATCAGGGTCGTTTATTACCGGTTCCGTGGTTTAGCTGCTCAATTTGCGAGTTAATCATATAAGACAAAGTCGACGATTGTTCATTAAATTGCACTTATTTCCTGACGGAGGTTCTTATGTTTACCAGTATACTCGTTGCGACTGACGGTTCGGAACACGCGCAAAGCGCCATCACCCAAGCCTGCGAACTGGCGCTGAAATACGACTCCAAACTTTATTTTCTGCACGTCCTCCACGATATGGTCATTCCCGAGGGTATTTACGAGTACATCAAGATCGAGAAAGTCGAGGAATCCCCCGAAACGGTCTACCTCAGAAAAATCGGCGACGGCATCCTGGAAGCGGCCAAGAAAAAAGCGGCTTCCCTGGGAGTAAAGGATTTCGAAACGGTCATCGCCGAGGGAGAACCCGCCAAGGAGATCCTCAAGTTCGCCGAGGAGCATGACGTGGACACCATCATTATCGGAAGCCGCGGCCTGGGCAGCCTCAAGGGCCTCATGCTCGGAAGCGTGAGCAACAAAGTGTGCCATATGGCCGAGTGCACCTGCATAACCGTCAAATAGGCGGCTCGCCCGTCCGACCGACGAACCGATGACCTTGCGCATTCAAGGCCATCGGTTTAAACCGTTTCTTCCCGTACCCATCAAGCTTTCCGAAAATTCCCTCCGAAGCTCTCCCTACAGCCAGCGGATCGAAGCCTTCTTCCTCAGAGGAATCCGGTGGTACTTGTAGACGGGGTAGCCGACCATCATGGCGCCGAAGGGATCGTGGTTCGCGGGGATTCCCAGGGCCTTCCGCAGGGGCGGATAGTTGTTGGACGCCGCGTTGAAATAGCCTCCCCAACAGGCGCCCAGCCCGAAGGTCGGCGCGGCCAGCTCCAGCGTGGTCAGCGCGATGGTACAGCCCGAACCCGACGCGGGGATGGGCAGATCGTTGGCGCCGTGCGCCACGATCATGTGGGGGGCGTTCCGGCAGATCCAGTCGCCGCCCTTGTCCCAGTCGCCGACGATCTGGTTCATCATGAACTCGGTGAAGATCGGCTTGCTTTCTCCCTTGAGCATGGACCGCATCCAGTCGATAACCATCCCGCCCAACCTGTGGGTTTCCTCGCGGTCCTCGGTCGCCACCCAGTCCACGGGCTGCATGTTTTTGGCCGTGGGCGCATACTGGGCGGTTTCGATGAGCCGTTTCAGGTCTTCCCGGGGAACGGGTTTCTTTTTATAGGTGCGGATGGAACGGCGGAAGAGGATATGCTGCTCCATCTGTTCTCGGGAAATGAAAAGCTCCGGGTTCACCGGCGCGCACTGGTCGACGCTCATGAGGTCCAGGTTGAACGCCGCTTCCGGACACACGGCCACGCAATGGCCGCACTCGATACACAAGTCCCGGCCGAATTCGGTGATCGCGGGAACGGTTCCGGAGGGCCCCATTTCCAGGACCCGTTCCGGGCATTCGGTTACACAGATTCCACAACGGTTGCACTTCTCGTCATCGATCCTGATAAATTCCATTTCACCTTCTCCGTGACTCTCTTATGTTCTTACCCTGATGAGCGCTTGCCCGGTTTCGGCCTCGAACACGTGCAATTCCTGGGGCGCTCCATTGATCCAGAGATCTTCCGATTCGGCCACGATAAAGTCGATGGGCACGATGGCCTTGATTTCAGCGTCCCCCACGGTGAGCGTCAGGATTCGCGTTTCTCCCAGATATTCCACGACCTTTACGTTCGACTTGACGCTTGATTCTTCGGGCTTTCGGCTGACCCGCACATTCTCCGGGCGGATGCCGATGAGCGCGTCATTGCCCACGTGCCCCTGGGGAATTTCCTCGTCAACGGGCCAGGACACATAGCGGTCGCCGTTCCGAACGGCCATGCGATTCCGGCCTTCCACTTTTCCCTCCAGGAAGTTCATGGGCGGTTCGCCGATAAAGCCCGCCACGAAGCGGTTGGCCGGGAAATTGAAAAGATCGTCCACCGTGCCCGATTGCTGGATAACGCCCATGCTCATGACGATGATCTTGTCGGCCAGGGCGACGGCTTCTTCCTGATCGTGGGTTACGTAGATGGTGGTGGTGTCCAGTTCGTCGTGAATCCTGCGGATTCTGGCCCGGATAACCGTTCGCACCCGCTGATCCATGTGCGAAAGGGGCTCGTCCAGCAGCAGCACGGAAGGGTCGCGCACCAAAGCCCGCGCCAGCGAAACCCGCTGTTGCTGACCGCCGCTCAATTTCCCCGGTTTCCGGTCCAGGACCTCGGTCAGTTCCAAGTCGTCGGCGATGGCTCTGACCTTGCGGTCGATTTCCTTCTTGTCCATTCCTCCGGCCAGAAGGGGAAAGCCGATGTTGTTATAAACCGTCAGAGGAGGATAGAGCGCGTAGGATTCGAACGCCAGGGCGATATTCCGGTTGCGGGGGCTCAGCTGATTGACCACCTTGTCGTTGAACAACAACTCGCCCTTGCTGATGTCTTCAAGACCGGCGATCATGCGCAGAGTCGAACTCTTCCCGCATCCCGAAGGCCCCAGCACCGCCACGAATTCCCGGTGTTCGCAGCGAAAGCTGATGTCCTTTACCGCCACCACGTCGCCGTCATAAATTTTCCATATATTCCTTGCTTCGACTTTACTCATGGGATCCTTCTCACTTCGTGAGCTGCACGGTTTCTTTGAAGAAATACAGCTTGTTCTGGTTAATCTCCAACCATACCTTCTCGCCCGGCTTGAAGTGAACGCTGGTATCCAGCATGGCCTGGAAGAAGCAATGGCTCAGTTCGAACGTGACCACCGTGCTTTTGGCCTCTCGCACCGAAGCGTATACCGGAAGTTGGAACGCCGCCTCGGACGGTTTTTCGGAAAAAGTCCTGACATAGGGAGGACGGATTCCTATGCGGACCGCGCGCTTGCCGTCCTTTTCCCAGGCTGCCTCGTTCGCCCGATCAGCCAGCTTTTTATCGAGCGGAATACGGAATTCACCGGCGTCGAGATGCAAACCGTTGGCGCCGTCCTCGATCACCACGTCGATGAGATTGATGGGCGGATCGCCCACCAGTCTGGCCACGAAATCGCTCGCGGGCGACTCATAGATCTGCTCGGGCTTGCCGATCTGTTCGACCACCCCTTTTCTGATGGCCATAACGCGATCGGACAGACCCAGCGCCTCCCGGTAGTTATGCGTCACGTAGAGAATGGTGATTCCCAACTGATTGGCCAGATACTTCAGGGTAGATCGGGCGGACACCTTCAGCTTGGCGTCCAGGTGGGCGATAGGTTCGTCCAACAGGTAGACCAAAGGTCTCCGCACCATGGCCCGTGCCAGGGAAACCCGCTGTTTCTGGCCGCCACTGAGCTGCTGGGGCTTTCTTCCCAGGTATTCGTTGATCCCTAGAAGCGTGGTGATTTCGTTGACCCGTTCCTTTTCCTGAGCCGAAGTCAGTTCACCCTTTCTCCGGGGCGCCCTCAGGGGGAAGGCCACGTTTTCATACACCGTGAACTGCGGATAGAGCGCGTAATTTTCAAAAGCCATGGCCACGTCGCGCTCCTCCGGAGGAATGTCGTTGACCAGCCTGTCGCCGATATAGATCCGGCCGGAGTGCGGCGTTTTGATCCCGGCTATCAGTTCCAGGGTCGTGGTCTTGCCGGCGCCCGACGGCCCCAGGAGGGTGAAGAATTCCCCCTCCGGACATTCGAAGCTTACGTTATTCAGCGCGACCATACTCCCATATTTCATTGTCACGTTTTCGAGCTTTATTCCCGCCATTGTTTCCTTACTCTCCTGCCTTGGTGTCTTCCGTCTTTGGTTTGGGAATATATTTAATGGCCGCGAATAAGCCTATGAGCCCTACCACCGCGCCGACCCACATGGACACGTAATTTTCAAGCAGACCCAGCCAAAGGAGATTGATCCCGATAAAGATCATGATCCCCCAAAATAACCTGTCACCAAATTCCATTGCTCAGCCCTCGAATCGTCTGGTTTTCGTGGCGTAACGCCGATCTTCTAGCCCTTGACCGCGCCGAAGGTCAGCCCGCGGATGATGTAACGCTGCATGAACCAGGCTGCGAACAGCGTGGGTAAAATGGCGATGCCCATCAGGGCGGCCATGGGTCCCCACTGTATTTCCACCGACCCCCAGAACGTCGAGAGCCCCACCGAAACCGTCCGCGCCGCCTTGCGGGTGAACAGGAACGCGAAGAAGAATTCGTTCCAGGACCAGATGAGGCAGAAGGCGGTGGTAATGGCCACGCCCGGCTTTATCAGCGGAAACACGATCTTGCGCAGCACGTCCAGTTGGCTGTACCCGTCCACCCGCGCGGCGTATTCCAGTTCCGCCGGTATTTCGCGGAAAAACCCATAGAGCAGAAAGGTGGCGAAGGACATATTGAAATACACGTACAGCAGAATCAGGCCCAGGTGGGTATCCAGCAACCCCAGATCCCTGAACGCGAAAAAGAAGGGCAGGGCGGCGACCACGCCGGGAAACATCCTGGTGGATATGGTCACGAACAGCAGATGGCCCGCTCCGGTTTTAAACCGCGCGAAACTGTAGGCGGCCGGCAGGGCCACGAAAATTACGATGGCCGTGCTCGCGACGCTTATGATCAGCGAATTGAGCAGCTCGCTAAAGGAAGGCCGCACGACGGTAATATAGTGATAGTTGTATAGTGTCGGTTCGAAGAGAAGCTTAGCCGGTTTGAAAATGTCGTCGGGCGCCTTGAGAGAGGTCACATAGACCCAGACGATGGGAAAAATAAAGCCGACCAGCATGATGGCTATCATCAGATAAAAAAGAACGCGTTTCACCTCGGGTACTCCTCCTGCGGATGTATGGCTCTTGTCTTGGCGCAAATTTCAAACGATATGCCGTCGCGTTTGCGCCGTATCGGGCGTCAGGCCCTACCCGTTTGAATCCATGGCCTTTATCAGTTGCCGGTACATGATGGCGCACACGATAATGGTCAGATAGAGTGAGAACATGGCCATGGCCGAACCTCTGCCGATGTCGAAAAAGACAAAGGAAATACGATACACCATCCAGTCCAGAACCTCGGTTCCCATGCCGCCTCGCGTGGTCCCGTAGAGCGGGTCGAATATCCTGATCAACCACATGGTCCGCAGCAGGATGATGATGATGATCAGCGGCTTGAGCATGGGCAGGGTCAATTTCCGGAAGATGAAAAAGGGCTTCGCGCCGTCCACGTTCGCCGCTTCGAACTGATCCTTGGGCATGCCCCTGAGACCCGCCAGGAGAATGAAGATGGAGAAGGGCGTCCACTGCCATACGGAAATGAACATAATGGTGTAGATGGCGTATTTCTGGCTCGAAAACCATTCGTGCCGTCCCAGTCCCATCCAGTCGAGGAACTGATTGACGATTCCGAACTGAACGTGAAGCATGTAGTTCCACATCAGGGACATGGCGAGGGGAGAGATGAGAAGGGGCAAAAAGCAGAGGCCTCTCACGAGGTTTTGTCCCTTGAAGTTTCTGTTCAACAGGGTGGCGAAGGCCATCCCCAGGATAAGCTCCGCGGATATGCACACGACCAGGATGTAGGCCGTGCGAAACAAGGCCTGCCAGAACGCGGTGTCGTGCAGCAGGTCCCGATAATTCTCCAATCCGGCGAATTCGGGAGCGCCTTTCAGGACATAGTCCGTGAAAGACATGAAAAGACAGTAGAATGTCGGATAGAGCATAAAAGCCGAAAGAAAGAGCAACAGCGGCATCAGGTAGATCCACTTGATGTAGGACTCGCTGGATAACGCTTGTTTGAACGTCCGCTTCTCCACGGTGGTGGCAACCGCGGAAGAGGCTGTAGTTACGGTATTCGCCATGTATGAATTACCCCCTGAAAAACCGTTCCGAGCGCCGATCCGGCATCAATGCGCGAAACGCTCGTTTAAAGTAACCGGCGCCTTTCCTCCGCGAGGGATCGTCGAAAATCGAGCCTTGGCCGTTTCGATCGTCCGTCGGGAGGGGACTTGCTCGTTCCCAAAAACCAAGGGCACGCCCCATTGGATGGGGCGGGAGCCGACGGGCGAACGGAATCGCCCAGCCGGCCCCGACAGCCTTACTTCTCTACGGGTAACTTACCGAACTTCTTCTGGATTTTACCGAAGGTCTTGACCCACGTTTCCACGCTCTCTTCGGGCGTTTTCTGGCCGATGGCGTTTTCATGACCGATGATGGTCATCATCTCGTACAGCTTGCCAAAGGCGGAGCTGTTGAAGTGCAGATAGGTGTTTACGTCCGGATACTGTTCCTTCCAGGTAGTAAGGATCGTGGGCATCCAGCCGCATTTATCCCACCATTCAGCCGCCTGATACTTCGGATCGGACAAAACGTCGGTGCGCACGGAGGCCCAGCCGGTTTCGGCCATTTGCTTCTGGCAATCGTAGGAGGTGATGTAGCGCATCAGCCAGTAAGCCGCCTCGGGGTTCTTGCTGTCCTTGCTGGGCGCGAAGTGGAAAGCGCCGGTGTAGGGCCGGACGCCGGGCACGGTCTTGCAAGCGGCCTTGGCGCCGGCGCCGACTTCCTTGGCCACCGTGGTCGACCACGGCCACAGAGCAGCGTACATGGCGGGAATCATCATGGTCTTACCGGAAACAAAGGAGGCCGTGGCCTGATCCCAGAACGCGTTTTCCGTTCCTGGAGGGGCGAACGGCATAAGGCTTCGATACATCTCGAACGACCACTTCAGCAGTTCCTTGTCCTTATCGGTGATCTTGAAACCTTTCAGCTTTCCCTTGTCGTCCCTGACGGCGGTCGCCCAACGTCCCTGCTTGCCCCACAGCATGGAGCCGACTTCGTCCTGAACGTGAGGGAACCGGCCCGCCATGAGCGACACGCCGTAGATGTCATCCTGCAGAGGCTGACCCTTGAGCATTTCGCCTTTTTTGCGGGTAAAGAATTCGGCCTGGTCCTTTACCTGTTCCCATGTTTCCACCGGACCCAGATCGTAGCCGTATTTCTTTTTGAAGTTTTCCTTTTCGGTGGGATCTTCCAGGATGTCCTGGCGATAGATGGTCAACATGGTGTAGGTGTAATAGGGAAGCCCCATGAGTTTGCCGCCGGACGTGGAACACATGCGCAGGAGGCCCTTGTCGTGGCCCTCCAGGTCTTTCTTCAAGCCGTCGATGCCGTTCGGATCATACTTTTCGGCCAGGTCGTACACGGGATAGAGGTAGTCTTCCCATTCGTTGGTCCAGGAAGTTTCCGTAACCACCAGGTCGTAGGCTCCGGTTCCGCCCTGAAGCTCCACGATTTCCTTGGAGTAGAGAGACGCGAAAACATGAGATTCGTGCGTAACCTCAATGCCGGTTTTCTCGGAAAATTTCTTGATGAAAGGAATGATAAGGTCGGCGCCGCCCCCCGCTTCAAGGGCTACGTGGATGGGTTTCTTGTCTTTGATTTCCGGAATGTCATCCAGGCCGAATTTCTTGTCAGCCAGGGCCGGACCCAGATTAACCGCCAGAATAAAGACCATCACCACTGCCGAAACCAAACCTAACCTTAACAACTTTGCCCTCATACTGTCCTCCTTAGGATTTAGGTTGCTTCAGAACGTTGCTTTCACGCCGTTCCCAAGCGGGGAACGACGAATCCGAAATGGCTTATCGGTCCCTGGAGAAGACACAGGGAAAATGAATCCGGATCGCTTCCTCTTCGGCGCTCGAAAGCGTCCCCGGGAAGCCTCGGTCGGAAGGGAGGGGAGCGGTCCCTCTTTTCCGAGCCGGTTAATGGGGCTGTTTTCGGTTTCCCGCAATTATATATAATATTGCAATATTAGAACTTAATCTCGATGCCGGCCAGGGCCCCGCCATCTACCTGGATGGAGCAGCCCGTGATGTAGCTGGCGCATTCGCTGGCCAGGAAGGCCACCACCTGACCCACTTCCTCGGGCCGGGCGTAACGTTTGATCGAGCTGGCCTGATCCGCGGCGGCGTCCAGAATGTCCTGCCTGGTCTTGCCCAGATCCGGGGCCACGTTGTCCGCGAATTTATCCCAGATTTCGGTATGAATCGAGGCCCGGGCAGACGGCGGTCGCGCAGATGCCGTCCTTGGAATATTCCATGCCTATCGCGCGGGTATAATTAAGCACCGCGGCCTTGGCGGCGTTGTAGTCGGCCACGCCGGTTCCCGGAGCGAGCCCGTACATGGAACTCATGTTGATGATGCGGCCCCACTTGCGTTCGATCATCTGCGGGATGACCAGCCGGCAGGTCCGCACGCAGGACATCAGATGAATGTTCAGCATGGCCTGCCACTCTTCGTCGGTGGCGCTTATGGGGGTACAGGGGTGGGAATACCCGGCGTTGTTGAAGAGGATATCGATGTGGCCGAACGCCTTCATCGTTTCGGAGACGACCTTTTCCACGCCTTCGGCTTTTTCGAGATCGGCGCTTACGGTCAGTGTTTTCACGCCATAAGCCTGTATTTCCTTCTCGGCCTGCGCGAGATCGGCTTCGTTTCTGCCGGTAATAACGATGTTGCAGCCTTCCTTAGCCATTTCCACGGCGCTTGACTTCCCAATACCGCGATTTCCGCCGGTGATCAGAGCTACTTTTCCTTTAATTCCTAAATCCATAGGCTCCTCCTTAATCTGGCGACAATGTGAAGTGGATGGTTGTACCGTTTCTTGCGAGTCAAGTCGAAAATTCGCCGAGACACAAGATACATTCACTCCCGCGACTGGCGGGCGTACTGAAAAGCAATCTCGAAAAACCGCGCCGGAGGCTCGCCCGAAATCACTGTATACGGTATCCATGTATGCGTATACGATATACGCGAGCGCTCGACGAAAAAAGTCCACGGCGTCGTTTTCACGACATACGTATGGCGAGACGGCGGATCGGCGATCGTTCGCTCGTCTCATCCGTGAACGGAAGTTTCGCCTTCGGAGCCGGTCTCCCGGGGGGAGTCCGGCTCATATTATGAAACGATGTCCTTGTTTATGACTAAATTTTTTTACAAGAAGGTCGCGGGACTCAGGTCATTGGAAATCTTGGCCGCGGTCTCTTTAACCATTTGGATCAGTTCGCTGTTAATACGCTTCATGGTCATCCTGAAAACCGGTCCCGTGCAACTGACGGCGGCGACAACCTTATTGCCCGCCCATACGGGAGCCGATATACAGCGTACGCCTTCGTAATATTCCTCGTCGTCGATGGCGTAACCCTGGGCCCGCACCTTTTCCAGATCCTTTATCAGCAGGTCCAGATCGGTGATGGTGTTTTTCCCGAACTTTTTCAGTTTCTTGTCCGGGTATATCTTCAGGAGACTTTCAATCGCATATCCCGATAACAGGATTTTGCCCGCCGCGGAGGCGTGAGGTTCGGTCACCCACCCCACATAGGAGGACAAGGTCAGACCACGCAGGTTTCCTACCTTGCTGGTGCAGACCATTTTCCCTTCACGGGCTATATACAGTTGAACGATTTCATGGCTTTTTTCATGGAGATCCAATAAATGCCCCTCGGCGATCTTGCCGATATCAAGTTGAGCGAGGATGGCGGAACTGACATAGAGAAACTTGATTCCCAGGGCGTATTTTTTGCTCTCGCCGTTTTGAGAAAAGAAACCATGTTTTAAGAACGTCTTGAGTATATGGTGCGTCGTGCTTTTGGGGAAACCGAGGGCTCTACTGATCTCGCTCACGGACATTCCCGTCGGGCTTTTGCTTAACAGCTCAATGATTTTAACGGTCTTATCAAGTGTGCCTATTGACATGAATTATCTGGTTGGTTCCGTATTCTGAACGATGTTCACAGCTACGACTAAGTATTCATACTATGAAACTTTTGTCAAAACCATATGCCCTATATATATGGAGAAAGAACCGTTTTCGTCCGAGAAATCGATAGTTGTCGGCCCTTTTTCGGCTTATTTATCACCATCGTTAAAATATCTCAAGCGCGGAAAAAATAGAGGGCAAAACCGTTTCCGCGCGCGGTATCCTCCACGCGCCCCCCTCGGCTCGCCGTCACGAGTAACGAAGCGCCTTGCTTACCTTTCACGGGGCGCGGCCTTTTATCATAGAAAATTCAGAGGAGAGTAAAAGAAAGAGGTATACCGCTCGGGAGGACGGCGATTTTCAAATCGCTGTCGTTCGGTCATTTCGAGCGTGGCGAGAAATCGCCCCACAGGGGGCGTGGGGGAAGAGATTCCCCCACAATGCTTTTTCAAAGGCTTCCAAAGGATCACTTCTGACTGCTTTGGCCTTGCTGGTATCCTTGCTGATAGGCGTTCTTTTCGGCGTCTTTGTATTTGCCATACAGGAAACCGCCGGCCAGCCCCGCCGCGCCGCCGATCGCCGCTCCCAGACCGGCGTTCCCGGCAATCGCGCCGATGATGGCGCCGCCCGCCGCGCCGCCGGCTCCGCCCGTAAGGGTTCTCTGTTCGGTGTCGGACATGCCGGCGCAGCCGACGAGGATTAAGCCCATTATGATAAGAGGTATTATAATGTATTTTCTCATGTGAAGCTCCTTTGCCGGGAAGTGAATCATTTTTTGCACGGCCACTTGTCTATCAGAAATCTGAACAATGACTCAGCCGCGTTTCCATTCATATATTGGGGGTTCTCTTTGGCCCAGTCAACAAACATGGCGATCACGGAATCGCGCGAAGGATACGGCTCCTCGAAACAAATCCAGCGGTTGCCCTCGGGACCCGCGTTTGCGGCCAGGTAGTAGTGATAGGCGCCCACGCAATAACCCTCGCAGAAATGGATGGCTTTATCCGCAAGCGGGTCACCTGGCTCCGGGCTGCAGAGGTTTACGAGATTCGCGGTGGTCTTGACCTTAAAATCTTCTTGATCCACGGCGCCGGCAATGGCGGGAAAAAACAATGCCGCCGCGCAAATCAAAACAGCAAGTTTCCGAATCATTCTGATTTCTCCTCCAAGGTTTGACGGGCTCTCGCCTCGCAGCCCAACGCCGCATCCGACGCGAGCGACCCGTGTTGATCTTCGTTTTATTCTACCGTGACAAGAAGGATATGCTCTTTCAAGACCGCGTACGCTCACATTCTTTTATACAAGAATCGATTTTCCCGGAGTTGGGAATAAAAAAGCCGTAATGGAGCGCGACGCGGGGTGTCGCGCGGGAGGATTTCGGGAACGTGGACCCGTGGGACGGATGGGGGGAGGATTGGCGCTTCACGTCCCCTGGCCACGGCCGGAATTTGTTGATTGGTAGCAAAGACATCGAATAAATGAGCGGCCTGTCAGGCCATCAGGAAGAAGCCCAGAATTTTTTTATGGTGGTGATCCACCTGGGTAAAGTGAACTCCGAAAGCGTACCCGCCTTCATCGAGAGTCTTGACCCATACCACTTCACCCTTCAACCGCATGGTTTCGTTCTGAGGCGGCAGGTTGAATCTGAAGTTGATGAACCGATCCTCGGGAGGCTGATCCGCTCTCAACCGCATGCCGGTCATGGACAGGTCCAGGATGTAACCCACGCCGAGCAGTCTTTCAAAATCGTCGCCGATCGCTCCAAATCGGACCAAGGGAAACGCGCGCTTGCGGTAGTAGGTCCTGCGTTCATGCTGAAAAATAAAGCTGTGGCCGCATTTCTTGCAACGTATTTTCAGATCGTCCCCCTTGAGTTTATCCTCGGGGGCTTTGCCCTGAGCCTTACAATTGGGGCATGTTACCTGAACGGTTTTATCGTGGCTGTCTGTCAAGACGGCGCCCTTTCCTGAGCGGTATGCAAAACATCATTTTAGGTTTCTGATGAGTTGAGCGCAACTACCGTTAATTCGCGAGGGCTGACGGTAAGAGATTCGGCCCCCTCCTTGGTTACCAGCAAGGTATCTTCTATTCCGACCACACCGATATGGGGAAGAAACAGCTTGGGTTCCAAAGCGAAAACCATACCCTGCGAGAGCGTTTCGCCATTGGTCGCGGTGATGAAGGGGAATTCATCCGCCTCCAGCCCCACGCCGTGACCGATGAACTTGGGCCTCGATCCTTCGAGCCCCATAAAAATATCGGCCACGCCTTTTTGTCCGGCGAGTTCATAAGCGCGGGCGAACAGGCGGGAGGCTTGTATCCCCGGCGCCACCATGGAAATCAGCTCCTCGTGCATAGTTTTTACGATCTCGTAATAGTCCGCCAACTCGGCGGTCGGAGCGCCGATACAGAAACAGCGAGTCTGATCGGCCGCATACCCGTTGTAGGCGCCGATGAGATCCAAGCTGACGGACTCGCCTTCACGAAGCTTTTTATGCCCCGGCCCATGGCTGAAGGCTGGCGTCAGTCCTAGCCCTCCGGTGGGCGCGTCAATGGTGGATGGGGGAATCGCTTCGGGGCCCGATATGAGGTGACCGTAAAACATTTCCTGGTTAAAGGAGCGCATGCGTATGATTCCGGGGTGTCCGAGCCGTCGCGCTTCGGCTTCCAGCAAGCCCTGAGCTTCTATTTCACTGATTCCCGGAGCCAGAACGGACTTCGCCTTTTCGTACATCGCGTGAGCGATTTCTCCGGCGCTTCTTATTTGTCTTATTTCATAATCGGACTTTTTCTTACGAACATTACGGATAATTTCCGATACGTCCGTGAACTCGACGCCCAAAACCTGTCGCAGCTTGAGATAAAGCGCCGCCGGCAGGACGTCCAGTTCCAACCCCATCGACGGCGGAATTTTGTATCCGCCGTCGCGGATAACGTCCGGGATTTTGCGCAGGGAACTCAGATGAACGACGCTCCGAAGCGGGCTCTCCGCCGCGGCCCGGTCCCGGTTGCGGTAGACCATGAGCAGAGGTTCGCCCGAGGCGGGAACGAACAGGAAACTGTCCTGCATGGTCCCGCTCAGGTAAAACAAGTCCACGTTCTGCTTGATCAGCGCCCCGTCCACGCCGGCCTCGGAAAGCGCTTTCTGAAACGCGGCGATCCGCCGGTTGATTTCATCCGCCGGCGTGTAGGCTTCCCGCGCCGCTTGGAGGCAGTTCAACAGGTTGAACGCAAAGGATTCTTGTCCGGTCTTGGCCACTTCGACGCGTACCTATGCGGCCATGGCCTTGATGATTTCCCGGCAGAAAGCGGGCAGGTCGTCCGGTTTGCGGGAGGTGATCAAATTGCCGTCCACCACCACTTCTTCG
Source organism: uncultured delta proteobacterium (assembly GCA_963821845.1). Taxonomy (GTDB): domain Bacteria; phylum Desulfobacterota; class Desulfarculia; order JACQYL01; family CAWGVV01; genus CAWGFI01. Next base: position 96,078 of record CAWGFI010000004.1, read on the forward strand.
TCCACGTAGTTCGCGCCCGCATGAATCAGGTCGTCCTTGATGGCGAAAAAGCAGGTCAGTTTTTTACCGCGCACGATATCCGCCGATCCCAGCATCCAGCCCGCATGGCAGATCGCCGCCACGAGCTTTCCCTTTTGCATGGCGTCTTTCACCAGGTTGACCATTTCGGGATATCTTCGCATCATGTCCGGCGCGTACCCGCCCGGAATAACCAGCGCGTCATATTCATCGATGTTGACGTCCTTGGCGCTCAGATCCTGATGGCAGGGATATCCCAGCTTGCTGGTATAGGTCGTGGCCGTGCCCGAACCGACGGTGACCACCTCGGCCCCCTCTTCACGCAAGCGCAGGAGCGGATACCAGACTTCCAGTTCCTGGTACATGTTTTCAACCAGCACAATGGCTTTTTTGCCTTGCAGCTTCATAGACGTTTCCCTCCTCTTGGTGGTTGAAGTTCTAAGCTACCACCACCTCGACTCGTTGACAATATGAACTTTTGTGAAGGGCGGCGACAATATGCGCCAGGGGTTACATGACGCGCTCAGGAGGCGTCCGGCGGTGTGATGGGGCTGTTTCTGTCGAGGATGCCGATTTTGGAAGGAATGGACCCACGCCAACGGATTTCTTCCCACAGAGGAAGCTTGCGAACTTGACAGCGGCGCCTCAAATCCGTATGTTCCATCTGCGCTTGTTCAAAAGCGCTTCCTTCAGCTTTCACCATACGCGCCCGTAGCTCAGTTGGATAGAGCGTCGGACTTCGAATCCGCAGGTCGCCCGTTCGAGTCGGGCCGGGCGTACCAATTATTTCAAAAGATCATCTATTTTTAAAATAAAATGAAAAACTTGGAGGATCTCTCCCCCACGCCCCCGCGGGTGATTTCTCGCTGCGCTCGAAATGAACAGGTCGGAAAGCTTTGCAGTCGTTCAACGCGCCTCCCATTCACGCCATTGCCCGGCCCCATCTTCGTTATTGCCCGAGCTTGACTGGGAGCTTTCGCCTAAAACTTAGCTGATAGCCTGTCTATTTCGGATTCAAAATAATGTTCCTCACATTGGGCGGGAAGGCGTCGGGGCTGAGGCATTCCACGATCGAGACGTCTTTTTCGATGGTGAGGTCGATGAGCGTCATTTCCCTTAGTTGCATGCTCTCATCCAGATAAAGCCTGATTTTCGGGGCGAGCGGATCGTCGTCGCACGCTTCGATGACCCGGCCGTAATCGCCGGTACTCAGCTTCACCAGGCTTCCCACGGGATAGATACCCAAACACTTTACCAGGCTTTCGGCGTAGCCGGGATAAAAGCCGTCTTCCTTCTCGCTGAACAATATCTGGAGCGCTTTGTACGGATGCATGCCCTTGCGATACACGCGATCGGTCGTGAGCGCGTCGTAGATGTCGGCCACACTCACCAGATTGGCGAATTGGTTGATTTCATCGCCGCCCAATCCCAGGGGATAGCCCGCGCCATTATATTTTTCATGATGTTCGAGAATTATCCGCAGGATCTCTTGCGGCACGCCGTTTTGGTTCTCGATCAGTTTATACCCTTCCAGGGGGTGACGCTTCATTACCTCGAATTCCGCCGGGGTCAGTTTGCCGGGTTTATTGAGGATTTTGGGTGGTATTTTGGACTTGCCGATATCGTGGAAGAGGGCGCCCAGGCCCAGATTGGTCAGATCCGTCTCGGGAACACCGATTTGTCTGGCAAGAGCCACGGTGATGATGGCGACATCCAGAGAATGCGTATAGGTGTATTTGTCAAATTGCGATAGATTTACGATGGTGAACAGCGCGTTTTTATTTCTGGTGATACTGGCAACTATGTTGTTTATAATCGGCTCTGCTTCATTGTACGATATAATTTTTCCCGATTGACAGCTGTTAACGAATTTTTTTAAAAAATGGATTGATTCTCCGTAAATATTTTTCGCGTATTCCAACTCGGTCTTGAAATCGGAAGGTTCCTGTCGCGATTCATTTTCCGGCGCTTTAATCTCGGGCGATCCGGAATACATCCGTTTAAGCAATTTATTATGCGCTGATTCCGATCCATCAATGCCGAAGTCGAGACCCTTTTCGGTATTGATGTACACTTCTTCGATATTTGACGACTTGAACTTTTGAAGCTCATTTTCCGATCTTATTTTTCTCTTGGAGGCAAACGCAAGATCGTGTTCCATCCATGAGCGATCGATTTTCTCGACATACATCCCCACTGAAAGGTCATTTACGTGAATCTTCCTGAGCATGGCGTATTCCATCGGCGTGAGCGTTATGTAACAGAATCATGAGGGCACGCTTAATTATTCGGCCCAAGTAAGAGGTAACTTTACCGTTTTCTAGGGAATGTAGCAAAAAATGGAAAAATGATAACTATTCCAGCTCCCTGCGCCGCGCTTGACTCGAGCGTGTTGGAGAAGGATGATATACGTCTGAGGGACAGGAACACGTTTCCTCGGCGTTCAAAAAAGACGAATCGTCATCCGGCCATGCCCCTACACGTTGCGCATGGGGAGGAAACACGCGCTTTCTGAAATTCGAAAGGTTGGAATCGAGACGCTCTTCAGCACCTGAAGGAGGTCAGCATGGTAAAATGTTTTGATCATGTAACCGTGGTTGTCCGCGACTTGGAAAGCGCTCAACGTTTTTTCGGCCTTTTCGGGTTCAAAAAAGATAAATCGGTGGTAATTTCAGGCGGGAGATTCGGGGAATACATGGCAGTTCATAATATAGAGGCCGAACACGTCACTTTGGCGCTTGAAGGAGCGCAACCCCGACAGGAAGTTCAGTTGCTGAAATATCGCCATCCCGACCCCATCATAGATCCCCATATAACCGATCTCACGAAGATAGGGTTCAACCACATCTGCTTCGCCGTGGAAGACATCGAAGCGGAACTTGCAAGACTCACCACCCATGGCGTGAAGGCTCGAAACGAAATCATGGAATTCAATAATCGAAAGCTGGTATACTTTTCCGGACCCGAAGGGATTACCGTCGAGCTTGCGCAATGGGTGTGAGGGGGCATCCTGATTCACTGTTTCTTTTGACGCCATCCCGCGCCAATAACCGAGCGCCTGTTGATATCTTCACGGATCCGGGACCGGATTTCCAGGCCGTGGCCAATTCCGCCGGGCAGGAAGGAGACGGCGCTTGATCGAGCTTGATTTTAAAAAGAGCTTGATGGGGCCGGAGGGCCCGTTCGACCTGAGCGTCGGCGTAACCATCGAAAAAAACGAAATAACCGTGCTGTCCGGGGCCTCCGGCGCGGGGAAGACGACCATTCTGCGCCTGTTGGCCGGTTTGGACCGGCCCGACCAGGGGATCATCCGGGTGGACGGGGAAACCTGGTTCGACAGCCGGGCCATGACCAATGTTCCCCGCAGAAACGCAGCATTGGCTTTGTGTTCCAGGACTACGCGCTGTTCCCCAACATGACCGTGCGCGGGAACCTGGAATACGCCTCCCCGGTTCGCAACGACCCGCGTATCGAAAAGCTTTTGAGCATCGTGGAGCTGGAAGAGCTACAGGGCCGCTACCCGCAAAACCTGTCCGGCGGTCAGCAGCAGCGGGTGGCGCTGGCCAGGGCCCTGGTACGGCGGCCCAAGATCCTGCTCCTGGACGAACCGTTGTCGGCCCTGGACATGGCCATGCGGGAAAAACTCCAGAAGGAAATCCTGATCTTGCGTGAAGAGCTGGATTTGACCGTCCTGCTGGTGTCCCACGACCCGAGCGAGATCAGGCGCTTGTCCACCAGGGTCCTGCAAATCGACCGGGGAACCGTGAAGCCACTGGAGGCATCGTTCGTGAACCGAACCGGCGACGGCGTCCCCATCGTTCCCGGAAAAATAGTCCGCATGCGCAGGACTTCCTCGGCCTGGTCGGCGCTCATCGAAGTGGGATCGGAACTGGTGGAAACGACCATCAGGGACGAGGATTTGCAAGACGATGCAATCGGGAAGGCGTTGAAGTCAGACGGAAAATTTCCTGAACAGGATAAAGACGACGGCGGAAATCAATCCTAAAACCGCGGCCAGGACCATGGCCCGCTCAAATTCCCCTGAAAACACCGCGTTATAGATTTCCAAAGAGAGCGTGTTGGTCTTTCCCACGATGTTGCCCCCCAGCATGAGCGTCAGCCCCACTTCGCCCAGGGATCTGCCAAAGGAGAGAGACAGGCCGCTGACAATGCTGCGTTTGATGTTCGGCAGCACCACGTGGAAAAATGTCTGCCATTCGGACTTGCCCAAGGGTGTAGGAGGCTTCCATCAGGCCCCGCGCGGAACCCTGGATGGCCGCCTGCACGGGTTTGACGATCAGGGGCAGGCCCGCGACAAAAGCCGCGATGATCACGCCCCACATGGTGAAGATGACCTGCACGCCCAGGAACCGATTCAGCAGCGTTCCGAGCGGCCCCGCCTTCCCCAGGATCAGCAGCAGAAGAAAACCCAGGGCGATGGGCGGAAAGACCATGGGAAGCGTGACCAGGAGGTCCACCACCGAACGCAGGGGCGAGGATTTGCGGCTCAGGTATTTGCCGAGCAGCACGCCGAAAACGATGTGCAGCAAGGTGGTGACAGCGATGACCTTGGCCGTGAAGATCAGCGGAAAGAGAAAGCTCTCGTCCCTGAAATATTCCCAGATGGTTTCGTTCATTGAATGTCCGATGAATGGAAGCGCAAGCAGTGCGGGGGAATCGATTCCCCCGCGCCCCTACAGGAGGCTATCGATTTTGGAATCTTTTTTCTGGATCACCCGGTCAAGCCGGGTGATGACGAGGTGTTTGTTGATCGTCATTCCGCGACTTGATCGCGGAATCCAGGCTTTTCGGTGTTTTCTGGACCCCGCGATCAAGTCGCGGGGCGACAAGGGCGCCTTCTACGCCAAAGCCATGGCTACCGAAAATCAAGACCATGTCAAAATCGACAGCCTCGTTGGGAGAGGCCAAGGTGAGGGAATTTATGTGTTTTTTCAAATTGTTATGCCCAGCCACTTTCGAAGTTAACGATAGCCACATTTTCAAAAAGTTCCCTCCCATAAATTCAAAATCGACATCCCCCGATAATCATGGCGCCTCGGGCTCGCTAATCACCGAGGCCGCTGTTTTTCATGATTTCGCGGGCCTTGGGGTCCGTGGTCATGAATTCCATGAATTGTTTGACTTCGGGATTGTTCTCGAACCCTTTCAGCACGCCGAGCACCAGGTGGATGGGGCCGTATTCGGATTTGTCGATAGTTACCCAGCCGCCGATTTTATCCTTGATGTAGATGGCGTCGGTGATGTTGATAAAACCCGCTTCCACGTCCTTGCTGATGAGGTAGGACGATACCTGGGGTACGCCGCCCACCTGGATGATCTTGTCCTGGATTTTTCCCAACAGGCCGGATTTTTTGAGAAACTCGAACGCGGCCTTGCCGTAGGTGGCCTGTTTGGCGTTGGGTATGGCGACCTTCTTGAATTCCGGTTTGCTCAGGTCCTCGGGAGAAGCGAGCGTCACGCCCTTGCCGTAGGCCAGCGTCAGGACGCCCTGGCCCAGTTCCTGGAAATCGGCGAATTCCAGCCCGGAAGCTTTCAGGAATGACAGCTCCCCAAAGATGACGCCGATGGTTCCCCCGGCCTTGGCCTGCGTGGTCACCTGTCCCATATGGCCGTACACTTGGTCGACTTTTTGACCGGCGCCCTGTTCATACACCTTGAGAACGCTTTGCAGCATGCGCTTGTAGCCCGCTCCCGCCCCCAGCGTCAGGGTTTCGGCCGCGGAAACGGAAAACAGGCACAAAACGATCGTGAGAACGATCAGGGTCTGCGCCGCTAATAACTTTTTTTTCATCACGCGCTCCTTTATTTCCGGCTGTGCTCTTGGCTCCTGTTCGGTTGTTCTGTATGCTATCTATAAACTACAAAAAAGGTATTGAAAATTACCTAATGATTTTATACATGTCAATTAAATATTTTAAAACGACACAAGTTAGGGAAACGCTGCGGCGAATAGCTTGCAGAGATGAGGAGGGACTAGTGTGGCCGAGACGCTCCAGTTACATGACGAGTCGCCCGGTTTTGTGGGAAAAAGCTCGATCCGGGTAATCGGCAGGGTCAGAAGGCCCCTGGTCATTGATCGGGAGGAACTCTGCCGGATGGCTTCCGAGGAGGTTGCCGACCTTCCCATATACTGTAGCAGCGGAACGCCCAAGGGGAGCATTTTGGGATGCCGGGGTGTTTTACTTGAAAACGTGATCAGGAAGGCGGAGGTGATTCAGGCGGCGGAAAACGACACCAAGAAAATGTTCATCATCGTGTCGGCCGATGACGGCCACAAGGTGGTCTTTTCTTGGCAGGAAATTTTCAATACCTCGATAGGGGGCGGCGTCATGATCCTCATTGAACGGGACGGCAAGCCGCTGGGAGCGGAAACCGGGGGATTGGAACTCATATCCGCGGAAGATTATTACACCGGGTCCCGGTATGTGAAACAACTGAAAGAAATTGAAGTGGCGCTGGCCTGACGCCTGATTGTCTTATAAAATGGAAAATACGGCGGGGGAATTTCTTCCCCCGCGCCCCCTGCAGACGATTTCTCGCTACGCTCGAAATGACAAACAATATTGTCGATCCCGACAACATGCAACGGACCTGTCCAATCGCCGGATACTATCGAAAAAGCGAAATCAGTCTCTTGCCAACATGACGCTGGTGGCCTTGATCATGACGTTGATCTCTTCGCCCACCTTGACGCCCAGCTCATCGACGGCTTCATGGCTGATAAGAGACGTAAGGACATTGCCGCCGCCCAGATCCACTTTCACCTTGGCCATGATGGTTCCTGTTTTTACATCAACAACTTTTCCCTTGAGTAAGTTTCTGGCGCTGATTTTCATGATGACGTCCCCCCGAGATTGTAGTTTAAGAACGGCAATTTTATCGATAGACCATGATATGTTAAATAGACATAAATATGAGGTTGTCAACGGAAACGTGGAAAATCCTCGGATGGTTTTCATTTCGAGCGCAGCGAGAAATCTCCTACAGGGAGCGCGAGGGAAGAGATTCCCTCGCAAATGCTTTTTCTATGTTATTCCCATCAAAACCAGTGAAAACCATTCCGGCTCATCCGTATACCACTCGCGAACGGCCAGCCCCGCTTGCCGGGCCAGCCACTCGATGCCCGGCATGGTGAATTTATGGGAATTCTCCGTATGAATGGTTTCCTCTTTCCTGAAGTCCACCTTCAGGTTGGCCGACTTCAGCAGCGCGGAACAGTCGCGGTTGGCCTTGAGGTGCATTTCTATCCGGTTTTGAGCCGTGTTGTAGAACGCCAGATGATCGAAAAGGGAGGGATCGAAGTCGCCGTCGAGCCGGCTGTTGATCACGTTCAGGATGTTGCGGTTGAACTCGGCGGTGACTCCGGCTGCGTCATTGTAGGCCGCGTGGAGAATGTTGACGTCCTTAACCATGTCAAAGCCGATCATGAGGCGGTCGCCGTTTTTCATGCTCGCCGCCATGTTTTTCAGAAAGGCCAGGCTTTCGGACCGGGTGAAGTTGCCGATGGTGCTTCCCAGAAAGAAGAAAAACCGAGGCCGTTCCGCGGGGATCCGGTCCATGTGGCGGGTAAAGTCGCCCACCAGCCCCTGAACCTGAAGCTCGGTGTATTTGGCCCGCAATTTCAGGGAAGACTCGACAACCGCTTCCTCGCAGATATCCATGGGGATGTAGCGGATGGCGGATCGAACGCTCTTGCCGGCCGCGTCCAGAATGATGCGTATTTTCCATTCCGACCCCGAACCCAGCTCGATGAGGTCCCGGCCCGCCAGAAACCGGACCAGATTGGGGGCGATCCTTTTCAGAATGGCCGCTTCCGCGCGGGTGACATAGTATTCCGGCAGGCGGCATATATCTTCGAACAGCTTGGACCCCCGCGCGTCGTAGAAATATTTGGAAGGCAGGTATTTCGGGGAAGCCGTCAGCCCCTGCGTGATCTCCCGGACGATAGCTTCCCCGATTTCCGGATTCGCGTCATTTTCTTTTTTAGCGGCAAGATACAAACCGGATAACCTCCTTGGTTTCCCGAACCACTTTACCGATCGTCGCGATAGTACGGTCGATTTCTTCTTCGGTCGTCTCGGCGCCCAGGGAAATCCGCAGCGAGCAATGGGCGTCCTCGGCGCCGAGTCCCATGGCGATGAGCGCGGCGGACGGTTCCGGGTGGCCGGACTGGCAGGCCGATCCCGAGGACACGGCCACGCCGTTGCGGTCGAGCGTCAGCACCAGCGATTCCCCCCGGATGCCGGGCAGAGTGATGTTCAGGGTGTTGGGCAGACGATGTTCCAGGCTGCCGTTGACGCGGGCTCCGGGAATTAATTCCTGAATACCGAGCTGGAGCTTGTCCCGCAACCGGCGGGTCAGTTCCATATTCGGCAGCCTTGCCAGGGCGAGTTGCGAGGCCCGGCCCATGCCCACGATCCCGATCAGGTTTTCGGTTCCGGCCCTGAGCCCGTTTTCCTGATGGCCGCCGTTGATCAGCGGAAACAGTTCGATTCCCTTGCGCACATACAGCGCGCCGATCCCCTTGGGGCCATGGAATTTATGCGCCGACAAACTGAGCAAATCGACGCCCAGCTCCTCCACGTCCACCGGGATCTTGCCCACCGCCTGCACCGCGTCGGTATGAAAGGGAACCCCCCGTTCATGGGCGATAGCGGCCAGTTCGCGCACCGGTTGAATGCTGCCGGTTTCATTGTTGGCCAGCATGACGCTCACCAGGCAGGTGCGGTCGGTGATGGCCATTTTCAGCGTATCCGGATCGACGATCCCCTGGCTGTCCACCGGCAGGTAGGTGGTCCGGAACCCCAGTTTTTCCAGCCCCCGGCAGGTGTTGAGGATGGCCGGGTGTTCTATGGAAGTGGTGATGAGGTGGTTCTTGCTGTTGGGCTGTAAAAAGGCGATACCCTTGAGCGCCATGTTGTCGGCTTCGGAACCGCAGCCGGTAAAAATGACGCGAAAGGCCGTGCTGTTGATCAGCAGCGCCAGGCTCCTGCGGGCGTCGTCGATGAGCGCGCGGGATTTTTTCCCCACGCCGTAAATGGCGGAGGCGTTCCCGTAACAGTCCAGGCATTCGATAATGGCCTTGCGCACTTCCGGGTCCAGGGGCGTGGTGGCGTTGTTATCCAGGTACACCACGCTTTGGGCGGGAGCGGCCGCGACCCGGCCGAAGCTTTCGTGTTCTCCCATGCCGCCGGCGGCTCCTATCTGTCCGGAAGACACCTTGACCACTTCGCAGAGCAGCGCCTTGTACACGGGGAACCCCGAAATGGGGTCGAAGCGGCTCAGGTCGGTGAGATCGTTGACGCAGGCCTTTCGCCAGGCCTTGGACCCCAGGGCGCCGCCGCCCATGGCGCTGGCTTCGATGGCCCCCGGCGTGATGTTGTCGCCCACCATGGCGTACATGTTCACCTGTCCGCGCCGGGTTTTCAGTTGAACCAGGTCGCCGTCCCCGATGCCTCTTTCCTGGGCGTCCTTGGTGTTCATCATCACCGTGGGAACCGGCTTGCTCTTGGCCAGGGCGGGGATGGAATGGTGCAGGGTATGGATGTCGGTGTTGCCGCGGGCCCCGGAATTGAAAACCAGGGGAAAGCTTCGCGCCAGCTCCGGCTGGGAAAGGGGGCTTTCCGCCGGTTCGGTGTAGATGGGCAGGGCGTCGTAGCCGAATTCCGCCAGCAGGGTGGATGCGATTTCGAACTTGCCCGACGGCGTGTCGAAACCGGGCTTTCGGTCTCCGCGCAAAAGGCCCTTTTCCCACTTCTTATATTCCATCATGGCCGTGGGAACCTGAACGCTGCCGCCATTGTCGCGAACCTCCCGGAGCGTGAACCCCGAACCTTTCAGCGCCCGCTCCAGCAGTTCCTTTTCGTTCTGCGGATAGAGATGGCCATAGCCCAACCGTTGCGCCAGTTCGGCCAGGATGAAAAAATCGTTGCGCGCTTCGCCCACCGGATCGATAACTCGTTCCCGGATGCGGAAAATGGGGCCATAGACCATGTAGGATTCGATTTCATAGTAGGTCGTCGCCGGCAGCACGATATCGGCGTAGGCGGCGTCGGCTGTCAACTGACGGTCAATGCAGACCAGGAAGTCGAGCCCTGCGAGCGTTTTCCTCCAGATATCGGATTGCGGCCAGGAGGTGATGATCGAGGCGCCCAGGCTGATCAGCAGGCGGATGGGATAGGGGTTTTTTTCCAGCACGGCCTGGGGCAGGACGCTGGCATGAAATTCGCCCCGGTAATTGGTATACACGGGAAACTCGTTGTGTCCGGCGGCTTTCTTCGCGTTGGGGTTGGCGACAAGGCCCTCCCGGTTGACGGGAAAATGGTTTCCGGCATGCTGAAGCAGCATCCGCCCGGAACGTCGAGCTGGCCGGCCAGGGCCCACAAAAACATGGTCGCGCGGATGGCCTGCACGGCGCCGTCACTGTATTCCAGCCCGCTGTACATCACCGGGGCCACGCCGTCGGCGCTCGCAATCTGCCGGGCCAGATACCGCACCGTTTCCGCCGGAACACCGGTGATCGGCTCCACCACCTCCGGCCGAAAATGCTGGACATAGCGGGAGAACTCCTCAAAGCCCACGGTCCAGTTCTCGACAAAATGCGGCGTCGTAGAGTTCCTCCTCGATCAGGATGTTGCATAAACCCAGGGCCAGGGCGCCGTCCGTTCCGGGACGGATGGGTAGCCATTGGGCGTCCGGATATTCGGCGAGCAGGGTGTGGCGGGGATCGATGACAATTATCTTGGCGCCGCGTCTGTGGGCTTCGTTGATCCGGGTGAAATCGTGGCGGGGGCAGTGGGCGGCCGGGTTCTTACCCCATACGATGACCATCTCCGCGTTCTCGATGTCGGTGAACATGTTGATGTAGATGCGGCCCATGGTGGCATGCGGGGCGATCATGGCGAAGGAAACATAGCACAACGCGCCCACCCCCAGGGTATTGGGAGACCCGAAGGGAAACAGCACGCTGGCCGCCGAGGAAACCGAAACCCCCTTGGGCTGATACATGTCGCAGAAGGCCAGTTCAAAGCTTCCGCTACCGGTGTAGATGGCCGTGGCTTCCGGCCCGGATTCGGCCTTGATCCGCCGGAGGTTGCCCACGATGGCGTCGTAGGCCTCGTCCCAGGTAATGCGCTCGAAATCGAACGAGCCCTTGGGGCCCTTGCGTTTCATAGGGTAACGCAACCGGTCCTTGGAGTAGACGATTTCAGGCGAATGCTGGCCCACCCGGCAGATGGACCCCAGGGGCGAGGTTTCATCCGCCCGGACCTGCTGGATGCGGCCATCGTCATCGTGGGTCACAATGACCCAGCAACCGGCGGAGCAAATACCGCAGATGGCCCTTTTTTCACGCGCGGACACGATCATGAACGATCTTTCTTCCGGTTTTCGGCTCGGGTGTATCCGAAATTATACGTTGCGGGCGCCTTGATCGTCTAGAAGATTTAATGTTCAAGCTTAAAAAGGGAGGGGGGACGCCCACAAAACACGCCTGTCGGCGACGCCCGGCCCATCATCAGATTAGGACGGATAATCGAGGAAGGTCATAGGGTATAGTATGTATTTTGGTCGCGCCAACCCGCCATTTTCGTTGTTTCCCTGAAACCTGATTTTTTGGGGAAAATATCGCCGGTCTTTCGGAAGGCGGTAATCCATGTTGACAGATAGGAAACCTTATGCGCATAATCGTTCCATCATCGAAACCCGGAACGATCCCTCCCGACGATGACGGCGGCTGGCGCCAATCCGGGAAAGCCGCCCAATGTTGTTCAACCGCCAAGCGACTCTTGCGCATGATTTGAGATGCTCCAGGGTCGCCTGTATGGAAACGCGGCATGAATGAAGCTCAAATAACCAAAAACATCAAAGCCTTACGCAAGATCAAAAATCTGACCCTGCAGGATCTGGCGAACCGCGCCGGTCTTACCAAGGGATACCTCTCCAAGATCGAACGATCCAAGAAAGCCCCGCCGTACTCCACCCTGGAAAAAATCGCCGGGGCCATGGACATCGACGTCAGCTCGTTTATCAATGGAAACGTGGAGGAAACCAGGGATCCGCGAATAACCTTCGTCAAAAGGGACAACGGTAAAATCGTGGAAACTTCAGGCTCCTTTTACGGCTACAAGTATGAAACGCTCGCCTTCGGCAAGGTCGGGAAAAACATGGAGCCCTACATCATCGAAGCGGCCTTTGACGAAAAAGGGCTGTTCCAGCACGAAGGCGAGGAGTTTCTCTACGTCCTGGAAGGCACGCACGAATTCGTCTACGACGGCAAAAGCTACATCATGGAGCAGGGCGATTCCGTGTATTTCGACTCCGGCGTCCCGCACAACGGGAGAAGCCTGGGAGAGACCAAGGCCAAGCTGCTGGCGGTCATGTACTCCTACAAACGGTTGTAGCCGTACGGTGTAATCCGCGCCCGAACCGCCTGTCGCGGTTGAAACTCGAACCCATCATTTCGAACCTCATGGGGAAAAACGGCCTATGGATTGGACGGAGACCATTCGCCGGTTGCTGGAAGCGGCCGGACCGTATCTGACGGTCAGGGGCGACCAGGAACACATCCGCATCAGTCATCTCATGGCCTGCAAGCTGCTGGATTTGGAGGGTGGGGACCGCCGCCTGGCGGAACCGGCCATCATCCTACACGACGTGGGCTGGTCCGCGCTCAAGCCCGAAGAGATCAAGGGCTCCTTCGGCCTGAAAGCCAAAGGCGAACGGGCCCGGCGCATGAACCGGCGCCATGAGGTAGCCGGGGTGGAAATCGCCGGGAACATTCTCCGGGAAATGGACTACGATCCTTCGCTGACCAAGAAAATCCTCAAGATTATCGACCACCACGATTCGGGACTGGACGCGGATTCGCTGGAAGAAAAAATCGTCAAGGACGCGGACAAGCTCTGGCGCTACACCACGGACGGCTTCTGGGTGGAAAAGGAGCGGCAGGGCGTTACCGCCGAAGAACTGTATCTCCACCGCACGGCCAAGATCGAGGAATGGTTTTTTCTGGACAGTTCGCGAACCATGGCCCTGGAAGAGTTGCAGGGGCGGCGGGTGGAAATCGATTCCGGTCGGGATAATTGATTATTTATGGAGGAGAACCGCAAAAAGAACGTTTTCCGGCGCGTATTGGAACGGCCTCTCACGTTAAAATAAGGCCAGAGATTTAATTTAATCCGAATTCAGGAAATCTTCCGGTCAAACCCTCCCATTTGTTTCCAGAACAGAAACAGGAAGCCAACCAATCCGATGAGCGAAACCCGCGCTCGGCTGGGTCGCGGTCGCGCCGCTCGGCCGTCTTTCGCTATTTTTAATCCTTAATATCAATAAGTTAAAATAAAAAGATCAAAATCGGCTTTACGAATGTATACAATTTTGCTTTTTTTAAGTTGACAAAAAGTAAACACCTGGATAAAGGTATACAGTATACGGGCCAATTGAATAAAACTCACCCTATCCGCTCTTGTAAGACGCAGGCCCGTCGTTAGTCCTTTGTTGTCCCGGCCGCCCGGGTTGGTTTCTCCAACAGCTTCCGGCGGTGATAATACGCATTACAACGAACCAATTGATCGGCTTTAACGATGATCGGCGATCCAACCCAAAACGCCGTCGTGATTCCGGCTTCTCCGGGGCCTCTGGAGATCGAACCGGCGCGCGCGGCTCTGATTGTGGTGGATATGCAGCATTCGTTCATATCCCCGGGCGGTTATTTCGACCTGCGGGGAGTGGACCTCTCCGGAGCCGCCGCCATCGTCGATCCCTGCCGCAGGCTTGTCGAATCCTCCCGCCGGGCGGGGTTGTCGGTCATCTATCTGAAGATGGTCATTGGCCGGGATTACGCGAACATCGATCCGGACTCCACCCCCGCGTTTCGCAAATCACGGGCACTGAGGATGCTCCGGCAAAATCCTGGTCTTGAAGACGCGATCCACGTGGAAGGCTCATGGGGCGCGGAGATCATACCCCAATTGACGCCCCGGGACGGCGACGTGGTCATAACCAAACGACGCTACAACGGTTTCCTGGACACCGAACTCGACCAAGTCCTTTCGGATCGGGGAATCCGATACCTTCTGTTTACCGGAACGGCGACCAACATCTGTGTGGAAACGACCCTCAGGCACGCTTTCGGACTGAACTACCTCACGGTCCTGGTCGCCGACGCGACCAACCCTTCCGGCGGCCCGGCCTGCCAGAAGGCGGTGGTCGAGAATGTGGAATCCAGTTTCGGCTGGGTGGCTCGCAGCAAGGATATCGTCGATTCGCTCGCGCGGGTCGGCGTGACAAAAGATTGATAACCAATGGTTAGAGGTCGAAACATGAGGAGGTAGCCATGTCCCTGAATTGGATTTATTGGTTTGAGGAAGTGGATCAGCATTTCAATAACCTGGTTGGTAAGAAATGCGCCAACCTGGGCGAAATGACCAGGCTGGGCTTGCGGGTTCCTCCGGGATTCGCCTTGAGCGTGGAAGCCTACAAGAAATTCATGACTGAAACCGGCCTGGAAAAGGGTATCAGGGACAAGTTGGCCGAGGCCAAGGTCGAGTTCGCGGATCTTGGCCAGGTCGATTCGGCGGCCCGCGTTCTCAGGGAAATGGTCGAATCCACTTCCATGCCCCAGGAGATGGAAGAAGAGATCCGCTTCCGTTACCGCGAACTGTGCCGGAAGTGCGGCGTGGACGTGATGGCCGTGGCCACCCGTTCGGCGGGCACGGTCAGCCACCCCGGTCAATACGAAACCCACCTCAACGTGGTGGGCGAGGATGAAGTGGTGGCGCACATCAAGAAGGTCTGGTCTTCCTCGCTCAACGCCATTTCACTGATCAACCGATATCGTCATAACCTGCCGCTGGAATCGGACCCCATCGGCGTGGCGGTCCTGAAAATGGTCAACGCCAAATGCGCGGGGGTGCTCTTTACCGCCGATCCCAACACCGGCGACACCTCCAAGATGATCATCGAGGCCAACTGGGGGTTGGGAGAGAGCGTCGTGGGCGGGGAAGCCATGCCCGACGTCCTCATCATGGACAAGGAAAACCTCACGCCCACGGAAATGAGACTGGGCGCCAAGAGCCACTGCATTGTCGCGCGGAGCGCGGGCGTGGAGGAGAAAAAGACGTCCGAGGATCTCTGCGGGCGGTTCTGCCTGGCCGAACACGAAGCCGCCGAAGTCTGCCGGTTGGGCAAGGTTCTGGAAGAACATTTTTCCTGTCCCCAGGACATCGAATGGGCGGTGGATAGCGATCTGCAATTCCCCGACAGCGTCATTCTGCTTCAGACTCGCGCGGAGGTAATCGCCAAACAGCGCAACCCCGTGGATCACGCTCTGGACCTGATGATCGCGGGCTTCGGGGCCTGAGGCCGGGCCTCGGCCTCGGCCGCGAAAAGACCTCGGGGGACCGTCGAAGAGAGCGGCGCCCCCGGCGGTGGTGTTCGCCCTTCGAGACGGCGTGAACACCGATCCGGGATCGGTCTTCATCGCACAATGATCCTACAAATGATCCTACAACCGAACATCCGGCGGTTGAACCGACAGAGAGGCGACGGACAGGAATGGGAACGGATAAGAGCATCGTCATCATCGGCACGTGCGACACCAAGGGCGAACAACTCGCGCACGTCAGGGAGGTCATCGCTTCCCGGGGACATCAGCCCATCTTGATGGATATCAGCATGGGCGGGGCGTCAACGAGCCAGGCGGACATCGGGCCGGACGCAATCGCCGCGCGGGTGGGATCGGACATCGGTATGCTCCGCAAGTCGCGGGACCGCGCCCCGGTCACCGACGTCATGACCAACGGCGCCATACAGGTGGCGCTCGATCTGCTCTCCCAAAACCGAATCCACGGGATCGTGGCGCTGGGCGGGGCCACGATCGCTCTGATCGGTGCTCGCGTCATGTCCCGGCTGCCCTTTGGCATCCCCAAGCTGATCGCCACGCCGGCGGCCATGCCGGTGTACATCAGCCGCTGGTTCGAAGCCACCGATCTGGCGGTCATGCAGATTATCCTCGAGGTGGCGGGGATGAACAATCTGATGAAAAACGCGCTGGCGCAGGTGGCGGGGTCCATTTCAGGCATGGTCGAGCAATCCTCGGATCACCATGATCTCAAGCTTCCCTATCCCTCGGTGGCCGTCACCGAACTCGGTTTCTCCGACCAGTGCGCCAAGAATGTGGAAAAGCTGCTGACCGACAAGGGCTACCATGTTTTTCCCTTTCACGCCCAGGGGGTTAGCGACCGGGCCCTGGATCGTCTGATCGCGCAGGGTTTTTTCGACGGCGTGGTTGAAATCGTCCCGGCGGGGTTGATCGAAGAGCGGTTCAAGGGCAACCGGGCGGCGGGGCTGGAACGGCTGGACGCGGGGCTCACGCGCGGCGTGCCTCAGGTATGGGCGCCGTGTTGTCTCAACCTGACCGGGGCCGGGCCGACCCGCCACAACCGGGCCAAATACGTCGCTTCCGGTCGCGTGCTGGAAATCGACCAGATGCGGGCCATGACCCGGTTCCCGGTGGACGAACTGATCGTCGGCGCCGAGATGTACGCGGAAAAGATGAACAAGGCCCAAGGGCCGCTGAAGATGGTCGTCCCGCTCAAGGGCTGGTCCTCCATCGATCAGGAAGGCGGCGTGCTCTACGACCCGCGAGAGGATCAAATTTTTATCGAAGAACTGAAGAAGCGCCTCCGGCCGGATATCGAGCTGGAGGAGGTGGATTGCAACCTGGAGGATATGGGCACGGCGGTCGCGCTGGTGGAAAACCTGGAGCGGTTCATGAGCGGCCGGTAAAGGAGACACGTCATGGTTCTTACGCCCGACCCGATTACCGGAATGCAAAGTGGAGAGGAGCTGTTAATGGGCGATCGGTGGCCGAGATTGTTAAATGAAAAAATGGAATCCCTGACCGTGGGGGAAATCGATTCCCTTCATAACGATCTGTTTTTGAAGCAGCTTGATTTCGTCAGCCGGAATTCGCCTCTATACCGGGAGAAATTCCGGGAGATGGGGCTGGAGCCCCGTGACATCAAAAGCATCGATGAAATCGACAAGCTCCCCTTTACCGTCAAGAGCGACCTGCGCGACGCGCAGCTGAAAAACCCGCCGGTGGGAGCGCACCGCGCGGTGGACGTGGTGGACCTGAAAAGGGTCTATTCTTCCAGCGGCACCACCGGCATGCCTACCTATGTGGGGCTCACGGAAAGCGACATCCGTAACATTCACGCCGAAGTGATCGCCCGGTTCTGCTGGGGCGGCGGCATCCGGCCCGACAGCATCGTGGTCAACATCCCCACCGCGCCCTTTATCGCCGACACCTTCCGGGAAGGTCTGGAAAAAATGGGCGCGGTGAACTTTCCCACCGGTTTTAATACGGACCGGGTCATCAGCGCCTTCAAATACCAGGGCGCCAACGCGCTCCACTCCACGGTCTCCTTTTTCACCTACTTCCTGAAGGAGGTCGAAAAGGCGGGGCTGGACCCCAAAAAGCTGGGGCTCAAACGCATCGTGGGCGGGGCCGAAGGCGGAACCAGGCTGGTAAGGCCGCTTATCGAGGAATCCTTCGGCGCCACGGTGATCGAAGGCATGGGCATGGGCGAGCAGGCGTGCACGGTGTGGGGCGAATGCGTACAGAACCGGGGTCACGGCATGCACTACATCGGCCAGGGCATCGTCCATGTGGAACTGATCGACACCGAAACCGACAGGCCCCTGGAAATAAAGGAAGGGGCCACCGGCGAGCTGGTCTACACCGGGCTGATTCATCAGGCCATGCCGCTCATGCGGTACCGCTCCCGCGACCACGTCAAGGTGGTGGGGACCGACCGCTGCGAGTGCGGCCGGGGCGGCATGCGTATCGAAGTGCTGGGCCGGATCGACGACATGCTGACCGTGCTCGGCGTCAACGTCTATCCCCTGGCCATCAAGGACGTGGCAAGCGCGTTCAAGCCCCGGCTGACCGGCCACATCGAGATACAACTGGATAAGCCCGGGACCGCCGTGGCGCCGCCCCTGAAGATCAGAGCCGAATTGGGGCCGGAGCCCGGCGACCCGATCGAGTTGAAAAAGCTGCTGGAGCGGGAGCTTCGCTCCAAGCTGATCTTTCAAGCCAATGTCGAACTCGTGGACCAACTCCCCGAGTACCAGTACAAAACCAAGTTGGTTCGCAAGATCTACGAAGAATAGAAGACGCCCGCTCCGGAACACGGGCCGGGCCTGATGGAAAAGGAGGCGCCGGAAGAGACGTTTTAAAAAATTAGCTTATCAATCGCTCGCCGGCGTCGCGTTGGCGGGCCATAAATGGAGGGGCGGAGATGAAGGTTTCCATGAAAACGATTGGACTGCTTCTACTGGTCTGCTCGCTGACGCTCGCTTTGCCTTTGGGCGTTCTGGCCAAAGACAAAATCGTCATCGGCTGCGCGATTTCACTGTCCGGACCCTACGCGCCGGGGGCGTCAATGACCCAGATACCCAACTATAAAATGTGGGTGTCGGAAGTTAACGCCAGGGGCGGCATCTACGTGAAGGAGTACGACAAGAAGCTGCCGGTTGAATTGATTATTTACGACGATCGGAGCAACGTCGGCACCGCGGTCAAGTTGGTGGAAAAGTTGATCATGGAAGACAAGGTCGACTTCCTGCTGGCGCCGTGGGGCACGGCCATGCACTTCGCCATCGGTCCCGTGGCCAACAAGCACGGCTACCCACTCATCGGCCCCACCGTCTCTTCCGAAAAACTGCGCCAGGTGGCGCCCAGCATCCCCTATTTCTTCGGCATTCTGAACATGCCGCGCGAACAGGGAAAGGCCCTGGTCGATCTGTGCGCCGAACTGGGAGTCAAGTCCGCCGCGCTGATCTATGTGGCCGACGCCTACGGCATCGAATGGGACGCCCAAGTGGCGCCGGACCTCAAGAAAATGGGCATCGACATGCCCATCCATACCAGCTACCCCCTGGAGGCCAAGGATCTTTCCCCTCTTCTGAAACAGGTCAAGGCGGCCAATGTGGACGCCCTACTATGCATGTCCTATCCACCCGACACCTTCCTGATAACCGCGCAGGCCAAGGAACTGGGTCTGAACCCCAAGCTGTTCTACCTGGGCGTGGGCGTCGCCTTCCCGGTCTATCGTGACAAGTTCCTGGCTGAAAACGTCGAAGGCATCATGGGCGCGGGAGCCTGGAACCCCAAACTGCCGTATCCCGGCGCTCAGGAGTACTTCGACCGCCACGTCAAGATGTGGAACAAAGAGCCCGATCGCTGGGGCAGCGCCTTTGCCTGGGCCGGATTGCAGATTCTGGAACAGGCCATTGAAAAGGCGGGAACCCTGGACCGCAAAAAGGTTCGTGACATCATCGCCAGCGACACGTTCCAAACCGTGATCGGACCCGTCCGTTTTGAAAACGGCTTCAATGTGCAGTCGCCGGGCGAGATCGGGCAATGGCAGAAGGGCGAGTTCGAGGTCGTTTCCGAAAAGTCCAAACGGACCGCCGAGCCGGAATATCCCAAACCAAACTGGAAATGATGTGACATCGCTCGTTTCGGTCCGCGCCCGATCGGCGGCTTTCCGACCGGACGCCGGGCCGGACGCGACAGTGTTCTGAACCGGTTCTTCTTCGACTCGAAAAGGAAATCAGAGCGGTGAACATCGTCACGCTCCTCGACGTTCTCATTGGCGGCCTGATGCTCGGCGGACTCTACGCCCTCATCGCCGTCGGCCTGGGCTTGCAGTATGGGGTGGCGCGGGTGCTCAATGTGGCGCACGGCGAATTTATCATGCTGGGCGCTTTCGCCACCTACTCCCTGTACACCATCACCGGCCTCAATCCCATTCTTTCGCTGGTCGTCGCCGGACCGATCCTCTACGGTATCGGCGTGGGCGTCCATCGGTTGCTGTTCGAACGGCTCAGGAAGACATCCAAGACCCAGGGCGTATTCGAAGGCAATTCGCTCCTGGCCTCGTTCGGCCTGCTGTTCATCATCAAAAATCTGGCCCTGCTCGCCTGGGGGGCGGACATGCGCGGCTATTCCTATCTGTCCGAACCGGTGAATATCGGCGGAGCCATCTATTCCGCCAACCGCTTGCTGGCCCTCATCCTGGCCATTCTGCTGAGCGTGGCCTTTTTCCTGTTCGTCACCCGCACCCGCATGGGCAAGGCCATCAGGGCTTCGGCTCAGGACGCCAAAACAGCCATGATCATGGGGATCAACGTGAAGTTCACCCTGGGCGTCTGCTTCGGGCTGGGAGCGGCCATGGCCGCGGCGGCGGGCGGGCTGCTGTCCATGATGTACGAAATAACCCCGCTCATGGGCCTGCCCTACAGCCTCATCGCCATCATCGCCGTGGTTTTGGGCGGGCTGGGCAACATAATGGGCAGTCTGATCGGAGGCTTCATCCTGGGGGTGATCGGAAACCTGGTGACCTATATCCATCCGGGGCTATCCCTGATCGCCTATTACCTCATTTTTTTGCTGCTGCTGCTGTTCAAGCCGACCGGCGTTCTGGGAAGGAGCAAGAGTGGTTAATTCGGCTGACGCGCTTTCTTCGACCTCGAAATGGGTCGCCAGCCTGGCGCTGGTGGCCGCGCTCATCCTCCTGCCGCGATGGGCCACGGGGTATTTCGTCATCTCGGTCACCGACATTCTGATGTATCTGATCCTGACCGTGGGTTGGGCCGCGTTCTGCGGTCGGACCCAGTACATCTCGCTGGCCTCGGCCGCTTTTTTCGGGGTGGGCATCTACACCACGGCCGCCTGGGGCCAGTTGCTATCCGTCCCCGGCGCCATCGTGTTGGCGGGGCTTCTGAGCGGCCTGCTGGCCTTTGGGGTGGGACTGACCAGCCTCCGGCTTCGCGGCATGTACTTCACCATTTTCACCTTCGGGTTAAGCGAACTGATCCGGCACGCGGTGTTGTGGTGGGAGGTGAACGTGACCGGCACGGTCGGACGGCTGGTGTTGCCGGTGGCCGACACCACCGTCTATTACGTCATGCTGGGCATCGCCCTGGCCACGGTACTGACTTCATACACCATCGGCGTGTCCAAATACGGCCTGGCGCTGGCGGCCATCGGGCAGTCGGAGGAAGCCGCGGATCACGCCGGTATCAACGTCAACAGGGTCAAGATCGTCGCCTTTTCCGTGACCTCCCTGTTCATGGGATGCGCCGGGGCCATCATGGCCACGCGCTGGACCTACATCGATCCCGAGGTGGCCTTCAATCCGCTCTACTCCTTCATGCCGGTCCTCATGGCCACCTTCGGAGGCATTCAGAGCCTGTTCGGACAAATCTTGGGCGCGGCGGCGCTGACCGTGCTGGCGGACATCCTGCTCACCAGGTTCCCGTATTATTACAACCTGATCTACGGCCTGGCCCTGATTCTGGTCATCATGTTCCTGCCCCGGGGGCTCAAGAGTTTGCCGGACCTCTTTCGCGGTATGGAAGCCGAGCCTCGGAGCGCGAAATGAAGCTGCTGGAGGTGAGCCATCTGCACAAGTTCTTCGGCGGGCTGGCCGCCACCGTGGACGTTTCCTTTTCGGTGGAAGAAAACGAGACGGTCGGCCTCATCGGCCCCAACGGCGCGGGCAAGACCACCCTGTTCAACCAGCTCTCCGGCAAGCTCACCTGCAATTCCGGTTCGATCGTCTTCAAGGGACAGGACATTACCGCGTGGAAGCCGTACCGCATATGCCGGTTGGGCATGGCCAGGACCTTTCAGCTGGTCAACCTGTTTGAAGATATGACCGCGGCCCGGAACGTCAAAACCGCGCTGTCCTTTGGCCGGATTCCATCCTTGCGCGGCCGGGCGGCGGACGAGCGATGCTTGGAGGAACTGGCGTTCGTGGGGCTGGCCGAAAAGAAGAATACCCCGGCCAATCAACTGACCGTGGGCGACAAGAAACGGCTGGAAGTGGCTCGCGCCCTGGCCACCGATCCGGCGCTGCTGCTCCTGGACGAGGTCATGGCCGGGCTCACGGAGAGCGAGCTGGAAGGGGCCATCGAGCTGATTAACCGGATCAAGGAGCGCAATATTACCGTCCTGATGATCGAACATGTCATGAAGGCGGTCATGGGGTTGTCCGACCGGATTATCTTTCTTCATTTCGGACAGAAGATCGCCGAGGGTCTTCCCGCGGAAATAGCGGCCAACAAGCAGGTAAACGAGATTTATCTGGGGGCGTGAGAGTTATATGCTGAGGCTGGAAAACATCAACGCCAGGCGCGGCGGTTTGCAGGTTCTGTGGGACGTCTCCTTCGCGGTCGGGGAAGGGGAGATCGTGGCCCTGCTGGGCGGGAACGGCGCGGGCAAGACCACCATCCTGGACGTGATCGCCGGATTGATCAAGCCCAAGGGGGCCATCGATTTTCTGGGTCGGTCCATCGTCGGCCTGCCGCCCAACAAGATCGCCATGCGGGGGCTTGCCTATGTGCCGGAAGGCGGAAAGCCGTTTCCGGACATGAGTGTCCGCGAGAACCTGGAAATGGGCGCGTATCTGCAACACCTCTGGGCGCAGCGGAAGACCGTCATGGAGGACGTCTTCAACACCTTCCCCCGGCTCAGGGAACGGACCGGCCAGCAGGCAGGCGCCCTGAGCGGCGGTGAACGGCAGATGCTGGCCATCGGCCGAGCCATGATGGCGCGCCCCAAGCTGTGCCTGTTCGACGAGCCTTCCTACGGCCTGGCGCCCATCCTGGTCAAGGAGCTGCTTCGGCTGATATCCACCTTGCGCGATCGCGGAATCACGGTGTTGATCGTGGAGCAGAACATCAACCAGACCCTGGACATCGCCGACCGCGCCTATGTGCTGGAAAACGGCCGGGCGGTCATGGAAGGGCGGGCCGACTCCCTCCAGAAGGACGAATATATTCGCAAGGCCTATCTCGGCCTCTGACCGAATCCTGCCGGACGTCCCTCTCTTCCCGGTCATTATCTCTCCGCCAAACCGCTCGATCTCCTCGCTTGAACCACCACGATGCTTCAAAACGGAATGTTTTTCCCGGCCCGAAGGGCCGAGAAATCGATCTAACCGTATTCTCACTCGATAAAAGCGGGGGTATTGAGAGAAGATAATGGGGTTTACCGTGTTTACCGGAACCTTACACCAAAATGAATGGAGGGCCTTATCATGGAAGAGGAAATCACCACCGTTGAAAGCGGCGCGACTGAAGGAAGCAGTATCCTCAGCAATGTGGGGAGAGCGGTCAAGGACGGCATTATCTCCAGCCTGCGGGGTTTGAACGAAATCCAGGCGGAAATCGTATCCGTCGCCCGAGACACCATAACCGGCACGGTCAAGGCGACGTCCGAAGTCACCACTGTCACCATCGGCAGCATCGTGGACGTTCTCAAGGGAACGATCCAGGCCGCCGAAGAAACGGGCACCGGGTTGATCACGTCCGTTAAGAGCGTTTCCAAGGGCATCGTGATCGGCGTCAGCGAAGTGGGCGGCGATGTCGAGACGGCCGCCAGCCAGACGGTGCGAAACGCGGTGAAGGGAGCCGCGGAAGTGGGCGCCGATATCGGCATGGTAGCCAAGCGAGCCGTGGAAGGCGTGATCGAAGCCACCCGTGAAACCGGCGGAAACGTGGAGAAGGTGGCGCGGGCGTCAGTCTCGGCGGCGATCGACGCGGCGGGAACCATCGGAACCAGCGCCGTCAGCTCCGTGCGGAATGTGCTGGTCGGCGCGGTGGAAGGCGTGAAGGACGTGGGAAACGCGGCGCTCCCCAAAACCAGGCCGTCCCAAAAAACGCAGGAATCGGAAGACATTGTTATCGTCGAAAAGTGATCGACTTTTCGCGCCAACGCAAAAGGCCGTCGCGCTCCGATCGGCGCGGCCTTTTGCGTGATGATAATTTGAAAAACGCCACGCTCGAAATGACGCTCCGAGGAAACAATCTACCCGATGTTTTGGAAATGGCTGCCCTATAAATACATCCTCACGAGCTTGGCCCGCGCTCACGGGCTTATCGATCCGGTGAAGCTCTATTCCCAGTTCAGCAAGCTTGGCCAGCCTTCGGAAGTGGCCATACCGCTGGAGTTGCTGCGCTCCGGCGCCGTATTTCACGCTCGCGGTATTCTGAACACCCGGACCATTCAGAACAACCTGGACTGGGTCTGGCCGTTCTGGGTGCAACGCCAGTTCAACCCCCTGGACCAGGCCTTTCTTCCCCGTTCGCTTTCCCTGAGCCATATCAACCTCAGCAACCGAAACTGGACGGCCGTGGGTCTGCCGGACTGCGCGGCCTATCCCATTATCGACCCTCGCGGGTTGGTTACCCCTTTTTATGACGGCTGGTCCCTGGACGGCTGGATCATAACGCCCGACGGCAAGGCATTGCTGCCGCCGAAACTTAAAAAGGCGCGGCAGCGGCTGCTCTTTGACGGCGACCGGCTGGTCGTGGAAACGACAACGGACCAGGACGGGCTCCGGCTGCGCTGTCTGGCGGACGTGGTCCTGCGGGAACGAAAAGCCTGGCTTCGGGTCCGCTATGTGGCCGAATCCGAAGAAAAGGCTCATTTTGTCCTGAGCCTGCGGCCGTTCAACCCGGAGGGCGTGAGCTTCGTCAAGGAGGTATCGTTCGGCGAGGAAGGCCTTTCCTGGACGATCAATGGAATCGAATGCGGCGTCTGCGACCGCAAGCCCGACCGGCGTCTGATTTCCAACTACGGCAAAGGCGACGTGTATCTGCGCCTGTTGGAGCGGCAAGAGCGAAAATCGGGGCGGTGCGAGGTGGGCATGATTACCGCCGCCGCGGTTTTCGACCTCGATCCGGGAAGGGCCACGGAAATTTCGCTGGAGATCGATCTGGCCAGGGACCCCCAAACCAAAACCGTTTTCCCGGTCAAGCCGGGCCCCGGTTGGGACCAGGCGCTCGAATCCGCCTGCAAACTCCGCGTACCGGACGAGAAGATCAACTTCCTTTATGAAGCGGCCGTCCGCGCCATGGTTCTCCACGCGCCATACGAAATCTATCCGGGACCCTTTTACTATAAGCGTTTCTGGTTCAGGGACGCCGTTTTTATCCTGCAAGCCCTGCTCTGCATCGGTTTGATCGATCGGGCCAAACGGGTCATCGACCATTTCCCGGCTCGCCAGAAAAACGGCGGCTATTTTCAGTCCCAGGAAGGGGAATGGGATTCCAACGGCCAAGTCATGTGGATCATGGAACGCTACGCGGACTTGACCGGCGATCCTTGCGACGACGAGTGGATTCAAGCGCTGGTAAAAGCCGGGGAGTGGATCAAACGCAAACGGCTGCCCTCGGGAAGAGAGGACTTGCACGGGGGCCTTTTCCCGGCGGGATTCAGCGCCGAACATCTGGGCGCCAACGACTATTACTATTGGGACGATCTCTGGGGAG
Organism: uncultured delta proteobacterium; assembly: GCA_963821845.1. Lineage (GTDB taxonomy): Bacteria > Desulfobacterota > Desulfarculia > JACQYL01 > CAWGVV01 > CAWGFI01. The sequence goes on from CAWGFI010000004.1 coordinate 121,470, forward strand.
TGGCCGGTTTGCGGGCGGGCGCCGAACTGTGCGAGTCGCGCGGCATGAGCAGCGAAGCCAGGCTGTTCCGCGACGAGGCGGAAGATTTCATGGCGGCGGTGGAGGACAGCATTGGCAGGTCCAAATACATTCGCCGCTGCGACGCCATTTCCGCCTCGCCCTACCGGCGCATGGATTCCGGGGCCGTGGGCTCCCTCGTGGGCGGCTACCCGCTCCAGCTCTGGCCGGCCCGTGACCCCAAGCTGCTCGCCACCATGGACTATTTTCTGGAAAACTGCTTCATTGACCACGCCTTTTTTCAGGACATGAATCATTCGGGCCTGAACATCTATCTTTCCCTTCACTGCGCCCAGGTGCTGCTGCGGGCCGGCGACCGCCGCTTTTTTAATATCGTGAAGCGGGTGGCCGAACTGGCTTCGCCCACCGGCCAATGGCCCGAAGCTATCCATCCCCAGACCCTGGCCGGTTGCATGGGCGACGGGCAGCATATCTGGGCCGCCGCCGAGTGGGTCATGACGCTCCGCAACATGTTCGCGCGTGAAGAAGGAGACAGCCTCGCGCTCCTTCAGGGACTCCCCGCCGAATGGCTCAAGCCGTCCGAAACCATTGAGATGGGCCCCATCCACACCTCTTTCGGTCCAATCACGGTTCAAGCCCTGGTGGAGGATGGCGTTTTGAAAGCGCGGTGGGTAGCCCAATGGCGGCGTCAACCGGCGGAAATTGTCGTTTGTCCATTCGCCACGGAGCGGAGAGTACTCAATCCGTCGCCAAGCGGGGAGGTTGCCCTTCCCCTGCCGTCCAAGGATTTCCAGCCGTGAGTAGAGCGGCCGTCACGCGCAAAATATATAAGACGCTGGGAACCGTGTTCGTCGTGGCCCTGATTCTGGCGATTTCGGCCGAGGGGCCGGAGTGGCTGGACCGGTTAAAGGAGATATTGGACACCAATATTTCCTACGGCCTGTATCTGGCGATGATGGCCGTTTTGCCCATATTCGGCTTTCCGGCCAGCCTGTTCCTGCTGCTGGGCGGCGCCCGGTTCGGCTTCGGCTGGAGCTTCCTGGCCATGGCCATCACCTTTCCCGCCCACCTGCTGGCCATATACCTGGTGGCCCATTCCTTCCTGAGGCCCCGCGTGGAAGCTTTCCTGAACCGCCGCCATCATTCTCTTCCCCGCATTCCCCGCCATCGCCAGGTTCTCTACACGACCTTGATGGCGGCCATACCCAGCCTGCCGTATCCGGTAAAGAATTACCTGCTGGCGCTGGGCGGCGTGCCCCTGCGCACGCTCTACAAGTTCGCCCTGCCCATTCACCTGGTCGTGGGCGCCGCCTTCATCATGCTGGGGAAGCTGGCCATGTCGTTCAATATAACCCTGTTTCTGGTCCTCATCGCGGCCATAGGGCTTGGCGGCCTGATGCTGGGACGGCTGCGCAAGAGCATGGAGGTGGTGGAAAAAAAGACGGAAAGCGACACGAATCCGGAAACGCGGTTAGTCGAGGACTGATGACGGAATGGCGGCGGAATCTCTGAAAATCTGTGATCTCGTACAGGTTGATCTCCCTTTACTCCGACCTGAAACAGGGCCGCTCCATACGCCATTGGCTGTAAGAGAAAAGAAAAAACATCTACGAAGGAAGCTCATTCCTCCACGCCCCGAAACGTGAAACACAAGAACCCATAAGCGTCGGATTATTGGCGTAAAAGCGGCATGCGCAAAGATAAACATAATTTATTTACATGTATCCGGCTTGGGGATATCATGATGGCTTCTCACCATTCATCAATCCCTCAAAGATAAGGAGCCAACCACATGAAATGGTATAAACGATTCGCCATGACGTTGCTTGTGATGTGCTGCTTCGCCTATTCTCACGCCTACGCGTGCACCGCCATTACCCTTAAGGCCGATGATGGCGCGGTGCTCCTGGGCCGCACTCTGGAATGGGGCCATTTCGACCTCAAAGGCCGGATCGTCGTCATTCCGCGCGGAACCGAATTCACCGGAACCACGCCTGACGGCAAGCCGGGAATCAAGTGGAAATCCCAATACGGCGTAGTTGGCATCGACATGATGGAAAGTGAAAAACTGGCCGACGGGATCAACGAAAAAGGTTTGGTCATGGCTCTGCTGTACCATCCGGGATTCGCCAAGTATCCTGCCTACGACCCTGCCAAAGCCGACGAATCAATGGCTCCAACCGATTTTATGCAGTATATGCTCACCACCTGCGCCACGGTGGCGGATGTGCGCGCGGCGTTGAACAAGGTCCACGTGACGCCGGTAATCGAGCCCACGCTGGGATTCCCCAACCCGCTCCACTTCATCGTGGCCGAACCGTCCGGCGCGGAGATCGTTATCGAGTTCCTCAAGGGCGCCCCCGTGGTGTACGACGCCCCGCTCGGCGTGATGACCAACGCGCCCTCCTACGACTGGCATATGACCAACCTGCGAAACTACATCAACCTGTCGCCTAAGGCGTACCCCGGAACCCAGATCGACGGCGTCGATTTCAAACCGCTGGGAGCGGGCAGCGGGATGATCGGCCTGCCGGGCGATTTCACGCCGCCGTCGCGTTTCATCCGCGCGGTCGCCTTCACCTCCACCGCGCGCAAGACCGCCGACGGTCCCGAAACCATGTACGAAATGTTCCGCATACTCGATAACTTCGACGTGCCGCTCGGAGTAGGCGAGGGTATGGATCCCAAGGCCGGAATCATGCGCAGTTCCACCATCTGGACCGTGGCCACCGACTCCAAGAATAAGGTCATCTACTATCACACCCAGCACAACCGCCGGGTGCGCATGGTGGACGTGGGCGCCATCGACTTCGCCACGCTGAAAGGCGGCGTAACCACCATGCCGTTGGACAAGACGCGAGCCCAGGACATTGAAAAGGTGGACCCCCTCGCCAAATAACGAGCGTTAACGGAAAAACATCGCGGGGGAATCGCCTCCCCCGCGGCCCCTGTTGCTATTTCTCGCTACGCGAGAAATAGCAACAGGTTAACTTAACGTTCTTCCCACTTCCGTCATTCCGTGGCATTATCGCGGAATGCGGAAATTTTCGCCATATCCAGTAAATCCTGGACCCTCTTGATCAAGTCGCGGGGCGCCGAATTCAGCAAAAATGCGGGTGGACCCGAAGGATGTAGGGGCGAAAGATTTTTCGCCCCTAGGAGAATAAGTCTGACCTATAGGTGATATACAAGACAGCCTTGTTACTGAAAATAGCCTTGCCGCTCCGGGCAGAGTGGCAAGGCCCTCTCCTCCCTCTCCCTATGGGCGAGGGTTAGGGTGGGAATATCAAAGCGGTTTGCTGGACATTTTGCCCCTTCGGTATTACTATTACCGGTAATACTATTACTTGAGGCGCCATCATGAGAGTAACGACCAAAGGGCAGGTTACCATCCCCCAGGACGTTCGCGAAAAATTGGGCATTACTCCGGCCACGGAAGTGGACTTTATCGAAGAGGGTGAGCGTGTCTATATCGTGAAACGCGCGGACGAAAAAGCCGGAATCCGTAGGTTCGCTAAATTACGAGGCGTCGCGACCGTCAAGATGACCACGGACGAAATCATGGCGCTGACGAGGTCGGATGCATGAAAGGCGTTCTGGTTGACTCGAATGTCATCCTGGACCTTTTTCTCGACGATCCCCATTGGGCCGGTTGGTCTGAATCCGCCTTGGCGGAATACAGCGGTCACGCGTCGCTTTGCATAAATTCGATAATCTACGCAGAGGTTTCCGTCGGTTTTGAAAAGATCGAAAAGCTGGAATCGGCCCTTCATCAAGGCGGATTCCAACTGCTGGAAATCCCCAGGGAAGCCTTGTTTCTGGCAGGAAAAGCCTATCTCAAATATCGCAGGGGCACAGGAGTCAAGAAATCTCCCTTGCCTGATTTCTTTATCGGGGCTCAAGCCTCGGTGCTTGGCATGGATTTGATTACCCGAGATGTATCCAGGTATCGAACCTACTTTCCCACGGTCAAGTTGATTCATCCATGACGTGTGGAGAACCTTTTCCAATCTCGTTACCAGGTTGCGCCTGGTAACGGTCCCTCCTTCGGATGGGGAACCGAACTCCCCGTCGAATAGTGCGTTCCCAAGTTCCACTTGAGAACGAGGATAAAAATTTTAAGTTTTTAGGAGAGGGTTTGGGAGGACCCTTTTTTCAAAAAGGGTCCTCCCATTTTTTATTTAAAAGACCGTTAATCATTAAAAAGAAGCGGCGACAGGCGCGATATGGTATGCTGACATAAGACCCTGAGCGCGCGTTTGGCGCGTCCGGATTGGATCCGAACCCCATCAGTAGTCATCTTTTATGGCAAGGTGGACTATGCAGAACAAAACGGTTTTCGCGAGCGCCATTCTGGGCGTGGCTCTTATCGCCTCGGCCCTGGTTTTCGGCCTGTTTTTTTACGAAGCCAGGAGATCGGTCCATACGGTCAAGGTCGTGGGCATAGGCGTCCAACGGTATGAGTCCGATACGGTTAAATGGAACATAACCATCAGCGAATCGGTGGGGCTGGATCAACTGGATGTCGCCTACCGGAGACTCAAGGTGAAGACAACCAAGCTGATCGACCTGCTCACCGGCGCGGGCGTAAACAAGGAAGACATTACCGTCAAGCCGATCAATAGCTACCCGCAATATAACCGGGACGGCGTGGTCACCGGCTACAAGGCCGATCAGAATGTGTACGCCCTGGCCAGGGACATCGACAAGATCGAACAACTCGCCCTGAATCCGGAAACCATGTTCCAGGAGGGCGTGGTCATCGCCAATTCCAATCTGGAGTATTTCTATTCCGACGTGGACCGGCTGAAGAAGGACCTGCTGGCGTCGGCCACCACCAACGCGCGGGAACGGGCGTTGCAGATTTTAAAGGACACCGACCTGAAGCTCGGCAAGCTGTTGTCCCTGCGCACCGGGGTGTTCCAGATCACCGAGCCGTTCTCCACCGCCACGGCGGACATGGGCATCTATGACACATCCAGCCGGAAAAAGGAAATCAAGGTCACCGTCCACGCCGAATTTCAACTCGACTGACAGGCCTCGAGGTTATCGCAGCCGCAGATAGTTCAGACTTTCGATGTGATAGGTCTGGGGAAAGAAATCCAGCGGTTGAGCGCTTTCCAGATCGTACCCGCCTTGTTCAAGCGTTTTGAGATCTCGGGCAAGCGTGGCCGGATCGCAGGAAACGTACAGGATGTGAGGGATCTTGAGCCGCAACAGGCTCTCCATTTCACTCTTGATCCCTCCCCGGGGCGGATCGGTTATCAGCAGGTCGAACTTTCGCCCGGAATTTTCCAGCGTCTTCAGAACTTCCGCCGTATCCCCGGCTTGCAGCTCCACCCCCTCGATATTATTGCGTTCGAGGTTTTTCCGCGCGTTAAAAACCGCCCGTTTGTTCTGTTCGATTGAAAAGGCCGTATGTCCGGCGGCGGCCACCGGCACGGTGAAGTTTCCCGCCCCGCCGTGCAGTTCCAGCGTGTTCAGCCCCGTCCCGATTTCCTTGACGCGTTCAAGAAGCAGCTCCACCAGCCGGATATTCTGTTCCCAGTTCACCTGGAAAAACACGCCGGGCAGAAAATCCAGGGTAAGGGCGCTTCCTTTTCCGGCGGGCGACGGAAGATGAAAACGCAGCCCCCGGGGCTCGCTCTTGCCTCCCGCATATCGATCCGGCGCGCCTCGGGGATCTTCAACCATCAGTATCTTGATTCCGGGCAGTCCGGCGAACGCGCGCGGAAGATCCTTGCGCCGCCCCGCCGAAACCGGTTTCTCCGGTCGAATGTGAACCATGGCCCCCGAATCGGAGGGACACACGGCGATTTCCACCTGGAGGGCTTCCAGCCGGATCGGGATTTCGCGCAGCGCTTTCAGGATTTCATTGATTTTGGGGGCGGAAATCAGGCAATTGTCGATATCCACCACCCGGTCGCTGCGTTCGGTAAAAAATCCCCAGGCGCCGCCGCGCTTGTGGAGCGTGATTCGGCTGCGGTAGTGAAACGGATGGGGCGCTCCGATGATGGGCTTTATGCGGTCGGTCCCGATTCCACCCAGCCGATCGAGGGTTTCCCGGAAGAGCTTTTCCTTGAACCCGGTTTGAGCCTGGTCCTCCATGTGCTGCCACTGGCAGCCGCCGCAATCGCCGAAATAGGGGCAGGGCGCCGAGCGTCGAACCGGGGAGGGCGTTATTACTTCCACCACCCGGCCCCAATCCAATCGCTTTTGCGATCTGATCACTTCAAAGGCCACCCGTTCGTCCGGAATAGTATAGGGGATAAAGACCTTTTTGCCCTGATGGGTCCCCACGCCGAAACCGCCAAAGGCGATATTTTCAATCGTAACGATATCATTCATAAGCATCAAAAAGGGCCGCACATCATTGCAGGCTTTCAAATTTGGAGAAGTAATAATTATAGTTCAAATTAAATAAAGTTCAAGCAAAGGGATAAACCTTGCGAGGCTCTTCCTAGTAGACGATTAACCTCCGAGCATCTCCCATTGCTACTTATAGTCTGTAGACACTATGACAGCCTATGCTCTAATTTGCACGCATGTATGCGGATCCAAGGAAAAAATTCGGTGAAAATGTACGTAACTTACGAAAGCTTGCTGGCCTTTCTCAAGAAGATTTCGCCGCTGCATGTGGGCTTCACCGGACGTATATAGGTGGTGTTGAGCGTGGCGAGAGAAATGTAAGCCTAATAAACATAGTTCAGATCGCGAGTGCTCTTCAGGTGAGCCCGACAGAACTTTTGGAAGGTATATCCTGATGGCTTCACCTTATCACGGTCTTTCTCAAGATAAGTGGCGTATCGTCACAAATCGGCTCATCTCAGAGCATCCTCTTAATATGGATGAACTTATTGATGTTGTCCTGACATCTTGGAACTCAATTTTTGAAACTAAAATTGGATCTAATGAGTTTTGTCTCGGAAAAAACATTTTTCCAAAGCCGCAAATAATGGGATTTTTTCTCCACGAGTTAATTCCCCTTGAACTTGCGCATCGATATCCCGAAGAATGGCGTGGAGAAGCTTGCGCTGCAGATAAGGATATAGTTTATATTCCAGATGATCGTTTTTCGATCGAAGTAAAAACATCATCTAATCCTGCACATATTTATGGGAACAGAAGTTACGCACAAGATTCAAATAATAGCAAGAAAGATAAGTCCGGCTATTATTTAGCAGTCAATTTCCAGAAATTTTCAACGGCTCAATATATGCCGAAAATACTCTTGGTTCGTTTTGGATGGCTCGATTCTTCTGATTGGGTTGGCCAAAAGGCGCAAACAGGCCAGCAATCCCGCCTTGCGCCTGAGGTTGAAAACAACAAACTCATTCAAATCTACAAAATTTCTTGAAAAAGAGGCCTTTGCATTTGCGTAAGTCGGCGCTCCTCTTTAAAATCTTGAAATCTTTTTACAGCTAAACGACAGTAGTCCGACCTTATTTCAAAACCAAGAAATATTCTACCAAGCCCAGTTGCAGCAATTCCGGCTGAACAAGAACCGGCAAAAGGATCAAATACTATGTCGGCAGGATTCGAAGAAACTTGTATAATTCGTTCAACTATTCCAAGAGGGAATTGAGCAGGATGACCAGTTCTTTCTTTTGAACTTCTGTTTTTTCCTGTTGTTACCTTTGGAAATTCCCAAACATCTGATGGATTTTTGCCAAGGGGATTACATCGAAACTTTCCGTTTTTCTTTTGATTAGGGTATTTTACATTAGGGTCACGGATCTCATCCAAATTAAAGATATAATTTTGCGGGCTTCTCACATAAAATAACCACTTCTCATTTCTAGGACTTAGTCGGCGCTTAGTCGCAACACCCGCTCCGTATTTCCACACTACCTCCTGTATAAGATAGAATGCAGATTTATTCCACAGCAAATAAGGGATGGGAACACATAATCCCATTTCTTGAACTTCAATATATCCGACATTTAACCAAAATGAGCCATTTTCCTTGGTAATGCCATGAATCATTTCCATCCATTGGGAGCACCATTCAATGTACTCATCGGTCGGAAGTTTTGTTTCATATTCTTTTCCAATGTTATATGGAGGAGAAGTTAGAGTTAAATTGATCCTCAGTCCTTCCGCTTGCATCCGCTTCAAGAATTCAAGACTATCCCCCTTATAAAGGATAAAACCACTGTCAGAATAAAAAGCCTCTCCAATGCATTTCTTTAATAGATTTTCAACTGCCTTCCTACGACTATCAATACATTCCTGTAGACATGAGTCAAATGACCGTAGTAGGGAAGAAGGCGCTAAATTCGTTGATCTGTGTTCATTTGACCCTCTTGCTACATGCCTATTATGTTCCTTGCTACCTATTTTTCGGCTATTGTCTTCTCTTAAGCCTATTTTCATGTCCCTTACCTTAAAGGTTTACGATTTACTGGGATAATAAAATGAGAATGCCATGCGACTAGTGCGTTTAGATCTTTTCTTCTAAATCTTATTTAACTACGGAAGATCAACCATTAAACTCTCTTCTACACTAAGCTGGTTATAAGCAAGGCAAAAGCAAAAGAGCCTGTGCCAGCTCATAGAACGGGTTTCTTCCCGCCGATTCCCATGGCCTGTTCAAGGTGGTAGGCCACCCGCAGTATTTTTTCTTCCTGAAAATGGCCGCCCAGAATCTGCAACCCGATGGGCAGCCCACCGCCGCTGAAACCGCAGGGAGCGCTCATGCCGGGGATTCCAGCCATGTTGGTGGAAATGGTGAAAACGTCGGTCAGGTACATCTGCAACGGATCACCCATGCGTTCGCCGATCTTGAAGGCCGGGGTCGGGCACACGGGCGTGGCCAGTACATCCACTTTTTCGAACGCTTCCTGAAATTCGTTTTTCATGAGCGTGCGGATTTGGGAGGCCTTCTTGTAATAGGCGTCATAATACCCGGCGGAAAGCGCGTAAGTGCCCAGCATGATGCGCCGGAGCACTTCCGGGCCGAAGCCTTCGGTGCGTGTTTGTGTGTACATGTCCATGAGCGTTTTGCCGTCGCGGTTGCGGTACCCGTATTTCACGCCGTCGTAGCGCGCCAGGTTGGAGCTGGCTTCGGCCGGGGCCACGATGTAGTAGGCGGCCACGGCGTATTTGGTGGCGGGCAGGGAAACTTCCACTGTTTCCGCGCCCCGGGAACGGAGCGCCTCGATGGCCTTGTTGATGGCGCTTTCCACTTCCGGGTCCATGCCCTCGATGAAATATTCCTTGGGAAGCCCCACCTTGAAGCCCTTCAGATCCTGCTTGAGGCACGCGCGGTAATCGGGAACGGGCGTGTCGATGGAGGTGGAGTCCATGGAGTCGTACCCGCAGATGGTGTTGAGCAGAAGGGCGATGTCCTCCACGCATTTGGCGATGGGGCCGATCTGGTCCAACGACGACCCGTAGGCCACCAGCCCATAGCGGGATACCCGGCCGTAGGTCGGTTTCATGCCCACCACGCCGCAATAGGAAGCGGGCAGTCTGATGGAGCCGCCGGTGTCCGTGCCCAGGGCGCCGATACATTCGTCCGCGGCCACGGCGGCGGCAGACCCGCCGCTCGACCCGCCGGCCACCCGGTCCAGATCCCAAGGGTTGTGGGTGGCGCCGAACGCGGAATTTTCGGTGGACGACCCCATGGCGAATTCGTCCATGTTGGCTTTGCCCACGAAAACCGCGCCCGCCTGTTTGAGCTTGGCGATTACCGTGGCGTCATAGGGCGGAATAAAATTGTCCAGTATTTTGGACGCGCAGGTGGTCCTGATTCCATCGCAGCACAGAACGTCCTTGATGGCCAGGGGAATCCCGCACAGCGGACCGAAGTTCCCGGTTTTTATCCTGCGGTCGGCCTCGTCGGCCATTTGCAAGGCAAGTTCGGGCGTTTGAGTGATAAAGGCGTTGACCTTGGGTTCCACCTCGTCGATGCGGGCCAGCGTGGATTCGGTGATTTCGCGGGAGGAAATTTCTCCCTTCTTTAAAAGCTCGTGAAGCCCGCCGATAGTCTGACGATACAATTCCATTTTCTATGCCTCAAAATCAGATGACGCGCGGAACCACGAACGAATCCCGGCTCTGTTCCGGCGCGTTTTTCAACGATTTTTCGTAGGGCAGGGAGGGCCGGGTCTGGTCTTCCCTGAACACGTTTTTCAGGTCCATCGCATGAGAGGTGGGCTCGAGATTCGACGTGTCCACTTCATTGAGCATATCCATATAGCTCAGGATGTCGTTCATGTCCTTCATCAGGCTCGTCATCTGTTCCTCGGACAGGCTGAGACGCGCCAACTGGGCGACATGTTGGACTTCTTCCAGGGTTATTTTCATGGGCTGACTCCATCGGGGCTGAAACGGGCGCGACGAATAACTGGGTGACTACGGCGTTCCGAGCCGTTAATGCGCGTGTTTGCTTGAAAATACAACAAGATTCGCATAGCATAACATCCTGACGTACACAAGCGAAAAGGATTTCTCATGAATTTTGACCGACTTATCATCACGGCCAGGGAAAAGTACACCATTGTGCAACTCAACCGGCCCCACGAAATGAACGCCATTTCGCGCCACATGATGGATGAAATCAAGCTGGCCTTCCGGTCCCTTGAAGAAGATCCATCCGTTTCGGTGGTGATCATCACCGGCGGGGACATGGTATTCAGCGCCGGCCACGACCTCAAGGAACTCGGGCTTTTGAATGACGATGAAATCGGCCCGTACTTCAGGAAAATGGCGGATTATATGTCGGTCGTGCACACCTTCAGCAAGCCGGTTATCGCCGCCGTGGGAGGCATCGCCCTGGGCGGCGGCTTCAACCTGGCCATCGGATGCGATCTTATCATCGCCTCGGAAAGCGCCATTTTCGGCCATCCCGAATTGCGCCTGGGGCTGAACCCGCTGTTCGATCCCCTGCGCCGGGCGGTGGGCCTTTCCAAAGCCAAGATGATCGCCATGATGGGCGAACCCATGGGCGCCAAGGAGGGAGAGCGACTGGGGTTTGTCACCAAGGTCACGTCGCCCGAGGATCTGATGACGGTGGCCGAATCCTACGCCAGGGAACTGTCCAAGCACTCGCTGTTGGCGCTGCAAGCGGTCAAACGGGCTTCGGACGTTGTTCCCCGCCTGGATAAGATGACCGCCATGCAGTATGAACTGGAAACCAGCGCGCTGCTCTTTTCCCGTCCGGAAACCAGGGAATGCTTCAAGAAGGCCACGAAGAAATAGGAATCGTCGATTGCGTCTCACCCCTTCGATGGAGCGGTATATGGAGAGTACCAAGGTCAAACGATATGTGAAGAGCTTTTCGCACGTGGTTGACGCGGCGCCGGAGAAGGTCTTTCCACTTCTGTGCCCCACCAGGGAATACAATTGGATTCAGGGGTGGGCCTGCGACATGGTCTATTCGGAATCAGGTTTCGCCGAGAAGGATTGTATCTTCACCAAAGACCTTCCGCTTGTCGGCCATTCCATTTGGGTCGTGAGCCGGTTCGAGTTGAATGAGCGGATAGAATTTGTCATCACCTGCCCGCAATCGCATGTGGAAAAGCTTGAAATCGCGCTCGAAAAACAGAACGACGACAAAACAAAGCTGACCTGGACCAGAATATATACCAGCCTCACGCCGGCGGGCGCGGAACATCTCGGAGTTTTTGTGGAAAAGCCGCTCGATCATATCATGACGTGGCTGGCGCAATCCCTGAACCATTACTGTGTTCACGGCGAGATGCTCAAGGCCGGGTCCCTGCCTGATATTGCCGGGTTGCGCGGTTAAGCGGAGGAGTGACGGCAAAGGCAAGGTCTTCGGCAGGCGTTTCAGTTAAGCCTTTGTATTAAAGATTTGCGAAACGATTGAATGCCGGAGGGGCGGTTCGCGAACCGCCCAACCTAAAAAACATTGTCATGCCCGGGAAGTCCAAGCGGCGTTCGCCGCCGGTCCCTTTTAAAAAAAGGGCATCCTGTCCGGGGACGTCCTCTCGTCATTCCGCGGCTTGACCGCGGAATCCAGTCTTCAGATTTTTCGCTGTAGGTTCTTGCCAGATCAATCCCGATGGTAGTTTCGATAAAAGTCGCTGTCGCTCAAGTTCCGGTGGAGGTGTTCAGGTTCTGGTGGAGGCGCTGTCGCTGAATTCCGCGGTCAAACCGCGCGGTGACGAAGAAGCATAATTTTTTTAAAGGGGAGCAGGGGAAACCAGTGGTTTCCCCCACATTTATGAAAAACCGCCTATCTATTTGGGAAGCGGCCGGCTAGGAAAGTTTCTTCCATCGTTCGGCCTCCAGAACCTTCGGATTGGCGATGTTGATTGGCTTGGCGCCGTTAAAAACTTCAATGACCCGTTCCGCCGCCTCGGTGGCCATCCTGATGACGCATTCGCGGGTAAGGGCGGCCGAGTGCGGCGTGCAGATAACGTTATCCAGCTCCAGCAGCGGGTTGTCCCTGGGCACCGGTTCCTTGTTGAAAACGTCGAGCCCGGCGCCGCCCAGTTTTTCTTCCTTGAGCGCCTTGGCCAGGGCCTCCTCATCCACCAGACCCCCGCGCGAGGTATTGATCAGGATGGCGTCCGGCTTCATCCAGGACAGCTGCTCGGGACCGATAAGGCCGCGGGTGTCGTCGGTCAGCGGAACGTGAATGGACACCGCGTCCGCCTTGGTCAGGAGTCCCTTGAGGTCGGTGAAGGGCGCCCAGCTTTCGTACTGCTTTTTCACCTGGTCGGGCAGATAGGGATCGTAGGCGACAATCTTCATTCCAAAAGTTTCCTTGCACACCTTGGCCAGGGACGAGCCGATGCGGCCGAAGCCGATGACGCCGAGAACGTTCCCCGCCAGATCGCGGGGGAGATTTTTATATCGGATACCGAAATTATCGTCGCGTACGGCCCGGTCCATGCGGGGAAGCTGTTTGAACAGGGACAGCATGAAACTGAGCACCTGCTCCACCACGCTCACCGTATTGACGCCCAGGTTGGAGGTCACGATGACCTCCTTGTCCGTGGCCGCGTCGATATCCACGTTGTCCACGCCGCCGCCGGTGCGGGCCACGACTTGCAGCTCGTCGGCATGCGAAAGCAGGTCCCGGGTGACCTTGATCCCGGTCCGGAGGATGAGCCCCTGGACGCCTTTCATGAGAGGCGCCACGGTTTCGGGCTTGGGGTCGGGAGCGAGCACGGTTTCACAGCCGGCCTGTTCCAAAAGCGCCATCGCCTCGGGTTCGATGGACTGTGGAAGCAATACACGTCTCGATGACATTGAAATGATCCCTTTCCGTATCTACCGGAAGAACAACGGGGACGGAAGAGGCGGGTAAGACCCTCCTCCGTCCTTGGTAATCCTGTTGGCGCCTAGCCGCAGTAGGCGGCGATCCGCTTGGCGACGAAATCCACGAAGTCCTGGGTAGCCTTGCTGAACTGGTTGGCTGTTTCCACCAGGGCGGGATGGGAGTTGAACTCCTCGGCGGTATAGCCGTCCTCGGCGTAGCCACGCACGAAGTAAGGGATTTTCACCAGCTTGTCCATTACCTCGGAGGGGATCGGGTCATGAACCTGATCATGGAAGGTGAGATTCTTTCCATCCACCATCAGACCCTCGAGATACGGAGGAGGACAGGTGTAGACGATGTCGGCGCCCGCCACTTTTTCCACGTGCCAGCTCTTGGCCTCGCCATCAATCACCGGGCTCATGCGCATGGAGCACAGCAGCATCTTGCCCGGATAGTCCTGATTATCTTCCACCAGTTGACACGCTTTCTTGAAGATGGCGATTTCGGCCCAGCGGACGTCGGTTTCCGATCAGTTCGATATCACGTTCCTGCGCTTCTTTCTGGAGATCGCCCAGGGTGCCGTAACGCGCGCTCATGGCGGTGATAACCGATCGCCATTTCCCCAGATCCACGCCTTTGGCCTTGGCTTCCTTGAGTCCTTCGGTTACCGCGTTCATGCAGGCCACGAACTGCGAATTGATAAAGGACAGGGTATTGTTGGTGGCGATGCCGTGGGCGGTGAGCATTTTTATGACTTCATACCCTTCGGCGGTTCCGGGTATCTTGATCATCACGTTGGGGGCGATGGCGCTTATTTCCATGCCCTGATCGAACATCTTCTGAACGTCATGCCTGATGCGGGGGTCGGTTTGTCCGGAAATGTATCCGAATTTGTGACCGGATGCCTCAAACATGGGCAAATAGGCTTCCGCGCCCCGTTTGACGATTTCCTTGTAGGTCTGCCAGAAAACCACTTCCACGTCTTCGCATCGATCTTTTTTGATCAGCTCGTCGATCCATTGAGCCCAGTATTCGGGGTTATCCTTGATCGCCGCGTAGGAGAGCGGAGGGTTGGTGGTGACGCCCCGGAAGAGGTTTTCCTCGGGCTTGTTGTTTTCACTGAAAAGACGATTCAGCCACGCGCCCATTTCTTCCTTGTCGGACGCCTTGCCGAGCATCTTCTTGCGCCAGTTTTCATAAATAATCGGAGATGAGTCCCACCATATTTCAGCGTTGGGATTGACTTCCCAGAGTCTTTCGACTGCGCTTTTTCCGGACATGAAGGTATCCTCCTTCTATATCCTTGTATATCGATAGCAAAAATTCAGTATTCGGTTCGCGTTACGAACGCGTTCAGCTTGAAGGAATAGGAAAGGCGGGCAGACGCGGCGCCGAGGTTCCTGGTAATTCCCGCCTTTCCTCCTGCTTTTCCGCTGCAAAAAGGCGCCGCTTGAGGCTCCGTGGGAGTTCTTTAAAAATCAGTATATACATCTAGACAAATATTCCCGTTTTGTCAAGCCGTCGTCGCTCGAATCGATCGACCGTAACGACGGCGCTTCAAAAGCTTTACGCCTTGGTCAGGAGCTGGGTCGCGGTCTCCGAATCGGTGATCAGGACGTCCAGGAGCCTGCCCCGCATGGCGCCGATGATGCCGTCGAGCTTCTGCCCGCCGCGAGCGATGCAGATCTTGTGTTTGATCTTCCGGATTTCATCCAGATCCAGGCCGATAATACGGTCGTCCATTTCAAGAAAGCATTTCTCGCCGTTGATGTCGAAGATCCGCCCGCAGATCGCGCCCACGGCGCCCTGTTCCATGAGCTTCTCCTCGCTGACGCCGTCCAGAAAACCTTCCTTGCGCAGCAGCCCTTTTTCCCCCACCATGCCGATTCCAAGCACGGCCAGATCCACTTTCCGCGCGGCTTTCAGGGTTTCGCCGATGTTCTTTTCCTTCAGCAGTGATTCCTTGATCGACTTATCGCTCACTATGATCGGCGCGTGGAGCAGGTAGACCTTGGCTCCCAGCCTCTGAGCCAACATCATGGTCAGCGTGTTGTTGTCTATTCCGCCCACGCCGCTG
>CAWGFI010000005.1:0-112447 GCA_963821845.1 uncultured delta proteobacterium
CAACGTCATGTCGTTGATATTAATCCCGAAACACAAAGCCAACAAACAGGAGTCGATCAAATGTGCACCATATGCGGACATTTTTCCCACAATGGAAACATCAAATCAACGGACATCTACGATATGCTGGTGAAGATGAAACACCGGGGCCCGGACACACACGGCGTGTATCTCGACGGCCGTCTTATCAAGGCAGATGCGATCGACGAATTCAAGGACGATCTCTGGGGAGAAACCCGGATCGCCCTGGGCCATTCGCGGCTCAGGATCGTCGGCCAGGAGAAGTACCACGCAGCCGTTCGTGTCATGTGACGGGAAACTCTCCCTGATACACAATGGCGAGATCTACAACTACCAGAAGCTGAGAACGCTGCTCTATCAGGAGCATAAGCTGCTGACCACCAGCGACAGCGAGGTGATCATCCATCTGCTCGAGGAAGCCTATCAGGGCAACCTTTTGGACGCGGTGAAAAAAGTGGTGGGACTTTTGGACGGCATGTACACCATAGCGGTGACCAACGGCGAATCCATCGTGGTGGCGCGGGACCCCATCGGCAAAAAGCCGCTCTATTTCATCAGGAACAACGGAACCACCTACTTCGCTTCCGAGAAAAAGGCGCTCTGGAACGGGAAGGACGAACCCAAACGCCTCAACCCCGGCGATATTCTGGACATAACCAAACAGGGCGTCTCCGTGGAGGAAGGATTTCATCTTCAATTTCCCCAGATCGATATCGTCGATTTTCGCGAAGCGGTGGAACTGTACAAGGACGCGCTCATAACGGCCGTGCAAAAGCGGTTGACCGGTTTGAACGAATCGACCATCGGGGTCATTTTTTCCGGCGGCATCGATTCGGTGCTCATCGCCAAACTGTTGCAGCGGGAAGGCAAGAACATCATCTGCTACTGCACCGGCTCGGATCAGTCCGGCGACATGATCGCCGCCCGGTCGGTGGCCAAGGAGATGGGCCTGGAACTCAAGACCACGATCATCGACGAGACGATGGTCGAGGATATTCTGCCGGAAGTCATACGGAACGTCGAGGAAAGCGGTTTGCTCCAGGTAGAAGTGGCCATACCCATGTACCTGGCGGCCAAGCTCGCGGCCGAGGACAACATTCGGGTGATGTTCACCGGCCAGGCGGCCGACGAGCTGTTCGCGGGTTACCCATGGTACAATGACGTTCTGCGTGAATTCGGCTATCTGCGGCTTCACGAGCGGCTGTGGGAGGATTTGAATTACCTGTACACCGATACCCTGGAGCGCGAAGACAAGCTGACTATGGCCCATTCCATCGAACTGCGGGCGCCCTACCTCGACCGCGACGTCATCCAGACCGCCATGCGCATTTCACCGCGGCTGAAGCTGGAGGGACACGAAGACCGGCTCCGGAAACGGGTGCACCGTCAGGCGGCGGTGGAACTGGGCGTCCCCTCCTTTCTGTCTTTCCGCGCCAAGGACCCCGCCCAGTCCGGTTCGGGCATTCACGGCATCATCCGCAACATCTCCACGCGAGCCAAACAAACGGTGGAATCACAACTGGTGGATGAAAATCTGAAGAACGACAAGGGGAGCCTGTACCGCTACGGCGAGGACGCCTATGGGGAGGATTCGACCCGATCCTACCTGCAGAACATCGAGCACGGCATTCACGAAAAATATATTCCGCCTTTTTTAACCTGTTAACGAATCGACGAGCGGCGCGGGATGACTTCGATGGTTTTCGCGCCGCTCGTTTTTCCTGAAATACTCATAACCATTCACGGGAAAAATAATGAAGATATGTATCGCGCAGATGAATTACGATTCACGGAACATTGACGCTCATGTGGAAAAAATCAAAAGTATCATCAAGGCCTACCGCGCGTACGACCTCATTGTTTTTCCCGAGTTGATACTGCACGGCCACCCGTCCTTTGAAAAGCCCGAAGGATTTTTATACCGCAGGATGAGAGTCGTCTACCGGTCGGTTTCCGAGAAGATCTATCAATTCATCAGGGAAAACCAGGCTCATGTCATTCTCGGAGAACTGAAACGATGGGGGGACCGCTACTATAATGTGGCCACCTATGTTGACCCGAGCGTGACGGACAGCTACACTAAAACCCACGTGCACTGGACCGAAAACTTCACTCCCGGCAAACAGTTGAAGGTCTTTGACACCGGCAAGGGAAAAATCGGCATTACCATCTGTTTTGACGCCGCCTTCTCCGAGGTCTGGCGAACGCTCGCCCTCAAGGGCGCCGACTTTATCGTGAACATTTCCGCCGTGCCCAGCCATTTCCCCGTCGATATCGTCTGGCGGCGGCTTGCGGGCGCCGCGGTCTTCAATCAACTGTTCGTGATCTACGCCAACAGGCCCGGCGAATATTTTTCGGGACACAGCGCAATTTTCAATCCCCGGGGCGAAATCGTGTGCCACGCCGGGAAGAACTCCTGCATTATCGAGGCGGACATCGACCTGAACGAGGCCTCCCGCTGGCGCGGGGAAGAAGTGATCTTCCCCAACCGGCGGCCTCTTTTGTACCGTGAAATCTCGAACCGGCATGCGCTTGAAAAGCCCGAGCCGGACTTGGAAAAAATCTACCTGGCGCAGGGACGTTGAACCTGAAATGTTTCACGGACAGTCATGACATTTATCGATTGGGTCATTATCGGTGTTTATCTCCTGGGCATGATCGCCTTGAGCGTCTACCTGAGCCGCGGCCAGTCGGATCAGGAAGACTATTTCGTGGCCGGCCGCACCCTACCCTGGTGGGCCATCGGCCTGTCCACCATGGCCACACAGACCGGCGCCATAAGTTTTATTTCCATCCCCGCCTTTGTGGCCTTGAAACCCGGCGGCGGGTTGACCTGGCTGCAATATGAAATTGCGGTCCCGCTGGCCATCATCATCGTCATGCTGTTCATGCTGCCTTTTTTCCACAAGCTGAAACTGATCAGCATCTACGAATATCTTGAACTGCGCTACAACAAGTCGGTCCGCTACATGGTTAGTTCCGTGTTCCTGCTCAGCCGGGGACTGGCCACGGGGGTGGGGGTGTACGCCACCGCCATCGTGCTGTCGGTCTGCATGGAAATACCGCTTTGGACAACCATACTGATCATCGGCGTGGTCACCATCATTTATGACGCCATCGGCGGCATAAAGGCCGTTGTCTATTCCGACGTGATCCAGATGTTCATTCTGCTTCTGGGGGTCGTGGCCTGCATTTTCTACGCGGCCGACATGGCCGGAGGCTTTAAAACCGTGCTGACATCCCTGCCGCCCGCGCGCATGACGGCGCTCGAACCATCGCTCGGCATCAACGACAACGCGGCCGCGCCCTTCTGGGCTTTTCTGGTCGGGGGCGTATTTCTGTACGCCTCCTATTATGGCGCCGATCAAAGCCAAGTGCAGCGGGAACTGTCGGCGGCGTCCACGGCCGACACCAGAAAGTCGCTCCTTTTTAACGGCCTGGCCCGTTTTCCGCTGACCGCCCTCTATATTCTCATGGGCATGGCCATATGGGCCGTGTACGATCGCTCGCCGGAATTGAAGCAGGCGATCGAAGCGCAGAAGCCCGATTATCTGGTTCCCCGGTTTATTTTACTGTATCTGCCGCCCGGCATGCGCGGGCTCATGTTCGCCTCCATCCTGGCGGCGGCCATGTCCAGTCTCGATTCCGCCCTGAACTCCCTGTCCGCGTCCACCATGCACGACTTTGTCCGCCATCGCGTAAAACGGACGTCCCATCCCCTGCTGCTGAGCAAATTGACCACCGTCTGCTGGGGCCTGTTTATCACCGGCTTCGCCTTTTTGGTGGGGAGCATTTCGGACACGGTGATCGAATCCATCAACAAGATCGGCTCGGCTTTTTACGGACCGATCCTGGCCGCGTTCATCGTGGGGATTTTGTCCAAAAAATCCACCGCCGGAGGTATAATCCTGGGTATCCTGGCGGGTGTGGGATTCAATCTGACGCTTTGGTTGACTCAACCCGGGACCCACTGGATGTGGTGGAACGTATTCGGGTTTCTCGTGACGGCCCTGTGCAGTTTTTTGCTCAGCGGAATTTTCGGCGCCTCGGGCGCGCGACAGGTTGAGCGCTACCGATTGGACATCCGCCACATCATCGCCGAGGAGCGGTCGTGGATCGTGGCCTACGCATGCCTGGCCGCCGCGTTTCTGCTGTTTCTGGGGATCGTGATTCTTCTCTGACAGGCCGAAGAGTTTCGCGTTTTTTACGCTTTTCGTTTGTACCGATCTTTACAAAAAGACCCGGCCGGATTACCGTTTTTCTAAACCCGCAACGAAAGAGTGACGGCCATGAGCGCTTTAGACGTGAGTCCTGAAAGAGTGAGAACGCTTGCCCGCGCCTACCGGTTGTACGGGATCATGAAGGAAAGTCCTCACCTGCTCGCCGAATTGCGGCGGGGGCTTCGGGGCAAGCTTGCTGAAAAGGATTTTCCCGATCAATCGGTTTTCCGCCGCGAGGCTCTGGAGCGGCTGAAAGCTATGGGCGTGGAACCCACCGATCGGGAAGTAGCCGATTTTTCGAACGCGCTCATGGATCTGGCGTTCACCAGCCGTTTCAGCGAGGAGGAAATCGACGGGTTCGTCAACCAGGCCAGAAAACAGGAACTAAAGCATAAGCTGTCCCGGCTGGTAAGCTCCGAAGGCGCGTCGCCCGACCGGATTCGATCTTCCCTGGAAAATTATTGCATGATCGCGCCGGTGGCGGTCCAAGACGCGGACAGCGAAATCGAATCCCTGCGCGTGTCGTTGATCAACCGTTTCATCTCGGACCAACTGCGATTTATCGGAGTGGCCAAACAGGTACTTCTCCATACCTGACATCTGCCACATCGTGGCCCACTCGCTGTGGAATCCCCGCCAGCCCGGTAAAATCGGCGGCAAGGCGGCCGGCATGGCGCTGGCCAACAAGATGCTGCAATTGTCGATCGCGCGTGACGACCCCGACGCGGCGGATTCGCTGGCGGCTCCGGAATCCTATTTTGTCAGCTCCGGTTTTTTCACCGATTTTCTGGACTATAACGATCTGTACCAGCTCCACGACCTGAAGTACAAATCATACGAAGAGATCGAACAGGGCTACGAGTCGCTGGTTCAATCATTCCAAAAGGCGGCGTTTCCGGATGACGTGGTGGAGATGTTCCGGAATTTTCTCGAACAGGTGGGCGAAAACCCGCTCGTCCTGCGTTCCTCGACCCTGTTGGAGGATAATTTCGACCACGCTTTTTCCGGCAAATACGAATCGGTTTTTTTGACCAACACGGGCGACGTGGACCGCCGTTTGCGGGAGTTCATCGACGGTCTGAAAGTGGTTTACGCCTCCACCTTCGCTCCCGCCGCCCTGTCCTACCGAAAGGACCGCGACCTCATCGACGTGGACGAACGCATGAGCGTTCTGGTCCAGAAGGTCGTGGGCCGGGAGCATGGGGATTATTTTTTCCCCACCGCGGCCGGTGTGGCCTACTCCTTCAACATATTCAACTGGACCGAGCGTATCAACCGGGAAGAAGGCATGGTCCGCCTGGTTCTGGGGCTGGGTACGCGCGCCGTCAGCAGGGCGGCCGACGAATTTCCCCGCCTGATCGCGCTGAGCCATCCCCTGCTTCGGCCCGAAATCGGCGCCGCGCAGATAGCCCGTTACTCGCAGAAAATGGTCGACGTTCTGAACCTCGGGGAAGGAAACCTGCAAAGCCTACCCATAGCCGATCTATTGAGTTCCATCGATCATCCCTATTTGTTTTACATCGCCTCCATTTTCGACGACGGCGCCCTGGCCGGTCCCATTTACAGGACTCAGCCCATAGATCCCCGGAAAAGTCTGGTGACGTTCGACAATTTCCTGTCCAAAACGTCGTTCGCCCCGATGATGAAAAAGGTGCTGTCCATTTTGCGGGAGGGTTACGGCAGGCAGGTCAATATCGAGTTTGTCTGGGAAGACGAAAAACTGTACATCATACAGTGCCGGTCCCTGCCCATCCTGGTGGGGGATGAGGAACCCATCGCGGCCCCGCCGGACGTGAACCCCGATCACATCCTGTTCGAAAACCGGGGAACCATGTCCAACGCCCGGCTGGTGGATATCGAATACATCGTGTACGTGGATCCCAGGGCCTACGCCCGCATGGAATCGTTTGACGAAAAGATGGCCGTGGGCCACGCCATCGGGAAGATCAACCGGATACTGGGAGGCAAACGCTACGCCCTGTTCGGCCCCGGCCGATGGGGAAGCGCGGACATCAATCTCGGCGTGCGGGTCAATTACGCCGACATCAACAACGCGCTGATCCTGGGGGAAATCGTTTTCGAAGAGGGCGGCCTGGCCTCGCAGGTTTCCTACGGCACGCATTTTTTCAATGATCTGGTGGAGGCGCACATCGTGCCGGTGGGCGTCTATCCGGGCAAATCCGGCGCCAGGCTGAACGAAGCCTTTTTTGACGCGCAGGCCAACAAACTGCGGGAACTGGTCCCCGACTGCGCTTCCCTGGAAAAGATCATCTACCTGATCCACGTGGTCGAAGCCACCGGCGGCAAACTGCTGAACGTGTATCAGGACGGCCGCAGTCAGAAGGGGATCGGCTTTTTCGCCGCCCGGGACGAAGCGTAAGCCGACCCCTTTTGTTTCATTTGAACTGGTCGTAATCGATCGTGGCTCCCACGCAGAAATGGACGTAAATATCGGGATACCCGTCAACGGGCATCCAGAAGGCGATAACATCCCTCCCCCCTATGGAGTTTTTGGAGTATTGGGCCCTCTGGAATACCAGCGCCGCGTTGGCGAGGCAACCCTTGTGGCTGTCCGGCGATCCCAGGGCGGAGCACTTGACTCCCGGAACTCCTCCCGCGTCGCGGCAGGCGTCGTTGATCGCCAGGATCTCTCGTGATTGGTCGATAAGCATGACCGGTTCGGGGAAACTACCCCACATAAGTTCAAACGCCTCTATGACTTTCGCGTCGATCATCCGATTAATCCTTTACCTGGGTTGAAGTAAGCGCTCTGTTCCCGCGCCAACGCGCGGGAAGCGGTTATTGACGAGCAGTTCAGGCTTCGGAGGTTTCGACCTCGCGAGGCCGTTCCGCGCGTCGGTGATGTTCGGAATTATGGGAATGTCCGCCGTGCCCGTGCGAACCGAAAAGCAGCCTGAACATGATGACCAGACCCACCGCCTGCCAATAGGTAATCTGCTTCAGGCCGAAAACATCGGGGACAATGCAATTCCACAGTAGCTCGACCAGGAATCCGAAAATAAGGCCGAAAGCGGCGGCTATGGCGATTCCCGCAAGAACGTGAACGGCGAACTTCTTCCAATTCGATATACAGAAATGATTGTGATTTTTCATGAACGAGTCTCCTCATATCACATCGGTTAATTTCGATCTCAAGGCCTTCACGGCGCGGCTTTTACGGGACAGCAGCGTCCCGATGGGCTCTCGCCACTGGACGGACAACTCCTGGAACGTTCGGCCTTCGATTTCCGTGGCGACCCATATTTCGCGCTGCTTGGGACGCAACTCCATCAGCGCGGATTGAAGACGCTTTTTTATCTCGTCGCGCTCGAGTTCGTTTTGAATGTCGGCCATGGGATCGGGTATCAGATCGGCCAGGGTCATGCCGGACGCGTCGAGTCGCTCCAGAGATTCATCCCCGCGGGAGCGCCGGAGATAATCCACTATTCTGTTCCGGATCGACCGGTAGGCGTAAGCCAGGATACTTTCGATATATTCGTCGAGGTTCACCTTGTTATAGATGTTGTAAACGACGTCGGCCACTATGTCTTCGGCGTCCATATGGGAAATGTTCGTCAACTTCCGCTTCACATAGCCGGTGAGGTGATCCCACTCATTCAGTACGATTCCGGTTAGGTCCTTTTCCTGCCTCGACATAGCATCTCACTTTCCTCCATTCCGCCCGCCGAATCAAATGAAGCGTTCTACTACCCATGACGAATATCGGCGGAAATTATTGCATGAAAATTTTCGGCTTCCGTCCGGCGTCTTCCACCGTGACGCGCCGGACCGGAATGGGAGATGCGCTAAACCCGTATCAACCGGCGGGGTCAGCCGTTTTTCATCGAATTTTCAAACTCGCGGTGAAGGGTGCAGTTTATGGAGGCGCTGAAAGGTTATGCCGATGATGAGGGGAAACGACGGGACCGGAGCCGATCGGTCATCGCTTGCGGCGTACTGTGCGGGAATGCCGGGGAAATTTCCGGAAACGGGGGTCATTCGTCCCGCAACTTGTGCAGGTACTCTTCCCACTCCACGGGCAGGAGATACTTCTTTTTGTTGTTGCACTCCTTGCATGCTGGAACCACGTTTCCCCTGGTGGACTTGCCGCCCCGGCTGAGCGGCACGATATGATCCATGGTGAGTTCTTTGGGGACGACGCTCCGGCCGCAATAATAACAGGCGCCCTTGGCGCACTTCCGCTTCCACCACTGGGAGTGGCGAAGCTCTCTGGCCTTTATCTTTTCTCGTTTTATGGTTTCTTCGGTAACGTCAAAGTCTGAAAAATTCATGAGTATCCAGCAAGGCGCTTCAGGGAACCGGCGCGTCTCGGAAATGAGGCATCCGTTTTTTTATACTCTAGTAATAATCGGCTGTACAGGAAAGGCGCTTCACTAAAAAAAATCGCACTGACGATATTATAACAAACCCGCGCCGCCCGCTCATCAAACAAATATTTACCGCCGTCGTGGGAGGTATGGGTCGAATTATCCGTATAACGCGGCAATTGAAGACCGCGGCTCTCCGAAAAACCGGCTTAACCGACAGAATCTAGCGCCCTTAAAACTTTCTAATGTTCCGCGCGAATATTCCGATATAAGGCTAAGAGAGCGGCCAAAAATCGAACCTTTACGGCCGAATCCCGTGAGGGAGCCGTTCTCCGGGTTTTCGGCGACGACTGTTTCGGAATCGGACACGAGCAACCTCCAGGCGGCCATGGAGAATACGGCGATAATGAGCGCCCCCACTATTTTGACTTCGATCTTTCAGAATCCGGCGATAACGGCGCTATTCCTGGCCGTATCCATCGCCCTGGGCGCGTTCGCCTTTTCGCTGAAGAAAAAGACCCGGGAAAGCGTCTCCGTGACCAACCGATTGGAACTGGAGGTGCTTCGTTTAAACGAAGTGGTCAAAAACGCCGAAAAAAAAGCCGACCTGCAAAAGGAGGCGTTCCGGAAATTTCATAATGAACGGGTAAACCGTCTGAAACAGGAAGTTTTGCTGCGCAACAAGCGGATTCACAAGCTCCAGGGCGAACTGAAGGACATCAAGGAACGCTCCGACGCCGATGACATCACGCGCAACATCATGGTGCTGGAATCGGAACGCGACGCCCTGAACGAGGAAATCCGCAAGGAGGCCGGACAGGCCGGGGCGTCCATGGATGCCGGGATCGAAGTCGTATACCGGCTCAAGGATAAGATAACCGAACTCGCCGTGCAGAATTCCCGTTTGAAATCGCTCAACAAGGAATATGAACGGCGTTACTTCGACGTGCTCGAATTCGGCAACCGCATAAAGCTGGAAAACCGTGACTTGCAGCAGCAGATCCAGGAATTGCTGGAACAGCGAAAAGCCGGCGGCGGTTCCGCATAGCGGGGCGAGGTCCGGGCCTGGAATCCTTGAGCTGAATAAGCAAACTTATTGAAGGCACATTAATTGCAAAATCTTTAGTGCCCGGCGTGGGAACAGGCGTCCGTGGCGCGAATCGCGCCCCTTCCCCGCTCCGCAGAGTTCGATTTTGTTCTTCGATTGCGACGATTGGGGGATCGATAACACAACCGGACCTGAGTCCTTCCCGGAACAGCGACACGATATGACCAATATTCTCCTGACATGGCTCCTGAGCACGATTTCCCTGCTGGTCGCGGCGCGTCTGGTAAGCGGCATCCACATAGAGAGTTTCGGCACGGCCCTGGTGGCCGCGGCGTTACTGGGAATTCTGAACGCCTTTATACGGCCGATTTTTCTGATCCTGACCCTGCCCATCAATATCTTGACGTTGGGCCTGTTTACCTTGGTGATCAACGGCCTGCTGCTCATGATGGTAAGCGGCGTCGTGGGCGGGCTGATTATAAAAAATTTCTGGGCCGGCTTTTGGGGCGCGATGGCATTGAGCCTGACCAACTGGCTGCTGAACCTGATACTGCGAAAAACAACACTATCGTTTTAAAGAGAGGACTGTGAACCATGGCCCGAATCGACGCTTTTTTTAAGCTCATGCACGAACAGGGCGCTTCGGACCTTCACCTTGTCGCGGGGAGCCAGCCGGTCCTTCGCGTACGAGGTGAGATGGAGCGTGTCCGCTACAAGGGGATGGAAAACGAAGAGCTGAAAAGCATGCTCTATGAAATCGCCCCCGAGGACAAAATAAAGACTTTCGAAGAAACCGGGAGACGTGGATTTCGCCTACTCCATTCCCAATCTGGCGCGATACCGCGCCAACTTCTTTCGTCAAGAAAATGGCATCGGCGCGGTGTTCCGTGAAATTCCCAGCCGCATCATGACGGCCACCGAACTGGGGCTGCCGGAAGTGGTGGAGAAACTCTCGATGCTACCCCGCGGCCTGGTGCTGGTGACCGGCCCCACCGGCAGCGGCAAATCGACGACCCTGGCCGCCATGGTCGACTACGCCAACAAGAAGCGCAAAGAGCACATCATCACCATCGAAGACCCCATCGAATTTCTTCACACTCACCAGAGCTGCATGGTCAACCAGCGCGAAGTGGGCGTACATACGCAATCCTTTACCGCCGCGTTGCGCGGCGCCCTTGCGTGAAGACCCGGACATCATTCTGGTGGGCGAAATGCGCGACCTGGAAACCATCGCCCTGGCGCTGGAAGCCGCCGAAACCGGCCACTTGGTCCTGGGCACCCTGCACACCTCCAGCGCCCCCAAAACCGTGGACCGCGTCATCAACGTTTTCCCGCACGACCAGCAGAACCAGATCCGCACCAGCCTTTCCGAAGGTCTGCGAGCGGTCATCAGCCAGACGCTTTTCAAAAGGATCGACGTAAAAGGCCGCGTGGCCGCCCTGGAAGTGCTGATCGCGACCCCGGCCGTGCGCCACCTGATCCGCGAAAACAAGACGTTCCAGATCGCCATCGGCTATTCAGACGGGCCGAAAATACGGCATGCAGGCCTGGACGATCATATCATGGAACTGTTCAAAAAGGGAATGGATCGACGCCGACGACGCGTACGCCAAGTGTGCAGGACAAGGCAAAATTTAGGCCGATTCATACAAAAATCCACCGGTCGATTTTACCGAGGTGTTAGCGCCATGCGAAAACATGACTTCGACAACATGCTTTTGCAGATGCTGGACGCCTTTCCCGGCGTTTCGGACATCAATTTCACGGTGGAGAAACCGCCTCAGGTGGAGTCGTTCGGGGAGCTGAAACCGGTAAAACTGAGTCCGCCCCTCAAGAGCCCTGGTTCCCTTTCATACGGAAAAGATCGTTCTGAACCTGGTGCAGAACAACGCGCGGCTCATCAGCGATCTGATCAACAAAGGTTCCTGCGACCTTTCGTACTTTGTACAGCGCAAGGCGCGGTTTCGCGTCAATATCTTTTCACAACGAGGCGCCTATTCCATCGTCATGCGCCGTCTGGAAATGAAGGTCCCCTCCATTCAGAACATGTCGCTTCCACAGGTTTTTTACCGCATGTGCGAAGAGAAAAACGGGATCATTCTTTTCACCGGCGCCACCGGAACCGGTAAGACCACCTCGCTGGCGGCGCTGATCAACCATCTCAATGAAACGAAACCGATTCACATCATAACCCTGGAAGACCCCATCGAATACAACCACAAACAGAGGGTCGCCACCATCAACCAGCGGGAACTGGGGATCGATTTCGACTCTTTCGCCAGTGGGCTGCGGGCGGCGCTTCGCCAGGCGCCCAAGGTAATTCTCGTCGGCGAAATTCGCGATAAGGAAACCCTCCAGGTGGCCATGCGAGCCGCCGAAACCGGCCACCTGGTGTTCAGCACCCTGCACACCATCGACGCGGGAACGACCATCAACCGCCTCATCGGTATGTTTGACGCGCATGAGGAACGGGAAGCCCGAATCCGCATCGCCGATAGTCTCAGGTGGGTGGTCAGTCAGCGTCTGCTGCCAAAGATCGATGGCGGCCGTCACGCGGTGTTCGAGGTGATGGGGGCCAACCTGCGTACCCGCGAACTGATTCTGCAGGGCGAAAATGAAGTCAGCACGTTCTACGGCGTGATCCAGGACGGCGAAGGATTGGGCATGCAGAGCTTCGAGTCCGATATTCTCGACGCGTTCGAACGGAATCTGGTATCCGAAGAGACGGCAATGGGTTACTCCAACCACCAATCTTCCATGCGGCAGAAAATCGATCAGGTCAAAAGCAGACGCGGTGAAAAAACAACCGATATAGACGAGCTTTCAATGGATGGCGATTATGGTCGATACTAGCGGAGTTGCGAGAAGGGCGCTGGTCTCCGGAAAAGATCCGGCCTGGATACAGACTGCCCTGAAACAGGCTGCCACGGCCGGATTCAAGGCCGATTCAAGCGATTCGGCCGAGGAGTCGCTGAAACGTCTTGCGTTTATTCCTTACGAGCTGGTGCTTCTGGACGATCAGATCGTCCGGGAAGACAAGCGACTGCTGCCGTATCTGGTGAACATTCCCATGCAGCTTCGACGCAAGGCCCTGTATCTGTTAACCGGACCACAATACAAGACCATGGATGTCATGGCCGCTTTTTCTCTGGGGGTGGATGGCTTGGTGAATTACAAGGATTTGAGTCAACTCGCCGCGTATCTCCACATATTACAGAAAGAGCATAAAGTTTTATACCGCGAATTTATGAACTTCGTGGATTGATCGGACGAATATGGCCACTACCCAGGCAGCGCCGGCGGGATCTCCCTCCCCTTTTCCCACAGTCAATCTGGAGCAGATCGAACTCGATCCCGAGCTGACCCAGCTCATTCCTTACCATATTGCCAAGCGTCATCAGGTGCTGCCGCTTTTCAGGCAGGACCGTGAGCTGACCCTGGCCATGAAGGACCCGACCCAACTCTCCCTGCTCAACGACATCGAATTCCTCACCGGTCTGCAGATCGTTCCCGTGCTGGCGGCCGAAGACGCCTTGTCCGTCGCCATTGAAAAACACTATACCGAAGAGCTCGGCAATGGTTTCGACGATATCATGGACTCCATGGACTTCCAGGGGGCCGTGCAACTGGACGATCGGGAAGATGAAGTCGACGATATCGGGAAACTGAAGGACGCCGCGGCGGGAACGCCGGTGGTCAAACTCGCCAACGTGCTGCTCTCCGAAGCCATCGAAGCGGGGCGCGAGCGATATCCACCTTGAATGCTATGAAAAGCAGTTTCGCATCAGGCTGCGTGTCGACGGCGTCCTGCAGCCCTCATGAATCCGCCCAAATCGCTGCAGAACCCACTCATTTCACGCTTTAAAATTATGAGCCGCCTGAATATCGCGGAACGGAGGCTTCCCCAGGACGGCCGCATGAAGGTGAAATTTCAAGGGCCGCGAGATCGATTTCCGCGTGTCCACTCTGCCCGGCCTTTACGGTGAAAAGGTGGTCATGCGTCTTTTGGACAAGTCCAACATCGATCTGGACCTCGACAAAAATCGGGTTCAACGAATGGGAAATCCACGAAGTTCTGAAATCCATCAAACAGCCCTGGGGAATGATACTGGTTACCGGACCCGACCGGTAGCGGTAAATCGACTACCTTGTATTCGGCCCTTCAGACACATCCACTCCGACCAGATCAACATCATGACCGCCGAAGACCCGGTCGAATACAACATCAAAGGGATCAACCAGTTTCAGACGCATGAAAAAATAGGCCTTACGTTTGCCTCCATCCTCCGTTCGTTTCTGCGCCAGGACCCGGACGTCATCATGGTCGGTGAAATCCGCGACGAGGAAACCGCGCAGATAGGCGTAAAGGCCGCTCTCACGGGCCATTTGGTGTTCAGCACCCTGCACACCAATGACGCGCCATCCACCATCACCCGTCTGGCGGACATGGGCATCGAGCGCTATCTGATCAGTTCATCGGTTATTCTGGTCATGTCGCAGAGGCTGGTGCGCAAAATATGTCCAAATTGCAAGATAAAAGATGATACCAACCCCGCGCAGCAGGAAGCGCTGGGACTTAAGGACGTGCCCGTGTATCGGGGCAAGGGATGCATGGAATGTAACGATACCGGTTACAAGGGACGAGCGGCCATATTCGAGATAATGCCGGTGCGTGGCAGACTAATTGAAATGATTACCCGTGGCGCGCCCACGGAGGAGCTGTCCAAGGAATCCGTGAGCATGGGAATGAGCACGTTGCGGGAAAGCGCGCTGTCCAAAGTACGGGAAGGCCTTACAACATTGGAAGAAGTGACGCGCGTGACGACGGAGGGAAGCTAGTGAAAACTGTCTGAAAGGTCAAACTGCGCGGTTTCTCGGACGAGTGAATGGAGTTCCGCGCCCCTGAAGGCCTCCGATTCTCTTATTGAACAAGTCCGATGACGGGCGAACAATCAGTCATTCGGAAACGTGTTCTCAAACCCCTTGATACATCCGTAAATGACAAACCCGATAATCGAGGCGACGATCGCCACGCAGACCAACAGCGTCATATTAGGCCACAAGACAAATATATAACCCTCCGGTTAATACCGCTTGTAACTGTTTCCCCAAAAATATTGTTGCGCCATAACTGTCAACACGTATCGGCATTTCTTCTTCGCAATATCGGCAGACTATTGATTGTGAGCATTGCATTATCGATGTATCATCCGATATTATCAACGCTTATTAAACTGTTAAAGTTTTCCCGGCTACGGATGTTCCGTTCTTTTCGCTTTGGACGCCGTATAACGGTAAATCAAGCTCCCCGATACAGCCCTGCTTATAAAATCCTTCCCTCCGCGCCTCGTCGATACGGATAGACATTTTCATTGTTTGCGCCTGTACTCCGTCGAACTATGGTATAGTAACATTATTACATCGACCAACATCATCGACGAACAATCGTCATTCAGGAGGGTGTCCATGCACTTTGTTACCATTTCGAGAAAACTGGGATCATACGGCTCCGAAATCACGCGAATAGCGGCCCAGAACCTGGGTTATAAAATTATCGACACGGAGGCGATCGACGCCATGGCCAAAAAAATGGGCTTTCTGGAAAGCGTCGAAAGTGTCGACGAAAAAGTCCGCCTTCCATATTTCTGCGACTTTTTTACTCAAAAACCCCACGTTCAGTTGGATCGACTCAATTCGGTCATCTATGAATTGGCCGATCAGGGAGACACGATTTTCCTAGGCCGTGGCGGGCACATTCTTTTAAAATCGTTCGACGTGCGCCTTGCATGTGCGAATCATCGCGTCCTGGGAAAAGCGTGTCATCAACCTCAGGAGCGCGGATACAGCCGAAAGACGCCGCGATACACGCCATTGAAAAGAGCGATCACGAACGAAGCGGCTTCATAAAATTCGCTTTTAGCGCTGACTGGGAAAATCCCGAACTTTACGACTGGTCTTGAACACCGACAAAATCGAGTCGATTCCCGCCGCCGTGGGAACAATCTACTCCGTCGCCCGTTCGGAATCGCATAAATTCCTGCTCGCTGGATGCTCTTTCCAGGTTGGCGAACATGTCCCTGGCGAGCAGGGCCGAAGCGGCCATCATCGAGGCCGGGTTGTCTTCCGGACAATTGTCGTCGGTTCGCGTATCGGTGGAAAAAGACCGGAATTGCGCTGTTGACCGGCGTTGTCGGCTGATCCTTCGAACAAAACGCGCGCGCGGAGAAAGTCGTGATGGAGGTCGATGGAGTCAAGGCCGTGGACAACCAGATTCATGTCGCGCCCGCCGATCTTCACGTCTGACAGCCCTCGAACATACACGCATGCTTTGGCCCCATGTCGAATGGGGCCTTTTTTTGGCCCTCTCGGGGAACCGACCCTTTGACTTTCATGAGGGGATTCAACCTTCCAATGTTCTCCGGGACCTGTTTTTTCACTCAGGACGCATACTATTGAAAAATGTCCCCGGGATGGAAAAAATCGACCGGCGGCTCGCGGCGAGTCCTTTGGAGTCGTCCCCGGATTGCGACAAGGCATCCCGAAGCAAACCGCCTCGGTCCGGCAAGGGCGCCGCCGATATAATTTCGCGGGCGCGCCTCTCGTATTCTTTCAAAAATAAGAAGATTTAAATTTAAATCAAGGTTTCCTCGCTTGACGTGGTATGATTTTGTATTACCTAAACAATAAGCAACGCCGCTTATCGTCTTGCGAACCTGTTACCTGAAACGCCGGCGGACAGTCGCCGACAACGACTTACTCAACGAAAGGCGCTCGCCATGACAAAACCGATCAAAATAGCGACAATCATAATCGGCTCAATACTGGCCCTGATAATCATTTGCATGATCCTGGTTCTGGTTCTGGTGGATCCCAACGACTATAAGGGGACCATCGCCAATGTGGTCAAGGAGAAAACCGGGAGAGAACTGACCTTTAAAGGAGATATGAGCCTCACCTTTTATCCCTGGTTCGGCTTGGCCTTGGGGCCGCTCAGCCTGAGCAACGCTCCGGGTTTTGGCGACCAGCCCTTCGCCCGGATCGATAAGGCGCGGCTCGGGGTGAAGATCATGCCCCTTTTGAGCGGAAAGCTGGAGATGGACAAAATCCTGCTGGACGGACTGGGGCTGAACCTGGAACGAAATAAACAAGGAAAAACCAATTGGGACGATCTGGTCGCGCAGGGTAAGGCGGAAACGGTAAAACCCGCTCCGAAGCCGGAGGGCGACAAGAGCGAATTCGATATCTCGGAATTTTCGGTGAATGGAATCCAGATCACCTCCGCTCGCATATCGTGGGATGATAAACAACATGACGCGCATTACCTGATCGAGGACTTCAACCTGGACGTGGGAGAACTCCGGCTTGGAAAACCGTTTGACTTTGAATTGGGATTCCAGCTCAAGAGCGCCAAGCCCGACCTGCTCATCATACCGGCCATGACGGGAACGGCGGTTCTGGACACGGCCCAAAAGACCTACCTGGTGAATAACCTGCATCTTACGGTCACGGCCCAGGGCGACCAGCTTCCCGACAAGGAAGTGAAGCTCACCATGACTTCCAACGTGGCGGCCGACCTGTCCAAGGAAACCGTCAAGGTGAGCGACCTGATTGTTGAAACGTTGGACATGAAGGCGCAAGGGGATCTCCAGGCCAGTAAGATCCAGACCAGCCCCTCCTTTGAAGGGTCGCTGAATCTGGCTGAATTCAACCCTCGGAACATGCTCGAAAAGCTGGGTATCAAAGGTATCGGCGCCGATGAAAACACGCTCAAGCGCGCTTCCGCCTCCTTTGTATTCTCCGGAGGAACCAACAGTTTCACCCTGAGAACCTTGGACGTTCAGTTGGACGACACCACAGTCAAGGGCGCCGCGAACGTCACCAAGTTCGACCCGCCCACGGCGACCTTCAAGGTCGATGTCAACACGCTTGACCTGGACCGGTATATGCCGCCTCCGGGAAAAACCGCCCAGGCCGAAAAGCCCGCGCCGGGAAAAGAAACTCCCCCGGCCGGAAAGCCCGACTTCGAAGGGCTGCGCAAGCTCAACATCAAGGGTGACGTGACCATCGGCGATCTCAAGGCCAATAACCTGCGGATGCGGGACATCAAAATTCACCTGGCCGCCGACAACGGCGTGGTGTCCGTGGATCCGCTCACCGCGCAATTCTACGAAGGAACGCTGAACACCAAACTCGCCATGGACGTCAAGACGGACACGCCCAAGTTGAGCGTGATCAGCCAGATCGACAAAGCGCAAGCCGGTCCCCTGCTGAAGGATCTGACCGGACAGGAGCGGCTCACCGGAAGCACCGTGGTCAAGTTGAATGTCACCTCCGTGGGCATGGAACCGGAGTCCATCAAGAATAACCTCAACGGCAACGTGAGCTTCGGTTTCTATAATGGCGCCATCAAGGGAGTGAACATCGCCAAGATGGTGCGGGACGCCTTGAACACCCTCAAGGGACAGCCGAACACCAAGGATGAGCCGATGCAAACCGACTTTGCCGAGCTTCTGGGCACCGTGGATATAACCGACGGCGTGGCGCACAACAAGGATCTGATCCTGAAGTCGCCGCTGTTGCGTGTCAGCGGAGAGGGCGAAATCAACCTGCGCAACGACACCCTGGATTATCTGCTCAAGGCGGACTTGGTGGGGACCCTGAAAGGCCAGGGTGGCGCCAGCGCCGATGAACTGACCAATATCCCCGCTCCCATTCGTATTAGCGGATCGCTGCAGGACCCCAAATACAGCCTCGACGTTAAGGAACTGGCTCGAGCGCTCGCCGAAGGTCAGTTGAAGGAGCCGGTCAAACAGGTGGAGGAATCGATCAAGAAGAAGCTGTTCGGGGACCAGAAAGGCGCGGACCAGGGGTCCACGACGCCAAAATCCCAGGAATTACTGAAGAAGTTCTTTAAATAACCGCTTCGACAGCCGGGGCGTC
This sequence comes from uncultured delta proteobacterium, assembly GCA_963821845.1. Lineage (GTDB taxonomy): Bacteria > Desulfobacterota > Desulfarculia > JACQYL01 > CAWGVV01 > CAWGFI01. The sequence goes on from CAWGFI010000005.1 coordinate 18,558, forward strand.
GGAAGCGCGTTCCCGCTTCCGCCCCCGCTTGGCGATCGTGGCCGGAGGAGCCTTCCTCCGGCTTTTTTTTCTCCCCGCCCCTGTCCGCGGAATCCAAAGATTAAAGACATGGAAAAAGCGCTTGCGAGGAAATCTTTTCCCTCGCGCTCCCCGCGGAGATTTCTCGCCGCGCCCGAAATGACAAACTAGTCTTCTCCCCCATATACTCGCTTTTTTGCCCGCCTCAGCCAAGTAATCGCCATCCTTATGGCATGGTGTTTGTATAAATTTTCAAACACTTCCTGCCCGGAATGGAATTTTTTGATAAGCGGGGTGGCTCTCATTTCGACGACACGTGTTATTAAGTTCAAAGCGCCCTGGCTGGCGCTCCTGGCGATCTTGTTGACGGCGGCCACGGTCGCGGCCTCCGCCGCTCCTCCGGTTGTTCTGCAAATCGATCGAAACCGATATGCTCTCGAACCGCATCTTGAAATTTTCGAAGATTCCTTGAGAAGTCATGATATCGCATCCATAATGTCTCCGGAAATTGACGCCAAATTTCGTCCGGTCGGCGAAAACGGGATCATGTTGGGCATAACCGAGTCGGCGTATTGGCTGCGTTTCAAGGTGCTTGAAAAGATGGACCCGGAAAACGGGCCAAATTTTCCGAGTCAACGCGCCGGCTGGATTCTGGACGTCGGCAAGCCGTGGATCGATAAAATCGATGTTTACATACCGGTCGAGGATGGAGCGATTAACGCCGCAGGCCAACGTTACTCGGTGATCCAGGCCGGAGACAGCCGACCGACGGCTAACGGCCAAATTTCGAACGGCACGTTTTCATTCAAGTTTCCCCCTCACTTCAAACACGAAGCGTTCTTCTTCATCCGCATGGAAAGCTCCACCTCGTTGACCACGCCCATCACGCTCTGGTCCGAAACGTCATTTCGAGATCATATCTCGAAAATGTCTTTCAGGTTCGGACTTATCTTCGGCGCCATGCTGGCGATGATTCTTTTCAACCTGTTCATCTGCGTATCGCTGCGGGATCGCATCTACCTGTTCTACGTGCTGTTTATGGGCGGGATGCTCTTCTATCTGTTCTGCGCCTACGGCCACATCAAGGACCTGATTCCGCCGCTGCCCCCGCATCTGGTATCGTACACGTTTCTCTCCATGCTGGGGGCCGCCTATTTTTTCGCGTTCGCCTTCAGCAAAGAGTTTCTGGGAACAAAAAAGACCGCGCCCGCCCTGAACAAGATGCTCACGGCGCTCATGGTGGTCAGCCTTTCCCTGATTCCGATGGGTGTGCTCGAAAAGCACTTTTTATCGAACCTGACGGCGCATATACTCGGTCTGGTGGGACCCTTCGCTCTGCTGAGCGCCGGTGTGGTGAGCATGTCACGAGGTTTTCGGCCCGCCCGTTTTTTTCTCATGGCCTGGTTCATGCTCCTTTTCGGTTCCGCGCTCTACGCCTTTAAAGGCTTGGGCCTGATCCCGCACACTCTCTTGAGCTTCTACTCGGTGGCCGTGGGCGCCGCGCTCGAATCGATTCTGCTCTCTTTCGCCTTGGCCGATCGCATAAACGGATTGAGAAAAGAAAAAGAGGAACTCAAAATAAGCGAACGCCGCTATCAACGGTTGAGCTTTACGGACGGCCTCACCGGGCTTTACAACAAGCGTTACCTCATGAGTAAACTGATCAGCGAGGTTGGCCACGCCCAGCGCATGGAAGGGGCGCTCTCCCTGATAATGATCGACGTGGACGATTTCAAGAAATTCAACGACGTATTCGGCCATCAGGAGGGCGATGCGGTTTTGCGGGCGCTGAGCAAAGTCATCATGGAATCGATCCGGGAACGGGACGGTGGTTGTCGTTACGGCGGCGAGGAGTTTACCATCATCCTGCCGCGCATCGACGCGCGGGAAGCGGCGAAGGTGGCCGAACGGATCAGGAGTCAATTCTCCCATGTCATATTCCGTCCCTCGAACGGGCCCAAGGTGACGGCCACCATCAGCTTGGGCGTTTCGGAACTCAACGAAAAGGATACCGCCCAGGAACTCCTTTGCCGCGCCGACAAAGCCCTCTATAAGGCGAAGAACTCGGGCAAGAACAGAGTGGTGGTGGATACCGAAATTGCTGATATTCACAACAAAGCCATTAAATTAAGCCCAAATATCGCTATTGATTGAACGATAATGCGCATATGTCATATTTTTTTCGTTTTAGGCAGCGCGGGGGGCTAATGTTTTTTATCAAGAGGAGTAAAAATTAAACCGAGGGGCCGGTTGGTTACGCAAGCGGCAGGTATTGGAGCGCGACGCCGACCCCTGATGGTATGGTATGGCAAATCGAGCGTTTCCCGGTCTTGTAAGATTGCTCCTATGCTGTTATGTTCGAAATTTACCGCGTATCCTCAATGCGCGAGGTTGTCGATTCAATCATGGCAAACGATTCGAGAGTCCCGGCGAAGGCCGGCTCCGGGGGTCACGGTAACATCGGTCTTGCCCAGGCGCGAAGCCGCGAAAAGTCTCGAAAAAATTCGGTCGACTCCGGAATCGACAACCTCAATAGAGGTGGAACGAATAAAATCCCCATACGTACTCAATCGAAAGTCCCGGACACTTTGGGCTGAAAACGGCAAAGTGTCGGAGAGTTGGTCCAACGCCACCGGATTACGAACGCTGTCAGGCATTTTCAGAGACGTTTTATGATGGGATATTCAGAAAGCTCCAGGCTCCATACCTGGGCCCGGCTCTCCAAGGCGTGCGGAATTATCGTCATAGGTTTCGGAGTTATCGCGCTCCTTGGATGGCTGACGGGTCTTCCGCTCCTCGCCTCCCTTGGGCCGGGCAATAAACCCATGGCGCCGAGTTCGGCGCTGATTTTCATCGCCTACGGAACAGCTTTTTTTCTCCACGCGCGAGACACCCGGGACCGGACAACCCGCCGGGTGATGGCGGCGCTGGGGGCTTTCGGAACCATCGCGTCGCTCTCCCTGCTTCTCTGCGCCCTGTTCGGTCTGCGCTTGAGCGTGGAGCGGTTGGGCATGGAAATCGAGGGTACGATGGCGGGAGCGCCGGTCGGGCATATGTCGCCCTTGACCGCTTTTTGTTTCCTGCTTTACGGCGTCTCGTTCCTGCTGCTGCTTTTTTCTTCCCCCCGCCGCCCCTGGAACGCGATCGCGTCCTTCCTGCTGGCTCTTTTCAGCCTGTTGATCGGTATGATCCTGACCATAGCCTATATGTTGGGCGGTCCCCTATTATACGGCAGCGGCGTCATTCCCCCTGCTTTTCCCACCTCGCTGGCGTTTCTGGCGTTTGGCGTGGGACTATTGTTCAACGCCGGACTGGCCGCGCGGCCGAGCGGCGATTATTCCAACGCGTCAAGCCTGCGGATGGCCTCTCCGCTCGTGTTGATTTTCATTCTCGCGACCACCGGTATCGTGGCGGCCGGATATTTTTCCTTTCATAATTATCACAAGCTTTTCCGCTCCGAGATGGAACGGCAGCTCTCCACCATCGCGGATCTGAAAATAAGCGAGCTGATCCAATGGCGCAAGGAACGGCTGGGCGACGCCGAAGTCTTCTACAACAATGCGGGCTTTTCAGACCTGGTGAAGCAATTCTTCGAGAATCCCGCGGACGGAAACGCGCGCGGGCAGATTCATATGTGGCTGGACAAGGTCCGGAACGCGTACAATTACGATCGGACATTTCTCCTCGACGCCCGGGGCGTGGAACGTCTTTCCGTCCCCTCCACGAACGACGGTTCCTCCCCGTATCTTGTCAAGAACGCCCTCGAAACCATGCGATCGGGGCGCATCGAGTTTCTTGATTTCTATCAGGTATCCTCCGGAGGACCGATTTATCTCGCCGTGCTCGTTCCCATCTTCGACGGGCCGGACAGCCAATCGCCCCTTGGCGCGCTCTGCCTGTTGATCGATCCGGAAACCTACCTGTACCCGTTGATCATGCGCTGGCCGACCTTCAGCAAAACCGCCGAAACGCTGCTCGTCCGGCGGGAAGGCTCCCAGGCTTTGTTCCTCAATGAACTCCGGTTTCGCGATCGCACGGCGCTCAATTTCCGCAGTTCCCCGGACAATCCCACCCTGCCCGCCCTCAAGGCGGTCATGGGGCATCAGGGCGTCACGGAGGGTTTGGACTATCGGGGCGTGCCGGTAGTGGCCTTTACGCGAGCGGTGCCCCACTCCCCGTGGTTCCTGGTGGCCCGGATGGACGCCGCGGAAGTGTACGCGCCCCTGCAGGAGCGGCTTTGGGGAACCCTCACCTTGATCGGAGCGCTGCTTTTCGGCGCCGCCGCGGTTTTAGGACTGCTCTGGCGGGATCAGCGGCTGCGTTTCTATCAGGAACGGTACGAGGCGGCCGAGGCGCTGCGGGAGTCGGAGTCGAGATATAAGGATCTCTATGAAAACGCTCCTGATATGTATCTCTCCGTGGATCCTCTGACCGCGATCGTCACCCGATGCAATCTGACCCTGGCCCGGTCCACCGGGTACAAAAAAGAAGAAATCCTGGGACAGCCGGTTTTCAATTTATGCCATCCCGATTGCATGGACGCGGCCAAGGAAATCTTCAAGACCTTCGCGGATCGGGGATTCATGAAAGACGCCGAACTCCAGCTTCGGCGCAAGGACGGCGGAATCATCGAGATCAGCCTCAACGGATCGGTCGAAAGGGACCCCTCGGGCGCGATTCTGCAATGCCAGTTCAACTGGAGGGATATCACCGACCGAAAACGGGCCGAACGTCGCATCGAGCGCCTCAATAGCGTGCTGAGAGCGATCCGGGACGTCAATCAACTCATCGTGCGGGAAAAAGACCGCGAACAACTGATCCTGAAGGGCGTGCGCCTGCTGGTGGAGAGCGGAAGCTACGCCGGAGCGATTTTCGCGCTCACCGATGACGACGATCGGCTCGAAAACTATTCCATCGCCGGCATGGATGAGGGCTTACAGATCTTTGTCGAAATGCTGGACCGGGGCGAATTGCCCCCGTGTTGTCTCGAGGCCACCAAGGCAAGGGACATTCTGATCCTGCCCGACCGCGAGGATTTCTGTCTGGACTGCCGGGTCATCAAGTCCTGCGACATGGGGATCATGTGCGTTCGCCTGGTTCACGACGACATCGGCTTCGGATACATCATAGTCGCCGTTAAAGACAGGCCCGAAACGGACGCCGAGGACCGGGAACTCTTTGCGGAAATGGCCGGAGACATGGCCTACGCGCTCTATGTCATGAAAAGCCAGGAAGCGATGGAACTGGCGGAGCAGGAACGCCAATCCCTGGAAGACCAACTTCTGCAATCGCAGAAAATGGAGGCCATCGGCCGTCTGGCGGGCGGCGTGGCTCACGATTTCAATAACATGCTCCAAACGATCCTGGGTTATTCGGATCTGGTCCTTGAAAAGACCTCGCGGGACGATCCGTTCCGGGAGCATTTTGAAGAAATTCAAAAAGCCGCGCTGCGATCGGCCGATCTGACTCGTCAGCTTCTCGCGTTTTCGCGCAAACAAACTATTGCGCCTCACGTGCTCGATCTCAACGAGACGATAGCCAGCATGCTCAAAATGCTCGGACGTCTGATCGGCGAGGATATCGATCTGCTTTGGCGTCCCACGCAGGATTTGTGGCAGGTGAAAATGGACCCCGCTCAGATCGACCAGATCCTCGCCAACCTGGTGGTCAATGCCCGCGACGCCATCCGGGGCGTGGGCAAAATCACGATCGAAACCAACAAGGCGGAGTTCGATCGGGCGTATTGCGACACCCACGCCGGTTTTGTGCCCGGACGGTATGTCATGCTGGCGGTCAGCGACGACGGAATGGGCATGGACAAGGAAACCCTGTCGCTTGTTTTCGAGCCTTTTTTCACCACCAAGCCGCGCGGACAAGGGACAGGCCTCGGGCTGGCCACGGTGTACGGCATCGTGAAGCAGAACAACGGCTTTATCAACGTGTACAGCGAACAGGGAAAGGGCACCACCTTTCGCATCTATTTTTCCGCCCATGAGGCGGAGCCGCGCGTCGAGGTCAAGGCCGATCATTCGGAAAAACCGAGCGGAACCGAAACCATCCTGGTCGTGGAAGACGAGGAATCCTTGCTCCAACTCAACATCAAGATGCTCGAACAGCTCGGCTATACGGTACTGCCCGCCAACAGTCCCAGCAAGGCCATCCTGCTGGCCGAACAATATGACGGGGCCATCCATTTGCTGCTGACCGACGTCATACTCCCGGAAATGAGCGGCCGCGATCTGTGGCGCCGTCTCAACGAGATTCGCCCGGACCTCAAATGCTTGTACATGTCCGGGTATACCGCCAACGTTATTACCCACCACGGTGTCCTGGACCAGGACGTTCACTTCCTGCAAAAGCCCTTCTCCAGAAGGGATCTGGCCGACAAGATCCGCGAAGCCCTGGAGATCTGAAGCCGCCGCGTGGCCTTCCGAACGGTCCCCGAGAGTAATCCGGCAGTATCGCCGATTTAATTCCCGCCGCCACGGGTCTCTTTTCGCGCCCCTGGATATTTCCCGATAGATGGATATTTTGTACCCAACAATGTTCTCTTGCGCTGTCCGGGTGGATACCAAGTATGCGGAAGGAAAGGCCCTTTTATTTTAAAGGGAAGGAGCAAAACATACATTAATTAATTATATCGGTGAGTTATCAGCAAGGCTATTCTCCTGGCATATATATTGCCATTATACGCCGTAACGATCACACGATAAAGGAGAGCTTACATGAAAAAGTCATTCGCCGTTGTTGGAATTCTGGTTGCGTTGAGCCTGTTCGCGGCGCCCGTATTCGCTCAGCAGTATGGACCTGGACCGCGCCACGGGATGATGAACGGCCCCGGATATGGCCCGCCCTGGCAGGATACCGATCTGACCAAGGAACAATCTTCGGAATTGTACAAACTGCGGCAGTCGTTTATCGATGAAACCGCGTCCACGAGAGCCGACCTCTGGTCGAAAAGAGGACAGCTTTATGCCCTGATGAGTTCATCCACGCCCGATGAACAGAAAGTGATGGCGCTGGTGGATGAAATCAACAAAATAAAATCCGACCTGAATAAGAAGCGGGTCGAATTTCTGCTGAAAGCCAAGAAGGTCAGTCCTGAAGCGGGCTCTTACGGCTTCGGCGGCCCGATGATGGGCGAGGGCGGCGGCCACATGGGCTGGGGCGGCGGCCCCATGATGAGAGGCTGGGGTAATGGATGTCCCGGTTGGGGAGGAGGCGGTCCCTACGCCGAACCTGAAAATCCCCAGAACTAACGGAACGCGTCAATTCAGAGCGCCGGGGCCTGCTCCACGATTTGGGGGCAAGCCCCGATTGTTTTCAATTACTCACAAAACGGCCCGTCCGCGGCCTTCGAGTCATATTTATCCCCTACACCAACGGCTAAGTATGTTATTTTACGGTAATCAATGAGCCGTTATCGAAAGCCACCCCATAAATACAGCGGCCTTTGCGAAATATGGTTCGATCTCCAGGGGCGCAAGGATGAAAACCAAGCTCATCAGTATCTGGTACCGGGTCAGCAAAAGTTTCTGGTTCGCCCCTAGCATCACGGCGGCGCTGGCCATATTGTTAAGCTTCGCCACCGGCGTTCTGGACCAGAAGCTCACGCAGGCCGGCGCGACCGAGATGTGGTGGCTCTACTCCGGCGGGGCTGAAGGCGCCCGCCAGGTGCTTTCCACGATCGCCGGCTCCATGATCACGGTAGCCGGTGTCGTCTTCTCCATCACTATTGTGGTGCTTTCCCTCACGTCCTCCCAATTCGGTCCCCGGCTCATGAAAAATTTCATGGAAGACCGGGGAAACCAGCTCGTGTTGGGCGTTTTTATCGCCACGTTCCTCTACTGCCTGCTCGCGCTCCGGCAGATAAAAGGGAGCCAGTTGTTCACGGTGGCCCCGCATCTTTCCGTCACCGTCGGGCTGGTCCTGGCTTTGACCAGTCTGGGAGTCCTGATTTATTTCATTCACCATATCTCGGCGTCTATTCAGGCCAATAATCTCCTGGCTTCCATCGCCCGAAACCTCGACCGGACCATAGAACGGCTTTTTCCCGACGAATTGCTGGAGAACCCGGAAGAAGACGGCGAGTCCGACCGGGACCCGGTTCCCCTGGATTTCGATCAGCGTTCGGCGACGATGACCGCGCGTCGGACCGGCTACCTGCAAATGATCAGCTTCGATCAGCTCATCGATTTCGCCGTCGAACAGGACGTCGTTATCCGTCTGGAATACCGCACCGGCCGGTTCGTCAACCAGGGATCGCCCCTGGCGCGCGTATGGCCCATTGAAGCCGTGGACGCCACGTTCGAAAAGCGGATCAACGACGCCTTCATCTTCGGCGGCGAACGGACCGGGACCCAGGATATCGAATACATCTTCGATCAGCTCAATGAAGCCGCCCTACGGGCTTTATCGCCAGGGATCAATGACCCCTTCACCGCCATCACCTGTCTGGACTGGATCGGGGCCGGTTTGATCAAGATATGCGAAAGGCGGCTCCCCTCGCGCTTCCGTTTCGACAAGGATCAAAAACTGCGTCTCATCGCGCATTCCCTGAGTTTCGCCGGAATCGCCGATGAAGCGTTGAACCAGATCCGTCAGAACGCCACATCTCACGCTTCGGTGTCCATCAGAATGCTTGAAGTTATCGCCACCGTGGCGGCGCGGGCCCGCAGACACGAAGACCGCCGGGCCCTCATGCGGCAGGCCGACATGATTCTTCGGGGGTGCATGGAATCCATATCCGAGGACGAAGACAAGCATGACGTAGCGGAACGTTACGTAGCGGCCCGGAAAGCGATCGGCCTGGCGTAGGCCTCCGGCTCACGGGCGCCCTCATCCAAACTCTCAGGTATCGGGACCAGTATGTTTACCAGCCTCAAACGCCGTCTGACTTTCCTCGTCCTGCTGCCCCTGGCCACCATGCTTCTGCCGGACTGACCGCTCATCAATTCTCCCTTATCTTCCGTCATCTTGAGCGCGACGGGAAAGTTGCTCGTCGGGCGCCCCGGCCGGGCCTCGATTCGCCGTATTGCGCCTTTTTTGTGAATTTTGTTGACAAACCGGCTCGGGATAGCGTTAATTGAGTTATATAAGCGTCCGGTTTCGGGAAGGCGGTGAAAATCCGCCACTGCCCCGCAGCTGTGAGTGTGGACGAAAGCCGCAGGAAGGCCACTGGGAGTTTCCGGGAAGGCGCGGCAAGTAGGACGATACACAAGTCAGAAGACCTGATCGGCCGCTAAGCGTGAAAACGCCCTCGAGGGAAGGGGCGCCCACCGTGGCCATTGAAATCCACCCCCCGTCTCCTAGAGGCGGGGGGTTTTTTTATGGGCTTTCGTGGCTTCGCATCCATGCGTCTTCCCTCCGAGCGCAACCACACATATGCCTTGAGAGGAGGCGCTTTATGGAACTTTTCATGGACGAGGGTCCACGAATCGAGGAAATGGTCTTTTTCTCGACCGATAAAATCGACTTTTACATTTTGATGGCGCGTGAAAGGACCGGCCGGTATTACCTCGCCGGCAGGTTCTGCTCGTCGCCGAATGGAAAAAAGGTTTTTTCGCTGTCCGGAAAGGACCCCAAGCAACTGCGCGAAAAAATGGTGGTGATGGGACATCAGATTGCCCGTCTCCACGACGCTCACTGCGCTTATGTCGTGTTCCCCCTGGGCGTGAGCATGGACGAATTTCTGGAAAGGCTCCGTGAAGCCCACTCGGACCAACCGCTCCCCTGGTCCGGCGCGGCGATAAGCAAATACTTCAACCCCAATTGAACGAGCGATATGATTCGATTTTTTTCCGCAACCGTTTTTGTGGCCTTGCCGCTGATTTTGACGCTCCTGTGCGGGGCGCATGCGCAAGAGCCGACCAAATTGGGCGACATACAGGTGGAAGACACGGCGGTGGACGAGGCCACGGTAAAGGAATCGGCCTCGTTCGTCACCATCATCAAGCCGTCGGAATTCAAGGACCGCCTGGTGGACGTCGCCGAACTGCTCAAGGAATCGGCTGGCGTGCAGATTCGCCGCAGCGGCGGCTATGGCAGTCCGGCCACTGTGTCCATTCGCGGTTCGTCGTCCGACCAAGTGGCCGTGCTGCTGGACGGCGTGCCTCTGAACCGCGCCCAGTCGGCCACTGTCGATCTGGCCAATCTGCCCGTGGGCGACGTGGAGCGGATCGAAATATACCGGGGCACCGTGCCGCTTCAATACGGAACCGGCGCCATCGGCGGTCTGATCAACATCGTCACCAAGAAAGCGCGCAAGAAACGAACAACCACGGCCGAGGCGACGTACGGGTCGTTCGATACCTTTGACGGACGCATGTACTACTCCCAGGAGTTCGACCGGTTCGGGTTTACCGCGTTCGGCGATTACGCCAGGAGCGACGGTGACTACGAATTCGAAACCGACAACGGCACGCCGAACAACCCCTCGGACGACAAGACCGTGCGTCGGACGAACAACCAGTTCGAATCGGAGAACCTTTTCGGCCGGGTCAACTACAAGGCCACCGATACGTTGAACCTGGAATTCTCCAATGACTTCTTCAACAAGAACGCCGGCGTGCCCGGAACGGCCCGCGCTCAGACTAAAAGCGCGAGCCTCGATACCGTGCGCGACATCAGCTACTTAACGCTCGATAAAAAACAGCTCGGCGGGACCGAGCTGAGCCTCGATTCCAAGGCCTACTACATTTACCAGCAGGAACATTTCGACGACCGTAAGGGCGAGGTGGGATTGGGGCGTCAGGATAACCGCAACACCACGCAGGTAGTCGGACTGAACGGCCTTTTCGCCTACCCCCTCAATGACTGGAATCTCGGCAATCTCTACCTCGAGGGAAAGTGGGAGCAGTACCGGTCGGAAAATCTTCTGCCCACCGCCACGAACAAGGACGACGATCCGCAAACCAGGTATTCCCTGGTGTCGGGATTTTCCGATGACCTATATCTGTTCGATGAGCGGTTGACCGTCACGCCCATGGTCCTGCTGACCTATTACAAGAACGATTTCAGCGGGTCGCTGCCCTTCCCTACCCTGGGCGAAACCAGCAACAATTCGGACGATCTCCTGGTGGACGCCAAGCTGGGGGGGCGGTTCAAGCTGACCGACTTTTTTACCATTAAAAGCAACGTCGGCCGCTTCAACCGGCTGCCCACGTTTACCGAACTGTTCGGGGACCAGGGCAATGTCGTGGGCAACCCCGAACTAACGCCGGAAACCGGTTTGAACGCCGACCTGGGGTTCATCTTCGAACGCAGGAACATGGGGTTTCTGAAACGTGCCTACCTGGAAGTGGCCGGGTTCTATTCCAATGTGAACGACATCATCGTGTTCGTGCAGAACTCACAGCTTACCTTCAAGGCCGAAAACGTGAGTTCCGCGCGTATCTACGGGCTGGAAATGGAATGGTCGTTCGGCCTGTTCAATCATCTGAACCTCAGCGGCAATCTGACCTGGCAGAACCCCGAAGATACCAGCGATCAGAAGCTGTTCAACGGAAAGCAGTTGCCGGGAAAGGCCAAGTTTCAATTGTTTAACCGCGCCGAACTATACTTCACATATTTCCAGATCTTCTACGAGCTCGATCTGCTCTCGTCGAACTATATCGACCGCGCGAACCTGCGAGAGTTCGACGACCGGTCGATCCAGAACGCGGGCCTTATCCTATGGCCCCTGGGCAATAAAAACCTGGCGCTCAGCTTTGAGGTCAAGAATTTTACCAATGAGCAGGTGGAGGATATCGCCGGTTTTCCGCTCCCCGGCCGGAACTATCTGGGCAAATTTACCTATAATTTTTAACGCATGACGTCGCTGTTCAAAAATAAACCACGAGCTATAAAAAAGGAGAACCGGCAATGAGGTATGGCAAAATCGCGGGGCGCAGGGCGCTCATGACGGCAATACCATTTTTTGTTTTCATCATGGCCTTGGTCTGGCTGATCCCGATTCCGGCTAACGCGAACCTGCAGGACACCAATCCCAGGACCGCCTGGTATTACAATTCGCAGGCCGAGGGAACCGGCGTTTCCATCGAAATCAAGGACGGTGTCCTGTTCATGGCGTGGTACACCTACAATGAGGCCACCGGGGAACCGATATGGTATACGGCCGGCGGGGAAATGACCGACGCCGATCATTTTTCCGGCGCGCTTCTGAGCTGGACAGGCTGGGAACTGGGCGCCGGGTACACGGCTCCGGTGAACACACAGGTCGGAACGGTGAACCTTACCTTTACCTCCGACACGACGGTGACCATAGTCTGGACCCTGGGAGCGCTCGGCGGTGAGTTGCAGTTGACCAACTTCCTGGACGCGCTCGCGCCGGGAACCCCCGATCCACGCGATATCAACGGATGGTGGGCCTTCCCCGGTTATGACGGCATGGGCTTGTTCATCGAGGCCCAGGGCGGCTCGCTCTTCCTGGCTTGGTATAATTATGGTATCGGCGGGCTGGCCAGATGGTGGTCATCGCCTGGAACCAACGACTTCCCCGAAGGGGCCACGATCTACGATAATATCCTGGTCCAATACGCCAACGGCCAATGCCCCGGTTGCGACATAATGAGACCGGACGACGCCGTCACCGTCAGTCAAATAAAAGTCGAATTCCTGGGCGGCGGCCGCGCCACCCTGACCTGGGACGGCGGAAGCTACGACCTGGTCCGCTTCCCGCTTTCCAGCTTCAATTCACGTCTGTACGCCATGGGCACCGATTTCCAGACGACCACGGCCTCCAGCGTATCCATTCCCGGATTCGACGTGGTTCCGGGCCCGGGCAACGTCACGCCCGACATAGCCATTTTCGATTCCGGCGACAACCAGGCGGAACAATGCGACGACTATGTCTTCGTTATCAGAAGACTGGGCGTGGACGCCATCCAGGTCTATCTGAAAAACAATCTGGCCACGCCCATCGCGGACTATTCGGTCAATGAACCCGGCGGAACCAACGCCGACCCGCACGACATTCTGATGCTGACCGATTCCAAGGCGTACGTGACCCGCTATGGGCTCAGTTCCCTCCTGATCGTGAATCCGCTGACCGGCGCCCAATTGGGAACCATCGATCTGTCCGCTTACGCCGACGCGGACGGCATACCGGAGATGGACAAGCTAGTGTACGTGGACACCCTGGCGGGCGGCAAGGTCTTTGTTACCTGCCAACGGTTGGATCAGTTCAACTTCTTCTCGCCCACCGATACGAGCGTCGTGGTGGTCATCGATCCGGCGACCGACGCGGTCACCAATTCCATAACCCTCACCTCGGTCAATCCGTACCAGCTCAAATATAATCCTGGAACCGGCAAACTTGTGTGCGCGGAAGTCGGTTCGTTTTTCACTTCGGACGGCGGCCTGGAACTTATCGATCCGTTTACCGAAACCGCCGAAGGGCTGGCGGTGACCAACGAAACCCTGGGAGTCGTGGCCACGACCGACTTCGTATTCATCAACAATCAACAAGTCTTCGCGCTGATGACCACCAGCACATTCGGAACCCAGGTGCGGCGTCTGGACCTCACCACCGGAACCGCCGTGGCCACGGTGGCCGCGTCCGAAGGGTTTGATTTCCCCGATCCCTTGGCCTTTTCCCAGAACCTGCTGTTCGTGTCGGATCAGAACACCGGAAATCCGGGAGTGCGGGTGTTTGACGGATCGACCAATGTGGAACTAACCGCCACTCCGCTCGGCATCGGAAGCCTTCCCCCTTCCTACCTGATCACGTACTAGACGGGAGGGAAGCGAAACCGTAGCGAATCGATTGCTCCTTCCGCGATCCATCCCCGGCCCGCCGGGGCCCGATCGCGGAAACCGATAACTTCAACCAAAGACGAGGCGCGTCGTCGAGACGCGCCCCGTGGGCTTTTCATACGCGCGAGTTCGTTTGCGATACACGGCGATTTATGCTTAAATGAGCATAGATCCGAGCGACACCAACTTTTCGAGCCGATATCCGGGATTATTCGGTTATAATCCGGCTTGAAGGATGGTATGAATCTCCAATAACCGTCAAGGTCATAAGGACTCACTCATTCCATGGAATTACCGGCTATTATCGATAAGGCGGGGATATTCGCATGGCCGCTTCTGGCGTGCTCCATCCTTTCCCTGGCCATCATCCTGGAGAGAAGCTATTTCTTTTTCCGCAACCAGGGTCCCGGCAGAACGCTTATCAACACCCTGGTGCCCCTGCTGCGCGAAAACCGAATCAAGGAACTGGAAGCCTATTGCAACAGCGCCAAGGGACCGCTGGCGCTGGTCTGTCGCGTGTACCTGCACACCAGGGACGTGACCAAGGCGCAACGCGATGAAATCCTTTTCCGGGAAGGGTCCATGGCCATAGCGCAACTGGAGCGCAGACTGCGGGCGCTTTCGCTGGTGGCGCAGGTGAGTCCCCTGCTGGGGCTGCTGGGCACCGTCACCGGCATGATCCAGGCCTTTCAGCGCATCCAGGAGATGGGCGGACAGATCAACATCGAGGCGCTGGCCGGTGGAATCTGGGAGGCGCTGTTGACCACGGCCATCGGCTTGACCATCGCCATCCCGACCATGGCCGCCCATAATTTTTTCGAATCCCGCATCGATAGAACGCAGGCCCGGATGCACTACGTGATCGCCTACCTGAACGAATGGTCGGGAATCGGCGGCGATAAAATGGCCGCGGGTCTGCTCGACGACTTTTCCGAGAAACAGAGGTGATCCGATGGTGGAGTTTCGACGCGCGAAAAAACCGGCGTTGGAATTGTCCATGGCTCCGCTGGTGGACATCGTCTTCCTGCTGCTCATCTTCTTTCTGCTCACCTCCTCGTTCCAGAATCCCGCCATCCAGTTGACCCTGCCCGAAACGCAGAGTGAAAGCTACCAGGAAAAGCGTCCCGTCGCGGTGAGCCTGGACGATAACGGCCGGTTGTTTATCGATATGGAAGAAGTGACGTTGGAAGAATTTCCCGAGCGGCTGAGCCTGGCGATGAAGGACAACAACAATCGCGACATCGTGTTTCGCGGAAGCAGGGATCTCAAGTATGAACAGGTGTTGCAAATCATGGGGCTCGCCAAAAAGGCGGGGGCCGAATCCATAGACCTGGTTCACCGCGTTCAGCAATGAAACAAGCGCCTTCCGAATTTCGTTTTTTGTGGTTCGTGGTCGCCGCCGCGCTTCTTCACGGGATGATCGTCTACGCCTACTTTCTGCCCAAACAGAAGCCGTTTGAGCCGCGCAAGCCGGAACGGCGCATTCACGTGGAGCTGAAAAACTTCCGCCCCTCGGTTCCCGCCCCAACCATCATGGCGCCCAAACCGGCGGCCATGCCCAATAAACCGGTCACGGTTACCCGACAGGAAACCAAGCCCCTGGAGACGGTACGAAAACCCAAGCCCATCGAGCCTGAACGCGCCAAGAAGAAGCTCGTGAAGCGGAAGGATACCCCCAAAATCGCCTCCGCCCTGCTCAAGGACCCCAAGATCGCGCCGCCGCCCAAACCCGCGCCGGTTCAAGCGTCCGCCGCTCCCGCCGTGGAAGCCGCGCCGCCCGGCCCGCGCGTGGCGTCGCCTTCTCCGATTCGCGGAACGGAAGCGAATCTTTCACGGGTGGAGGAAGGCCAAAGCGATTCCTTTGATGAGTATTTCGCCCGAATCAGGGCCAGGATCAAGGAAAACCAGCGGTATCCCCTGCTCGCCCGTCGCAGCCGGCAGGAAGGCAAGGTCACGGTTTCCTTTGTGGTCATGAAGGATGGAAGCCTCCACGGAGCGCCCCGGGTGGAGCAATCATCGGGTTATCGATCGCTGGATCTGGCCGGATTGGAGAGTGTCAGGAAGTCGGCGCCCTTCCCCGCCATTCCCGATGAAATGGGGAAAAAAACACTTACGCTGTCGCTCGGCATCGGTTTTCTGCTGACCGAATAATATGGAGGCCGGCCAATCAATGCGCGCGCTGTTCCGCGAGCAACTGTCCAAACAGCTCCCTAACCAGTTGCAGCATCCTTTGGACATTGCTCCGTACCACCGGCTCGTCGATGGACGATGTCCACAAGATATCCTCGGCGGCTTTAAAACTGAAGGTAAGGTCCAGATCGCAGAGCCTCGTCTGGTCGCAATCTCCCGCCACCGTCACCACTAGCCGGCGCTCTTTGCCTTCCTTCGCGTCCTCGGGGTCGGTAATGACGTTAATCCCGTTCCGCTTTGCCTGCTCGGCGATGGCTTCCAGAATCAGACTTTGCGATAATCCGCCCTTGCGGAATTCGTCGGGAATCGGTTCCACGACCGCGCGCAACTCCTTCAGTTCAGCCACGCCCTCACGGATTTCGGCGCTTGCCGGAGAGAAGCCCCATGGAAGCGCGATGACCGCGCAGAATATCGTCAACACGCGCACCAGCGCAAATAGCATAGGCCGCTCCATTATCATAGTCTTACCATATTTTTATACCGGAACGGGTTTGCGATCAAGCTTTGATTTCAAGTTCGCCGTACAGCGCACGTCCTGAAATTTCTTGTCGGCCCGGCTTCGGAAACCTACAGTGCGGTTACAAGGAGAACAACCATGAGCGCGCGACATTCCGGATTACCCTTCACCCTGGGCGCCCCGTCCATGGTGTTCGGCCCCGACCCTTTTGAAAACACGCGCCGGCTGGCCGACACGGTCGACGACATCGAAGTGGTGCTCTTCCATACACCCACCCAGCACAACCTGCCCACGGCGGCGGACGCGCGCGAATTCCGGCGATTGCGCGAGGAACTCGATCTCACCTACACCGTCCACCTGCCCTGCTCGCTCGAACCGGCGTCCGAAGACCCGGACCTGCGGCAATTTTCCATCCGCATGGCTCGGGAAATATGTCTCACCGCCCTGGAGATGGACCCCAAGCATTTCATCATTCATATTCCGGCCACCGAACCCACTCTGGTGGCGGAGCCGGGAAAGTATCTCACCCGGCCCGATCAATTCGGCTGGGACGGTTGGACCGGCCGCGCTCTGGAGTTTCTGGAGGGACTGGGGGAAATCGTCGACGGCGAGGGCTCGCTGCTGGTGGAAAACATCAACTATTCCCCCACGTTCCTGGCCCCGTTTTGGGAGCAAGGGCCTTGCGCGTTCTGTCTGGACATGGGGCATCTGGCGCTCGGTTCGGAAGACGCGCCCGCCTATCTGGCCAGATATCGCGCCGTGACCAGAGTCATCCACCTGCACGGGGTGGTGGGCTATACGGAGCACATCAGCCTGAAACGGATGGAACGCGCCCGGATTGGGGAATGGCTGCGCGGTCTGCGCGCCAGTAAATTCGATGGGGTGCTCACCTTTGAAGTGTTCAGCCCGGAGGACCTGGAAGAATCCATGGACGAGCTACTGACGGCTTTCGCTTCGGATGAAACGGGCGGAGATTGACCCGGCCCCCGAAAACGATCGGGCGCCGTCCGTTTCCTCGGATGACGCCCGGTTCATTATATTCCGGCGGGTCCGGCGTTTAACGCGAGCCTCCGGATCGCCCCGTCAACTTGACGCCGGTTAATCCCATTTGCAAGCCCAGCGGCCCACGATCTCCCGGCGCGTCATGGCTTCCGCCACCTCGTTGATTTCCTCGACCTTGAACGTTCTGGAGATGAAATTATCCAGCTTGTAGTCGCCGCGCATGATCATTTCCACGAAGGTCGGAATGTCTTCCGCGGTGCGGATGTTCCCGTACAAGGTTCCCTCGATGCTCTTGCATTGCGGCGGCAGCCAGGTGAGCTGCAATTCCGTCACTTTTTCCGCGCTGTGAATGCCCACCAGGACCAGCTTGCCCCGCATGCCCATGGCCCAGTAAGCCTGAGTGATGGCGCCGGGATCACCGATAACCTCGAAAACCACGTTGGCGCCGCCGCCCTGGACCGTGCCGTCATCCATCTTCACGCCGCCGGTCAGCAGTTGCACGGCCGGAACCGGGTCTTGCTTGCTGCTGTCGATAAAATGCGTTACGCCGAACTGCCTGGCGATGGCCTCCTTGCTCCCTTCCAGATCCACGCCGATAATGGGGTACGCGCCTCTAAGCTTGGCGCCCTGAACGACGTTGAGGCCGACTCCGCCCATCCCCCAGATGGCCACGGACTGTCCCGGCTTGACGTGTCCCACGTTGTACACCGCGCCGAATCCGGTGGGCATGCAGCAGGCGAGCGTACATGCGATGTCCAGCGGCATATCCTTTCTGATTTTGATGGCGCCGCGTTCGGGAAGAACCATGTACTCGGCAAAACCGGAAACAAACGTCTGATGGTTCAGTTCCTGGCCTTTGGAGTCCTTCAGCCTGGAGGTCATATCAAGCAGCTTGCCCTGGATATAGGTCTGGTGGGCCGTGGAGCAGGTATGCCCTGCCCCGCTCGTGCAATCGGAGCAGAACCCGCAGGGAACCATCCAGGTGGCCACCACGTGATCGCCTTTTTCGAGTGACGTCACGCCCGGCCCGACATCCACAACCACGCCCGAAGCCTCGTGGCCGATCACCAGGGGTAATGGAAATGGAATTCCGCCCATCAAACAGGAATGGTCCGAATGGCAGAAGCCCGTATACGCCGTCTTGACCAGGACTTCATGTTCCTTTGGAGGGGCCAGCTCCACTTCTTCAATGGTGACCGGCTTCTTGTATTCTCTCAGGACCGCCGCTTTCATCTTCATCGCTTCTTCTCCCGTCTTGAGTAAATGCTGGTATATCCTTTTGTTGCCGATAACATCCGAATACCGAACACATTCCTGACACAAAAAAGCAAAAGCGAATGGTTTGGCGTTATGAAGCAATATTACAAGGTCATAATGGGGATACTTGCCGCCGAGACGGCGTCTTTTTGTTCGCCTCCGCTGATATTGCGGGGAAAAAACTAATTATCACCAATATGAGCAACAAGCTCTGCGCGATACGGGCGAAAGCTCATCCGGGAAATTTTAAATGCCGACTTCTTGAAGCTCGCGTTGATCTGGCCCCTTTTGGAACCAACGCGCGATGTTTTTCATGATAAGGGTGTGAATGAAATATAGCTCGACAGGAACGCCGAAACAATAAAAATTTTTTATACTGCATACATTTTTTTTGACATGTCTTTCCCCTAAGTATATGGTTATTTTAGTTATCCTCGCTTACTCCAATGCATTTTCGGTTCATTCAAAATAGTTTTGTTTAACATAATTTCGACTATGTGGATGATTCATTGACCGACAATACAGCAGGGAATCAGCCGGAGATAACACTGACGATTCCCGAAACTCTTCTCACAGTACAGTCTGTTTAAAAGCGAGAAGAACCGGCTTGTAAGCCGGTTTCAATATCCAACGCGTTAAAGATATTGCGTTAAACTTAAATTTAGTGATATTGCCAGACGCTAGACAGAACTACTCCCGATAGCCCGCATATGAAGGGCTGAATAGTCTTTAGCAAATACTGAAAGATATAGTCCCCTGAGCGCGGGGGGCGTTTGTGACAGAATCCGATCTTCATCTTGTCCGCACGGGAATATCGGCCTTTCCCCATCGACGGTTACAACTATGTATACAACCGGGCAAAGCGCCGGCTGGATGAAAATCCGCGTTAACCATCCGCTCTTGGCACGATTTCATAAGCGCTTTTACAAATTAAAAACGGGAACGAAGGGGGTGATAGCGCGCGAACGCCGTGGAGAACGTATTCGGGTTTACAGGCAAAAACATGAGTCAATAAGATGAGGTGGCACGTATGCAAAGTAGGAGAGTAAGGCTTCTCGTGGGTGTTTTCCTGGCCATGGCAATGGTTTTCTCGCTCACGCTATCCGTTGGGCAAGCGTCGGCCAAGGATGACGCCAAAACCATAAAGATAGGCGTCCTGGCGGCGCTGACCGGCTTCGCTTCCGCGGCGGAAGTGCATCAGCGCGACGGCGCCGTGATGGCCGTGGACTGGATCAACGAAAATGGCGGCGTTACCATCAATGGCGAAAAATATATGCTCGAAGCCGTTGTGGAAGACAATCAATCCACCGCCGAAGGCGCCAAGGCGGCGGCCGAAAAGCTGGTGTACGACCATAAGGTCAAGTTCATCACCGGCGCCACGATTCCGTACATCAACATAGCCGCGGGATCGGTGACCGAACCGGCCAAGGTCATCCGCGCCTTAAACTATGTGTGCGAAACGCCCCAGGAACTGAACAAGAACACGCCCTACACCTTCAAGGCCAACCCGGCGGTTCTCGATGGCATCGGGCCTTCGCTGGATTACCTGAAGGAAAAGTATCCCGACGTAAAAACCATCGGCGTGATCACCCCTGAAGACGGCGCCGAACGCTACCTCATTCCCATATGCGAAAAAGCGGCCGCAGAGCGTGGATTCAAGCAGGTGGGCGCGGTCGCCTGGCCTCACGACACGGTGGACTTCTACCCCAAGGTCACGGATCTCCTCAACTCCAAGCCCGACGCCATTTTCCTGGTCAACGGCTATGAAGCCGCCACCGGCCCAATCGTGAAGGCCGCGCGGGAGCAGGGCTTCAAGGGCCCCATGCCCATGGCCAACTACGACAACCCCTATGACATCGTGGCCATCGCCGGCAAAGACCTGGTCGCTCCCTTCTGGACCCACGGCTGGAGTTCCAACCTGGACGATCCCATCACCCCGGAAATGAAAATGATCATCAAGACGGCCACGGAAAAACTGGGAAAATTCCACCAGTGGAACCTGTGGGGCTGGAATGAAGTGTGGGTGCTGGCGCAGGCCATGGAAGCGGCCCAGAGCACCGATCCGACCAAGGTCGCGGACGCCTGGAGAAAAATGGATTCCATCCAGACCGTGTGGGGACCCGGCAAGATGGGCGGCGAGAAAACCTACGGCACGAAAAACGCCGTGTGCGCGCCGGTGGCCATCACCGAAGTAATGCCCGACGGATCGATAAAACACATCAAATGGGTCGATGTGTACATCCCGTAAAAACCACTGATTCATGAAGAGCCTGTCGCCCGGCCGGGCGACGGGCTCTCGTTCGATGATACTCATCAGTTCGGGAGGTTCGGTAGATTTGGAGACATTCGCTCAGACCGTCATCAACGGCTTGCTGCTTTCGTCAATTTACGTTCTGGTAGCCATGGGGTTCGCGCTGATTTTCAGCCTGATGCAGGTCCTCAACTTTGCTCATGGCGTCATTTATATGGTCGGGGCGTATGTTTGTTATTACTGGGGCGCCTACTTCGGATTGGGCCCTTGGGCCGCCCTGTTAATGTCCGCCTTGACGGTGGGCGTTTTCGGTCTGTTCCTCGAAAAATTTCTTTTCCGCCCTTTTCACGGAGACTTCAACCGCACCTTGATGGTTTCCCTGGCCCTCATCATTATCCTGCAGGCCGCCGCCGATGTGACCGTGGGCGGTTATGTAAAGCGAGTCCCGACCGTAATGTCGGGGGTGACGACCTTCGCGGGCCTCACCCTTTCCAATGAACGGGTCGTCACCTTTATCGTCGCGCTCTTTCTGCTGACCGGCCTCACCCTGCTGATTAAAAGAACCAAGCTGGGGCAGCGCATGCGAGCAGTGGCTCAGGACCGCGAAGCCGCGGCCCTGCAGGGAATCAATGTCTATTTCGTTTCCGCCATCGCTTTCGGGCTTGCCTGCGCGCTGGCCGCGCTGGCCGGCGGCCTGATGGCTTCGATCATCAGCATGAACGTCCACATGGGAGACGCCATGCTGGTCAAGGCCATCGCCCTGGTCATCGTGGCGGGCATGGGAAGTATTGGAGGCCTCTTTATCAGCGGCCTGATGATCGGTTTCATGGACGCCACCCTTCCGCTCTTTATCGGCGGCGCCGGCAGCGACGTGGTGGCGTTCGGTTTGGTCATCCTCATTTTGCTTATCAGACCCCAGGGCCTTTTCGGAATCGAAGCCTAGGCGCGGAAGGAACCATCAGCATGAATCCCGATAAACGCAACTACATCGTTTGGGCGGCCATTATCATACTTGCCTTTTTTCTGCCCTTGCTCAACCTCGGACCCTATTTCGTCCACATCTGTATTTTGATCCTGACCTATATCATCGCCACCAGCAGCCTGCGCACAATCTACATATCCGGACAAGCCTCGGTCGGGCACGCCGCCTTCATGGGCGTGGGAGCGTATACCTCGGCCATACTGTCCCTGCGGCTGGGCTGGTCGCCCTGGCTTACCATGTTCGTGGGCGCCCTGGCGGCGATGTTGCTGGCGACCTTGAGCGGGTATCTGTTCTGCAGGCTGAGAGCCATCTACTTTTCCATGGTGACGCTCTTCTTCGGCATTGCCATAGAAGCGGTCATGCGGACCATGGTGAGTCTGACCGGCGGCCGGTCGGGCCTGGTCGGCTTTCCCCGGCTGGGAGTCTTCGACCTGTCGGGAATCGGCGAGATCAATTTCATTACCTCCAAGGTACCCTATTACTACCTGTTCCTGATTCTGACCCTGATCAGTCTGCTGATCATGTACCGGCTGGAAAAATCACGCGCCGGCATGAACTGGATGGCCATCGCACAATCGCCCCTGGTCGCCTCCAGCGTGGGCATCAGCGAAACCAAATTCAGGGTGCTCTCGTTCGCCACAGGCTGTTTTTTCGCCGGTCTGGCCGGCAGCGCGTACGCCCATTACAACGGCGTGCTATCCACCAGCAGCTTCGCGCTGCTGCCAAGCATCTATCTGGTCATTTACATGTTGCTCGGGGGCTTGAGCAATTTCGCCGGGCCTATTGTCGGAGTAGTGGTTCTGGTGGCTATTCCGGAGCTTTTCCGCTCGCTGAAGGAATTCACGCCTTTCGTTTTTGGCGGCATCATGCTCCTGGTCGTCTATCTCATGCCCCAGGGTCTGGTCGGTCTGTTTAAGTCCGCCAAGTCGTAGTTTTCGAAAACCATTAGAGTCGGAGCAGGAAAGAACATTGCATGACGCCGGTCGCGTCCGTTCGGATTTTCGATACGCGGCTTCCGGCGAGAACGGCGCGGGAACGCGGCACAAGGATTCGGGTATTCAAACGGGGATGATGGGTAATGTTGCTTGAGATCAAGGATTTGACGAAGAATTTCGGAGGCCTGACAGCGGTTTCCAACCTGGATGTGACGGTCGAGGAGGGGGAGATCCTGGGGCTGATGGGGCCCAACGGCGCTGGAAAAACCACAATCTTCAATCTGATCACCGGTTTTCTGCGCCCCTCGTCCGGATCGATTATCCTGGAAGGCAAGGAGATCGGCGGCAAAAAGCCGCACCTGATCGCCAAGTGGGGAATCGGGCGCACCTTTCAGTTCGCCTACCTTTTTCCCGACTTCACGGTGCTGGAAAACGTGGTGGCCTCCTTTTCCCTGTACCCCAAATGCGGCGTGCTGGAGGGACTGTTCAACACCCGCGGCTATCGCCGCAAGGAGGATCAAATCACCGGATACGCCATGGATATCCTGCGGCTGACGGGCCTGGAAAAGGAAAAGGACGTCCTGGGAAAAAACCTTCCCCACGGTCCTCAGAAGCTTTTGACCATGGCCCGGGCTCTGGCCATCCGCCCCAAGCTGCTCCTCCTGGACGAGCCCGTGGGAGGCATGAACTACGACGAAGTGGATCTGGCCATTTCCGCCATCCAGCGGATCAGATCCCAGGGCACGACCATCGTGATGGTCGAACACAACATGCGGCTTATGCGGCTATGCGAGCGGATCGTGGTCATCAACTTCGGCAAGAAAATCGCCGAGGGCCGGTACGAGGAAGTCAAAAACCATGAAGAAGTGATGAGGGCTTATTTTGGGCACGAATATGTTGCTTGACGTGAAAGACTTGACGGTTCATTACGGCAAGGCCCTGGCGGTCGAAGCGGTGTCGATCGAGGTCCGGGAAGGCAAGATAGCCATCATCGTCGGTTCCAACGGAGCCGGCAAGACCACGATATTAAAGGTCATTTCCGGCCTCATACCGCTTACCTCCGGCGCTGTCACCTTTGGCGGAACCAGAATCGACGGCATGAAAGCCTTCAGTATCGTAAGGATGGGCCTGGTCCACGTGCCCGAGGGCAGGAGGCTTTTCCCGGATCTGACCGTTTACGAAAATCTGTCCCTGGGCGCCACGGCCAGGAAGGACAACGCCGGAATCAAGGAAACCCTGGAGCGGGTCTATACTAATTTTCCCATCCTGATCAAAAGGCGCGAACAGAAAGCCGGGAGCCTGAGCGGTGGCGAACAGCAGATGCTGGCCATTGGCCGGGCGCTCATGGCCGACCCCAAGCTGCTGATGCTCGACGAGCCGTGCCTGGGCTTGGCGCCGCTTATCATCGATCATCTGGGCGCGATTATCCGAACCATCAACAACAGCGGGGTTACCGTGCTGCTGGTGGAACAAAACGTCTCCCTGGCGCTCAAGCTCGGGGATTACGGCTACGTGCTGGAAGTGGGAACGGTGACCCTGCGGGGCGGCATCGACGATTTGCGGGGCAACGAAACCATCCAGCGGGCGTACCTGGGCGATTGATCGGTAATTTCGCCCCCCACTGAAGCCACATAAGGAGTCTCCCATGAAGCGTTTGCAGGATAAAGTAAGTATCGTGACCGGAGCCGCGCGAGGCATCGGAAAATCCATCGCGGAATTGTTCGCCCGGGAAGGTTCGACCGTGGTCGTCGCCGACACCGAACAATCGGGAGCCGAAGTCGCCGGGAAATTGGAAAAGCAATACGGCAAGGCCTCCTTTGTCCGTACCGACGTGTCGAAAACCGAAGACGTCCAAAATCTGGTCAACGCCACCCTGGAACGATACGGAAAGATCGACGTCCTGATCAACAACGCGGGTATCAGCGGAGGCATGGACAACGGCATTGAAATCGAGGACGACCTGTGGCGCAAGGTGATCGACATCAACCTCACCGGCGTTCATCTGTGCTCCAAATTAGCGGGCGCGGAAATGATCAAGCGGCGGTCGGGATCGATCGTCAACATGTCCTCCATGCTGGGAATCATCGGATCTCCCTATTCGACCGCCTATCACGCCACCAAGGGCGGGGTGCGGACTTACACCAAGGCCATGGCCATCGTGCTGGCGCCCCACGGCGTGCGGGTCAACTCCATACATCCCGGTTACATCGACACGGAAATGGTGCGCAAGGTCTTCGAGGACCTGGGCGACCCGGAAGCCCGGAAAAACGCCGAAAGCCAGCACCCCCTGGGAAGGCTCGGAACGCCCGAGGAAGTGGCCTACGCCGCCCTGTTTCTGGCCTGCGACGAATCGTCATTCGTCACCGGGACCGAACTCATTGTTGACGGCGGTTTCACGGCGCAGTAAGGAACTATGGAGTTTTAAAAAAACAGAAAGCCGCCGCGCCGGAAAGATCGCCGGAATGCGCCCGCGATCGGCGGCAGGGAGAATTGCCATGGAAAAAGTAATGATTGCCCCGGCCCGCTACGTGCAGGGTCCGGGGGTCCTCAAACATATCGCGCAACACGTGGGGCGCTTCGGCTCCAGGATCTTTTTTATCGGAGGCCCTACGGCCATCGGAATCGTCGACGCCTCCGTTTCGGCGAACCTCAAGCAGCAGGGTATCGAGTATCATCTGGAAAGATTCCGCGGCCCGTGCACGCGATCGAGCGCCGAGCGGTTGGCGGCCAAGGCCCGGGATTTCGGCGCCGAGGTGATCGTCGGGGTTGGAGGCGGCAAGGCGCTCGACACGGCCAAGGCCGTTTCCCATGAACTGAACTCATGGCTCGTCATAGCCCCCACGGTCGCGTCCAACGACGCTCCGTGCAGCGCCCTCGCGGTCCAATATACGGAAAACCACGTGCTGGATCGTTTTCTCATTCTCCGCAGAAACCCGGACCTGGTGCTGGTGGATTCCGCCGTCATCGTGAAAGCCCCGGTCAGATACTTCGTGGCGGGCATGGGCGACGCGCTGGCCACCTGGTTCGAAGCCGCCACCTGCGCCAAATCGAGCGCCAAAAATCTTCCCGGCGGCGTGAGCACGGCGGCCGCGTTCAGCCTGGCGCGACTCTGTTATGACACGCTGATGGAGTACGGCGTGGCCGCGAAAATCGCGGTTCAGCGAAACGCCTTGACTCCAGCGGTGGAACGGGTGATCGAGGCCAACATCCTGCTGAGCGGGATGGGATTCGAAAGCTCGGGCCTGGCGGCCGCGCACGGCATCCATGAAGGATTGGCCATTCTCAAGGGCGCCGAGGACTGCCTGCACGGGGAACTGGTCGCGTTCGGAACGCTGGCTCAACTGGTCATGGAGAACTATGACAGCTCGGAAATCGCGCGGGTCATCGACTTTTGCAATGCCGTGGGCCTACCGGTCTGTTTGCGGCAGCTCGGCGTGACCGACGCCTCGCCCGAAGTGGTGATAAAGGCGGCGGAGGTCGCTTGCACGCAAGGCCTCACCACCCACAACTCCTATTTTGAAATAAATCCGGAACTGATTCTGGGGGCCATCCTCGGCGCCAACGCGCTGGGCGAAGTCAGCCTGGCCGGGGCAGTGGAGCCGTAAAAATAAATCTGATCGGGCGGCCATGAAAGGGATCGACTTTGAGCGGACTGGAAGAACAGAAGATTCTGGAATTGATGGATAACCTGAACGCTGACAAGTATCCGCTGGACGGTTTCCTCTCCATAGGCAGACGCGGCGTTCGCAGGCTCGACGGTTTTGAAAAGGCGGGCGGCAAGGCCATGTACACCATGGACGTCCAGCTTCCGGGGATGCTCCACATGCGGTTCCTTACCTCTCCGTTCGCCCACGCGGAAATCAGGTCCATGGACACTTCCAGGGCCGAAAAACTGCCGGGGGTCAGGGCGGTCTTGCGCTATGACGATCCGGAACTTCCCCCCGAGGTGGACCTGGGCGGGCACGCCCCTTCCTCGATTCCTCCGCTGGCCCGCGTGGCGCATTTCGAGGGAGAAGAGCTGGGCGCGGCGGTGGCCGCCGACACCGAAGCGATCGCCGAGCAGGCGCTCAGGCTTATCACGGTCGAATGGGTCCGGCGGGATTTTGTGCTCGACCCGGAAGACGCGCTCAAGGAAACCGCTCCGACGGCCAACCCGGAAGACTATCCGGACGAGAACTATTACAACCAGGGACTGCTGGACGTCGACGAACTGGGGGACGTGGAACAGGGCTTCGCCGAAGCGGACGTCGTTCTGGAGTTCAAATCAAAAAGGCGCCTCCACACCTGGATCGGCCCCGAACGGCCGTGCGGCGTGTTCAGATGGAACGGCGAATACCCGGAGCTGTGGGTAAAGCAGCAGCGGCCGCACATCTGCAAACGCGTGGTTTCGACTTGGTTCGGCGGCATTCCCATGAACCGAATACAGCTCCACTGTCTGTATCAGGGGGCCAGCTTCGGCGGGTGGAGTCAGATGCCTTGGAACATGGGCGGCCATTATCTCGCCGCGGTGGCGGCACGGCGGACCGAGAGGCCGGTTAAATGGTCCTTTAACCGGCGGGAGGATTTCTACGGCGGACAGATGGACGAAGGCGTCTACTACCATAAGGTAGGCGCGAAAAAGGACGGAAGCGTCACCGCCGTCAAGGTCCGGGGGGTCTGTTCCAACCTGCTGTTTCCGGTTTTCGGCGTGGCGCGCCATTTCATCGAAAACACTAACATACCCAACCTGTACGCCCGGCTGGAAGCCGCGCAGGTGAACAAGGGAATCAATGTGCCCACACGGTGCGAACAGGCCGCGAACACGCTCAGCCTCAGCCTGGTTCTGGACCATGTGGCCGACGCCCTGGGCATGGACCCCATCGAGCTGGCCCTGAAAAACGACGGCGCCGACGGACATGACCTCGAATGGCTGAATAGCAAGAAACAAGAACTTGGCTTCGAACCCCGCGACAGCCTGAGGGAATGCGTGGAAAAGGGAAAGGCCGCCATTGACTGGGACGGCAAATGGAAGGCGCCGGGAACGGCGCGACTGCCCAACGGCAGAATGCGCGGACTCGGGTTTACCTGGTCGCACGAATGGGAGGATTCCGCCGGTTCGAGCGAAGTGGCCATACGCATCGAACGAAACGACGGCACGGCGACGATTCTGGGGATGCGCTGCGACAACGGCGTCAACGCGGAAACGGCCTATTGCCAGGTGGCGGCCGACGAGCTGGGCATGCGGGTCGAGGACGTCTTTTACCGGCCTCAGTTCGATCCCGGCTTTTTCACCATGACGCCGGATTCCTCCACCAACATGTCCGTGAACGGGTTCGCCGTGCGCAACGCGGCCAGACTCCTGAAACGCCGCATCCTGGAAGCGGCGGCCGCCCCGTCCGGCGTTTCCCAACGCGGGAGTTTCCCGGCGGCCTTTACGGGCTGCAAACCCGATGATCTGGACATCAGCGACAGTGTGATCTTTGTGAAGGCCGATCCGGCCAGGAAGATCTCCCTGGCGGAACTCGCACAGCCCATGGGCGCCGAGGGGCCGTTGAGCCACTCACCGGAAATGGGCCGGGGCGCCACCCGGAGCAACTTCGCCCCTCCCCTGTTCGCCCATAGCTACCAGGTCCAGCAAGGGGCCTACTCCAGTTACCGCCTCCGGTTCTGCCGGCAGGCCCATTTCATGGAAGTCGAAGTGGACCCCGAAACCGGCCGGATATTTGTCACCAAGGTGGTGAACGTCAACGACGTGGGTAAGGTGGTCAGTTGGGAAGGCTGCGAAGGGCAACAGTATGGCGGCTCCTTCATGGCCGTAGGCAGAGGACTGTTCGAGGAAGTGGTGCACGATCCGGTCACCGGAGTCATGCTCAACGGCAACCTGATCGATTACAAGATCTGCACCATGAACGACATCGGCCCCATCCACACCGAATTGGTGGAGTCCCGCATGGGCTACGGCCCCTACGGCATCGTGGGGATCGGCGAAGACGTGGCCACCGTCGTTCCCGCGCTGGTTGCGCTGGCGACCTATAACGCGCTGGGCGTGAGGATCGATGAGTTCCCGCTCACCCCGGATGTGGTTTTGCGCGCTCTGGGAAAGGCTTAGGAGAAATTATTGATGTAAGGTGGGTGGAGCGCAGCGAAACCCACCGCTTAGATATGACGTAAGACATGCCCGCTATGGTTTGGCCGTATTCTACATTTCATGAATATGCGTGTTGCGGGAGTTACATGGCGGACTGGGTGACGGCATTGGCTTGGATGATGATTTTGGAGAATAAATCATTAACAACAAACATGATTGGTGGGTTTCGTTTCACTCTACCCGGGACCAGAGAATTGAACTTAGGGTAATCAATGCCTTGAAGACGCGGCAGATTGGGGCTCTCATCAAACATCCATTCACCAACGAATCTGAGATTCCCGTCACACTTCATTTGGCAAGTCGGTAAACCTGCTTCGCCGTTCTATAGAACACTTTCTCGCGCTCGTCGTAGGACAGCTCGGAAAAAAGGGCCTCGAAGGCAGACCACACCGTCGAGTACGTTGACGAGAGCTTTTCCGGCGGAAAATTGCTGCCAAGCATACACCGTTCAGGTCCGAAAGCACCCAGCGCTTCGAGCACAAAGGGCCGAAGACTGTCGACGCTCCAGCGTGCGTCTGCTTGTGACAGCCCTGAGATCTTCATGAATGTATTCGGAAGCGCTGCCAGCTCACGCATTCCCTTTAACCAGGCGCTGAACGCCTCGGTGTCACCGGCGATCGGCGAGCCGAGATGGTCGACGATCACCGGGACGTGCGGATGATCGCCAAGAAACGCTGCGAATGGACCGAGCTGCCAATGCCAGCAGGTGAGATCGAAGACCGCGTCGACCCGACGTAACATCTCGAAACCTCGCCGCCAGTCCGAGCTCGCCAACAGATCGTTCTCAAGGATGTCCGGGCGAGGCGATGGCCGGCGCCACCATATCTCCTGACGAATTCCCCGGAACACAGCGTACCGCGCGTGGCGCTCAAGGACACGCTCTACGTCGGGACGGGAAAGGTCCGCGTAAGCGATAAATCCAGCCAGACGATCTCCCTGTGGATGGTTGTCGACGGTGTCCTGAATCCACTCGGTCTCCTCCACCGGATCAACCGAGTGGTCGACTTCGGACTGAACGACGACGAACGCCGCTTCGGTCATACCGGCATCAGCGATCGCGTTTTGGAGAAGATAGGTTTTTGGGAGCTCAGGGAACGCCCCCAACTCAAACCAGGGGTAGCGAAAGCGCTTTGTGTCCCAGAGATGCAAGTGAGAATCGATGTTTTTCATTGTTCTGGTTTGCCGAGAGCCCTTAAAGGTCGTCTGAATGTAGAGCGCGAACGGGCCAATGCCAACAGTCAGGCGCTAAGACCCGGCTGTGATTATAGAGAAAACCAGGTTCTGGAGCAAGAGGAAAGTTACTACCAGATGTTTGGTACCTGGCTAGTGTAGAACAGGCGTACGCTGGAATTGGTTTGATTAAGACTTCAGATGAACAGTTAAAAGCTTAAATACTCTGACATGAGAGACATTTAAGTCCGATCCCGGACATAACCCTCCCTCAAATCATCAAGCCTTTTTTGAAATTTATAAAGCGTACGCCTATACAATATTTCGGATCACCGCGGACTTGAGGTCAGGTCTTGTTTTTTGACATTGGACTTGGGGGCGCCCATCAGAGTCAAGACCATAGCCAAGTCTGCTCTTGACTCTTCGTCATTGCCCCACCGTATCAAAAATCCCTCGCGGCAGGCGAAGGCCATGATACAATGAAGACTTACGTCATGAAGCAACAAGAGGTCAGGGCATTTGTGCGGGATAGTCGACTGATCTTCGGGAAGGTCATCATGCTGGGGCGCCACCTTTTGTTTTTCGGACCCAGACTGTCCCGATGATATCGGGACTAGGCCACCCACGGTAGCGCAAACCATTCAATGAAAAACACCATTCTTCTAATCTTCTGAAAGGAGACCATCATGACAACCGATCACAAAACGACGTCGAAACAGCTCCTTGAGCTGTGGGGCGACAACGCCGTGCATAAGATGACCGACTATATCGAAGCCGGCTACAAAAACCACCAAATGCCCGACGCTAAGAGCGGTACGTCGACCAAGTCCTTAACTGAGTGGAAGGCCCTGGTCGCCGATTTTCACAAGGGTTTCTCCGAAGTGAAAATGGAGGTCTTGCAGCAGGTGGCCGAGGGTAATTTCGTTTGTTCGCGCTGGCGGATGACGGCCAAGAATACGGGCGCTTTCGAGCAATACACGGCCACAGGCAAAACAAGCACATGGACCGGGGTCCAGACTGATCGCTACGAAGGTGGCAAACTCGTTGAGAGTTGGGTCGATTGGGACAAGTACAGCTTTTTGGAAGGGCTTGGACTGGTTGGATAATCAAGCTTTGGGTCAGGTCTTGCTTTTTTAAATCTCGTTACCAGGCTGCGAGACTATTCTTTCACAGTCTCCCAACTTGGTAACGAGGGTAACTTCGGCCGAGGTCCGGAATAGAGGAAAGACTGGATTCCGCGATCAAGTCGCGGAATGACGAAAGACATTCAACGGCTTTTTCAATGCCCTGCATAAAGAAAATTTGCATAAGCGGCGATACAAGGCTTCATTTCGTCGGCTCACGGACTGGAATGAACGTGAAAATCCGTTTTAAGGGATATCTGAAATTTAAAAAGTTCCTGGGAAATTCCGCCGGGATCGAGATCGAAATGAACGGCGGCGCGATCGAGGACGTTCTGGAAACTCTGGCCTCGCGATTCGGCGCGAAATTCGAAAGCGCTGTGTACGACGCGGGAACAAAGCGGTTCAAGCGGTCCAACATGATCCTGGTGAACGGGCAATCTTACCTGAATCTGGCCGACAAGTTGAAGACGGAATTAAAGGACGGAGACGAGGTTATACTGCTCCCGGTCATCACCGGCGGTTGAGGGAACCGGATAACAATCGCGGTAATGAAGCGTAAAAAAAAACGGCCGTCCGGCGAACGGCCGTTTTTTTGAGAGGCCTGCTCTTATTGTTCCGCGTCGGGGTCACGCACCGGCGTCAGAATACATCGGCATCCCACGGGCATGCGGATTTTATCCAATTCGTCATACTCGTTATGGAAGAATACCTTGCCGTTCATCCGCGCGCACAGATCCCGGCTCTTTTCGTCATTGGTGCATTCCCACCGCAAGGCGGCCAGTTTACTGCGCTTGGCGTCGAAAATCACCCGCCGCCACACGGCCCGTTTTTCGATTTCAAACTCGCGGGCCTGCTCGGGGCTCATGGGCGCCCGGTAGGGAAGTTCACGGTACCAGTTCGGATTCTCATCGATCAATTGATCGATCTCCTCCGCGGCGCTCTCCAGGAAATCAAGAAACGTCCGGTGTCCGGACTCCGCTTTCTTCCGTTCTCCGTGTTTTTCTCGAGACAGGATCTTTGATAGCACACTCATAGCTGAATATCTCTGCCACCCGGCACGCGCCGGAAGGCAATCTATGCGGCCGTCGCCGCTGCTTCGTAACCCAACTCAAACGCTTTCAGGTTCATGTCCGCAAAGGCTTTTTTGGTCTTGGTACGGATCGTTTCCTTGAGAACATCAACGGAAAGCGGTATGGTCCCCGTTTGCGCCAGGGCTCCCAGCATTACCATATTTAGTGAAAGAGCTGTTCCGGCTTTATGCGCTAGGTCGATACCATCGAAGGCATATAGCTTCTTACACTTTTCTGCAACTTTTTTAAAGGAGCTTTTTATATCCGGGTACGTTCCTTTTCCGATGGTCACGGTAAAGGGCGGCAGCGGACTGATACTGCTGATCACCACCGTGTTCTTGTTACATCGTTTCAGGGCCCGCAGGGTTTCGGAAGGTTCGAATCCCACCAGCACGTCCGTTTCCCCGTCGGAAATAACGGTGCTGAGCGCCTGGCCGAAGAGCACCGACGATTCCACCACGCCGCCGCGCTGAGCCATGCCGTGGATCTCGCTCATGCGAACGGGAACGTCCGCCATAATAGCCGCTTCACCGAGCACGCGCGAGGCCAGCAGATTGCCTTGTCCGCCCACGGCCACGATCAACAATTTTGTAGCGTCCATATGGTTCTCCTATTTCTTCAGAGGCAGAATCGCGTTTTCAGGACAAATCTGCGCGCAGAGCGTGCAGCCGATACACGAATCCTCGTTGATGCAAACCTTCTCCTCCTCCAGGTAGAACGCCGGACACGCGAGTTGATTAATGCAGTCACGGTCGTTCTTACACTTGCTTTGATCGACGTAGAAGGGACGCTTGGACTTTTCGCCCGTCGCTTTCGCGTACAGCGGACAGATTTCCCGGGATATAATGACCGAAACGCCTTCCCGGTTGGTGGCCTTTTCGACGATTTCCACGAATTTTTTGGTCTTGAGTGGACTGATGACTTCCACATCCGAAACGCCCAAGGCTTTGACGACGGCTTCGATGGACACGCGGGTCCGCTGCAGGCCGATTCTTTCGGAGTCGATTCCCGGATGCGGCTGCTGTCCGGTCATGGCGGTGGTGCCGTTATCGACGATGATCAGCGTCATGTTGTGATTGTTGTGCACCGCGTTGACCAGGCCGGTCATCCCCGAATGGAAAAAGGTGGAGTCCCCGATGAACGAAACCACCTTGCGGCCGGTCGCCCGCGCAAAGCCGGAGCCCGTGCTGACGCTCGATCCCATGCAAATGACGTAGTCCGCCATGCTCAGAGGCGGCAGCACGCCCAGGGTGTAGCAACCGATGTCCGTGGGATAGATGGCCTCATCGCCCAGCGCTTTTCGCACCCCGGAATAGGTCGCGCGATGCGGACAGCCGGCGCACAGGTTCGGCGGACGGTTCGGAATTTCGGGAATGTCGGACACATCCAGCGGAGACGATGGGGTATATGGCACGCCGAAATAACCCGCGATATTCTTTCGGACCATGGCGGGGTCGAACTCATACAGCCGTGAAAACAGCGACTTGTCCTTTCCCTTGATGGAATTGACAAAGCCGATCTCCTGGGCGCAGGCCTTGACGCTTTCTTCCATGAAGGGTTCACCCTCTTCCACGATCAATACCTTTTCGAGGCCCTTGAGGAAGTCCTTGACCCGCGCGTCGGGGAACGGATTGGTGAAGCCTATCCTCAGGACTTTCACCTTATCCTGCAATCCGAGGTCGGCGAGCGCGTCCTTGACATAGTTGTAGCTGACGCCATTGGCGATGACGCCCCAGGAACCCTGGCCCTCGACCTTGTTCAATTCGCTCTTGTTGGCCAGTTCCCGGGCTTCTTCCCAATGGCCGAGCAGCTTGACATGGAGCTGACGCGACACCGCCGGAACGGTAACCAGGCTGAAGGGGTCTTTGACGAATTCACCCTTGGTCACCCTCGGCTTCATGGAACCCAGTTCGATGACGCCGCTGGAATGGTTGATCCTCGTGGTGGTGCGGAAAATGACCGGTTCCTTGAGCTGTTCGGAAAGATCGAACGCGTACTTGATCATTTCCTTGGCTTCCTCAACCGAGGAAGGCTCCAGCAGGGGCAACCCCGAAAGCTTTCCGTAATACCGGTTGTCCTGCTCGTTCTGGCTCGAAAACATGTATGGGTCGTCGGCGGTGAGCACCACCATGCCCGCCCTTGACACCCACATAGGCCAGGGTCATGAGCGGGTCCGCCGCCACGTTGACTCCGACATGCTTCATGGAACACATGGTGCGCAGGCCCACGGTGGCCGCCGCCGAGGCCACTTCCAGGGCCACTTTTTCATTGGTGGAATATTCGAAGTACAGATCGCTTTCCTGCGATATTTTGAAAAAGTTTTCCGCGATTTCCGAAGAAGGCGTTCCGGGATAGGTGGTGGCGAAGGCTACTCCCGCCTCCAGCGCCCCTCTTGCAATGGCCTCATTCCCGAGCATGAGCATTTTCGCGCCCGGGTTGTCCGTCAATAGCTTATGCATGTGGCTTACCCCTGCTGTTTAAGTTAAAACCGCGCCGGGACACGCGCGGCAAAGACGTGTCCCCGCGTTTGTTCATCGGGCGTTGCGTTCGTCGATGATTCGTTTGGCCTTGCCTTCGCTTCTGGGTATGGTGTCGTAGGGAACGATCATCACCGGAACATTAATACCGATAACCTGCTGAATTCGGGCGCTCACCTGTTTCCCCAGATCTTCCAGCCGCTTATGCCCCGCGTCATAGACTTCCCGCCGGGCTTCCACTTCGACCAGCATGACGTCGAGATAGCCTTTCTTGCGCACCCGGATCATATAATGGGGTTCGATTTCCTTGAACTCCATCAGCACGCTTTCCACCTGGGAGGGAAATACGTTCACGCCGGTGATGATGAGCATGTCGTCGTCACGGCCGGTGACCTTTTCCATCTGGATGAGCGTGCGGCCGCAGGCGCATTTTTCCCGGACCAGACGCGTGATATCCTTGGTCCGGTAACGAATCATGGGCATGGCGCGGCGCTGGAGCGACGTCAGAACCATTTCCCCGGCCTCGCCCATGGGCGCGGGCTGCTCGGTTTCCGGGTCTATGACTTCCGCGTACACGTGGTCTTCGTTCATGTGTAGTTTTCGATATTCGCAAGTGAAGGCCACGCCCGGCCCCATCAGCTCGGTCAGACCGTACGCTTCATGAGCCGCGATACCCATGCGCTCCTCGATCTCGTTCCGCATCTCCACGGACCAGGGTTCCGCGCCGAACGATCCGATCCGAAGCGGGAGATTCTTGAAGTCGATCCCCATGCGCTCCGCCCGTTCCGCGATGGTCAGGGCGTAGGTGGGCGTGCTACCCAATACGGTGGACCCGAAATCCTGCATCAGCATGATCTGGCGCTCGGTCAGCCCGGAGGAGGTGGGGACGATCGCGCAGCCCAGTCGCAGGGCGCCCTGGTGAAATCCCAAACCGCCGGTGAAAAGGCCGTATCCGTAGGCATTCTGGAATATGTCGCTAGGCCGGACTCCCGCCGCCCAGAACGTTCTCGCCATGCAGTCGGTCCATTGCTCCACGTCTTCCTTGGTGTAGGGGCCGGTGATGGGCTTGCCCGTGGTCCCGGAGGAGGCGTGGATGCGCGTCACCTCGCTAATGGGCACGGCGCACAACCCGAAAGGATAATTATCGCGCAAGTCGTTTTTGATGGTGAACGGAAAATTGGCTAAATCCTCAAGCTTGGTGAGACTGGACGCCTTGAGTCCCATGCGGTCGAATTCGCTCTTGTAAAACGGCACGCGCTCATAAACCCATTGCAGCGTGTCTTTCAGTTTTTCCAACTGAAATTTCTTCATTTCCCCTTCCGGCATGGTTTCCATTTTCTCGTCGAAAAACTGGGACATAGCGTCTCCTCCTTATTATCACTTTCCACCCTTATGTGGATCGAGCCAGCCGTGATCGTTCAATGAATCATGCTTGGGGGACCGGCGTCAAGGGCGAAGATAGGGTTGATAAACAATCAATCCGCGAAGGGCGCCGAAGCCGTCCCACCAATCGAGTCCGCCGGAGAAAAAAACAATTACTCTAGTTATAATTTAGCTACATTGTATACAAAGAACGAAATCGGTGTGTCAACCTCTTATTGAGGAAATCCGTTTACGACTGAAAAGAGATTGGAAGGGAATCGACGATCAGGTCAGGAAAATACGCCACACGCCGCGCGAGGCGAAACAACTCCCCAAGAACGTGATAAAAAGTACAAATGGCGTATATCCCCGGGCTTTAAAAAAATAAGGCCCCGAGCAATCGCGGGGCCTTGTTTACGGAATGAGAAGCCGAAACCGGAACGGGTTTTCAGGAGGCGGCGTCCGTTTTATTCTCGGTTTTATTGTCGGCCAGACCGAGCAGGTTTTTCAGAAAGTCGGAATTGGGGGAATCGGGATATTCCTTCACATACTTTTCGCCCGTTTCCCTGGCTTTTTCCTTGTCCCCGTTTTCATGGTACAGGCGGGCCAAATGGTAGAGGGTTTCCTCTTTCAGATAATTGTCGGGCTTGCCTTCCAGCTCGGTCAAAGTGTCGATGGCCTGCTTGCCCTGCCCGTTGGCCTGGTACGCCGACGCCAGGTCCATGGCGGCGATGGGACCCATTTCGGGATGATCTTTCAACCCGTTCATGGCCTTTTCGTATTGTTCCACCGCCTGGGGGTAATCGCTCTTGTCATAATAGACCGAGCCCAGGCTCAAACGGGCCAGCGGGCCCAGGTCGCTGCCGCCGTATTTTTTCAGGAATTCATTGAGCTTGACGATGGCCTGATCGGCGGAGCCTTCCTGTTCGGTGAGATTCACGGCTTCCTGAAACGCCAGCCGCCTGGTGTTCTGATTGGAATTATACACCGCGCGTCCGATAACAAACGCAACAAGGATAAAGACAAAGGATGCGGCGATAATATAGGCCCATTTCCTGTTGTCGCGCATCCAGTTTACACCCCGGGCGCTCAGCGAGAGAAACTCATCCGTGTCTTTCAGCAGTTTTTTCCGGCTAACCTTTTGGGCCATCTTCACGACTCCTCATGTATTGATCCGCTTATCTGTAACAAACCTGCGGCGGTTGCGTCAAGACAAGCCTCCGACACGGTCGAACGCCTGCCTCGCCGCCCCCAGCACACCCGCGTCCTCGCCCAGTTCCGTCTGTAAAACCCGGTAGGTCTCCACGGGAAACAACGTGGACACCCGTTCGATCTCGGCCATGATGGACGGCCGGAACAGATCGAACGCGCCGCTCACGCCCCCGCCGATCAGAAAGGCCTCCAGCCCCAGGAGATTCATCACGTTTACCATGGCTCTTCCCAGCGCCGCGCCCACGCCCCGGTATATACCCATGGCCAGGTCGTCTCCCCGTCTGGCGGCGTCGGCCACCTCGTGAGCGGTCAACGATTCGGGCTTGGACAGGTATTCCGTTAGCGTCGACCTCGCGCCGCCCTCTAAAAACTCCA
The DNA here is from genome assembly GCA_963821845.1 of uncultured delta proteobacterium. Taxonomy (GTDB): domain Bacteria; phylum Desulfobacterota; class Desulfarculia; order JACQYL01; family CAWGVV01; genus CAWGFI01. The sequence continues at coordinate 56,322 of CAWGFI010000005.1, forward strand.
GCGCCTTTCTCCGGATCGCGGTGGCGGAGGCTTCGGTTTCCAGACACCCCCTGCCGCCGCAGGGGCATACCGTCCCCCGGGGATCGATCGTCATGTGCCCCACTTCGCCGCCGCTTCCCCAGCTTCCGCGCCATACCGTTCCGTTGAGGATCAGGCCGCCGCCCACGCCGGTGCCCAGGGTCAGGCACAGGAAATGTTGATACGGCCGGCCCGCGCCGAACCATTTTTCACCCAGGGCGATGACGTTGGCGTCGTTATCGATCGCCACCGGAAACGGCAAGCAGCCGGAGAACGCTTCAAGCGCATTGAAGTTGCGCCATCCCGGCAGATTGGGGGAAATCACGACAAGCCCGGCGTCGCTCAGAATGTTTCCGGGAACGCCCAGACCGGCGGCCACGATCTCCACGCCATTTTGAGCGCAGTCCGCCGCCAACTCCTTCATGACGCCGCTCAGCCGCCCGATAAAATCATGCGGCCCCCCGTGGACGTCGCTCGCGAAACGCGCCCGGCGGATCACCGCTCCGTCCTGCCCCACCACTCCGAGCCTGACGTTGGTTCCGCCCATATCCACACCGATTGCCGCCCGCTTCATTGCGCCCATGGCGAAGTTATAGGGAGCCCAAACGATATAGTCAAGGCGCTTCTGCAATATCTTCCCATATTTACGGCGAAAATCGGAACCAGCCCACGGGTCGTGAACGGCGCTGGTAATTTCCACAAGGAATAGAGCCTTAGGCGAAAGTGAAGATTGATGACCACTCCAATGTATGGCATAGTGTCCGAATGGTTTGTGAAGGCCGCCCGTAAAACTTTCACGCTCCGGTAAACGTTTTGACGTTTGATCGGTCGGAATTGACATGTCACTCATAGAAGTAAACGACCTGGTTGTTACCTTCAAAACCGACGAGGGCGCCTTCAACGCCGTCGAAGGCGTCAGTTTTTCCATCGAACCGGCCGAAACGCTGGGGCTGGTGGGTGAAAGCGGGTGCGGCAAGAGCGTGACGGCGCTTTCCCTCCTCCGTCTGCTGCCCAAACCGGTGGCCTCGATTACCGGCGGTTCCATCCACTTCGACGGCCGCGACACGCTTTCCCTGTCCAATTCGGAGATGCGCTCCATACGGGGAAAAGACATCTCCATGATCTTCCAGGAGCCCATGACTTCGCTGAACCCCGTGTACACCGTGGGCAACCAGGTGTCCGAGGTCTTCAAGACCCACCAGCATCTTTCCGGGAACGCCGTACGGGACAAAGTCCGGGAAGCCCTGAAACTGGTGAACATCCCCGACCCGGACCGGGTCATGAAGCAATATCCGCATCAACTGAGCGGGGGCATGCGCCAGCGGGTCATGATCGCCATGGCCATGGCGTGCAATCCGCGCTGCTCATCGCCGACGAACCCACCACGGCGCTGGACGTCACCATTCAGGCCCAGATCCTCAGCCTGATGAACGATCTCAAGAGCGAGATCCAAACCTCGATCCTGCTCATCACTCACGATCTGGGGGTGGTGGCCCAGATGGCCGACCGGGTTGCGGTCATGTACACCGGGAGATTGGTGGAAGAATCTTCCGTGGATCTCCTGTTCCAAAACCCGCTCCACCCCTACACGGTGAATCTGCTCAAATCGGTCCCCACGCTGGGCAAGAACGAGCGGCTGCACACCATCCCCGGCGTGGTGCCCAACCTGTCCGAGTTGCCGTCGGGATGCAAGTTCCGCACACGCTGCACGGAGGTGTTCGAACCGTGCGATAAAAGCGAACCGGAACTCAAGGAGATCGAACCGGGCCACTTCGTGCGCTGCTTCTGGTACGGGTATGGGTACGGCAAATGAAAACCGCTTCCGCGCCGCAAACATCGAATAACGAGTTTCTGATCGAGGCCCAGGGCCTCGTAAAACACTACCGGATCAAATCCGGCCCCTTTGGCGGAACAAGCCGGGTCCTGAGGGCCGTGGACAACGTGGATATTCGTATCGCGGCCGGGGAAACCCTGGGACTGGTCGGCGAAAGCGGATGCGGTAAGTCCACCCTGGGAAAACTCCTGCTTCGGCTGGAAGAGCCCACGGCGGGGTCGATCAATTTTCGCGGCGTCGATCTGCTCCAGCTCGACGCCAAGGAATTGCGGGCCATGCGCCGGGAAATGCAGTTCATTTTTCAGGACCCCTATTCGTCGCTCAATCCGCGCAAGACCGTGGGCTGGCTCATCGGCGAGCCGTTGATGGTCCACCGCGTGGGAAACCGCAAGGAAATACGCGAAGCCGTTCTGGATCTGATGCGGGAAGTCGGCCTGCAACCCTCCATGTACTATCGGTATCCGCACGAATTCAGCGGCGGACAGCGCCAAAGGATCGGCGTGGCGCGAGCCCTGGCCCTCAATCCCGGCTTTATCGTCGCGGACGAGCCCGTGTCCGCCCTGGACGTTTCCATACAGGGGCAAATCATCAATCTGCTGATCGACTTGCAGGCCCGCTTCAACCTTACCTATCTCATTATCGCCCACGATCTATCGGTCATTTACCACATGAGCGACCGGATCGCGGTGATGTACCTGGGCAAGATGATGGACCTGGGGCCCAAGGAGGACTTCCTCCGGCCTCCGCAACACCCCTACACGGAAGCGCTGCTCGCGTCGGCGCCCAAGATCGAGGTCAACCACTCCCACAAACCGTTCGAGCCCCTCAAGGGCGAAATCCCCAGCCCCGTCAACCCGCCGTCAGGGTGCCGCTTCCACACCCGCTGCCCCTACGCCCGGGACGTGTGCGTCTCCACCGAACCGCTGCTCGAGGAAAAATCGCCCCATCATTATATGGCTTGTCACTTCCGGTAATGTTTGATATCGACCAGGCAGGAATGAACACAATCGAAGGATAATGCGCGGGAGAAGTATACTATGAAAACCAGGCTTTTGGCTGTGGCGACGGCGGCGTTTGTTTTGACGGCGATGGTACTGTTCGGGATTATCGCGACGGCGGCCGAATTCTCGGCGGACGTGGAACAGACGGCCAACGGGCGGTCCATGCCCGGTAAACTCTATGTCAAGGATCAGCGGATGCGACTGGAAACCATGGGATCGGTGACCATCGTGGATTCCGCCCAGGGAAAAAGCTGGGTGCTCATGCCGGGGGTCAACGCCTATCTGGAAATGAATAATGTGGGCTCCCTGGGGCGCGGGACCATGTCCGAGGAGCAGATCGCCGAATTCGGGAAACGCAAGCTTCTGGGCAAGGAAACCGTGAACGGTTACGAGTGCGACAAATACCTGGTGGAACCCAAGGACGGCTCACAGGGAACCTTCACCCAGTGGGTTTCGGAAAAACTGCAATTTCCCGTGAAGTTCACCTCCGAGGGCGGCGGCAACGACGTGCAGTTCGAACTCACCAATATCCAGGAAGGCCCGGTGGAGGATTCGTTGTTTACCATCCCTTCCGGGTATCAGAAAATGGAAATGCCCAACATGAAGAACATGCAGGGGATGGCTCCGGGCATGGGACAGGGGCAGAGGTAAGGCACAGTGTTCGGGAATGGTTCTAACTAATCCAGTTTGCCCGCGGCGAGTTTTTCGACCAGCCCCTTAACGGCCATCATAATGGCGTCGCGGGAATCCCGATAGTCATCCAGGGAGCCGCCGTACGGGTCTTGAACGTCTTTCTTGGCGTTCTTTTTGGCGAACGAGCCGAGCAATTTCGTCTTGGGACACGATTCCGGGAACAAGCTGTTGAATTCCCGCAGGTTGCTCCGGTCCATAAGCAGAATCAGGTCATATTCCGAATCTATGGAAGGAGCGACCGTTTGCGCCCGGTGACCGCTCATGTCGATACCGATCTCGGACATGGCCTCCAGCGCCTCTTCCGGAGACTGATTGCCTGGCAGCGCGTGCAGCCCGGCGGACGAAACCCGCGCCCCCTCGATTCCGTTTTCCCGCGCCAGCCGTTCAAACAAAAACTTCGCCATGGGGCTTCGGCAAATATTCCCGTAGCACACAAAGAGAATGGACCGGCTATCCGTTGATTGGTCATCCGATGAATTCACGGTATTCTCCTGTTTGTCGTTATGTCCGCCGGACACTTCGCTATCGACCGGCGTACATACGCTCATAATAGGTCTGGTAGTCGCCCTGCTTGACGCGAGTCCACCATTCGCGGTTCTCCAGGTACCAAGACACGGTGATTTCCAGACCCTCGCCGAAACTTTGTCCGGGCTTCCACCCCGTGGTCTCGCTCAGATAGCCATGATCCATGGCGTAGCGGCGGTCGTGACCGGGGCGATCCTTGACAAAGGTCAGCAAGGATTCCAGACTGCCCTCGGGTTTATTCAATTTTCGTTCCAAAATGCGCAGAGTCTCCCGAACCAGATCGATGTTGGCCTTTTCGCTGTTTCCGCCGATATTGAAAACGTCGTTGCGAACGCCGGAACGGATCAGCTCGTCGATGGCCGAACAATGGTCGCGCACGAAGATCCAGTCCCGCACGTTGAGGCCGTCGCCGTAGATGGGAAGCGGCTTTCCTTCCAAGGCGTTGGTGATGATGAGCGGTATGAGTTTTTCCGGGAACTGGTACGGCCCGTAATTGTTGGAGCAGCGGGTGATCAGGTAGGGCAGCCCGTGGGTTTGGGAATAGGCCCTGACCAGCAAGTCGGCGGCCGCCTTGCTGGCGGCGTAGGGAGAATTGGGAGCCAGCGGCGAGGACTCGGAAAACCTGCCATCCTTGCCCAGCGATCCGTAAACCTCGTCCGTGGACACCTGCGCGAACAGCCCCCCGAAGGATCGAGCGCCTTCGAGCAGCCGTTGGGTCCCGATCACGTTGGTTTGCAGGAAAATCAGGCTATCCTCGATGCTTCGGTCCACGTGGGATTCGGCCGCGAAATTGACGATGACGTCGAATCCCGGTTCCAGTACCCGGCCCACCAGTTCCGCGTCCGCGATGTCGCCCTTGACCAGCCGCAGACGTTCCCCGTATTTTTCAAACGCGGGCTCCAGGTTTTCCAGGTTTCCTGCGTAGGTGAGCTTATCCAGGGTGACGATGGAAACGTCATCATGGTTTTCCAGTTCGTGATATATGAAATTGGCGCCGATAAAACCGCATCCGCCAGTCACCAGCATGTTCATCCGACTATCTCCTTGCCGCGTATTTCCAGGAGACGCTCCGGAAAAAATCTCGCGCCACCCGTAAAAATATTAAACCGGGGGGAGCCGGCCCGTCTCATTATTTCCATTAAGCTTTATTCCTGGCGTCCGATTAAAAATCAGGACCCAATGATTAAAGGCCCGCCGCGTTCAAATTTCACGCGCGAGGGGGCATGACAGCGCCCGGTCGAGAATTCGCAAGCACCTTAGCGGCGCGGGGCTTTCTTTGTCAAGGATTGAAGATCCTGAACGATTATTAGTCGTTGCGCTTACCGGCCGCCTGTGATAAAGGGACCGTACATCATGAGCCTGACGCGTCGATCCGGTTGAAAAACCGAAAGGACGCGTCGGCGGGTTGGAAAGCGGAGAGATTTCTCGCAAACCGCTTTTAAAAATGATTACAAACGATTATTATCATAGACTCATATATTTTTTCCACGCCACACACCGAGGATGTTATTCCTTCTCAACTAAAAAAACATTTGTTCCCGCCCGCGCTTCCCAGCCAAGCCAGGAATTTCCTGTCAGTTAACGCATCCTTCGCGCGCAAGCTTGGCCGCGCCCTTATTATGACGATTACGTATCTTTCCGCGGCGGAAACAATGATAAGGACCCTTTTCACATGCTGTATGACCTTCATGTGCACACCTGTTATTCCGATGGACGTATTAATGTGTCCGAAGCGGTGGACGCCGCTCAAGCAAAACATATCGGGCTGGCGATAGCCGACCATAACGAAATCCGGGGATCGTTGGCCGGGCACAGCCTGGCGCAAAACAGCGGGACGCCTTTTTTGTGCGGTCTGGAACTGGGAACCCGCGAAGGCAAGGAACTGCTCTTCTATTTCAAGAAGCCCGAAAACCTGGAACGGTTTTACCTGGCGGAAGTGGAAAAGTTCAAGACCGCCCGTATGACCCGGTTGAGCCGGTCCATGGAATCCTTCCTGGACGACGACATCAAACACAAGTACGGCGTGTCGCTGGTGGTCCTTCCGCATCCCTTCGGGCTCTGGTTCAAGAACATTAACTGGAACCGGGACCTGTCGACCAGGATGATCGGTTTTTGCGACGCCATGGAGGTCATCAACGGCCAGATGAGCCAGACCCAGAATTACCGGGCACTGTGCGCCGCCATACGCTTCAACAAGCACATGACTTCCGGAAGCGACGCGCATCTGCTGGCCGATATCGGCAAGGGTCTGACCATCCTCAAGGAGAAGAACGGGAAACTGATTCCCGACACCTTCATCTGCGATTCCAACCGCGCCACCCTGGGAACGATCTACCAGATTCTCCATTCCAACATCAAGTATACCTGCCTCGAACACTATCAGAACTGCGTGTCCGCGCTGCGCATCCGCAGAAAAGTGAGACAAAGACGCGTGGCGCTGCGCCGTGTCAGGATCTGACCGAGGCAAGGCCATACACACCGTATGACCGGGAGCCTTCCCGTTTACCAATGAGGCTCCCCGGAACCGCTTTCCCGCGAAGCCATTAGCTCAGGCTTTTTCCAAATAGTCGAAATCCTGGGAAGACAGCAGCCGGAACCGGTCTATTTTTCCCCCCTCAGGTGGTAGAAATAGACGACGTCCACCGCGACCTCGTTCCCGCTTTTCGCGTCCCTGGCCGTATAGATAAAACGGATCGCGAATTCGTCTTCGGCGGCGATCAGTTCCTTGATGGCATAGACCGGATCGCGGTAGTTTTCTCGGTCCCACCGCAGACGATTTTCAATATCGGCCAGACGGATGGTCTGAGACCGATGCCGCCCTACCACGTCGTCATGATAGAACTCAGAGAGCTTGGTATAATCGAAAATCGAACGGTTCCCATACTTCCCGCATCAGCCGCCGTGCAAAGAGTTTCGTCTCCGCACTGTTCATAAGATCACCTCGTGATTTAAGGATTCGAACCAGTATAGCACAACCTTTGCGCCCCTCTCACGGGCCGCCCCCCGACAATTAATTAATTATTAATCCCCCAAAAGCGTCTCGTTATGAGAAAATACCGGGGTAAATTCATCGTTATCGGCTGGGAACATCCAAATCGCGAGCCATGGCCTGGCGGCCTCGGCGTTTGCATGACTATCGTTTAAAATCGAAGGGGGGGCGTATGAAAGAGTCCGAATTGAGGAAACATCATCGTCAGATGGGTATAATCCTGGCGATATTTCTCTTTGTCCAGGCGCTGACCGGCATGGGGATTTCCCTGGGAGATATCATATTATCCGGCGACCAGGCCGTGGCCGAAAGCGTCGGAGAGAGCGATACACAAAAATTGGGCCAGGCCTCCACGGATCAAATGGATGAAGAAGGCTTCATCATGGAAATTATGGAAGACCTCCATCACGGCGGCGGATCGCTGGGCGGTTACTACCGGATCGCGCTGGGAATACTGGTGATGGTCCAGACGATCATGGGCGGAATCATTTATCTGAAAATCAAACAACGGACTCACCGATGACCGCGCCGCGATCAAAGCCGGAACGTTCCTCTCCATAGCGCTGCCGCTTCTTTAAATTCGGCGCGGCGTGATTATTCTGAAACGCAACAACAGCGCTTTGAGGGGAGGAACGACATGAAAAAAATTATGCTACTTTTCGCGGCCATGGCGTACCTTTTAATGGTTCTGGCGCCCGTATCGGTCATGGCTCAGGGAGACGCGGCTGAAAAACTGCAACGGCTGATGGAAAACACCACGCCCCAGCAGCGCGCGGAACTCGAGGACCGATGGATGAAAAAGGAGTTGAACCTCAGCGCGGATCAGGCGGGAAAGGTTCATGACATCAACTTGCAGTCCGCCGAAAAGGTCCAGACCGTTTACGATTCCGATGAACACAAATTTCGCAAGTTCCGGGAAATCAAGAAAATCGGGGATGAAAAAGACGGGGAGCTGCAACAGGTGTTGAGCGGCGAACAATACTCCGCCTACCAGGCCAAAAAAGAAGAGATGCGGGAAAAAATGCAGGAAAAGAAGCAACATCAGAATCAATGAACGAACGATCGACGATGGAGCTGCTTGAGGAGCCGACCGAATATCCCACCGTTGAAGCGGCCATATGGCAGGGTCTGGACTACGCCTGCCGATACGACTTGGTCGAGGCGCCGCTGGAAGTCATCGTCGAAAGCCCCGGCGTTCGCGAGGTCAGGGGCGCTTTTCTGACCACCCACGGTTCGTTGGTGACCAGAAGCGAATTTACCCTGGAACTGACCGGGTGTTCGGGTGGAAAAGTGCGCCTGTGCGTGACCAGATTCCGTACCGGCTACGGTTTGTGGCTCGTGGACGCTCGCGGCGGCGCCCAACAGGCCTGAGTCGGATTACCCCAACAGCTCGCGAATAATCTCCTCGAACAACCCAACACCCGTCATAATCAGCTCGTCCGGAAAATCGTAATACGGGCTATGCAGGGGCGAATGATCGACTCCCGCGCCCAGCCCGAACATGGCGCCGGGAAACCGAGCGGTGAATTGCCCGAAATCGTCCGACCAGCGAAAGGGGTTCTCCGCCCTGACCAGATCCGCCCCGATCGCCCGGGCCGCCTTTTCCACCAGTCGCAACGCCTGGGGATGATTTACCGTGGCCGCGAAGGGATCGCGCCAGGAAATGTCATGATCCAACCCATGATCAACGGCGCTCTTGGAAATTACCCCTTGGGCCTCGTCGAGCAGCTTCCGCAGCCGGTCGTCGCCGTCCGCTCGAAAGGTGGCCATGATCTCCGCGTAACCGGGCGTGGTTCCAAAGGCCACCTCCCCCAGCCGCGCGTGAATGACCGTTACCAGGGTGAAAAAATCAAACCGCGTGGGCAGCGCCAGCAGGTTTTGTATGATTTCAGCCATGGCCAGCGCCGGGCAGCGGGCCTGTTCCGGGTGCGCCGCGTGCGCCGAAACGCCCTTGAGCGCGGCCACCATGCCCGTGGACGCGCAACTGAACAAACCCTCGCGAACAATCACTTGCCCCAGGGGAAATCCCGGCAGGTTGTGCAGCGCGAACACGAAATCGGGCGCGATTTCCGCGAATCGTTTATCGTCAATAGCGCGTTCGGCGCCCTCCCCTGTTTCTTCCGCCGCCTGAAAAAAAAGAACCACCCGGCCTTTCTTGATAAGCCCGGAAACCAACCACGGCGCCAGCCCGGACACGATAGCCATGTGCCCGTCATGCCCGCAGGAATGGGAAAGCCCGACGCGCGAGGAGCAATGGGAGAAGCTGTTCTTTTCGGCCACCGGAACGCAGTCGAGTTCGGACCGGAACAGCACGGTCGGTCCGGGCTCGGGCGCTTCGAACACAAAAGCGACGCCGGTCCCGCCGATCCCCGCAAGAACACGGTCCGGTTTATAGGGGGCGATAAAATCAGTAAGCGTGGCCACGGTCGCGGTCTCGTCTTCCGCCAGGGACGGTCGGCTGTGGATGGTTCGCCTGAGTTCGATAATTTTTTCAGTGTCGTTTAACGCCGGATTCATGAAAACAGTCCTTCAAGTAATGGTTCAGCGGGTCACGAAGTGTTTGATCCGCTCCATGGCTTCCACCAGCTTGGCCTGATCCACGGTAAAGGCCACCCGGACGCAACCGGCGCCCGAAGGGCCGAACGCGGAACCCGGCACCACCACCACCCGTTCTTGATCCAGCAGCTCCAGCGCGAACCTTTCCGTATCGTCGGTGAGCGATTCGATGTTGGGGAACATGTAAAACGACCCGGCGGGCTTGGTTACCCGCACTCCGGGGAGCGAACAAAAGGCGTCATAGATAAAATCCCGGCGGCGGCGGAATTCCTCCACCATGTCGTCCACGGCCTTCTGGCCATGTTTAAGCGCGGCCACCGCGGCCCGCTGTGACACCGAAGGCGCGCAGGACGTGAGGTAGGCCACCACCTTGAGCATTTCCTTCATCAGCCAGGTGGGGCCGAAGGCCCAGCCCAGGCGCCAGCCGGTCATGGCAAAGGACTTGGAAAACGACCCGATCACCATGGTCCGTTCGGCCATGCCGGGGCGGGTCATGATCGATTCATGCCGTCGTCCGTCGTACAGCAGCCGGTCGTACACCTCGTCGGTGACCACCAGCAGATCCTTCGCCCGGACCAGATCGGCCAGATCGTCCAGAACCGGTCCCGGAATCACCGCGCCGGTGGGGTTGTTGGGGGAATTGAGCAGCAGGACCTTGCTTTTTGCGGTCAAGGCCGCTTCCACGGCCTGGGGCGTGATCACAAAACCGTTGTCGATAGTGGTGGCGGCGTAACGGACCACGCCGCCCGCCCATTCGATGTGCGCCCGGTAAGCCGGAAAATGGGGTTCCGGCACGATCACTTCGTCTCCGAGATCGAGCACGGTACGGAAAAAGGCGGTCAGCGCGCCCATGCCGCCGCCGGTGATCACGATGTCCCGGGCGGGGGCGTCAAACCCGAACCATTCCTTTAAATAGTTCTCCAACCCCTTGAGCAGCTCGGGATCGCCCTGCGACGGCGTGTAATGCGTGGACCCGCACACCGCGTCTTCCAGGGCCAAGCGGCAGATGTCGTCCGGGGTGTCGAAATCCGGCTCTCCGATGCCCAGTGAAATCACATTATCATAGGTGGCCGCCCGCACCGACATTTCCCGGATAACGGACGCCCGGAGGTTTTTGACAAGTCGCGAAATTCTCTCTTCCATACGTTTTTCAGGTATTCTCCAATAAACGGTCAGACATACCCCAAGGCGCGGGGTATAACCAGGATAATCCAGGGGATATAGGTCACCAGCAGCAGCACGCCGAATTCCAGGGCCAGAAAAGGCATGATCGAACGGGTGACGGTGGAAAGCGGGAGCCCTGTCACGCCGCACACCACGAACAGACAGACTCCCAGCGGCGGGGTCAATAACCCCACCACGATGTTGAGCACCATGACAAACCCGAAATGCAGGGGGTCGATACCCACGCCCGTGGCCACGGACAACAGCGTGGGCGCCAGAATGATGATGGCCGCGCCTCCCTCCAGGAACATTCCGATAAAAATGAGAAAAATATTGATGAGCATCAGAATGACATAGGGATTGTCGCTCAGGCTCAGCATGGCTTCGGCGATACGCTGCGGAACCTGCTCCGCCGTGAGCACCCAGGCGAAAATATTGGCCATGCCGATAATCAGCAGCAGCACGGCGGTGGTCACCGCGCTTTCGACAAACACCGAGGCCAGCTGCCGGAGGTTGAGTTCCTTGTATACCACCAAGCCGAGGAACATGGCGTATAAAACCGCCACGGCCGCCGCTTCGGTGGGAGTGAACACTCCGCCCAGAATCCCGCCGAGGATAATGATGGGGGCCAGCAGCGCCGGACCCGCGGCCTTCAGACTAATGAACAGATTGCGGAGGGTAAAGGGCTCCTCCACGCGAGGATAGTTGTGCTTGATGGCCAGATAATAGGAAAGCGCCATCATGGAAAATCCCAGCAGCAGCCCCGGAATGATGCCCGCCGCGAACAAGCCGCCGATGGACAGCCCGGTGGTCACCCCCATGATCACCATGAAAATGGAAGGCGGAATAATGGGGCCCACCGTGCTGGAAGCCGCGGTCACCGCCGCGGAAAAGCCCTTGTCGTACCCGGCCCGCACCATGCCGGGCACCAGCACCGTGCCCATGGCCGAAGCGTCGGCCACGGCGGAGCCGGAAATACCGCCGAAAAACATGGAAGCCACGATATTGGAGTGGGCCAGCCCGCCCCGTATTCTCCCCACCAGCACGTTGGCGAAATTGATCAGCCGCCAGGTGGTGCCGCCCCGGTTCATCAGTTCCCCCGCCAGCACGAAAAAGGGCACGGCCATGAGCGGGAAGGAATCGACGCCCGTGAACATCCGCTGCGCCATCAGACTCAGAGGAACGTCCGAGGCGATGAGCGCCACCAAGGAGGTCATCCCCAGGCAGAACGCCACGGGAAAACCGAGCGCCAGGGTGGCTATGAATACGAGCGCCATTCCTATCAGCATTGTCGCGGCCTCTTGTTTCCCATCGTCAGCTCACCGGCGCCGCGCTTTTGAGTTCATTCCCGGCCTCGGTGGGGAAAAGGCCGTGCAGGATTCCCGCGATCAGTTCGATGATCATAAGCGCCGCTCCCACGGGTACGGCCAGATAGGTGTAGAACATGGGAATCTGCATGGCGGGCGATTTCTGCGCCGCATTGAACAGCGCCAGATACATGCCTTGTTGAGCGATCACCCACAGAAAGGCGACCATGACCGCCTGCAGCAGGGGCGTTAGAACGACGCCGATCCTCGCGGGAATTCGCTCGATCAGGATGGTCACCCCGATGTGCCGTCCCCTTCTGAGCGCCACGAACGATCCCACCATGCCCAGCCAGATCATGAGATAGCGCGCCAGCTCTTCCGACCAGGGGAACGGGATATAAACTACAAAGCGGAAGAACACCTGGAGCAGCACCACGATACACATGGCCACGCCCAGGGCGATCAGGAACCAGCAGGAGACGGCGCTCAAGGCCGACGCCAGCCGGTTTATGGCATATGAGATCTTTTTCATAACATCCCGGCGCAATCACAAGACAGGGGAGAGGGCTTGAACTTGCCTCCGGCCATCTCCCCTGTCTATACCGTTAAGGGAACGATGCCCTTATTGTTTGCGGAAACCCGAAGGTTTCCGCGAAGCTGTCGTTATTTTATCTTTTTATATTCCTCGTCGGCCATCTTGATGTAGTCCTGCACGGTCTTGTCGGCGTCGGCGCCTACCTGCTTTTCGGCTTCTTCGGCGGCCTTGAGGATCTTGGCGGTCCATTCTTCGCCCGCTTTATTCTTCACGAATCCCAGACCCGCCGGCTGAGCGATTTCCCTGAACATCACGAGTTCCTCGGCCGTGGGCTGATAGATCTGCATGCCCTTCTCTTTCAGCTTGGCGATGCCTTCGATGTTGGCCTTCTGTGAGAAGCCGTTATGCGTGTGAGCCAGAACTTTGGCCGCCTCGGCCACGACTTTCTGCTGATCGGGGGTGAGCTTTTCCGTGAAAAACTTGTCGTTCATGAACACGAAGATGGGGTTGTACAAGTGGCCGTCCAGGATCATGTACTTCTGAACTTCATAGAACTTCATGTCGTAGATCAGCACTACCGGGCATTCCATGCCGTCCACTACCTTCTGCTGGAGCGCCATGTACAATTCGCCAAAAGCGATCGGCGTGGGGTCCGCGCCCAGCGCCTTCACCATTTCGATGTGCGCGGGGTTTTCCATGGTGCGGATTTTGAGCCCCTTCATGTCCTTGGGCTCTTTTATCTCGCGAACGTTATTGGTGAAATGGCGGTAGCCGTTTTCGCTAATCGCCAGAATCCTGACGCCGGTCTTGTCCAGAAACGCCTGGCTGAATTCCTGGCCGAAAGGACCGTCGAACACTACCCACGCGGCGGGGGCGCTGGAAAAGAGATAGGGGATGTCAAACACGACGGCGGGTTCGAAAAAACCGGGAACCGGACCGGAAGACAGTGTGGCCATTTCGATGGTACCCATGCGCACGCCTTCCAGGGCCTCGCGTTCGTTGCCCAGCTTGGAAGCATGGTAGGCCTTGACCTCGACTTCGCCGTTGGTGCCTTTTTCAACCATGTTCTTGAAAATTTCGACGGCTTTCACCGTGCGGTTGTCGGGATTGTCGGGGCCAGCGTTGGCTAACTTGATAACGACTTTCGCGAATGCGGCATTGGCGAAAAACAACGCCGCCACGACCACCAGAAAACAGCATAACAATTTTTTCATTTTTTAGCGCCTCCCTTGGTAAGCGAATGGTAGTGATAACGTTTAAACACGATTATAACGGTATTTAAATAACGATATGACTTCTCGCTTGTCAAGCTCGGATGACAGTGGACTATAATGTTTCCACTATATGGCCTTCCCGACGCAACGCCTCGGCGGCGCGATCGAGGTCCTGATCGCGAATCAGGATGTAGTCGGTCTCAAAGGTGGAGATGACGAATATACCGATCCCGTGGCCGGACAGGACCGCCGCTATGTCGGCGATCACCCCGACCAGGCTGAAATCGAGCGGGCCTTTGATTTGCAACACCCGCCACCCGGTTTCCCGGTCGATCTCCCAGGGAACCTGCTCATCCGGGCAGACGATGGAAAGCTCATGCGGCGTCCTGGTCAGGGAGACAAAATCGCCCTTTTCGGCCCATTCCGGCGTCCGGGAGCCCGGCGCCATTCCGACGACGGCGTACGGGCCCGGGAAAATCGAGAAGGCGAAAACACGCTTGGTCATGTTCGCTCCCTTAGCGCTATTAACCACAAATTTATGTTGAATCTCCAGCTTTCCCGTACTACCCTGATGAATGTTTTCACGCGCCGGATATCCGCTTCATAGCTCTTCTCGTATGGCGGAATCGCGGAGCAGTATATACTTGAAAGAACTCGAGCATCAACCGCCATTGCTCGACGCCCCTGAAAGGAAAAAGACGCATGGAAAAACCGTTTCAAAGGATCTCGATCATAGGCGCAGGCGTCCTGGGAACCCAGATCGCGCTGCTGGCCGCCCACTCCGGTTATACGGTCACTGTTTTCGATGTTCGAAAAGAATCCTTTGAAGAAACCTTTCAGAGACTGCGCGCCGATTTTCAATCCAAGGGGATCGAACCCAGCATTCCCTGGGAGCGGCTGGAATCGCTCCACGCGAGCATCCCGGTGACGGACGATCTCGCCCGGGCGGTCAGGGATGCCGAATTCGTGGTCGAGGTGGTTCCCGAAAACCTGGAACTAAAACGAAAAGTGTTCGCCGAACTGGGCAGACTGGCCCCGCCCGAAACGATTTTCGCCACCAACAGCTCCTCCATGCCCATCTCCAAAATGGAAGAAAGCACGGGCAGGCCGGAGAAGTGTCTGAATACTCATTTCTATTTTATCCTCATGGGCCACAACATGGCCGATGTCATGGGCGGTACCCGCACCGCGCCGGAAGTCCTGGAAAAAGGCGTGGCCTGGGTGCGTTCCATGAGCTGCATACCGCTGACGGTGAAAAAGGAACTGTTGGGATTTTGTTTCAACCGCGTCTGGAGGGCGGTCAAGCGGGAAGTCCTGTGGATGTGGGGAAACGATTACGTGGACTTCCGCGACGTAGACCGCGCGTGGATGACGTTCGTTGGAACCAAATATGGACCGTTCGGCATGATGGACAACGTGGGGCTGGATGTCGTTTACGATATCGAAATGGTCTATTACCAGGATTCCGGCGATGAACGAGACAGGCCGCCCCAGGCGCTCAAGGACATGGTGGAAAGGGGCGATCTGGGCGTGAAGAGCGGAAAAGGCTTTTACACCTACCCGGACCCGGAATACGGCCATCCCGATTTTCTCAACCCCGAGAAAGTCTGATCGCGACCGGGCCGCTCCCTGGCGGCCCGACTTCTCTTGAACAACCTTCCGGAGCGGAGTACTCGCCGCGCCGATTCCCGACACGAGCCTCTATGGACAAGCTAATCAGTTTCGCTCCCGCCACCATCGCCAATGTGGGTCCCTGCTTCGACATCATGGGCTACGCGCTGAATCACGCGGGCGACTTCTCGGAAGTCTCCAAGGTGGACGTTCCCCAGGACAACATCATCTGGGACGGCGTTTCCGGGCCGATGGCCAGGACCCTGGGCGATGTGCCCTATCAAGCGAACGCGGCCTACGTGGCCGCCAACGACATCTGGAAAAAGATCAGCGCTGACCTGGACTATGGCCTGACGCTCCGTCTGCACAAATACATGGACACCGGAACCGGACTGGGGTCGTCGGCGTGCAGCGGGGTGGCGGCGGCTCACGCAGTGCTGTCCATAACCGGACTGGAACTGTCGCCCAGGGATCTTGTCGCATCGCTGGTTCTGGGGGAAGCCGCGGCCTGCGGATCGGCTCACGCCGACAACGTGGCCCCTTCCTTTTTCGGCGGTTTGCAGTTTCTGGCCATACATCCCTACGATTCCCTGCCCGGCGGCGAGGTTCGCTACCAGTCCATACCCGGCGGATCGTCGCTCGTATCGGTCATCGCGCAGCCGGTGGTCAGCGTCGGCACCAAGGAGTCGCGGCAGGCGCTGGTGGGGTATGTGCGGAACAGATTCGGCAGACCGGAACAGTTCGATCCCGCCGATCTGCTGGACATGGTGCGGCAACAGTCCATCAAGTCGGCCGATCTGGTCATGGCCTGGAAAGCCAACGACGTCCGGCGGGTGGGCGCGATCATGCGTTCCAATCCCCTGCTGGAAGGCGCGCGGGCCAAGTTTATCCCGCACTATGAAGAGGTCAAGCAGGCCGCCCTGCAGGCGGGCGCCTACGGCTGCGCCATAGCCGGGTCCGGGCCGTCCGTGGTGGCGGTGACCGACGATTATTCAAAGGCGGAAACCATCCGGGACGCCATGCTCGACGCGTTTCAAAAGGTCCGGGCGCGCTGGCTGATATCCGGCGTCAGCCAGAAAGGCGCCCGGATCGTAAACTCCATCCCGGACTTTGTGAACGCCGCGCGGGCCCACACGGACATGATGCGGCCGGAAGACGCCGCATAGGCCCGACGAAAGAGGCCTCGCCGGCCATGTTGAAATTCAAGGGCGGCCGGGACGACTTGTTGATGGTAGTTTAAAAGCCCCCCCGTCACGGCGCCCCCGCGAAAGCTAGGGCCCGGAATTGTTCAAAATGAGTGGATTCCCCGGTCGAGCCCAGGAATGACGAAAGACGCCGTCCCAGAGGCGACATACATATAAACCGGGGGACTACAACACTCGCGTTTCAAAAAAAAGTCCTCCCATTTCTCATATGCCGATTCCTCGATTATTCCGCGTTTCACCTTTCTAAAAAAAATCCCACGGGAGCGAGAACATGAAAAAAGGGGTCGCGAAGAAGATCATCATTGTAGGGCTGATTCTGATTGTGGCGTTGGCCTTCTGGCGTCTCAATCTCGGTCAGTATCTTTCCTTTGAATACCTCAAATCGTCCCGCCTGACCTTTCAGACGTGGTATCATGATCATCCGGCCCTGACGTTGGGCGGCTATTTCGTGGTCTACGTGCTGGTGACGGCGTTTTCCCTGCCCGGCGCGGTGGTGCTCACTTTGGCGGGCGGCGCGTTGTTCGGTCTGGTCGCCGGAACCATCGTGGTGTCGTTCGCCAGCTCCATCGGCGCGACCGCGGCATGTTTTTTCTCGCGGTTCATTTTGCAGGGCTGGGTGCAGAGCAGGTTCGGGGACAAACTCAAAACCATCAATGAAGGGGTGGAGCGTGAAGGGGCGTTTTATCTGTTCACGCTCAGACTGGTGCCCATATTCCCCTTTTTTGTGATCAACCTGGTGTTCGGGCTGACCAGGCTGCCGCTGTTGACCTTCTATTGGGCGAGTCAGCTCGGCATGCTTCCCGGAACTATCGTGTTCGTCAACGCGGGCAGGGCCCTGGGAGAACTCGATTCAGCCGCGGGCATCCTTTCTCCGGGGCTGATTATTTCCTTTGTCATTCTGGGCCTGTTCCCCATAACGGTCAAAAAGGGGCTGGCGTGGTACCGATCAAGAACGGGAAAAAAGGCGCTGATACGCGAAAAGGAGTAACGGCATGGCCACCTACGATTATGACATCGGCATTCTGGGAGCGGGCGCGGCGGGTCTGACGGTCGCGTCGGGCGCGGCGCAACTGGGCGCAAAGACCGTGCTCATCGAACGGGAAACCCGCCTGGGAGGAGACTGTCTTCATTTCGGATGCGTGCCCAGCAAGACGCTCATCAAAACGGCGCGAGTGTATCACGCCATGAAAAACGGCCCCCGGTACGGGCTCCCGACCCTGGAACCGAGTCCGGTGGATTTCCGTGAAATCGCCAAACACATCCAGTCGGTCATCGATACCATTCAGGTTCATGACTCGGAAGAACGTTTTTGCGGCCTGGGCGCGCAGGTGGAATTCGGATCGCCCGAGTTTACGGACGACCATACCGTGCTCCTGAACGGCAAAAGTTTCAACGCCAAACAATGGGTGGTGTCCACCGGCTCTTCGCCCGGCGTCCCGCCTGTCAAGGGGCTGGATTCGACGCCCTTTCTCACCAACAAGACCATTTTCTCCCTGGAAAAGCTTCCCGAATCCATGATCGTTCTTGGCGCGGGACCCATAGCCATCGAAATGGCGCAGGCGTTCAACCGGTTGGGAACACGGGTCACGGTGGCGCAGCGCGGCGATCAGATCCTGAGCAAGGAAGACAAGGACATGGCCGATCTGGTCATGGGCGCGCTGGAAGCGGAAGGAGTACGGTTTTTCCTGAACTCCAAAGTAGACAACGTGCGCGACCTGGGCAGCCGAACGCGAAGTCACCTTGATCGATCGCTCGGGCGAAACCAGAATATTGACGGCCGAAGCGATCCTGGTGGCGATGGGCCGGGAAGCCAATGTAAAGACTCTGAATCTGGAAGCCGCCGGCGTGGAATATTCTCCCAAGGGTATAACGGTCGACGCGCGGCTGCGTTCCAATCAAAAACATATCTACGCCGCCGGCGACGCCACCGGATCGTACCTCTTCACGCACGCGGCCGGTTACGAAGGGGGGATCGTGGTGGCCAACGCCGTCTTTCACCTTCCCCGAAAGGCCGATTACACCTATCTTCCGTGGTGCACCTATACCGAACCCGAACTGGCCTCGGTGGGCATGAACGAGAAGGCGGCCAAGGACGCGGGGATCGAGTACGACGTCTGGGAAGAGAAGTTCGCGGAGAACGACCGCAGCCTCGCCGAAGCCGAACCTTCGGGCAAGATAAAGATGCTGCTGGACAAACATGAAAAGCCCATCGGCGTTCAGATACTCGGGCTGCACGGCGGAGAGCTGATCAACGAATGGGTGGCCGTGACCAACGGCGGGGTCAAGCTTTCGACGCTCGCCGGAGCCATTCACCCCTACCCCACCCTAGGCGAAATCAATAAAAAAGTAGCGGGGTCGGTCATTTCCAAAAAAATCTTCAGCGACAAGATGAGGAAAGGACTGAAGTTTTTCTTCCACCTGAAAGGCCGGGCCTGCGCGCAAGATTTAAGGCCGGGATCGTGAAATCAAGGCGAGCCTCGGAACGAGATTCCATAGTTACATGTCCCGTGTCATTTCGAGCGCGGCTGGAAATCTCGCGATCTTTTTACTGGAGCGGACGGCGACGGCCGCCAGGCGCTCTTGAGACTATCCGGTTTTTATGGCGCGAAAATCGGACTCATGCTACATTCAGAGATGCAATCCACAAAGTCAAACTTGCAATTCTCCGCGGTTGGAGGTATTGAGAGGCGATCATTTTACTAATCACCGCCTGCCGTCGCAAATGGGGCGAGGTTCGGTGAAATTGCCATGGCTACCGACCGTCTATGAGCCACCCTGCAATAAAAAAAACGGCTGATTCCGTGGCGGCGCCCTTGGAAAAAGCCTCGATAAAAGCGCCAGGCGTACTTCACCCCCTGAAGACTCCGGAACCCAAGGCGCCGCCGGTAGAACGCAGGGTAAAACGAGGGAAACGCGTCTCTTTCCCCACCGCGCCGCTGCTCACCCTGTTGACCATCGCGTCGGTCCTGTTCGTCTGGTACACCATTGCCCGTCTGCGCATATGGCCGGAACTCTTTGTGCCGTCTCCGAGTTCGGTGTGGAACGCGTTCATCGAGGTGGCGGTGAACGGCTATCGCGGGCAGACGCTTCTTTCTCACCTGATGATCAGCCTGACCAGGGTCCTGGCCGGTTTTACCCTGGCCTGCGTCACGGCGATCCCGCTGGGGCTGCTCATGGGCGCGAACACGAGAATCCGCGCCATCATGGACCCCATTATCGAATTTTACCGGCCCCTGCCGCCTCTGGCCTATTACACCATCCTGGTTATCTGGCTGGGAATCGGCAACGAATCCAAAATCGCGCTGTTGTATCTGGCCGCGGTTCCCCCGCTTTCGATCAGCGCCATGGCAGGGGTCAAGATGGTCAGCCCAGAACGCATCGAGGGCGCCAAATCGCTCGGAGCCAATCCCTGGCAGATTTTCCGGCATGTGATTTTTCCATCCTGTCTGCCGGAGATATTCACCGGCATGCGGGTGAGCATCGGCTTTACCTACACCACGTTGGTGGCGGCGGAAATCGTGGCCGCCACCTCCGGAGTCGGATGGATGGTTCTGGACGCCAGCAAATTCCTGAGGAGCGACGTTATCTTCATGGGCATCATCATCATGGGCATCACGGGAATACTCCTCGATCGCATCATCCGACTGATCGAAATGAAAGTCGTCCCCTGGAAAGGGAAAGTATAACCGTCGTCTTGTCTCGGGTTACGAAAAAAAACGTGTGGGAATTCCATCGGCGATCAATGTCCATACCGAAATAACCAGCCGATATTACCGAAACTTCGTCGGAACGAAAGGAGACTTGTATGAGACGCGCCGCTTTTAACTCGATGATTATCCTGTTCCTGGCTTTCACCATCATGATCCCGTTCGGTATGTTTTCCGAGGCGGTTCACGCGGAGCAGGCGCCGCAACAGGTGGTGATCGGGTTCCAGGTCATTCCCAACGCCGAAATCATCGCCAAGGATCTCAAATGGCAGGAAGAGACGATGGGAGCTCCCGTCAAATGGGTGCAGCTCGAGTCCGGTCGTGACGCCAACACCGCCATGCTGGCGGGGAGCATGGATATCGGCCTTGTGGGCAGCAGCCCCGCCGCCGCCGGAATCGCGCTTGGGCATCCCCTATGAAGTGATCTGGATACACGACATCATCGGTGACAATGAGGCCCTGGTGGCCCGCAAAAAATCGGGCGTGGAAAAGGTCGAAGATCTGGCCGGGAAAAAAGTAGCCGTGCCCTTCGGTTCGACCTCTCACTATCACCTGTTGATCGCGCTCAAGGTTTTCAATGTGGACGAATCCAAGGTAACCATCCTGGACATGCAGCCCGCCGATATGCTCGCCGCGTGGCAACGGGGAGACATCGACGCGGGTTATGTGTGGGAACCGACCCTGAACAAGATGATCGAGTTGGACGGAAAACGAATCCTGTCCAGCAGGAGCTTGGCCGAGAAGGGATATCTGACCGGCGATCTGTGCCTGGTGCGAAAAGCCTTTGCCAGGAAGTATCCCGAAATCGTCAAGAACTACCTGAAGAATCTGAACCGGGGAGTCTTCTATTATGACGAAAACCCCGAAAGCGGCGCCGACGCGGTCGCCGATCAATTCGGCATCAAGCCGGAAGAAGCGCTTCGCCAGATGAAAAGCCTGATCCTGCTGACCGGACAGGAGCAACTGGAACCGGCCTATCTCGGGTCCAGTGGAAAAATCGGCGCGCTGGCCAAGGTGCTCAAGGACTCCGCCGATTTTCTGGCCAAGCAGAAACTGATAAAAACTTCCCCCGATTTGCCGGTGTTCGTGGAAGCCGTCAACACCACCTATCTCGAGGAAGCGGTTAAATAGTACAAGGATCATGGACGCCGAGAGCGCTTTTATACAACTGAAAGACGTCACCGTACGGTTCAACTCCGCCAGGGACTCCGTGGACGTCCTGCAGGACATCAATCTGAACGTGGGTTCCGGGGAGTTCATCTGCGTGGTCGGCCCCTCCGGGTGCGGGAAGACCACGCTGCTGCGGCTGGTGGCGGGCTTCATTTTTCCCACCGAAGGTGAAGCGCTCATGGAAGGCGCTCCCATCAAGGGGCCGAGCCGGCACCGGGGCATGGTGTTCCAGCGGCCCGGGCTCTATCCCTGGCTCAACGTGTATGAAAACGTGCAGTTCGGCCCCAAGATGCGGGGACTTCAGAAGGAAGAACGTCGCAAAATCGCGCAATATTACCTGAAGATGGTGCGATTGTGGGAGTTCCGCGACCGGCCTCCCTATGAACTCTCCGGCGGCATGCAGCAGCGGGTGGCCATCGCGCGAGCCTTGGCCAATAACCCCAAGATGCTGCTTATGGACGAACCCTTCGGGGCCCTGGACGCCCTCACCCGCGACCACTTGCAGGAGGAACTGCTTCGCATCTGGCGCCAGACCAGCAAAACCATCATTTTCATCACCCACAGCGTGGAAGAAGCGGTGTATCTGGCGACCTCGGTCGTGGTCATGTCGCCCCAGCCGGGAAAGATCGTTTCGGTCATCCCTTCTCTTTTCAGCAAGGAACAGGCGGACACCGACAGCAGGACGATCAAGTCATGTCCTGATTTTGTGCGACTCCGGGAAGAGGTTTTGAGACTGATCGTGTACTAGGCGGGCTTTCTCTTCAACTCGATATGGAACAACTTCTCGCGCTTATTCTGGACCCGCAAACCGGACATTGGCTGCTGTTTCTGGGCATCGTCCTCGCCACCTTCATCCTGGAAGACCTGACCTGCGTCACGGTGAGCATGCTCATCGTCAAGGGGCAGGTCACGCCGCATTTTCGGCGTGTTCTCCTGCTTCGTGGGAATTTTCCTGGGCGACGTGGGGCTCTGGGCGTTGGGCGCGTATTCGGCGGGACCAGGCTGCTCCGCTGGCGGCCCGTCAAGAAGCGGTTTTCGGCCAAGTTCATCGAACGCATGGGAGGCTGGTTCGACCGGCACGCCGCCAAGGCCATCCTGGCCAGCCGGTTTATCCCCGGCACCAGATTCGCAGTGTACACCAGCTACGGGATGATGGGCAAGCGGCCCCTCAAATTCATTGTGTGGACTTTCATCGCCTGCCTGCTGTGGACGCCCCTGATGATGTTCGCCTCGGTATCCGCCGGCATCGGCCGTGACCGGTCCTTTCGAACGTCTTTCTGGGCGTGGGCTGGCCGGGCATGGTGGCCGCCTTGGTGGTGATATTCCTCTTCATCCGCATCCTCATGCTGATCTGGACCGAAGAGGGCCGGGCGCGGATCATCGTGCGGGTTTCGAAGCTTGTGGCGCTGGGAATTCTGGCCCATGTGGGTGTTCTATATCCGCCTTGGTCCCCTGGCTGGCCTGGCTGTCCCTTAAGTATAAAGGACGACCGTCTTTACCGCCGCCAATCCGGGCGTGCCGGACGGCGGCGTGGTGGGTGAGTCCAAATATCGAAATGCTGTCCAATCTGCCGTCGGAATGGGTCGTCCCAAGTCATCTGGTCGAATGGACCGATCCGGCGGCCCGGACGGACGAAGTCATGCGGATTATGGAGGAGAAGCGCGGCTGACCTTCCCCATCGCTCTCAAGCCCAACGCCTGCCAGCGCGGCGCGGGTTTCAGGATGGCGCGAATCCGGACAGGCGGCGGTGATTATTTTCAAAAAGTTACGGGCCGTTGCTGGCGCAGGCCTATCACCCCGGCCCCTTCGAAGCCGGGGATCTTCTATTATCGCTATCCCGGACGGAAGACAAAGGGAAGATCTTCTCCATAACCGACAAGCGGTTCAACATCCTGATCGGAGACGGCCGGTCCACGATAAAGGAGCTGATCTGGGCTCACTCCCGCTACCGGATGCAGGCCCGGGTTTTTTTTGCCCGTCACGCGGGAAATACTGGACAAGGTTCTGGACGAAGGCGAACAGCTTTCGCTGGCCATGGCGGGCAACCATTGCCAGGGAACGCATGTTCAAGAATGGGGCTGGCTGATAACGCCGCAATTGGAAGAAACCATGGACCGCATTGCCCGATCGTTCGACGGGGTATTATTTCGGCCGGTTCGACGTGCGCTACCGCAGCGAGGAAGAATTGAAGGCCGGGCGCGGGTTTACCATCATCGAAGCCAACGGCGTCACGTCCGAATCGACCAACATTTACGATCCCGACAACTCGCTTCTCTCCGCCTACGCCACGCTCTTCAAACAGTGTTCGATTATGTACCGGATCGGGGCCGTCAACATCAAACGGGGATTCCAGCCCACGCCCGTCCGCCGGTTGCTGCGCTCCATCATTTCCTATTACCGCAAACGGGAAGTGGCGCAGCTCGCGGATTAATTTTTTGCGGAAGGGGACTTTTTGAAAAAAGTTCCCACCCACACTTTCCCTTAAAACTCTAAGTTGTTCATAAATATGCGTTTATGGCATTTGCGCCCGTAAGGGCGGTTCGCGAACCACCCTTACGGAGCCGATAACCATACGCCGGCGCCCTTCCCTTTTATCCCCGAGGAGAAAGCTAACGTTTGACGCTTTTCCCGCTGTCGAACTACAATAAAGAAACCTCGAACCAAGCCACAATTTTCAGCAAAACAAGAACCGGAAATCCAATCGATTCCCGGATCAACGTAACCGACAGCCCCAGGGGAGTGCTCATGGCGAACAAAGTGAGTCGGCGCGATTTTTTCAAAGGCTTCGCCGCGGCGGCGGTGGGAAGCGCGGCGGGCGCGGCCTCCAGCGTGGCGATAGCGGCGGAGGCCATGAGCGGCCACGGCCACATGGATATGGGCGGCCATGGCGCGATGACTCCCATGGGGGCCATGAATCACAAGATGACGCCTCGTTTCGATCCCAACATTTCCTATTCGCCGCCCCCGCCCCTGACCGGCAAACAGATGGGTTCGGTACGCACCCTGAGCCAACCTCCGCTCGGCTACGAACTGGACGGGAAGGTCAAGGTGTTCCGGCTTACGGCGCAGCCGGTTCGCGTTTTTATCACCAGGGGAACCAGCGAGCAGGGCGCACGGGATATCGAGGCTCATTCCGGAGGCGCATACGAGGAATTCAGGCCGATGCTTTCCCAGCCCAAGGAGATGATCGCCTGGGGGTACAACGGGCAGTGCCCCGGCCCCACCATCGAGGCGTTCGAGGGAGACCGCATCCGTATCATCTTTAAAAACGAACTGCCCGAACCTTCATCCATTCACTGGCACGGGGTGGAACTGCCCTTCGCCCAGGACGGCGCGGCCGGGTTTCATGATTTCAACGCTTTCCCGCCTACGCTTCCGGGAGAAACCCACGTTTACGAGTTCACCTTCTATCAATCGGGTACGCTGCTGTATCATACCGGGTTTAACGTCATGAAGCAGGAAGGGCTCGGGCTGGGCGGCCTGCTGGTCGTCCATCCCCAAAAGTATCCTCAACAGAATCGACAGCGACTTCGCCATACTGCTCCAGCAATGGAACTTCAATCCGGGCAACGTCAACCCGAATATCACCTCCATGGAGGTCTCCTTCGCCACCTTTAACGGCAAAACCGCGCCGGACATCGAAATGATGCGGGTCAAACAGGGGGAACGGGTTCGCGATCCGCATCGGCAACCTGAGCCTTATGGCTCATCCCATCCATCTGCATGGGTATATTTTCAAAATCGTGGGAACCACCGGCGGCCCCATGCCCGAATCGGCCCAGTGGCCGGAAGTGACGGTCAACGTGCCGCCGGGGTCCACGCGCGACATCGAATTTGTCGCCTGGAATCCGGGAACATGGCGTTTTCATTGCCACATCCTCCACCATATCATGAACGCCATGACGGACATGCCCATGGGCATCATGCGGCCCGGAAGGCATGTTCACCCATCTTCAGGTAATTCCCACGGGAACCCAACTACAACCCCAGGGATCCCAAAGCGCCCTGGAGCATCCCCAGCAAAAGGAGGTGGACCATGCGCGCCAAAACGGTCTCTCACGATCGCCCTTCCCTGGTCTTGCTGATGGCGTGCGCTTCGGTGGATCCTCAACCCCATTGGCGGAAGATGGAGACCATAACCAAGGAACGCACCCAAGGTCGGTGCGTGGTATGGGAACAAACGAGGACGCCGAAAAAATCCGGAGCCAGGTAAACGAACTGCTGGCCGACGGTTTGACGCGAGATGAAGCCGTGCAGATTGCCCTTGCTGAACAATCGGAGTCTGCAAGCCTCTTTTGAAGAGATCGGCGCGGCCGAGGCCGATCTGGTGCAGGCGGGTCTATTCACCAACCCCTCCTTGGACGCATTCCTGGCGTTTCCCCTCTCCCGCAGCGAACAGCGGGGGCGCTGCTCGGATTTCTTCCGATATCTGGACCATACCCGCGCGAAAAGCCGTGCCGCCACGCAAACGGAAGCCGCCATGCAGACAGGTCGGGCGCGTATCGGTGTCCACGGCCACGGAAGCGGCCATGGCCTATGACGAACTGCTGTACCGTGAAACCGCGCTGGACGTGGAAAAGGAACTACTGGAAGGTCCAATCCGACACGCGCGGATCGCATCAAAATGCGGTACGACCGCGGGCTGGAGAACGATTTCGGATCTGGAAACTGCCAGGCTGATGAAGTTCGAGCAGCAGATTCGCGGTTCATGAGGCAAAGGAGCGCGATCTAATGGCGCAAACCCGATTGAACGTCGCGCTGTCGCTTACCGGCCGATCAGCCGCGCACTACGCTCTGACCGATTCCCTGGACAACGCTGCCCGAATCCGAATGGACCGTCGATTCGGCCGTACCATTTGCCCTCGATCACCGGCTGGATCTGGCGATAGCCAGATTGAACGTGGAAAAATCCCAGAAGAAGCGTCGCGGCTTGCAGCGGACACACGAATTTCAAGAACGTCGGGTTCGGTCCTTCCTATGAAGGCGATTTTACTGAGGAAAACACCTACGGTCCGGCGCTCAACCTGGAACTGCCGATATTCGATCAGAATCAGGCCCAGATCGCCAAGGCCGAATACCGGCTGAGGCAGGCCAAAAAAGAGCTTGCTTCCCTGGAGTTGGCCGCCGACAAGGAAGTCGCCGACACCGTGGCTCGCCTGGATTTCCTGCGGAAAAAGATCGCCGTCATGCGCGACGACATCATGCCCGCGCTGGACCGCAAGGTGGCGTATACCGAAAAGTGGGGCCACGCCCACCAGTTAGACCTTGTGCTTTCGCTGGGGGCGCAAGAGGAGCGTCTGAACCATCGCCGCATGTATCTGGAAGCGCTACGCGATTACCGGCAGACGCAAGTGGCGCTTCACCAGGCGCTGTGGGGAGGAACGATGAACTAGCGGCGCGATCGCCGTTCCGGTTAATTGCCGCGCGTGTCAGGCGAAGCGCTGTCCAGAACCTCACGCACGGCCAGCGCCAACTGTCGTTTCTCGAGCGGTTTTTCAATATATTTGCGAATGCCCATTTTTTGGGCGGAGTCGCTGTTGATAGTCTCGCTGAAACCGGTGCAGAGAATTATGGGAATATCATGGCGAATACTCAGCGCCTCCCTGGCCAGCCCGGCCCCGGTTAATCCGGGCATGGTCATGTCCGTAATTATCAAATCGAATCGGTGGGGGGCCGACCGGAACAGATCCAATGCTTTCACGGGATCGGTCTCGGCCACCACTTGGTAACCCAGCCGTTCAAGAATATGGCGCTCCATAAGAGCCAGGGATTCTTCATCGTCCACGACCATAACGCGCTCGCTCCCCAAGGGAAGCTTTTCCAAAATTTCAGTGGTCAAAGGCACTTCCGCTTCAACGACCGGAAACAGGACTTCGATCCTGGTTCCCCTGTCCACCTCGCTGAATACGGAGATCGCGCCATCGTGGCTTTGCACTATGTTATGCACCACGGCCAACCCCAGTCCCGTGCCCTTGCCTATCTCCTTGGTGGTGAAATAGGGCTCGAATATTCGTTCTCTGATCTTGGGAGGTATCCCCATGCCATTATCTTTTACCGTAAGCCGCGCATAGCTCCCCGTTCGTATTTTGAGGTACTCCGAGTCGGTTTCATCCGGTTCGACGACCTTCAGACCTACCTCGAGGACTCCCCCTTTCGTTTCCATGGCGTGGGCGGCATTCGAGCAGAGATTGATTATGACCTGATGCATCTGAGCCGGATCGGCCACGACTATCATCGGACGGTTTTCAATATCGGTTTTAATGGCGATCGTGGTGGGGATGGAAGCCCGCAGCAATTTAACCGATTCATTTATGATGGGGGTGATATCGGTGGGTCTTCTTTTCTGTTCCATTTGACGACTGAAGTTGAGCAGTTGCCGCACCACATCCTTTGCCCGCAGGCCGGCGATTTTGATCTCTTCCAGATTTCGATACGCGGCGTTCCATTCCGGAATATCATCCAACGCCAATTCGGCGTTTCCGAGTATGATGCCGAGAATATTATTGAAATCATGGGCGACGCCTCCGGCCAGCGTTCCTATCGCTTCCATCTTTTGAGCGTGGCGAAGTTGCGATTCAAGTTTAGCGCGATCACTGATATCAATACCAACGCCCAGAGCAGCGTACATCTCGCCCTTTTCATCCAGAAGCGGATACGTCGTGAATAATGCGGGAAAAGTTTCTCCCGACTTTCTCACCAGAGTCATCTCGCCTTTGATACCTTCCCCACCTTTACGCATGTGCTCATAACCTGCTGGAAATTCAGCCGCATCTTCAGGAAGGTGTAGAATGGACACGGGGCGCCGATCATTTCCGAACGCTTATAACCGAATATTTTCTCCGCGCCCGGACTGAATTCCAATATGATCGGTTCGTGTTTCTGAGCGTTAATGGTGACGAATGATACATTCTCGGCGGCGTTAAAGATTGCCTTAAGCTGTTCTTCACTCTTCCTAAGGGCCTCCTCGGCCTTTTTCCGGTCATCGATATCGCGGGTTACGCCAAGCACCCCTATCGCGCGGCCCTCGGCGTTTCTGATAAAGGTCGAGGTCACTTCAGCCCAATGATACGAGCCGTTTTTATGACTTTCCTGTATTTCAGTGGTCACGGACCGGTTTGGGTCCACGCCGACGGCATGCTCCCTGGCCAGCTCTTCCTGTAAAAGTTTGACGATATTCTTGAGAGACTGGGGCGACAGCGCATGTTCCAACCTCTCTCCCACCGCCTCCTGCTGCGTATAGCCACGCATCCTTTGTACGGAAGGGCTTACATACGTAAAGCGCATGGTTTTTAAATCAAAGGTCCAGATGACGTCCGTGACATTTTCCGCCAGCAAACGGTAGCTGCGTTCCGAGGCGGTCAGATCGGCCGTCCTGGATTCCAGCATATCCTTTGATTCAAGGAGTTCCCTGTTCGCCTTCTCCAGATCGGAAGCGAGTATCCTGACCTCATTATATTTCTGCTGAATCGTTCTGTTCGCATCCAGAAGATCCTCTATGGCCTTACGATACATCGCGCGTTTCAGTAACAGGCGTTTCCAAAACGGGGCTTTACTTCTGGAGTTCCATTGAACGCGATAAAGGCACCCCGGGCTTCCCTGCCGGGGGTTATCCGGCCAAATTCTTTCGCCGTAAATCCCCGGAGCCACCTGGCATTCGATCTCTTCCACTTCCGCGATGGGCATATCGAACATGGTCGGTATGCCGGCGATTATGCCTCGCGTATAGTCGCAATCGTACCGTGTTTTCCGTGAGTTATCATGATAGCGGTCTTCCAGGATCACCCAGGAATTCCCCGACTCCCGGATAAAGACGTCACCATTCAGCTTCAGCAGCTTATTATATTTGGGAGCCTGGGCGTAGATGAACTTCGGGTTCCCCAAGAGCCGGACAATCCGATCCAAAATCCCCAATGACTGAAATCGCTCCGAAGCCAGCGCCATCTTGTAGACCGCATTTTCATCGCCCAGGAGCGAAATCATCCGATGGTACAAGACTTGTAAAAAGGAATGGGAAACCCAGTTATTAATGTCCGACAGATAGTCTTCATCAAGTTCCAATCCATCCAGCAGGCTGCCCAGGGAACCGTTGTTGGCCTCCCGGACATACATCAGCAACGTTTTCGTAATGCGGCAACTGATATCTTTACTCGTCGGATCGTTCATTTTTATATTCCGGGGCCGGATAAAAGGCTTATGCGACGAACCATCATTCTGAGCGAATATACGGCCAAAAGAGCAATAATTGTAACCATGATCATCTAATATTAAGCATTAAACGGATAAAATGCATGGATCGGCAAAATATAGTCAAGCAAGTACACTACTTGCAAACTCCATGCAAATTTCCCGGTTTATCGGCGAGATATGGAGGCGAGGGATTGGCGGTTGCGGCGGAGTAACGAGCGGCTTTTTCAAAAATCCCGGCGCCGGTGGCAAACGGAGCGATCCACATGGGTATGAGATACCGCCGGGCGTGACGCGGGCAAGAGGGTTCTAGCGTATCTTTAACACGCCTTTTTTATGTTCCGAGGTTACCCTCCCAATCAACCGCGCGGCGCTCACCCCGCCATCATTCAACGCGCGGAGCAGTTCCTCGCCCCGGGGGGAAAAAATCAGCAAGCCGCCGGAGGTTTGCGCGTCCGCCAGAATATCCAGCGTGATCGGGTCCACGGATTCACCCACTTGCAGGGATTTGGAGCAGAAATTCTTGTTGGCGTGCGTTCCTTCGGGCACGAAGCCCATGCTCGCGAATTCCACGGCTTCCGGAATGAGCGGGACCTCACGGCTGTCAATTTCCAGCAACATGTGGCTGGCGTGAGCCACTTCCAGCGCGTGACCGAGCAGGCCGAAACCGGTCACGTCCGTGCAGGCGTTCACGGTAAAGGAATCCATGATTTCGGCGGGCCGTCTGTTCAGTTCGGACATGATCCGGGCCATTTTGCGTTCGATTTCCTCGGTCGCCAGCTTGGCCTTGATCACCGTGGCCAAGACGCCGGTGCCGAGCGGCTTAGTGAGGATGATAGCGTCGCCGATCCGGGCCCCCGCGTTGGTGAGGACCTTATTCGGGTGCACGAGCCCGGTCACGGACAGCCCGTATTTTATCTCCGGGTCATCCACGCTGTGGCCGCCCACCAGCACGGCCCCGGCTTCGTGAATTTTATCCAGACCGCCCCTGAGAATCTCCTTGAGGATGGATTTTTCCAGTTCCTTGATGGGAAAGCAGACGATGTTCATGACCGTCAGCGGCCTGCCGCCCATGGCGTACACATCGCTCAACGCGTTGGCCGCGGCGATGGTTCCGAAATCGTACGGATCGTCCACGATGGGGGTGAAAAAATCGAGCGTCTGGATGAGCGCGGTCGTTTCCGAAATTTTATAGACCCCCGCGTCGTCCGACGTCGCCTGACCGACAATCAGATTGGGGTCCCGTTCGATTGGTAAATCAGCCAGAATGATCTCCAGTTCCCCTGGAGGAATCTTAGAAGCTCAACCCGAACCTTTGACCTTTGCCGTCAGCTGCCCTTTTACAGACGCCATTCAAACTCCCCGCCGGATTAAAGGTTGATCACTTTTCCCGCAACCTGCATCGAGGTCACGATATCCAGCATGTTGGTGGTTTCGCCCACCTGTTTTTTATCCATCAGGTTGAAAAAAGTCAGGCACGTACCGCAGACCAGCACACTGACGCCGGACTTCTCCAGTTCCTGAATGATCGGAAGCGTTTCCGCTCCTTCCACCGTGAGCTTCACCCCGTTATTCACGAACACCAGCCGCCAAAGTCCTTCCATTTCCTTGAGCGTGGACAGGAAGTTCACCATGAGCCGTTCGCCCAGGGTGTCGTCTCCGGAGCCCATTTTGTTGGTCGCGATCATGATCATGGTCTTGGTATCGGCCACGCCCAGTTCCGCGTCGGACATGATCTCACAGGCTTCTTCGGCCGCGTCCTTGGTTCCGACGACGGCGAAGCCTCCCTCGACGTCTTCCACGCTCGCGGTGAATCCCCGCGTCTGAATAAAGCGGGATACGTTCTGCTTCGCGGCTTCGTTGTCCACCAAGATACGCAAACTATCCACCGCCGTTGATTCCAGCAGTTCCTTGGTCTTTAAAACAGGGCCCGGGCAAGCCAGGCCTTTAAAATTCAGTTCCTGCATTGGACGCTCCTTTTGCCAACGGTTTAACCTATTTATTAAGTCATCACCGATGCAAAAGGTAAAATTGTAAATACCTATATAGATGACGTTTATCAATTGAAATATTCAATACTTCGCTCCTTTTTATCTTGACCGCGCGGCCCCGGTGTATATTTTTAGATGTACAATAAGGTTCAGGAGAAGGCGCGGCATGGAAGAAATCGGACAGAATACCTTTGTAGACCTGGAATATGATTTTACGGTGGACTATCCCAACCGGGAAAAACAGATCTTCCCCACTAGAAGAGTCAGATTCGTCTATGGCATCGAACGGCAGATCGCGGCTCTTGAAGGCGCCATCGCCGGAAAGAAAAAGGGCGACCAGGTCGAGATTCATATCCCGGCCGATAAACTGGCCGGCCAACACGATGCGGATCTGATCATGGAGATCCCCAAGAAAGGTTTGAAAAAACGGCGTCTGGAAGTGGGGAAAGTGTACCGGGAGATCAGAAAGGGCTGTATGTACTCCTTCACGCCGCTGGAGATACGTGAAACGACCGTGCTGGCCGACTTCAACCGGCCCAGCGCCGGGAGCGCGGCGGACGTAAGCGTCAGGATACACGACGTGCGGGAAGCCGCCCCGGAGGAAATCCGCGACGCCATGAACCGGTTGGAATGCGCTTCGCCGGAACAGTGAGCCCTTCCCGTGGAAAAACCAGCCTACCCCGTCATAGACGCGCACGCCCATCTGGACGAACTGCCCGACGCGCCCGCGGACATTGAAAACGCCCGAAAACAGGGGGTTGTCGCCATCGCGGGGGTGGGCATGGACCGGACCTCCAACGAGCGCATCCTGCAACTGGCCGGAGAATTCCCCGGCTACGTCATTCCCTGTATCGGCCTCCATCCCTGGAACCTGGATGAGCGCAAGATCGACGACGAGCTGTCGTTTATCGACGACAACCTGGTCCGGTGCGCCGCCCTGGGCGAAGTGGGGCTCGATTACAAGGCCAAGGCCAAAAAACCTTTTCAAAAACGGGTGTTCAAGGATCTGTTGGGGCTGGCCAAAAAATTCGGGAAGCCGGCGATCACCCATTCCCGCTATTCTCACGAAACCACCTATAACATGGTGGTGGAATCAGGGATCGAGAAAGCGATTTTCCACTGGTACAGCGGCCCGCTCGACGTGCTGGACCGTATCGTCGCCAACGGCTTCTTTGTATCGGTCACCCCCGCGCTCGCGTACAGCGCAATGCATCGGGAAGCGGCCCGCCACACGCCGCTCGATAATCTCATCCTGGAAACGGATTGCCCGGTTCAATACGAAGATCTGAAGTCCCGGCCGGAGCATGTTCTGCGAACGCTGGAACTGGCGGCCCGCGTCAAGGAAATGGACCCGGAAGCGGTGGCCCGGGCGACCACGAAAAACGCCGCCGGGTTCTTTCGTATACATTTTAACTGATATTTTTCAATGTAATAACAGAAGGTTGAAGAAAAACGGCAAAAATATTTGACGCTTGTAGGAAAAAATGAGAGAATGCCCTACTGCTCAGCGTTTGCCGGAAATTCGCTGATGGCTTGAACCGCAACGAAAGCGGGGTTCATTATGAGAAAGCGACGACAGTCCTGGCGCATGATTGCCAATCAAGCTTTCCTTGAATCGCCTCATATCAAACCGGTATGCCGGAAAGGTAAACGAAACTTATACTGCGTGGCTTACGACAACTGCCTGGACAGGGCCATAAAGAATAATTGGACCACCTTTTCCTGTTCGGCGTCATGCGCTTTTCTGGACACCTACGATCCGCCCGACGTGCTCGCCAATAATCCCGATCACTGGGAACTGTACGATTTTTACCTGTGGTAGAAGAAGATTCTTCTCGGATGGCACCCTTGTGAGCGTCATCTTTCCGTAAGCTCCGCGTCATATACCAATAACTGATGGGCGGGCGTCGCGCCGCAACTCTACGAAACTGTTTTGCCTTGTGGAATCCCGGCAATGGCTGACATCAATCCGCCAGGGATCGCGCCGCCGCCAGATCCCACTCGCCGTCACCCGCAGGCCGCATCGACTCCTTGGCCTCCCCCTTGACCGCCACCACGCGATGAGGAAAGGGTACTTCTATCTCTGCCGCCCGCATCGCTTTCAGCGCGTGCCGGATCATACGGTCCAGGGCTATCCCCCGGTTTTCCGGTTCGTTGATCCAGCCCATGAGATCCAACTCGAGGGACGATTCGCCGAAGTTGCGAAACCTGACCCGAGGCTCAGGGTTCCGCAGGATGTAGGGGTTTTCTTTCAAGGAATCCAGCAGAACCGCTTCCACCTGGTCCGGATCGCTTTGATATCCCACCCCGATCCTGCACCGGACGCGAAATCGGGGGGCGTCCCTGGTTTCATTGATGATCTTCGCTTCCGCCAGCTTGGCGTTGGGGATAGTAATGAGCACGTCATCCCTGGTTCTGATGCGGGTGGACCGAATCCCCAGGTTCACCACCTCTCCACGCTCCCCGGTATCGAGCACGATATAGTCGCCCAGAAAGAAAGGGCGGTCCAGGGAAATGGCGATGCTTCCGAAAAAGTTTGATATGGCGTCCTTTGAAGCCAGAGCCCAGATGGCGGTTAACAGCCCTGCGGAGGCCAGCAGCGGGGTAAGGTTGACCGACCATATTTTCAGCACGACGAACGCGGCGCCAATGATCAGCACCATGGTGATGGTGTTGCTCATCAAGGCCATGGCCTGCGCGGCCCCGGCTTCTTTCCTGCGCATGTTGATCAGTATGTTGAAGTAATCCCGGCACAGAAAGATGAGCGCCCAGACCCAGGCGAACACCGGCGCCGTTTGGAGCAGCGCGACCAGTTCATCGCTCCACCACTCTCCGCTATGGCCGGTCAGCTGAACGACGTCGTCGGCGAAGATCATCACCACCAGCAGTCCGATCGGTAGGCTGAACCGGCGCAGCAGAGAAAATTCCACGGCATGGGAACGCATGATCGCGATTCGAGATCCGATTACACGCAAAGTCGCGTAAACGATCCATCCTAAGAATAAAACTCCGACCACCAGAAAGATGTCATGAAGCAATTTGTTGTGCTCGATTATGGCCGTCATACCTACCTCGATAGTGTGATAAAAACCTCCCATTGCGGGAAACGCTTGGCTGAATATTTGATCAATATTCGTGCCAAGGGACGCATTCAATCATAGACATAGGAAGAAAAAGAGTTGCGGGGAGAGATCGGCGCCCTCAGACTTCTGAAAAAGCGTGCCAGCAATTGCTGGATTCCGCGATCAAGTCGCGAATGACGAAAAGGCCGTGTGGCGGCTTTGCCGTCGATTCTGAATTAGCCAATTAAGTTCTGTCATTTCGAGCGCAGCGAGAAATCTCCTGTGGGGCGCGGGGGGGGAAAATCCCTCCGCAAGGCTTTTTCTTTCCATGGCCTCACGGCGCCTCGCTCCGGTTCTCACAAAAAAAACACTTCGGCCCTCTCCCATCCGTATTAAAATGAAATGAGCGCGTCAGATTTTTTGTCTGAACTGGAAACAGGCGAAGGGCCGTTTACTGGTTGAACGACTATCCCATGGAGGAGGCATCAATAATGATAAAGCTGAAGGTCAATGGTAAGGATTATGAACTCGATGTCAATCCGGATACGCCGTTACTCTGGGCGCTGCGGGAATCACTCGGGCTGACGGGCACGAAGTTCGGTTGCGGCAAGGCCCAGTGCGGAGCCTGCACCGTGCATATCGATGGAAAAGCCGTTCGTTCATGCGTCACCACCGTTTCGTCCGTCAATGGCAAGGGGGTCATCACTATTGAAGGCCTCGCGCCGGATCTCAACCACGTCCTGCAACAGGCGTGGATCGCTGAAGACACGCCCCAGTGCGGC
The DNA here is from genome assembly GCA_963821845.1 of uncultured delta proteobacterium. GTDB lineage: Bacteria > Desulfobacterota > Desulfarculia > JACQYL01 > CAWGVV01 > CAWGFI01. The sequence goes on from CAWGFI010000005.1 coordinate 91,870, forward strand.
TATTGCCAGACCGGGACAGATCATGTCCGCCGCCGTCCTGCTGCGCGACAATCCCGATCCCGACCGACGCCGACATCGATAAGGCCATGACCGGCAACATCTGCCGTTGCGGCACATACCAGCGCATTCGCGGCGCCATCCATCGCGCGGCCGACATGAAGCGGGAAGGAGGCCCAAATGATCGGTTTCCTTCATTTCAGCCTGCGTCGTTTTCTGAAGACCCCTTCCCTTTTGGGCGGCTGCCTGGGCTTAGGCGTTGTCCCGGAAACGATCAAGGGGGCGGTGGAAAAACCGGTTTATACGCTGAATCCCTTTGTGCGTATCGGCGAGGATGATTCGGTCATCGTCATCGTCAACCACTCCGAAATCGGGCCAGGGCGTCTATACCAGCCTTCCCATGCTGGTTGCGGAAGAGCTTGACGCCGACTGGAGCAAGGTGCGGGTGGAACCCGCGCCGGTGGATCCGGTTTACAACCACACAGCCTTTGGAATGCAGGCGACCGGTGGCAGCACCAGCACCTGGTCGGAGTGGGAACGGCTGCGGCGAACGGGCGCTTCGGCGCGGGCAATGCTGATCGCCGCGGCGGCGAAACCTGGAAGGTCGATCCCGACGCCTGTCGGACGGAAAACAGCAGGTCATTCACCCGGATTCGGGACGGCGGCTGTCGTATGGACACTTGGCCAACAAGGCGTCGGCCATAACGCCGCCTCAGGATGTGGCGTTAAAAGACCCCAAGCAGTTCAAACTCATCGGCAAGCCCACCAAGCGGCTCGATACGCTGGAGAAGATTGACGGTCAAAGGCGTATTCGGCCTCGATGTCAAGATCCCGGACGCGCTTACGGCGGTCATCGCCCGTCCGCCCGTATTCGGCGGCCAAGCTGAAAAGTTTCAACGCCGAACGCGCCAAAGAAAAGCCGGGAGTGCGACACGTCGTGCAGATCGAACGCGGTGTCGCGGTGGTCGCCGACAGCTATTGGCAGGCGTTGAAAGGCTCGCGACGAGTTGGAGATCGTCTGGGATGAAGGGCCGCTGGCCGACCTCGACAGTCAGAAGCCAGCGGGAAGCAGTATGCGGAACTTGCCCAAAAACCCGGGGCGGTGGCCAGAAAGGAAGGCGACGTGGAGACCGCTATGAACCGCTCGGCCAAAAAATTGAAGCGGTCTACGAACTGCCCTACCTCGCTCACGCGCCCATGGAGCCACTCAATTGCGTGGCCGACGTGCGCCCCGACAGTTGCGCAGATCTGGACGGGCACTCAGTTGCAGACGATGGCCCACGCCGCGGCGATGGAAATCACCGGCTCAAACCCGAACAGGTAGAACTCCACACCACGTTGCTGGGTGGCGCATTTGGACGTCGCGGCGTATTCGACAGCCATTTCGTGCGGGAAGCGGTGGAGACCTCCAAAAATCGTCAAGAAGCCGGTCAAGGTGGTCTGGTCGCGCGAAGACGACATCCATGGGGGGATACTATCCGGCCCGTGGCTGTATCATTCCGTGGCCGGCTGGTCTGGATAAGCGGGCGATCCCGTGGCCTGGCGCCATCGCATCGTGTGTCAATCCTTCATGGTGAACACACCCTTTGAAGACGTCATGGTGAAAGACGGCGTGGATCTGGCCGCCGTGGAAGGAGCCGCCGATATGCCCTATGAAATCCCCAATATCATGGTGGACTGGCAGCAGGCGCCCGGCGGCGTTCCCACGCTCTGGTGGCGTTCGGTGGGACATTCCCACACCGCTTTTGTGGTCGAAAGTTTTCTGGACGAACTGGCCCATGCGGCGTCAAAGAGACCCGTACGAATTTCGTATGAGCCTGCTGACCGAAGGACTCCCGGCGCAGAAAAGCTCTCGAACTTGCGGCTTAAAAAGCGGGCTGGGGCGGGTCCTCTGCCCGAAGGACATGGCCGCGGATTGGCCGTCCATGAATCCTTCGGGAGCTTTGTGGCCGAGGTGGCGGAAGTATCGGTTTCCAAGGAAGGCAAGGTCAAGGTCCATCGGGTGGTTTGCGCCATCGATTGCGGTCCCGTGGTAAACCCGGAAACCATCCACGCGCAGATGGAAGGCGGCGTGGTATTCGGTCTTACCGCCGCGCTTTACGGCGAAATCACTTTTGAGAAGGGCCGGGTAAAACAGTCAAACTTCAACGACTATCCGATGCTGCGGATAAACGAAATGCCCGTTGTGGAAACGTATATCGTGGAGAGCGCGGATAAGATGGGCGGTATAGGAGAACCGGGACGCCGCCCATCGCCCCGGCCGTGTGCAACGCCATCTTTGCCGCCACGGGCAAACGAATCAGGAAACTGCCCATCCGCAACGAGGATCTGCGACCATAGAAGCGCCATAATTTTACAACATTGTGGGGGAACCTCTTCCCCCCACGCCCCCTGGGGCTATTTCTCGCCGCGCGCGAAATGACAGCGGCGATTGACGGCAAAGAGATGATGGCGCAGACAACATAGACGAAATCGTGTTGTCTGCGCCATCATCTCTCAGCCCATTGCCATATTTGAAAAAAACGCATAGTCAGGGAGCGTGATGTCGTCGCGTAGGCTCCGACCGAGGAAAAAATCCGCAAGCAAGGGTATCCGCAACAGCCGGGTCACAAGATTGCGGAACTGAATGCCAAAGGCGGTCTTCGGCGCGAATGAGGACGCGAATTTGGCCGCCGATTCTTGTTTTCGCGCCAGGAACGGCATCATGAGGGACTGATAGCGGGCAAAGGCCGCTGAATAGTCTCCCGCGCAACGGTACAGTTCTCCCGCAAGAACATAGGCTTCGGCCATTCCGAGGCCGGTACCTTCGCCGGCAAGCAAGGAGACGCAGGCAGCCGCATCGCCGATCAGCGCTGTACGTCCTTGTGTCCAAGTGTCCATGCGGATTTGACTGACGCGGTCGAAGTAGATATCGTTGACCTGCTCCATGGCAATGAGAATTCGCGGGCATTCCCAATCGACATCGGAGAACGCGTTTCTGAGCGCGGCCTGGCGCTCATGGTTGTTCGAAGGGTATTTTACGGTCAGGTATTCATCGCGAAAAACGAAAAGAAAGAGCGTCACGTCACCGCGCATGGAAAACCGCGCGACCTGTTTTCCCGGAACCCCATGGACTACGTAGACCAGTTCGTCACGCGGCCGGTAGCCTTGAACTTCGAAAGCGGCCACATGATAATCGAGATTGACTTCAAATTTTTCTTCGGACCCGAAAACGAGCCTCCGGACGCGCGAATGCAGCCCATCAGCGCCGATGACCAGATCGACCTCGCGCGGAGCGGCATGTTTGAAGTTGACGCGCGCATACCCGCCTTTGTCCTCGATCCCCACGATCGAATCATTGAAAAGCGTCTCGACCCTTCCGTCGATCGCGTGGTAGATCGTAGCCGCGAGATCGGAACGACGCAGGCTCGTGAAGCGGCCGTTGGTCATACGGTTGAAAACATCAGCCTTGAAACCGCCGCTCTTCCGTCCACGCCGGTCCATCATTCGGATCTCCCGCACCTGGTACCCGAGCTTCATCAGTTGCGGTGTCAGGCCCATTTTCTCGGCGATGTCGAATCCGATCCCCCAGAAGTCGATCATGTAGCCGCCGCTGCGAAGTTGCGCAGCCGCCTCTACGAGCAACACCTCGCAACCGAACTTGAGCAACCAATAGGCAAGTGTTGGTCCGGCGATCCCGGCTCCGTTAATGACGACCCTCATGGGGATTCTCCTTCGCGGTGAAGGTGGTATATTCAAATGATAGCATGTCGCCGGTTTCTGAGAGGAGGAATAAACGTGCTTTTAAATTTTATACTGTCTGAATTACTGGATTCCGTGATCAAGTCGCGGAATGACAGACTTTTCAATCTGGGAGGCGCCTTTTTATCCCGCATAAAAAGAAGGAAGCGTGTAATAATAAATCATGGCACGCCTTAAATTATTAGTCGGGCGCGCCATTGGCGCCGGTTGGACGCAATTCCTCACGAAAACTCAACATGCGATGATCGACCTGAACGGAGAGACGAGACGCCGATGACAGATTCAACCGGAGAAGCCGGAAAAAGCAACGCCAAAACAGGGAACAAACCGACTCGAAACGGAAATAACAGCCGTCTGACCAAGCTTTCACTGGCCGCTCTGGGCATTGTTTTCGGGGACATCGCCACCAGCCCCATATACGCCATACGGGAGTGCTTCCACGGAGAGTACGGGATTGCGGTAACCCATGACAATGTGCTGGGGATTCTGTCGCTGATGTTCTGGTCCCTGGTCATGATCGTGGGGCTGAAGTACCTGATCTTTGTTTTCCGGGCCGACAACCGGGGAGAAGGCGGCGTCATCGCGCTGACCGCCCTGGTTCGCAAGCAAAAAAAGACGCGCATCGGGCTGGGCGTTTCCGTCCTGGGCCTCTTCGCCGCGTGCCTATTGTACGGGGACGGCATGATCACCCCTGCCATCTCCGTGCTGAGCGCCGTGGAGGGCGTGGGAATCATCACTCCCATCTTCGATCCTTACGTGATCCCCATCACCATCGCCATTCTGCTGGGGCTGTTCCTGATTCAGCGCCACGGTACGGCTCGGGTAGGCGGTCTTTTCGGACCGGTGATCCTGGTATGGCTCTGTTTTCTGGCGATCACCGGGGTGGCGCAAATCATTCGAGATCCCCAGGTTCTGTCGGCGATTAGTCCCTGGTATGGGGTACGGTTCCTGCTGTTCAACCAGTTGCACGGCTTTCTGGTATTGGGCGCCGTGTTCCTGGTAGTCACTGGGACGGAGGCGCTCTATGCGGACATGGGACATTTCGGTGTCCGGCCCATCCGGCTGACCTGGTTCGTCCTGGTCTTCCCCTCCCTGGCGCTAAATTACTTCGGACAGGGAGCGCTTCTCCTGGACAACCCCTCCGTGGCCGATCACCCCTTCTACGCCATGGTTCCCTCCTGGGCGATGATCCCCACGGTTTTACTGGCCACGCTTGCCACGATTATCGCCTCCCAGGCGGTCATCAGCGGCGCCTTTTCATTGACCAAGCAGGCGATCCAGCAGGGATACCTGCCGCGTATGAACATCCGGCATACCTCGGCTTCTCAAATCGGCCAGATCTATATCGCTCCGGTCAACTGGATGCTCATGATCTGCACTGTCGCCCTGGTGGCCGGTTTTCAATCATCCAGCAAGCTGGCTGCGGCATACGGAGTGGCTGTAACTTCCACCATGCTGGTCACCACCACCCTGTTTTTCGTGGTGGTCCGTAAACGGTGGAACTGGCCTCTGATCTGGGCGGTTCCCCTGGTCGTTCTCTTTTATCTGGTGGATACGCCGTTCTTCATCGCCAATATCAGCAAAATCCTGCATGGCGCCTGGTTTCCGCTGGCCATCGGAGGAGTGTTCTTTACCCTGATGCTGACCTGGGCCAAGGGGCGCCGCATCCTGGCGGGAGAGTTTCGGAGGGTCACGCCGCCGATTGGTCGATTCATCGCCGAGTTGGCCAACAATCCACTCAACAGGATCGAAGGAGACGGGGTATTTTTAGCCGGAAGTTGGAACGTCGTGCCCGTCGCTCTGGCAAAAAACGTCAAGCACAACTATGTCACGCATAACCGCACCATCCTATTGCATTTTCAGGAGGAGGATGTCCCCCGCGTCCCCAGCCTCGAAAAGATCCAAACCGAGAAATTAGGTGGGAGATTTCATCGCATTACCGTCCGCTATGGGTTCATGGAAGAACCTCGACTGGACAAGGCGCTCAGCCTGGCGCGCGAGCAGAGCCTGGAAATAGACTCGGAAAAGGCGAGTTTTTATGTCGGCCATGAAAACCTGGTCCTTTCGGAAAAGCCCGCCATGGCTCGCTGGCGCGCGCTTCTTTTTATCTTCATGTCCCGCAATGCGGCTGATGTTACCTCATATTTCAGCCTTCCGCCGGACCGGGTTATCGAGGTGGGCGTCCGGCTGTCGATCTGACAAGGAAGTTAACGGCGTGACACGACGGCATTGGCTTCCGCGGCTTCGCGAATGGCATGAACAGCGGGGCTTTTTCCTGATGAGCACCCGGCAGCCCTCGGGGGCCAGTTCATGGCCGCCGGACCCGATAAAGAACAGCCGTTCGGGACGCCGTTTCACGCCTTTCAGACGATCCTTGAACGTGGAATTGGCCAGGTCCTCTATTTGCGTTATTCCTTCGGTGTTTACAAAGACGCGTCCAGTCTGTTCGAGACTCGAACGTATGAGGCTCGCCAATCGATCGGCGGCGTGGCCGTTGAATTCTCCATTCACCTGCAATTGCAGTCCCCCGACGACCGGTTTGGATTCGATGCGGTATGATTCTCTCATGAAAAAAGCTCTTCTTTTCTTGCCCTTAGTGGGCCGCTGCGCCGGACCGCCCTTCTTTCCATTTGTTCTGCGCAAAAGTGCTCAGTGATTTTTTCACCAACGAAAGGCCGCTGCTCTGAAGAAACACGCACGGTTTTCTTCTGGCCTTGCAACGCCGCTTTACCTGTTTGCACGCGAAATGGCTGTTGACGTCCACCGGGCACAGGACCACGTCCACCTTGGAAACAATGATGTCCAGGTTCTGCGCGCCGCCGTTGCAAATACCCTTGTGGTAGAAGAACGCGCCGCCCGATTCTTCCACGTATTTTTTGATGTGCGGCGCCAGGGCGTCCAGGCCGCCGACCATGGCGATCTTTTTGCCGGAAAAGCAAGGCGGAGGTCCGTCCGTGTGCGGGCACTGAACCGGGGCCTCGTTGTATTCGGATTTTGAATCGCGCGGTCGCGCGTTTCCCTGCCGACAGGCGGGGACGGAAGCCATGGCCTGCCGCTCGCATTCGGCGCACGTCCACGCCTCCAGCTCCTCGGTCAGGACACGGTTCTCCCTTTTTCAGAAGATCTATTTCTTCCCTGAACGCGCGGACGCGTTCGGATTCGTCCCCTCTGGGTTGCGTGTCCTTTGCACGGTCAGCCATGGCCTTCAGTTCGCCTCCAAGGCGCCTGCATTCTTGGTCGCGCCTTTCCAGCGCTTTCCGCAAATCGATGTTGTTTTCCTTTTCGCGGACCACCCACGCCGAGAGCCCGTCCAGCCGGGATTCCAGCTCCGCGCCATGGCGCTCGTCCTTATGTTCCAGGGGAAGATTGCGAAGCGCTTCGTGTTCCAGCATGTGCACGACCGCGAACAGCCGCTCTTCCGCGTCCTTGGGGGCGTCCGGGGCGTTGAGCGCGGCCCACAGTTAACCCGCTAGCGGGGCTTCGCTGAAATCTCCCTGCCGCATCTCATTAAACATTTGTGAAAAGCTTTGCGAGTTGAGCGTCTTTCGAAATTTATCCAGCCTTCTTTTGGTCATTTTCTGCAGGCGCAGGGAAACATCATTCCTGCCTTCAAGCCTAGCCAGAATCATGATCGCCCGGTCGGGCACATCTATGACCGGAAGGCCGAATTTTTTTACCACTCGTTCAGTGTCCTGTTCGTCCAACAATACGCCCACCAACCGGCATTGAACCTAAGGGCGCAGGGTCCAGATTTTCCTGCAAACCGGAGTAGTCATAAAAAAGCCTTCGCTGATTTCCTAGTTGAAGGGATTGAGGTTATCCATGAGGACCGTGAAGCGTTTGTCCGTGGGGCTGAAATCCTGTTCACGCAGCCAGGTATGAACGGCGAATTTCTCCTCGGGCGTGAGCAGATATTCGTCCTGCAACCGGCGCAACCGATCAAGCGCTTTTTCGTCGGCGCGTGGTGTTTCAATAAGCTGCCTGACCAAGATACTCATGTTGTTTTCCTGTGTTGTTATTGTGTCTCAATAATAATATCAACCTTAAGATCATCCGTCAAATATTTTTTTGCCTTCCTTTTGAAAGGTGGGGGCAAAAGATTTTTTGCCCCTACAATTCTGGAGGAAATGGAATAATCTCGGGCAGTTCGCGAGCCGCCCTTGTCTAACGTCTTCCGGATCCCCCGGTCTACCCAGGGGGGATCACGAGGATTGTCGTTGTTCGTCATTGCCCGGCTTCACCGGGCAATCCATGGTCTTCTCGAGCGGGTTCGCGGGCCGGAGCTACCGGAAACGATTGAGCGTGCGCGATACGCTTCCGGTGATTCCTGCCGGGATACACGACGTTACTCCTCCCTAGCCCCCCTCAACGAGGGGGGTGGCGAAGCCGGGGGGGGTCCATGTAATGATTTGAAATTACATGCATAAATTCACTGATGAATGTCCATCCGCCAGGGCTTCATGTGCGCCAAGCGCCTGTGTTTGTCATTCGAACCCAGCGAGAAATCTTCCGCAGGGGGCGTATCCCGACCGCATCTGGGATCTTCGAAGCGCGGCGATTCCCCCGCACGCTCTTCCCAGGTTATTGATTACCAAACGCCTTGATCGACATACCTATCCATCGGCATTACCTATTTGTGTTATTCGAAGGATCAAATTTATGATACGTGGATATTATTTTCGCTAAACATTTCACATCGAGGGGGATGGCGGCATGAGTTATGAGGCTATGTGGAAAGAATTGGGCCTGGATCTCGAGGCCCACGACGCGTTGCTCAACGTTCTGGGCGAAGGTTATCAGAATATCTTTCTGAGCCAGAAGGATCGTCCCGAGGGGATGGAATATTTCAACTTCGTCATGAGCGAAGTGCACGGGCTTCGGGTCAAGGAACTGCTGGACGGCAAGAAGGAAGGCAAGAAGGTCATCGGTTCGTTCTGTGTGTTCGTGCCCGAGGAAATCGTGCGAGCCGCGGACGCCACCTTGGTGGGCTTGTGTACCGGCGCCGATTTCGCCACCGAAGAGGTGGAAAAGTATCTGCCCAGAAACACCTGCGCTCTTATAAAATCCGCGTTCGGCTTCAAGCTGGGCAAGGTCTGTCCGTATATCGAATCGGCGGACATGATCGTGGGCGAAAACACCTGCGACGGCAAGAAGAAGTCCTACGAAACGCTGGATACCTTGGTCCCCAATCTCTATGTCATGGATTTGCCCCAGGTGAAGTCGGCGGAGGGCAGGGAATTATTGAAAGCGGAATACGATCGCTTCAAAACCGCCGTGGAAAAATTGACTGGCGTGACCATCGACGCCGCCCGGCTCAAAAAAGGCATCGAGATCGTCAACAACAAACGCAAGGCCGTTCACCGGCTGACCAAGCTGCGCCGCGCCAATCCCACTCCCATTTCGGGCCTGGACGCGCTGCTCATCAACCAGGTCTATTTTTATGACGATCCCATCCGTTTCACCGACTCGGTCCACAAGATATGTGACGAATTGGAAGAACGCATCAAGCAGGGCCAGGGCGTGGCCCCCACGACGGCCCCCCGAATCCTGCTGTCCGGCTGTCCCATGGCCGTGCCCAACTGGAAGCTCCCCTGGATCATCGAAACGTCCGGCGCGGTGATCGTAGGCGAGGAATCCTGTGTGGGAGAACGCGGCGTCAGAAATCTCACCGACGACAGCGGAGCAAGCGTGGATGAACTCATGAACGCCATCGTGGACCGCCATTTCAAGGTGGACTGCGCCATTTTCACCCCCAACCAGGATCGGCTGGACCATGTGATGGAAATGACCCGCGATGACGGCGCCCAGGGTGTCATTCACTATGGTCTTCAGTTCTGTCAGCCCTATCAGACGGAAGCCATACCGGTGGAAAAGGCGCTGGAAGAAAAGAACATCCCCACGCTCAGAGTCGACACCGACTACAGCATGGAAGACGTGGAACAGCTCAAGACGAGGGTGGAAGCGTTTATCGAACGTATCAAATCCTGAGAATAATGTTCGAAACTGTCGTATCCGTGAATTGACCGGGGTCCGCGATCAAGACCCGACAGGTCGAGGACGGATCGCGGAATGACGAAAAAGGCCGTTGCGGCAAGGGGCGAAATATTTTTTCGCCCCTGCCTCTTTCAGGGGCGCTTCCCAACCGCGTCGCGCAGAGATTCCCCGGCTATATTCTCCCAAATCCCTCCATCGGTCTCATAAATACATTCCATAATCATCTATCAAGATTATCTATTTGCCCTATTTAAATATTTGATAGTATCATCCCCATTCGTATGCTCTATCTCCCACAGACAACGCAAGGACCTTCCATGTTTTTGTATTTCGGCTTTACCTGACGTTTGATGAATCTGCCCGGGTTAGGCAGGTAGAGACCCGAAAGACAATTTCTTCCCAGCCTCCTGGCATTCAGGAACATTATTCACGGATGGAGTCGCTTCTCCTGTCGAGGAACGGTCGCGGCCGGCCGTCGTAGCTTCATTCTCAACTACCGTTAGGGAGTTTGCATGGAATCAGTATTCGAGCCTGTCATACTCGCCTATTGCTGTCAGTGGTGTTCGTACGCCGCCGCGGATCTGGCCGGGAGCATGCGCATACAATATCCGCCCAACGTGAAGATCATTCGCGTTCCCTGCACCGGCCGCGTGGATATCCTGCACATGCTGAGGGCGTTCGAAGACGGCGCGGACGGCGTGTTCCTTTCAGGCTGCATTCTGGGCGACTGCCATTACCTCACGGGAAACCACAAAGCCACCAAACGCGTTCAATACGCGAAGAATCTGTTGGAACAAATCGGTTTGGAGCCGGAACGACTGGAGATGTTTTACAACTCTTCCGGCATGGGGCCCAACTTTCGCAAAAACCTGCGCGGATTTTACGGAGACCATCAGAAAATTAGGACCTGTGTACGGAAAAACCCTTCCCCAACGGGACGATCTTACCGCCTCCGCGTCCGTCATATAAGGAGAACTACATGGAACAAGCCATATCACCGAAGAGACTGCCTGACGATACTCAGAAAAAACTCGCCTCTCTGAATCTCAACCTTTGTTATACCTGCGGCACGTGTTCAGGGGGGTGCCCCATAACGGGCAACCCGAACATGGAAGGATGGGACACCCGCAAAGTTATCCGCATGCTTGCGCTGGGCCTGCTGGACGAAGTCGTGGATTCCAAATTCCCCTGGCTGTGCACCGGATGCGGAAGATGTTCGGCCGCGTGTCCCATGGATTTGGATATGCCCGCCATCATGGGGTACCTCAAGGGACTGCGCCCGCGCGACAAGGTGCCGGGAATTCTGCACAAGGGCGTGGAAATGGTGCTCAAAACCGGCAACAACATGGGCATCCCCAAGGACGATTACCTTTTCTCCATGGCCGACATGGGCAAAGAAATGGCGGAAGAGTGCTGTCCCGGCTTTTACGTGCCGGTCGATAAACAAGACGCGAACATCCTGTTCTTCCCCAACTCCAAGGAGGTCTTCTCCGATTTCGAGGATCAAAAGTGGTGGTGGAAAATCTTCTACGCCGCGCATGAGAACTGGACCATTCCGGCAACCAACTGGGAGGCCGTCGACTGGGGGCTGTTCACCGGCAATACCGAAGCCACGATGATTCTCGCGCAGCGAAAAATGGAACACATGCGGGAATTCAACATCAACCGATGATCATGCCGGACTGCGGCGGCGGCTCCTACGGATGCCGTCTGGGCATGAAAATATGCGCCCTGGACGATCCGGCCAATACGGTAAACTACGTCTATCTCTATGACTACCTGATGGATCTCATCAAGGATGGCCGTATCAAGATCGACAAAAGCGTACACGCGGGCAAGGTGTTTACCTGGCATGACTCCTGTAAGCACGGCCGCGAACTGGAACGCCATTACGGACACGGCTATTTCGAGGAGCCGCGCTGGATACTCCAGCAGTGCGTGGATGAATTCGTGGATATGACCCCCAATCGCCTGTTCTCCTTCTGCTGCGGCGCGGGCGGCGGCAACTGGCCCATGCCCTACGAAGACGACTCCGCCTGGCACGGACGAAAAAAATACGAGTCCATCAAGAATTCCGGCGCTAATGTGGTGGTGGTGGGCTGTTCCAACTGCCACGATCAGCTCATGAAACGGCTGCCCAGGTACTACACCGACTATGAATACGAAGTGAAATACATCTGGGAAGTGATCGCCGACGCGCTGGTGATCGAGCCCTGGACCGACGAGGAAGTCGAACAGGGCGAACAGGAATCCGCCGAACAGTGGGAACGGCTGGGCATCGATCCCGACTCCATGGAGTTTTGATTGGTGGAATTCTGATTGGTGGCAATGAGAACCCTTTTGACAAAGGGTTCTCGGACTGTTGAAAAAATCATCCCCGCGCTTCGTCATTCCGCGACTTGATCGCGGAATCAAGTATTTTCAAATACTTCCGTACTCCGGCCTTCGCTGGGGCGGCGTGGTGGGGGCTTTTTCAACAGTCTGCTTGTCTAAGACTTACGGGGTTGAAAAGAGATTGTTAAAGTCGAATGCGCCGTCTTTCGGATCACCGGATGAAATACCGCTGGCTCACGCCACTATCCTGATAAAAGGGGCCGGAGAAAAAGCCAGCGCCGTGGCGCACCGGCTTTACCAGGCCGGATTGCGCAAAATCGTCATGACCGAACGGCCCTACCCCTTCGCCGAACGGCGCGGCGTGACTTTTTCCGAAGCCTGATCGACGGGAAAAGGAAGTGGACGGCGTAATCGCGCGCGGCATCCCGGTCTGACGTCCAGGCGGTCAAGCGGACCTGGAACTCCGGGTCCATCGGGGTGCATGGTCGACCCGGAAGCGACCATACGAAGACTGTTGAACCCCGCCATCATGATCGACGCCATAATGGCGAAAAGAAACACCGGCGCGTCAAGGGACGACGCGCCGCTGGTCATTGCCCTGGGGCCGGGGTTTCTCGCGGGCCGGGACGCTCATTATGTGGTGGAAACCAATCCCAACACCGATTCCCTGGGCGCGGTGATTGCGAGCGGGTCGGCCGACGAAAACACCGGCGTGCCCACTCCGGTCCTGGGCCTGCGAAAGGAACGCCTTATCCTGGCCACCACCGATGGGGTCCTGCGCTCGGGCTCGCCATCGGAGAATCCGCGCGGGAAGGCGACATCGTCGGCTACATCGGGGAAAGCCCCATCCGGGCGCGCGTCGCCGGGGTCGTCTGGGGGCTGGTCCGGGACGGGGTCAGCGTCAAAAAAATCAGAAAATCGGGGATATCGATCCTCGCGGCGACCGGTCCCTGTGTTTTAAAATCACCCCCCAGGCGCGCGCCATTTCCTGCGGGGTCATGGAAAGCATATTCAGATTTTTCCTGCGGAGTGGAACGGAGACGGCGCGGCGGCCCCAGGCCGCTTGCGGATCGGCGGCGTGAAGCGAAGGTGAAGGTATGCGTGTTATGATCCATCAAACCCCTCAATTCAAAAAAAAGCTGGACAGTCTGATCAAGGCGGGCGGCGAACCGGCCGGAGCGGCCCAACGGGCCTGTGAAGTGATCCAGGCCATCGACACCGACGACGGCGAGAGAATAGAGGATTTCGTGCGGCTCACCCGGTTCGGCGAACGACGGATCAAGAAATGCCGTAAATACGACCTGGGAGGCGGTTATCGCCTGATTTCCATCCAGAAGGGATCAACGGTGATTCTCCTGCACATAGGCACGCACGATGACGCCGACCGATGGCTGGAACGCAACCGGGGACTCGAACTGGACGATCGACGATTATCGGGATCTCGACGCGATACGGCCGACATCGCCTGGAAATGACCGGAGATATCGCGTGCGGTGCTCCCGATTTCCTCGAACATGAAGCCGATACGGCCGCCGACATGGATGACAAAACGCTGCGCTCCATATTCAGCGGCATCTGCGGAAAATAGCCGGTCCAGAGAGCTTTTCCGCCACTCCGCCTTCTTCTTCACTCCTTTTATGGTAGGTGAAACCAACTCCGTAACCGCCGTTTGCGGCGGTCTTTTATTGACTCTAACAAAAAGTGAGGAGCGCTCCCGGCGCTCCACGAAGGATACGGCATGACCCTTGAAAGAACGTTTTTTGCGAAGGCTGGCGGGCAAGGAAGTCGACATGACGCCGGTCGGTTCAACCACCACCTACGGCGTGGTGGAATTGATGAAAAAATGCGGGGCCGAACGCCCTCTGGCGGACACCGACCCCAAAGCCATGGCCGAACTCGCCTTGGCGGGGCCCAAGTATCTGGGATGGGAATGGATCAAGGGCTGGGGATGGGATATAACCGGCCCTGAGTGAAGCCATGGGCTGCGAACTCAATAAAGCCACTATCGACATGCCCTACGCCATTCAAAGCCATCCCCTTCCCGGCTGACCTGGAAGGTCTGGATTATCCCTCCGATTTCCTGCAAAGGGGCCGCTTCCCGGTCTATCGCGAGCAACTACGCATCCTGAAGGAACAGATCGGCGACAACATGGCGGTGTGCGGCCAGACCGAAGGCCCCTGGACCTGCGCGTCCAACCTGGTGGGCATCGAAACCTTCATGCGATGGACCATCAAGGACCGCGACAAGATACCCCGGGTTACCGAAATCACCAAGCAGGCCGCCATCGCCGCGGCCAACTTCGCCTTTGACAACGGAGCCGACTATTTCGTGTTTTCCGAGCCAACCTCCGGCCCCGCGCTGTTGAGCCCCAAGGTGTGGGACGTCATGGTCAAGCCGCTCATGACGGATCTGGTCAAGGCGGTGAAAGGCCCCATCGTGCTGCACATCTGCGCCAACACCGACAGCATCATTCCCATGATGTGCGAAACCGGCGTGGCGGGGATCAGCATCGAGGAAAAAGCGGACATGAAAAAGGCGGTGGAAGTGGCTCATCGTAAGGGGGTGCGCGTTTTCGGCAACGTGTCCACCGCCACCACGCTGTTCATGGGAACGCCGGAAGAGTGCTACGGGGAATCGATGCAGGCGCTGGAAAACGGAACCGACTTCCTGTGCCCCGGATGCGGCGTGGCCCCGCCTTCCCCGCTCGAAAACCTGCTCCAGCTACGCATAGCGCGTGACGACTATTTCGAAGCAAACGCCAAAAAGGCGGAGTGATCGGTAAGATCGATCTTAAAATAAATGGGAGGACCCTTCTGAAAAAAAGGTCCTCCCAAACATACTCCGAAAAACTTTAACTTGTCACTTCGAGCCATTAAAGGCGAAAAATCTTTGGTCCTTGCATCTGCCGGGATTTTCTTTGAGAGGCTGTAATCTCCCGTAAATCACTGGATTCCTTGGTCAAGCCGGGGAATGACGAACAACCGACAACGTTTTTACCGGGACATTGCGAGGAGACGGAGAAACTGCTAGGCGATGGGTGGCCTGGACATCCCGTCGGGGGTTGTCCCGGTGGTGAGCCACAAACGGTTAGTTCGCCAACTTACGAAAGAAATCAAAACGACTTGCGCCTGGATGGTTGCAGGACAACCATCGTCATTGCCCGGCTTGACCGGGCAATCCAACGTCGCCCCGTCATTAGAGCGCAGCAAGAAATCCCCTCGCACGCTTTTCAATAAAAATCTAAATCAATTTCCGCCCGAACCCTTTTTGATCTTTTCCCAGGGATCGCGCAAGGTGACGGTCCGGTTGAAGACGGGTTTTCCTTCGGTGGAGTCTTTGGAATCCACGCAGAAATAGCCCAGCCGTTCGAACTGAAACAAGCTTTCCGGCGCGGCCGTGGCGAGACCGGGTTCCAGCTTGCAGCCCCGGAGGATCTCCAGGGAATTGGGGTTCATGCAGTCGCGAAAATCGCCGTCGGCGCCGGGATTTTCCTTGAGGAAAAGCCGGTCGTACAGTCGTACTTCGGCGTCGAGCGCGTGCTTGGCCGACACCCAGTGGAGCGTGGTCTTCACCTTTCTTCCGTCGGGCGAATCGCCGCCTCGCGTGGCCGGATCGTAGGTGCAGCGCAGTTCCACGATCTCCCCGGTTTTCTCGTCCTTGATCACCTTTTCGCAGGTGATAAAGTAGGCATAGCGCAACCGCACTTCCCGCCCCGGCGCAAGACGGTAAAATTTCTTGGGCGGGTCCTCCATGAAGTCTTCCTGTTCGATATACAATTCCCGCGAGAAAGGCACTTTTCGTGTCCCCATGGCCGGATCGGTGGGATGATTCAACGCGTCCAGCTCTTCCTGCCGATCCTCGGGGTAGTTCTCGATCACCACCTTCAGGGGGCGAAGCACACCCATGACTCGCGGAGCGCGTTCGTTGAGATCCTCCCGGAGGCAGTATTCCAGCAGGGCGATGTCCACGGTGCTGTCGCGTTTAGCCACGCCGATGCGTTCGCAGAAGTTCCT
The DNA here is from genome assembly GCA_963821845.1 of uncultured delta proteobacterium. GTDB lineage: Bacteria > Desulfobacterota > Desulfarculia > JACQYL01 > CAWGVV01 > CAWGFI01. The sequence continues at coordinate 107,950 of CAWGFI010000005.1, forward strand.
GAGGGCGCGTGGGGTGTAGCCGCGGCGTCGTATGCCGGAAATGGTGGGCATGCGGGGGTCGTCCCACCCGTTGACGATTTTTTCCTGCACCAGTTGCAACAAGTAGCGCTTACTCAGGATGGTGTAACTCAGATTGAGCCGCGCGAACTCGATCTGCTGGGGATGGTAGACCGCCAGTTCATCCAGGGTCCAGTCATAGAGCGGCCGGTGATCCTCGAATTCCAGGGTGCAGATGGAATGGGTGATCCCTTCGATGGAATCCGAAAGGCAGTGGGTGTAGTCGTACATGGGGTAGATGACCCACTTGTCGCCGGTGCGGTAGTGAGGAACCTTAAGGATGCGGTAGATCACCGGGTCGCGCATGTTGAGGTTGGGGGAGGCCATGTCGATCTTGGCGCGGAGCACCCGATCCCCTTCCTTGAATTCCCCCTGGCGCATGCGTTCGAGCAGGTCCAGGTTCTCTTCCACCGACCGGTCGCGGTAGGGACTCTCCTTACCCGGTTCGGTCAAGGTACCCCGGTAATCGCGAATCTCTTCCGGACTCAGGTCGCATACGTACGCCTTGCCCAGCTTGATGAGCTGTAGGGCGTATTCGTAGAGATCGTCGAAATAATCGGAGGCGTAATAGATCTTGTCGCCCCAATCGAAGCCGAGCCAGCGCACATTATCGATAATGGACTGTTCGTATTCTCGTTCTTCCTTGGCCGGGTTGGTGTCGTCGAAGCGAAGGTGGCAAACGCCTCCGTATTGCCGCGCGATACCAAAATTGAGGCATATCGATTTGGCGTGGCCGATATGCAAATAACCGTTGGGTTCGGGTGGAAAACGGGTGACCACTCTGCCGCCCCATTTATCGGTCTCCAGATCTCTATCAACGATGGCCCGGATGAAATCCTTTCCGGCCTTTATTTCAGTCTTCTCCATAGCTCGGTCTCCCTCTTCAACGCGTACCCGTTACAACCGCGGTCATTTCGGCGCAAGGTCGCGATATAACGCCGGAAATATTGGCGGTAAACGCGGCGTTTGTCAATCAGGCTTTTGATGACGGCAAGCGCTCGCGGCGAACGCTTCGCGTGGTTTTTAAATCGCCCAGCATGATTTCAAGGCGCCAAGGCCGATTATATATGAATGACGCCGGGTTTACCATGCGGCGGATGATATTTTTATGATTTCACGATCGGAATGTCGGTTATTTTCCGTCGCGCTGACAGGATCATGAATAGAAGACGCCTGCAATGTCGGCGAGATCTTTTAAAAAATGTCCCGGACCGGTTTTCGGACCACCATTGAATATCGATATATGAAACCTATATTAACTAATACGGTTTGTCGCGGGAGATTGGGAATGTTTGTTGAACAACTGAATATGTTCGGTTTTTGCGACGCGATCAGTTTTCCGTGATCTATCAGACCGATGAATTATACCTTCGGAAGGCAGGCAGGATATGAATCATAAAAGCAAGAAACCCTTCAATGAAAAAATGTTCGTGGTCTATTCATTCGCCATTTCCTTTATCACCGCCGGCATGCTTTTACTGGGAGCGGGTTCCGGAAATTTTACTTCAAAAGGGACGACCGACGTCAAACAAGCCCTGACCCAAACCCCGACTCAAACCGAAAACGAAACCCTTGGAACCATACAACCGGATAAGGCCTTCACGCCCTCGGAAGCGACGGCGGTCCAGCTTGAAGCGTTAAGACGGAATGACGTTCCCTTCCAGGACGCGGGCGTAAATACCAATTATCAATTCGCGTCGCCTGAAAGCAAAAAAGTCATCGGGGGGCTGAAACGGTACAAGTCCTTATTTGACGGCCCTCTGTACGGCCCTTTGCTCGATCATAAATCGGCGAAGCTGGGGGAAATCAAGATCGAAAAGGACACCGCCAAACAGATCGTGTTTGTTACCGCGCGGGACAACAGGATCGTGGGATATGAATTCCTTCTTTCCAGACAGAAAAAAGGCCGCTTCGCGGGTTGCTGGATGACGGACAAGATCGTCCGCCTGGATAATTCCATCGCCTGAAGTGGAAAAAGCATTGTGGAGGAATCTCTTCTCTTCCGTGGGAATCATATGGCTTTTAGAGACGATATTTCTCCCCTCAGCGAAATGACAAAGGTAGTATTCGCTCGTCTCAGTCATCCCTCTACTTGTCCGCTCCTCCGCCCAAGCATTCGGATAACGCTACGATCTTAGTATTTCGTCGCCCCGCGAGTTGATCGCGGGGTCCAGAAGTTCTTAAATAATTTGAAGAATCCGGATTCCGCGGTCAAGCCGCGAAATGACGAGAACAAGAGGCTCCTTGAGTCGGACGGCATGTGAAGTCTTTGTTAGTGGACAATAGAGAAGGCGGGTCCGGCATTTCGAGCGCAGCGAGAAATCTTACCCAGGGGGTGTGGGGGAAGAGATTCCCCCACAATCTTTTTCAGCGGGCGCCGGCTCAGTTCATGGCGTTGTTCAGCGGCACGCCGTTACTGGACAGCACTCCTTTTTCCAGGCTGATTTTCGCGACGTACGCTTCGCCCTGGTGTTCGAGCAACCCTTTATCCTCCAGCTTGGTCAGCCATTGGGATGCCAGGTTGCCGGCCATGACCTGCTTCTTCTTGTCGGCGTCGGGTCCCTGCACGGTTACCTGAAGACGTTCCAGGTCGTTGAGGAATTTCGCGGTCAACGCCGCATGCATCAGTGAAGCGGGGGCCTGCACCTGAGCGTTCATACGCAGGTTAGTCAGCAAAGTGTTCCAATCGCCGAAGACGATCGAATCGGTTTTGTCCATGGTCAGAAGCCCCTGAACGCTCATTTTCCCTTCCTTGGTGGAAAATTCGAGGCGCGTAACTTCAAACTGCGGCTCCTTTTTCATCAGCGTTTCCACCGCGTCGATCGCCTTGATCAAGGCGTTTTCATCGACGTTCTCTTTTTGGCCCGGCTTGATGTTCAGCGACGAAACGGCGGACAATAACGCTCCCGTGGCGTCGGAGTTCAGCCGCAAAACCGTCTCGAACAATCCCTCGTTGAAGTATTCGTCGCCGCTGCGAGCTTCACCCATGCGCGCGGCGCAGGACCACGCCACCCGGTCTTCTTGCTCGCGGGCGTTCAGGGTAAGGCTCAGATCGCCCAGGTGCACTTCCTGGACCCCGCCCTGAACAGGCCGTTTGACGTCAAATGATTTCAGCTTCGAACGCACTTCGCCGGTCCACAGCCGCCCGGTCCCGGCGAGGTCGCCTTCGATCGATCCTTGACTGGCGGAAAGCACGTTGACGCCTTCATAGAGACTCAGATCGGGCGCCGTGAAGGAAAAGGATATTTTCCGGTAATTGTCGGAGATATCGACGACCCCTTCCCCGCCCTTCCAGTCAATGGCCGCCTTATCGTCCTTCCCGAAGGCGACGCTGCGCTTGGGGCTCACCACCTTGGTGGCGATGGCGCCGTCAAATCCCACGCGCGAACTGGCCGTCATAAGCGGGGCCTCTCCCAGAAGAGCGGCCAAATCAGGCTCTTTTTCCTTGGAAAGCGTGGCCGTGGTATCGATTACGGCCGTGGCGAAAACCGGCGCGCCGGCGGACAAAACCAGGGGGCCATGGTGAATGCGATGCTCGAGGTTCATGGTATAAGTCCTTTGAGGATCGCGGAAAACCAGCAACGATGACGCCGTGGAAACAAACCAGCCCCGTTGATAGCGCACCGGCCGTATTTCGATGGCGCCCGGAATGGACATGCTCGCGACGGCCTTGGTCCATTCCTCTTGAGCCCTTCCGCCGGTGACTCGAGCGCCGACCACATATCCGGCCCCCGCCAGGACCACCACGCACACGATAACGATAAGCAGTTTTTTCATTATTCGGATACTCGCTTTGGAACCGGGCTCCGGCCTTGCGACCCAGGACCGCGCCCATTTGAGGTATAGTTTTTGGACAAGCGCCGGGGGACAATCTTTTAAAGAAAACCGCCCGGCCCGGCAAATAAATCGGGATTTCGGACCCCAACCCGCGCCACCGGCGCGCATCGGAGAGAAATCCCCGTCCCGAAAATCGATTTAACGGGAGCTTAGAGCTTATCGCTCAGGAAAACAAGTGGAAAGGCCAAATATCGAGAATGACGAAGGCTCAACGGCGCGTCGCTGTTTGGAGCATGGGGGGAAAACCATTGCGGGGAAAGAAATTCCCCCCGCGCCCCCTGCGGAGATTTCTCGCTGCGCTCGAAATGACAAACACCCAGGCGGATAGGTCGGCGGCTAGCCTGGTTCCCGCTTGCATCGGGACCTTCCGGAATCCGTAGCGTTGGAGGCTTGTCTTCCAAAATCAACTCGGCCTCAAAATCGACCGCCTCCCCAGGGGCGGCTTTTCCTTCTCAATGTCCCAGCGCAAAAATCAGTACGTTTTTACTTGAAAAGCTGATCGTTTGCTCTTAGTATGGCTGTTCAATTCGGGCGGTTAACTCAGCGGTGAGAGTGCCATCCTCACACGGTGGAAGTCCGGAGTTCGAATCTCCGACCGCCCAAA
>CAWGFI010000006.1:0-445000 GCA_963821845.1 uncultured delta proteobacterium
TGTTATGTTTATGCCTTTGCTATTCCTGCTTCGTTCAGTTCCTTTATGCTTCCCGACCTATGGACTTTGGCGCGAGCATTCTGGGGAAAAATCAGGAAGGCCTGTTGCGAGGCCGGGTGACCGTAATTCTGCTCATGGGCGTTTTCCTGGTGCCGATCTTCGGATTGATCGATTATTTTCTCTATCCAAGTACTTCATAAAATTCGCTGATGGGCTATCGAGTCGTGGCCGCGGCCGGCTGCCTGGCGTTGCTTGGGTATGAATCTGCGTTACGAATTCGGGCTGAAGAGTTTTTACCTGGGCGTGGCGGCTTTCTATCTGGTCGGCCTTTGTCTCTGGTCAAGATGATCGTCGACCTGGGGGGTTACGGCACGCCCTATTACGCGGGGCTGAACCTGGTGTTCATCCGGTTCTGCGTGGTCTTGCCCATTAGCGCCATTCGTATTCTGGTACATCTGCCGCGCTATTTCATATATCTGTGGCATGGTTTCTTGCACCGGCCTGCCAGCAGCATCGCCTATTTTCTGGCCAACAACATGTTCGTGATTTCCACGCTGGCCATTATCCTTGTACAGCGTGACATGGCGCTTGTGCTGGCGGGATGATTTGTTCATATGGGTGGACCTGGAACGGCTCCAGGCGAGAATTGCGTCGATATTCTCGAGGATCTGGAGATAACGGTGGATGAAGAGCAGATGGCGCTCATCCGAAGGGTGGAGGAATTGACCGAAGTCATCAGGACCGCTGGTTGAAACGCAGCGGGCGGCAATTTTCGGGTTGGCGAAGTTGGCCGAATCGCGCGACCAAGGCACTCGGCAACGCATTTGCTGCGCATACGCGCGAAATTTGCCGGCGGTTGGCCCAGGAAATGCGCGACATTGGAAGCTACCGAGGACCACATCGACGATGAGTTTATTGAAAACATAACCGACTCGTGCGCGCTGCACGATCTGGGCAAGGTAGCCATTCCCGACGCCATCCTGCTCAAAGAGGATCGGCTCACGGAGCACGAATACGAAATAATAAAAAAACACGCGTCCATCGGCGGGGACACGCTCAAGGCCATCGACGAAATGTTGGGTGATGAAAGCTTTGTCCGCATGGGATGCCAGATCGCCTATTGCCATCATGAGCGATATGACGGGACCGGTTATCCCAAGGGGCTGAAGGGCGTGACATACCGCTTCCCGCTCGCATCGTGGCGGTCGCCGATGTGTATGACGCGCTGACCTCAAATCGCTGTTACAAGAGCGCGCGAGCCGCATGATGAAGCGGTAAGTTTCATCATACGGGAACGGAATTTTCATTCGATCCTGACGTAGTGGAAGCCTTTTTGCGTATACACCGGGAATTGCCGAAACTGGTTGAAGCCTCCTGGGAGGAGATGAACCGGCTGTTTGAAGGGCCCCTCGTCAATACCGCCAAAACCAAAAAGAGCGCCAAATCAAACTTGCCTGGAGCGCGCCGGAACGCCTTCAGACCGCTTTCGCTGACCTCGATCAGCCCATCCTGTTCTTCTGCCAGCAGAACAAAATCAAAGACATCGCGCTGCAGGCAGAACACCGGCTCTTCCTTGGGCAGATGAGCTTTGTCGCCCCGGAGGAATTTCTGCGCCGTTTCATGATAGGTCACCTCTTTCAGCGCCTGCAGATGGTCGTACGGCTTGCCGGTCAACAGGCTTTCCAGGTAATCGGCGCACGCTTCATCCTCGGGCGCGGGGCTCTGCGCCCGTATGCCCATGGCCACGAGCGTGACGACCGGCGGTTCTTTTTTCCGAACATAGGAGGCGACGGCCCGGGCGGTCAGAAATCCTCCCAGAATCACTTCCTCCGCTCCCGCGGTCAACGCCGCGCGTACCCCCCGGACTCCCGCGGTGGTGCGCAAAAACACGGTCTTGCCTTCAAAATATTCCCGCCCCCGCTGCGCGATCTCGGACGGCGAGTTGCCCATGTCAAAACCTTCGATGGGAACTTCGTTGATCTCCCCGATCAAAACCACATCCGATCCTGTTTTATACGACAAGCGCCCGGTCCGGAACGGGTTCCAGCACAGGCCGTTTGATCCCCAATGAATATAAGATGGGGGCGCAACTGAACGCCCGAAATACATCAATGATAATGGTGCGCCTTCAGCCTGCTCCGCTCCGCTCAACAAACTTTTCCGCTTGATCGTCAATGTCATGTGAATCTCTTTTCCCTGTTTTCCGCTACAGATTGATGGTGAGATGGTAGCCGTATCGTCCGCGCTGAACCACGAACGTAGCCGGGCCCTTGTGACGGTATGTCAGGATCGCCTTGATAAGGTCTTTCCGGTCGCGTATGGTTATTTCATTTATTTCCCTGATTATATCTCCGGGCTGCAGTCCTATGTCCGAGGAAACGGAACCGTTCCGGACCGCGGAAATCACCATGCCCACGTCTCGCCCCGCCCGCCTGCGCTCCTCCAGGCGCAACCTGGTCACATCATAAAACCAGTCTTCGGCCAGCTCTTCGGGAAAAACCTGGGCCGTGACTTTGACGCTCCCTTTTTCCGCCGGACCGGTAATAGTCAATTTCCAGAACGCTTTCGGCCATGGAGGCGGTAAAGATGCGGTCATAATCACGCTGCTCCCGCACGGGCTGGCCGTTAATGGCGGTTATCGCGTCTCCCTGCCGCAACCCCGCCTTGTAGGCGGGCCGTCTTTGATAATTCGGGCCGCCAGCGCGCCCTTGTGATCGGGCGACGGGAAATGAGCGCTCAACTCAGCTCGGTCAGCTCCTGGGTGTCCATCCCGATCCAGGCCGCGTGCACCTCGCCGAACTTGATAAGATGCTCCACGATCTTTCTCGCCCGGTCGATGGGAATGGCGAACCCGATGCCCTGGGCTTTGGAATAAATGGCGGTGTTGATGCCGATCAGCTCGCCGTTGATGTTGAGCAGCGGCCCGCCGCTGTTGCCCGGGTTAATGGGGGCGTCGGTCTGGATAAAGTCGTGGTAAATGCGATTTTCGGCGTGGATGGACCTCTGCATGGCGCTGATGACCCCCGTGGTCACCGTGTGGGAGAAGCCGAAGGGGTTGCCGATGGCGATGATGGTCTCGCCGATCATCAGATCGCTGGACTTGCCCATGCGCGCCGACGGGAAGCTCTTGCGGCGTCGATTTGAGAACGGCCAGATCGGATTCCGGATCCGCCCCCACCACCTTGGCTTCGTATTCCTCATTGGAGGCCAGAAGCACCTGGATGGAGGACGCGCCATAATCACGTGCTGATTGGTGACGATGTAGCCGCGTTTGCCGTCGATGATCACGCCCGAGCCCAGGCTGGTGGTGGTTTGCCGGCGCGGAGAGGGTTCGAAGAAGTCATCGAAAAACCGGCGGAACATTTCATCGCCGCCGGGGAGGAAAAGGGGCTGCCGCGCTGTTCGACCACGGTGACGGTGCTGATGTTGACAACCGCCGGGCTGGTTTCCCGAACGGCCCGCACCACCGGTGTTTCACGCGACTGATTCGAGCGCCCACGCGGCGCCCGGAATCATAAGACCGACAAGAAAAGCTCCAACTAGGGAATGGATCGATCTGACAGACATGCCGAACCGTCAGCTCATGGCCCGAAGTCGTCTGATCCGCTCTTCGATGGGAGGATGGGTGCTGAACAGACTCATGAGATCCTTGCCCTTCAGCGGATTGACGATAAACATGTGAGCGGTCTGCGGATTGGCGTGCATGGGGATGCGCTTGGAAGCGTATTCCAGCTTTTCCAGCGCGGACGCCAGCCCCTGGGAATGGCCGGCGATCGTGCGCGCCGCTGGCGTCGGCCTGGATATTCCCGCGAACGGCTTATGGCCATCTGTATGAGCATGGCCGCCAGGGGCGCGAGGATGGACATGGCGATCAGCCCGATAATTCCGCCGCCGCTCTCGTCGTCGTCCCGTCCGCCGACTCCGAAAATGGCCGCCCATCGCGCCATGCTGGCCAGCATCATGACCGCGCCGGCCAGCGTCGCCGCGATCGATCCGATCAGGATGTCGCGGTTTTTGACATGCGCCATTTCGTGCGCCAGCACGCCCTTTAATTCTTCACGGCTCAGAAGTTCGTGATGCCCTGGGTCACGGCCACCACGGCGTGTTCGGGGTTACGCCCCGTGGCGAAGGCGTTGGGCGCTTCCGTGGGAATAATGCACACTTTAGGCATGGGAATTCCCGCGTGTTGGGACAGTTCGCCCACGATCTCGTACAGCTCCGGCGCCTGTGACGGGGTTACTTCCTGTGCGCGGTACATGCGCAGCACGATTTTATCCGAAAACCAGTATGACCCAAGATTCATGACCACCGCGAAAAGAAAGGCGATCACCATTCCGTTCTGACCGCCGAGATAATAGCCCACGACGAGGAAAAACGCGGTCAATCCGGTCAGTAAAACGGTTGTTTTTAAGGTATTACCCATATGTTCCGTATCTCCCCCATTTCTTTTTACAATTTTGAACGACAGCCGCGAGTTCGGGTTTAAAATTTCCGGTCGATGTCGGGATACTTATGCGGCGATCATAAAAATGAGGATTGCCGGGGCCGGAGTCAACCCTCGAGCGTCCTGGTCATGGTCACGTGAGGAATCCCCACTTCCATGAAGGTTTCCTCGGTTCGCTTGAAACCCACGCGTTCGTAAAAAGCCGAGGCGCTTTCCTGGGCCCCCAGGACGACCAACCGCGCTCCCCGGCGCCTGGCTATCTCGATCAGCTCTTCCAGAACGGCCCGTCCGATTCCCATCCGGCGGTGGCTCTTGAGCACGGCCATTCTGCCGATTTTGGCCTCGGTTCCGTCCGATTGCGGGACCACGCGTCCCGTGCCCACCGCTTGGCCGTCAACATACGCGACTACGTGGTCGGCTTGGGCGTCCAATCCGTCCCGGTCCTCGGAGGCGTCGATTTCCTGCTCCCGGGTGAACACCGCGTCGCGCACCCCATACGCGTCGTCCATTTCGGCGTCGTTGGAAACGACCTTTATGCGAATCGTATTCTGCACAATAATCCCGTCACGAGCCCAAAAGCCAAATTTCAAAAGGACGTTAAGTTATTAAAGAAAAAGACAGCTCGTAGGGGCGAAAAATTTTTCGCCCCTACATTTTTCAGGGAGCGCGAGGGAAGAAATTCCTTCGCACATGCTTTTTCCACGCCTTCCCCCTACTACGCTCGAAATGACGAGCGGCGCCTTTGCATGAACGTCCAAAGCATGGTAAAAAAGTTTTAAAGTCATTGCAAGGACATACGATCAAATATACAAACCTGTCCAAAACGATGAGGATGAAGGAGAATCGATGCTACTATCACGAGAGCTTGTCCTGCGGAACATAAAGATCATTCTGACCGATATCTACAATGCCGAAACCGCGGAAGAACTTTTGCCCAGACTCAAGCGTCTCATGGATTCATACGGCGATAACGAAGTCATTATCGCCAAGAGAAAACAACATCACGACCGCTTTGAACTGAACGAACGCGACGCCATTCTCATTACCTATGCGGACACGCTGAGTCGAGACGGCGAAAAGCCGCTGAAAACCTTGCGGCGTTTTCTGAACGACCGCGTGAAGGACGCCGTGACCGGCGTTCATATCCTGCCCTTTTTCCCAAGCAGTTCCGACGGCGGCTATTCCATCATCGATTACAAGACCGTCGATCCCCGCCTGGGCGAATGGGACGACATCCGGCCGATCGCTTCGGACTATCGGTTGGCGGTCGATTTCGTGATGAACCACATTTCAACGCAGTCCGCCTGGTTTCAGGGATTCCTGCAAGGCGATGAACAATACCGCGATCATTTCATCTGGCGCGACGACTACGTGGAAATGCCGGAAGTATTCCGGCCGCGCGATTTCCCCGTGTACACCAAGTTCGAAACCAAGGACGGCGACAAGTACGTCTGGACCACCTTCAGCCACGATCAGGTTGACCTCAATTTCAAAAATCCCCAGGTCCTCCTGGAAGTGATCGACGTGTTCCTCTTTTATATCTCCCAGGGCGCGGAGATCATCCGGCTGGACGCCATCGGCTACGTGTGGAAGGAAGCCGGAACCAGTTGCGTCAACCTCAAGCAAACCCACGACATCGTGTCGCTTCTCAGGCGCATCCTCGAATACGCGGCCCCCTACGCCGGAATTCTGGCCGAAGCCAATTTCCCCTACAAGGATAACGTCTCCTATGAACTGAACGGGTTCGAAGCCAACATGGTGTACAATTTCACCCTGCCCCCCATGGTGCTCGACGCCTTCGCCCGGCATGACACCAGCTATATAAAAGAAGTCACCAACCGCACGCGTCAGGACCTCCTGTTCTTCGATTTTCTGGCCTCCCATGACGGCATCGGCCTTTTGGGGGTCAAGGCAATCTTCGACAAGCGGCATTTCGACCGCCTGATCGAGGTGGTAAAAAAACACAACGGGCTCATTTCCTACAAGGCCTCGGTCGGCGGGAAGGAACCCTACGAACTGAACATCAATTACTTCGACGCCATCAGCAATCCAAACGACCAGGACGACCACTTCGCCGTGGAACGGTTCATGGCTTCCCAGGCCGTCAAACTGTCGCTCAAGGGCGTCCCGGGCATCTACATCCACAGCTTGCTCGGTTCCCGAAACTACTACAAAGGTGTGGAAGAAACCGGCCAGAACCGGATGATCAACCGGGAACGGCTCGACTGCGACCTGGTGGAAAAGGCGCTCGACGATCCCGCGTCACTGCGGGCGCGCGTGCTGGACGGCTACCTGCGATTACTCTCGGTCCGCGAAGACATCATCCCCTTCCATCCGGAAAGCGCGTTCGAAGTGCTCGATTCCGACCCCCGGCTAGCGGTCATCGTCCGTCAACGCTGGGACCAGACCCTCTACGTCGTCATCAACGTCTGCGACGAAGCGGTCGTCGCACTCCCGGAACTCAAGGGCAAAGAGGACCGGCTCACCGGCTCGATCTTCGGGGAAACCGCCCAACCGTATGGAGTGTATTATCTGAGGTAGGAACTCGAAGAGAAGAAAAAAATAAGAGAAATAAGAAGGAAAAAGAAGAAAGAGAAGTCCGACAAGCGTTCTTCCCGTCATTTCGAGCGCAGCGGGAAATCGCCCGCGGGGAGCGCGGGGGGAGAAGTTCTTCCGCACGGTTTTTTCCTCCCTGAAATCGGATTTCGATGTTCCAAATCTCAACATGTTCGACCGGGGCTTGCCATCGGAAGGGAGCGGATGAGAATAAACCATTTGGGTTGTGGCGGGTCTAAGGGTTATGAAGGGATAAATAATAAAACCCTTTTCATTCTCTCTCCTCTCCAAAGGCCCCGCACGAGCGGGGCCTTTATTTTTTTAAGCGGGCGAAAAGAGCGTTTAAAGGGTTTTTCTCCGGCGCCTCAAAAAACCGTGGAATGCAAAATAAGAACACGCTTCTCTCATAAAAGCTAAATATTGCAAGGCTAGTTTAATTGAAATGGACGGTTTTCGGGGCGTGAACGGCGCGGGCCGTTAACGGATGCATCCTTCGATCAAGATATCATGTTCTTGCAGCGTTTCGCGCAGAATTTTTATGATTCTCGCCGTCGCTCCCCAGATGACGTGCCCCTGATAGTGGTACTGATCCGTTTCCAGAAAACCTCCCTCGTATTCCACTGTGGCGCTGATCATGTTTTTCGGGTTCAGGATGAACGAGAGCGTGGGGGCGAGGATTTCCTCCACCTCATCGGGGTTGAGTTTGAACTCGTAGGGATGCGGGATCAACCCCACGAACGGAGTCACCACGTAGTTGGTGACCGTCACGATCTGATCGAGCCGGCCGAGGATTTCGATATCTTCCGGCGCCACGCCGATTTCCTCGAAGGTTTCGCGCAGGGCGGTTTGTTCGAGCGGTTCGTTGGGGTGATGCTGAACGCCTCCCGGAAAGGAAATCTGCCCTTTATGATGCCGGACCAGGCTGGTGCGTTTGGTGAATAGAACACGGTTGGCGCCGTATTCGCAAAAGATGGGTATAAGCACCGCCGCGGGCGCCGCGCCCTTGCGCTGCAAGTCGATGTGCTTGCGCTTTTCCAGAATATGTTTTATTTTTTCTTTCATGTTGCAATACGCAGTATTAGAATGTTACAAATTAGTCGTTGCAAAGCCTTCGTAATTGAGGATTTCCCGGCTAAAAGGTTGTAGCGTATCATAATTAACGCTCAAGGACAAATAGCAAGATGGCCAAAAAGAAACCAGTGGACGTATCACCCACTCTGGAACCAAGAAAAGTCATCTCACTTATCGAGCACCGAAAAAAGAAGATGAGTCAGGAGCCCTGTGGGGGTTTTTGTCTTATCTGTAACATGGTTAACGATTGTGAGGAATTTCTGGCGGAACTGGAAGAGGAATGGTCTGAGGAACTCTACGAAATCAGTCAGGAAGAAGGCAATAAAACCATTTCCGTTTCGATGACTCCGCGCAACGGAAAAGAGTTTCTGGAAGTGCTGAAGGATACTCTGTTGTACCAGTTCGTGGAGCAAAGGGAGACCAAAACCAGAATTGTGGTTATGACCGACAAGGAAACCGTGGGGCGCCTTATGGTCGCCGAACTGGTTGATATGTCGATTGATTTCACCTACCGCGTCAAGTTCCACCAATAAGCCCGACCTACCGGCCGCGGCTCGCGGTATCGCTCAGGAGATCGCCCATGAGAGAAAAGGAAAGTCAGTCGTACGAAGATTTTCTCGAGAGCGTCAGCGAATTTTCCGAAAAACGGGAAGGGCGCGAATTCCTGGAAAGCCTGAGCGAATATGTGCGGCTGGACGAGGCCCCCGAGGAGGCCGTCCCGGTGGGCGAACGGATAAAAACCCTGCGTCAGGAGCGGGGCCTCAGCCTGGAAGACGTGGCTTCCCGCACCGGCTACGACGTGGCCATGCTGCGGCGGGTGGAAGAGGATATGGTTTCGCCGCCCTTGGGAGTGATGGTCAAGCTCTCCAAGGCGCTCGATATGAAAATGGGCTACCTGATCTCCAGTGGAGAATCCAGGCCCTATAGCGTCATCCGCAAGGCGGAGCGGAAACCCATTTCGCGCTACGCCTCCAAAAAGGGCGTCAAGTACGGATACGCCTACGAATCGCTGGCCCCGCAGAAAAAAGACCGAGCCATGGAGCCGTTCCTGGTAACGCTGGAACCCGCGGACGAGGAGCCGGAACTGTCCACGCATGACGGGGAGGAGTTCATCTTCGTTCTGGATGGAGAGATGGAGGTCAGAATCGGCGAAGACACCCAGATTCTGCTTCCCGGCGACTGCATCTATTACGATTCCACCGAGCCGCACCTGGTGAAGACCCGGGGCGACAAGATCACGCGAATCCTGGCGGTGCTCTCCACCTGAGCCGGTTGTACGATTTTTGTTGAATAAAAGGCGGCGCAATATTTGCGTCGCCTTTTTTATTTTTAAAGCACGGGGGCCGCGATTTCCGACACGATTTCCTGCACCAGCCGTTCCTTGGCGCCGCCGCGCAGCCTCGCCTCCGAATTCACGATCAACCGGTGAGACAGCACGGGAACCGCCAGAAATTTCACGTCGTCGGGCACGACATAGGACCTGCCCTGCATGGCCGCGAAAGCCCGTGAAGCCTGGAAAAGCCCCTGGGCCGCGCGGGGACTCGCCCCCAGCCGGACGGACTTGTGCGACCGGGTGGCCCGCACCACCTTGACCACGTATTCGCGCACCGAGTCCTCGACGAATATCCTGCGGCACTTATCCTGAAAATCGAGTAGTTCCGTGCCGGTGTGGACACTCCGGAGATCGTCCAGCGGGTTGCCTCGTTCGAACCGCCTGAGGATGGTCTCCTCCTCTTCCTGGGTGGGGTAGCCCTGCTTTACCTTGAGCAGGAACCGGTCGAGCTGGGCTTCGGGCAGGGGAAACGTTCCTTCCTGCTCCACGGGATTCTGGGTGGCCAGCACCAGGAAGGGACGATCCAGTTTCATGGTTTCCGCGTCGATGGTGACCTGCCGTTCCTCCATGGCTTCCAGCAGGCAGGATTGCGTGCGCGGGGTGGCCCGGTTGATTTCGTCGGCCAGCACGATGTTGGCCATGATGGGACCGGGCAGAAACTGGAACTGGCAGGATTTCTGGTTGAAAAAGTTTAGGCCCGTAACGTCCGAGGGAAGCAGGTCGGGCGTGAACTGCACGCGTTTGAAGGAGCAGCGCAGCGATTTGGACACGGCCTTGCAAAGCATGGTTTTTCCCACGCCCGGCACGTCTTCCAGGAGCACGTGCCCTTCGCAGAGCAGCGCCACCAGAACCAGGGTTATGGCGTCGCGCTTGCCCACGATGACCTTTTCCACGTTGGAGATGAGTTCTTCCGCCGCCGTTTGTATGGCCTTGACGTCGGTATCGTTCAAAGATTCTTGGTTGGCAGTCATACCAGGTCCAGTCTTTTTCCGTTGTTCCGGTAATATTCCCTTTGAGCGGAGGATCAACGCTCGGCGTGGATCGGTTGGGGAACCTTACCGGGCCCGGATCGTATTTTTTGAGATTTGATCATGCGCCAGTTCTTGTCGGCCGCATCGATTTCCGCCTCGCCGGTCATGCGCCGTCCGTACCGCGCGGCCACGAAGGAGTCGGTGATGGCGCGAAACGGGGTTTCCAGTTCCGGATAGGAAGCGGCGAGCCGCCGCAGATATTCATAAGGAGTCTGTTGACGTTCGCGAGGGAGCCCCCTGATCTCCCCCCACTCCAGCATTTTGCGGTAGATCCCGACGATGGCCGCCTCTTCCTGGCTCCGCCGCAGGAGCCGGTGGAAAAAATGTCGCGCCCCTCGCCGGATCATGAGCGCCAACCTGCGGAGCGCCCGAAAAAGCGCCATGACGTCGTCCATGAATCCGACGTCGGTCGTTTCATAGGAAGCGGCGTTCCCAGGATTTGTCCTTTTTCTCAGCCACCGCATAAGGTGAAGGATGTTGTGGTACAGGATCATGGCGAAAAAGCTGCCCCAGCTCACGGTAAACATGACCTGGGCGATCCTCCTGGTCCATACGCGGAAAAGCTTGGACATGGCGTGCCCGCCCGTGGGGTCTCCCACTCCCGCCATGGGAGGCGGTTCAAGGGGGAGCTTGGCCTGATCGGAAGATTCAAACAGGCTGAAAAACCAGTACAGTGCCCTGCCGATCTGTTGGCCGAGCCAGTAGAGTCCGGCCAGAAGCGTTTCCAGCAGGCTGTGATCGACCAGAGCTATGATTGCCGCGCCCACCGCGACAAAGGCCGCCATGGCCGCGATCACCATGACGATCCAGGTTCCCTGGAAGGAGCGTCCGCTTCCCTTGACGTCGCCCATCCTGACCAGCCACAGCCCCGAGAATCCGCACGCCAAAAAAGATACCGCCAGGGTGACCGCCGTCGACTGGCTCATGTGGGCCAGAACGCTGAACGCGGTGGCCACCAGCGTCACCACCATGCCGAACTGGAACGAACGGGCAAAGACGGGCAGGGTGATCTTATGCAGAGCGGTGAAGCCGCCCCGTAAAAAACAGAATCCCCCCACCACCAGGATGACCACCCAGTATTTGATACTGCCCGCGCTCATGACCGGTTCGGGGGGCGTGAACAGGGCCAGCGACCCCAACGCCAGGATGGCGGCCCCGGTTCCCACTCCGGCCTGCAACCGCGAAGGCCACAACCGGAATTTTGTCAGACGCGCCAATGCGTAGACCGCCGGGTAGGGCGCCGCCGCCAGAGCCAGCTCGACGGTCCGACCGTCCCGCATGAGCGCGGAGATAAAAAGCAGAAGCGTCAGCAGCCACGACAGTTCGGTCGCCACGAACAGCGATTTGAGGATCTCTCCGGCCCACCCTTTTTGAACGTCACGCTCCAACGTTCGCGCCCCTTGAATGACTCCACACCGGAATAGGGCCGGCCATGGTTTCCAGACCCGCGAAACGGCCCTGGTCGTCGGCTCCCGGTTCGAGGTCGCAGATGACGATTTTCACGCCCTTTTCGTGGAGTTCGCGCAACCGCGCGGTCATGACGTCGCTGAAACCGGCGGTCGCCAACAGCAGGGTGGAACCCTGCGCCAGACTGCGGGCAAAGGCGATATCAAAAAACTTTTCAAAACGATGCGATCGCACGGCCGTGATTCTGGCCAGCCGCTCCATGAGGATGACCAGATGATCGACGCCCGACGCCGGAGGTTCGAGTACCGGACCACCGCCAAAGACCTGATTGGCGTTGACGAACAATCCCACCGCCGTGCGGCGATCGATCAGATGATTGGCCAGGGAAGCGGCCACGCTGACGGCCCGTTCGAATTTTTCGTCATCGATCGGCCCGCCTTCCGTGACCAGTCCGTCCACGTCCAGGAACAGGGATACCTGGAGCGTGGTGGTGGGTTCGAACACCTTGACCTGAAGGGTCTGCCGCCGGGCCGACGCTTTCCAGTGAATGTGCCGGAACGAAGCGCCGGGCACGTATTCGCGCAGGCCGATGGTTCGGGTGGGATCTTCAAACAGACGTGTGGACGCCCTGGTTTCCCCCAAGGGAAAACGGGAAGGCAGCTCCAGCTCCTCCAACCGGTACAGCCGGGGATAGACGACCAGATAATCCTTGTCGTCAAAGGTGCGGGAGCGGGGAAAAAAGCCGAAGATGTCGCCGGTGGTCAGCGTGGAAGGGCCCAGAACGTACAAGCCCCGGCGGGTCGGCTTGATCGGCGCGCTCCACCGGGCTTTCCGATACCACAACAGCGCCCCGTTGAAGACCAGACTAGGTTCGTCTTTCCGATTGATGGCCGCCGTTCCGCCGTTTGGTCCGCTTTCGTTTACAAAGGGGATCGTGTCGCGGACTTCCACCCAGGGCAGCGGCAAAAGCTTGCGGTTTTCCACTTCATAATGGGCCTGAATGGTGTCGTCCGGAAAACAGCGGGATTCGGAAAGCGAGCGGCCGTAGCCGATCCGGGTCAGGGCGAGTTTGCTCCACAGGTAGGATACCCCGCCGCTGGCCAGAAGCGCGCCGGCGAACACGGTGAGCGCCCACTGACGCAGCCACGTCGCCACCAGCAGAACCGCGAAGATCACGGCCAGCCCCCAGGGGGAGAAAATGACCACTTGAGCGGAACCGGCGTCCGGCTCCTGATCCCGGTCGGGCGAGAGCGTCTCGGAGGAAGTGGATTCGGTCATGCATGCGCTTCAGAAGGTAGAGGAACGGTTTCGATCCGGGCGTACATCCTTATTTATTGCTTTCAGTCCGGCGCCCTTCCGGGCGAACCGATCGTAAGGTTACACTCATCGAGGCCGTAAAATCAGAAAGCGCGCTTCAGCCAGCGCTCCAATCGGTCAAAGGCCTCGTTCAATTCCTGCTCTTCACCGCCAAAGGACAACCGCAGCCTGCCTTCTCCGCCCGGCCCGAACGCGCCGCCGGGAACGGTGATCACCTTGGCCTCTCGCAGGATGCGAATAGCCACGTCACGCGACGGTTCGTCCGTGAACAGATAGCGGGCCATCACGTAAAAAGCGCCTTGCGGCCTCACATAATCAAAGTAGTCCTTCAGGCCGTCCAGCCGTTCGCAGCAGATATCCCGGCGGCGTTTGAGCGCGTCGCGCATTTCCGCGATGGGCTCCTTGGGACCCCCGAGCGCCGCAAGCGCCGCGTACTGCGACGGCGTGGGCGCGCATATGGCCGCCGCGTCATGGGCCTTCAGAATGCTGTCCATCCAGACCCGTGACGCCGCCACCCAGCCCACTCGCCATCCGGTGAGCGCATATTTTTTGGAAAAGGAGTTCACGCCGATCACGTGATCCCGCGCCTCGGGAATACTGAGCGGGCTCAACGGCGCCGGACGGTCATACACCAGGTAATCATAGGTTTCGTCGGCGATGATTACAAGCTCATGCTCCAAAGCCAGCCGGCAGAGCGCCCGCACGTCATCGTCATCATAGACCGCGCCGGTGGGGTTGCCGGGATTGCACAGGATCAGCGCCACGGTCCGAGGCGAAAGCGACTTTTCCACGGCCTTGACGTCCACGCCCCAGTCCTCTTCCCGCAGGGGAACGAACACCGGGGTTCCCTCGGCGAGTTGAATTTGTTCGATGTGCGACGCGTACGCGGGCGACGGCACGATGACCTCATCGCCCCGGTCCACCACCGTCAGCATCACATCGAGCAGCCCTTCCATGGCCCCGACCGTGACGGCGATTTCGGTTTCCGGGTCAAACCGCGCGCCTTTGTCCGCCCACAGATGGTCGGCGATGGCCTGCCGCAGTTCGGGCATGCCCGGTTGCAGGGAGTATTTGCCGATGGCCGGATCCGATCGCAGCCCCTCGGCCACGGCGTCGGCGATAAACGAAGGCGTGCGAAAGGAAGGCACGCCTTGCCCCAGGGAAACGCAGCCGCCCACCTTACACGCCAGAATGGGCATTTCCTTGGTCGCCGATATTTCGATAAGGCTCACCCGGCGGCTGATCTTTTTTCCGCGCGGTATATCGGCCATGCTGCCCTCCCTTTGATAAAAAAAGCATTTGCGAGGGAATCTCTTCCCTCGCGCTCCCTGCAGGAGATATTCTCGCTGCGCTCGAAATGACAGGTCCGGGATTTCTCGGCGATTACTGTCATCCCTCGGTATTCGTCATTTCGAACCCCTAGGGGCGAAAGATTTTTCGCCCCTACAGCTTACAGGGGGTGTGGGGGAAGAAATTCCCCCACAAAGTTTTTTCTTTCCACGAAAGCGACGTGTTCCCTAAAAAAGCTTCCCGGGATTGAGAATCATGTTCGGGTCGAACAACTTCTTTATGGACCGTTGCAATTCCACGTTTTCCGGGGCCAGCTCCATGGGCAGGAAGCGCTTCTTGGCGGACCCGATCCCATGCTCGCCGGAAATGGTGCCTTCCATTTTCAGCGCGAGCGCCAGCGCGGTCCGGATGCCTTGTTCCACCTTTTCCTCGTCCTCGGGACGGCGCGCGTCGATGCTCAGGTGGATGTTGCCGTCCCCGGCGTGGCCGAAGGCGAACACCCGAAGCCCGTATTCTTCTTCCATCGTGGCCAAGCCGTCGACCAACTCGGCGATACGGCCGAGAGGCACGGCCACGTCTTCGGGCAGGTACAAGATGGCCTGGTCCTTGATTCGCAGCGACACCTGACGGCGCACGTTCCAGACGCGGGCCCGGCCTTCTTCGGTGAGCGAGGGCAGCAGCGCGGAAGCGCCCACTTCCTTGCATATCGCGCCGATCAGTTCGACTTCCCGTTCGAGCTGTTCCGCGACGCCGTCAACCTCGATTATCAGTAAGGACGCCTTGTCGCCGGGAATGTCAAAGGGCAGCAGTTCGCCCACCAGCGCCAAACATTTACTGTCCATGAATTCCAGGGCCGACGGCAGATGGCCCCGCACCAGGATTTCGGTAACCGCGCGCATGGCGTCGTGCAGAGCGGGGAAAACGGCGGTCACGCCTTTTACCGCGGGCGGGTGCGGAATGATTTTGACAATGAGCGAAGTGATGACCCCCAGCGTGCCTTCGGAACCCACCAGCAGGTGGGTGAGGTCGTAGCCAACCACGCCCTTGCGCGTCTTGACGCCGGTCTTGATGATCTGCCCGGAAGGCAGGACCGCTTCCAGCCCCAGGATGTAATCCTTGGTGGTCCCGTACTTGACGCACGCGGGGCCTCCCGCGTTGGTGGCGGCGTTTCCGCCCAGGGTGCTCTTGTCCATGCTGGCCGGATCGGGCGGATAAAAGAACCCCTCGGCTCTCACCAGATCCCTGAACGTCTGGGTGATCACGCCGGGTTCGACTTCGCCGATCAGGTTGGTCTTGTCGATGGCGCGAATGCGGTTCATGTCTTCCAGCGAAAGCACGACGCCCCCCTCCACGGACAAGCAGCCGCCAGCCAGCCCCGTGCCTCCGCCGCGCGGCGTCACCGGGAACCGGTATTCATTGGCCAGCTTCAACAGTTGGCTCACCTGCTCGGTCGTGCGAGCCTTAACCACCAGTTCCGGCGTGTAGCGCGCGCTCGACCCGTCCGCCCCGTAGGGTTCGAGTTGATCCGGTTGGGATATGACACCGTCTTCGCCGAATATGGCGGTGATTTTCTTTTTCACGTCCTCGGTTAACACGTTGTAGTGGGGCATTCTAGTACGCCTTTCGATTAGACTTATTTGGCTCTGATGGGAGGAAACTTTTTTGTAAAAAAGTTTCCTCCCACACCCACCTTCAAAAAACCTTCAGTTCTTCACCGACATTCTAACGGGTCTGAAACAGTAATAATACGCCGCCGTGTTTTCGTTCTCGTCGCCCCGCGACTTGATCGCGGGGTCCAGGCTTTTTGAAATCGCGGAGAAGCCCTGGATTCCGCGGGTCAAGCCGCGGAATGACGTATACGAGAACGTGTTGTTATTCAAGGCGATTATGGGGCGTTTCAACGCTCTTATTCTGAAGGCGGTTCGCGAACCGCCCCTACTATCCCGCGCCTCTGTCTGTCATTTCGAGCGGAGCGAGAAATCGCCTACAGGGGGCGCGGGGAGAAATTCCCCCGCAAAGCCTTTTTCTTCCCGCCTTCACGGCCAGTCCGGGCTGAATTTCACTTTATAGAACATTTGGCCATCCTTCCGCAATAAAACTCAATGGGCTCCCCATAAAACAAGAGCGCCGCCGCTCGATTGGTGAGCGGCGGCGCTTAAGCCTGCTTCATAATTTCAGATTAATGACGGATTAGATAGCCCCGATGTGGCGCGCGATCACGATGCGCTGGACTTCGGAAGTGCCTTCGCCGATTTCCAGCAGTTTCTGGTCGCGATAGAAACGCTCCACGTCGTATTCCTTCATCAGGCCGTAGCCGCCGTGTAGCTGGACGGCGTGGTTAACCACCCGGTACATGACTTCCGAGCAATAGAGTTTGGCCATGGCGGCCAGTTTGGCGAAATTTTTATGCTGGTCGGCGAGCCAGCACGATTTATAGAGCATCAGGCGGGCGGCTTCGATTTCCATGGCGCAGTCGGCCAGCTTAAAGGCGTTGGCCTGATACGCGGAAATGGGTTTGCCGAACTGCACCCGTTCGTTGGCGTACTTCAGGCCGAGTTCGAACGCGCCCTGGGCGCCCCCGAGCCCCATGGCGCCGATGCTGAGCCGCCCCCGGTCCAGGGTCCCCAGCATCTGGTGAAACCCTTCGGCTCGCGCCCCCAGGGAATTTTCCAGAGGCGTACGCGCGTCGTCGAAATAGAGTTCGCTGGTGTTGGATGCTCGCCACATGAGTTTATGGTGCATGGGGCGCGCTTCATAGCCGGGGGTCCCGTTTTCGATGAGGATGCAGCTCAATTCCTTTTTGCCGTCATCCCGCAAGCCGGTGCGGGCCAGCACGGTAACGCCCAGGGTGATGTCCGTGGAGGCGTTGGTTATGAAGATCTTGCTGCCGTTGACCACCCATTCGTCGCCGTCCGGCACGGCCGTGGTCTGGGTGTTCCCGGCGTCGGACCCGGCGTTGGGTTCGGTGAGTCCGAATCCCCACAGCCGTTCGCCGGCGCACAGGGCGGGCAGGTATTTTCGTTTTTGCTCCTCGGAGCCGTAATAATAGAGCGGGCCGATGCCCAGGGAGTTGCCGGCGGCCACGGTGGCGGCGTGCGAACCGTCGATACGCGCGATTTCTTCCACGGCAATGATATAGGAAAGGTAATCCATTTCCTGGCCGCCGTACTCTTCGGACACGAACATTCCGAACAGGCCCAGTTCGGCCATGGCCTTCATGGTGTCATAGGAGAACTCTTCCTTTTCGTCCAGTTCCCGCGCGACGGGTTTGATGACCTTTTCCGCGAAGTCCCGTACCGATTTTCTGAGGATTTCCTGTTCGGTGGTGAGTTCAAAATCCATAAGGAGGCTCCTTTTTTGGGCTGACGGATGAATATCGAGGAGCAAACTTTGTATACAATCCCATTGAAATAGTAGGAGATACCGACCGGCGGCGTCAACTGAAATCCCGTTTCCGGGCAAAGCCGAACGTCCGTCTCCTGTTTCTTCTCTAAATATTACCAATGGAACAGACTTAACCTACAGCCTTGAAGGCTTTAAAAACCACAACTTTCAGTCTGCTTATGGGTCTATATCATTTTTATTGACCGTTAGGCAATATTTTCTTATAGTAAAGAACAGCTCATTCTTCTTCTTTTTCAACCCCGTGCAAGGACAGAACGTTTCGATGAATTTAGGTAGTCTTCTGCGGCGTCGCCGCAAGGAAAAAAAACTGACGTTAAAACAGGTGGCCGAAAAGGCGGGCGTTTCCGAAGGCTTCATGAGCCAGGTGGAGAACAACGTAAAATCACCTTCCGTGGATACCCTCATCAATATCTGCCGGGCCCTGGAAGCGGACATCGGCGAACTGTTGCAGCCGCTGCAGGATCCCCTGAGCCTGCATGTCATCAAGAGTTCCGAATGGGCCGATATCGACGTGCCGCACACCGGGTTCGCCACCAGGCGCTTTCTCCCGCCCGACGAGCGGACCGTCATCGATAGCGCCATCATCATCCTGGAACCGGGCCGATCCATTCCGGTGCGCAAGGAAATCAAAAACGGCCAGGAAGTCCTCTGTGTGCTGCGGGGAACCCTGGAGTTGGTTCATGGCGACCGGACGGAAATCCTGGAAGCGGGCGACACCGCCCATTACTGGTCGTATTCCCAAGGTCAGGCCATACGCAATCTGGGCGAGGAAACCGCCGTGGTGATGTGGGTGGGCACGTTCTGAAACCACATCGTTCCGCGAGCGGACAACTCATAGGAAAACGCGATCGATCGCAAGGGGAGCGCAAACTTTTCGACCCACGCCTCAAAGAAAGCCAAGCGGCGGTTTACCTTTCAAGGCCGCGGTCAGGGGCGGGTCACCATGGTTCGGCGGTATGACCGAACCGACCAAACAGGAGGGCTGACATGATTAAATTTAAGGAAGGGAACTTACGGGTCCCCAAATGGAACCGGCGTGTTTTCATGGTCGCGGGAGGCACCACGGCGTACCGCAAATATTTTCCCGAATATAAGCTGGAAGAACTGGTCATGATGGGCGCCAAACAGATGCTCGAAGACAATGACCTCAAAATGTCGCCGGCCGAGGTCAGGGGGCTGGTCAACTACTGTGTGTACGGCGAATTCGCCGACCACTTCCAGGATCAGCTTTTGTGCGAAGCCAAGATCCACGACTACCTGGGATTGGAACCGCTCGCCAACGTGGGCGTCAAGACCGGCGGCGCCACCGGCGGCACGTCCATACTGACCGGCGCCATGGCCGTGGCCAGCGGTTACGCCAATGTGTGCCTGGTCGCGGGCTGGGAGCGGATGGACGAAGTCGACACCCGCACCGGCAATTTCTATATCTCCACCGCCGCCTGCAAGGATTTTGAAACCCGGCTGGCGCGTATTTATTCCGCTTACTACGCGCCCATGGCCAACCGCTTTTCCGAGGTGTTCAACGTCTCCGAAGTGACCCGCGCCAAGATCGCGGTGAAAAACCGCGGCTACGCCTGCTCGTCCCCCTACGCCCAGCAACCGGGCAAGCATACCGTGGATGAAGTTTTGGCGAGCCCCATGAGCGCCTATCCCCTGCGTTTCCTGGAATGTTGCGCCATGAGCGTGGGTTCGGCCTGCGCGCTGTTGTGCGACGAGGAGACCGCTTACAAGCTGAGCGATAATCCGGTGGAACTCTTTATCTGCGGCGGCAGCCACACCCTGCGAGTGGCCGACCGGCGCAACATGGACATCCCGCTGCTGCCCAACGAAGAGCCGGGCATGTACGAAAAACTGTTGAAAGAGACACCGCGCTGGCCGGGATTCGAAAGCTTTCTGGCCGCCCGTTTCGCGGCCTACCTGACCTACCGCATGGCCGGGATCAAGGACCCCCTGGAAGAGTTGGATCTGGTGGAACTGCATGACGCCTTTACCATCAGCGATTTGCAGACCTACGGAGACATCGGTTTGCGGCCCTACGGCCAGGAAGCCGACTACATCGAATCCGGCGACGCCTTCTACGGCGGCAAATGCCCCTCCAACCTGTCCGGCGGTTTGCTCGGCACCATGCACGCGGTGGGCGCCACCGGCATTTTTCAGGCCGTCGAATGCCTCTGGCAGCTTCAGGGCAAATACGACAAGTTCCACGGCGATCCCAAGATCTGGGAAAAATGGGGTAAAACCAAACCCGCCGACTGGCAAAGCTACCAGATTCCCGATAGCGGCAAACAGGCGCTCTGGGTGTCCCACGCCGGAGTCGGTTCTCACGTCACCGTCGGCGTTCTGCGCAAAGCCTGGTAGGAAAGGAGAATACCATGGGACAGAATGAAAAGAAGGTCGAATATATAGGAACTCCCGCCACCGTCAGGCAGTTTGTGCCTCAAATGGTGGTCGATTGGCCGCGTTCGCTGACGCATCACCATACCTATGGGTTGCTGACGCCCTTTTTCGTGGGGCTCAGGGAAGGCAAGCTGATGGCCACGCGCTGCAAAAATCCCGATTGCGAAGAAAACCGCTTGTGGATACCGCCGCGCGCCGACTGCCCGGATTGCTACGAGCGCATGGAATGGGAAGAAGTTCCCCAGCCGGTCATCGGTTCGATCTACGCCTACACCAAGGTCGTCTACGCCGGAATCGGCATCGAACTCTCCACGCCCTACTGGCAGATCGACGTGGATCTTCCCGACTGCGCCACCGTGCCCAAAAGCTATCTCTTGTATGGGGAACCCAAAATTGGTATGAAGGTGAAAGCGGTGTTCCGCACGGAATACCCCACCAACACCGTACTGGACTATTGCTGGATTCCCTATGAGGAAAGTTAAAGATATTTCGATTGGTTAGCTGAACCAAAGGGAGCCGCTTCGGCGCTCCCTTTTTTATTTCCGGAAGGAGCGCGAGATGGATTTTCAGGACGTTTCAAAAAAACTGGACACCTATCTGGACACGATGATCGAATGGCAACGGGGGCTCACTGCCATACCGGCCCTGGGGCCGCTGAACGGCGGCCAGGGGGAAGTGGAAAAATGCCGTTTTCTGCGTTCTCTTCTGGAACCGCTCGCTCCGGATGAAATCATCGAGATAAACGCTCCCGACGACCGGGTGGAATCCGGGTTCCGGCCCAACCTGATCGCGCTGTTCAAGGGAAAAAGCTCCCAAAGGAAAATCTGGATTCTCAGCCACATGGACATCGTGCCTCCGGGCGACTACAAGCTGTGGGACCAGGACCCCTATAAGGTCCGGGTCGAGGGAGACAAGATCATCGGCAGGGGCGTCGAGGACAACCAGCACGGGTTGGTGTCGTCCATGGCCGCCATGGCCGCGTTCAAGGATCTGGGCTTTGTTCCGCCCTATGACGTGGCGCTGGCCTTCGTGGCCGACGAGGAGACCGGCAGCTATTACGGCCTCGATTATGTGCTCAGGGAACGGCTGGATCTTTTTTCCCCGGACGATCTCATCATCGTGCCCGACGCGGGCAACGAAGACGGGACCATGATCGAAGTGGCCGAAAAAAGCATGCTCTGGCTGAAGGTGATCGTGCTGGGCAAGCAGTGCCACGCCAGCACCCCCGAAAAAGGCAAGAACGCCCTGCGCGCCGCCTCCCGCATGATCGTGGATCTGGAATCCCTCATGACCACCTTCGACGCCCGCGATCCCCTGTTCTCGCCTCCCATCAGCACGCTCGAACCCACCAAAAAAGAAGCCAACGTGCCCAACGTCAACACGGTCCCCGGCAGGGACGTTTTTTACCTCGACTGCCGCGTGCTGCCCCAATATCCGCTGGATGACGTGGTGGCGGAGATCGAGCGAGTCTGTCGCAAGGCGGCCGATCAATATCAGGTCGCCGTGGAATTCGAAACGGTCATGCGCGAACAGGCCGCTCCCCCCACGTCCGAAGACTCGCCGGTGGTGAAGCTGCTCAATCAGGGCATCCGGGAAGTCTACGGTCGCGAAGGCAAGGCCATGGGCATCGGAGGCGGTACCGTGGCCGCTTTTTTCCGCCGGGCCGGACTGCCCGCCGCGGTATGGTCCACATGCAGCGACGCTGCCCACCAGCCCAATGAATTCGTGCCGCTGGCCAGCCTGGTGGCGGACGCGAAAATCTTCGCGCACGTGATAGTGAACGCGTGAGATTTTCGAGGAATGAATAAGCTACTGAAAAGATAAAGAAAAAACGAAAAAAGAATCGCGGGGGAATTTCTCCCCCCGCGCCCCCCACAGGCCATTCTCGCTGCGCGAGAAATTACGGAATAAGAGAGTCGGAAATGACCAATGAGCGGCTTGGAACAACAGGGCGCTCCGAAACGACAACGCGTTCCCTTACTCGTCATGCCCCGGCTTGACCGGGGCATCCAGGTTTTTCAAGGTATTTAAATAACTTCCGGCCCCCGCGATCAAGTCGCGGGGCGACGAAAAAACGAGACGTCGGACTCCGTTATCGAGCGGACCAGTCCGTAACTCGCCGGTAGGAGCGGACCTTTTCTCCCTCGCCGCCATATTGTTCCATCAGCGCCACATCCGAAAGGAAAAAGCTCGCCCCTACATAAAGGTATCTTCACACGCAATGGAAGAGGAGCATTGGGGAAAATATCCCCATGAATTCGACGGGATAGGGACGCGCCACTCCGGTCGAGATTTCTCGATGGGGGTTTGAACCGGCAAACCACCTGATGGGTATGACAAGGGCGGGTCTGGGTCCCGATACCACGGAGATTCGCGCAAGCGCCCAAGGCGCCGGGAATCTGCATTCCCAAAATTAGATGGACTTCAAGATCGACGCTCTCCGGCGCGCGAGGCAAGGAAGAGGCTCGGAGAACGCGGAAGCGCGTATGGACGGGCCCCGGCGTCTCTTCCCGAATATCCGCGTCTTCGAGGTATCAGGCGAAGTTGGTGGATTCCGAGGAACGCACCTCCTTATTCCAGTACGATTGGAAAAGATCCTGTTCGTCGTTAACCCTGCTCATGAGCTGGCTGCAATTGGTGCAGACCACGGTACGGTCGTCCAATCCCGCGATTCTACTTTCTTCAACCCCACACCCCGGGCATTTGTATTCGAATAAAGGCATGACTTCTTTCCTCCTTACACCCTCTACAGCAATTGACGTGCCATTCCTCGTGTGAAACGGCGGTTTCGGTCCTTTCCGGCCCGTCGGGAACGCCGCCGCTGGCGCGACGTCCGGACATAATTTTTGACACTGAATATTATGGTAGTGTTTTCGATTAGTTATAAATGGGCGAGGCTAACGGAATTCGCACGATATTTTATGTGGTGGAGTATTTTTTTAGATGCGGGGGTCAGCGGGTTGCGATATATATTTAATGTAATTGATTAATTTAGAAGTTGAAAATCCTACCGAATTGTGAGGGTGGGGAGAATCGCGCCTTTGATTGGGGAAATATTTCACATTGCTCGCATCTGCTCGACCCAGGACCGCACGTCGTCCAGGGCCTCATAGTCCGTCAGATCACTATGTATGGGGGTGATGGAAACCAGCCCGGCTTCCAGGGCCCTGCGGTCGGTATCCTGCCGGGAGTCGCGGATGAGGATGTTCCCGGATTGCCAGTAATAGCTGTTGCCGCGCGGGTCCACCCGCTGTTCGAATTCTTCCAGGTACCTCGATGAACCGTGGCGGGTGACGGCCAGCCCGCCCAGTTGGTCGAACGGGAGATTGGGGACGTTGATGTTCAGGGCCGCCCCTTTTTTCAAACCGTTTTGGCCGACCCTTTCCACCAGCAGAGCGGTCACCCGCGCCGCCGCCCGGAAGTCCGGGTCGTGGAAGGTGTCCAGGGACACCGCCATGGAGGGAACGCCCAGTATGGCCCCTTCGGTGGCCGCGGAAACGGTGCCCGAATAGAGCGCGTCCACGCCCACGTTGGCGCCCACGTTAATGCCGGAAATAATCAGGTCCGGGGGCCGGCGCAGCACCTGCTTCACGCCGATTTTCACGCAGTCCGCCGGGCGTGCCGTCCACCGCGAAGGCGTCGACGCCGTTCAGGACACCGATTTTATGCGTAGCGGTTTCAACAGGGTAATGGCGTGCCCCACCGCGCTCTGTTCGCTTTCGGGCGCGATGATGGTCACATTATGTTCGCCGGAAAGCTCGTCATAGAGCGCCCGTATGCCCGGCGCGAATACCCCGTCGTCGTTGGTAAGCAAATATTCACGCGTCCACTCCCGTGCGCCTTTCAGCCGGATAATGCCGCCAGAACTATAAAGCCGCGGGCCACCCCTTGTCAATCGCGCTTTGCGGAGGATAATATTGACATACGCGTTCAAATGGTCTAAGAAAAAAGCTTTAAGGATTCCGCCTCACCACAGCGCCTGACACGCATTCAATCACGTTTTCTAGGGATACAGAATATGAGAGATATTGCCTGCGCCGACATTATTCGGACCGTGAAGCGACTGTTCATGGAAGCTAACTTCCTGCTGGGCGACGACATGCTGGCCGCGTTGGAAAACGGACGCGCGGAAGAAGCGTCGCCGGTGGGCAAGGATGTCTTCGATCAGCTTTTGGAAAACGCTCGACTGGCTCGTGAGGAGAAAATCCCCATCTGCCAGGACTGCGGATACGCGCTCGTCTTCGTGGAGATGGGCCAGGAAGCCCATATCGTCGGGCGGCGATTTCACCGAAGCCGTCAATGAAGGCGTCCGGCAGGCCTACCAGGAAGGGTATCTGCGCAAATCGGTCTGCCATCCCTTCACCCGGCGCAACACCGGAGACAACACTCCGGCCATCATCTATCTGGACATGGTTCCCGGCGACGCGCTCCACATTACCGCGGTGCCCAAGGGCGGCGGCAGCGAAAACATGAGCAAGCTGTTCATGCTTCCCCCGTCCGCCGGGATAGAAGGCGCCAAGCAGCGGATCATCGAAACGGTTCGCGACGCCGGTCCCAATCCCTGTCCGCCCACCGTGGTGGGAGTCGGTATCGGCGGCACGTTCGAACAATGCGCGCTTCAGGCCAAGAAAGCCCTGCTTCGTACGGTGGGGGAGCCCAATCCCGATCCCGAACTCGACGCGCTGGAAAAAGCGTGGCTGGCCGAGATCAACAAACTGGGTATCGGACCCCAGGGACTGGGCGGGACGGTCACCAGCATGGCCCTGCATATCCGTATGCTGCCCAGTCACATCGCCAGCTTTCCGGTGGCCGTCAACATCCAATGCCACGCGGCCCGGCACAAGGAAGCGGAACTTTAACCGATTTATTGGGAGAGCGCGCATCATGACTGCCACCTACCGATTCACCACGCCGTTACAAGACGAGGATGTGGCGCAGCTTCGCGCCGGCGACAAGGTCTTGATCTCGGGGATTATCTATACGGCCCGCGACGCCGCTCACAAGAGGCTCGTGGATCTCATCGACAAAGGCGACCCGCTGCCCATGGAGATACAGGGGCAGGTCATTTATTATGTCGGACCTTCGCCGGCCCGTCCCGGCCGCGCCATCGGCGCCGCGGGTCCCACGACCAGCTACCGCATGGACCCCTACGCTCCGGCGCTCATGGCCAAGGGGCTCAAGGTGATGATCGGCAAGGGAAAGCGGGCTCCGGAAGTCATCGAAGCCATGAAAAAGTACAAAGCCGTCTATCTGGCGGCCACCGGCGGCGCGGGGGCGCTCATGAGCCAGGCCATCAAGGAGGCCTCGATCCTGGCTTACGAGGAGTTGGGCCCCGAAGCCATCTGGCGTCTGGTCGTGAACGATCTTCCGGCCATCGTGGTGAACGACACCCTGGGTAACGATCTGTACAAGCAAGGCGTGGAACAATACCGGCAAGCCTCGTAAGGCGTCCGGCGTCCTCGTTTCAAGAAAAAGCCAAACCGTTAACGCCAACAAGAAAAGGAGTCAGCCTTGATTTTCCAGAAGATCTTCGGGAAAAACCCAAAGGCCGATGTGTACATGGATGTGGCGGAGACTTTGACGGGCGTCTTTTTGGTGGGGTTTGTCTGGACCCACATGCTCTTCGTCTCGTCGATCCTATTCGGCACCAGCATGTTCAACAATGTTCCCGCCATATTGGACGCCACGGGCATCTCGTATGTGGGCATTTTCTTCGTCATTATCGGTATCCTCCTGCACATGCTCGTAGCGGGCAGGCGCATTCCCGCGCGATTCAACGACCAGCGGATCGTATGGCAGCACGCCAAGCGGCTCGCTCACAAGGACACCTGGTACTGGCTGCTGCAAATCGTGACCGGCGTCGCCGTACTGATCCTGGCTTCCATCCACATCTGGTCCGTACTGTCCGGATGGCCCATCAACGCCGCCAACGCCGCGCGAAGGGTTCAGGAACACTTCTTTTTCTTTTACATGATTCTTCTGGGGCTGGCCGAAACGCACATCGGAATCGGCATATACCGGATCTTCGTCAAATGGGTGTGGGTGCCGCGCATGAAA
The DNA here is from genome assembly GCA_963821845.1 of uncultured delta proteobacterium. Lineage (GTDB taxonomy): Bacteria > Desulfobacterota > Desulfarculia > JACQYL01 > CAWGVV01 > CAWGFI01. The sequence continues at coordinate 26,309 of CAWGFI010000006.1, forward strand.
GCCTCCCGCGTGTTGACGCTGATCACCCTGTGCATCGTGGGGTTGGGGTTCGCCGCCTTGCTGGTTTTGAACTTCTTTATTAAGGTAGGAGGCGCTTCATGAGCAATCTCAATCTCGTCATGACCGACACGTTGATTATCGGGGCGGGTCTCGCCGGCGAGCGCGTCGCCGTGGAAGCGGCGGCCGCGGGCCATGAGGTGATCCTGCTCAGTCTGGTGCCTCCCCGGCGTTCGCATTCCACCGCCGCCCAGGGCGGCATGCAGGCTTCCCTGGGAAACTCGGCCATGGGAAGAGGCGACAACGCGGACATTCACTTTCTGGACACGGTCAAAGGCTCCGACTGGGGCTGCGAACAAACCGTGGCCCGCACCTTCTGTAACCTGGCTCCCATCGCCGTGCGGCAGATGTCCTACTGGGGCGTGCCCTGGAATCGCGTGGAAGCCGGAACGAAAACCCTGCCCGACGGCAGGGTCATCGAGGACCTGAAGGAAAAGGAAGGGCTCATCACCGGCCGAAACTTCGGCGGCACCGCCAAATGGCGCACCTGTTACACGGCGGACGGCACCGGACACACCCTGCAATATACCATGGACAGCATCGTCATGAAGCTGGGCGTGACCGTGCACGATCGCATGGAAGTCCTTTCGCTCATCCAGGACGGTACCCGCTGTTACGGCGCGGTGGTCAGGGACCTCAAGAACGGTTCGCTGCGCGCGTATGTGGCCAAATCCACGGTCATCGCCACGGGCGGCGCGGGGCGCTTGTACAACGCCTCCACCAACGCGGTCATCAACGACGGCATGGGCGCGTCGGTGGCCCTGGATACGGGGATCATTCCCCTGGGCAACATGGAAGCGGTTCAGTTCCATCCCACGGGCATGTTCCCGGTCTGGATTCTCATCACCGAAGGCGCGCGCGGCGACGGCGGGTACCTGCTCGACAAGAACGAGCACCGCTTCATGCCCGACTATGAGCCGGGCAAAAAGGAACTGGCCTCCCGCGACGTCGTTTCCCGGCGCATGATCCAGCATATTCGCGCGGGTTACGGGGTGGAAACCGAACTCGGCGAACATCTCTGGCTCGACATCAGGCACCTGGGCCCCAAGCACATCAACACCAACCTGCGCGAAATCGCCAATATCTGTAAGAACTTCGCCGGCATCGACCCGGTCAAGGACCTCATCCCGGTCCGGCCCACCCAGCACTACACCATGGGCGGCGTGCGCACCAACGACGACGGCTTTGTTTACAACATGAAGGGATTGTTCTGCGGTGGGCGAAGCGGCCTGCTGGGACCTCCACGGCTTCAACCGCCTGGGCGGCAATTCGCTGGCCGAAACCATCGTCGGCGGCATGGTCGTGGGCCAGCAGGTGGCCGAATACACCGGCGGCGCGACCATGGAACTCCCCTACAAGCTGGTGGAAGACAGCCTCAAACAGCAGCGGGAACGCATCAACCGCTTGAAAACCGGCGGGTCCAACGGCGAAAATCTCTATCGAACTGCGCAATCGCATGCAGGATACCATGATGGAAAACGTGGGTATTTTCCGCAATGGGGCCAACCTGCAAACAGCGGTCGATACCCTCCAGGAACTCTATCAACGCAGCAAGAAGATCGGCCTGAGAACCGGCGGCGAAGGCGCCAGTCCCGAACTGACCATGGCGCTGCGGATTCCGGGCATGCTCCGCCTGGCCCTGTGCGTGGCTTATGGCGCGCTGCAGCGCACCGAGAGCCGAGGCAGCCATTTCCGTGAGGATTACCCCAAACGCGACGACGCCAATTGGCTCAAACGGACGCTCGCTACCTGGAAAGAGGGCGCGGACCTGCCCACGCTCGATTATGAAGACGTGACCATCACGGAGCTTCCCCCTGGTGACCGCGGATACGGCGAAGCCACACAGGTGAAAGGATAACGGGGATCAGAAATGACTAATCGAACGCTTACCATAGATGTTTTCCGGTACAATCCCGAAACGCCGGAAATCCCTCCGCGGATGCAGCAGTATCAGCTCAAGGAAATACCGCAGGATGACGCTGTTCCTGGCCCTGAACATGATCCGGGAGGAACAGGACCCCTCGCTCATGTTCGACTTCGTCTGCCGGGCGGCCATATGCGGCTCCTGCGCCATGCTGATCAACGGCAAGCCGCGGCTGGCTTGCAAAACGCTGACCAAGGATATGCCCGACGCAGATCACGCTGCTGCCGCTGCCGGTGTTCAAACTGGTGGGCGATCTGTCGGTGGACACGGGCGTCTGGTTCAGGGATATGACCATGAAAACCGAGTCCTGGATTCACACCAACCAGGCCTTCGATTTCAAGTCCGAAGAAGAGCGCATGGACAACGACACCGCCCTCAAGATCTATGAAGCCGAACGGTGCATCGAGTGCGGCTGCTGCGTGGGCGGCTGCGCCACGGCCAATATCCGGGAAGACTTCATCGGCGCGGCCGGTATCAACCGCATCGCCCGCTTCATGGTCGATCCGCGCGACAAGCGCACCACCGGCCAGTACTTCGAAGTGGTGGGCAAGGACGAAGGCGTTTTCGGCTGCGTGGGCCTGATGGCCTGCGACGACAACTGTCCCATGGAGATTCCGCTGCAGCAGCAGCTTTCCTTTGTCCGCCGCAAAATGGCGCTGTTCGGAATTCTGGGACGATAACCGGGAATTAAAAAAGAAGCGCTTGCCCGTGAGGACAAGCGCCAATCATCAGGAATATTCCAAAACTCGACGGAAGTATCTCGACACTTCGTCATTGCCCGGCTTGATCGGGCAATGCGAAATTTAGGGAGAGCGCTAATAAAACAATCGAGTGTGCTTCGTCATTCCGTGACTTGATCGCGGAATCCAGCACTTTCAAATATTTCTGGACCCCGGCTTTCGCCGGGGCGACGCAGTGTGGACTTTGTCGACAATTCAGGGGGGCCTTTCAACGGGCCCCCTTTTTTTTCAGTCGCGCAGATACCCGCTCAGCCGCTCCCGTATCTCTCGGGGCAGGGGTTCGGACTGCCCGGCGTCCTGATCGAACCACACCAGCACGGCCTCGCTTTGGGCGTAAACCACGGATTGGTCGTCACGGTTCACCGCCTTGTAGCGATGGGTGAAGCTCTTGGCGCCGATCTTGTGAGTCCAGGCCAGCAGCCTGAGCTTGTCGTTCAGCCGCACCTGCCGCAGATACTCGCAGGAGTTTTTGGCCATTACCAGAGGAAACCCATCAAGCCCCGGCAGCCCCAGAACCTCCTGCAGAAAGCGGTTGCGTATCTCCTCGAAATAGCTGAAGTAAACCGCGTGATTGACGTGGCGGCGCATGTCGAAATCCCGGTACCGCACTTCCAGATCGAAGCTGTAAATCTTGCCGCTCATCGTTCAGGTGGCCCGCTGCGTCCTTACCATGATGGTGTTGCGCAGTTTCATCACCGCTTTTTCAAAGGCGGAAAACGTCGCCTTGAGCATGTCGTCGTCCGAGCTGGCCCCGTCCAGAGCCCGCAGTTTCAGAGCTTCGGAAGTTTCCGCGCAGCGTTCGAGAAAGGGCGCGGCCTCCTTGGTTTTCACGAAGATAGTCAAACGCGCTTCTTCGAGGTCCTTCAACAGAAGCGCCAGTTCTTTTTGATCGATCGCCTCCAGAGACTGGGTATGGCTTTTACATTGGAAATACTTTGTTCGAGAAGATTACGCCATGATGGTCCTTTACTCCGTTACCAGCTGATAGTCGTTTTCGTTTTTTGCCCCCAGACCCAATTCCACCGCCCGGGCGATCACCGGCAACTCCCAGACCGGCTGCCGCAGCATATTTTCGCGAGGATAGGTTTGCAGGATCTTGACCCCTTCCACGTCCAGCGCGATGCGGTCCCCGGAGGCGAGAACCACGTCCGGCTCCACCACGTCCCCGGCGTCCGGTCCGCCGGTCACGAATGACTTGCGGCCGTCCATGATGATGAGGTCCGGCCCCAGGGCCAGGCCCAGTTCGGTCATTTTCATTTCCATGGGCTCTTCCTTCTTGCCCATGCGGTAGTCGGCGTGCATGTAGAGCATTTCCGCCGGGTGAGTCAGGCCCACCACCAGCTTGAGGCTCATGGTGAAGCGGGCCAGAAAGTGGGTCTTCATACAGGGCAGAAACACGATTTTGTCGAAATCCTTGAGCGCCGTGTGAAACGCGGTCGCGGTCCACCATTTGGCCTGATCGCCCAGCCGCACGTTCATCCAGGGGCCGGAGTCGAAATCCAGCACCGGCAGGTTCAATTCCTTGGCCGTTTGAAAAACGCCCATTTCCTCCAGCACCCGCGCCGTGGGCATCCAGGGCCAGCCGGAACGTTCACCCAGCGTGAGGTCGGTGATCCCCTCTTCGCGCAGCAGTTCCACCACTGCTTTCAGAAAAGCCGTATCCGTGGAGGCCGGAAACGGATCGTCGCTGTTGTAATTGGCCTTGAGCAGCACTCGGTCGGTCGGTTTGAGCGCCTTGCGGACCCCGCCGATGAGGTCCACCGCTTCTTTTACGGCGGCCTTCAGATCGCGGCTTCCCACGGTGACCTTGGAAACCAGGGCCTTGTTGTCGCGAGTATATGCGTTTTCAGGGCGGTGACGCCAATCGTTCTCTTCCGCGACCTGCTTTTCCAGCTTCATCAATTCTTCAATGCGCATCTTTTGTTCCTCCCCTCAGGCCATCCGGCGTTTTCTTCAATACTGTTAGGCAATCGCCTCCAGATACAACGATCGTATGGCGGCGATATAGTCATCGAATGAATGGTTCTGATAGTCCAGAAGCCGCCGCGAGAGCCCGGTGTCATACCAGGTGGGCCAGTTCGGTTGTTCGAGAAAGCTCGCGGCTTCGGGCGGCAATTCGTACGCGTCGCAGACAGCCCGCGAATAATCCGCGCCGGTCATGCGCCAGGAAGGGCCGCCGGCGATGTTCATAATTTTACCCAGGGTTTCGGGGTTGTCGACGCAGCGGGTCACGGCCGTGGCCACATCGTCCAGGTGGATAAATTCCATGCGCTGATCTTTCGCGAAAAACCAGGGACGCGGTATTTCGAGCAGCGCGGGCACCGCGATACCGGAGATGCGCAGCATGGCGGCGGGCCTGGAGGCGGCCAGGATATCCCGTTCGTTGATCAGCTTGGTTTCGCCGTACACGTCTATAGGGTTCTGCGGATGATCGACGGTCGCTTCATCCGCTTGCGATACGCCATAGGTGGCGGTGGAGGAGGCGAACACCAGGCGGGAATCCGGTTCCATGGCTTGAAGCAGCGACCGCGTGCCGTCCACGTTGACCCCGCGAGACAGATCCGGCCGTTCCTCGCTGACCGGCGGTATGATCGCCGCCAGATGGACCACCCAGTCCACGCCCCGGCAGGCTTGTTCCACGTCCGCCTTTTTTTGGATGTCGCCCGTGACGACGTCGATATGTTTCAGCGATTCGGTGAAGGAAAAATCGGCCGTGGCCAGATCGAAGATCCTGATTTCATGCCCGTTTTCAGCCAGATTGCGAGCCACCGTCCGGCCCAGGTTTCCGGCGCCGCCCGTAATGAGAATTTTCGCCATGGTCTTTGATCCTCCGACCGCCTATCTTGCTTACTTTCGTTCCGCGCGTCAAGAAGAGTGTGAAAAATTAGCCGCTTCGGAGCGGAAATCTCATATTTTAAGCGACAACGCGCCAGGCTCGGGGCCGGCGCGGGTTCTTCAACAATTGCCGTGGCCTTTGATGCTTTCCTGTGGTATTTTTTCTTTTTCGGCCAGCGTCTGTAAAGTCACGGAGAGGGAGACCCTAATATGAAACAGGACAAGGATTTGCGGATTACCATTATCGGCATGGGAAATCTTCTGGAAGCCATCTTTCACCTCATCTCGGGCGCGGTGGGACGGGAAAACCTCGCCGCCCGGGTCAACGCCACCACCGCCGACGAGGCCGACCTGGATCGTAAACAACGGCTCTTCGGCATACCCATTTCCCTGAACGACAACCTGGCCGCCCTCCGTTCGCTGGAGCCGGACATCATCTTTTTCGCGCCTCCGCCGACCGTGGCGCCCGCCATCATCCGCAACGAATTGAAAACCTATTTTGACGAACTGCGCGCGGCCTCCAAGCCTCTGCCCGATCTCTACGCTTTCCCGCCCATGCCTTCGGGCGCTTTTTACCGGGAGACGCTGGGCGAGGACGTCCTGGTGGTGAACATCATCCCCAACAACATCAGCATGGTGGCCGGACAACCCATCCGGGGCGAAGGCTTTTACGCGCACACCTTTCCCGCGCCCTGGCCGCCGGAACGGGTTGAGCGCTTTCGCCGCATATTCGCGCCCAACGGCGAAGGCGTGGAACTGAAACCCGCGCAACTGGTGCCCATGCTGGGCGGCGTGTGTACCATCTTCTCCCTGTGGGTGGTGGTTCCGGTCATGGCCGATTTTTTCGCGCAAATGGACATGCCCCTTCCGCACCATGACTTGGGGGAATATATGCGCGCCAAAACACAGGAGCTGTACGGCTATCGTCCCGAGAAAAGCGCCCCGTGCAGGCTCGATGCGGTTCCCGCCGAAGCGCGCCCGACCCTGGACGCGGTAACGGTGGCCTGGCATGAAGGGCTGGACGATTATTACCACGACATAGATTTCCCGCCCCAGGCAAGCGAGGTTATCCTCACCCGGGCCGTGGACATCACCCTGCACACCGTGCAGAAGGAAAACCGCGACGTGCTGAACAAACACGCGGTGGTTGCCGCCACCAAGGGCGGGGTGCTGGAAAAGGCCATCGCCTGCTTCCATGAACTAACCGAGGATATTATCCGGCGGGGGCTCAAGAACCCCGGCGATCCGGCCTGGAAAAAGGAGCTGCGGGAAAAGGTCAAGGAAACCGCTCATGTCGTGCGCCGCCACGGCCAAACGTTGGCGGGGTGAAAAGGCGTTGACGCGCAGACGACTTTTTATTTCGGCAATCCGTTTCCTTGATACTATTGAGATTCAACAGAACGCCATTCAATGGATCGGCTGAAAATAAAATACTCTTTCGTCATTCCGCGACTTGATCGCGGAATCCGGAATTTCAGGCTCGGAGGCCCATGGGCGAGACTCTAAAAAATTGGCTGCTGAATCCGATCATCATACGAATCGTCGCGGGCGTGGTGGTCGTGGTGGCGGCCGTTTTTCTGGCTGCGGCTGTTCCGCAGGCTCCTTTCACGTTATGCCCCGGACAATGAACGGCGCTACCGGCTGCGGAAAATCATCAACTTCCTTGCCTTCCTGCTCGCCATTTTCCTGCTCTCCCTGGTGTTCAGCGATAAACTTTCCAGCCTCACCGTGGCCTTTGGCGTGGCGGGCGCCGGGATCGCCTTCGCCTTGCAGGAAGTCATCACCAGCGTCGCGGGCTGGGTGGCCATGTCCTTCGGCCGTTTTTATTCGGTGGGGGACCGCGTGGAGCTGGGGGGCATCCGGGGCGATGTCGTGGATATCGGCGTGCTCCGGACCACGCTCATGGAGATGGGCGAATGGATCGGCGGCGATCAATACAACGGCCGCATCGTGCGCATCGCCAACAGCTTCATTTTCAAGGCCCCGGTGTTCAACTATTCAGCCGACTTTCCCTTTCTCTGGGATGAAATGGTCATTCCGGTGCGCTACGGCAGCGATTACCAAAAGGCGCGTGAGATATTCCTGGACGCGCTCGTTAAAGTCACCGGCGACTACGCCGAACAGTCCAAGGCCGTATGGGGCCAGATGACCCGCCGCTACCTCATCGAAGCCGCCAATGTGGAGCCTTCGGTCACCATGAAACTGACCGACAACTGGGTAGAGTTCACCCTGCGCTATATCGTGGACCACAAAAAACGCCGCTCCACCAAGGATAAAATCAGCGTTCTCATCCTCCAGGGCGTGGACGCTTCCGGCGGCGGCGTCAAACTGGGCTCCGCCACCTTTGAAATAACCGCCATCCCGCCGGTTTCGGTGAAGGTGAAGGATGGGGAATGATAGTGATTAATAAGAGACGTGTGGGGGATTAGATGAGCCTTCTATTATCCAGAAATGAAGTAGAAAATATTGACAAAGAGAAGTTAAAGCAATTCATAAGTCTTGGCGCAAGAGAAGGGGCTCAGCTTGATTATAAACAAAAACTGTCAAGTGGTAGTAAACATGAATCTTACAAAGAATTCTTGAAGGATGTTACCGCATTCGCAAACGCTCACGGCGGCTTACTTATTTTGGGAGTTAAAGAACCAGACGATATAGAAACCGATGAAGAGCAGATTTTAGGGATGCCCAATGGCGCGGGATTAGCCACCGACCTTGAGCGCCTCTCCGCAACATCAATTGATCCAAGGATCCCTGGGCTTTTAATAAAGCCGATTAAGATCTCTGCGGACACGGATGTTATCATTGTATATATTCCGACGAGTATGACTCGCCCACATATGGTTTCTTATCGGGGACACAGGTCTTTTTATATAAGGCATTCTGAGTCTTCTGTCCCAATGACGACTCATGAAATAAGGGATAGCGTCCTAACATCCGCAACTTCGGAAGCTCGTGCCCGCATCTTAGCTGATGAAGAAAAATATGAAACAATAGAATACATTATTAAAGAAAAACCTGGTTTTCTTCTTCAAGCTATTCCACTAGTTACTATTACTGAGCCTTGGGATGTCCTAGGAGGTGATATAGATAATATAATACGAGGTGGGCATAGAAGGGATAAATATATTTACCTATTTGATTTAGCTAGCGATATCAGGCCAATTCCGACAATTAAAGGGGTTATTGGCAGAGAAAGCCGACAAAGCAATAACTGGCAAACTGACGTGCATAGAAATGGCTATATTCAGGCAGTTTACATGGATATACAAAGCTCACCTGATAATACAAATATTTTTACCCTGCACGATAACTATTCAAATCTTTTTCGGTCTTTCTGTGAATTCTGTGAAGAGATATGGCACGTTACGCAATCTGATATCCCTTATTTATTTAAGTGCCATTATGTTAATGCGCAGTCGACGGCCTTCTGGACTAAAGACTATTTTAATAAGATCACTTCTGTCTATGGAAGGGATCAGATACTATGGTCAGACCAAATCCGCCTAGTAGGACAATCAACCCAAGAGATAAGCGACAACTGGACGATACAATTATTTAATGCATTCGGCCTGAACTGGAAATTGCCTGATTAGAATCCGAAGCTCAGCCATAAGAAATAGTGCATATTTTTTTCTTTAACCTTCGCTATTTCCGCTCCCTCTTCATCTTCGCCTTTTCCTTGAACTTATCCGCGTTGATGATGAAGCGTTCGTGGATTCCCCGGCCGATAAGTTCGACTTCGTCATAGGCCCGGACCTCGAAGACCAGCCTGCGGCCGTCCACTTCCACCAGCTTCACCACGGCCCGGACTTCCATGCCGGGAGGCGTGGCGGCCACGTGGGTGACATCGATACGCGTTCCCACCGTCTGTTCCCGAGGCCAGTCGATATGCGGGTCGAGCGCATGGATGCAGGCCAATTCGATGAAGCCCACCATATAGCCCGTGGCGAACACCTCGGGCATGATCCGGAATTCATCGGAGTCGGGATACAGGGCGGGAACGGTCTGCCGATCCGTGACCAGGAAACGGAATTCGTGTTCGATACCCGGTTTCAAGGAGTCTTTCATAAGCCGCTCCGATCGAATAAGAGCAACTTACCAGCTCTTGCTGTGCATGATTTCCTTGATCTTCTGGGCCGTTTCCTTTTCCACCAGCACCATTTTCCGGGCCTGAGCCTTTTTGATCTTTTCGCTCAGCACGGTGATGTCCGCCGGTTTTTCAATGAAATCCATGGCCCCGAGCTTCATGGCTTCGATGCCTTTTTCGATGGTGCCGTGTCCGGTCAGCAGAATGATCTGAAGTTCCGGCCTTTTTTCCCTGATGATTTTCAGGACTTCGATACCGTCCATTTCGGGCATCATAAGATCCAGGACCACCGCGTCATAGGATTCCTGTTCGATCTTTTTCAGCGCCTCCTTGGCCGACAGACTGGTGGATACGTCCATGCCCCGGTTGGTCATACGTTCGCTCAGGGCTTCCACAAATTCCTTTTCATCATCAACGAGCAAGACTTTTTCCGACATGCGCCTACTCCTTGTTATAGTGCGCCGGGTCGCGGCGCCTGCGCGCTCAAGCGCGGTGATTGATTTGGTTGATATCGTGCAGGCGGATAACGATTTCACCCGCTTGGTTGTCCACGGTTACTTCCGCGCTCAGCGCCTTGACCAGCGCTTCATCGCGTTCCGAAGGAAAGATTTGCGCCGCGTCCGGCGCTAGCTTTTTCATGCCTTTGAAAGTTACGGCCGCGCCGCCTTCCGCTTTTTCCACAACCAGCTCCACGAGCTGTTCGCCGGAGGGGGTGGCGATGGCCAAATCCAGGCAGCGCCATAACAGATTGTGCAGCAGAAAACTGTTGGTCACGATTCTGATGGGATCGGCGGGCGCGTGGGTTTCCAGTTTTATGAGCGATTTCGCGGCCAGCCGTTCGGCAAGCCCCACGAACAGGGCTATGGAATCCTGAAGGTCGATGGTGGTCTTGAACTGGTCCACGCTGTGCGCGAACGAATTGAGCTTCTTGACGATCTGATCGGCCCGCTTCACCTGGTTCATGATCTTGTCCGCGGTAGTCTTGAACCGCTTCATGTCCACGAACTTGCCGTTTTCGATCATATAGGAGAAATCCTGTAACAGGCCCGCGTTTTCGTTGATGATCGCCAGCACATTTTTAATTTCGTGCGATACGGACGCCGAAACCTTGCCAAAAAGCTGCAACCCGGCGGCGCCCACCGGTTCGGTTTGATCGTTCATGGATCAGCCTTCTTTCTCGCTTAACGCGCCGGCCATTTTTTCCATCAGGGTTTCCAGCTTCACGGGCTTGACCAGATAGTAAGCGCTGCCGATGTCGGCGGCCGCCGTTTCGAAATCGCTCTCGGACCCGTGGCCGGTCAGGAAAATGAATTTCATGCCGGGGCATTTTTCCTGCAACATCTTTTTCAGCCCCAACCCGCCGATTTTGGGCATTTTGATGTCCAGCACCGCTATATCATAGGTTTGCGTTTCCACCTTGGTCAGGGCCTCGTCTCCGGACGTGACCCAGTCCGCATCGATGTTTCGCAGGGACAGCCGTTCGGCCAGCGCGGAAACCAATTCCATTTCATCGTCGACAAGCAGTACTTTCATGGCTTTTTTTCCTCTTGGGGCATTGTAGGCGGCAATGAAATAGTGAACGTGGTTCCTTGCCCCTCTACGCTCGCTACTTCAATATTTCCCCCCAGTTCATGAACCAGTCCATAGGTTATGGAAAGTCCCAGGCCCGTGCCTCCCTTGGTGGTCTTGGTGGAGAAGAAGGGTTCGAACACCCGTTTCAGGTCCGACTCGGGAATGCCGCTCCCGGTGTCGGCGATGGTCACGACCGCTCCCAGCCGGGACTTCATCAGGGTTACGTCCAATCGTCCCTGGGTTTCCATGGCGGCAAAGGCGTTGTTGATGATGTTCAGGAAAATCTGTTGCAGCTTGCCGCGGTCGCTCAGTATGGCGGGGAGATCCTCGTCGGCCCGGACGGACACTTCGATACCGCGGTGTTCCGCTTCCTTCCCCAGAAAACCGAGCACTTCCTGAACGGCGTCCTTCAAATCCACGGGCTTGACGCTGGATTCGGTGTGCCGGGCAAATCCCAGAAGCCGCTTGGTGATCCGGGCGCAGCGGTCCACGGAGGCGATAATGGAGTCGATCAGGCCGATCAGCTTCTTGTCCTCACCGTATTTTTTCTGCAGCAGAAACAGGTCCCTGATAAGCCCGGCTTTTTCGCTGATGATGGCCAGGGGGTTGTTGATTTCGTGCGCCACGCCCGCCGCCAGCCTGCCGATGGAGGCCATCTTGTTCGCGTATTCCACTTCGTGCAGGGTCATGATCCTGCGCTGGTCCGCGATGAAAATCCGGTTGACCAGGTAGGTGGATATGCACAGGATGGCCACGAATATGGCCACCATGCTGAAGGTCAATATCCAGATCAGCTGGATGCGCGTATGGCGCCACGGCTCCATGAGTTCTTCTTTGTGCTTGACGATCAGAAGCATGAACGGCGTGTCGGGTAAGTTACGATACCCCACCACCAGTTTCTCGCCCCGCTGGTTGGTGGTTTCATACACCTTGGTTTTGTAGGAAGCCTCGGGAACCTCCATGGTTATCTTTTGCAGCACGGCGCCATGAAACCGCGACGGCGTCTGCAACACGCCCTTGCCGTTGACGAGGAACGCGTCCCCATGCCCCCCGATTTCGATGTCCGAAAGAAAGCCGTTGAACTTTTCGGTGTCCAAGGTGGCTCGCAGCACGTAGAACGACCCGTCCAGCAGGTTGTGCCGCACGGCCACCACCAGGTGGGGAACGTGGCGGTAGCCCAGAAACACCTCGCTGATGTGGATTCCCCGTTCCACCACTTCCCTGAACCAGCTTTCATCCTTGTAATCGACGTTCATGAGTTCATAGGGGCCGATATATTCGACCTGCTTGCCCGCCGCGTCGATAATCCCGATATCCTGAAAGGCGCCGAAGGACGATTTCAGTCGCTCCAGAATCTGCGCCAGCCTTCGCGGGTTCTGCAAGTCCTTGTACGGATTGTCCTCGTCGATAAAATCGAGCGCCAGTTTTCGTTCGCTCAGGAAAAAGGATATGTTGCGCCAGGTATTGGAAACCAGCCGCGAGGTACGGAAAAAGATGTCCGATTCAATCGACTTGCGGGATATGTCGTAATCGACCACGGTCATGAAGACGAGCGGAAGGAACGCCACGACCGTGGGTATCAGCACCGCCAGTTTCCATAACCGGCGAAAGTTGAACAGCGCCCGATAGGGACCGGCGGCTATGTCCCGATAATTCCAGAATCCAGGTTTCAACCGGGTTAACAAACGCATAGGCCCATCCAGTCCGCCACCCCAATCGATAGCCGCTTGGCCGTTCGGTTTTTAAGCGATTTTGTTTCCTACTTTATCATGAGCTTTCTTCAAGGTCGCGCTCAATTCGTCGATGTCCACGGGTTTTTGCAGATAGGCGAACGCGCCCAGGCTCATACAGGTTTCGCGGTCCTCGTCCGAACCGTGGCCGGTCAGGATGATGATCTCGATGTTGGGGTTGCTCTTTTTAACCCGCCTGAGCACTTCGATGCCGTCGATGCCGGGCATCTTGAGGTCCAGGATCATGACGTCGGGCTCTTCCTCCTGCACGAAATCAAGCGCCGACTGCCCATCGTACACCACCGCGGAGCCCATGTCGCGCATGATAAGCCGTTCGGACAAAGTTTCCACGAACTCCCGCTCGTCGTCCACCAGCAAAACCCGGGAGGGCAATTCAAAATCGACCCGGCGGTAGATATCGGCCTGATAAAATCCCTTGCCCACCTTGGTTTCCACGGATTTGACGCCCGGAACCTTGGTGACAATGGCCTTCAGGTCTTCCTCCAGGCGGCTGAGCAGAAGCACGTTCTTGTTGATGATGAGCGTGACCTTGCCGTCCTCGGCCTGCACGTCCACCTCATGCCCTTCCTTGCCCAACGCGATTTCCGTGAGCGCGGCCAGATAGAAATCCCTGAGCGCCCGTTCCGAGGCTTCCGTGGTCTTGATGGCCTCGTTGCGGGCGTACTTCTCGATCAGTTCCACCGCTTCGGACGGAGTACGCTTGTCCATGGGCACGACCAGGTCGTACAGCGCCGGGTCCCAGGGGTCGGAGTTCCGGTGAAGATAATCGACCCACGCGGCGTAATCCTCGTCCAGCCGGTGGATCGTTTTCAGCGCGTCCTTTTCCGTTAGATTCTTTTGCCGGGACGCCAGGGACACCCGGTAACTCATGTCGCCGATCAGGCAGACCCTGAGCGCGTGCTCGATCGACCGGGGGATGAGTTGGCCCGCAAATCCCTGGACCAGCAGATTGTCCTGGAGCAGAATCTCCGCCAGGCTTAGTTTCAGAAACGCGACGGCGCGTTCCTTTTCATGGGTGAATTTGTTGAATATGGATGTCTTGGCCGAAAGCGCTCGTTCCAGCTTCTGTTCGTCGAGCTTCGAATTCTCGGCGGCTTTTTTGACGACATCCCGGTCGGTTATCGGTTTATAGCGCGTATTCGTCAGTATCGCGTCGACGACCGACTCTTCGTTGCAGAACGCGCCACTGAATATCATTACGATGGACATTGTATTCCCCTCCCGGTCCTTTTCAGGCCAAACGGCAGACAGTCATCAGAGGACAGACATCTTCCTTGCCATGCGCGTGAGTATGATCGTGCACTTCACATACCGCTCGTTCCATGGTCGGATAGATATGGTCGCGACCGATTTTTTCCAGCAGGTGAGTGCGTTCCAACACTTCCATCACCGACTCGTTTATTCCGCTGAAGGAAATATCCAGTCCCCGGCTGCGCACGTTATCGATGAGCAGGGACAGGGTTTCCTCGCCGGAAGCGTCTATGTCGTTAATCCCGTTGCACACGATGATCATGTGTTCCAGCTGCTTCATGGTCCGTACGCGGTTGGCGATCTGGTCTTCCAGGTAGCTGGCGTTGGCGAAAAAGAGCGGCCCGTCGAAACGTATCACCACCACGTGCTGGCATTCCTTGAGCCCGTGGGTCAGGGCGTCCCTGAGGGCGCTGTCTTCATGCCGCGAAAGCGAGGCCACCGTGGGGCGCATGCTTTTGTAGAGAAACACCAGCAGCGACAGCGCCACGCCGACCATGATGCCCTTGTCCAGATGGGGGGCGAAGGCCAGGGTGCAGATAAAGCTGATGATGGATATGGCTCCGTCATACCACTGGGCCCGCCAGGCGTGGATGAAACCGGTGGCGTTGATCAGCCCGATGACCGCCATCATGATGACCGCGGCCAGCACCGATTGGGGCAAATGATACAGAAGCGGCGTGAAGAAAAGCAGCGCGATCACCACCGCCATGCAGGTGAACACGCTGGAAAGCCCCGTTACGCGCGCCCGGCCTGCAGGTTGACCGCCGACCGCGAAAAGGAACCCGACGTGGGATAGCTCTTGCCGATGGATCCCAGGATATTGGCCAGCCCCTGGCCGATCAGTTCCTGGTTGGGATCCAGACGCTGGCCGGTCTTGGCGGCCATGGCCTTGGCGATGGATATGGCTTCCATGAAACCCAGCAGGGAGATGATGGCCGCGTAGGGCAGCAGGCTCATGATGACCCTGCGGTCGATCTTGGGCACGTAAAAGGCGGGCAGACCCTTGGGGATGGTGCCGACCACCGCGCCGCCGCCCATCATGTAAGCAGTGGCCGGATCAAGGGGACTGTTTCCGACCTTGATCCGCCAGGTCCGGCCGTCGCCCTTTGCGCCCGCCGGGAGATTGTCCTTCGGGAAGAAGGTCAGGGCCGCCGTTCGGGCTTGGGCGACGCCTTCGAAAAGTCAGATCCCTGATTCTGTCGCGATACGAGATGGGCTTCGTAGTTGACATCTGGATTTTGGTGTTGATCACGTTCGACGTCGCGCTGGGCGTCGAGCGTTTCGATCACATGCTGCGACTTCCTTGGCTTCGTCCAGCGCTTGTTGGCTTCGGTGCGCTGCTTGGCCAAACCGGGATGTTACCGCACCGTCATTGTTGAACTCGTGCGACCAACTCCTTTGCGTCCGGAGAATCGATGGCTGAAAGTCCACCTTGGCGTTGTGCTCGAACCCGGTGGCCCAGGAGATGGTGGTGGTGACGGCCACCGCCACCAGCACGTTGGGTATTTTGGGCGAAATCCGCTTTAGCCCGTACATGATGCCGAACGCCAGCGCCCCCATGAGCAGGGTGGGCCAGTGAGTGTAATGGACGGCCGCCTTGATGACCCTGAAAATGGTTTCGTAATGATGCTCGGCGCTGTCCACATATACGCCGAACAGCTTGGACAACTGGGACGTGGCGATGATGATGGCGGCGGCGTTGGTGAAGCCGTTGACCACCGGGTGGGACAGGAAATTGACCACCACGCCGAGTCTCAGGATTCCCAGGGCGAACTGAAACACGCCGACCATGAGGGCCAGCAGAATGGCGTACGCGATATAGCCCTCGCTGCCCGCGGTGGCCAGCGGCTCAAGGGAAGCCGAGGTCATGAGCGACACCACCGCCACCGGGCCGGTGGCGAGCTGGCGGCTCGAACCGAACAGGGCCGCCATCATCGGCGGCAGAAACGACGCGTAGAGCCCGTAATAAGCCGGCAGTCCGGCCAGCTGCGCGTACGCCATGGACTGGGGAATGAGCACCAGCGCCACGGTCAGGCCGGATAAGAGCGTCAATTCTGAACAGCGTAAAATTGTAACCTTTAAACCACCCCAGAAACGGAAAAATACGTAGCAACATAGACTTTACCTACCTACAACGTGAGAGTTTCCCAACATCCTTCTGCACGAACTGATCAATTCATTGTAAAGCGCGCCCGCGTCGTAGAGGTTATAGGTTTTAAACCGAACCAGACCGTCTACCATGGAAAACAGTATGAGGGCCGCCTTACGGGAAGGCGCGTCGCAGATGGAGCCATCCTCCTGACCGAGCGTTATGGCCCGCTCGAAGATGTCGACCAGACAGTTATAAATCGCCTCCAGATGCTCCCGGCACACCGGGTTCACCTGCGCCAGTTCATAGGGGTAATGACGGTGCAGCAGCAAAAAGCCGTGTTCCATGGTCCCCGCCAGGTACAGATAGAAAGAGACCACGCTTTCCGCCATATCGATCCCGCTTTCGAAGCTTCTTTCGGCGATATATATGTTGAATTCCTCGATGATCTTTTCCCGAACGGTTTTCAGGATTTCGAGGAAAAGGTTTTCCTTGCTTTTGAAGTGATAGAAGATGGTGCCTTCGGCGGCGCCGGTCATGGCGGCGAGGTCGGTAACAGAGGTATCCTTGAAACCTTTTTGGGAGAACAGCACGATGGCCGCGCTGAGTATGGCGTCTCTCTTGGACATTTGATTAATCTTTACCGCCATCTTTAGACTGAGCGCTCAGTCAGGTTTGACGCATGATACTTCCTTCACAAACTATATGTCAATAAAAATGAAACGTTTTGTTCATTTTTTGGGGGGGCAAAGTGATTTTTTGAGCCAAACGCTCCGGAGAAGACTGCTCGTGGAGAACGCCCGAGGAGGCGGGAAAACGTTTGCCGGGGAAGAGTAAAACGGGGTTCCGGGATATTTTCCAGGAGAATAAGGATGTATATATCTTACTGAAAGTATAGAGTTAATTGCTCAGGTCCAAAAGGAATTGGAAGGCGTTGAAACGGGTTTCGTGGCAGGCCGATTCTGGGTTACCAGCCTCCCAGCAGATGCAGGTGGAGGTGAAAAATAACCTGTCCACCGCCACGTTCCACATTGAAAAGCAATTTGTAGCCCGATTCGGCGATACCAAACTCGGCGGCCAGCATTCTGGCGGTCATGAACAGGTCCGCCATGATGGGGCGGTCTTTCTCGGTAAGGTCGTTGACGCTGCGGATGTGTTTGACCGGAACGATGAGGATGTGCGTGGGCGCGTGGGGATGGATATCCTTGAAGGCCACCACCGAGCCGCTGCGGAAGACGACGTCGGCCGGTGTGCGGCCCTGAATGATTTGGCAGAACAGGCAGTCCGATTCCATGAACTCTCCGGTTATGGCAAGAAGCCGTGGGTGGAACGCGTTCGTATTTTTACACCATGGGGCCGCCCGATTTCCACCATTTTGTTATTTTCGCTCCCTGATCAGGGCTTTTGCCGCAACCGTGAGGCGGGAACCGGAGCGTCGATGGGATAGACCGGATTGGCCAGCGTCCACCAGCCGGGCCGGGCCTTGGGCGCGAACTCGATCCTCGTCACGAACTTGATGCTCTTGTAGGCCAGGTCAAAGGGCGCGATAACCCGGAGCGGCGCGCCATGCTCGCCCGGCAGCGGCTCCCCGTTCAGATCCATCGCCAGCAGGCACTGCTTTTCCGGGTCGAGCAGTTCCTCCAGCGGAAACGATTCCAGATAATGGTTTTGCCCGGAGGGCTGGAAGCGGGTCGTTCCCAGGGAATGAAAGACCGCGTAATGCGCTTCGGGTTTGGGCTTGACCCGCTTCAAGACTTCGGAGAACCGGAAGCCGCCCCCACGTGAGGTCGGCCACCGACCACCCTTCCACGCAGTGAAAATCGGAAACCTGTTCCGTCCGGTCCCAGGATCGCAGATCCGCATAGTCGAACACGGCTTTTTGTTCCACCAGCCCATCCACGGTCAACCGGAAGGGCTCCTTACGCGATCCGCTCCAGATCACGTTTCCGTTTTGGGGATCGAAGCTGAAGGTTTTCTCTTCCACGGTTCGCACGGGAAACTGTTCAATGAATCGCGCCCAGACGCGGGCCGGAACCGAAATAGCCAGCGCGGCCACGGCGGCGGCCTTCATGCCCAGAAAGAGGAATGTTCTGCGAGCGAAACAGTTTTTTGAGCTGTTCATGCGGCGTCTCCTTTCAGTCATTACCATTTATTGTACGCCATCCCCGGCCGGGCGGTCGCAAAAAAAACCGCTAATTAAACTGACCGCGCGGGCCGGTTATGAGGTAAAATATACGGAAACGTGAATGGCTCATCATGGACCCGCGCGCCGATGGTGGGCTCCGAATCTCTTGACTATTCCATTGCCCCGCAACAAATTTATAAATAAATGAGCGCACCGAGGAGGCTCGGGGAAGGAGTTACGATATGGAAGACAAAAGGAATCCGCATCTGAAGGTACAAGAACTGTGCGACTGCTACGCTACAACCGACCCGCTCAAAGGTATGTCGGAACTGTCGGGAGACACCGATAAAGACGAGGCGGCGCTCAAATGGGTGGCATTGGCCGCATTGCACGCGGTCAACGCCGGAGCCAAGAAGATATCGCTGATGAAGGCCAAGGACGGAACGATTTCCGTGCGAGCCCAATACCGCGAAGCGGAGCTTCCCTCGCCGGGTGGAGAAATCGGCGCGAAAATCATCGAAGCCGTCAAGAATATCGCTCACCTGGAAGGCAAGAAAGGCAAGGAAATGCTGGCCCTGGGCATCCGCAACGACAGTCTGGATGTGAAGGTAAAGGTGGGAAGTGAAGACGGCGGGGAAATTATAGAACTGAAGTTCCCCGATTAATCTTTCGCGGGGAGGCGTTTTTGACGCCTCCCAGACTTGAAAAAAATCCCCCACCCTCGTCACCCCGGCGAAAGCCGGGGACCAGAAGTATTTGAAAATACTGGATTCCGCGATCAAGTCGCGGAATGACGAAGCATATTAGACGGGTTTGTCAACATTCGGAGGCGCTGACGCCTCCGCTGATTTTTAATTTCGTTGCGTTGTCATTGCGAGCGTAGCGAGAAATCTCCCGCAGGGAGCGCGAGGGAAGCAATTCCCTCGCACCTGCTTTTTCCCTGCTTACGGGCCGGGTAGCTTACAGCGCGTTGGTTATTGTCAGCCACCGCGCTCTGTCGGCGTTTGCCTTCTCCAGGGCGCTCTTCGAACCGATCACCTTGACGATCCCCTTTTCCGACACGGCCCGCATGGCCTCCCCGAATCGCCGGAAATGGTCCACCGTGGTGTTCAACACCTCGTCCCGCATTTTTTGCCGGTCTTCTTCCGTGTCCCTGGACAGCGTCCGCGCCAGGGAGGCGAACCCCTTGGCGTCCGGCAGCATATAGTCGTCTATGTCCCCGATGGTTCCGATAACGGCCTTGGCCAGTTCGTCCCGGGAAATTTCAGCCTCTTGCAAATAAGCCGCGGCCTCGTCATAGGCCTTCAGCGTTTCCATCAGGTTGGGGTCCCGGTAGGAAACCAGGGCCATGGTTCCCGAAAGCCGTTCGAACAGGCAAAACGCGCCGTACGCGCCCCCCTGCACGCGGACCCGCTGCCACAGCCAGGAATTGCGCAGGTAGCGGGTGATCGCCAGGGCCGACCCGTGGAACTCATAACCCGTTTCATAGAGGTTGCAGCCCTTGCCCACATAGTTGACCTGCGTGGGCACGACAATCCCTTCGTTGGGGGCGGAGGTGGAACGGTCCCAGGATTGCGGCTTGAAATCGAGGGAAGGAAGCGACTCCTGAAATCGGAGAACCGCGGGATCGACGACAGGTTCGTCGGTTGCCTCATAGGTCAGATTCACCAGGACGCCGTTCTTGTTGACCAGCAGCCGGCGCATTTCCGTCAGGTCATCGAGAATACCCGTCCAATCGTTTTCCAGCCGTTTGACCAGATCGCGCAGGAAAAAGAGGTAACTCAGGCAGGATATCTGTTCCCCCACCCACCCCGATTCGCTGAAATGGGCGCGCAGCCGCTGGCTGACCACCGTATGACCCGCCGAAAGCAGCCGTTCTTCCTGCCGGGCCACGGCTTCCATGGTCATCTGGCGGAAACGTTCCCGTTCGTCCAGCCGTCCCCGCAGCAGGGCGTCGTGTAAAATCTCCATCAGCTCCGGCGCCCGGTCCACCATGGCCTTGCAGCGCAGAAAGAGCCATGCCGCCGATTCGTGATCGCCCATTACCTGGGAGGTGTAGAACGATCGCCGGATGCCCCCGGTTTTGCGGCCGATCCGCTGATTGAAGGTTACGAAATCCTCGGTGTCGGTCCCCATTTCCAGCAGCGAGCGGCCGAACAGGTTGAGATAGGGCAGATATTTTTGCGGCAGCGCCTTGAGGTTGAAGCCCAGATCGAGATAGGCCACGCCGTTGGCGCCAAGATCGTGCCGCAGCCAGGGTACGCCGTTCCGCGTTTCTTCTCTGCGGGGTATGGCCTTGTTTTCGCGCGGGAGATCGCCCAGGGAAAGCGACGGGATGGTGGCCAGGGCTTCGGGGCTGTCCGGTGTTTCCTGCGCTTTTTTCAGCGTCTCCGCTTCATCCAGGGCGGCCTTGGTTTCGGCCTCGTCCATGGATTCCAGGATTTGCCGCAGCCGTTCCCGTTCTTCCTCCTCCAGTTTCCGGGCCTGATCCGGGTCGGGTTCCAGAACAACGGTCACGCGGCTCGGATTTTCGATCAGATAACGCTTCAGCAGCTTTTCAAAAAAACGGCTGTCGGCGGAAATCTTGTCCTTCAACCGTTTTAAGGGCTCTTCAAAAGCGACCAGCGCCAGCGGATCGCCGTCATACAGCCACAAACCGAGCGCGCGCAACATGACCACCAGCCCGCGCGGGTATTGCCCGGTGTTGTTTTCCCGCAGCCGGAATTCGATGGTGTTCATGGCGGCTTCGATGGCGTGGGGATGAATCCCCTTTTCCGCGAGTTCGGTCAGGGTTCGCAGAATCAGTTCTTCCACGCGGTCCGCGTCCCGGGGACGGATACCTTTCAGACCCGTGGAAAAATAGATCTGCCGCAGGTCGTCGTCCAGACCGCTTCCCACCAGCCCCTGGCCCAGGCCGGAATCGATGAGCGCCTTGCGCAGCGGGGAGGAGGACATGCCCAAAAGCACGTATTCCAGGGCGCTCAAGGCCAGATTGCTTTCCGCGTCGGTGACTTCGGTGAGCAGCCAGTTGACCGTGACCAACCCCTTGCCGTCTCCGCCTTCCTCCTCGCCTACCGTGACCGGCCGGACGACGCGGCGCGGCGCGTCAAAAGGCTGCTGGAGCGCGACGCTGGAATCGATCGCGGCGGGGCCGAAATCGTCGAGGTATTCGTTCAGGATTTCCAGCCGGCGCTTGGGGTCGTCGTTGCCGTAAAAATAGAAGAAGGCGTTGGCCGGATGGTAAAAGGTGTCGTGAAACGCCTTGAACTGTTCGAAGGTCAGATCGGGTATCACCGCCGGAGCGCCGCCCGAATCGAGGCAATAGGTGGTGTCCGGGAACATCGCTTCCTGTGAGTACTGGGCCAGTGAGTGTTCCGGCGAGGAGTAAACGCCCTTCATCTCGCTGTACACCACGCCCTTGAAGGAGAATTGCTTGTCGGGACCCTCGGGTTCGAGCCGCCACCCTTCCTGGCGCAGGAGCAGCGGCGTGAGCAGCGGGTAGAACACCGCGTCCAGGTAGACGTCGATGAGGTTGTAAAAATCCTTGTCATTCTGGCTGGCCACGGGGTAGCAGGTCCGGTCCGGATAAGTGAAGGCGTTCAGAAAGGTTTGCAGCGAACCCTTGAGCAACTCCACGAACGGCTCCTTGACCGGGTACTTCCGCGAACCGCAGAGCACCGAGTGTTCGAGGATGTGGGCCACACCGGTGGAATCGTGCGGCGGGGTGCGGAACGTGACGCCGAACACCTTGTTTTCATCGTCGTTGGTCAGAGAAAGCAGGCGGGCGCCGGTCTTTTTGTGCGTGTACACATAAGCCGTGGTGTTCAATTCCGCGATATCCTGCCGCCGAATCAATTCAAAGCCGGTGTCGTTAGCCATGGCAAAAACTCCTGTGGCAGCCCTTACAGGCTGATAATCGATGTCAAAAAAAGGGGAAATCCTCGGTGCGCGCGCTTCTCCCCGCGCCCCGGAGGTTACGCCGACGCGGCGCCTGACCTCCCGCTACTCCGGCGGTCGCCGGTTCAGGAGCGTGAGCAGCTCCATGTGGTCGACAATATGGGCCCACGCTTCGAGCGCGGTGTTTTTGTAGGCCACGAAGGGAACCTCCGCGCGTTGCGCCACCAGAAGATCGGTATGAGCGTCGCCGATATAGACGCATTCCTCTGGCCGGGCCTCGAATCGGCGCATGATTTTCAGCAGACATTCGGGGCTCGGTTTGGGCTGTTCCACATCGACGCTGGTCACTACCATATCGAACAGGTCCTCGACGTGATGGTCCTTGAGTACCTGGAACATGCTTTTGCCCCGGTTGGTGGCGATGGCGATGCGATAGGAGCGCCGAAGCCGCTCCAGGGTTTCCCGCAGATTGGGCTCCATGTCCATCATGGCCACGAATTCATCGTTGAGCACGGTCGCGGCGTACTCCAGGGCTTTTCGGAGGTGAGGCGTGCCGTCGAAAAGCATGGACAGCGCCTCGACCGTGGTCATTACATAGGTCAGTCGAGCCTGAGCCGCGGTCATGGACGCCATGCCGAACCGTTCGAGGAAGTGATTGTAGAAGGCGTAATTGGAGCGCCGTGAATCGAACAGCACCCCGTCGCAGTCGTAAATAATAACCTTTGTTTTCATGCTCCGAACCTGATTCCCCGATCGCGGGCGCTTCGAGGGATTTTTTTTCGAACCTTTAATTACTAACATACAAACTCCCCCGATGCATGGCTTTAAAAATAAGCGTTCATTTTCGCAATGCAAAAAAGTAAGATTCCGGCTTTTGCAACGTCTGATAAGAATAACGGGCGTGTAGAGCCGGAATATTCGGAAAATCCGGGATTTGCCATTGTCATCAAACGTATATAAGTATATGCTTCTCCCGCTATTAACTCCGAATATATCGGTAGAAAATACGCTTCTCCCAACTATTAACGGCTATTACTAAAGAGCAGTGACCTATAGGGCGATTTCCTGGCCGCGATAAGGCGGGGATCGGGCTCCAGGCGTTTTTTTGCTATGAATATTCCGCGCGCTCGATTTTTATCGCGCGGATTATGGCGAGGTGAGTTGTTTCCATGACAAATGACAGCCCTTTGCAAGAGCGAAGAAAAAGTATTCTTACCATCATGCTGGAAGTTGATACGCTCGACCGAGGCGGTCTGGAAAATGTGGTTTACGACCTGGCCAAGCGCCTCGATAGAACCGTTTTCAACTGCGTGGTGGCGTGCGTCAACGGCGGTGGGCAGGTGGCCGAAAAGCTGGAGCGGGAAGGCGTACCCGTCGAGATTCTTCCCGTGGAAGACCGGGAAAAAGCGTTCCTCATGCTCCTGACCCGCTACGAGGTGGACGTTCTGGTCCCGCATCATTCATTCGTGGGAACGCCGCTGGCCCATCGGCTGAATATCCCGGTTCTGAGCGTGCTGCATAACATGTACGTCTGGTTCGGCACGGCGGTCAATTCCATCATCCGCGAACAGGACCCCCAGGTGGACCGGTATGTGGCCGTTTCAACCCTGGTGCGCGACTATACCGTGGCCCGCTACCGGATCGCGCCGGAAAAAATCGACGTCATCCCCAACGGCATGGATATCGACGCGCTGGAGCGCTATCTCTCCTCCCATGAATCCGTTCCCCCGCGGTCCGATTGGGGGCTGCAGGAGGACGACCTGGTTCTCCTCAACGTGGCCGCTCTACATCCGGTAAAAAACCAGAACCTCGTAGTGGAAGCGCTCAAGGCGCTGGGCGACGAGGCGTCCGGCGTAAAAGTGGTATGCGTGGGCAAAATCCTGGATGAATCGTACCATGCGTTTATCACCGAAAAAGTGAAGGCGTACGGTCTGGAAGACCGCATCGATTTTATCGAATTCACCGACCGGATTTACGATCTGTACCGCGTCGCGGATATCTTTCTGCTGCCATCCTTTATTGAAGGGTGGAGCCTGGCCGCCATGGAGGCTTACTGTTTCGGGCTGCCCATGATCTTGTCCGACGTGGGGAGCTGCCGGGACCTGGCCGCCGCCGGCGCGCGTATTACCCATGTGGACCTGTACCCTTCCGGCGCGCATGACCTGGATAACGACGCCGTCTACAGGCGGGCGCACGAGGCCACGCCCGACAATATCGATGCCCTGGTCGAGGCCATACGCCGCGCCATGAACGACCGGGACGACGCCAAAAAGGATTCCCGCATCGATCTTTCGCCCGCCCGCGCCTTTTCCCTGGAAAACATGATCGGTTCCTATGAACGGCTCCTGCTGCGCGTGATCGCCGAAACGGGAAAAAACGCTCGAACCGAAAGCGGAAGCGACCTTTTAAATCGCCTGGAACATCTGTTCCGCGAACTCTATGACGTAAAAAAGGCGGCCCTCGAGTCCGAACGGATCACCACCAAATACGGCCGGCTCAACGAACAGTTCTTTCACGACCATCAGCGCGGCGCGTCCGAGCAGCGGATGGTGACCGCGCGAATGGCCCAGGAATATCACGGCATCCGGTCCGAATTCGATGAGCTGAGTGACCGCGTGGGGCGGTTGGAGTCGGGGTTGTCCATGCTGCTGTCGGAACTGGAACAGAAAAGCGCCGATACGCAGTATATGCTGAATGACGTGCTGGACCGGCTGAGCCTTCGGAACCGCTTTGAATCGTTCAAAAATCGGTTCCTGCCCAAAAAACTGGCGTCGCGGATCATGCACCGGCAAGGGCGGCTCAATCAGAATTCCAAGGCCGAGGAAGGCATAACCGCCAAACTGAGCGCGTTCCCGGAAAAGGGGATCTCCATGCTGCATTCATCGTTGAAAAATGGAGACATCGCCCGATTCCGCTACCGTAAACAACTCAAGGAAATCCTGCGCACGCTCGAAAAGGGGTACGACGATCCTCAGGCGCGACAGACCATGGAGCGAATCCTCGCCGACGTAAATCCGGAAAGGATCGTTATCTATCCTTCGGTCATCCAGTGGAACCATTATCTGTTTCAGCGTCCTCACCACATATTCCGCGAAATGGCCCGCCGGGGCTACACCATTTTCTTTTGCACCCCTGATGCGCGGACCGATCAGGTGCGAAGCGTCAAATTAATCGAGCCCAATCTCTACCTGGCCCAGTCGCTCCAGTGGGTCGCGCCGCTCAAGAACTACCCGGTGTGGATATGGGTGGGATGGACGGCGTCCGGCGCGGCCGCGCCCTTTTTCACGCATTCCCGGGTCATCTACGAACTCATCGACGACCTTCAGCTTTTCCCGTTCCATTGCGATCTCATGGAACGGGATCATGAAACCTTGTCCAAAACCTCGGAAGTGGTTCTGGCCAGCGCCGACCGGCTGCTTTCGGGCATCCGGAAAAATCGCGAGGACGCTTTGCTGGTGACCAACGGGGTGGCCGTGGACGATTTCCCGAACAACGAGGCGGGCGAGCCGCCCTGGGACATGCAACCCATCATGGCCAAGGGGAACCCCGTTATCGGTTACTACGGCGCCATATCCCCGTGGCTCGATTACGGGCTGATCAGGGAATACGCCAAGGCGCTGCCCGATCTGGAGTTCGTCTTCATCGGTCCGGATTATGAGGGCGCTTCCTCCAAACTGCCCAGCGGACGGAACGTTCACTGGCTGGGGCCGAAAAATTACCGTGAACTCAGCGCCTATCTGGCCTGTTTCGACGTGGCCACCATACCCTTTCGCAGCGATGACGTGACCCACGCGGTTTCTCCTCTGAAACTGTTCGAATACATGGCCGGGGGAAAGCCGGTGGTGGCTCGCGAACTCCAGGAACTGGCGAAATATTCCGATGTGCTGCTGGCCGACACGGTGGAACAGTGGGTGGAAAAAATCAATCGGGCCCTTGAATTCGGAAACGACCCGGAAAAAGTGAAAAGATACCGCGCCATAGCCATGGAAAATTCATGGGCCCGAAAAGTGGATCTGGTCCAGAACGCCATGGAACGGGCCGACCGGAAGGCCCTTGCGCGCGTATAGTCCGAGGAGATAAGCGCCCGTCCGAACGTAGTATCCCGTCCAGACGACCCCGTATGACTCGTCCCCAAAACCCCTCCTTCACGTTTAAAAAGCCCTTCGCGAGCTTGCGCCGTGGTGTTTTTTTCACGCAAGGGCGTTAAAACCGGTCGTTTCCATGGTATATACTATAATCTTCTTTCATGCCGTCTTTTTGGTATAATAGTTAATTACCTGCCGCTCGGGCGGCCAGGATTTATCGGAGAGTTCAATGAGAGGGATTATTCTTGCGGGAGGCGCGGGCACCAGGCTCTACCCGATCACCCGCGTCGTAAGCAAGCAGCTTTTACCGGTCTATGACAAACCCATGATCTATTATCCCTTGTCGGCGCTGATGCTGGCCGGGATCAGGGACATACTCATCATTTCCACACCGGAAGATCTGCCGCGTTTCGAACAGCTTCTGGGCGACGGCGCTCACTACGGGCTGAATTTTTCCTACCGCGAACAGGCGCGGCCCGAAGGCATCGCGCAGGCTTTCATTATCGCCGACAGCTTTATCGGAGACGACTCGGTGGCCCTGGTTTTGGGTGACAACATCTTTTACGGACACGGTTTGCAGGAAATTTTCAGGCGCTGCTCGAATTTGAAGGAAGGCGGGGTCATCTTCGGGTACTGGGTCCGCGATCCGCAACGGTACGGCGTGGTCGAATTCGACCAGAGCGGCCTGGCCATCGGAATCGAGGAAAAACCGGCCCATCCCAAGTCCAGTTACGCGGTGCCGGGGTTTTACTTCTACGACAACACGGTCGTGGAAATCGCCCGGAACCTGAAGCCGTCGGCGCGCGGGGAGCTGGAAATAACCGACGTCAACATGGATTATCTACGCCGCAAGTCTCTCAGAGTGGAATTGCTGGGACGCGGTTTCGCGTGGCTGGACACCGGCACCCACGAATCGTTGCAGCATGCGGCCAATTTCGTGGAGTCCATCCAGGAGCGGCAAGGGCTGAAAATCGCCTGCATCGAGGAAATCGCCTACCGGATGGGCTATATCGACGCGGAACAGGTCAGAAAACTCTCCCATGAAATGGCTCACAACGGCTACGGAGGGTATCTGCTCAACCTGGTCAGGGAAGAGGCGGGACGGGAATAATGGAATTCCATCCACAGAAAATCCGGGACGTCATTGTCGTGGAATCCGATGTTTACAAGGATGATCGCGGCTTTTTCCGGGAACTTTTTCAGCAGAAAAAATATGACCGGGGCGGAATCGACCGGCGCTTTACGCAGGATAACCATTCCCGATCCAAACAGGGCGTCTTGCGAGGGCTGCACTATCAGCTTCGCCGGCCTCAGGCGAAACTGGTGACCGCCATCAGCGGCCGTATTTATGACGTCGCGGTGGACATCCGGCGCGGGTCCCCCACCTTCTCCCAATGGGTGGGGGTTGAACTGTCCCCGGACGGGCCGTATCAGGAGATCTTCGTTCCCGAAGGGTTCGCGCACGGTTTTTGCGTGTTGAGCGAAACGGCGGATGTCATGTACAAATGCTCCGACTACTATGAACCGGGCGACGAGCGCGGGATTCTCTGGTCGGATCACGCCCTGGGAATCGATTGGCCCATGCGCGATCCGCTTCTGTCAGCCAAGGACGCGACGCTCCCGGAACTGGGAAACGTAAACGCCGACCGGCTGCCGGTTTACGCCTGATCGCGTTCGCATGAATCCGGTCTCATCTTAAACAATAGTTCCTTGCGCTCGCTTTTTGGTATATAGCAAACGTGCGCGATGGCGAGGAAGCTCGGAAAAACGCTTCCGCGTCGCCTTTTATCGTGTGAAGCCGGAAGACCGGCTTTTGAATGGATCGAGGGAAGGACACCGTTTTTCATGAAGAATGATCCCACCGCTGAAACGACGCCACAAAATCCTTTTACCGTCATGTTCGAAGTCGATACCCTGGACCGGGGCGGGCTGGAAAACGTGGTGTATGACCTGGTCACCGGTTTGAACCCGTCGCTGTTTCGATGCGTCGTGGTATGCGTCAATGGCGGGGGCCATGTGGCGGACAAACTGGAAAGCAAGGGAGCCATTGTAGAAATCCTGGGCGGCGACGAGAAGGAAAAGGCCTTTTTCATGCTGCTGGACCGTTACCGGGTCGACCTGCTTTTCTCTCATCATTCCTTTTTCGGGACGCCCCTGGCCCACCGCATGGCCGTCCCGGTGGTCAGCGTTCTCCACAACATGTACCTGTGGTTCGATTCGGACGTGCTCTCCATCCAGCGGGAACAGGACCCGTTTGTGAACCGCTATGTGGCGGTTTCGGCCACGGTGAAGGATTTCAGCGTGAAGCGGTTTCGCCTGCCTTCCCAAAAGGTTACGGTCATTCCCAACGGAATGGATCTGGAACGGCTCAACGCCTACGCGGCGTCCAGCGATCGCGGGTCCCGCCGGGACTGGGACCTGGATGACGACGACGCGCTGTTTCTCAACGTGGCCGCCATAACCCAGGTGAAGAATCAGAACCTGATCGTCGAGGCCGCCCGTGAACTGGTCGGCGACCATCCCCACATCAAGATATTCCTGCTGGGAAAGACCCTGACCGAGGGATACCGCGCCTTTTTAAAGGAAAAAATCGACCGATACGAACTGAACTCAAATATTCGGTTTATCGAGTTCACCGATCGCATTTTCGATCTTTACGGTCTTGCCGACGCCTTTCTGCTCCCCTCCTTCATGGAAGGATGGAGTCTGGCGGCCATGGAAGCGCATTGCTTCGGGCTGCCGCTCATCCTGAGCCGCGTGGGCGGCGCCGAGGACCTGGCCGCCGCCGGAGCGGACGTACGTTTTATCGACCTGTATCCCGAAGGCACGCAGGACATCCACAATGAAACGATTTTCGAACTGGCCGAAAACGCGGATCCGGAGCAGGTTAGGGCGTTAGCCTCGGTTCTGCGCGACATAGCCGAATCGGCGAAAGAACGGCGTAACAGCCGGGGATTGGACCTGGAACTGGCCCAACGATTTTCAAAGGAAAATATGATTCACGCGTACGAGAAAGAATTGCTGCTGGCCATTTCCGAAACGGAGCGCCGGTTGAAATCGGGGAATGGCGAAGACGTTCGCGTGAGGCTGGAGCATCTGTTCAGGGAACTGTACGACCAGACGCAGGTTTTAAAAGGTGTCCAACACTCGATTACCGACGACGTGTCGCGCGAGATCACGGAAAATCGCCGCGTCGCGAAAGTATCGTTCGAAGAACAATTGGATCAGTTTCAGGCGGCCCGCGCCGAACGGGCGAACCTGCAATTTCAACTGCTGAGTCTCGAACAGAAGGTCGACGTCATCGACGCCAAACTGGCCCAGACCCACGATCAGCTCGTGGAACTGAACAGAAAGATCGTGACGCTGACGTCCATGTCCCAGGTGCTGCTCGACCGGTTGAGCCTCAAGGAACGTTTCCGCGCCCTGAAAAGAAAAATCCTGTGGAAGGCGCGGGTAGCCAAGGCGCCGTCGCCCACCGACTCCATACTCGAATCGGAAATCACCGCCGACGGTTTTGAACGCTACGCCGTGCTCTGCTTCCCCATCATCGACTGGGGTTATCGCTTTCAGCGCCCTCAACAGATTCTGTCGCGCTTCGCGCTGAACGGCCATCCGGTCATCTATGGAACCGTTTCTTTGGACATCAACCTGAAGCGATATTCCTTGAAAACGGTCGCCGAAAACGTGATGGAGCTGAAGCTTTCCTCGCCCCGTCCCCTGAACATCTATAAGGACCATTTCACCGAGGATATCACCCGGTATCTGGAAATATCGATCGAGGAGCTGATGTGGGAGAAGGGTCTGACCGAAGGGGCCATCCTTGTCCAATTTCCCTCTTGGTATCCCCTGGCGAGAAAACTGTCCAAAAAACGCGGCTGGAAATTGATTTACGACTGCATGGACGAGCATTCCGGTTTCGACAATGTGGGCGGTCATTTCGCGGACGAGGAAAAGGCGCTCCTCGAGGAGAGCGACCTGGTCATCGTGTCCAGTGAAAAACTGCGTCAAAAGGCGCTCCAATTCAACGAGAATGTACAGCTCATCCCCAACGGCGCCGAGTTCAACCGTTTCGCCGAACCCGAACCCACCAAGGGGTTGAAGATCAAGCACCCGATAATCGGCTATTTCGGGGCGCTGGCCGAATGGTTCGACTACGACGCCCTGGCCTATGCCGCCGACCAACATAAGGACTGGAATTTCCTGCTCATCGGCGGGCATCATTCGTCCGAAATCGGCAAGCTGGAAGACAAACGCAACATTCAGCTCACCGGCGAGCTTCCCTACAAGTCGCTCCCCGGCTATTTTGCGCATTTCGATGTCTGCCTCATCCCCATGCGGATAACACCGCTCATCGAAGCCACCAACCCGGTCAAATTTTTCGAATATCTGTGCGCCGGAAAGCCCATCGTGGCCTCGGATCTGCCGGAGCTGCGAAAGTTCGAGGGTCTCTTTTACCGGTACACGGACAAGGAAGACTTTATCGCCCGGATTGGACAGGCGCTCCGGGAGGACGATCCCCAACTCAGGGAAAAACGTGTCCAAACCGCGCGCAAGAACCAGTGGAGCGATCGCTACCAGGCCATATCCACGGCCATTGACGACCTGTTTCCCCTGGTGTCCATTATGATACCCAGCTATAATAATCTCAACTATCTCAAACTGTGTCTGGAGAGCATCCGGCGGAAGTCCTGCTATCCCAATCTTGAGGTTATCATCGTGGACAACGCATCCGGACCCGAAACCGTGGCCTTTCTCAAGGAGCAGGAAAAGGAGTGGCCTGAACTTACCGTGGTTTTCAACGAGAAAAACGCCGGATTCGCGGGCGCCAACAACCAGGCCGCCCAACTCGCCAAGGGTAAGTATCTGGCGCTCCTGAACGATGACGTCATGGTGACCAAGGGATGGCTATCCGGGCTGCTGAAGTATTTCCGGCAAAACGATGTCGGAATGGTGGGGCCGGTTACCAACAGCTGCGGAAACGAAGCCTGCATCGACGCGCCGTACAAGGATGTCTCCAATATGGAGCCGTTCGCCCGCCAATACACCCGGGAGAATCGGGATCGTTTTTTCGAGATAAACGTGCTGGCCTTTTTTTGCACCATCATGCCGAAATCGGTGTGGGACGAGGTAGGCCCACTGGACGAACTCTATGAAATAGGCATGTTCGAAGACGATGATTACGCGCTCCGGGTCCGCGAACACGGGCTGAAGCTTCTGTGCGCCCAGGACGTCTTTATTCATCATTTCGGAAGGGCCTCGTTCAGCCGGATGAAAGACAAGGAATATCAACGAGTTTTCAAAAAAAATAAAGAGCGGTTTGAAAAGAAATGGGACAGGCCGTGGGTGCCGCACAAGTATTTGTAAAATATTCTTTCGGACCTCGGCTTTCGCCGGAGAGACGTTCCGGAAGATTCGTTAAATGACTATGCGACGATAATCTCGGGATCGGAAAAGAAATTTAAATAGAGGAAGAGCTGATACATTGGAATTCCTCCTTAAAGCGCTTTCATAAAAAGCGCTCCCTGTGGCGAGTCAATGATGTATCTCGATGAGAATACACCGTATTCTGTGGAAATAGCTGACAGGACTACTCTTTTTAACAGTAAAAGCGTGGGCGAATGGCTTTCCGGGCCGGTTGGGGGGGGCCCGGCGACGGGTCCGGAAGGGAAACTTCAGCTTTATCTAAGACGTAATCCTATCGTCAGGTCGATCAAGCGGATTCTGAAAAAGCAAACATCGAGCGCCAAAGACGGACTGAACGCCAAATTAGTCTCCTGGAACAATATTACCCACACTACGCCGCATCGATTGGGATTGGTGATGTCAGCGGGTTCGCGTGTAGTCTTCAACAACGTAAAGATACCGTATTCGGGCCGCGGCGTTCTCGTATGCGGTCCCGCGTTGTCGAAGGTAAGCGCTGACGGTATGGATATCATCGCGCGCTTTCGTCCCGACCATAAAAGGAAATCCTCTGAAATTACTCTGGCTGAGTATCATTTTTCCGAATTCGACCCGGAAGAGCCGTGGGTTGAACTGCAGTTTCCCCTGGATGCGATTGAAGGCGCCTCAGGGGCGCTTGTCCTGGAATGCGCCGCCGGACCGAATCATGACGCCCGTAACGATTTGCTTGCGCTTTATGAATGTGTCTTAAGCGCGGAAGATACTTTGAGGCTCAACCGGGCGAGAGCTTTTAGCCAACATAGAATGCGGAACGAACTTCAGTTTTTTAAAACAGTATACGATCACAAGATTTACGAGCTTGAAGATGACCCTGAAGAAATGGCGGCCGCCTGATTCGCCCGTTGAAACAGACGAAGAGACCGAGGCGCCGGCCGATGAAGCAGCGGGACCCCGGTCCCTCAAACGCCTACAATTTGTCTTTTGAACTCTTGTACCATAAATTAAACAGGCCTACTCCGGATTTCGGGGGTCGTCTCAGGGAAAAGTTAAGCGCGTTCCAGCCACTATCCGGTCCGGATTCCAATAAAATTCTTCGAGTCTTATCTCTGTGCAGCGGGGCGGCCAGAATTGAAATCGAGTTTATCAGGCATCTCGACCATTCAAAAAAACTTGAACTTACCCTTTTGGATATAAATTCCAGTCTGCTGGAGACCGCGCAGTCTCACCTTTCAAGACATTGCGTATTGAACACGATGGTAGGCGACGTAAACCGCCTCAACCTTGGTGGACAGCAGTTCGATATTATCCTGTGCGTCTCCGGACTGCACCATGTGGTGGAACTGGAACATGTCACGGCCGAGATTGCAAAAGGCCTCAGCGACAAGGGAGAATTCTGGTCGATTGGAGAATATATCGGACGAAACGGCAACAGGCTTTGGCCCGAGGCGTATGACATCGCCAACTCCTTTTTTATGGGTCTGCCGGAAAGTATCGTGTTTGTAGGAACCCCGGCGCGGAGCCGATTGTCCATCGCGGATGCCCAACTATGATTGTTCCATCAACACCTTCGAGGGGATCCGGAGCGAAGACATTCTCCCTTGCCTGGAGCGGAATTGGAGCCGGTCCATGTGGATACCAGATGCTGCTTTACCTGGAGGCTATTCGACCTTGCCTACCTCGACAACTACGATCCCCGTCTTTCCGAAGATGCGGCAATCGTCGAAAAAGCCGTGGACCTCGAGTTCGATCATTATCGCCATGGCGGCAAGCCCACGGTTTTCAATGGCATATTCAAGAAACGGGGGTGTTGAACTATCGTGTCCGTTTCCCTCTTTGTATTTGAATACCGCGATCTAAAAGGATTGAGTCCGAGTTTTTCCGCTCGGTTTTGAACGCTCCCATGATGGGTATCCTTCATAAAGTCCGATGGCAACTGCGGTGTTTTCTCCCTCGAAAACAAGTGAGCGGCCAGAAATTGGACATGCTCCGCTTCCGCTGTAACCTCTGCGGCCGGGACAATGAGGAGTCCCTTTCAGGCCTTGAGCGTGAAAACGATTCATGTATTTATTGCGGATCGACGGTAAGGTTCCGTTCCGTTATCAGTCTCTTGTCCAGAGAGCTGTTTGGCCAAAGCCTGGCCTTGCCCGATTTCCCGGTCAGAAAAGAAATCAGAGGCGTGGGCCTGAGTGACTGGTTCGGATACTCGAAGGGGCTGTCCAAAAAGTTCGACTACACCAATACCTTTTATCATAAAAAGCCCCAGCTCGACATAACCGATATCAACCCGTCCATGAAGGGAACGCTCGATTTTCTCGTTTCCTCGGACGTGTTCGAACATGTCGCGCCGCCGGTTCCGCGTATGTTTCATAACGCCGCGGCGCTGCTCAAGGCCAACGGGATTCTGATATTGACCGTACCCTATATCACCACCGGCCCCACCCAGGAACATTTTCCCGAACTCCACGACTACCAGCTCGTCAAACAGGGCGGAAAAGTATATCCTGAAGAATATGACCCAGGATGGGCGAGAGCAGATCTTCGACGATCTGATATTCCACGGGGGGGACGGCATGACCCTGCAAATGCGCGCGTTTTCCGAAGCTTCCCTCATGGAAAACCTGGAGCAGGCCGGATTCCGCTCCATTACCATTCACGGTGAACCGGATTTCGAATACGGAGTTTATTGGAAATACAACTGGTCGCTGCCCATCACCGCCCGCAAGTAACCCGTTAGTTCATTAAATTGGCTTGAAGAGGAAAAGGGAGGCGCAAAGGCCTTTCTTTTCAGACGCTTCGGCTTGTCCGAATCGACGCCGGCTGTGTGAGGGTCCTGAAGCGCCCGTGGTTTCCGGCGCGACAGGGTTTTTCCCGGTCGGGTTTCTCCGCCGGCCCCGGGCAAAAAAATCTGTAAAATACGGCCGTCAGCCGCGTCTTATTGAATAACGGTAAACACCCTCAAAAAAATCGAACTATGCGCGGGACACGTTCTCTCCTTACGGTTTGAAGCCCGTAACATAACCCTTCTGCCCATTTCCCCTTGTCCCGCGCATTCATTCATTTTTCGCGTAAAAGCTCGAAATGAAGCGTCACGGTCACATCCTTGCCGAGTTGTCTCAATTTGTAATATTTGCCGTCGCCTACGTGGTAGTCCAGCCGATCCACGGTAAACTCGGCGTTAAGCCCCACTATCAACTGTTTCTCGTTGAACGGATTGTCCAGAATGCCCAGAAAGGTGAATGGCAGTTCTATTTCGCGGGTGACGTCCTTCATGGTCAGCTTCCCCTTGGCCACGTAGTCATGGCCGCCCTTATGCAGGATTTCGCTGCTCTTGAAGGTGATGACGGGATATTTTTCCGCGTCAAAGAAGTCCGGAGAGAGCAGATGCTCGTCACGTTTGGCCACCCTGGTGTTGACGCTATCGACTTCGATGACTACGTCCATCGAGCTGCCGGCCGGATCGTCGGGGTCGAATTTGATGACCCCGTGGTATTTTTCGAAATGGCCCGTCACATAGGTAAGGATATGTTTTATTTTAAAATTGATTTCACCGTGCGGGGCGTCGAAGGTCCAGGTGGGCGCGGCGGCTCCGGCATGGATCGGGACCAGAATCCAGAAGGCCGCAAACAGGATGAGAAGCGCTTTTTTCATCATCGACTCCGTTTTCCGAGTGTGTTGACAAACCATTCAGCTTGCCTCGTCATTCCGCGACTTGATCGCGGAATCTCGTATTTTCAAGCAGTTCTGGCCCCCGGCTTTCGTCGTGGCGCCGTGGTGGGGACTTTTTCAACAGTCTGTTTTTTTTGTTGTCCGAACACGGTTTGGTTTGTGAAGATAAACTCCCTCCGGGTCCTAAAGCAGGGGCGGGCGCGGATCGTGGGTTTCCAGTTTTTCCAGGAGGAGCGCAAGGTTGAAATCCGGGGGCAGCCGGTTTCCGTATCGCCGCAGGAGCGCGGCCGCTTTATCGGCCAACCGGCGGGCGACCGGCCCCGCGCCCCGTTCCAGATGTATATACACCCCGGCGGCCTTGATAAGCCCCTGGTACGCTTTTCTCTCCTCCCCTCGAGAGGAAAGATACACGGTTTCGATTCTTTCGTGGGCCTCAAAGAAAAGCCCCCGGTTCCACAGGAGCCGGGCCTGACCTGGAACGTCCTTCGCGCCCGTTTGATTAACCTCGTCGAGGACCGTTTCAAATCGCTTCAGACGGTCCTCGACGTACGCCGCGATCCAGGGACGCAATCCCCGGTCCAGCATGGCCTGGGCGCGCCGTCGGACCGGTTTGGGGTCCCGTTCATCCAGCGCTTCGATCATCGCCGTGGAAAGCTCGTTGCGGATGTCGCGCGAAAGCCGGTCGTTAAAGGGATCGAAACGAGTTTCCTGCTCCAAGAATAATCTCCCCATTCTCGCGCCGCCGGAATATTCTTGCCGGAAAGACATACCGATAGCTCGAACCGGAGCGACTGAAGATCGATTGCGCGATAATAACGGCCCGACCGTATAAATTTGACCGCGATAACGCTTTTGCATATGCTATCATAGATTCGGAATAAATTCATTTACCGGGAAATATTCATGTCGATAGACATCCGAAACACGTGTCGCATCGAGAAAGCCCCGTTGCAGCCATGTTAAGCTTGGAAGCCAAAGCCGAACGGCTCGGGCAAACGGACCTGTTCGGTTCCCTTTCCAAGCCCGAACTCGCGCTCATTGCAGAGAAAGCCTATGAACAGGTTTTCGAAAGAGACTCGGTTATCTTCCGCGAAAATGAATTCGGCGGGTCGTTGTATGTCGTGACGCAGGGCTCGGTGCGCATTACCAAGGGCGATGTTTTCATCCATGAAATCGGGGAAAACATCGTGTTCGGCGAAATGGCGCTGCTCGACGGCGGAAAACGAAGCGCCACCGCCGTCGCCGCGACCCGGGTGGACGCGCTGACCATCGAGCAGAATGAGTTCCTCCGCGCCACGGAAAACAATTGGCTGATCACCCGCAAGATTTTCAAATCCCTGGGGGAGATCATCCGACGGCAGTCGGATCTCTACATCGACAAGGTTTTCCAGCAGGAAGAGATCACTCGGAAGATGCTCTATACGCTGGAAATCAATAAATACATGGAAATCGGCAAGGCGCTTTCTTCCAGCCTCAATGTCCGGGACATCCTCTCCACGCTGCTCGACCGCGTCAGCCAGATCATCGAGGCCCGGGGAATGCTCGTCTTTGGAATCGATCAAAAGCAGAACACGCTTTATTTAAGGGACTCCAAGGGATTCGACGATCAACCGGCCGCGGATCTGAAAATACCCTTGCTTGAATCGATCGGCGCCGCGGTCTGCATCGGGCGCAAGCCGCTGGTCATCCCGGACATCGACCGTTTCGAGGCGTTGCACGGGATTCCGGCGCAAGTCCGGGGCCTCATCGAGAAGTCGGCCCTTTTCGTGCCCCTGAAAATTCAGGAAGAGGTGGTCGGCTTCCTGGGGGCGATCGACGTGCAGGAGATCGAACTCTACCTGGAGGAACGCGGCCCTTTCCTGGAAATACTTGCCGATTATGTTTCCGTGGCGCTGGCCAACGCCACCAACTTCGAAACTATCGAAAACCTTTCCGTGACCGACGACGTCACCGGCTTTTACAACACGCGGTTTCTGCACCAATATCTCGATGAAGTCCTGTCCGTGGCTCGATCGCGACAGGAAAAAGTTTCCCTGGTGTTCTTCGATCTGGACAACTTCAAACGGACGGTGGACGCGCACGGCCATTTGCTCGGCAGCAAAACGCTCAAGGAAGTGGCGGAGTTCGTCGCAGCCTACCTGGACAAGGAAGACAAGATCGTCCGCTACGGGGGCGATGAATACATCCTCATCATGCCCAACCAGCACCGGGAGCAGGCCCTGGCGAAAGCGGAGAAGATGAAGGCGGGCTTTGCTACCGCACGATTTTTAAGGGAAGAAAAGATCGATGAAAAATTGAGCGCCTCCTTTGGCGTGGCCACGTTCCCCGAAGACGCCGCGGACAAGGAATCCCTGCTTCGCGAAGCCGACCGCTACATGTACGAAAGCAAGTACCGGGGAAAAAATCAGATTTCCTGCCGGCGCTGACAGCGCTCGCCCCAGGGTCGACCCGCGCGGCGGGGGGGCCTTTCCCTTCGTTTCACACCGTTAGAACTCAAGAAAACCCTGCTCCTGACGATGTAAATCCTTGAGCGCCATCGGCGTCGCGTCTTTTCGCGAAAGCCGTATGGGGCGTGTTTTCAATAAGGAGGGGGCATGATGAGGCGGTCTTTACTCAATTCGGTTATCCTGGCGCTTTCCCTCGCGGCCATGGTCGGATGCGTTCAACAAACCACGGAGCCGGGGATGACCTATCAGTACATCAGAACCTTGCGGCCGGCGCCGCCCAACCGGACGTACGGCCAGTATCCCGGCGTTCCCAACGAGGCCGGAATCATCGCGGTGCGTGTGGTGGGAAAGGGCGTGGCTCCGGCGGGGGTGGAAAACAAGGCCCAGGCGCAGCTCCTGGCCGAGCGGGCCGCTGTTCTGGACGGTTACCGGCAACTGGCGGAGAAAATACGCGGTATCTATATCAGCGCCTACGCCGGATCGGACAAGTCCTCCATCAACGCCGACGTGATTCGCGCCGAGACGGAAACTTGGCTGCGGGGGGCCGAAGTGATGGAAATTCGGAATCTCCCCAGCGGTATCGCCGAAGCGAACCTGCGCGCGCTCGTGCAATTGTCGCCGGACCTGGTTATTCATACGCCCGATCGCGTTGTTTATACGAACGAACAGATCACGCGGGTAGAAACCGTCAATCCCTCGAATCCGTCCGCGAACGGTCTGGACTCGGCGGCGAAAACTTATTAGGAAAAAATTTCCCCTAGACGAGATTTCTCCTTGCGGGGTCCAAAAGCCGCCCGCGCGATCCCAGGGCGGCAAGAAATGCCTGCCTGCCGTCCGGGACTCAGCCCAAGAAAATATTTTCCGGGAAAAAATCGATAAAGATCGGGAGGGAGAGTCTTTTTTTTTCCGCTCAACGCGAAATCCCTAGGTATGCTCGCCCGTTTCCGTCGGCGGATCCCAGGGGAAAGCGTTCAATTTGTTTTTTCCCGCCAGCAGCCGCTGGATGGCCGTCACATTGGCGGTGACGGCGATGGCCAGGAGCGAAGCCGCGAAAAGAAAATTGCCCCAGAAGGGAAAAAGAAAGCTGAACGGGGCGTTTAAAATGGAGCCGGTGATCAGCATGCCCAGCCGTTCGGGTCGCTGAGCCCAGCCCACCGGGCAATCGGCGCCCAGGGAATGCGCGCGGGCCCGCACATAGCTGACCATGACGGACCCCATCAGGCCCAGTGAGACGACGAGAAACATCCAATCAAAACGATAATGGAAGAGGATACCGAAAAAGACGAGAAATTCCGCGTACCGGTCCAGGCTTGAATCCAGCAACGCCCCAAACGGCGTGCTCTTGTTCTGAGCCCGCGCGGCCCAGCCGTCCAGGGTATCCATGAGGCCGGCGACCATGAGAAACAAGCCGCCCAGGAAAATCGCGCCCCCGCCATACGAAATCGCCGAAAACAGCGAACCGATCAGCCCGATGAACGTTATGGTGTTGGGAGACAGGCCCCGTTTGACCAGGGGCGTGACCAGCTTTTCGGCGAGTCGCTTCCAACCCTTCGCAATCGCATTCCGTAATGTATCGATAAGCATTTTATGTATCAGCCGTTTTTACGCGTCCCGCAAGCTATATCGTTAAATTTCCTCGATAAGAGTAGGCGTCTATCGGATTTGCTCCGAGATTAGCACAGGAGCTTTTCATATGCAATACGCGGAGGCGTACAGCCGCGGTAGCCTTGCCGGCGGCGGGCGCATTTTCACAATTGGCTTGTTTTTTGCTCCTGAGAAGAGCGTTTTTCGGAGGTTATGGCTTCGGTGCCGAGGGATGGCGTCCGATTTCCCGCTGAAAGCGCGCGGGGACACGGTTTACGGCTTGCGGGACAGGAAAAATAATTCGATTTATCACCCGGAGATGAGCAATAAACAGCGTAGAAGCCAGGTTTTAGTTAATAACGTGAATATCGGTGGCGCAACAAAGCCTCAGGTAGCGTAGGACCGGAATAAAGTTCTCTAGATCGCCTATCGTGGGTTTGTGCATGCCGAACCATATTTGTTAGTCCTGCAATGCAAAAGATGGGAAGACGGGAGAAAAGACCGAGCGGAGGTTGTTTAGAGTTTATCCCGGGACGGAGGGGCCAAGGGGGGCGCCCACCGATGCCGGGAAAAGGTAACAGGTCGATAGCAGAGTAGAGGCTCTCGGCACAACCAACGTAGGGGTAAAAGTCGGGTTCTGGTGTCCGGATCAGGGGTGAATCCCGGACATTGGGCTCGACGAGCAAGAAAGGGGTACGTATGTGGTCATCGTCTGCCGTCTCTAAAAGAGACGGTCTCCAACTTCCTGTTTCAGGAAGATTTATTATTACGGCATGTTTGGTATTGGTAACCATTCTACTCGGTTTCGGCGCGGCACAGGCCGCGAGTGTGACACTCGGTTGGAACACCGTGCAGTCTTCCAGTTGCCAGGGATATCGGGTCTATTATGGTACCAAGAGTGGAAACTATACCGCGAACGTTAACGCCGGAGGCTCTAGCAGCTATACGGTTTCGAATCTCCAGAGCGGAACCAAGTATTACGCGGCGGTAACCGCGTATTCATCCAGCGCGGAGAGCGGGTATTCCACCGAGGTTCAATTTACGACGCCCGCGGCGTCCCAGTCGACGAACGTGACGCCGGGCGTGGTCCAGCTGACCGCGCCGTCCGGGACCGTTTCGGAAAGCTCGCCTCAGTTTACCTGGAAATCCGCGAGCAATTGCGATTGGTACCTGCTGTGGATAAACAAGGGCGGCCAGTACTTCTTCAAGGATTGGTACCGGGCGTCCGACATCACTTCAGGATCGACCTGCACGGTCAAGCCGAGCGTGACGCTGGCGGCGGGAAGCTATTCATGGCTGGTAGAAGGATATCGCGAACCCAACTACGGTGACTGGAGCTCAACCATGTCCTTTACCGTGGCCGCGAGCAGTACCGGAACGCCCGACGCGGCTTCACTGATGAGTCCTTCGGGAACCATCTCGAATTTCAGTCCCACCTTCAAATGGCAACCGGTTTCCGGCGCCACCTGGTATCAACTCCAGATCAACGACTCTTCCGGAACCATGTACAAAGATTGGTATTCCGATGCGCAGGTGCGATCCGGATCGACGTGCAGCGCCAGTGTCGCCCTGACCAAGAGCGACAAATACCAATGGTGGATAAGAAGCTGGAACGGAACCAGCTATAGCGACTGGAGCGAGCCCATGTCATTCACGCTTACCAACGGCGGCGGAAGTTCGTCGACGACCGATATCGCCATTAACGCCGGCGGCTCCAAATTCATCGATTCCGCGGGCGTCTCCTACCAGGCGGACGCTTATTTCGCCGGCGGCGACACCGATTCAAGCTCCCGCGGCATCTATTACACCGATGACGACACGCTGTATCAGACTTTCCGGACCGGCGATTTCTCGTACGCCATCCCGGTTGAAAACGGCGTTTACCAGGTAACCCTGAAATTCGCGGAAGTTTCCGCCTGGGGTTATGGGAAAAGATTGTTCGATATCGATATCGAAGACAAGACCGTGGCCTCCAGCTTCGACGTCTACGCGTTGGCGGGCGGTGCGAGAAGGGCCCTGGATAAATCCTTCCAGGCCACCGTCAATGACGGAATCCTGGATATCGACTTCTACTCGGTCAAGGACGAAGCCATGGTAAGCGGTATCGTGGTTAAGAAAGTCGGCGGCGGAGGCGGCTCCGGTTCTAACATCGCTCTCCCCGCGACTGGCGAATACGGACAGTTCGAGGGAACGACGCTGACCACTTCGGAAGTATCGTTCCAGTTCGAAGGCCGCTTGGGTGATGTCACCATCGCCTATCAGGCCTGGGACATTGACACGGGCGACGAAGTCCAGATCCTGGTCAACGGCTCGCTGGTGGACTATGTTCCCACCACGGTCGACAGTCAGTGGGGCGGAATGTCTTACGTGACACTCCCCGGCAAGCTGGTGGAAAACAGCTCCGTCAATATTCTGACCTTTAAAAGAAGCAATGGCGTGAACCTGCTTCCCCTGTGGGGCGTCAGGAACGTGAGCATCCAGTAAACAGACCGAGCGCGCCCGCGGGCGCGCTCGATTAGTGGAATATTGTGACCGATGGGGGAAATCCTTGGGACAAACCGGGGATTTCCCCCCTTTTTGTATTTCACGGCGGGCTTTGGATCGCGCCTCCGAATTCCCGGGCTGATCCTGTTTTTCAGGAGGGTATGGAAGTCCGTCGCAGGTAACCTCTTTCTATGGCGGCGTAATCCAGGCGCATGGTGGCCAGATCGTCCAGGCATCCGTTTTGACGCAGCGCCGAGGAACGGGAAGCGGTCACCTTCAGATAAAAATCGCACGCGTCGCACGCTTCCGCCCACGCGTTTTCCAGCGGGTCGGCGACGATCCGTTCCATGGTGGTTTCCGTTTTCCCGCACCAGGGGCAGTATGTAGCCTCGACCGTCCATTGCTGATCGCAGAGCGAGCAACAGAGCGTTTTTTCGCCGGTCGTCCCTTCGCTGTAGGCCAGGTGAGGCCGCGACCCGCACACCGGGCACAGCCCCTGTCGCCATGAACTGAAATTCCGTCCGTCCGCCTCCCTGCGCAGCAAGGGCTGGAGATGGGTTTTGAGAGCGGAATGCG
The DNA here is from genome assembly GCA_963821845.1 of uncultured delta proteobacterium. Lineage (GTDB taxonomy): Bacteria > Desulfobacterota > Desulfarculia > JACQYL01 > CAWGVV01 > CAWGFI01. The sequence goes on from CAWGFI010000006.1 coordinate 68,879, forward strand.
TCAGGAATATGGGCAGACCCACGTCGATGTTCAGATCGGACGAAAGACGTTCGATCCTTTCAAAATCTCCACGCGCCACCCGTGTCCAAACATCGGCGTCCCGGAAGTAGCCTTCCCGGAAAAGTTTTTCGATCGCGCCAAGGCCGTCCCGGAGCAGCGGGCGTTTCCCGGGTTTTAAATCCAGAAACGTTTCCAGGGTAGCCGCGACGGCTTGCATATCGAGCGCTATTTCCGCCGCCTCGCGCAAGGGGAGGGATTCCGGCTCCCCGGCGGCGCTCGGTTCATGAGTGCGCGAAGCCGCATCATCGCTCGCGGACATAAGCTCGTCGCGTTTCCGCAGGACGAGGACATAATATTCCATAATGGGGCGCGGAATTTTCGTCTGGTCGACGATTTTCGCCACGAGCGCCCCCCAATTGACGGGTTCACCGGCGGTTATTTCCATATCACTCTCATAGGCGCGTCCATGCGCGCGGTTCGAAATTAGGATCAAAGCATAAAAAACCCCTCCGCCGTTATAGAGAATCGGAGGGGTCGGGAAAAACAAATTATTCCTCTATCAACGCACGAACAAGACGCGGCGCGTGGCGCGGCGGAACACCTTCTCCGCGGTGTGACCGAACCGGAGCTGGTCGGCGAGCCGGCTGCGCCCCTTGGCGCCCATGATCAGGAGGTCTATGTCCTCCTTTTTCGCCACCTCCAGAATCTTCTCCCAGGGAACGCCTACAGTTACGAGCGAGGAATGAACCACGTTTCCCGTATCGACAGCGGCCAAAACGCCCTTCAGCTCCTCGGCGTATTCATTCTCCATGCCGTTGATGGCGCTTTCCACGACCTTTTCGACCTCGGGTTGCGCCAATCGGCCGACCAGCCGTTCCAGACCTTCGTAGCGGTGTTCGTCGACCACATTGACGATCAGGAGCGTGGCGTTCAGTTTTTCGGCTACGAAGAAGGCTTCCCTGAGCGCCTTTTGCGACGCTTCGGAGAAGTCCACGGCGCAGAGTATCTTGCGAATGGAAGGATCGAAGATCATGCGGTCGCCCTCCGCAGTCTCCGACGCTCCTCGATGGGCAAGGTAAGCGTCGGATCGCGCTTTATTCGCGCTTTTTGCATGAGGTAGACGACCCCCCACAGCGCCATTCCCAAGAAGTCCGCCATATACTTGGTTTCCGGTATTCCGGTGACGGATACCAGGATCGCGGGGAAGAACAGCAGCGTGGTGGCGATGGCGAAGATGAACCATTCCAGCAGCGTGGTGGCGCAGAGCATGTATCCCATGGTCAGACTGCCGAAGGCGATGGTTCCCAGCGTAATCGTCACATACGCCAGTATGATGTTATGCCAGTCTCCCGAAAGGAGAAAGCCGGGCGAATAGGCGAACAGGAACGGCCCGATATAGAGCATCTTGGCGAATTTGAACGAGGTCCAGCCGGTTTTCCAGGGGTCCGATCCCGCGATGGCGGCGCCCGCGTACGCCGCCACACAGACCGGTGGCGTGATATTGGAATCCTGACTGAACCAATAGACAATCATATGCGAAGCGATGAGAACCCAGGGAACGAAGAGAATCAGATCCTGATTGATCTCCATTTGCGCGAAAGAGGCCATCCCGAACATGGTGACGGCGATCATGTCCCGCAGGGCCTGACCGGCGAGCACCACGGTGATCAAATAGGCGGCGGTGACCGGAACGCCCATGCCCAGGACCAACGAAGCCAGACCGATAAGGAAAATAGCCAACGGCAGTATTCCCACCGACAGGCTGATGATGATGTCGGAAAATTTCAGGCCGATGCCGGTCAGCGCGATCGTTCCCACGATAATACCGATAACGCCCACCGTGGCGCCGATGATCAGCGTATTGCGCGCCCCCTCTATCATGGCGTCCATAATCCGACGCGGCCCCATGCGGTAATCCTTGGTAGTCCAACTGATGGCCACGCAGGAGAGGGTAGCCCAGAAAGCCGAATAGCCGGGAGAATAGCCGATGAGCATCAGAACCACGATGATCACCAGCGGGATGGACATCAACCATTGGGTTTTGAGTATCTTCCAGGCCGAGGGCGCGTTGGGGTCGCGAATGCCGACCAGCCCGTAACGTTTGGCCTCGAAATGCACCATGACGAAAACCGAAAGGAAATAGATCAGCGCGGGGAACACGGCCATCTTCATGATCTGGACATAGGGAATTTCGGTCAGTTCCGCCATCAGAAAGCCGCCGGCGCCCATGATCGGGGGCATGAACATACCGCCAATGGAAGCGGCTGGTTCGATGGCGCCCGCCACATGAGGCTTGAAGCCCGCTTTCTTCATCAGGGGAATAGTAAACGCGCCGGTGGAAACCGTATTGGCGATGGCCGATCCGGAAACCGAACCGAAGAAACCGGAAGCGATGACCGCCACCTTGGCCGGTCCGCCGACCGTGCGGCCGGCGAGAGCCATGGGGAGATCCAGAAAGAAGCGCGAACACCCCGACGCCTTGAGAAACGAACCGAAAAAGATGAAGAGAATCACATAGGTTACCAGGACGTCGGCCATGATGCCGAACACGCCTTCCTGTTTCAGGTACACGTGGTTCAGGGCGCGTTTCATGGTAAAGCCGTCATGAGCGAACAGCTTTAGGATCGGAATATATTCAAGGAGATTGCCCCAGAAGGCGTACGCGAGGAAGAGGAGGCCCACAATGGTCATCGACCATCCCAGAACCCGCCGGGCCACCTCCAGGGACAGTAGGATACCGACGACGCTGGCCAGGGTGTCCCAGTTGTTTTCCGACCCCATGCGGTAGTTGAGGTTTTCAAACTCCACCATCCAGTAGCCGATCGCGGCGATGGCGAGCAGCGCCAATATGATATCGAAAACCGATGGTCGGGTCTGCGGAGATTTCCGCCATAACGGATAGCAGAGAAAAATCATGACGTAGGTTATGAGCACGTAAATGCCGCGATGATACTGCGCGGACACCGGCACGAAACCCGCGTTGTAGAGGTAAAAAAGCACCAGGAAGGCGCCCATGGCGGAGGTCAGGTATTGCCAGAATCCGGTCATGGGGCGACCCGTCTTAGCGTCTTTGCGAACTATTTCGTCAAGCTTCCCCTTATCGGCGCCTTCAATGTGCCGCTCCTCCTCCATACAACGCTCCTTTACACTGATCGAGAAGTGAGGAGGGGAGGGTGAAAGCCCTCCCCTCGGGATGTCATTTCGGAATGATTATCAATCCACGGGCTTGAGATTGTCGGGGATTTCGATGTTGTTTTCTTTCCAGAACTTGTACGCGCCCTTGTGGAGCGGCACCGAAGCCCCGGAGAAATTATTTTGCAAGTTCATTGCCTTGAAGGTTTTCTTGGCCGCGGTCATGGCGGTCATCCCGGCTTCCGACCACAGCGTCTTCATGACTTCGTACACCAGTTCTTCCGGCGCATCCTTGCTCGTGGTCAATATGGTGGAGTCCTGGAAGGTTTCGCAGGCGGGCATGTCCTTGCCGTAGGTGCCCGCGGGAATCGTGGTGGGAGAATAAGCGTATTCCTTGTAGAATCCGCTGGCCTCCGCGTCCTTATGCACGTCGATGAGCCGAATCTTTACCTGCACGGCCGCTTCGATGATGGAACGGTTGGGATACCCTACCAATACCCAGAAGGCGTCTATTTTGCCGTCCTGGAAAGCGCTGGCGGCCGCCGAATAGCCCAGGAATTGGGGGCTGAACTTGTCCCATACGCCCAAGTGACGGAAAAAGCGTTCGGCCGAAGCGGCGGCGCCAGAGCCGGCGTTACCCACGGCGACTCGCTTACCTTCCAGATCCTTGGCGCTCTTAAAGGGGCTGTCCTCGCGCACGACCAACTGAGCGGGCGCCCCATAGAGATAGCCCATGGACCGTATCTTATCGTATTTGTTGGTATCCTTGGGTAACTGTCCCCTGAATCCCAATGCCGAGTCAACGGCGTAGCACATACCAAAGGTGGATTCCCCGGAGTTGACCCGTTTCACGTTTTCGACCGATCCCCCGGACCCGACCGCGCTTGCCTTGATGTTGGGATTTTGTTTGGGAACAAAAATAGCCATGGCGTTCGCGAACGTGTTGAATGTTCCGCCGGTGGGGCCGCCGCCGATTTTGGCCTTGTACTCCTCGGCCGTCGCCGGAGCGGAGGTTAATCCTAAACACACAACCAGGGCAGCCAAAAGAATCGCACAGATAGCCTTCTTCATAAAGTCCTCCTTTGCCGTTGACCTAGGGGGTTGGAAACCTACCGATCTTCGACCCTGCTTGGAAGACGCGTCTCGATTGAAAGAGCGTTTCCTGGCCCACTCAAAAGGGCTATGAGGCCGCTGCCACGTCAAAGATCGGAAATACCGCAATAATTGAAAATATTTCTTTGAATCGACTCGGAAAGTGAAAAAGCGACAAAACCAGCGTAATCCGGAAGAAGTAAAAAGAAGATTGCGCTTTCTTTTGCATACTGTGCACTATGCCCAAATTGTATACAAGAGTCAAGTTTTCATATGGTGAAAATGTAACGATTTGTCGCAATCTTCTGCATCGCGGGCTCGGCGGCGTTTCAGTCCGGATTTTGAAGTATCGATACACCGACGGTCGACCCGTTTGAAGACGGTTTGTTCGGGAAAGTTGGTAAACATTATTGTTTCTACCTCTCCATGATATCATAGCCCGAGGCAAACCGATCTGCTAAAATTGCTGTTTTTCGAAAGTTTTATTCGTCGGCTTCGCCGTCAGCGAGGATGTCGGTTTTGGAAAGATTTGACTTTTTCTCCCCGCAGTCCAAGTGACAGAGCTAAGACTGGAGGGATTTCAAAGACTTGTATTTCGAGCGCGGCGAGAAATCTCACGCGAGGAAGAGATTCCCCAGAGTAGTTTTTCCTCGTTACTGCCCGGCCCGCAGCAGGTGATAGCCGAACGGCGGCAGCTTGATGTACAGCCCTTCTTTTTCCAGGGCTTCGCGAGCGCGGGGATAGACGTCCTCTTGTTCGCTCATGACGTCCTGAAAAACCACTTCCTCCCATCCGGCCCAGAAGTCCGGAGGAAACCAAGCGTAGCCCGAAGAGGGCAGTTCGGAATGGTTGACCGCGACCACCGAGGCTTCCCGGCCGTTCCGGTAAGCGATGACCACCAGCCTCCGGTTCCCCTCGTCGCCTTCGAACGCCGGGGTGACGGGCAGAACCTGTCCGTCTCCCCGCTTGAAGAGCGGATCGCGGGTTTCGCGTAACAGGCGGTCGTAAAAGGAACGGATCTCTTCATCGAGCGGTTCCTCGGGTTCCCGGCCCAACTGAACCGGCAGCTTGATGAGCTTGCCTTCGAGCTGGCCATGATGGAACAGCCTCATGCCGGGCAGGGCGGCGTGCATGACTGCGGCGCTGTAAAACGATTTTCCCTGGAAAGCCGAAGCCATGCGGTCTTCGTCGTGGTTCTCGACAAAACGGACCATATGCGTTTGCAGGTCGCCTTCCGCGCGCAAACCCCGCTCCAGCGCCGGAGTGTCCAGGGCTCGGAGCCGGTCATAGCCTTCCTTGTCATAGATGTAATCGAACCCCAGGTTCAGCAGCTCGCGTTCCGTGCCCCAGTAAGCTTCGGCCATGAAAACAAATTCCGGGTTGCGGGATTTCACTCCGGCCATGGCTTCGGTCCAGTATTCGGTGGTCGGGATGGCGAGGCCCCGGCGTTCCATCCAGTTCTTCCAGGTCTCCGAGAAAATCCCGTTCAGCTCCAGCATGGCCATGTCGCAGCGCAACCCGTCGCACCATTCGGCCATGAGTAGGAGTTCGTCGGCGACGGCCCTCCTGGTTTCCGGGCAGATGGCGCACATCTGAGCCGTGTCGGTCCAGGGCGCAAAATAGGGATCGCGGCCAAAAGCGATACGGCCGCGCTTTCCCGTCGTGTCCTCGACTTCAAAAGACTCTTCAAGGCCGAAACCGGGCGTCGAATCGTCCCATGCGTAATAGCGCGAACGTTTCCGCACCCAGGGGTGGTCACGAGCGGTATGGTTGGGCACAAAATCGAGTATCAGCCCGAGCCCGGCGCGATGGAGGTTTTCACGGACCTTCGCCAAGTCGCCTTCGTTACCCAGCGCCGGGTTGAGCGTATAGCCCGCCACGGAATAGGGGGATCCGATCACATCGTCGGGAGTGAAATCGGGAAGGGCCTGTCGATAGGCGGTGATGAGATCGGGATGGTCCCGCGCAATCCGGAGGCTGGTGGGGCTGGGACGCCATACCCCCATGAGCCAGACCATGTCCATGCCCAATTCCTTAAGATCCTCCCAAACGGCTTGCGGAATCGTGGACAGGGTGAATGCGCGCCGTAACGCCGCAGACAACGTTTTGAGCCAGACTCTGGTGTTTATTTCATACACTTGGGGATTCTGGGGCCGCGCCTGTTCCATTGCATCCTCCGGGATAGGGTCGTCTCGGGACGGTAATTATAACCGCAAAGATCGTGTAAGGCGATCAGTATCTCGAGAATTTTCAGGATGAGGATTTTGCAAGACCGTCGAGCTTTTAAAGGGCGTTAACGTGGGATGAATTACTTGTGTTTCCAAAACAAGTTACCAGGAGCGGAGCATTTCCCCGCTCCTGGTGGGTTTATAGGTTAGAAAATCTGTTCCGGCTCGGAAATTCCCAGAATCGTTTGCTGCGCGCCCACGAACGACGATTGCGATATCCCAAAGACGGCGCCGAGCCAGGTCGCAGCATATCCCGTGCTCCCGGGAGTCAAACTTATGGGCGCATGCACGATGATCGTTCCGGTATCGGAAGTGATCGCGCTCAACGATCCCACGTCGATGATGTTCAATTTTGTAGCTGAACTGCGCGCTTCTATATTCTGAATAAGAGCGCCCGAAGGCGTGGTCGCATCACATAAAAAGTTCGTCGGAGCGTCCCCCGGTGTAAAGATAATCAGACTGGTGGCTGGATCGGCTCCGCCACTCGGATCCACGAGAAATCTGACCCAACCGTGGTATCCCCTTAATTTCCATAGGAGACGTTTGCAATGAAATTCGATGGCGGGCACAGCAGGTCGATATCCGTATTGACGTAGCTGCCGCGATCCAGGGGTAATACCGGTATAAACGCCGCGTCCGAAGCGCTCAGATCGAGCTGAAACGCCGCTCCGTATATACCATGGGTCGTTTCCCCAGTCGCCAGTGTGCCATTGTTATCCCAGGTGAACACCAGGTATCCCGGAACCCCCTCCCCGATTCCCATCGGTCCGAGTTCGCCGGCCATGGTGAAGGCGTAATCATATACGTTGGATTGCATGTTTATTACGTCCGAGGCAAGTAACACGCCGTTTTGGCTGAAAAAAGCCCAATATATGTCATAACCGGTTTTAGGAGCCGCGAACATACCCACGACAGTGTCAACTCCCGTGTTGGTATACAAAGCGTAGGGCACAAGAATCCCCTGTCCGACGAATCCCAGATAATAAGCCGAAGCGGGGAGAGCCAGCGCCGCAACAAGGGAGAATGTAATCAGAGCGAGCATTAATTTTCTTTTCATATCCTATCTCCTTATAGTTGGCTGTTCTCACGTGTATACAAAAATTAATTTAATCATATACATAACCAGTAACATGGACGCTTACAAGAGGATGCAGGTAAATTTAACCGAATGAGTGATTATTTTTGGTCACTTTAAGGGAGATTGAAATTTAATTAGAAAATTATTTCGATATATGGGCGCTTACAGGCTTTCCGGCAGGGGCGCCGGCATCCGGTAAGGCATGACGGGCGGAGGAGTAATTGCCCGTCACTTTGTGTTTTAGAAGAGGTCTTCGGGATCCGAAATTCCCAGAATTGTTTGCCGCGCTCCTATGATCGACGATTGCGATATCCCGAAGACGGCGCCGAGCGAGGTGGGAGCGAAGCCCGCGCTTCCGGCGGGTAACGTGTCGGGGTTATGTACGATAGCTGTTCCGGTGTCGGAGGGAATCCCGTCTATGGAACCTAAATCGATGATATTCAGCCTTCTGGCGACGCTTTGAATTTCAACATTCTGAATGAGAGCGCCCGAGGGCGTGGTTATATCCAATATAAAGCGGGTTGGGGCGTCGCCCGGGGTAAATATAATCAGGGCGGTACTGGAATCGAATCCGCCATCCGGGTCCACGAGAAACCTGACTCCAACGTTTTTGTCTTCGGAATTCCCGAAAGACACGTTGATAATGAAATTTGAGGGCGGAGCCAGAAGATCCAGGGCAGTATTGGCGTAATTCGCGCGAGGCAGGGCCACCACCGGTATAAACGCCGCGTCCGAAGCGCTCAGATCAATCAGAAACGCCGCGCCAAAGATACGCGGATCTTTATCCCCGGTCGCCAGGACACCATCATCATCCCAGGTAAACACCAGATACCCCGGTGTGTCCTCTCCGATTCCCATGGGGCCGAGCGTTCCAGCCATCGTAAATGAGTAATCGAATACGTTATCTTGCATTCTCAGGACATCCGCGGCGAGCAGAATGCCGTTTTCGCTGAAAAATGCCCAATAGATATCATAGCCGGCAAGAGGTGCGGCGAAAATACCCACGACGGTATCGACTCCCGAGTTGTTATATAGAGCGTAAGGCGCCAAAAGTCCACGCCCGCGAAAGCCCAGATAATAAGCCGAAGCGGGAAAAGCCAGCGCCGCAACAAGGGAGACTGTAATCAGAGCGAGCATTAATTTTCTTTTCATATTCTATCTCCTTATATTTGGCTGTTCTCGCGTGTATACAAAAATTAATTTAATCATATACATAACCAGTAACATGGACGCGTACAAGAGGATATAGGTAAATATAACCGAATGAGTGATTTTTTTCGGTCGCTGGACGGGGCTTGAGATTCAAAACATGAATTTATTTCGATATATGCGGCGCGCTTAGGGCCTCCCGGTAAGGCGGCCGGACGCCGCAAAACAAAAGGAGGGACCCACCTCGACGTGAGTCCCTCCCCATTGTTCCGTTAAGCCGGTTTCGGCGGTTCACTTTACCGTGAAGCTGTAAGCGTCGCTATAGGGGCCGTAGCCGTTGGCGTTATAGGTTTTGACCCACATTTTGTAAGAGCCTTTTGCGAGTTTCGTGGAGAGCGAGCATAACACATCATGTTCCACCGCGCTCGCTCTCACCCAATCATTGAAAGCAGCGCTACCGCTTGAATTGTAGATCAACACATAATACCAGTCGCTTCCCGGCGTCGCTATCCAGTCCAGAATTGCCGGCGCGCCACTCGTAGAGTTTTGGGCGTCAACAATAATCGGTTTTCCGGGACAAGCGTCCTTGTTTACCTCAAAGTTCAAGGGAGCGCTCCAAGGGCCGTACTCGACTCCATTATATGTTAAAATACGCACGGAATACGAGCCTTTAGCCAAATTCAGCAGCGGATCAACTGCGCAGACGCTGCCGTCGATATCCACTTCGGAAACCCGATACCAATCGGAAAAATCGGAACCCTTGGTATTATTAATCCACACCTTGTACCAGGTAACGTTGGGGACCGTCTGCCACGCGATCACCGGGGAACCATCCGCGCAATTTCCGGAAGGAGCCAGCACGGTAGTCGCCACCGGAGCGGTCGAAAGCGTAATCACCTGGAACTGCATGACCGTGCTCAGCGAAGAGACGGCGATTCCCTGATACCAGACTTGCGCCCGAAAGGTGTATGTTCCCTGGGGCAGATTGGCGGGTATGGACCACAGGTATGAAACCCAGTCGGTATTCCCGGCCGCAAGCCCTTTGATGTAGGAGGAGCCGGCCCATTCGGCTTTATCCATGCCGGGTCCGTCGACCTGGAACCATACTTTCGTTTCCGATGGTATCGTTGCCGCTCCCGTATTTTTCACCTTGGCCCACAGCTTCACGTTGACGCCCGGATTGATCTGGTCGTTCTGATAAAGAGACATGATCTGCGTTTGGACTTCGGGAGCGTAGGGGTCTTCGATATAGGCGGAGACTTCTTCGGAATAATCACTGACATCGCCATATATTGAGTACGCGGTAATGGCGAAATAGTACCGTTTGTTCATACTGCTTATGGGAATGTCCCAACTGTTCGTGTTTCCGACGTCCGCATGGTTGGTGTACACGCGTGAAGCCGTGCCCCAGTGGACTTCATAACCGGCGAGTTCGGAGTGGCCCACGGGGTCCCATGATAATTCCGCCGTGACCGCCCCGCAAATGGAAGGCAGAAGCAGCAGAAAAACAAATACGATTTTTACCAGCAAGCTTTTACGGAACAGACCGTAAGGCGTAGTATGCAAAGCGTCCATCGTTCACCTCCAAAATATCTACCGAAGGACAAAAGCAATAGACGGACCAATTTTGCCGCGAGCTGGAGCAATTAAAATAATAATATATTTCAGATAGTTAAGACGATGGGAAAATTTTGGGCGGTCTTGACGGGATTGAGAGCAACCAAAATGCGCTTCGAGTTACAATAATTGTAACTCGAGATGACCGTACATGGTTTGAGTGGGGATACGATTGAAACCAAGGGGCGGCGGATAAAATCAAGGGCGAAAAGCCGGGCGGGCCGCGTCTTTTTGCACGAACATTACCGGGCCCGACCGCCCAGGTAGGCGGCTTCCACCTGTTTTTCCGTTCGTAACTCGGCGGCCGGTCCTTCCATGGTGAAACGGCCGCCGTCCATAACGTAGGCGTAACGGGCCACGGAAAGGGCGGCTCGGGCGTTCTGTTCCACCAGGAGAATGGCGGTCCCGGTTTCGCGGATGCGGTCGACCATATCGAAGATCTGTTTTACCAGCAAAGGGGCCAGCCCCAGGGAAGGCTCGTCCAGGAGCAGCAGCTTGGGTTGGGACATGAGGGCCCGGCCGATACAGAGCATCTGCTGCTCACCGCCGGAAAGGGAACCCGCTTTCTGCTTGAGCCGCTCGCCGAGGGCCGGGAAAAGCTCGAAAACCTTTATCAGCTCCCCTTGCAGGCTCTGTTTGGGCTGATGATAGGCCCCCAGGGTCAGGTTTTCGCCCACGCTCATGTTGCTGAAAATCTGCCGGCCTTCGGGCGCCTGGCTGAGCCCCTTGCGCACGATCTTGTATGAATGCAGGTTGGTGATATCCTCTCCCAGAAAGGTTATCCGGCCCGCCGAGGAATGATACACGCCGGAGATGGTCCGCATGATCGTGGTTTTGCCCACGCCGTTGGACCCGAGCACGGCCACGGTGGAGTTTTCGTCCACGGTGAGGGAAACGCCGAACAGGATCTGCTGCAATCCCATTTTGACCTGGAGATCGCTCACTTCTAGAATTGGCATTCTTCCCCTCCCAGGTAGGCTTCCAGAACGAGCTGATCCTTCCGGATAACGGCGGGGGTACCGTCGGCGATTTTCTTCCCCAGGGCCAGCACGATTACGCGCTTGCAGATGTTCATAACCAGCGTCATGTCGTGTTCGACCAGGAGGATGGTCAGTCCGTCTTCGTGCAGCTTGGCGATGAATTCCGCCAACTGCCCGGTTTCCTGCTCGTTCAGACCGGCCGCCGGCTCGTCCAGAATCAGCAGGGTGGGGTCGGAGGCCAAGGCGCGGGCGATTTCCAGATATTTGCGTTTGCCGTAGGACAGGTTCGCCGCCAACTGGTCCGCCTGCTCGGTCAGGTTGGCCTTTTGCAGGATGGCCCAGGTGATCTCGCTGATGCGGTCGTCCACCGGGTCGCGGCCGAAACCGAATATGGTTCTGCTCAGGGAATGGCCCAGCAATCCGATGGCGCCGATGGACACGTTGTCGAACACGGTCATGTTGGGCATGACCCGCAGGTTCTGAAAAGTCCTGCCGATGCCCTTGCGGGCCACGGCCGAAGGTTTGAGACCGCCGATCGGGTCATCCTTAAAATAGATGAGGCCTTCAGTGGGCGGCGTAAACCCGGTGATGCAGTTGAAGAGCGTGGTCTTGCCGGCGCCGTTGGGGCCGATGAGCCCGGCTAGCTCCCCTTGCGCGAGATTCAGGGACACGTTATCCACCGCCACCAGACCGCCGAAGCGCCGGGTCACTCCTTCCAGCCGCAGCAAACCGTCGCTCCGGGTCATTTCCATCCTACCTTGACGCCCGCGCCGTCCCATGCGCCGCCAAGCTGCTTGCGCGCGATGTCCACGGCGGAAACTTCACCCAACAGTCCCTTGGGCAGCAGCAGGATGGACAGGAACATCACCAGCCCCACGGCCACGTTGCGAAAGTCGCCGAGTTCGCGGGTTACTTCGGGCAGGAGAATAAGCAGGAGCGCGCCGATAATTCCTCCGGGCACGCTGCCCAGACCGCCCACGACCACCATGGCCAGGATGAGAATGGATTCGCCGAACTTGAAGTAATCCGGGCTTATGTATCCCGACGTGTGCGCGATAAGCGCGCCCGCGATCCCGGCGAAAAAAGTGCTGATGGAGAACACCTGGATTTTCAACCTGGCCACGTCGATGCCCATGGCCGCCGCGCACTGATCGTCTTCACGCAGCGAACGCATGGCGTTTCCATAATAGGAATAGGTCAACCGATAGATATAGTAAACCGACAGGAGCGCCACCGCCGCCACCACGTAATACGATCCCAACTGGCCGGTGATCTCCCATCCGAAAAAGGAGATGGGCGGTATTCCGGATATTCCCATGGGTCCGCGAGTCAGCGACACCCAATTGAGCAAGGTCACGTAGATGATCTCACCCACGCCGAGCGTGGCCACGGCGAAATAGATACTCACCAGTCGCATGGTGGGGAGCGCCACCAGCAAGCCGCAAAATCCGGCCACCAGGCCGCTCAAGGGCAGGGTGAGCAGAAACGACAAACCGAATTTGGTGGACAGCAGCGCCGCCGTGTAGGCCCCCACGCCGTAAAACGCCGCCTGTCCCAGACAGAGCAGGCCGGTCGTGCCCGTGATCAGGTTCATGCTCGTGGCCAGGATGATGAAAATCAGCGAAAGGGTGGCCAACTGAAACAGATAGCCCGAACCGAGCGATGACAACGTAACCGGAATGACGATGAAAAGCAGCGCGATCAAGGCCGCGGGTATGACAACCGTCCGCTTTTCCCGTTTGCGATGCGGCGCCGGGGTTTGCCTTGGTTCCATGGCCGCCTTTTTCACACCCGCTCCCGTCCCTGTCCGAAAATTCCCTGCGGAAAAAATATCAGGGTGATCACCAGAAAGCTGTAGGCGATCATATCGCTCCAACCGGAGGCCACGAAGTCCGTGGCGATGGATTCGGCCACGCCGATGGCGATGGCGCAGACCACCGCTCCCGGAATGCTGGCCAGCCCGCCCATGACCATGGCTACGAACGCTTTAATGGAGGGGGCGAACCCCATGGACGGAAAAATCGCCCCGTAATAGAGCCCCACCAGCATGCCCGACGCTCCGCCGAACATGGAACCCAGGGCAAAGGTGGCGATGATGGTCCGGTCCACGTTCAGCCCCACATACTGCGCGCCAAGGGGGTTGTTGGAAATGGCGCGTATGGACAGGCCGATTTTGGTGCGATAGAGCACGTATTGCAGGAACACCAGCATGACGATCGACGCGCCCAGGATCACGAACTGCCCGGACGAAAAGGAAACCGGACCGATGGGGATGGGATCGTTGAGCAGGTACTGCTGGGGAATGGACTGCATTTCGCCGCCGTAGCCGATCTGCAGGAGTTCCTTGATGATGATGGACACGGCGAGCGACGACAGCAGGGTGGCTTCCCGCATGGCCCGCGACTTCAGGGACGCTTCGTCCCGAAACCGGCGGAAAGGCTTGAAGGCCACGCGTTCCAGGCCAATACCCGCCAGTCCCCCGGCGGCCAGCGCGAAAAGCAGCACCGCGAATAGCGGTGATCCGAAATAGGTTATGAGCATCAACCCGGCGAAGGCGCCCACGGTGTACATTTCGCCATGCGCGAAATTGACTACGTTGAGTACGCCGAAAATGAGCGTAAACCCGATGGCGATGAGCGCGTACACCATGCCCACGCTCAAGCCGTTGACAATCTGCTGAATCAGGTAGGGATCCAAATACCGACTTCCCATGGGGCGAAGGCGCCCTCGAGGGCGCCTTCGCGCTCGTACAGGTTATTCCTTGACCAGGGTAAAATGACCGTTTTTGACTTCCATGCGGGCCAGACCCTTTACCGGTTCGCGCGTTTTGGCGTCAAAGGTGGTCGATCCGGTGACTCCCGGATAATCCTTGGTGGCCGCCAGCGCGTCACGCACGGCCTGACGATTGGCCGCGGCCCCGCCGACGCGTCCGAGCGCGTCCAGCATGATCCCGGTGGCGTCGTAGCCCTGAGCCGCGAACATGTTGGGTTTGGCGCCGTAGCGCTTTTCATATTCGGTCACGAATTCCTGAACGTTCGCTTCGGGGCTGTCGGGCATGAAGGTGGTGGAAAGCAGCAGCCCGTCCGCCGCGTCGCCTGCCAGTTCGATAAGCTTGGGCGAATAGAGCGACGACGTTCCGAACACGGTGGTTTCGATACCAAGCTGTTTTCTCTGCTGCAACAGCATGGCGCCTTCTTCGTACATCATGCAGGCGTAGATGGCTTCAGGCTTCTTGCGGCTCACCTTGGTCAGAATGGCGCGAAAATCGCGGGTTCCGGGGTTGAAATATTCGGTGCTCAGGATTTTTCCACCTTTGGCCTCCACGGCCTTCTCGAAATTCTCGGCCGCCGAGATTCCCCAGTCGTTCTGTATGGCGATGACGGCGAAGGTCTTGTAGCCCTTTCCCATGGCCCAATCCGCTACAAACGGGCCTTCGAACGCCTGGGTGGTGATGTTTCTGAACTGGTATTCACTGACCTTGGCGTAATCGGGGTGGGAGGCCGTCTGGGAAAGCTGCGGCATACCGGCCTTGGCGTAGACTTGGCCGGCGGCCATGGAAACCGTGCTGGTAAAATCGCCGAGCACGCCCACCACGCATTTGTCGTCGATAAATTTATGGGCGATGGAGATGGCTTCCTTAGGGTCGGATTTACTGTCCTCGAACTTGATCACCACTTCGGTGTCCTTCAACGCGCCGGACTGGTTGAATTTTTCAAGCTGCATGGTCGCGGCGTTGCGGAAGACCTCGCCGTATTGCGCATGTTCGCCCGTAAGCGGCAGCGAATAACCGATGCAGATCGTTTCCTTTGCGCCCGCGGGGCCTCCGTTGAACAGGAGCGCCACGGCCAAAAAAGCCAACAGCAGAAACCTCGTCCTCATAACAATCCTCCACGAAATTTAAGTGTAATCTCCCTAACCAACACCGGCCTCAAGCAACCGGAGAAGCGCTCGCGCGCCGACGAAAATGTAAAAATATCGACCCGAACGGAACTCGTCCGGAATGGACATCATGACGGTAAAGGACGGCTCGAGCTTATTTGCCCGGCCGTATATGGAGATGGCAGCAGCCTTCGCGGCCGGCTTTCCAGGTTTCGGCGGAAAATTTGAAACCGGCGCCTTCGAACGTGCCGTAATCGACCTGCGAGGCCATTTCCAGCATCTTGGCGATCTCTTCGTCGCTCAGCCCCGCCTCCTGGTAAGCCTCTTTCAGCGGGCAACTATGAAACTTTATATCCAGCGCTTCCGAGTCGCAGCGCAGCAGTTCCGGCTCGAACATCCTGCCCTTGTCGGGCACGGAACCGAGGAAGGCGTCCTTCAACCCTTCCAGTTCGCCGGGAGCGTATTGAGCGAAGCGGCGCCCTATCTCGTAGCCTCGCTTGTAAATGGCCCGTTTCACGATCTCGGTGGCTTTTTCTTCGCCGACTTCCTGCCGCAACTCGTTATAGAAATGATAATAGATCATCGCCCGGTTCTTGATCGAAGCGCGCAGCATTTCCCTGAGTTCCTGCTCGGACATGTGAAGTTTCCCCTTTCGCGGCCGGATAATAATGAATCGACGATCTTTTGCCTGCCAGGCCCGCCGATTGCCGGGCAATGAGCCATGCGAGCCCGATGCGTCCAGTTAAAGCAGAAAACATTCATTTTTTCAAAGCGTCGGGAAGGCTCCCGACGCCGATGGGTTAAATTTTCAACTTCTTGCTAGAGGATGTCCTCGTCGTCATATACGTTGCAGATGCAGCAGAGAAAGGAGGCTTCCTCGGTGTCGCTCATGTTTTTCATGCCGTGCGGCTCCATGCTGGGGAGGTAAATGGAGCTTCCCGGGCCGCAGATCTGCTTGGAAACCAGCTTGTTCGTTTCCGGATCGAACTGCCAGCATTCGAATGAGCCGCTCACGATATACATGGTCTGATGATAGAAATGGTTGTGGATCGGGATTTCTCCGCCCGGTTCCGCGATGAACAAACGCAGGCCGTAATCCGGATATCCGTGGCCGTCGTCTCCGTACTTGGAGAGCCATTTCACGCTGATTCCCTTGACGTCGAACATTTCACCCTTGTAGGGGAACTTGTCGATTTTTACACTTTCACACTTTTCGCCTGTCGTAATAAACATTCTTCCTCCGTACCTATTTTGAGGCGTTTTAAGATAACTCCGAACACGCCCGAAGGCGTCACGCCTATTTGTCACGCTCCCCGGAAAGGAAGCGAAAGTCGCAGAACGGGGCTCCTTCCATGATGGTTTGCGTTCGTACGAGCCGCAATTCCGGATTAAATCCTTTTATCAGGTCGAAATCGCGACCGCAAGACAACACTACCCCTAAATCCGCCATCCCCAATTCTTTATACATCTCCGCATAGCGGCATCTGGTCATATTAAAGGAAAAACGGGTTTCGTTCTGTTCGATGATCTCCATTTCCAGCGCGCCCCCGGCTTTCCATGCTTCCATTCCCCGGGCAAAGTCAAGCAGGGAATCGCCGCCCAACCGCCGCGCCAGCTCCCGGCCCTGTTCGCAAGCCAGGGACCGGATGGTCGCGCTCGCTACCTGTATGGCTTTTTCGCGCCCGAACTCCCGAGCGAAAGCCTCGATGAGCGGGGCCGCGATCCGGGCCTCGATTTCACGCCGGGCCAGAATGGGTATGGCGTTGATATCGGATAACATGTTGTTTCCTCCTGTTTCGGAACAAGATTTTTTCAGGTCCGCTCCAGATAGTTCAGCGCCGCCCGAACCATGGTTTCGGCCCCGATCGCCAAGGCGTCCTCGTCAAAATCGAAATGCGCGCTATGGTGGGGAGCGTCATCGCCCCTCGCCGCGCCCACGAACATGAGGCAGCCCGGAACCTCCTGGAGAAAATAGGCCATGTCCTCGCTACCCATGGACTGTGGCGCCTCCAGAACGCGTGCCCCGCCCACCACTTCCGAGGCCGCCTCCCGCGCCAGCGCGGCCATGGTTTCGTCGTTGACCACCATGGGGTAGCCTTCGGTGTATTGAAAATCATAGGTTCCGCGAAAGGCGGAGATCACCCCGTTGAGTATCCGGTCCATGCTTCGGGGGATCAAGCGCCGAAGCCCGTCGTCCAGGCACCGGACCGTGCCGGTGAGTTCCACCTGTTCGGCGATGATGTTTTCCGCGTCCCCTCCCTTGATCGTGCCCACATGGACCACCAGGGGGCTGAACGGTGAGGTCTCCTTGCTGATCAGTCCTTGCAGCGCGGTTATGGCGTGGGCGCTCATGAGGATGGCGTCAACGCCTTGGTGAGGCAGGGCCGCGTGTCCGCCCTTGCCGTGCACCTTCACCGTGAAATGGTCCATGCTGGCCATGACCGGGCCGCCGCGGATGTTAACCGTCCCCACGGGAAACCAAGTGAACAGGTGCAGGGCCAACGCGGCGTCGACTTTTGGGTTTTCCAGCGCGCCGTCCTCGATCATCAGCCGCGCCCCGCCGAATCCCTCTTCTCCCGGCTGGAACACGAACTTTACGGCCCCGGCGAGAGACTCCCGCCGCGCGGAGAGAATCCTGGCCACGGTCAGGAGAATAGCCATGTGCCCGTCATGGCCGCAGGCGTGCATGATTCCATCGTTCCGCGACCGGTACGGCGCGTCGTTCTGTTCCTGGATGGGCAACCCGTCCATGTCCGCGCGAATGAGCAGCGTTTTTCCGGGCCCGCCGCCTTGCAGCAACCCCACCACTCCGGTCCGGCCCACCTTCGAGATGACCGAAAGGCCCAGATCCTTTAAATAACGCTCGATGACCTCGGCCGTGCGATGTTCCTGCAAGCCCAGTTCGGGGTACTGATGAAAATCCCGCCGGAGCCTGACCAATTCATTCGTAAGCGCTTTTATTTCCTCGGAAATATCCGTTTTCACGCGTTCTCCATCCGGCATTCCGTTTTGAGAGTCTTGAATCGGAGACGATTTCCGCCCGGTCCGTGGCGGACGACTCCAAAATTATAACCTATTCTTATGTAACAGAATAGGCAAAGAGAGAAAAGCCATGCGAAAGATTCGTGATGTGGAGCATATCATTCAAAGAACACGGAGAAAACCGTTGCGGGGGATTTCTCTACGCGCCCTAAAAAATGTAGGGGCAAAAAATTTTTTGCCCCTACGGACCTGCCATGGCCTCGTCATGTCTCTGCTGGGCCGCGCCGCCCATACGCTACCAAGGTTTTTCAGGAATGTTCCACCCAGGGAGTCAAATAAGGTCTCCTTCTCCCTCCGGGAGAAGGCCGGGATGAGGGAAAAATAAAGAAAGCGTCAAACGGGCGGGCCGCAATAAAAAAGGCGGGGCCGATCCGGGCGCCCCGCCTCATTTTTTTGTATCATGAGACAAACAGGTAAAGCTCGCGAGTTTAATCTTCCAGAATGAAAATAACTTCCACTTTAACCCTGAACTCGATGATCTTTCCTTCCTCGATGGCGATTCTCTGTTCTATCACGCGCATTCCGGTTATGCCCCGGAGTGTTTTATTGGCGCGTTCAAAAGCTACTTTCACTGCGTCGTCAAAGCCTTTCGGCGACCCGGCGATAATCTCGGTAACCCGAGCCACGCGAGTATCTGCTGCCATAGCTTTCACCTCCATGTATGGGTTACCTTCCATTGTAACGGAGGCGCCATGAAACGGGCAATACCAACCTTCAATATTTTTACGAAAAACCGAATATTTTTCATCCAACCGTCCCCGTTTCTTATGGGGAGACGGCCTCTTCCTTGCTTTAACGCCTCGGATTTTCTTCCAGTGATCAGCTCGACGGTTCAAACACGCGGCCAATATACTTTAATACTCAAATAGCTTGACATTCAAACTATATCGGGTTAAACAGGGCCATTACCGCAACCGAGGTCGAGGCTTTATGGATCTATCACTCTTCTGGATCGCCCTGCAAACCAGCTTTTTCCTGGGATTGATTCACGGGGTCAACCCCTGCGGCCACTCGTGGCTCGTGCTCGCGCCGTTTGTCGCCGGCCATTCCGACGGCAAACGGGTATTCGTCATAACCACCGCCTTTCTGGCGGGGACGGGGCTGGCGTGCGTGGCCCTCGGCGTTACTCTGGGCGCGGTTTCCCATCTGATGCCCGTGTCCGCGCGGGGGACGCTGGATGTCATTGTCGCCGTTATCTTGATTTTGCTGGGCCTTACGCTTATTATTAATCCCGATCTTTTGCACAGGCATAATGAAGAAGGGTGCTCGAACCGGCTTACTCGCGCCGCCGCTCCGGCCCTTTTCACTGTCGGCTTTCTGAATATGATCCTGCCCTGTCCGACGGTGGCCATTATGTATTCCTACGCCCTGGAATCACGCGCCGTACTGCAAAGCGCATGGGTGTTTGTCGGTTACGCCATCGGTACGGCCTTGAGCGTCGGGGGCGTCATCTTCGGAATCTACAAGATAACCAATTTGGCGCGGCGGCTTAACCAGGATTGGATCGAGGACACTATCATGCGCGCCGCCGGCGCCGTGACCCTCGTTTTTGGACTGTACTCGCTGTGGGCCCATTGAGCGCCGCGCAACAGGCGGAGGACCAGCTGGTCATGAAAAAAATCGAAACCCTGGCCCATCTGATGATCGAGTTCTACGAGAAGCTTTCATCGTGGGAGCACAGCGTCGTGCGCGGCAAAGGGCTGACGTTGCCCCAGATGCACACCCTGGAAATCCTGGGCGCCAACGACGACCTTCAAATGAAGGAGCTGGCCGGAAAAATGGGAGTCACCACGGGAACCCTCACCGTGGTCGTGGACCGTCTGGAAAGCAAGGGGCTGGTGGAACGCAAGCCGCACGAACGGGACCGGCGCTCCATTCGAGTGAGTCTGACGCCCGAAGGCCAAAAGCGTTTTCTCGAACACCACAAACTGCACATTCAGCTTACGCAGGAAATTACCAGCGCCCTGCAATCCGAGGACGTCGATCAACTCGCCGCACTCATGGAAAAGATCGTCGCCCGCTTTTAACACGCGCGAAGCGCCCATTTGAACTCGCCGATACGGCGTTTCAGGAAAATCCTGTTTCTTGATTTGCCATCCGGCCCTGATTACTTTTTAAATATGAGTGAGGAGGTGACGAGCATGGAATATTCCTTTGAAACGTTTCACGCCGAAAACAGCCGTTTCGACAAGGATTTCACCTCGTTTCTGAATGGTAGGACCAGGGACAAATGGTCGGTGAGGGAATGCAGCTATTGCCACGACCAAAACGAGCTTTACGCGTCCTGTCTTTTTGAACGAGGATAAGGGAAATCGTCCGAACGGGCGGCTATCGGCGCGAATCAAGCGATATAAAAACGGGGATTGATTTTGATGTCCCCGTTTTGTTTCCTGACGCTCTATTGTCCGGGAGATTTAAAATCGGAAATAGATGAAGGGGTTGAAGGCGCCGGTGGCAAGCTTGGTCAAGGCTATAAAGAACAGACACGCCGAACAGAAGTCGTATACATACCCGCCTACCAACGATTTCCTGCGCCGTTGCAAAAGCTTGGCCACGATTGGCGTAGATGCGATCGAGGCGACGATAAACCAAGGATAGTATTGCAGGATATTCATTATTTCCAGGGTAGAAACCTTCCCCGGCCCGTAAAAGCCCAGGATTGTCATCACCCACCGGCCGATATCCCGGAAACTTTCGATCCTGAAAATAATCCAGCCAAAGACAAAAATAAAAATGGTGTAAAAGTGTTGGAATAATCTTGGTAACGCGGACAGCAACCCGCCCCACAGTTTCCTTTCCCCCGCCAACAGGATTCCATAGTACAATCCCCAACACATGAAATTCCAGCTTGCCCCATGCCAGAGGCCGGTAAGAGACCAGACAATCAATATATTGATCAGCCATCGGGACGTGGTAACCTGATTCCCTCCCAGCGGTATGTAGACATAGTCCCGGAAAAAAGTGGAGAGCGATATGTGCCAGCGCCGCCAGAACTCGGTCACCGAACGTGAAATGTACGGATAGTTGAAGTTTTCCAGAAAGTGAAAACCGAACATCCGGCCCAGACCGATCGCCATGTCGGAATAACCCGAGAAATCGAAGTAAATCTGGAACGTATACGCGACAAAACCGTACCAGGCGGGAATCGCGCCGACCGTGGAAGGTTCGGCCCGCAATATCGTATCGGCGATGACCCCCATGGTATTGGCGATAAAAATTTTTTTGCAGAATCCGATAATGAATCGCCGTAATCCGTCGGAAATGTCGCCCATATTTTCCCGGCGCGAAAGCAATTCCTGTTCGATTGTCTCGTAACGGACGATCGGCCCGGCGATAAGCTGGGGGAACATCGACAGGTAGGCCCCGAAGAAAACCGGATTTTTTTGAGGCGTTATGTTGTCGCGATAGACATCGACGAGATAGGAAATAGCCTGGAAGGTATAAAACGAAATGCCGATGGGCAGATAGATGTGCGCCAGACGCAACTGGAATCCGAAGGCGTTGCCGGCGTTCTCCACAAAAAAATTGCCGTATTTAAAGAGCGCAATGCCGAACAGGTTGATCACGACACCGAAAACAAGAATGACGACGCTGTAGTTCGTTCTCCGGGCAATCAGGAGAGCCAGGAACCAATTAAGCGTAATCGAAGCGATCATCAGAACGACGTAATGCGGCTCTCCCCAGGAATAAAAAAAAAGGGACGTGATCAGCAATACGACGTTACGCCATGCGCGGTTGTTCGATGAAAAATAGGCGACCAGGGTAAGCGGCAAAAAATAGAATAAGAAAACGAAACTGGAAAAAACCATGCCCGGTTATTCTTCCTTCCATTCCGAGAAACCCAGCACGAATCTCTGGTCGGCGAAATAAACCAGGTCATCGATCTTATGGTCCCGAATGAATTCGGTCAGATTGAATTCCCTTCCGGTCTCCTTTTCGAAGTTGCGTGGATCGATAAAAAAGGCGTGATGATAATGTCGGCTTATCAACGGTGTTATACAGTTGTCGTACGAGTCCCCTATCACCACGATGTTTCTCCGGCTCACATCGGGATTCATATATTCCAGCAGCCCGTAGTTCTTGCCGAAATAGTTATAGTGGTCCACAAACGCTCCCGAAAGCGTGGAATCACCTATTCTGCTTTTATAGTTTTCCTTACAAACATAGCCGCTATTCTGTCCGCTCGGAACTCCGTTTACGTATATCTGAAAATCAGGCAGATCGAAGTCCGCGTCCTCTATTTCATCATAGATGGTTTCAAGTTTTCCCGCGGCGCGAGCGTCCGATCCGCGAAATATCAGACCCGGCAATTTGAACCATTTCTTGGGAACAAGAACCGGCGTTTCTTCCATGTCCTTTAAGTAAAGTTTGTCTATTAGCTGTCTATACGCCGTATAGCTGCCTTTCATGCATAAATGATGATCAGTTTTGTAATAGCATTCCAGAGCTTCTCTCGGTGAAAGTTCATTCCCGGGAAAGAAGTATTGAATTCGATCGTCAAGAAGGGAGAAGAATTCGCGGACATATTTATCGCCGGTGAAGGGGGCGGTATCTATCCCCAACTCTCGATAATACATCACCGCCCAGTCCGCTTTGCTCAAGACGGGAACCAGGACCAGGCGGACGGAGGGGTTTTCTCTTATGAAGCGGTTGTAGCGCTCGGCGCTTACCCGTAAAAGTTCTCGTTTTTGTTGCGAAAGCGTCTCCGGAGTTCGTATGAGCGCTTTCTCGTTTTTGGCTAAAAGGACGTCGCCCCCGATCGGCAGCAGAGGAGTCCAATCACTGGGCAAAACATCGAGAAACTCCTTGTCGAACCAACGACTTACCCATTTATACGTAAAGATGAAGGGAGTGGGGAAATGATCGCTGGTCGCGTTCTCTAAATGCTGTTGAAAAAAACCCGTGAAAAATCGCTTTTCATAGGGCCCCGCATACCACTCGCGGCTCCGGCCCATTATTTCCCAGAAGTCCGAAGCGCCGATCTCCTCGCAGATACCTTTAATTCCCAGGAAGCTGTAGACATTCCAGGCCATTCCGGAAAAAAGAAGCCCAATGACAAGAAAAGAGTATAAAATGTTCTTCTTGTGATCAGAGTGTGCGCCTTTTACACGCATGATTAGAAATTCCTGGAAATTATCTGAAAAAAGATGATAAAATACATTCAATTGTCAATTATACTAGCTGTAAAAGAAATAAACCATCTTAAAAATGCGTCAGCCATGAAACGACTCGATCTTAAGACTTATTATGGCAAAAAAAACTTTATTCGCGCGTCCGACGCTTGACGCCGTCGAACCGCTCTTCCATATAATTATGTTCAGGGCCATAAAAATCCTTGACTTCTCTTGGCTCTTTATATTATAGATCAGCAATGGCGCTCAAAATTCCAACACACCCCATGTTTGACCCTCACCAAAGAACGTCCGCCGCGTTGCGGAACGGCTACTATTTTTGCTGGTGGCGCTCGTCTTGACGGTGGGGGCTCATCCGGTTTACGCCAGTTAGAAATAGTTGAGATGATACTGCCCGCCCTCGAAAGAAGGCGGGTTTTTTTTTGCTTTTTTGAGGAGTAACAACCATGAACACGACCGTACGCCGCTTTTTTTGTTTTTGGTATTGGCGCTTCTTCTTTCGTCAACCGGCGGTGAGGTCTGTGCTATGAATATCTGAATACTCTTTGAAGCAGCGCATACAGCCCACCGCCGGACCCGGCGATGGGCTTTTTTCATTTTTGGAGGAGCGTATGAACCTGAGTGTACAAAGCGTGGAAAGGCTGGCCGATATCGAAACACCTGTTTCGGCCTATCTCAAACTGTGTAAAGGCAAACCGGACTCCTTTCTCCTGGAGAGCGTGGAGACCAAGTACGTGACCGGCCGCTATTCCATCGTGGCCTATGACCCGCTTTATTCCATGGAGCTGGGGCCGGAAAGCGCCGTAATACGGAACAACGGGTCCGAGGAGTCGGCCCCGGCGGCCGAATTCTTCAACCTCATCAAATCCGGCCTGGACAAACTCAAGCTGGAAACGCCCTCGCCCCTGCCGGCGGTGGGGTCGCTGATGGGGTATGTGGGCTACGACGCCGTCCGCCTGATCGAGCGTCTTCCCAACCCCCGTCCCGGCGTCCTGCCCGTCGCCCGCCTCGTTTTCCCGTCCCGTTTCGTCCTTTTCGATCATGTGCGCCGAGTCATGATTTTGCTGGCCATCGGTAACAATGAAACCGCCTGCGCCGAAAAAATCGACGACATGACCGCCGCCCTGCGCGGACCCCGGAGTTTTCCCGCCACGGGCCGCAAGCTGGAAATCACTCCGCCTCCGCCAGAGCGCTACCACGAGGCGGTGCGCAAGGCCAAACAGTACATCCGGGAAGGCGACATCTTCCAGGTAGTGCTGTCCGACGTGTTTGAAGGCGAAACCGACATGAGCCCCTTTGAAGCCTATCGCCGACTGCGGGTGCGCAGCCCATCGCCCTACATGTTTTACGCCGATTTCGGCGCCTATCAACTGGTGGGCGCTTCTCCGGAAACCCTGGTCAAGGTGAAGGACAAAATCGTCACCATCATGCCTATCGCGGGCACGCGGGGCCGTTCGGAAGATACCAAGCGGGACCGGGAACTGGAAGAAGAGCTGATCACGTCGGACAAGGAGTTCGCCGAACACCTCATGCTGGTGGATCTGGCCCGAAACGACGTGGGCCGGGTGGCGCGCTACGGCACGGTCAACGTCGATCCCTATCGCACCGTGGAGCGCTACAGCCACGTCATGCACATCGTGTGTCAGGTCCAGGGGCGGCTGCGGGATGAGATGGACGCGGTGGACGCCTTCATGGCCGGTTTTCCGGCGGGCACGGTTTCCGGAGCGCCCAAAGTCCGCGCCATGGAGATAATCGACGAACTGGAATGTTCCAACCGCGGCCCGTACGCGGGCGCGGTAGGCTATTTCGGGCCGGGAAACGTCACGGACACCTGCATCGCCATACGAGTCATCCTGTTCGAACAGGACCGCTTCACCATACGGGTGGGCGCGGGGATCGTCGCCGATTCGGAGCCCAAATTCGAATACAAGGAAATCCAGAACAAGGCCGCCCAGAGTATCTACGCGCTGCAGGCGGCCGCCAGGGGGGAGTCATGATACAGGAAGCCATCGCCAAGGTCGTGGAAGGAACCGACTTGTCCGAACTGGAAATGATGGCAGGTCATGGATTTCATCACCGAAGGCCGGGCCACGCCCGCCCAGATCGGCGCCCTGCTCATCGGCTTGCGCATGAAGGGCGAAACCGTGGACGAAATCGCCGGGGCGGCCCGAGTCATGCGCAATAAAAGTGTTCGCATTCCCGTGGGAGAATCCAACGTTTCCATGGATCGCGACGAAATAAACATGGACCGGGAAACCATCGTCGACACCTGCGGGACCGGCGGGGACGGGACCAGGACCTTCAACGTCTCCACCACCACCGCCTTTGTGGCCGCCGGCGCGGGTCTGAAAGTGGCCAAGCACGGCAACCGGTCGGTGTCCAGCCAGTGCGGCAGCGCGGACGTGATCGAGGCCCTGGGAATCCGAATCGATCTGAAGCCTGAACAGGTGGGCGCGTGCATCGACGAGGTGGGCATCGGCTTTTTGTACGCGCCGCTTCTGCACGGGGCCATGCGCCACGTCATCGGGCCGCGCAAGGAAATCGGTCTGCGCACGATTTTCAACATCCTGGGGCCGCTGACCAACCCGGCCGGGCGCCACGGTGCAGGTGCTGGGCGTCTACCGGGAGGATCTCACCGACGTCATGGCCCGGACGCTTCAACGGCTGGGCTGCCGCAGCGCGTTCGTGGTTCACGGTGAGGGGAGCTACGACGAAATCAGCGTGACCGGCCCCACCAGGATAACCCGGCTTTGCGGCGATGACGTAACCTCGCTGTCGGTGACGCCCGAAGAACTGGGGCTGCGGAGGGCCAAGCCCGAAGAGATCCTGGGCGGAGACGCCGCAGAAAACGCGGCCATTGTCAGGTCCGTCCTGTCGGGCCGCCATGACGCGCGCCGGGACATGGTGCTCATGAACGCCGCCGCCGCGCTGGTGGCCGCCGGAAAGGCCGACGGCCTGCCGCAGGGCGTGGAAATGGCGGCGGAAGCCATCGACAGCGGTCGAGCCGCTCAAAAACTGAACGATCTGGCGGAACTGAGCGTCCGCTTCAGTCAGGCCGCCTAGCGGCTCACCGGAAGAGAAGCGGATTCATGAGCATACTGGACAAAATCATAGAAACCAAAAAGCAGGAAATCGCGGCGCTGAAGGCCACAAGCGATCTCGCCGACATGAGCCGTCAGGCCTTGAAGCGGCCTCTGGGCCGCGGCCTGGAAGCGGCTTTGCGAAACAACGGCCGAACGCCGGTCATCGCCGAAATCAAACGGTCCTCGCCTTCGGCGGGCGTGTTGAATGGACAGGTGAACGTACGAATCCCTGGCCACAGCCTACCAGGGCGCGGGCGCGGCGGCGGTGTCGGCGCTTACCGACCGGACCTTATTTCAAGGGAAGCCTGGAAGACGCCCGCAAGGCTCGGGCCGTCCTGAATATTCCTGTTCTGCGCAAGGATTTCATCATCGACCCCATCCAGCTCTATGAAACCAAGCTGGCGGGGTTGGACGCGGTCCTGCTCATCGTGGCCGCCCTGGAGCCGCCGCTTCTTCGGGACTTGTACGCCCGGGCGCGCGATCTCGGCCTTTCCGTGCTGGTGGAGGTTCACCGGGAAGAGGAGCTGGACGCCGCTCTGGCGCTGAATCCGTCCATCATCGGCGTCAATAACCGCAATCTCTCCGACATGACCGTATCGCTTGAAACCTGCGTAAGGCTGCGGCCTCTGATTCCCGCCAACGTTTTGGTGGTGGGCGAAAGCGGCGTGAACACGCCCAATGACGTTTCCCGCTTGCTGAGCGCCGGGATAAACGGCTTTCTGGTGGGATCGGCGCTCATGAAATCAAACGATCCGGGCGGTCTGCTCAAATCGCTGGTCGAGGCAAGGAGCGCGTAGCCATGGTGCGGGTCAAGATCTGCGGAATCACCAACATCGAAGACGCCCAAGCCGCGGTGAACGCCGGAGCCGACGCTTTGGGATTTGTTTTCGCCCCCAGCCCCCGGCGGATAACCCCGGAACAGGCGCGGGAAATCATCAAGGGATTGCCTCCGATGGTTTCCACGGTGGGCGTATTCGTGAACGAAGAACCAAGCCGGATCGTGGAAATCCGGAACTACTGCGGGCTGAACGCCGTTCAGCTTCACGGCGACGAGACCGGAAAGCGTCGTGGACGCGCTCGAAGGCGCGGTCATCAAGGCGGCGCGGGTGCGGCCGTCATCGATCATATCCGAAAACGACTATCCGACGGCCACCTTGTTGCTGGACACCTATCATCCGGTGAATGCGGGTGGGACCGGCGAAACCTTTGACTGGCAGCTGGCCGTCCGCGTAGCCGCCCGCCGCAGGATCATCCTGGCTGGCGGCCTCGACCCGGACAACGTGGCCCAGGCCGTGACGGCCGTCAGACCGTATCGCGGTGGACGTATCCAGCGGCGTGGAGAATCAACCTGGGAGAAAAGATCATGACAAAATCAAATATTTTATCCGTAGAGCGAAATCCGTGGAATGATCAGCCGGACGCGTCCGGCCGATTTCGGAGCGTTTGGGGGACGCTTTGTCCCGGAAACCCTGATGCCCGCGCTGCAGGAGCTGGACGAAGCCTTTTCCGACGCCTGGCATGATCCCGCGTTTCACGAGGAACTGGAGATCTGTTGACCGATTACGTCGGCAGGGAAACACCGCTTTATGAAGCCAAGCGGTTGAGCGACCGAACTCGGCGGCGCGCGGATTTTTCTCAAACGCGAAGACCTGGCTCACACCGGCGCGCACAAGATCAACAATACCATGGGCCAGGGGCTTCTGGCCGCGGCGGATGGGCAAAACCCGCATCATCGCCGAGACCGGCGCGGGCCAGCACGGGGTGGCCTCGGCCACGGCGGCGGCGCTGCTGGGCATGGAATGCGTGGTGTACATGGGCACCCTGGACATCGAGCGGCAGGCGCTCAACGTGGCCCGCATGGAGCTTTTGGGCGCGCGAAGTGGAGCCGGTGGAAATCGGGAAGCCGTTCCCTCAAGGACGCCACCAACGAGGCCATCCGTGACTGGGTGACCAACGTGCGCGGACACCCATTACATCATCGGTTCGGTGGTGGGGCCTCACCCCTACCCGCGCATGGTGCGGGAGTTCCAATCGGTCATCGGCAAGGAAACCCGGCGGCAGATCCTGGAACAAGCCGGGCGGCTGCCGGACCTGCTGGTCGCCTGCGTGGGCGCGGGCAGCAACGCCATCGGCCTGTTCCATCCCATGCTGGACGATCCAGTCGCGACATGGTCGGCGTGGAAGCGGCGGGGCATCAGAGCGGCGAGCATTCCTGAGGCTGCCGCCGGACGGTCGGCGTGCTGCACGGTGCCTGCAGCTATCTGCTCCAGGACGAAAACGGCCAGATCAACAGGCGCATTCCATCGCCGCCGGACTTGGATTATCCCGGCGTGGGTCCCGAACACAGCTATCTCAAGGATCATGGGCCGGGTCCGATACGAAAGCGTGACCGACGAGGAAGCCCTGGAGCGCCTTCCACCTGCTGGCCCGAACCGAAGGCATTCTGCCGGCCGTGGAAAGCGCTCACGCGCTGGCGCACGTGCCCAAGGTCGCGCCCTCCATGACCCAAGGATGCCATCATCTGGTCTGCCTTTCCGGCCGGGGCGACAAGGATGTTTCACAGGTAATCGAGGCCACAAAGGAGACAATAATCATGAAATCAGCCATTCAGCAAGCATTCGCAGCGCGGCCGCTCAGAGGCGGAGCGCCTTTATGCCCTTTTTCACCGGCGGATATCCGGACGCCCAAACGTGTTTGGATTTTCTAAGGCACTGGCCGAGGCCGGTGCGGACGTGATCGAAGTCGGGCTGCCGTTTTCCGATCCGTTGGCGGACGGCCCGATCATCCAGAAATCCAGTCACGCGCCCTGGACATCGGGCATGACCCCGCCCAAGGTTTTGGAGCTGATCGCCGAGGCCCGTAAGAAGGCCGACGTGCCGGTGGTGCTCATGACCTATGTACAATCCCATGTTCCGCCTGGGGTGGAGACATTTTGCCGCCGAGGCGCGGGAAGCGGGCGTGTCCGGCGTCATCGTTCCGGATCTGCCTCTGGAAGAGGCCGATGAATGGTGGAAGAGGCGGCCTGCGGCACGGCATGGACACCATCTTCATGATTGCGCCCACCACGCCGGCGGAGCGGCTTGCAAAGAGGTCATCCGGTCCAGCCGGGGGTTTGTGTACGCCGTGGCCCGGACCGGCGTCACCGGTTCGGAAACGTCGGTTTCCGAGGAATTGTCCACGTACCGTTTCGGCCATCAAAGCCGATCGCCGATCTGCCGGTGGCCGTGGGTTTCGGAGTATCCAGGCCGGAAGACGCCCGGCTCCTGGCCGGATCTGGCCGACGGAGTGATCGTGGGCAGTGCGCTTATTGAAAACGGTTATGGAACAGGACGGCCAGGAAGCGCGAGTCGCTGCGGCCGCCCGTCTGGCCGCGAGACCTCGCCGGATCGAATCTGGCCAAGGAGGACAATCCAATGATTCTCATCATCGATAATTACGATTCCTTTACGTTCAACCTGGCTCACGCGTTGGGCGAGCTAGGCCGGGAAATCACGGTCAAACGCAATGATGCGGTCTCGCCCCCGGAGATCGACATGGCTGAACCCCGAGGCCATCGTCATTTCGCCGGGTCCGGGACGGCCGGACGATTCGGGCGTGAGCCTCGAAGTCATCGAGAAGTTTGCCGGCAAAATCCCCATCCTGGGGGTCTGCCTGGGGCATCAGTGCATTGGCCGAGGTGTTCGGAGGCCAGGTGGTTCGGGCCAAGGAGCCGGTTCATGGGAAGACCTCGGAGGTCTTTCACGACGGCCGGACCATGTATCGGGGCGTCCGAAATCCGTTCAAGGCCACGCGGTACCATTCCCTGATGGCGCCCGAGGACGACTTGCCGGCCAGTCTGGAAGTATCGGCCTGGACTTTGGACGGTGTGGTCATGGGCGTGCGGGCCGTGGGCCTGCCTGTGGAAGGGGTCCAGTTTCACCCCGAATCCATCGCCACCCCGCTGGGTAAATCCATCCTCCGGAATTTCCTGGAGCACTACGTCGTGCGGCCGACAGGCGGCCTGAGGGAAGGAAGCGCGTCATGGTAATTTTGATGACCGAAAAGTGCCGGAAAAAAGAGGTGGCGGATGTCCTGTCCGCCATCAAAGCACGAGGGTTCGAGCCGCGCATGATCACGTCCCAGACCGCGCGTGGTGCTCGGGCGTGGTGGAAGAAATGAAGCCGCCGGCAGATCGAAGAACTGACCGAGGCCCTGTCCAAGCTGCCGGAGGTGGAGGGCATCGAACTGTTCGGCCTCCTGCAAACTGGCGGGCCGGACGTTCCGTGTGGAAAACACGCTGATCCCGTGCAGGCGCACGAACGCTCGGGGACGGCGGCATTACGGATCATGGCCGGACCGTGCGCCGTGGAATCCCGGGAGGCCATGCATTAGAGATCGCCCGATTCATCAAGGCGGCAGGAGCGGATATGCTGCGCGGCGGCGCGTTCAAGCCGCGGACGTCGCCGTATTCCTTCCGGGGCCTGGGCCAGGAAGGGCTGGAGCATCTGGCCGAGGCCCGCAGGAAACCGGGCTGCCCATCATCACCGAGGTGCTGACCCCGGAGGAATCGCCCTGGTGGCCGGATACGCGGACATTCTCCAGATCGGGACCCGCAACATGCAGAATTTCGCGCTTCTGGAGGCGGCGGGCGAAACTGGACAAGCCGGTAATTCTCAAAAGGGGATGATGGCCACGGTGAAGGAACTGCTGCTGTCGCGCGGAATACATCCTGGCGCAAGGGCAATCCGCAGGTGATTCTCTGCGAGCGGGGCATCCGCACGTTTGAAAAGGAAACGCGAAATACACTGGACATATCGGCGGTGCCTCTGCTAAAGCAACTGTCCCACCTGCCGGTGGTGGTGGACCCCAGCCACGCCGTGGGAAAGCGCGGAACTGGTGCCCGCCATGGCTCTCGCGGCCGTGGCGGCCGGCGCGGACGGTCTGATGATCGAAGTGCATCCCGACCCGGACGAGGCCCTTTCCGACGGCCGGCAAAGTCTGACCTTCGACGCCTTTGCGCGCTCATGCGTAATATCGAAAGCGTGGCGGCGACGGTAAAGAGCATCTACAAAGGAAATGATCGATGAAATTGTGTGGCGAATTTCGAACCGCCGGGCGACAAATCCATATCCCACCGGCTGGCGCTCATGTCGCATTCTGGCCGAAGGTCGGTTGACCGCGACTCATTTTTCCTCGTGCGCGGACGTGCGCTCCAGCCTGGAAGCGGTGAGGGCGCTGGGCGTTGCATGTCGATATCCAGGGCGACCGGGTGATCATGGAGGGCGCCGGGGGCGCAATCGAAAGCCGGGCGCAGCATCGACTGCGGAAATTCCGGCACCACCATGCGGCTGCTCATGGGAATTCTGGCCGGGCAGCCGGGCCAGTATGTTCTGGACGGAGACGACTCTCTGCGCAAACGGCCCATGGAACGGGTCGCGGCGCCGCTCAGACGCATGGGCGCGGCCATCGAACTCGCCGCCGGAAAAAGCCCGGCGACTATTGAAGGCGGGGATCTGCGGGGAATCGAATTCGAACTTCCCACCCCCAGCGCCCAGCTCAAGAGCGCCACGTTGCTGGCGGGCGTGCAGGCTTCGGGCGCTACAAGCGTTTTGGAGCCCATCGTCAGCCGGGACCACACGGAACGGCTGCTGACCATGATGGACGCGCCTCTTACCAAAATTCGCGGCGGCTGGCGCGTGGAACGCGGCCCCCTGAAATTTCCCGCTGAATTCGACGTGCCTGGCGATAGCTCTTCCGCGGCCTTTTTTCTCTGCGCCGCCGTGATCCTGCCCGGAAGCGAAATCATCGCCCGCAATACCTTGCTCAATTCCACACGTTCCGGCTTTGCGCGGGTATTGCTGCGCATGGGCGCGTCGCTGAACATTGAAACCGATCGCGAGGATCCGGAACCGGCGGGGACCATAACCGCCCGGTATTCGCGCGGGCTCGCGGGTTGCCGGATCGACGCCGAGGAAATCCCGGCGCTCATCGATGAAATACCCATTCTGGCGCTGGCGGCCACGCAGGCTCGGGGGACCACCGTGTTTGAAGGGGTGGGCGAGTTGCGGGTGAAGGAATCCGACCGGCTAGCGGCAATCGCCGGACAACTCGGCGCCATGGGAGCGCGGATTACCGCCGAAGAGGACCGGCTGATCATCGAAGGCCCCACGCCGCTCAAGGCGCGGCGGGAACTCGATTCCCTGGACGATCACCGCATCGCCATGACCCTGCGGCTGGCCGGGCTGCTCACAGAAACCGAACCGGCCATACGCGGCGAGGAATGCGTCTCCATCTCCTATCCCGATTTTCACGAAGCCCTGCGGATGTTATGCCGATGAAAGTCTTCTGCATCCTCAGCGATGAACGAGCCTTTCGTTCCAAATCGCCGGCCATGCACAACGCGGTCATGAAAAAGCTGGGCATGAGCGGCGTGTACGTTCCCTTTCAGGTGGAAGCGGAGAGGATAGGGGAGGCGGTCGCAGGTCTGCGCGCATTGAACATCGCCGGGGCCAACGTGACCGTTCCCTACAAGGAGGCGGTCATGGGGTATCTCGATCACATCTCCGAGGAAGCCGCCGCCATCGGCGCCATCAACACCATTTTCTTGCAGGATAATAAACTGGGCGGATACAATACCGATGCAGACGGTTTTATCGACGCGCTGGAAAGCGCCGGGATAAGCCCGGAAGGCCGGGACGCGCTGGTTTTCGGAGCAGGCGGAGCCGCCAAGGCGGCGGTGGCCGCTTTGAAAAGGCTCAATGCGCGGTCAATCGTGGTCGCCGGGCGCAATAAAGCCGATGTTTCGGCGCTGTCCGGCCGTTTCGGCGCGAAGCCCATGCCGATCGACGACCTTAAAACCCAAGAGCCCGCCGTTCATCTGGTGGTGAACGCCACCTCCGTTTCCAGCCCCCAGGAATCGCCGGAACTGGCGGATCTGGCGCTCGGTCTGAAGCTGTCCACGTGCGAGGCGGTCGTCGATCTGAATTACGGAAGAAAAGAAAATTTCTGGAAGTCAGCCGCCCTCGCCCGCGACGCGCGGTTCATGGACGGCCTCCCCATGCTGGCCTATCAGGCCAGGCGCAGCTTCATGCTCTGGACCGGGTTGGACGTCGAGCCCGCATGGTATCTGGACGCTTTGAAAGAATCGTTATGAGTGGAAACATTTACCTGACCGGATTCATGGGCGCCGGCAAAAGCACGGTGGGGCGGCTTTTGGCCGCCATCTTGCGACGTCCGTTCGTGGACATGGACGACATGCTAGAAAAGCAGTTTAAAAGACCCATCTCCGACGTATTTAAAGACTTGGGAGAAGAGGCCTTCCGGCAAAAAGAGAGCGCCCTGCTGGAGGAACTGGCCCGCCGCGACCGTCTGGTGGTGGCCACCGGGGGAGGCGCGCCCGAGCGCGAAGAAAACCTGAAGCTCATGTACGCTTCCGGGGCCATTGTCCATCTCCGCGCCGATCTGGACACGCTCATGGACAGATTGGACGAATCCGAACGGGCCACACGTCCCCTGTGGCGGGACCGGGAGACGTTACAAAAGCTTTTTGACCGGCGGCAAGCTCTATACGCGCGGAACGATTGCGCCGTTGAAAACAATGGCCGTCCCCCCGAGGAAGTGGCTCTGGAAATCGTTCGGGCTTTGTATCCCGATCAACAATTTACCGTGCGGATGAACGGCGCCGACCGGCCGGTGGTGGCCACTTGGCGGGCGGAAGAGGTCTTGCCGGAAATGGCCGGATCGAGGCGGGCGGCGATCCTGACGGACCGCACCGTGGCCCGGTTGCGGCTGGGAGCGCTGACCGCCGGACTCGTCGATCCGGTGGTCATAACCGTCGCCGCCGGGGAACGGTCCAAAACCCTGAACGGAGCGCGCGGGGTCATCGACAAGCTGCTGGAAAACCACTTTGAACGGAGCGACCTGCTCGTGGCCGTGGGAGGCGGCGTGGTGACCGACCTGGGCGGGTTTGTCGCCTCCATCTACAAACGCGGCATGCGGTATCTGCCGGTATCGACTTCCCTGGTCGGCTGCGTGGACGCCGCCATTGGCGGCAAGACGGCGGTCAATGTTTCCGCGGCCAAAAACATGATCGGCGCGTTCAAGGACCCCGTCGGAGTCATTCTGGACATGCGCGCTTTGGGCACATTGAAACGCGGCCAGATCCGGGAAGGCCTGGTGGAAGCCTACAAAACCGGCCTGGTGTACGAGCCCGCCTTGGCGGACCTGGTGGAAACGCATATTCGGGCGCTGCTCGGCCAGGACGCGCCGCTGTTGGGCGAACTCGCTTCCCTGTCCGCGCGGGCCAAGGCCCGCATCGTGAGCCAGGATTTTCTGGACACCGGCCTGCGGCGCATTCTCAATTTCGGCCACACCTACGGCCACGCGGTGGAGACCTATAACGCATTCAAAATTTCCCACGGCCGGGGCGTGGCGGCGGGCATGCTGGTCGCTGTCCTGCTGTCCGAACGGCGCGGCCTGATACCGCCGTCCATGGGCGCGAAGATCCAGGAAACCCTCAAGCTCATCGATCCCCGCCCCACGCCGCTCCCCCCGGTGGAAGACGCCTGGGGCGCCATGCTGCACGACAAAAAGATGGTCGACGGCAAGCTGATCTACGTGCTGCTGAACGGCCGGGGTTCGGCCGTGTGCGTGGACGATGTGTCCAAAAAAGAACTGGCGGACGTCCTGTCCACCCTGGAGGCCGTCGATGGGTAGCGTTTTTGGACGGTATTTCAGAATAGCCACCTTCGGGGAGTCGCACGGCGCGGCGGTCGGCGTGATCGTGGAAGGCGTTCCGGCCGAATATCGAGCTTGATCGGGATTTCATCCAGAGCGAACTCGACCGCAGACGCCCCGGCGTATCCCAATACGTGACCGCGCGGCGCGAAACCGACGAGGTGGAGATTCTCTCCGGGGTCGTGGACGGTAAAACCCTGGGAACGCCCATCTCGCTCCTGGTACGCAACAAGGACGTCCGGTCCCAGGATTACAAAGCCATCGGGGAACTCTTCCGGCCCGGCCACGCCGATTACGCCTATTTTAAAAAATACGGCGTTCCGCCGCAGCCCGGAGGCGGAAGATCGTCAGGACGCGAAACCGTGGGCCGGGTGGCCGCGAGGCGCGGTAGCCAAGGCGTTTTTGAAGCCGTTCGCCATCGAGACGCAGGCCTACACGCTGGCCATCGGCGGAATTGAAGCGGAAAAGGTTGACCTCGATTACGTCGAACACAACCCCCTGAGGTTCGCCGATCCCGACCGTTTCGATCAGGCGGCCGGTCTGGTGGACGCGGCGCGGGAAGACGGCGACTCCATCGGCGGCGTCATCGAAGTCGTCGTCACCGGGGTTCCCGCCGGCCTGGGCGATCCGGTCTTCGACAAGCTCGACGCGCTGCTGGGCGCGGCCATGTTTTCCATCGGCGCGGTGAAAGGCGTGGAGTTCGGCGCCGGGTTCCGGCTGGCCGGAATGCGCGGCTCCCGGGCCAACGATCCCCTGTCGCCGGAAGGGTTCCTCGGGAACAACGCGGGCGGGGTTCTGGGCGGTATTTCCAACGGCGAACCCATTGTCATGCGACTGGCGGTCAAACCGACCTCATCCATCGCCAAACCCCAAAACACGATCGACCTGACCGGCCGGACGCGGACCATCCAGGTGCAAGGGCGCCATGATCCCTGCCTGTGCCCGCGTGTGTGCCCGGTCGCCGAAGCCATGGCGGCCTTGGTTATAGCCGACGCGTTTCTGGAACAACGCGCCGCCACGGGAAGCAATCCATGAAAATACTGGTGATCAACGGGCCCAATCTGAACCTGCTGGGCAAACGCGAACCCGAAAAATACGGAACCACCTCGCTGCGGGATGTGGAGGAGGATCTGAAAGGTCTGGCGAGCAAGCTGGGCGTGGAGATATCCTTTTTTCAATCCAACAGCGAAGGCGCGCTCATCGACGCGCTGCAAAACGCGGACGGACAAACCGACGGAGTGATCCTCAACGCCGGCGGCTACACCCACACCAGCGTTGCCATCCGCGACTCCATCGCCGCCATCGCGGTCCCGGTGGTCGAAGTCCATGTGACCAATCCGCACGCCCGCGAAGAATTTCGACATCGTTCATTGATTTCGCCGGTGTGCCGGGGAACCATCGCCGGATTCGGCGCGGCTTCCTACAGCCTGGCCCTCATCTGGCTGGCGCAGTATTGTCCGCGCTCTTGAAGAAAAGAAATGAAAAAGCATGGCGGGGGAATTTCTGCGCCTCGAAGATCCCGATGTAATCGGGGCGCGCCTCCTGGAAATTAGGGGCGAAAGATTTTTCGTCGCTACCGCGCTCGAAATGACAGACTCGCCTTCTTTATTGTCCAATGAAGACCCCACGGGCGGCCCGACTCAACGGGCCTCTTGTTCCGTCATTCCGCGGCTTAACCGCGGAATCCAGGTTCTTCAAAGTATGTAATAACTTCTGGACCCCGCGATCGAGTCGCGGGGCGACGAGTAGATGGATGACTCAGACGTGCGAATACCAACTTTGGCGGGGGCGGTTCGCGAACCGCCTCTACGGTCGAAATGCCAACTAATTTTGCCTGAAACGTTTTATTTTTTAATAACTTAAGGTTTTTGGGAGTGGGTTTGGGAGAGACCCTTTTTCCAAAAAGGGTCCTCCCATTTCAACATCTATTTGGATAATTTTTCAGCGGCCCGGACAAAAAAACCTTGACAAGCTCGGCGACTTGCTGTTTACTGCATCTATAAGATCGACAAAAATCAGGATTACACTTATTCAGAGACAGACGGGTATGAAACTTTTTAGCAACGGTTTTTATTATTATTTTTATTATTTTACCGCCTACCCGTGCGCTCTGGAGGATGCCGTCTAAGACTGACCAAAAATAGAAACGAATCCGGGCCATGGGTAGAAAGAGTAAACCCATGGCCCTTCTTTTTTAAAGGCCGTGGGGTAAACCTCACGGCCTTTTCGTTTTCAACCAGGAGGAAAAAGAAAATGGACATGAATACGGAATCAGTCCCCATCCCAGCCATGGGAACGAACGCGAGCCCCGCCATCACACAGCCTAAGCTCCCGCCCTACAAGCTGGCCAGCAGGGAAACCCGCTTCGCTCCCACCATCGTTCGAGGTCGGTTCGGTTCAAATTGGAGGCCCGTCCTTTTCGGTCATCGCCGGTCCCTGTTCCGTTGAAAGCGAAGAACAGCTTTTGACGACCGCGCAATGCGTGAAAGAGGCGGGCGCTTGCATTCTGCGCGGCGGGGCGTTCAAACCCAGAAGCAGCCCGTACAGCTTCCAGGGGCTGGAGGAAGAAGGGTTGAAACTCCTGCAAAAGGCGCGGGAACTTACCGATTTGCCCATCGTAACCGAAGTCATGGACTCCGATGACATCGCGCTGGTGGAGTCATACGCCGACATCTTGCAGGTGGGTTCGCGCAACAGCCAGAATTTTTCGCTCCTGAAGAAACTGGGCAAGGTCAAGAAACCGGTCCTGCTCAAACGCGGCTTGATGACCACCATCAAGGAATTCCTCATGTCCGCCGAATACATCCTCGCTTCCGGCAACGATCAGGTGATCATGTGCGAACGCGGCATCAGAACCTTTGAGACCGCGACCCGCAACACGCTGGACCTCAGCGCCATCCCCGTTCTCAAGGAACGGACCCACTTGCCGGTTATCGTCGATCCCAGCCACGCCGTAGGCGATTACCGGTATGTCGGCGCCCCTGGCCAAGGCCGCTCTGGCGGTCGGCGCGGACGGGTTGATGATCGAAGTGCATCATTGCCCGGAAAACGCGCTCTGCGATGGCGATCAGTCGCTAACGCCCGCGATGTTCCAGACCATGATGGATGAACTGCGCGCCATGGCCACATTTATCGGACGGCCCATGTAGATCGAAACCATTGCTGACGTTTTTCTTCTTTGGACAGTCATACACAGATTTTGAATGAGACGGTTATGGAACAGCAGGCCATTGAATCATTGCGAAACATGATCAATTCCGTGGACGAGGAAATCATTCGGCTACTCGGAAAACGATCCGCGTACGCCACTGAAATCGGTCGACAAAAACAAAAATCCGGATTGCCCGTTTTTGACGGGGGGCGTGAACGAAGTTTGCTGGAACGGGTCAGGAACCTGGACGCCGGGTGTCTCCAGCCTTCGGCGGTGGAAACCATTTTCACCGAAATCATATCCGCTTGCCGGGCGGTTCAGCAAAACCTGAAAATTTCCTATCTGGGGCCGGAAGCCACCTTTACCCATCTGGCCGCGCAGCGGTATTTCGGACGGTCCACGGATTACAAGCCGTGCGGGGCCATAGCGGACGTGTTTAAGGATGTGGAGAGCGGGCAGTGCGATTTCGGCGTCGCGCCGGTGGAAAATTCCAACGAAGGCGCCGTGACAGCCACTTTGGACCGCCTCGCCCTGAGCGACGCGCGAATCACCGGAGAAATATTCTGTCCCATTTCTCACGCGCTGATGTCCAAGGAAGCATCTTTGGACCGAATCGAACGTATCTATTCACACCCCCAGGCGTTGAGCCAGTGTCTGAACTGGCTGGCTGACAGACTGCCCGGACGCGCTCTGCTGCAAGCGGACAGCACGGCGGCGGCGGCGAAGATCGCCGGCGGAGAAGCCGGGGCGGCGGCCGTGGGAAGCGCCATGCTGGCCGAACGGTACGGACTTAATACCCTGGAACAGGACATTCAGGACCGGCGGCCCAACATCACCCGTTTTTTCATCCTCGGACGAGGAGAAGTCCAAAGAACCGGCAATGATAAAACGTCCATCGTGTTCGGGGCGGCTCATGAGCCCGGCTCGCTATTCAAGGCGCTCGCGCCGTTCGCCCGCAATGGGATCAACCTGACCAGAATCGAATCCCGGCCGTCCAAATCCGCTCCCTGGGAATATCTGTTCTTTCTGGATCTCGAAGGTCATGAAAGCGACGACCATCTGCGGGAAGCGCTTGACGAGGCGGGGCGCGAAACCATGCATCTGAAGCTGTTGGGTTCCTACCCCAAGGGCGACCTTGGGAAACAGGATACGCACGAAGCCCGCCAATCGCTGGAACTTTGGAACGCATTGGGACAAATCAACCCTGGGATTCAAGCGGTCGTCAACTCCGGCCCAGGCGTCCGCTCATAAGTGATCGAACCATGAGGATTACCACCATGCTGAAACCGAGGAGTATCGCCGTCGTAGGAGGCCATGGCAAAATGGGCTCCCTGATGGCACGAATATTTAGCGGCGCCGGGTTTCCGGTGGAAACTCTGGACAAGAAAACGGGGAACGTGGATTGGAGCGCTATCGCCCGCCACGACGTTACCATCATCGCGGCCCCGATCCCGGCCATGGATGACGTGATCAAGGAAATCGGCCCGTTCACGCCCGAAGACGGCGTGGTTATCGACATCGGGTCGCTGAAACAATCGCCGGTTAGCCACATGCTGGCTCATTGCCGAGGCGAAGTGATCGGCAGCCATCCACTGTTCGGCCCCGCCGTCGAGGGCCTCAACGATCAGGTCGTGTTCGCCTGCCCCGCCCGCTCCATCAGATGGATGAGCTGGTTTCGTTCATTCTGGGAAGAACAGGGCGCGCGGGTGGTGGACATCGATCCCGAGCGCCACGACAAACTCATGGCCACCGTGCAGGCGCTCCGCCATTTTTATCTTTTCAGTTTCGGCCACAGCCTAGTTCGGCTGGGATTCGATCTCTCGACCGACCTGCCGCTCGCGGGACCCTGGTTCGGTGATCTGGTTTCCATGCTGCGCCACCATTTGCGCCAAGGCCCCGCCATCTATAACGATCTCGCCAAGGCCAACCCCCACACCGAAGGCATGCTCCGCCAGGTCATGGAGTCGGTCAACGTCATGCGCGACGCGTATCAGTCGGACGACCCCGCTCTTTTTAGCAACGCCATGGAAGAAATCACCCGATATTTCGAACCAACGCCACCGATTGATTTCGCGTCCCCGGAAGAAGGCGCCGTTCTCGGCTTATAAAAACGGGAATTGTTTCTTCGGTCGGAATGACAAGGATGGGGTATTCGTACGTCTAAGTCATCCGTCTACTCGTCCGCTCCTCCGGTTGAGCATTCGAATAACACGACGTTTAGTGGTTCGTCGCCCCGCGACTTGATCGCGGGGTCCAGAAGTTATTAATACTTTGAAGAACTGGATTCCGCGGTCAAGCCGCGGAATGACGAGAACGAGAAGGTCGGCGGTGTGTGAAGTCTTTATTGGACAATAAAGACGAGTCTGTCATCTCGAGCGCGGTAGGGGCGAAAAATCTTTCGCCCCCAATTTTCAGGGAGCGCGCTCCGATTACATCGGGATCTTCAAGGCGCAGGGATACCCCCGCGATGCTTTTTCTTTTTATGCGATTTAGGCCGCTTTCATGCCGTCCATTTCCGAGTCGTACATTTTCCACTGTTCCAGGTAGGCGGCTTCAAAGGTGCGCTTTTCCACGTATTTACGGGCGGCGGCCTTCATGTCGTTCAGCAGATCCGGGTTGTCGGCGAGTCTCAGCACCGCGTTCACGAACCCGTCGATGTCTTCGGCCGGCAGAATGTGGCCGGTTTCACCGTCAATGAGGTTTTCCATGGGGCCGCCCTGGTCGGTGACGATCACCGGAAGACCCGACGCCTGAGCTTCCAGCACCACGTTGCCGAAGGTGTCCGTGGTGGAGTGGAAGATGAACACGTCACTCGACGCGTAGGCTTCGGCGAGATCGTCTCCGGCGAGATACCCGGTGAAGGTGGCGGAGGTTCCGCGCAGGGCGGCTTTCATTTCGTCCAGGTAGGGGCCGTCGCCCACCACCACCAAATGGACACTCTTGCGGACCTGGGATATGTTTTTGAACACCTCCACCAGCCGGGGCAGGTTTTTCTCTTTGGACACCCGGCCCACGTAGAGGAGTTTCAGATCGTTGTTCTGCACCTTGTAGTTGGTCTTGAAGAATCCGCTGCGTTTGTCCGGATGGAAACGTTCCGTATCGATCCCGCGAGGATAGAAGCGGATCTTGTCCTCATGGATTCCCTTGGCTATCAGTTCGGCGCCGGTGGCCCGGGAGGGGACGAACACGGTGTCCATTTGATTGTAAAACCAGATCATATAGTTCCACGCCGCTTCTTCCAGGGCCACATCGCTGGTAAGCTCGCTGACGTACTGGGGAAGCGCGGTGTGGTAGGTACCATGGAGGGGCAATTTCAGGATTCGGGCGATAATGAGGGCCGCTAAACCGATGGGGCCGGGAGTGGCGGCGTGGATCAGATTGATTTCCTGTTCGTAGCAATAATCGAGCATTTCCAGCAGCGGGGGATAGAAAAGCTTCATTTCGGGATATTCGGGCAGGTCGACCGTCCCGATGGGTTTGAAATTGACCACGCCGGGCGCGTCCGGTTCGGGGCCGCAGGTGATCATGGTCAGCTTCTGCTGATTCTTCTGCGCGAATTTTACCTGCATTCTCAAGGTCTTGGCGACCCCGTTCACTTCGTAGAAGGTATCCGTGAAGTGGGCCACGTTCAGACTGTCGATCGGATCTTTTTCGGGATTCAGGTTGAAATGTTCCCGCAACTTATCCGTGGTCAACCGGCCCTTGGAAAACAGGGTGTAGGATACGAAAAACGGGGCCAGCATGGTGTACAGCGCTCCGGCGGATCCGATTTTCTGAAAGATATCGAAGAGGTTGGCGCCGGAGATGCTTTCCAGTGTCGAGTCCGCGAACTGCCGCAGGATCTTTTCCGACACCTGGTTCACAAAGCGGTACCAGACGTTTACCATGTCCTCGGGGTCGCGGCTGGTAGCGTTCATCATGTCCTTGATGACCGGGTCGCCGAAGATGATGTTGCGGGCTTCATTCTGGGCCAGGCCGTTTATGGACAGCGGATTGGGCTTGGAAAAGGATTTGCGCATCCGGTAGGTCACCATGCAGCGGATGCGGTCCAGAAAGTGCTCCTCTCCGGTGG
This sequence comes from uncultured delta proteobacterium, assembly GCA_963821845.1. GTDB lineage: Bacteria > Desulfobacterota > Desulfarculia > JACQYL01 > CAWGVV01 > CAWGFI01. The sequence continues at coordinate 111,229 of CAWGFI010000006.1, forward strand.
CGTTGGAAGTAAGCACGCGGCTGGCGAATTTCAGCAGGAGGTCGCGGCCCGCGAACCGGCTGAGCCCGAATTTGGTTCCGTAGAACTGGTAGGCGATGCTGTACAAAGTGTGGGCCAGCTTTTTGGGAGTAGACGCTTTTCCCTGGACCAGCGCTTTTCCCTGTACCATGCCGGCCAGAAATTCGGAAACGTTTTTGACGTCCTTGATTTCCGTATATTTGCTGGCGAGGTGCAGTGAAGAGTGATCGTCCGATCCTCCGATCATGGTTTTTTGCCAGGGTGTTTCGCCGTACGGTTCGATTCCGTGCTTGTTGGCCAGCAGGTCCAGATCTTCTTTACGGAGCCCCTTGATGAGCCGGGCCAGCATGTTATTTTGGACATCGTCCCGCGCGCCGTTTTGTTCGAATATGTTGAACAGCAGCAGCATCTGTTCGACGTGTTCCATGGTGAGCCGTTCATTGGGCGAATAGAGGGGGTGCGCGACGGCGTGGGCGATGTTCTGGCTTCGCAGGTACGGCGCCAGTTCGAACACGTTCTCGCGCAGGCGGGTGATGTCTTCATGGTGTTTTTCGGTTATATCGTACGCCAGCACATGCAGTTTGCATTTATCTTCCGGAAAATAAGAGGTAATTTCCTCGCTCACGAAGGCGTTTTCGAGATGGGCTATTTCCAGGCTGCCGCTGATCGAGTTATGATCCGTGATGGTCACCAGATCCATGCCGCGATCGCGCGCGATTTTATAAAGGGACAAAGGTTCGGTATAACTTTCAGAACAACCGATCTTCTGCAGTACCCACTGGGACGGTCTGGTGGAATACTTGGAATGCGCATGAAGATCGGCCTTCAGGCTTTTAGCGCTCATGGCGGCGGCCTCCGTATTTAGGGTCGAATGAGGAGCATTGGATTATAGGCATGAATAGATCTTTTTCCCGATCTATGGTATGAAACCCGACGCGATGACGGCGAGGTTTCTTTATCTGCCGCCTTTTTAACCGTTCTTTGTTCAGCTTTAGTTTGTTTTTAAGCTGTTTTCCTTTTGTACTTATTAAGCGTTCAATTAGTATGATATGTACATTATGTTTGTATACCGCATCGGCGCTCCGGTCCTCGCTGGACAGCCGACGCTCCCCGGAAATCCCCTATGTCCAAACTTGATGAAACGATGACCCTGGAAGAACTGGCCGATATCGAAGCGCGGCTGGATCATGGAGAGACGCGAGCGGAAGACGCCCGGCGTCTCGTGCAAACCGTCCGAAAGCTGCTGGGCGAGAAAAAAGCCGCGCCCGCGGAGAAAAAGCCGCGCGTCGCGGCCGGGAAAGCTATCGAGGGCGCCGTGTCGGGCGATCCCGACGTTCCGCTCCCCTCTTGGGACCAGAGCGGGCAGGTGGAAATCTTCACCGACGGCGCCTGCCAGGGGAATCCCGGACCCGGCGGCTGGGGCGCGCTCCTTCGTTCCGGCGGCGGCGCCAAGGAGCTTTCCGGGTACGAGCGCCAGACCACCAACAACCGGATGGAGCTGACCGCCGTTATCAGGGCGCTGGAGGAACTTCGCGGACGGCGCGAGGTAACGGTGTGCACCGATTCCCAGTACGTGAAAAAGGGGATCACGGAGTGGATCAAGGGCTGGAAGGCTAACGGGTGGCGAACGGCGGCCCGCACGCCGGTCAAGAACGCCGAGTTATGGCGCGAGCTGGACGAGTTGAACCGGAGCCATAACGTGACCTGGCAGTGGACTCGCGGCCACAGCGGCCATCCGGAAAACGAACGGTGCGACGAGTTGGCTCGCATGGCCATCGCCACGAGGGGACGGTAACCGGTCGTCGGCTTCCGCGCCCTCGCGGGCGCTTCAGTGACTTTTTGTTTTATCCTGTATGATCTTCACGGCCTGAAGCGGCAGGTAGGCCTTTCCGGTCTTTGGCGCGTAGACCACCACCCCGTCCAGATCGATGGTCGAATCCGGCGCGATCAGGATGTTCTTGTTGACCGGAAGCTCAAAAGCGGCTTCCCCGGATTTGATTTTGACCACCGGATTTTCCTTGTCCGATCGATCGATGACGACCTCGGCCTGGGGAAAGGCGGTCGAAGCGTCCACGAACAGGGTCCGGTTCAGATCGTCGAGATCGATCCCCAGCGCGCGGGCGGTAATCCTGCCGATATCCGGGCCGTCCACCACGCCCATGGGCCGTCCGGGGCCGTAGGCGTGGAGCGGCACGTCGCCTCCGGTATGGCCGTGCGTGGTCCAGCCGATCACCGTATGCCGCGCGGACAATATTTCTCCCAGGGCGTCATGGCCGACCGTTTTCTTGCCCCGTTTGCTCTGCGATAAACTCAGAATTTCTTTCGCTTCCGCGTCGCTAATATCGATCCCCCATCCCTTGGCCACCATCGCCCTGATGCCTTCCACCGTGTCGTGGTCGCCGTCCTTCCACATGCGGTAGGTGGACATGGTTATCTTTTTCAGGGGATCGAGCAGCGTTTCCACCTTTGTTTGCGAATAGCCGGTGTCAGTGGAACCGTTGCCGATGGACATGCCGCCGGTGTTATGGTCGGAAAGCGCCAGGATCAGGGTGTGGCCGTCCTTTTGGGCAAAGTCGAACGCCACCTGGACCGCCTGGTCGTACATCAAAAGATCGCTCAGAAGCTGGCCCGGATCGTTGGCGTGGTCCGCCCAATCGACTTCGCTGCCTTCCACCATCAGGAAAAAGCCGTCCGGGTCTTGGGAGAGCAGCTCGATGGCCTTTTGGGTCATTTCGGCCAGCGTGGGCTGTAGGGGCGCCACCCGTTCGCGGTCGATCTCCGCCTCCATGTGGTCCTTGGCGAACAACCCGAAGACCTTGCCCGACGTCAGCTTCATCAGGCCATCCCGGTTTTCGACCACTTCATAACCGCGTTTTGCCAGGACATCCCGCAGGTTTTCGCCGTCGTCGCGGACGCCGCCCAGGTTTTTGGGCAGCAGATAATCCATGCCGCCGCCCAGGACCACGTCGACGTTCTGATAAACGGCCTGTTCCATGATGTCGTTTTCCATGGAACGCGAGGGCGCGTGCGCCATATACGCGGCGGGCGTGGCGTGAGTGACGCGCGAAGTGGCGACGATCCCGACGGCCTTGCCCTCGAGCCTGGCGCCTTCCAGAACCGTGGCCAGGGGACGGTATTCGAGTTCATTGGGCGGTTGGGCTTCGGTGGTCAGCGCGTCGCCCTTGGGTCCCACGCTGATGAACTTGTCCGAAGTGCGGTACCCGGTGGCGTACGCGGACGCCGTGGGAGCGGAGTCGGCGATGACCGAATCCTCTATGTAGGTTTTGACAGCTCCCACGCGGATCGGGTCCAGGCTGAGCGGCGCACCCTTGAACCACCGGGCCAAGGTATATTGTTCGGCGGAACAGCCGTCGGCGATAAGCACGATAACGTTTTTGGCCTCCTGGCCGAAAACTGCCGGGGAAAACGCAGTCAGCGCCACGATCAGCAGCAGCGCGGTGAGTGTCGTCCTCTTATAAAACCGCATGGGGAAATCCTCCGCTCAGAGGTTGTGTTCGCACTGAAATGCTTTTCAACTATCCGCCGGAATCGGTGAGCCTTTTGTTTTGCGCCGGTTAAATATTGATGAAGCGCGGCGCCGCCGGAAGGCGTTCCTTCTAGGCGCCGTTCGAATCCGCGGGAAACGAGGCCGGCGCGCATGACATTGGCCGGCGCCCATGCTATAAATATAAAGGTTTTTATTCTAATACAACCTTTTGGGAAAAGAGAACAGCATGAGCGATCCTTCCGTGGAAGAGAAAGTCCGTAAAGAACAGGAATCCGTGGTGAAGACGGAACGCGCCATCATAACGACGCTAAAACAGGTGCGCGCGCGTATCATCATGGGCCTGTTTTTATTGACGCTCTCGATAATAGGCGTAGGAGTTACCAATTACGATCGCGCGGGAGCCTTTACCTACTGGCTTTTCATGGTTCCGATCTTCGCCATCGTCTGCATCGTTTACGCGTGGCGCGCCACCAAGAAGGACGAAGGCAAAATAACCGTGGGGCTCATACGACGGCTGCTGTTGCATTGGGTGGGGCTGCTGTTTTTTGTTTATATCATATGGCGACAGGTGGCGAATGTGGGCCTTGTGGGAGCGGACGAGGCGGGATTGTTCACCCTGATGCTTCTGGCGCTGACCACCTATCTGGCCGGAGTTCATTTTGACTGGATGTTCATGCTGATCGGCGCGGTGCTTGGTGTTTTTGCGGCGTCCGCCGCCCTCCTCACACAATACCTGCTCATCATGATGATCCCCATCGCCATCATCGCGGCGCTGATCATCTTCTTCAAATTCCACAGACATGAAAAAAAGAAAGAGCCGCAGAGCGCCGACGCAGTATAAGCTAAAGAAAGAGAAAAGCATTGTGGGGGAATCTCTTCCCCCACACCCCCTGAAAATTGTAGGGGCGGGTTTTAAACCCGCCCCTACGAATAAATGAAATAACCGCCAATTCCCCGACCCTGGATTCCGCTTAACCGCGGAATCCAGGATTTTTCGCCCCAACATGTTCAGTGTGGACTACGGAACAATAGGATGGGGAGCTGAGCTCCCCGCCGATCTGTCATTTCGAGCGGAGCGAGAAATAACTCGGGGGCGCGGGGGTGTGAACCCCCGCAAAGCTCCTTGATTCATCAATCCATCAACTGGCCGCCGTTGACGGCGATGATTTCGCCCGCCAGGTAACTCGCGTCGTCGGAGGCGAGAAAAACGACCACGCGGGCCGTTTCCCGGACGCTCCCCACCCGGCCCAGGGGTATGGAGGCGACATAGCTTGAATAATCGCCGCCGGCCAGTGCCATGGACATGTCCGTCTCGACAACGCCGGGAGCGATGCCGTTCACGTTCACCCCGTAAGGCGCCAGTTCGCGGGCCAGGGACTTGGTAAAACACATGATGGCGGCCTTGGAAGCCGAATAATGCGCGCCCGCGACAATGCCGCCCAGTTTTCCCGAAATGGAGCCCAGGTTGATGATCTTGCCCGAGCCCTGCTTTTTCATGCCGCCCATGACCGCCTGGGAGCAGAGGAAGGTTCCCTTCAGGTTGACGCCCAGCACCAGGTCCCATTCCTGCTCGGGTATTTCTTCAATGGAACCCGTGCGGCAGATACCGGCGTTGTTGACCAGGATATCCACCCGGCCCCACTGGCCGACCACTTCCGCCGCCGCTTTTTGAACCTGGGCGCGGGAGGAAACATCCACGGCCAGGGCCATGGCCGGGACTCCGAGCGCTTCAATATCCTTTTTGGCGAGGGCCAGCGCCTGTTCGTTTACATCCCAGACGGCGACCCTGGCCCCTTCGCGAGCCAGTTCAAGGGCGATGCCCTTTCCGATGCCAGCTGCGGCTCCTGTCACAATGGCGATCTTGTCCTTGCATTTCATGGCCGGCCTCTATTCGTCTTGATATTGGATAATCTCGATGGTGTTTCCTTCGGGGTCATTCATATAGGTAGCCCAGACTCCCGGCCGAAGATTCTGCGGCGGGCAGTTGAACCGGACGCCCTTGCTTACCAGGTCTTCATAGATCTGGTGAATGCCGCGCACGGAAAACGCGAAGTGGGTGATGCCGAAATCGCATTGTTGGCAGATAGGCTGTTGTTGTCCCTCGGGCGAACGCCACTTGAACAGCTCGATTTTGGTCCCGTACCCCTTCAGCATGACGATGTGCGCGTTCGCTTCGGGCATACCGACGACTTGCGACAGCAGTTCCCCGCCGCGTTCGGGCATGTCCCATTCAACTTCAAATCCCAGCGCGTCTCTATAAAAGCTTACCGCCTTGTCCATATCCCGCACGGAAACAGCCACGTGCCCCCAATTCGCGTCCATGAAAACCTCCTTTGGACAAAAAAAATGAGGCGGACCGTTTTCACGATCCGCCCCGACAGTATTAACCTATTCCTTGTAAGGTTTCCAGCCGCTTTCTTCCAGGCTGAGGGACACGTCTTTCGCGGGAATGATCTCTACCGGCTTCAGATAGGGAGTGTCATAGTATTTGGTCTTTTCCACTACCTGGCCGATAACCTCCGGCGACTGGGCCTGATGATCTTCCTTGCGCATGGTTATCGTGCCCACCGGGCCTTCATACTCCAATCCTTCAAAGGCCTTGATAACCTTATCGGTGTCGAAACTGCCCGCTTTTTTCACCGCCGCCAGGTACATCTTGGTTCCGAGATACCCCTGCATGGCCACGAATGACGGCCACTTGCCGTCGGAATTCTTATGGTACGTTTCCTCGAACTTCTTGGCTTCCGGCGTATCCACGCCCAGGGTATACATGGCGGAGTCCACATCGCCCAAGGCCTTATCGCCGGCCACGGCAAAGACCGCGTCGTCATCCAGGAAGGTGCCGCCGATGGGAATCTTCATTCCCAGCTCGCGGCCCTGGACAATGAGCTGCGTCAGGTCGGTGCCCCAGTTGCCGGTGATGACGTATTCGGCGCCCGAAGCCTGGATTTTGCTGATGTACGGCGCGAAATCCTTATTGAAGACCTTATGAAACTCGTTGCCCACCACCTCCGCGTCGGGAGCGATGGCCTTGATCGCCATTTCATAAAATTTGGCTACGTCATGGCCCCAGGAATAATCCTGGTTGATCAGGAACACTTTCTTCAATCCCTTTTTGTTGAAATAGTGGGCCAGGCCTTTTACGTGCATGCCCGCGTTCAGGCAGGTTCTGAACACATAGGGATTGAAGTTTTCGCCGGTGATGCCCATGGCTTCCGCGGCGACGCTCAGATAGATGGTCTTGTAGCGAGGCATCTGCTGGGCGAGGGCGCCACCGACACCCGAGGAAGAGCCCTGGATGATGACTTGGCATTTGTCTTCCAGGATCATCTTTTTCAGCTTCTGGACCGCTATTTCGCCCTTCATCTGGTTGTCTTCGACCACCACTTCGAGCTTCTTGCCCAGCACGCCGCCCGCGTCGTTGGCTTCTTTCACCGCGGCTTCCACGCCCCAGATGATCCGGTCGCCGTTGGACTTGAACGCGCCCGACCTCACCTCGTTTACTCCCAGCTTAACCGTATCCTCGGCGTAGGCGCTTGGAATGACGAGCGCAAGCCCGACGATAACCGCCATAAACCACACGAACCTTTTCATACCGACAACCTCCTTGCCCAAATGTTGCATTTAATTGCGGGACCGAGCAAAAATGCGCGCGCGGTCCTTACACCTCCAGGTAGTGCTTCCGGATGTCCTTGCGTTCTTCCAACTCCTCGGGCGTGCCGGTCCATTTGATTTCGCCCTTGCTCAACACATAAATGCGATCGGCCAGTCCCAGGCATACGTGCAGTTTTTGTTCGACCAGGAGCACGGTGGTCCCGTGGTCGTTGATTTGCCGGATGACCTGATTGACCCGTTCCACGATAATAGGGGCCAGCCCCTCGGTGGGCTCGTCGATCAAAATCAGTTCCGGATTACCCATGAGCGTGCGGGCGATGGTCAGCATCTGCATTTCGCCGCCGGACAGGACCCCACCTTTCTGATTCTTGCGTTCGGCCAGGCGAGGGAAATACTCGTAGGCCCGATCCAGGTCCCAGCCGTCGACCACTTTTTTGCCCATCCGGCCGGGCTTGACGCCCATGATCAGATTCTGATGAACAGTCAGGGTGGGGAAAATCCATCGTTCCTCGGGCACCAGGCCGATACCGGCCATGGCCACTTGATGCGATTTTTCTCCGCTGATTTCCCGGCCCTTGAAACGGATGGAACCGTTCCGAGGCGGCGTGAGCCCCATGATGGTATGAATGGTCGTCGTTTTCCCAACGCCGTTACGGCCGAGCAACGCGACGATTTCCCCCTGACGCGCCTCCAGGCTGACGTCAAAAAGAACATGGCTCTGCCCATAGTATGTATTGATCTTATTCAGTTCGAGCATTTTGGCTACGACCCCAGATACGCTTCTTTCACCAACTGGTTTCCGCGAATCTCTTCCGGTGTTCCGCTCACCAGAACCTCGCCGTAATTGATCACCGTGATTTTGGTGGCCAGAGTGAACACCACTTCCATGTCGTGTTCGATGATGACCAGTGTCTTGCCCTTGGTCAGCCGGTCGATCAGCTTGACCGCGTCCCGCGTCTCGTCGATGGACATGCCGGCCGTCGGTTCGTCCAGCAGGACCATTTGCGGGTCCAAGGCCAGGGTGAGGCCTATTTCCAGCGCGCGCTGCTCCCCGTAGGAAAGCTCGCCCGCCAGATGGTCATGCTTGTCCGCCAGACCGATATCTTCCAGCACGGACATGGCTTCCTGGTTGACGGCGGTCATCTTCGCGACATTCCTGAAAAAATCGAACCGGATATGTCGCTTGCAAAGGATGACCGCGCGCACGTTTTCCAGCACGCTGAGGCCCGGAAAAACATTGGTGATTTGAAAGGAGCGGGCCAGACCCAGCCGGCTGATGCGATGCGGCGGCATCCCGGTGATGTCTTTCCCGTTGAACACTATCTTGCCGGCGTTGGGTTTATACCGTCCGGTCAACAAATGAAACAGGGTGGTTTTCCCCGCGCCGTTGGGTCCAATGATTGCCTGCCGGTGGCCTTTTTCGACCTCTAAATCGACGCCGTTGATCACCTGGACCCGGCCAAAATTTTTTCTCAAGCCTTCTACGCGCAGCATGCTTTTCCCGGTGTTGGTGGACTATGACGATGCGGTTTCGGTTTTCGCGCCGTTCCACACCTTGTTTTTGATGGTTATCAACAGACCGCTCAATCCCTGCGGCGCATACATGACCAGCAGCACGAAAACGGCTCCCTGGATAAGCGCCCAGTGTTCGGTCAGCGAACTCAGCGTATCGTTGAGCCAGGTCAGGAAGCACGCGCCCAGAATGGGTCCCCAGAAATGGCCGCCTCCCCCTATGAAGGTCATGATCAGAACGTCCGAAGCCTTGTCCAGGTTGATGAAGGTGACGGTGACGAATTCCTGGAAAGCTCCGGCCAGAGCGCCCGCCATTCCGGCGAAAAAGGCCGAGATGACGTAAATGAGCGTTTTGGAGATATAGGTGTTGAATCCGATGAACTGGGCGCGGTCTTCGTTCTCTCGCATGAGTTCATTGAGACGTCCCAACGGGGTTCGGGTGAAATGCCAGCAGAACCAGGCGCTCAGGACCACGATGACAGCCACGAAATAATACCAGTGCACGGTGGAAAACATGTCCACGTTTCCCAGCCCCGGTATATGGAGTTCGGGACGCATGGCCGCCATGCCGTCTTCGCCTCCGGTAAGCGAACGCCATTTTTCCGCCGCCGCATAGATGAGCGCGTTGAGCGCCAGGGTGATGAGCGCGAAATAGGTTCCACCCAGCCGCACCACGAAGACGCCGAACACGATTCCCAGAAGCCCGCCGCCGATCCCGCCCGCCAGGATGCCGGGGAGCAGGCTGAGTCCAAGGCGCTTGAACAAAATGATCGCGGTATAGGCGCCGACGCCGAAATAGGCGGCGTGACCGAAGGACAGCAACCCCGCCTGGCCGAAAAGCACGTTATAGCTGAGGGCGAACAGCGAATAGATCATCATGGTGATGACCATGTTGAGCTGATACTCCGAGATCACAAAGGGCGCCACGGCGACCAGAGCCAAAACCACGGCTATCACGATCCATCTTCTTTTGCCTTGACTCGTCATTTGCTTTCACCCAAAAGCCCGTGCGGCCTGAATATGAGCACCAAAGCCATGAGCAGGAACTCGAACACGATAGCGAACTGCGGCAGGACAAGAATGCCGATGGACTGCAACTGACCGATCAGGATCGACGCGATGAGCGCTCCTTCGATCGACCCCAATCCCCCGACCACGACCACCACGAACAGGTCGATGATGATGGTCGACGCCATGCCCGGATTGGTGATCAGATAGGGCCCGCCGATAACCCCGGCCAGCCCGGCCAGCCACGCGCCCATGCCGAAAAGCAGGAGGAACACCAGCGGCACGTTGAATCCCAGCGCTCCCACCATTTCCTTTTTGGAAACGGCGGCCCGGACGATGATTCCCGCCCGCGTCTTGAACAGCACCAGGAACAGGAACGCGAACACCAGAAAGGATATTAACAGGATAAACAATCGGTAGACCGGGTATTCCACTCCCAGCATGGGAACCGAACCGCTCAGGATGGGAGGCAGATTCACCGCGAGCGGCTCGTTGCCCCAGATGATCTTGACCAGTTCCTCGATGATATAGGCCATGCCGAAGGTGAGCAGCAGTTCGTGCGCATGGCCGTACACGTGTACCTTGCGGAGGAAAAAACGCTCGATAATCATGCCCACGGCCATTACCAGGAACGGCGCGATAAGCATGCTTAACCAGAAATGGCCGGTAAACCGGAGAATTGAAAATGAAAAATAGGCGCCGAGCATGTACAGCGCTCCATGGGCGAAGTTGAGCACCCCCATCATGCCGAAAATGAGGGTCAACCCGGAAGCCACCAGGAACATGAGCATCCCGTACACCAGTCCATGAAGCGCCTGGATCGGAAGCGAGGAGAGGATTTCCATTTAAACGCAACCCGCTTTCTGAAAATTTCCTGTTTTTTCCGCTGTACGCAATATACCGCCGAATAATTTGAAATTTGTACGCTTCTTTGAGCCGTATTCGTCTATAGTATGCCGAGAGCCCTCTTGCGTCAATTACGATCGACCGGCCTTGGGGGCGTGAACGGCCATTTTGTTCCATCCCATGGCCGCTTCCATGACCGTTTCGCTCAAGGTGGGGTGCGCATGAACGGCTTCCGCCAGGTCTTCCACCGCCGCTTCCATGGTCTTGGCTACCACCGATTCGCTGATGAGTTCGGTGGCGTGAGCGCCCAGGATGTGAACCCCCAGGATCTCTCCGGTTTCGGCGTCTCCCACGATCTTGACGAAACCGTCGGTTTCGCCGATGGCCATGGCGTGGCCGTTGGAGGAATAGGGGAACTTGCCGATTTTTATCTTCCTGCCGTCCCGGCTGGCTTCTTCCTCGCTCAATCCGATGGCCCCGATTTCGCGGAAGCTCCAGACGCCGCGCGGGATCATATCGGGTTTCACTTCCCGGGAGCCTCCCAGGATATTGGCCACCGCCGCCTCGGCCTCGGCCGAAGCCTTGTGGGCCAGCATCATCCCGCCGATAACGTCGCCGATGGCGTACACGCCGGGCAGGCTGGTTTCCAGCTTCGAATTCACCTCGATGAACCGGCCGTTGAGCTTCAATCCCAGCTTTTCGGCGTTCACGCCGTCGAGAACGGGAGCGCGGCCCGTGGCCACCAGCACCCGGTCCGAAACCGCTCCGCGGAGTTTGCCGGTTTCGTCCTCGAACAATACTTCGGCCCGGCCGTTTTTAACCGCCACTTCCCTGACCGCCGATTTGAGATGCAGCGCCACGCCGTACTGGTTGAGCAACAGCCGCATAGCCTTGCGGACGTCCGCGTCCTCGGTGATCAGGATATCCGGCAGCAGTTCGATGATGGTCACCTTGCTCCCCAGGGCGTGATAGATGGCGGCGAACTCCATGCCGATAACGCCCCCGCCGATGATGGTCAGGCTTTGGGGAACACGGTCCGGGTCGAGCGCCTCGTCCGTGGTCTGGACCACCGCGCGGTCCACCTTGATAAACGGCGGGATCGCGGGACGGGAACCGGTGGCCAGGATGATGTTTTCGGCCTTGACCTCTTTAACCGCCCCTTGCGGGTCCGTGATACGGATGGTCTTGGCCTCGGTCAATTCGGCCCGGCTCCGCGCCACTTCGATCCCGTGGCTGCGCATGATGGATTCCACGCCGCCCACCAGCGTTTTGACCACCTGGTTTTTTCGCGCCACCATCTTATCGAGCGCGATGGATACGGCTTCCGCGCCCATGATCACGGGCGATTTTTTTACGTCGTCCAGAAGTTTGGTATCGTGGACAAAACACTTGGTCGGTATGCAGCCCTTGTTGAGACACACGCCGCCCAGCGCCGCCTTCTCCGCCAGGAGAACCTTCAGCCCGTGCTGGGCTCCGCGGATCGCCGCCGTGTACCCGCCGGGACCCCCACCGATAACCGCTAAATCGTACATCACCGCTCCCGAGTTGCTTACTGAACAAGAAAGGTAAACGCCGGCCGCTCCAGCTTCCATTTAAGGTTCTGCAGGAAGTCGGCGGCCACCGCGCCGTCGATGATCCGGTGATCCACCGACAGCCCGAAGGTGGCGATCATGCGCGTTTTGACTTCACCCTTATCCAAGTAAAGCTCTTCCCTGGTTTTGCCGATGGACAGGATTCCGCTCTGCGGAGGATTCAGAATGGCGGTGAAATAGCTGATATCGTACTGCGCCAGACTGGATATGGTAAAGGTTCCCCGTTCCATCTCGGCCAGGGTCAGCTTGCCGATGCGGGCGCGCTTCACCAGGTCCATGCGCTGATTGGCGATGTCCGCCAGCCCGGCCCGGTCGGCTTCCGCGATGGCGGGCACGATCAGCCCGTCTTTCATGGCCACGGCCAGCCCCACGTTGATTTCCGGCTGGATGTGAATTTCCTGTCCCTTCACCTGGCCGTTGAGCAGAGGAAAATCGAGGATGTTCAGGGCCACCGCCTTGATCAGAAAGTCGTTGACCGACGGCTTGAGCCCATATTTTTTCTCGAAATCGGCCGCCACCAGCTTGCGGAAGCCCAGCAGCGGGTCCATGGCCACGTCGGTGAAAAAGTAGATGTGCGGCGCGGTGAAGGCGCTTTCCGACATACGCCGGGCGATCACCTGCCGGATGTTGTCCATGGGGATGATTTTCCCGAAATCGGGCGCCTTGGCTTGAGCCGCCGCGCGTTCCACGTCCGAGCGCATCACCCGGCCGCGCACGCCGGTTCCGGCGATTTCCGCGAGCGGGGTTCCTTCTTTTTCGGCCAGTTTTCCGGCCAGGGTGGATACCCGGGCGCCCGTTCCGGCCTCCGCCGCTTCCACGTCGCGCAGCATAATCACGCCGTCCGGTCCGGAGCCGGTCAGGGAGTTCAGGTCGATTCCCTTGTCCCGCGCCAGTTTCCTTCCGGCGGGCATGACGCGCGCAGGGCCCGAAGGGGCGGGAGCCGGGGCGGTCGGCGCCGCGGCGGGCGCTTCCGGCGCCGCGTAAACGGGTTCCGGCGTGGGCGGAACGTGCGGCGCCGCCACGGGCGCGACCGTGTGTTCCTCGGAAAGTTTTTCACCCGGCTCGGTGATGATGCCCACCACCGTCAAAACCGGGACTTCCTGATCGATGGGTATCACTATTTTCGCCAGGATTCCGGAAGCCGGCGATTCCACTTCCGTCGCCACCTTGTCCGTCTCCACGACGAAAATGATTTCTCCTTTTTGGACGCTATCACCCTCACGCTTCAGCCATTCGACGATCTTGCCTTTCTCGACCGTAATGCCAAGCATGGGAAGAACAACTTCAATAGCCACTGACTTTCTCCTCTCTAGGCGTATTGCATCAATCGCTTCACGGCCGGCATGATATCCTTGACGTCCGGGATAAACGCCTGCTCGAGGGGCGGAGAGAACGGCACGGGCGTATCGGGTGAACAGACCCGCATAACCGGCGCCTTCAGATATTCGATGGCCTCTTCCGAGACGATGGCCGCGATTTCGGCGGCGACTCCGGCGGTTTTGTGCCCTTCGTCCGTGACCAGCAGCCGTCCGGTCTTTTTCACCGATTCCAGAATGGTGGTCTTGTCCAGCGGAGTCAGCGTCCGGGGATCCACGATCTCCAGATCGATCCCTTCCTTTTCGGCCTCTTCGGCCGCCTTCAGGCTTCTCTGGACCATGGCGAGCGTGGCCACGACGGTGATGTCCTTGCCCGGCCGTTTGATGTCGGCCTGGCCAAAGGGGATGGTGTAGTCTTCTTCCGGCACATGTCCCTTTTCCACGTACAGTTTCTTGTGCTCCACGAAGATCACGGGATTGTCGTTGCGGATGGCTTCGATAATGAGACCCTTGGCGTCATAGGGCGTGGACGGAACGGCCACGTAGAGACCCGGGATGTGCATGAACAGGGCATGGAAGCTCTGCGAATGCTGCGCCGCCGCGCCCCGGCCCGCGCCGATGTTGGTCCGGAGCACCATGGGGACCCTGCCCCGGCCGCCGAACATGTAATGCATCTTGGCCATCTGGTTGATGATCATGTCCATGCACACGGTGGTGAAGTCGATGAACATGATTTCCACCACCGGCCGCATGCCGGTCAGGGCCGCGCCCACGCAGCCGCCCACGAAACCGGCTTCGGATATGGGCGTGTCGATAACCCGCTCCGGGCCGAATTCATTCTGGAGCCCCGCCGTGACCTGAAAAATACCCCCGTAGACGCCGATATCCTCGCCGAGCAAAACCACGCGTTCGTCCTGGGTCATGCACTGCCGAATCCCCTCGTTGATCGCCTGCGCGTAGGTTAATTCTCTCATTTCGCGCTCCCCTCCACATAAACATCCTGATACAGTTCGTCGACCGCGGGAAATTCACTCGAAATGGCGAATTCCACCGCTTCATCGATTTCCCGGAGAACTTCCTTTTCGATGGCGGCCAGCCGGGTGGACCCGGCCACCTTGTCGTCCATCAATTCCCTGGCCAGACGCACGATGGGGTCCTTGGTTTTCCACTGTTCGATCTCTTCCTGGGTGCGATAGCGTCTGCCCTGGTTGGGGTCGCCTTCGTGATGGCCGCGCCAGCGGTAGGTCTTGCATTCGATCAGCGTGGGGCCTTCCTTGGCGCGAGCCCGCCGGATAGCCTTGGACGCGGCTTCGTACACTTTGGCCACATCGTTGCCGTCCACGATCACGCCCGGCATGTCGTAGCTGGTGGCGCGTATGGCGATGTCCTTGATGGGCTGATGTTTCACCTGGCTGACCGATATCCCGTACCCGTTGTTTTCGCAGACGAAAACGACCGGGGCCTTGTGGAGCGACGCCAGGTTGAGGCTTTCGTGGAAGGTCCCGTTGTTGGATGAGGCGTCCCCGAAAAAGCAGGCCGCCACCTGGTCGGTCCCCCGCCATTTGGCGGAAAGCGCGGCGCCCACGGCGATGGGAAGCCCGCCGCCGGCGATGCCGTTGGCGCCCATGATGCCGATTTCCATGTCCGCGATATGCATGGAGCCGCCCTTGCCCTTACAATAGCCGGTTTTCTTGCCGAACAGTTCGGCCATCATGAGATTCAACTCCGCGCCCTTGGCGATAACGTGCCCATGGCCGCGATGGGTGCTGGTTATATAGTCGTCTTCCCGCAGATGCGCGCACACACCCGCGGCCACCGCTTCTTCTCCGATGTACAGGTGCGCCAGACCCGGCACCTGCCCGCGAGCGTACAGGTCCACGATACGCTCTTCAAAACTCCGTATGCGGAGCATGGTGGTGTATAAATCGAGAAGCGTTTTCTTCGGTATTTTCATGAACTCCTCCTCCTGTTTGGAGCGTCCCATCCGATATACTTGTGTTGGCGAAAATTTATGAGACGATTCCCTCCATGAGCAAGGCGCATGCCAGGACGAATGCGGTATACGGATACCGTGTAAGCAGCTAATATTAAAATGATTATCTTGAATAAGGTGGATGCGCGTCTTTGATTGTCTCAGGATGGTGTCTCACAATGAGACAAAGGTGTTCTATTTTGGGACATTCCGGGCGCCCGTTTCTTCAGCGATGACTCCCACCTCGGCCGTCATGGCTGCGGTCCCGATCCGTGAAGGCCACATCATAAATCGCTTTACCGGCGGCGAGAAAAAACGTAATATTTCCCATACCCCGCAGACAATCACGTACTGTTCAAGCGGTTTACTCACGCAGTCCCGGATCAACGCTTAAAAATCCAGGAGAACTATGAAGCCGGACCAGACCGAATCGATGTACGCCCGCGAGGGTTCCGCCCATCGTGAAGACCCCGTGAAAAAGTGTTGGGAAGATGTCGTGCTCAAAGGCGGGGAACGGTTCGCCGCCGATGTGCGGCCGGAAATTCTGGCGTCCTGGCAAAAGTGCCGCGAAAACAATCTGGACCCCTACGGCCCCAACATGCCCCCGTCCCTGTCGGAAGCGCAGCTCGACAAACTGCTGGCGGCCAATAAAAAGCTCATCGATTATTCCGGGCCGGTCATCGAGATGATCGAACTCTCGAGCAAGGGAACCGGCTTTATCGTCACCCTCACGGACAAGGAAGGATTCGTTCTGCTGGTTCGAGGCGACCACGAAATACTCCAGATGGCGGAACGGAATTTCTATCTGCCCGGCTGCGCTCGCAGCAACGAACGCGCCGGAACTAACGCCATCGGCATGTGTCTGGTGGAAGGCAAACCCATTCAGATCACCGGCGCCGAACATTATAAGGAACGCCATCATCCCTGGACGTGCTCGTCGGCCCCCATTTACGACAGCCAGGGGAACCTCATCGGGGCCATCACCCTGTCCGGCCAGTCCATCGGCCGGCACAGACACACCCTGGCCCTGATTACCGTGGCGGCGGAAATCATCGAAAGCAATCTGCGCGAACGCGCCCTTATCGAAGAAAAGCAGCGCCTCAACTCGCTGATGACCTCCATATTCAATTCCATTTCAGACGGCGTGGTGGCCCTGGACAATGAGCTGGTCATCACCAACCTCAACGCCGCCGCCGCGCGCATGCTGGGGCTGGACGCCGAAACGGCCGTGGGTTCGCGCCTGGACGAACTGGTGCAGCCCGATACCGACCTCATACAGGCCATCAAGGACAAGCATCACTTTATCGGAAACGAAACCAGGTTCGTGTGCCCGGACGGCTACAAGACCTTTATCTGCCGCGTCGATCCCATCCGAAACACCGCCGGAAAAACCCTGGGCCTCACGCTGGTCATCACCGGCAAACGACAGGCGCTCAGCATCGCGCAGAAAATCGGCGGCGCCTACGCCAAGTACGAATTCAGCGACATCAAGGGGGGCAACGCTGATCTGCTCAAACAGGTGGAACTGGCCAAGATTTCCGCGCAGGCCAGCTCTCGGATTCTCATCATGGGCGAAACCGGCGCCGGCAAGGAACTGTTCGCCCAGGCCATTCACAATTTCAGCGACCGCCGGACCCAACCCTTCGTGGCCATTTCCTGCGCCGCCATTCCCCGGGACCTCATCGAATCGGAATTGTTCGGCTATCGGGGCGGCGCGTTCACCGGCGCCCGCCGGGACGGGCAGGTGGGAAAATTCGAACTCGCCAACCATGGGACGCTCTTTCTGGACGAAATCAACGGCCTTCCCCTGGACCTGCAATCCAAGCTGCTTCGCGCCCTGCAGCAGAACGAAATCATGCGGTTGGGCGACACGCGGTCCATCCCGATCGATGTCCGGGTCATCGCCGCCACCAACACCGACCTGTTCACCGAAGTGGAAAACGCCAACTTCAGGGAAGACCTCTATTACCGTATCAACGTGGTGGAAATAGCCATCCCCCCGCTGCGGGAACGAATCGACGACCTTGATTTGCTGCTCGAACACATCACGAACCGCCAGTCGCGGGAACCGGGCATGACCAGGCCGGATATCTCGAACGAAGCCTTGCAGGTGATGCGCGAATACCACTGGCCCGGCAACGTGCGGGAACTGGAAAACTGCGTTGAACGCGCGATGCTAATCGCGCAGGGCCGGACCATCCAGAAAATCCACCTGCCCGAACGGCTGTGGAAAAAACCCCGCCCCGAACCCGTGGGCGTGGTGGCGCTGCAGGACGGCTACCGGGAGATGATCCTGACCGCGCTGGAACGAAGCGGCGGCGCCGTGTCCATCGCCGCCCGCGAACTGGGTATCGCGCGTTCCACCATGTACCGCAAGATGAAGGAATTCGGCATCCAGGTTTTTACCGGCCATTGATATTTTTGGGAGGAATCCTTTTTGAAAAAGGGTTCCTCCCAAACCCTCCTCCGAAAAACTTTCGACTAGGATTATCTCGATTTTGTGGAACGGCCTCGTTCGCGACCCGGCCACTTCTCTTTGGTTCTCGACACTAATCAATTTCTATTTCAATATACAAGGGGCGAAAAATTTTTCGCCCCTACGGGCGTGGGCCAGTCGTTGAGCCCGCCCCCGATTGCGCGCGTCAGGTGGCTATGGCATGTAGGGCGATTCGCGAATCGCCCCTACCTGATCAAGCGACTAACACGCTCACCCGCCATTTCTCGCGCAGCGAGAAAGCGCCTGCGTCGGGATCTTCGAGGCGCGAAATTCCCCCGCAAAGCTTTTCATTTTTGCTTTTCATTTTTGCTTTTCATTTATAGTTCACAATCCAGTTCACGCCGTCCCGGTCTATTGCTATTCCGGCGGAACTCGTCTACGCTAATACACTTATACTCCGAGATCTGATCCCTAAGCCCTCCTGGACGGGGGCTTTACTTCGCGGCGCGGGTGACTCATGGATTTTCGAATGAAGGTGGTGATTTTCGCCGGTTTTTCCTTTGGCATAACGCAGTTCAACATTCCTCCCGCCATCGATGTTTTCATGCCGCTTTACGGCGCTTCCTACGCCGGTATTTCCGTTCTGATCAGCGCCCTGCTGTGGTCGCACGCCCTGGTCCAGGTGCCGGCGGGTATTCTGACCGACCGGCTGGGGCTCAAGCTGACGCTCCTTTTTTCCTTTATCGCCTTGACGGTGGGCAACATCCTGCCCGCCTTTTTTCCTTCCTTCGGGCTCGCCGTGGTGGGCCGCGTCATTACCGGCCTGGGTACGGGGCTCGGCTTTATAAGCGTCATGAAGCTGGCCGCGGTCTACGCGCCGGGTGGAAGAATCGGCGTGTATCAGGCCTATTTCGCCACGGCGCATTCGGTGGGCAGCATCCTGGTGTACCTCCTGCTGCCCTACCTGCTGTTTTTCAGCTGGCGCTGGTCCTATGTGGTGGCGGCGATTTTCGCTTTTCTTTCCTTGGCATTGGTGGGGTTCGTGAAAATCGACGCGCCGGTTTCGACGTCGACCGCGCCGGTAAAGCTCAACCGAGTGCTGGTCATGCGCGCGGGCTGGGTCCTGGGGCTGGTCCACGCCCTCTCCTACGGTTCCATCGTCAACCTGGGCAACTGGGTTCCTTCGCTGCTGGCCGAAGTCAAACACGTTGATTCCGTCGCCAAGCTGGCGTGGGGCGGGGCGCTGGTTTTGTTTGTGAGCGGCGTGGGGCGGCTAGCCGGAGGCTTTATCATGTACCGTATCGCGCCGCTTACCATTGCCGTGGGCGCGATTCTGGCGCTTTTCTTCACCTACATCGGCATGTCGTTCATTCATACCCCCACGCTGGTGTTGCTCCTGGCCCTGTTGGCCACGTTCTGGGCTTCGATCAATTTCGGCCCCATTTTTCATCTCGCCGCTGAAGCGACTTCCTCTGCCAGCATGGGCACGCTCTTCGGTCTGATCAACATGATCGCCAACTGCGGCCTGATTCTGTTCACCCTGATGTTCGGCTGGTTCAAGGATCTGTCGGGTTCCTTCACCGGCGGGTTCGAGGTCCTGGCGGCGCTGTCCCTGATCGCCTATGTGGTGGGGCAAAGATATCTGCCCAAGGACCTGAGAAGCTGAGCAAAACCGGGTTTCTGCCCCCCTTTTTCCACAACTCCATTTTGGTATGATTTAAAGTTGACACGTCCGGCGAGTTAAATTATACTGCGCTTATTAACTATTACTTAACTTTTTCCGGTTCCCTTCGCGAGACACAAGCACGGTCGGAATCGGAAAGAGGGAGAGAAAATTCGTGGCGGATCTGGAAATCGGGCAGCGCATAAAGGATCGTAGACTGAGCAACAGCCTCACGTTGAAACAATTGGCGGAACTGGCGGGGTGCAGTGACGCGTATATCTCCCAGATCGAAAACGGCAAGGTTTCTCCCTCCATCGCCATACTCAAGAGAATCGCGGACGCGCTCCAATCCCGAATCACGGACTTTTTCGTGGAGACTCCCGGGGAAGAGCCGGTGGTTTTGCGGCCCGACCAAAGGACCACCCTGAGCCTGGAGCGTTGGAACGCCAGAATACAGTCCCTGGTTCTCAACCCCGGCTCCAAGCGGATGCATCCCTTTTACACGACCATACAGCCCGGCGGCGGCTCGCACGGTTTATACAAACATGTGGGCGAGGAATTCGGCATCGTGCTCAAGGGAGAACTGGAAATCGAGTTGAGCGGGACCATCTACAAGGTCAGGGAAAACGAAAGTTTCTATTATCACTCTTCGGAACCCCACAGTTGGACCAACAGAAGCGATAAGGAAACCGTGGTGCTTTGGGTTATCAGCCCTCCCACCTTCTGATATAAGGGGCATAGCCTGAATGGAGGAAAGGAGGTGAACTCTTTTTCGCAGGCCTTTAACCAAACTACGCAGGAGTGAACAATGAAGAGCCGTACCGCAAAGTATTTTTGTTTCATCGCTGTTTTGTTTTTCGTTTTTGGCGCCGCCTTCGCCTCCCATGCGGCCGACCCGTTCAAGATCGGGGTTGTGGCGCCGCTTACCGGTATTTTCGGCAAGGACGGTAATCTGGTAAAAGATTCGTACTCGCTGTGGGCCGAAACCGTCAACGCCAAGGGCGGCATCAACGGCCACCCGGTGGAACTCATCTTCTATGATGACAAGAGCGATCCTCCCACCAGCGCCAAACTTACCCAGAAACTCATCGAAAATGACAAGGTCGACCTGCTCATGGGCGGCTTTGGAAGCAGTCTCGTATTCGCCGCCAGCGCCGTGGCCGAAAAGTACAAATATCCCATGATCAGCGGCGGCGCCAGCTCCGACAAGCTGTTCGAACGCGGATTCAAATATTACTTCTCCACCCTGGGCAAGGCCACCGAGGAAGTTCGCGGCTGCGTGGAAGCTCTGACCACCGTGGAGCCCAAACCCAAGACCGCGGCCATCGTGGGCGCGGACATCCTGTTTACCTCACTGGCGTGCGAAGGCTTTAAGAAGCAGTGTGAGGCTAACGGAATCGAAGTCGTTCATTTCGAGCTGTTCCCCATGAAGCTGGAAGACTACAATTCCATGCTGCTGAAAGCCAAGGAAAAGAATCCCGACCTGCTCTTCGTCGGTTCGCACCTGCTCGTGGCCATGCGTATTATGAAGTCCATGAAGGAAATCGACTTCAATCCCAAGGCGGTGGCGTTCAGCTATGGCCCCACGGTGCCCAAGTTCATCGAAGAACTGAAAGGCGACGCGGAATACGTGATGGCCGCCTCCGAATGGACACCCAACCTGCCCTATGACGGACCGCTGTTCGGTAAGGCGAGCGAATTCAACGAAGCCTATTACAAGAAATACAACCGGCATCCGGACTACGTGGAAGCCGCCGCGGCCGGTGGCGCGATCGCTCAGCAGCTGGCCCTGGAAGAACTGAAACTGACCCCGCCGCTCAAGAAGGAAAACCGTGTGGCGCTTATGGAAAAACTGCACGCGGGCGACTTTAAAACCTTCTACGGCGAGGTCAAATTCGGCAAAGACGGCGCGAACGTGGCCCATCCGCCCGTGGCCGTGCAGGTTCAAGACGGCAAACTGGTCAACGTGTTCCCCAAGGATTACGCGGAAGCCTCGATCTGGTATCCCTTCAAGCCCTGGAAAGAACGATAATCCGGCTTAGTATGGAGGTCCGGCGTTCCTCATGAGCGCCGGGCGCTCCGCTCGACTTCAAATATTCAGCGCATCTGATTTTTAGATAAAAGAATGGCCTCAAGACAATGGAAGTATTGCTGCAAGCGATTATAAACGGGCTTTTGCTCGGTGGAGTGTACGCGGCCTATTCGGCCGGGTTCTCTCTGATCTTCGGGGTAATGGGAGTGGTAAACCTTGCCCATGGCGAGCTGATCATGCTCGGCGCGTACACCACCTATTGGCTGTTCGATCTGTTCCAGCTGGACCCGTATCTGACGTTACCCTTCTCGATGGCCTTTCTTTTCCTGTTCGGCTATTTGATCCAGAGATTCATCATCAATCGGGTAATCGAGCAGCCACACATCATGAGTTACATCCTGACGTTCGGAATCCATCTGATCGTCGCCAACGTCGCCCTGAAACTCTGGACGCACGATTTTCGCACCATCACCACCAGTTACTCAGGCATGAACGCGGCGATTTGGGGGCTGAACATCCCCTACGCGCGGTTGCTGACCTTCGCGCTGGCGCTGCTGATCATCGGGTTCCTCTGGTTTTTCATGAACAAGACCGAAACCGGACGGGCCATCCGGGCCACCGCCATGGATAAGGAAGTGGCTCGATTGATGGGGGTGAACATCCGGCAGATCTACGCCGTGACTTTTGGAATCGGCGCGGCCATCACGGGTCTGGCGGGTTCGGCCATCGCTCCGTTCGTCATCATATACCCGGAAATGGGACTCGAATACACCATTATCGCCTTCTGCGTGGTGGTGTTGGGCGGCATGGGATACATGCCGGGAGCCCTGTGGGGCGGCTTCATCCTGGGCGTGGCTCAGTCGTTGAGCGCCACCTACCTCAGCGCGGGGATTTCCGTGGCGATAACCTTTGTAATACTCTTTTTCATGCTGGCGGTTCGGCCTACCGGCATAGTTGGCAAAGGACTGGTGGGCCAATGATAAAGATGTCAAAAAAAGCGTGGATATGGATCGCCGCGGTCCTGATAGCGTTTGGCCTGGCGCCGTGGCTTTTTACCGAAGATCAGTATCTTCTGCGTGTTTTCACGCTCATTATCTTCTGGATCGGCTTGAGCGGCTGCTGGAACCTCATGTCCGGCTACACGGGCTACGTGGATTTCGGGCCGGTGGTTTATTTCGGTATCGGTTCCTATGTGACCGCCATCGGTATGACCAAGTTCGGCGGATCGTTTTTTGTGTGCGCTCCGTTGGGCGGAGTCATCGCCGGGCTGATAGCCCTTCCCATCGGCGCGGTGGCCTTGCGTCTGCGCGGCGCCTATTTCGCCATCGCCACCTTCGCCTTCGCGGAGAGCATGAAGCAGATCTGTCTGGAGTTCGACCGCACTTTCGGGATTTCCCTGTTTGAAGGAAGCCACGGCATCACCCTGCCGATCACCGACTATGAGAACATGTTCTTTTATTACTGCGTCCTGGCCGTTACCTTTACCGTGATGATGATTCATGTCTGGGTGGAGCGTTCCAAGTACGGCCTGGGTCTGAAAGCCATCCACGAAGCGGAGGATTCGGCGGAAATCGCGGGTGTGAACACGATGGACATAAAGCTGCGCGCCTATATGATCAGCGCGGCGTTCATCGGGATAATGGGCGGCATCGAAGTCCTACTGGATCACCTACATCACCCCCGGCGACGTGTTCAATATTCACAAAACCGTGCAAATGGTCATCATGACCCTCATGGGCGGTCTGGGCACCGTGTCTCGGCCCGGTGGTGGGCGCGTCCTTCCTCACGATCCTGTCCGAAGTGCTGGGCGCGGAATTCGTGGAAAACTACCTGATCATGGTGGGCGTCATCATTATTATTATTATTCTGATTATGCCCAAAGGTATCATGGGGACCATCAAAGACAAGTTTAACATCCGGTTTATCTGAGTTCATCAGCGAACCCGCGGGAATGTGATCTATGTCGGCAATTCTGGAATGCAAGGAAGTCAGTAAAAATTTCGGCGCCCTGGCGGCGGTCGAGATGGTGAGTTTCCACCTGAACAAGGGGGAAATCCTGGGAATGATCGGCCCCAACGGCGCCGGAAAAACAACGCTGTTCAATAATATCATCGGCGTGTACAAGCCCACGCGCGGGAAAATCATTTTCGAAGGAAAAGACATCACCGGCTTGAAACCTCACCGCATCTGCCGTCTGGGCGTGGTCAAGACTTCGCAGATCGTGGAGCCGTTTCGAGCCATGACCGTCTTTGAAAACGTGCTGGTCGGCGCCCTGCACGGCGGCGGCATGCGCATGAAGGAAGCGGCCCGTAAAACGGACGAAGTTATCGAATTCGTGGGATTGGGTCCGGACAAGAACAAACCTTCCGGCGACATCACGGTGCCGGGCAGAAGAAGGCTGGAACTGGCGCGGGCGCTGGCCACCAACGCGAAGGTGCTGCTGCTGGACGAAAATATGGCGGGGCTCAACCCCTCCGAGATCGAGGAAGCCCTGATTCTGCTGCGCAAGATCCGGGACACCGGCGTGTCGATCATCGTGGTCGAACACATCATGCGGGCGGTGATGGGCATATCGGATCGGATCGTCGTCCTCAACTTCGGCTCCAAACTCGCCGAAGGTCCGCCTCGGGAAGTCATGAGCGACGAACAGGTCATACAGGCGTACCTGGGTGAGCGGGTCTCCGCCATGATGAGCAAGGAATCATGAGTGAAACACTGCTGAAAGTCGACAATATCGACATATGTTATCGTGACGTGCAGGTGATCTGGGACGCAAGCATCGAGGTGCGCAAGGGCGAGATCGTGACGGTCATCGGTCCCAACGGAGCCGGAAAAAGCACGCTGCTCAATTCCATCATGGGATTTCAGCACCCCCGCAAAGGTTCCATAGCTTTCAACGGAAAACAGATCGGCCAGCTTCCGCCGGAAAAAGTGGTCCGGCGCGGGTTGACGATCGTCCCGGAAGGGGCGCGCGTTTTTTCGGAAATGAGCGTGCTGGATAATCTGCGCATGGGATCGTTCATCAAATCCACGCGCGTGGACCGGGAAAAAAACCTGCTGAAAGTTTTCGATTTTTTCCCCCGTTTGTATGAACGCCGGGAACAGAAAGGCGGCACTTTGAGCGGCGGAGAACGCCAGATGCTGGCCATTGGCCGCGCGCTCATGTCCAATCCTATCCTCCTGCTGCTCGACGAACCCTCTCTTGGATTGCAGCCGCTTCTGGTGACGCGTGTGTTCGACACCATACGCGAAATCAGCGCCATGGGCCTTACGGTGTTGCTGGTGGAACAGAATGTCCACTTTTCGCTTGAAATTACCGACCGCGCCTATGTGCTGGAAAACGGCCGGGTGGTGATGGAAGGATCGGGAAAGGCGCTCATGGCTGACGATCACGTGCAAAGGGCGTATCTCGCCATGTAAAACGGTCGAGCGACCACACGACCGGCGGGCCTTCGAGGGTTCATGCCCAGAACTCTGTCCGCCGAATGGATGAAAACGCATGGTTGCGACCGAGGGCGGCCCGGCCATTAACTATCTTATCTTTTTATTGATTATTTACCAGAGGAGGCAAACGTGGCGTTGCTACCTGAAGTGCAAAAACACTATGGAACATTGAAACTGTTTATCAACGGCGAATGGGTGGAGTCCAAATCCGGACATTATCAATCAGACAACCAATCCCGCGACCGGCGAGGTCATCGCCGATTTTCCGCAGGCTACCGAAGAAGAAGCGCGGTCCGCGGTCGAGGCGGCGCAGTAACGCCTTCCAGACCTGGAAGGACTTCCCCATGCGCGAACGGGCCAAGATGCTGTTCGACATGCGGGGCAAATTCGAAGAGCGCTTTGACTATCTCACCCGCGTCCTGACCCAGGATCACGGCCGGACCATCGGCGAATCCATCGGATCGGTCCGCCGAGTGATCGAAAACATAGAATCGGCCTGTTCGGCGCATCTACGGGCTGGCCAAACAGAACGAACTCATGCTCCAGCTCGCCAACGGGATTGACCAGTACCTGTTCTGGGAACCGCTGGGAGCGTTCCTCATCGTCACCCCCGGCAACATACCCATGCACGCCTGGTCTTCCTTTGTGCCCTACGCGCTGGCCGCGGGCTGCACGGTGGTGGTCAGCCCCAGCAGGCAGGACCCGGTGGCCGCCGAGGCCATTTGCAGGGTGGCGCAGGAAGTGGGCTTTCCTCCCGGCGTGATCAACCTGGTGCACGGCGGCCGGACCATCAACCAGTACATCCTGGAGCAGCCGGAAATAAAGGGCGTGGGCTTTATCGGCTCCAACCGCGCCGGACATGAACTGTTCGCGCAGTGCGGCAAACTGGGCAAGACCTCGTCCATCAACGGCAACGGCAAAAACCATCTCGTCATCATGCCCGACGCGGACCTCGGTGCCGGATCCCAGTGGCTGCTGCGGTCCTGCTTCGGCATGGCCGGCCAGCGCTGCCTGGGCGTGGACAACGTGGTGGTCTCGGCGATAGATTCGACGAAGTTCTGAAGGCACGTTTACCGACGCCGCGCGCGTCCATGAAGCTGGGCTACGGACTGGACGAATCCACGGAATTGGGGCCCATGAGCACGCCCGAGGGAAAAGACAAAGGTCATCTCCTGGATCGACGAGTCGATCAAGGAAGGCGCGAAAATACTCCTGGACGGCAGAAACCCGCAGGTCAAGGATTATCCCGGCGGCTACTATCTGGGGCCCACGATTCTGAGCGACGTCAATGTGGACATGGCCATGGCCAAGGAAGAGGCCTTCGGCCCGGTGGCCGCGCTTATCCGCTGCGGCGATCTGGATGAAGCCATCGATTGGATCAACACCAAAACCGATCTGGGACATTCCGCCTGCATCATGACCTCCAGCGGCAAGTCGGCCCGCAAATTCATCCGCGAAGTCAACGTGGGCAACGTGGGCGTCAACGTGGGCGTGGCGCAGCCCTACGCGTTTTTCCCGCTGGGTTCCAGAAGGCAATCCTTCGTGGGGACCGCCAAGTCGCGCATGGCTTCCATGAGGCTGTTCATGGATGAAAAGACGGTAACCGCCCGATGGGTGTAAGAGCGACGTAGGATAAAAGCAATGAAAGATCATTGCGCGCAAATGAAAACGCCGCTTCGGCGCCGAAGGCGAGCGGGCCGCTCGTGGAGATTTCCTTCACCCTCAACGGCGAGTCCGTGCAGCGTGAAGGTGGCTCCTGAGGAAACCGCGCTGGCGGCGTTGCGTGAACGGCTGGAGCTTACCGGAACCAAGGAAGGCTGCGGCATCGGGGAGTGCGGCGCGTGCACCATCATCGTGGACGGAAAAGCCGTGAACTCCTGTCTCATGCTGGCCCCCAGCTTGACGGGACCGCGTGGTTGTGACGGTGGAGGGGCTGGGCGACAAAAAGAGCTCCATCCGCTCCAGCAGGCGTTTCTCGATCAGGGCGCGGTGCAATGCGGATTTTGCACGCCCGGCATGCTGTTGTCGGCCAAGGCGATTCTGGACGCGAATCCGCATCCGACGCGTGAAGAAATTATCGAAGGGAATCGCCGGGAATCTGTGCCGCTGCACCGGCTATGAACAGATCGTCAGCGCCATCGAAAAGGTCGCGCGGGCTAAGAGCGGAAAAGAAGGTTCATGAGATCGAAATTCCGATACATCCGCCCGGCCTCGATGGCCGAGGCGCTTGAAATGTCTTGAAGACAATATGGTCCGGACGCGAAAATACTGGCGGGCGGAACCGACTTGCTGATCGAAGTCCGCGCGGGAGAGGCGCGGGCCGAGGTTCTGGTGGACGTTTCCCGGCTGGAGGAACTGAAGGCCATACGATTGGAAGACGGCGTTCTGCGCCTGGGCGCGGCCGCCACCTACAGTGAAATCATCGCTTCCGAAGCAATACGAAAACACGCGCCGGTGCTGGCCCTGGCGGCCCGATGCGTGGGAAGCGTTCAGATCAGGAACACCGGGACGGTGGGCGGCAATGTGGCCAACGCCAATCCGGCGGGTGACAGCGTGCCCGCTCTGGTGGTTCACAAGGCCCTGGCCGAGATCAGAAGCGCCGACGGGAACCAAGACCTTGCCGGTGGAACAGGTCGTCGCCGGGCGTCAACAAAAACTCGTCTGCGGCCGGGTGAGCTGATATCCGCGTTTCTCCTGGAGCCCATGCGGGCGGATTACCGTTGCTCCTGGCAGCGGGTGGCCCGCAGGCAGGCGCTGTCCGTGGCTCGCATGAGCGCGGCGGTTCTGGCCAAGACTCGACTCCGAGGGCAAAACCGAGCGATCTTCGTCTGGCGGTGGGTTCCATCATGCCCACGCCCCGGCCGCATGACCGAAGCGGAACAGACGCTCCTGGGAAAGAAACCCTCGCCGGAACTGATCGTCGAAGCCTCCCAAAAGGTGAGCCGGGAAATGATCCGGGTCAGCGGAATACGATCCACAACCGAATATAAACAGCCCGCGGTGGAAGGTTTGGTCATCAAGGCGCTCAGCGAAGCGTTCGACGTGGCCATGGCTTAGGCAATGAAAACAGCGGATATGAACAGTCATAGGAACGAATGTGGCGAGGGTCGGGGCGCTGGAGCGGTTGCTGGGCTCCGCGTCGTTCGCCGCCGATATGCGTTTGGAGGCATGGTCCATGTGGTGGCGCTACGAAGCGACCGCAGCCATGCGCGTCTGATAGGCATAGACACTTCCAAGGCCCTGAAAACGCCCGGCTGCCTGGGCGTGTTCACCTCGGACGACATACCGGGCGCCAACAGGCTGGGAATCATCAACAAGGATCAACGACTCTGGTCGACGACAAGGTCCGCTTCGTCGGCGATCCGGTGGCGCTGGTGGCGGGGGAGACCCTGGAGGCGGCGGAAGAAGCGGATCGCGGATCGAGGTGGTCTATGAGGATCTGCCCGCCATCCACGATCCCCTGGAAGCGCTGGTGTCCGAACGCGCCCGCCATTCATGAAAAGGGAAATCTGCTCGGCCGCCGTTTGATCGAAAAAGGCGACGTCGAGGAAGCGCTTAAAAACGCCGCACGTGGTGGTTGAAAAAACCTACACCACCACCTTTATCGAGCACACCTACCTGGAGCCCGACGCGGGGCTGGCGTACATCGAAGCCGACGGAACGCATAACCGTGTTCGCCTCCACCCAGAATCCGCATTACGATCAGAAGGACGTGGCGGAAATTCTCGGGATGGACGAAAGCCAGGTCCGGATCATCCAGGTGGCCACGGGCGGCGGCTTCGGGTCCAAACTGGACATGAACGTCCAGGGCTTCGTGGCCCTGGCGGCCTACAAACTGAAACGCCCGGCCAAAATGGTCTATTCCCGCGAAGAAGCCTATCTGTGCACGGCCAAGCGGCATCCCATAACCCTGCATGTGACCACTGGCGCGACCAAAGGACGGCAAACTGACGGCGCTCAAGGCCCGGATTCTGGGCGACACCGGCGCCTACGCTTCCTACGGGCTGGCGGTCACCAGCCGGGTGGCGGCTGCACATCACCGGGCCCTATGAAGTCCCCCATGTCCAGGTGGAGGCCGAGTTCGTCTACACCAACAACCCCATGTGCGGGGCCATGCGCGGTTTCGGCGTGCCCCAGGCCGCGTTCGCCCACGAATCGCAGATGGATCTGCTGGCGGAAAAGCTGGGCTTGAGTCCGGTCGAAATCCGCCGGATCAACGCGCTGAAGATAGGGTCGCGGACCGCCACGGGCCAGGAGCTTGCGGCCAGCGTGGGCATCGGCGCCACCATCGAGGCGGTGGCGCCTCACTATGAAAAGGCCGCGCAAAACGCGGTAAGATCCGGAGGCGCCACACGTCAGGAGAGGTGTCGGGCATGGCCTCCATGATGTACGGCATCGGCAACACCGGCATGCCAAACCCTTCTACCGCGCGCGTTGAAATGAGCCCGGACGGGGCCATAACCGTGTTTACCGGCAGCGGCCGACATCGGCCAGGGGTCCACTACGGTTCTGCGGCAGATAGCCGCCGAAATGCCATGGACGTCAAACCCGATGAAATCCGCATGGTGGTCGCGGACACCCGCTACACCACCTCGCGCGGGAGCCACGTCCGCCAGCCGGCAGACCTACATTTCGGGAAACGCCGTGGTGGACGCGGCGAGCAAGCTAAAGACATGCTGCTCACCGAAGCGGCCATGATTCTCAGGGTCGGACGCGTTCGATCTGACGGTGAAAGACGGAGTCGGTCCATTTAAAGGACGATCCGGACGTCTCGGTAACCTTCACTCATATCGCCCGCAGGGCCCACCGCACCGGCATGCCGCTGTCCTGGCAGGGGTACTTCGATCCCCCGACCACGCCGCTCGATCAAGGCCACCGGTCAGGGCGTCCCGTACGCCACCTACGCGTTCGCCACCCATGTGGCGGAGGTCGAGGTGGATATCTACACCGGCGAGGTCAAGGTTTTGAACGTGGCGGCGGCGCACGATGTGGGTAAGGCCATCAACCCACAGAACGTGCATGGACAGATTTACAGCGGGGTGGCCATGGGTATGGGGTACGCCATCATGGAGGAATATATCCCCGGCAAGACCGAATCGATGAAGGACTACCACATACCCACCGCCGCCGACATGCCCAGGATTACGTCCATTATTATAGAAGATCCCGAACCGAGCGGGCCGTTCGGCGCCAAGGGAGTGGGTGAGCCCGCGCTGATACCCACCGCCCCGGCGGTGTTGAACGCCATCGCCAACGCTTTGGGGGTAAGGATTTACGATCTGCCCGCTAACCTTGAGCGAACCCTCAAGGCCGGTCTGGAAATGCGGGCGAAAACAGAAAGGGGAGGCTTATGACCGTTACACTCATCAAGAACATCGGCGCGCTGGTAAGCGGAGACATTGAAAATCCTCTGCTGAACGCGGACGCCCTGTTGATAAAAGACGGGAAAATCGCGGAAATCGGCTCCACCGCCGCGCTGCAATCCACGGGCGCGGACCAAGTGGTCGACGCCCAGGGAAGCTGCATCACTCCCGGCCTTATCGATTCTCACTGCCATGTGGTGCTCGGTGACTACACTCCCCGTCAGCAGCAGATAGGGTTTCTGGACAGCGAACTGCACGGCGGCGTCACCACCTTTATTTCGGCGGGTGAAGTCCACCTTCCCGGTCGCCCCAAGGACCCGGCGGGCGCCAAGGCCCTGGCCATTCTGGCGGCCAAGTCCTTTGCCAATTACCGGCCCGGCGGCGCCAAGGTGGAAGGCGGCGCGGTGATTCTGGAAAAAGGGCTGAAAGAATCCGACTTTGCAGAAATGGCCCGCGAAGGCGTCAAGATCGTCGGCGAAGTGGGATTGGGCTCGGTGAAATTTCCCGAAGACTCCAAGGACATGGTAGCCTGGGCCAAGAAATACGGCATGAAGGTCATGATGCACACCGGCGGCACTTCCATTCCCGGCAGCGACACCGTATCCGCGGCGCAGGTCATGGCCACCGATCCGGATATCGCCTCCCACATCAACGGCGGCCCCACCGCGGTAAGCCTGGAAGAGGTCCGGCGGCTGATCACGGAAACCAGCTATTACTTGGAACTGGTTCACTGCGGCAACATGAAGATATTGGTGGAAGCGGTGAAGCTGGGTATCGAGCACAAGGCGCTCAAACGTTTCATCATCGGCAACGACGCGCCTTCGGGCACGGGCGTGGTGCCGTTGGGCGTCCTCAGGGTCATGGCCACGGCCGCGCCGTTCACCGACCTCAAGGCCGAACAGGCCATCTGCATGGCCACCGGCAATACGGCTCGCGCCCACAATCTGGACCGGGGCTTTATCAAGGAAGGTCTGGCGGCGGACCTGGTGTCCATGGACGCCCCCATGGGTTCGGTGGGCGGCGACGCGCTCGAAGCCATCAAGGCGGGCGACGTCCCCGGTATTTCCATGATCATGGTTGACGGCAAAATCGTGGTGAGCAAGAGCCGGAACACGCCGCCCGCTGTTCGCCAGGCCAAGGTTGTCTAAAATATGCGCGTTATTGTGGAAAAATGCGAAGGCTGCGGCAAGTGCGTCCTGGATTGCCCGGTCGGCGCGATCAAGCTCATTAAAAAGAAAGCGAGCATCGACGAATCCTGCGCCGATTGCGGCGCCTGTTTGAAAGTATGCCCCGCCGAGGCGCTGTTCTCCGAGGACGCGCCCCGACCGGGCGCCATAACCTGCGAATCGTGTCCCATCCGGTGCAAAATCCGGGAAGGTTACACCGGCGCATGCCAACGGTTTATCAACCGGGGCGGCGCGCTGGAACGGACCATACCGCTCCGGACCTTTGAGCAGGTCAAGGATCTGGTCGGCCCGGATTGGGACCCGGCCATCCGGCGGCCCCTGATCACCGCTATCGGCGCGGGCACCACTTATCCCGACTGCAAGCCCGCCCCGCACATTGTCCAAAGTACCGTGGACGGCGTGGACGTGGTCACCGTGGTCACCGAGGCGCCGCTGAGCTATTCCGGGATCAAGGTTAAGATCGACACCGACATGACCATCGGCGAAGAAGGCGCGCCGGTCATCTATCGCAACAAAAAAATCGGGCATCTGACCACCGAGGAATACGGTTCCAAGATGCTTTCCCTGGGCGGGGTCAACCTGCTCACCGGCCCAGGCGGCCTCAACGCGGCGCGGGTTATCTGTGAAATCGCCAACCGCAAGCGCATCCGCGTGAAGATCGACGGCGGCGCCCGCCTGGAACTACAGGTGGGCGAGCGGCCGGTCATCGACGGCGTGGAAGACACGGTCATGCGCGTGGGCTGCGGCAGCGCCACCCTGGGCTTGTTCTCGCAACTATTTAAAGACGTGGCCGACGAGGTGGTGGTGATCGACAGCCACCTGACGGGGCTCATGAGCGAACACGCGGCGGGAGTTTTCGTGGGCGCGGTCCCCAGCGGAACGCGTCTGGCCTTTCCCCGCAGCACGCCGGGCAGGTATTTCGGCGACCACGGCAAGGGCTGGGGCGGAACTACCATCCTGGACCCGGCCAACGTGATTTCGGGCGTGGACATGAAAATCGCCCGGCCAGGCATGAAAATCCTGATTACCGAAACCACGGGCCGCAAGGCGGCCATGTTTACCGTGACCGCCCACGGCGCGCTCGAACCCATGGAAATGACCGGCGAAGCCAAGGCGGTGATCAAGGAACTGGCGGACACCTGCCAGGAGTCGCGCGTTTCGGCCATTTACGCCGGTGGTACGGGCGGCAGCGCCCGAGCCGGGGTGACCCGGTATCCCATCAAGCTGACCCGAGCGGTTCATGACATGAAGGCTCGGCTGACCATCGGCGGAGCGCCAAGTTTCCTGCTCCCCGGCGGCGGGATCAACTTCCTGGTCGACGTGGAAAAAGTGATGCCCGGCGCCTTTACCTGGGTGCCGACTCCGGCCACGGTCTGCCCGGTGGAATACACCATGACCTTGAGCGATTACCGGGAAATGGGAGGCCATCTGGAGGCTATCCGGCCTTTCGAGTTTAAAGGCTAGGACGCCCGCCGGTGTGGGAGCATGAAATACTGTCCCTGCAAGACGGCACGGTTCTGGTTCAGTGCGGGCCCCTGCGCATGTTTATCGAAGCGCGGGTCGGCGCGGTAAAACAACCGGAATTGTGCCGGGCGGCGGGCAGGCAAGCGATCACGTTCCTGGAACGGGTGGCGAAACGCTTGCCGGCGCTGAAGGTTCCGGCAATCCGGACCGATCTCACCGGAGACGATCCGCTGGTGGAAACCATGTGGCGCGCCGCCCTGGCCGCCGACGCCGATGACCTCACGCCCCTCGCCGCGGTGGCCGGAACCATCGCCGACGCGACCGCCGATTACCTGGAGGCGCGGGGCATGACCCGCGTGGTGGTCAATAACGGCGGGGACATCGCCTTCCGTCTGAAGGGCGCCGAGGTTTTGTCCATCGGCATCCGGGAAAAAATCGACGAATCCCGCGTGAGCGGCAAGGTCGTGATCGACGCCGGTATGAATCTGGGGGGAGTGGCCACGAGCGGCCTGGGCGGACGGAGTCTTACCAGGGGAGTGGCCGACGCCGCCACCGTGCTGGCGAACCGGGCCGCCTTGGCCGACGCCGCCGCCACGGCCGTGGCCAACGCCACCTTTATCGAGAGCCCCGCCGTCGAACGCGTTCCGGCCGAATCATTGGACGCCGGGAGCGATCTGGGAGGGCTTATGGTGACCACACGGATCGGGACTTTGACTGACGCGGAGATCGAACGGGCGCTCGCCCGCAGTATCGTAAAAGCGCAAAACCTGGTGGCTTTCGGCGCCATATTCGGCGCCTTTGTCTCCGTCCGGGGTCGCGGTCGCGCCACCGCCACGCTCGAAAAATTTCTGCAACCGATTCCCCAGGCTGAATAGAATTATAAGAAAAGGCTTGGATAAAGGAGAAAAGTTATGATTATCCGTAAATTCGTTACCATTGTCGAAGAAACGCGCCGGGAAATGGGAAAGGAAGTTACCCCTTCCACCAGACGCGCCGCCGCGGTGGCGGTCATCCAAAACCCGTTCGCCGGAAAATATCAGGAAGACCTGGAAGAGCTGACGGCCATCGGCGAAGAACTGGGCGGAACGCTCGGCGACATGGCGGTCAAGGCGCTGGGAATCAAGCCCGAACAGGCGGAAAGCTACGGCAAGGCCGCCATCGTGGGAACCATGGGTGAGCTGGAACACGCGGCCGCCATTCTTCATCCCCGTTTGGGCACGCCCTTCCGCGCCGCGCTGGCCGGCGGCAAGGCCATCATTCCTTCGGCCAAGAAGATGGGCGGACCGGGAACCGAAATCGACGTCCCCATTCATTATAAGGACGCGGCTTTCGTGCGCAGCCATTTCGACGCCGTGCCGGTGCGCGTGCAGGACGCTCCCCGAGGCGATGAAATCGTCGTGGCGCTGGTGGTCACCGATTCCGGCCGGCCCCTGGCCCGCGTGGGCGGTTTGAAAAAGCAGGACGCCAAGAAAGAAGACGGACTGCGCTAAGCGCCTCACGTCCCCTGTAGAAATCCGTTTTTCAGGTACGGAAAGGAAAAAGAATGGTGGGGGAATCTCTTCCCCCACACCCCCTGCGGGCGATTTCTCGCTTCGCGAGAAATGACAAGGCGGCGCCGGTAGCGGGCCAGTCTGGACAACGTGTTCGGGTTGTTGAAAAAGCCGTCTAATGCGCTTCCTCATGCCGCGGCTTGACTGCGGCATCCAGTCGATTTTTCAATAATCCCGGGCATGGCGAGGCTATGGCGCCCGTGGCGAAAAATCTTTCGCCCCCGAGAAGAAATTCCCCCGCACTAGTTTTTTACACCGGCAGTTCGATGGTGAAGGTGGTCCCTTCTCCAATTCGGCTTTGCGCCGAAAGCGTGCCGTTGTGTTGTTTGATGATGCCGTGGCTGATGGCCAGACCCAGGCCGGTGCCGCGTCCCCGCTGCTTGGTGGTGAAGAACGGTTCAAAGAGCTTCTTCAGATGCTCCGGTTCCACGCCGTGGCCGGTATCGGAAAAACTGATCCTCACCACCTTGGGGTTGAGCGAATTCTCCGTGGTGATGGTCAACGCTCCCACGCCCTCCATCGCTTCGGCCGCGTTGACGATGATATTCAGAAAAACCTGTTCCAGCTTAACGCGAGCCGCCCGCAGCAGCGGAATTTTCCGGCCCAGGTTCAGCCTGATATCCACCTTGCGTAAAATGACGTGCCCCTCGATCAGCGTCATCGCTTCCTGCAGCAGCGCGTTTATGTCCATCATCTCCAGCTCGGCGGATTCGTCGCGAGCGAAATCCAGCAGCGCCCTTACGATAATCTTGCAGCGGTTGGCGAGCTTGAGGATCTTTTCCGCGTTTTCCCGCACCAGACCCTCGGGCGGAAGATCTTCGAGCAAAAGGTGGGTATAGGTGATGATGCCGCCCAGGGGATTGTTGATTTCATGGGCGATGTCAAAGGCCAGATTGCCGGTGGCGGAAAGCCGTTCGGACTGAATGAGCTGCTCCTCCATGCGCCTTTTTTCGGTCACGTCCTGAAATATGATCTGATAGGCGTCCTGTTCTTCAAAGGTGGTGGGAAACCCACGCATTTCCATGGAAAAAGCCGACCCATCCCTGCGCATGGCCTCGCCTTCGAACACCTGGGGCTGGTTCCGGTCTCCGGAGGTGCGGGCCAGAAGCGCAGAAACTGTCCGCGCGATTCCGGCGCCACCACTTTCAGGATATCGATTTTGTGCAATTCCTCGGGGTTCTCGTAGCCGAACATCTGGAGAAAGACCTTGTTGACGTACAGAAAACCGCGATTGGCGTAAATGCCGATTCCGTCGGCGGAGTTTTCCACCAGGGTCCGGTATTTGGCTTCGGATTCGGATAGCTTTTTCAGCAGC
The DNA here is from genome assembly GCA_963821845.1 of uncultured delta proteobacterium. Lineage (GTDB taxonomy): Bacteria > Desulfobacterota > Desulfarculia > JACQYL01 > CAWGVV01 > CAWGFI01. The sequence continues at coordinate 147,071 of CAWGFI010000006.1, forward strand.
CGCTTGTAGGAAGTGATGTCGCGCATGATGCCTTCGTAGCCGATCACCTCGCCGGCTTCGTTCCTGCGCACGTTGCTGGTAATGGAAACTTCGATGGCCTCGCCGTTCTTGGTCTGGAGGGTGGTTTCGTAATCCTTGACGTAGCCCTGCTTTTCGATGACCTCCATGAAGGCGTCGCGAGTCGCCGGGATGGCAGTAGAGCAGGGCGATGGAATCGATCCCCAACAGCTCTTCGCGGCTGGCGAACCCGAACATTTCCACCGCCGCCTGGTTCACGTCGATAAATTTCCCCCCCTTGGCCGTTTCATAATGGGTATCCTTGGACCGTTCGAAGATGCGGCGGTATCGGGCCTCCGACTCGACCACCCGCCCCGCCAGCCGGCTGTGTTCCATGGCGCGGGCAAAGGTTCTCTGGAGATAGTTGATCATCCTCTCGCTCATCCATTCGAACGGTAGGCCGTCTGACTTCCCCAGCAGGAAAGCGCCCCGAAGGCCGCCGGAACCGAGGAGCGGAAAAACGGCCCATAGGACGTTGGAAGCGTCCAGCCCCAGGGTCCGGGAAAGAGCGTCCCGGGGAGCCAGGACATGAAAGTCGGTTATCTCCCGCGCCTCCGGGGCGTGCGCGACCAGATTTTGTTCGAGCCTCGGATCGATGGGACCAAGACGGCCGGCGATGGCCGGGGCTCCCGCGTGGTCCTGAGTGAGGAGAACCGCGCGGTCGGCGCCCAACATCTCGGTCGAACCGCCGCAACAGCAGTTCGGGCAGTTTGTCCGCGTTCGCCTCCTCGTCAATGGCGACCGACAGCTCGAACAGCAGACAGAGTTCCCGTTCGGCCCCGGCGGGGCATGACTCGACAGCGTGTTCGGCCTGATTTTGGGACGATTCGGTCATAGGACGGCTTCACTCCTCCGGGTGGGCGTGTTTCAATGAGCAGGACTGTATACGGATTGGCATCACCTTATAAGCTAACCACAGCGGGCGCAAGCGGTAAAAGCCCTGGGGAGTTTGCGCCGTTTTTTGTGGATTATTTCACGCCTATTATCTATAGTGCGTGTAAACACAACCGACAGGAGGTTATCCATTGATACTGGACTACACTGAAAACCGCTCGGTGACGGTGCGGCAAAGTACGACGGGACCTGGCTGGCGGAAGCGTCGGTCAACGATTCCCTGCTGGAAGCGCGGCTGACGCTGGAAATTGTGGTCCCCGGGCTCGCCATAGCCGCCGCCCGCTACGAAGTTTTCCGCGTCCGCCCTGCCACGCAAGACATGACCGGCCCGCTGGAACGATTGAACGGCGTTCGCGTGGGACCCGGCATGACCAAAATCATATCCGGCGTTTTGGGCGGGATGAAAGGTTCGGACAGCCTCGTCGGGCTGACCCTGGAAGCCATGGAAGCCGTCATTCTGGCCTACACGGCCCTGGAATTCAAAATCAAAGGCATGCAAGACCCCATTGCGGGCGACGAAGCGGATTGAAGGTATCGGGCTCAATCCCATCGTGGCGGGGCCTCTCGGCGTGCAAGCGATGGCGAAAGCCAATCCCCGCCTGAACCGGAGCTGCGTGGCCTTTATGGAGGATGAATGATGGCGCGACGGGCCGGCGGTTTTCAATAGATCCAAGGTGGTGGGCGCAAGCCTGAAAAATGAAAATACCGCGCTCGCTCACGGATACCTGAACGACAACATCTACACCATGAGCGTCAAGGTGGAGTTCGACCTGGCCCAAGGCGTCATCAGCGCCATGGAAGGGTCCATGATCCGCTACACCACCTACCGCTGCCTCAAGGCGGAAGACGTATTCTCGCTGGCGGTGGGTATCGCGTTCGGCCAAGGCATGGATTCGGCCATCAAAAAAAGCATCGGCCGGGTGGGGTGCCGCCATGTGGCCGCGCTGCTCATAGATTGCTGCCACGCCGTTCCCCGCATGCTGGTGGCCCTGGAAACTGGAAAACGGCGCGCGACGCCGAGGCGGCGGCGCAGGCGGTCGAGGCGCGTTATCCGTTCCTCGGGTACTTACTGCGAAACGCCTGAAGCGGCGCCGGTGGCGACCGTAAATCCGGTTTCCGTGAATAAAACCCTCTGTTCTAACTCCTTCCGGGAAAGCGTTATGCTGATAGACATCCACATCCACACCACGCGTTATTCGGAATGCAGCTCCCTGCACCCGGTCGATATGGCCGTCGCGGCCAAGGAAGCCGGTCTGGACGGCATATGCCTGACCGAGCATCAAACGGTATGGAGCCCGAGGACCTGGAGGCCATGGCCAAGGCGTACGCCATCGAGGTGTTCAGCGGCGTTGAAGTGACCACCACCGAAGGCGACATACTGGCCTATGGCCTCAAGGAGTCCGTCTCACAGATTCTCACGCCCAAGGAATTGCGCGGCCCTGGCCGACGAATCGGGCGCGGCCCTGGTGGCGGCGCATCCGTTTCGCGGTTTTCTGCTTTTCGGATTCCAGACCTTTCCCTGAGCGTGGAAGAGGCGGCCGAGCGTCCCATTTTCAAATACGTGGACGCCATGGAAGGCTGCAATTGCAGGGTGACGGACAGCGAAAACGATTTTGCCCGCCAGGTCGCGGAATATCTGAAACTTCCGGTCGTGGGCGGCAGCGACGCGCACGAAGCCGGGAGGTGGGCATCTGCGCCACGGAATTCGACGAAGGCGTGAAGGGGCAGGCCGATTTCGTAGAGGCGATAAAATCGGGCGCTGTAACCTGCGTTAGACTGAAATAGAGACTATACCCGCCATATGATCAGTTTTTTCCCTTAAAAAGCCCTTCATGCTCCATTCACACACTCTTACGGATTTATAATGAAATCTCATTTTATCTTAACAATCATTTAACAAAGGGATGCGATATTCCCTACAATAATAATGATTGTAAAAAGTTTTTTCTTTCCCTACGGACCGAGGTCGGTAGACAAACGCGGAACGCCCGTCACGGAGCCAATCCGGAGTGGGGCTGGATATATGTAGTTAAGTCAAGGAGATATTTGAATCATGAGTTGTTACATACATGACACGCCAGGGAGAATACGGATAAAAATCCCTTCAATCAAGGGGAAGGAAGATCGGGGCCGGGTGGCTCTGGAGCTTCTTGAATCCCTCGCGGGGATTGAAAATGTATCCATAAACCTTCTGACCGGCAGTATTGTTATCAAGTACGATCCCACCACGACCAGCGCCGAAGCAATGCTGAACGTGCTTTCCAATAGCGGGTTTGTAAGCCTTGAAGCCGCGGAAAAGAAGAACAACGTTGTTGATAAAAATACCGCGATGGCGAGCGAGGCGCTCGGAAAGTAATCTTCGGTTGGGCCGTGGGCAGGGCCTTGGAAGGAACGGGGCTTTCGTTCATCGCCGCGTTCATTTAACATTCAAGAAAAACCGCGACAATCGCGGTCATACCTTATCTAATATTCATTGCGAAGCGCTCAAAGCGCCCGGCAATGAAACCAATTCTCGATTTACTTCTATTCCACTTGTAAAACATCCATCTTATCGGTTTTCTCCCAGGGGAGATCCATGTCCGCGCGGCCAAAATGACCGTACGCCGCGAGGTTTTGATAGAATCCCAGCGGATACTTTTGCGGCAGTCTGCGCAGGTTCAGTTTTTTCAAGATGCCCGCCAGGCGGAAATCGAAATGCTGTCGCCAGAAGGTCCCGGATATCTTCATCGGGTATTTTCCCCGATCTATGGGTGTCCACCAGCAGGCTCACCGGCTTGGTCAGGCCGATGGAATAACTGAGCGTCACTTCGCATTCGGTGGCCAGTCCCGCCGCCACGATGTTTTTCGCCGCATACCGCGCCGCATAGGCGCCTACCCGGTCGATTCGTGTGGGGTCCTTGCCGCTCAGCGCGTTTCCACTGTGGCGTGAATATTCGCCGTAGGTGTCCACATGGTTTTTGCGGCCGGTCAGTCCCGGAATGGTGGGAAGGGCCGCCCAGAATGGGCCCTTCGGGATTGATGAATATCCTGGTTTTCTCGTCGGGTTTAAAGGACGTATTTTCAAACACCGGCTTCAGCACGGCGTCCATGATGTCGTCGTGGAGTGTCTTCAGCGTGGGGCTGTCTTCTTCCAACTGGCTGGCGGCGATGGTCACGCTGTGGATTCGGGTGGGCTTGCGTTCCTTGAAATTCCACCCCCACCTGAACCTTGGCGTCCGGTCCCAGATAGGGAAGCGTTTCCCTCATGCGCGCCTGATCGATCTGTCTGCTGATTTTCCTGGCCAGCCAGATGGGCAGGGGCATGAGATTGGGCGAATGGTCGCACGCGTATCCGAATACGGTCACCTGATGCCGGACCGGGATCTTGTCGATCTGCTCGTCGCTCATTTCAAGCTCGTTGAACTGAGCTTCCTTGTCCGGGGGAAAACCTTGCGGCGCGGTCAGGATGCTGCACGTCTTGGAGTTGAAATCCGACTGGTCGTACCCCACCCGTTTGATGACTTTCCTGCGCGATATGCGGCAGATCCACCTTGGCGCTCGTCGCGAAGCGGGCGGCGATAAAGACAATGGCGCTGGATACGGCGGATTCGGCCCGGACCTTGGCGCACGGGTCCTGCAACAGTATGTGATCGACAATGGCGTCACTGATCTGGTCGCACAGCTTGTCGGGATGACCGATGGTGACGGATTCGGATGTGAACATATATTCTTTTTTCATTGTTCCAACCTGAGCTGTTGTTTCGTTGCTTCATTGATCGCCAGCGGCGCCAGCGAACTCACTCCGATAATGATCGCATCCAAAAGACTCAGTGGGGTAAGCCCCAAAAATCTCCTCAGCCCGGGAATGATCATGGTGAGCAGCTGCAGGGCGATCGATCCTCCGACCGCCAAACGCAGATAATTATTGGGTTCCGGGCCGCCTTTGTCAAATACGCGCCGATGCTCCGACCGGCAGCTCAGGGCGTGCAGCAACTGAGCGAAGGTGAGGCTCTGAAAGGCGAGGGAAGCCGAACGCGCTCCCATCCCGTACCGCGCCAGACCGTAGCCATAGGCGCCCAGCGAAGCCGCCGAAATGACCGCCGATTCGAAGGCCATCCGTTTGTAGTCGCGGGCCGAAAAGAGCGGCTCCTGGGGATCGCGGGGCGGCTGCTTCATGGTGTCCGGTTCCGCGGGCTCCATGGAAAGCGCCAGTCCGGGGAAGATGTCGGAAATGATGTTGATCCACAAAAGCTGCATGACGTTGAGCGGAAACCCGATTCCCGCGCTCAAGGCGCCGAACATGACCAGGATTTCGCTCAGATTGGTGGAGAGGAAAAAGTGGACCGATTTCTTGATGTTGTTGTAGGTGGTCCGCCCATCCTGAATGGCGATGATCAGGGTTTCCAGGTTGTCACGCTGCAACACCACGTCGGCAACCTGCCGGGCCACGTCCGTGCCGCTGCGTCCCATGGCGATGCCGATGTCGGCGGCCTTGAGCGCCGGGCCGTCATTGATGCCGTCGCCGGTCATGGCCACCACTTTACCGGCCGACTGGAGGGCCTGGACGATTTTCAGCTTGTGGGCCGGGCTGACGCGGGAATAGACGTGCACCTTTTCAGCCAGGGCCCGCAGCAGATCGGAATTGACCGAGGCCAGTTCGATGGAGTCCAGTATCTCCAGGGGCTCGTGCTGACTGATATGCAGCGTACGCGCCACCGCGTATGCCGTGGGGCTCTGGTCGCCGGTGATCATGACCGTGTCGATCCCGGCCCCGTGCAGCGTTTCGATCAGTTCGCCGACGCCCTCGCGAATGGGGTCCATCATGCCGATGAGTCCCAACCAGGTCAGCTCTTCGTCCTCGACGGCTTCCTCGCCGTCGTCGTATTCGCGGTAGGCCACGGCCAAAACCCGCAACGCCTCGCCGGCCATGCCTTCATTTTCGGTCTGGATGCTGATCCTGACTTCTTCGGTAAGCGGCGCCCGTTCCCCGTCCTTCATGTAATACGCGGCCATGGAAAGGACTTCGGGGGGGCTGCCCTTGACGGCGAACAGCTTGCCGTCGCCCACGGTTTCATGGAGCGTGCTCATGAACAGACGGTTTTCCGCCCGGTGCGTGACCTTGAGCAGGGGATGGTTTTCCCGGAGCGCGGCCACGTCTATGCCCGCGCTGATAGCCACATCCACCAGGGCGTTTTCCGTGGGCGTTCCCCGCAGCACGTACCCTTCCTGCTTTTCCCGTCCGTCGATCTCCGATTCGTTGCACAGGGAGCAGACTTCCATGAGCCTGCGCACTTCTTCGTACGTCAGGGGTTCGGCCTGGTTTCCGTTGGTAAGGAATTCTCCGTTTTCGACTCGCAACGCCTGGCCGCCGGCGCGGATTTCGGCGACCGTCATCTTGTTCCAGGTTATGGTCCCGGTCTTGTCCAGGCAAATGGTCTGGATCGATCCCAGGGTTTCCACAGCCTGCAGTCGCCTGATGAGCACATGGTGGCCCCTCATTTTCTGAATGCCCAGCGCGAAGTTGATGGTCGCGGCGGCGGGCAGTCCTTCGGGGACCGCGGCGGCGGCGAGCGAAACGGCGGTTCGCAGCATCTGGATCATGCCGTAACCCCGGAACACGCCGATACCGAACACCACCCCGCAGATGGCGCCGCACAGGAGCACCAGCTGGTCGCCGATCTGTCCAAGTCTTCGTTCGATGGGGGTCTGGGGAGCGGAGGTGCCTTCCAGCAAAATCTGTAATTGGCCGATTTCGGTGTACTTGCCGGTCGTCACCACCAGGGCGAGTCCTTCGCCGCCGGTGACCAGCGTACCGGTATAGGCCATGTTGAGCCGGTCGGCCAGGGGAATTCCGCCGCCGGTCAACGGAATTTCATCTTTAAAAACCGGCATGCTTTCGCCGGTCAGCGCGGATTCGTCGATGCTCAGCCTGGTCGAGCCGACCAGACGGCAGTCGGCGGAAATATAGGAGCCGGGCTTCAAAACCAACAGATCGCCGATGACCACTTCCTCGGCGGGAATGGTCCTTACCGTTCCGTCGCGCATGACCTCGGCCGTGGGACGGCTGAAGCCGGTGAGCGACTCGATGGTCTTTTCGGCCCCGCTTTCCGTGAGATAGCCAATGATGGCGTTGGCCACCGTGACGCCCATGATCACCACGGCGTCCAAAAGTCCTCCGGTGACGACAGAAATGCCGGCGGCCGCTCCCAGCAACGCCACGGGCAGGGATGCGAATTGCCCGAGAAACATGCCCAGCTTGGAACGCGGCTTGGCCTTGGGGAGAATATTCGGGTCCGTAACGGTCGTAGAGTTCTTGCGCCTGCGTGGAGGTCAGTCCCCAATGCAGATTGGAGCCGAGCGTGTCCTCGACCTTTTCCACATCGAGCAGGTGCCACTCTTCGTAGGGCTGCTCTTCGGCCGCGAAGAGCGTGCGAATCCTGGCTTTGAGATTTGACGCCGAAATCCGGCCGGGGGCGCCGTCGAGAGATCGAGGATCTTCCTCTACCTGGGCTTCCAACGTTTCCGGAGCAAGCTCTTCCAGGGTCTCGTCGATGATTTCCTCGATGACCGGTAACTCGGTTTCTTCTCCAAACAGGACCAGGATGTTGCCGGTAAGAACGCTCGCCGAAACGCTCGTGATGTCGCCACGCCGGGGAAGGATGGTTTCAAGAGCGTACTTAAGCGCGTGCGAACCGCGCAATCCGGGAACGCCGTACCGGGCTCGGCCGGGAACCGCGGTGTGAATGGGATGAATCATTGATCCGCCATAAGAGCGTTGCGGGTTTTCGCCTGAACGGCGAACGTTCCGGTAAACGCTCTGAATCTTTTAACCCGAAAAAATCCGACGGCTTTGGCGCCGCCTCAAAGTGTCAGTCTGTCAGTCAATCCCTGAAGATATGCGATAGTAATGTAAAGAATCAGTTAGAGCCGGGTTATGTTTTTGCGTTCAACCGCCGGCCGGAAAAATCGCCGAATTCATGACCCGTATCTCGGGGCGCCGCGCGTTCGGCTTCATGGAGCGCGGAACCGTTTTTATTTGAAAAAGGCGCCGGTTTGCCGGCGCCTTTTTCCGCGCGTCAAGATTTATGGTGAACTATGCCCGCGACTTGTCCAGGAGGGATTTGGTGAATATTCCAAACGCGTACCAGAACGCCGTATAGAAGGGCGGAAAGGAAAATCTTCCACGGGCTAGTTGATATACCCCCACGCCCAGAAGCGTCACGAACGCGATACCGGCAAGATCCAGATCGCCGCCGGTAAAGTTCCTCACCCGGGAGCTTACCGTCTCGATGGGAGCGGCTATTCTGCGCGCCATGGGCGCGGGAGCATAATGTTTGGTCTCCAGCGCGAACAGCTCCTTTTGGCGAGCGAATTCGGCCAGAGGTTCGATTTCCAGGTCCTTGTCTATGATCAACGCGCTGCCGGTCGAAGCGTTCACCGTCACAAGATCGAAAGACTTCATGGTTTTCAAGGTTTCGCGAAGGCTTTCGAAATATGCGTAATCCCCTTTTTTATCGGGAATCCGCAGTCGAAGCCTGTCCGAGGTGCGGTGAACCGCGCGAGCTTCAGGCAGCATGGTAAGTATCTCCTTGTTTCATTGGTCGAACACACCACTAAAACGGTATCAGGCGGCTTCCCCTTCGCCGCTTTGGGAAAGTTCGGCCTTGGCTTCGGCGGCCAGGTCTTCAATGGCTTCCTGCGCCTCGGCGGTCACGACCTTACCCTTTTCATACATCAGAATACCGCTTTTGATGGCGGCCTTGGCCACCGGTTTCAAGATGCCGCCGATAATGGGGATGATCATGGGGGCAAGCAGGACCACGGCCGCTCCAACCAACACGCCACCGCCGATTTCGATTCCTCCGGGTATTTTCATAACGATCCTCCTGATTTTTGAGTTTTGAATAACTCAAACAAGTTAAGAATTTAAGAGTTTTCCATAAAAAATGTTCTGGACAACCCTGACCAAATATGTTTTTGTTAGGGCAAACAGCTACCCATTTTCCTTATAGTAGTGTTTATAAAGTATGTCAATGAAATAATAATTCGATTAATAAACGCGCGCCAAAACGATCCCGAGGCGGCCGGAGAAGACAGTCGAATCACGCTCCCGGGGCCGGTTTGCGCCGGACGTCCGTTGGCCCGGTCTCCCGGCGTGGAAATAATTTTTCGCGCGTTTATATTCTAACAAAATCCTAGCGCCGGACCATTATGGTGAGGGCGCGTATTTCCAACAGCGGCGCCTCCAACGGGCGCGGTGGTGTTAAAATTTATTGTAGCATACAGCCGTCCATGAACCATTCGTTATGTGGATTTCGTTGTCTTCAGCAGGCGCCCGATAAACGCGCGTCATGAAAAAGGTCGTGGTATGAAAAAAAGCACGCTTCCCTTTCTGTTTGTTCGCCACTCCACCAGCGGACGGCTTCGGCTTCAGTACCCGCCCATGCGAAAGTCGGAAAAACTGACCGCCGAAGTAAGCGGAAAACTGAAAGAGATAAAGTTCGTCACCCAAATCGATATTCGCCCCACCACGGGCAGCCTGATCGTTCTTTACAACCCGAGGGAAACCTCTCCGGCGCAGCTCCTGGAAGCGATCTACGAACATCTGGGGCTGGAACGTCTGCCGGATGAAGAAACGTTCGAAGAGACGCGCCTGGATCATTCTCATGTCATCCCCGTGCGCCCTCCCCGCCGTTCCGCCTTATATTTCTGGAGCTATGTAAGCGGCGCCGCGCTCCTGAGCGGGTTCCTGCTCTACGCTTTTATCAGAAGGGTATTTTTCAAATCCGTCATTTCCCAGGCGCCGTTCGGCGTCGCCGGCATCCTGGCGATCCTGACGACGCTTCCGCTGCTGCACAAGGCTTTCGTCGATCTGAAGGAAGGCAAGCGCGCGGGCCTTTTCGCGTTCCTGAGCGCCGGGTGCCTCGTGGCCATCGGCGTAGGTCAGGCCATGACGGCTCTGGAAATCATCTGGGCCCTGACCATCGGGCTGGCCATGGAGGAATACGCCACGGAAAACGCCCGCAAGGAAATCCGGAGCATCTTCCAGGCGTCCGATGAAACCGCGCTCCTTCTGTTGGAAGGATCGGAAGTAGTGACCCCCGTGGAAGAACTGCGGGAAGGGGACATCGTGATCGTCGAAGCCGGACGGCGCATCCCCGTGGACGGCGACGTGGTGGAGGGCGAGGCCATGGTGGATGAAGCCACCATTACCGGCCGCGCCTATCCCGAACGCCGGAACTCCGGGTCGAATGTGTACGCCGGAACCACCGTGGTCGAAGGTTCGGTCAACGTGCGAGCCGGCAAGGTGGGCGACGATACGTATATCGCGCGAGTCCTGCAGATGGTCGAAGAATCCCTCCGCGAACCCGCGGACGTGGAGAAAAAGGCCGACGAGCTGGCTCACCGGCTGATGCGTATGGGCGCGTTTCTGACTCTGGGCACCCTGGCCATAACCAGAAGCTTTTCCCCGGCCCTGTCGGTGCTGCTGGTCACCGCGTGCCCCTGCGCCACGGTGCTGTCCGCCTCCACCGCCATCGCCGCCAGCATCGCCAACGCGGCCAAGCGAAACGTGCTGGTAAAGGGCGGGCTGCATCTGGAACGGTTGGACCGCATAGACACCATCTGCTTTGACAAAACCGGAACCATCACGTCGGACACGCCGCGGGTCATCGATGTCATCCCACGAGCCCCCCGTCAGGATCTGGATAAAATCGTGGCGCTGGCCGCCGCGGCCGAATCGGGTTTGGCCCATCCCTTGGCCAAGGCCTTGGAAGAAGAGGCCCGCAACCGGGGTATCGAGCTACCCACGATCACGGAACGGGACGAACTGCTGGGCCGAGGCATTCGCTGCGTCATCGACGGAGACGTCATCCTGCTGGGCAGCCAGAAATTCCTGGAATCCGAAGGCGTGGACACCGCCTATTACAAAAGCCGGAAAAAGGATCACCTCGAATCCGGACACACCGCCATTTATCTGGCCAAGAACGGCAAGCTGCAAGGCTTGATCGCGGTATCGAGCACACTCAGGCCCGGAATCAAGGAACTAATGGAAAGGCTTCGCAACAACGGCGATATCCAAATGGTATTGTTGAGCGGGGATACCGAGGCCGTGGTTCGCTCCACGATCGAGGGTCTCGACTTTGACGAGGTAAAGGCCGAAATGATGCCGGAAGAAAAAGCCGAGTTTGTGGACAAGCTGGAAAAGAGCGGCCGACGGGTCCTCATGATCGGTGACGGGGTCAATGACGCGCTGGCGCTGGCCAACGCCACGGTCGGCGTGGGCATGGGGGCGGGAGGATCGGAAGTGGCCATCGAAGCCGCGGACATCGCCCTGATCGACGATAACCTGGAAGGGTTGCTGGTCGCCCGGCAGTTGAGCAAGCGCATGCTGACCGTTATCGAACAAAACTTCTGGTTCGCCACCGTGACCAACGACATCAGCCTGATTTTGGGAGGTTTCGGATGGTTCAAGCCGGTCATGGCCGGTCTTCTGCATGTCTTCCATACCGTGGGCATCATGGCCAATTCCAGCAGGCTGCTGACCTGGGACGTCCCGGGACTCAGGCAGGTTGAAGAATCCAACGGCGGCGGCGTTCGTTTGCCCTTCGGCCTGACCATCGGCCCGAAAAAGGAAGAGAAGGACATCGAAGTATTGGAGGAAGTAATCGAGGATTTCCCCACGTAACGGCAAATTAAAGGAAAATGAGGCTCGTCACCCCGCGATCAAGTCGCGGGGTGACGAAGCACCAGAATTGTGAAGTCATCCGAATGGTTGGTCGGAGGAGCGGACGAGCAGATGGGATGGCTTAGGAGACGTGCGAATACCACCTCGCCATTTCTCGCGCAGCGAGAAATAGCCTACAGGGAGCGCGAGGGAAGAAATTCCCTCGCAAAGCTTTTCTTCTTTATTCTTCTTTTGTTTTTCCTTGTCCTTCTTTATTTGCGGCGCTCGGGTATCGAATCCATTCCGGCGCTACTCTGGGGCGCCATTTTTTTCCGTACATGAAGTTATCCACGTGGGGGAACACGGACCGGGCCAGGTTTGATCGGCGGAGCGCCCAGCGCACGATTTGATGAACGGGCCGGTTGGGTCTGCTGAAGGGGCACACGGCCATGCATACGCAGCAGTCGGTACCCACCTTTCCCCAATAATCGAAACAGGTGTCTTCGTTCAGTTTCCAGCGCATGATCCCGTTTATTTCGATTTGCGGGCCAGTGGCAATGGAGCGCGACGGGCAGGATTCGGCGCATTTGAGGCACCGTTCGCAAAAGGCTTCCACGCCGAGGTCAATGGGTTTATCCGGAGCCAGGGGCATATCGGTCTGCACCGCGAACAGCCGTATCCGCGCCCCGAATTTGTCGGAAATGAGGTATCCGTGGCGGCCCATTTCGCCCAAGCCCGCTTCCACGGCCATGGGGACCAGCAGGCTTTCATAATGCCGGTTGTGTTCGGCTCGCGCCTGATAGCCCATCACCGCGAACCAGCGGGCCAGGGCGGTGGTGACAAAGGCGCCCCGCGCGTAGTTATACCCGCTTTCCACCACGCTGGGGGTGTGCGGCGCGGTGCGCACGGTGTCTTCGTGCATTTCGGTGGCGATCACCACCGCGTAGGGAAGGGGTTCGGGAATGGGTTTGCCCCACTGATCCCACTCGCCGTAATGAATTTCCCCTCGATGCGAGTAGGACCACAGTTCGTTGGTGCGGCACACGCCCACCAGATCGGCTCCCAGGCGTCGCGCCCAGCCTTTTACCACATTGGAGGCCTTTTCCGGGTCGAGTCCGGCGGACGCGCCGGGCTGCGCCTTATAGGTCCCGCCCGTGGCCTGCGCCGGGCCGAGTTTGGCGTGGGAGCCGAGAAGATTGGGGACTTCGAAGCTGCTGATCAACATAGCCACATTGGGCAGGTAGCCCCCGTCTATGGAGCCGGGTTTGCCGAGCGGACCGCCTCGCTGGCGACGTTTGGCGTCACCGGCTTCCTTTTCGGGCCGCAGTTCGGTGTAGTATGTTTTATATTCCGCGGAATCCGGCCGCAGCGACCGATTCCGGGCGAACACTACGTCGCGTTCATCGAACCGCTTGACAGGTCCGACGATATATCCTTTAGTCCCCTGGAACGCGCGGGCCGTGATCTTCCCCCGTCTGAAAAAGAGCAGGATAAGGCCGATCAGAACAGCCAGCAGAACGGCCACCGCGCCGCGCAAGCCGGGCGCGAACACGATGAGGCCGGCCAGCGAGGAATGCAGGACAATGCCCGCGGCGCCGACCATCGGAGCCCGAGGCTCGTCTTCCTTGACCGATTCATAGGTGAAATACACGGCTGCCAGCAGAAATCCGAAGTTTACCATGAACAAAATCGTCGCCAGAAACATGAAAGTTTTTCTCCCAACTTGAAACCAGAATGGTGAAGTTTCTACAGGATTACGCCGGCTACATCAAGGACTCGGGTTCGGTCGTTTTAAAAGGTCGCGACAGGGAAGAAAATCAACGGCGGCGGATTTAGGACTAATCCTTTTTCCCCCACAGCCGATATTGACATTAAAGGCTCGGTAAGGTGACAGCCGAAGGGAAAAAACGGGAGGAATCGGCATGTACATGGACGAAACGCTTGCGGAGTTACACGAACAGACGCTCAACGCCAAGGAAACCGAATGCGCGTTGTGCGGCCTCAAACTGCAACGGGAATACAACCCTCATGTGGAGCTTATCGGCGCTGTTTGCACTTCATGCGAAGAAAAAATGAAGAGCCGAAGCGTTTATAAATGCCTTTTCTGCCGTTCCACCGGGTTTGTGGAAGAGGATACGCCTTTTCATCAAAGTCCCGAGGTGGTGGTCACGGTATCATGCCCCTTCTGTCACGAACCGATCAACAGAATACCGATCTGAGCGTTTAAAACACTAATGTGGCCCGACCCGCGCGGTCGGGATTCGCAGCTTCGCCTTCGGCGCGGGGCTGTTAGTCGTTTCCGGGAGAGGCGCGTCCTTCCCGCGCGTTTACCCCGTTTTTTCCCGATGGGAAATTCCTCACTATCGCTTCCTCTGTCCGCAATTCCACCAAAAGAAGCCGCGAATCGGTCCATACGGCGATTGTTACTGAAATATTTTTGAAATTTGGGTACATAGGGTAGTGAGTCTCAAGCTCGGAAACCCTGGACGGTGGATATCATGGAACCCTCGGTTACGCCCCCCACACGGATGATCATCAAAATCGCCCGCATCGTTGTAGTTCTGGTCGTCGCCGTCGCGATCGCCGTCGCGCTCGTCAAAACGCGGCCGCAACCGAAAAAAGAGGAAAAAGCCTCCGAAGGTCCGCTGATCGAAGCCATCGTGGTCAACGCTCAGTCGCCGCACGTCGTCGTCACTTCGTACGGCACGGTCCGTTCGGGCGAATATGTGGACATCACCTCCGAAGTGGCGGGCGCCATCGTGGAAACGGCGGCCAATTTCGAGGAAGGCGCCTTTTTTCCCAAGGACGCCTTTCTCATGCGCATCGATCCCCGCGATTTCCAGTTGGCCGTGGAACGGCTGCAAGCGGAAGTCGTTCGGCTGGACGCCGAAATGGAGCGTCTGAACCAGGAGCGCAAAAACCTGGAGGCCACGCTGGACATCGCTCAACGAGACGAGCAACTCGCCAGGGCCGATTACGACCGCAACCTCAAGCTGTTCAAGCGGGAGGTTGCGGCGCAAAGCGCGCTCGATAAATCCCAGCAGGCCTTGCTTTCCAGCCAGGGCCGTGTTCTGGACATCAAGAACAACCTGGCGCTGGTGAAACCCCGCAGAGATCTTTTGCTTGCGCAGAAGACGACCGCCGGGAGCCAACTCAAGCAGGCGCAACTGGACCTGGAACGGACTGAAATCAAGGCTCCCTTCGACTGCCGGGTTCTGGACAAGATGGTCGAGGAATATCAGTACGTCGGGAAGGGCGCCAAACTGGCCCGGGTTTACAATGTAAACCAGATGGAGGTCGAGGCGCACGTTCCCCTGGACGAGCTTTCCTGGATCGGGTTGGGGCCGGGCGAATCCTCCAACGGCGAAGACCACCCCATCGAAGCCCGCGTCATCTACGCCGCGTCCCATCCGGAGATCGTCTGGCCGGGCGCCGTGATCCGGGACAAGGGCCGCGTGGACGAACGCACCCGCACCTACCCTCTGGTGATCGCCATCCGGGACGCCAACGGGGGAGTGCCGCCGCACGTAACGCCCGGCATGTTCGTCAACGTGGAGCTTATCGGCAAACAACTGGAACACGTCTTTCTGCTGCCCCGGGAAGCGGTGCAGGACGATTCCCTGGTGTATGTCGTCAACGGCGAACGGACCCGGGCCAGGAAAGTGGTCCCCATACGCTACAAGGGGGACGATGTGTACGTTTCGGGCGATCTGACCGACGGCGCCAGGGTGGTTACGCGGTTCCCCGGTGTGATCGCCGAGGATATCAAGGTCAGAGTCAAGGATGCCGCCCCGTCCGGGGAGTAAACAAGCATGTATAAACTAGCCAAATGGTCCGTGGAACATCGGGTCGCCGCAAACCTGCTCATGGTTTTCGTGGTGGCCCTGGGCCTCATGTCGCTGGCCGGCATGAAGCGCGAGATGTTCCCTCATTTCTCCCTGGACATGGTTTCCGTTCAGGTCGAATACCTCGGCGCGAGCCCCGAAGAAATAGAAGAGGGGATCGTCATCAAGATCGAGGAAAAGATCAAGTCCATCGAGGGCATCAAGCGCATCGTCTCCACCTGCAACGAGAACTTCGGCTCGGTCCTTATCGAGTTGAACGAAGACGTCGAGGACATCCAGAAAGTCGTGGACGAGGTCCAGACGCAGGTGGACACCATCGACACCTTCCCCGACGAGTCCGAAGAGCCGGTCATCATGGAAGTGACCGTCAAGGACGAAGCCATCAACCTCGCCGTTTACGGCGACGCGCCCGAAAGAACCCTGCGAAAAATCGCCGAAAAAGCGCGTGACGACCTTTCCGCCTACCCCGCCATATCGCAGATCAACCTGACCGGCGTTCGTGATTACGAGATTTCCGTGGAGGTGTCCGAGGAGGCGCTTCGCCGGTACGGGCTGACGTTCGATAACGTCACCGCCGCGGTGCGAGCCGGCAGCCTGGATTTGCCGGGCGGCGTCATCAAAACCAGCGGCGGGGAAGTGCTCATTCGGTCCAAGGGACAGCGGTACGTGGGCCGGGAGTTCGAGGAAATACCGCTGATCACGCTGCCGGAAGGGACCATCGTCAAGTTGGGAGACGTGGCCAAGGTGGTGGACGGATTCCAGGACAGCGACGTGCGCGGGCGCTTCAACGGAAAACCGGCCGCGCTCATCCAGATCCGCAAGACCAAGGAAGAGGACATCATCGACATCACCGAGACGGTGCGGAAGTATGTGGCGGAAAACCGGGACGCCCTGCCGCCGGGTATCAAGATCGATTACTGGGCCGATTTTTCCACTCTGGTGGAAGACCGCATCGATCTGCTCATCCGCAACGGCATTCAGGGCATTGTCCTGGTTTTCGTCAGCCTGGCTCTGTTTCTGCGCATCGGTCTGGCGTTCTGGGTGGCGCTGGGCATACCCATTTCCTTTATGGGGGCCTTTTTCGTGCTCCATTATATCGGCGCCAGCATCAACATGATTTCGCTGTTCGCCTTTATCATGACGCTAGGAATCCTGGTGGACGACGCCATCGTGATCGGTGAAAACGTGTACGCCCATTACGAGCGGGGCGAACCGCCTATCAAGGCCATTATCGAAGGCGCCAAGGAAGTGGGCTGGCCGGTGGTCATGAGCGTCAGCACCACCATCGTGGCCTTTATGCCGCTGCTCTATGTGTCGGGCATCATGGGAAAATTCATGAAAATCCTTCCCACGGCGGTGATCACCATCCTGGTAGTGTCGTTGTGGGAGGCCTTTTTCATTCTCCCCGCCCACCTGGCCGATTCCCTGGAATACGACGCCCGCAAAAAGCGCGGCAAGAAGCGCTTTCATACCAAACTACTGGAAAGCATGCAGCGGGGGCTGCGGTTTTCCATCGACCGGATTTACGGCCCGGCGCTCAATTGGGTATTGCACAACCGCTATTTTACCTTTTCCACCGCCATCGCGGTGCTGATCATCATGATCGGATTCGTGGCCGGGGGACGCATCCCTTTTGTGCTCTTTATGCGCGCGGACAGCAATTACTTGCAGGCCGAGATCAACTTCCCCCTGGGCACGCCCGCATCGGTGACGGAAAAAGCGGTTCAGCGGGTTGAAGACGCCATTCCGAAGCTCAACGAGGAACTGCGCGGCCCCCAGACCGGCGGCCAGGATATCGTCCGCTATTCATTCGGTCTGGTCGGCGTTTTCGCGCAGCGTACGGCGTCCGGCAGCGTGGATCTGGGGGGACATCTGGGACAGGTGTTTCTGGAAATTCTGGACCCCGAATACCGCACGGTTTCGGCCAACGAAGTGATCAACCGCTGGCGGGAACTGGTGGGCGATATCCCGGGCACGGAAAAGCTGGCGTTCAATACCATCGCCGGAGGTCCGGGCGGCAATCCCATCGAGGTCCAGCTCATCGGGCGGGACTTCGATACCCTGCAAGTCGCGGCCGATGAACTCAAGGACGAACTCGCCAAGTATCCGGGCGTATTCGATATCACGGACAATTTCCGACCCGGCAAGGTCGAGATCAAGCTCAAGGCCAAGGACGTCGCCCGCCCCCTGGGCGTGACCATGGCCGATCTGGCGCGACAGGTGCGCCAGGCGTTTTACGGCGACGAAGCGGTGCGCATCCAGCGCGGCCGTGATGACGTGAAGGTGATGGTGCGCTATTCGGAAAACGAACGCCGCACCCTGGGGGCCATCGAGGACATGCGCATCAGGACGCCCGCCGGCGACGAAGTCCCCTTTTCAGAGGTGGCGGAAGTGGAGTACGGCCGGGGCTATTCGGTGATCAACCGGATCGACCGCGAGCGGCAGATCACGGTGGTCGCGGACCTCGATGAAAACGTGGCCAACGCGGCGATCATCAACGGCCAACTCAAGAGCGGCTTCCTGCCCGCGCTGGTGGAAAAGTACCCCGGCCTGCGATTTACCTTCGAAGGCCAGGAACAGCGGACCTATGAGTCCGTTTCCAGCCTGATCGGCGGATTCTCCATTGCCATTCTGGCCATGTACCTGCTTCTGGCGACCCAGTTCCGCTCCTATATCCAGCCGGTCATCATCATGACCGCCATTCCCTTCGGGTTTATCGGGGCCATCCTGGGGCACGCGATTATGGGATTGCCCATCACCTTCCTGAGTTTGTTCGGGGTGGTGGCGCTGGCCGGGATCGTGGTCAACGATTCCATCATCCTCATCGATTTCATCAACCGGGCGATCCGGGAAGGGGTTCCCCTGTTCGAGGCGGTGGAACAATCGGGCAAGGCGCGGTTCCGGGCCGTCATATTGACCTCTCTCACCACCATCGCCGGTCTGCTGCCGTTGCTGTTGGAGCGCAGTTTTCAGTCCCAGTTCCTGGTGCCCATGGCCACGAGCATCGCGTTCGGGCTTCTGGTCGCCACCGTTTTGACCCTGCTGTTCGTGCCCACGCTGTACCTCATCGTCTGGGAAGCCAACCGGGCGCTCCGCCTGTTTTTCGGCCTTCCCCCCAGCCCCCCGCAAGAAACGGAAGACCCCGTTTAATAATTTCTTTTCATAAGGGCGATGCGGGGGAATTTCTTCCCCCACGAGTGTGTTGACAAACCCGTCCAATATGCTTCGTCATTCCGCGACTTGATCGCGGAATCCAGTATTTTCAAATAGTTCTGGACCCCGGCTTTCGCCGGGGTGACGCGGTAGGGGCTTTTTCAACAGTCTGGGGGGGGCAATTTCTTCCCCCACGCCCCCTGTAGGCGATTTCTCGCTGCGCTCGAAATGACTGGATTGTCTAACCTGCGGTTTTCTAAAATCCTCGGCCACGTCGATTTTTCAGTTCTTTTCAATACGGCGCCTGCGTGGCGCCGTTCATGCTTGAAAGGTGTACGCGCGAGGTTGATAATGTGCGAAAAATCATTCGAACTCAGGTTTTGAACTGTCGCCAAAGGAGAACGCATGTTCTTTGCGGGCATTGATGTCGGTTCGCTCAGCGCGGAAACCGTCCTCATCGATGAATCGGGAACTATTGTCGCCTATGTTATTTTACCCACCGGGCCGAACAGCCGCGCGGCCGCGGAAGAATCATACGAACTGGCGCTCAAAAAGAGCGGCGCGAACGAAAAGGACGTGCGGTTTATCGTAGCCACGGGCTACGGCAGGATTTCCATTCCCTTCGCCCATAAAAAAGTGACCGAAATATCGTGCCACGCCAAGGGCGCGAACCGTCTTTTTCCGGACGCCCGCACGGTCATCGATATCGGTGGCCAGGACTCCAAGGTCATCCGAGTGGACGAAAACGGCAAGGTGGTCGATTTTACCATGAACGACAAGTGCGCGGCGGGCACGGGGCGGTTTCTGGAGGTCATGGCCTCTTCGCTCAATGTGCCCCTGGGAGAAATGGGGCCGCGGTCGCTTGAGTCCAAACGGGAAATCGCCATATCCAACGTGTGCACCGTGTTCGCGGAATCGGAAGTGGTGTCGTTGGTCGCGCAGGGTGAACCGGTCGAGGACATCCTGCGGGGTTTGCACACCGCCATCGTAAACCGCGTCTGGAGCATGGTCAAAAGCGTGGGGACTCCGGGAGCGGTGACTGTGAGCGGCGGCGTAGCCAAAAACAGTGGTGTGGTCAAGCTTATTGAACAACGGTTGGGGCGGTCCGTCCTTGTGGCCGAAGAGCCTCAAATCGTGGGAGCGCTTGGAGCGGCCCTTCTGGCGCTCGCTCAAGTGGAGGAATCGTAAGTCCTTGAAAGTTAAGCACGAAAAATTATTTCAACTGAGCGCCTTTGGCGCTCTCGTCACTTTGACGGTTCTTCTGGCGTCGATTGCCGTGTACGCCCAGGCGCATCATCCGTCGGAAAAAAAGCTGCGCGTCATTTTGTCCCAGTTTGAACAATACGCGGAGAAAGCGAGACAGGACTGGCAGATCCCCGGCATGGCCATCGCCATCGTGCGTGATGACACCGTGATTTACGCCAACGGCTTTGGAGAAAAAAAACTCGGCGAACCCGATCCGGTGGACACTCACACCGTTTTTCAGATCGGTTCGGCCACCAAGGCGTTTACGGCGGCGCTGGTGGCGATGATGGTGGACAAGAAGAAACTGGACTGGAAAGACCGGGTGGTCGATCACCTGTCCAATTTCCAGATGTGCGACCCCTGGGTGACCCGTGAATTCCTGGTGGAAGACCTCATGGCCCAGAACAGCGGGTTGGCGGAGCAGGCGGCCAGCGCGCTGCCGTTGGTGGGGTTCGACGCCGATCACGTGGTTTCTTCCCTGCGTTACATCGAACCGGTCAGCAGCTTCCGGTCGGAATACGCCTACCAGAACAGCCTCTTTCTGGTGGCGGCGTCCCTGGTCGAACGCTACACGGAAAAAACCTGGGCGGAAAACGTGCGGGAACGCATTTTCAAACCCCTGGGCATGACCGACAGCTCCACCGACGCCAACGGCCTGATTAATTCCAACAACTCGGCCTATCTGCACCGTCACGCGGGAGACCTCCCCACCGGCGCCATCGTTCCCATCGAACCGGATTGGCCCTATTTCGAGTGGGTGTACCTCATGGGGCCAGCGGGCGGGATCAACTCCAGCGTCATGGACATGGCCCGGTGGATGATCATGCAGCTTGGCGAGGGATCGTTTAACGGCAAGCGGATTATCGGCAGGGATTCGATCGATTTCATGCAGTCTCCCAAGACCGTCATGAGCGCCCCGGCCAGGGGAGAGCAGCTTTATTATTGTCAGGCCTGGGTTTACAACACCTACCAGCCTTATCCGATCGTCTGGCACAACGGCGGGACCTTTGGCGCCCATTCCGTTGTTTCCATGATGCCCGAAGCCGGGCTGGGAATCGTGGTGTTGACTAACCTCAAGGACGCGGAGCTGCCGGAAGCGCTCCATAAGAAATTCTATGACCTGTACTTCGGCGCTCCGCCTCGGGATTGGAGCCGGGAGCTACTGGAGCGGAACAGGAAAGAGGCGCGCAAGAACGGGCCGTCCCAGCGGCCGGCGACGCCGATTCCCCACATGCCTCCCGACTACTACACCGGGGAATATTTCAATTTCGTGTATGGCGTGGTCACGGTGCGCAAACAGGACGGCAGACTGAGCGTCGTCGTGGGGCCGAAGAAGATCGACATGCCGCTGGAACCCTGGAGCGCCGACGTGTTTTCAACGTCCATACCGGACCTGATGGATTGGGGTGGCTTTGTCCGTTTCCAAGGCGGTCCCGAAGGCAAAGCCGACACCATGACCATCGATCTGTTCAATCAAGGCGACGCGGGCGTGTTTCAACGGACTCGGCCCCGCCGGACCGGCGCCGCGAAGCGCTGACACGCTTACACGACCGGCCGTCTTTCTTTATTGAACACGGGGGCGCTGGTTGTTTGGACAGATCAGCCGCATCCTTCGCCGCCGCCCGAACAGCATCCTCCCTTGGACAGTCCCCGCCGCCTTCCCTGCAGGGAAGCGAGGGAGCCGCCGCCGTAGATCGTTTTCAGGGCCGCCTCGATAAACCCGGTCGCAACCAGCGCCTGCAACCCGGATTCGGCCAGAAGCGTCTTGGGGATTTCACCGGCCGCGCTGGCCAGGACCGCCCGGCAATCGCTCAGGATCTCGGCGAGTTCATACCAGCGCTTGGGCCCGGTTCCCGCCTTGGGCGCGACGCGCTCTTCCACGAGTTCGAAGCCGTCCGCCGTTTCCTTCCAGATAAGAAAACGTTCCGCCTCTCCCAGGTGCTGGTTGATGAGCATTCCTTCCAGGGAAGCCGCGGCCACGTAGGGTCGATCCTCCCGGGGATCTGGCTTCAGGCTCGAACATTCCGACAGGCAGCCGTGAAATTCGGCGGAGCGGTCTTCGGCGAGCAGACCGATGGCGTCCGCCCGGCAGCGCCGGCAATGGCGCATCTGCGGCAGGTACTCTTCCGCTTTTTCCGGATGTCCGCGATAATTTCGGCGTCCGGTTCGGGAATGTTTTCAAAGGGCGTTCCGGCGTTGGGGTACATGGCCATGCAGTTCAGGAGATCCACGCCCAGGGACTTCATTTTTTTGGCCACCTCGATGGCGTGTTCGTCGTTGATCCCCGGTATGATGATGGTGTTTACCTTGACGGTTATCCCTTTGGCCTTCAAACCCTTGATGGATTCGATCTGGCGCTCCAGCAGCAGCTTGGCGCCCTGTTCGGCCCGATAGAGCACGTTTCCGTCCTTGACCCAGCTATAGATTTTCTTCCCGATTTCCGGATCGACCGCGTTGACGGTAATGGTCACGTGCGATACTCCGATTTCCGCCACTTCGTCCAGGTAGGGAGGAAAATTCAGTCCGTTGGTGGACAGACAGAGCAACAATCCGGGAAACTTCTTGCGCAGCAAACGCATGGTTTCCAGGGTTTCACCGGGATTGGCGAAGGGATCGCCGGGGCCGGCGATGCCCGCCACGGTTATGCGAGACTCCTCCTCCAGGGCTCTGGCCAGGTATTTGACGGCCTGAAACGGGGCCAGGACGCCGCTGGTGACCCCCGGACGGCTTTCATTCACACAGTCATATTTGCGATTGCAATAGTTGCATTTTATATTGCATTTCGGCGCCACGGGCAGATGCGCCCGGCCGTATTTGCCCTGCAGCATCGGCGTTGAAACAGGGATGCTTATCCATTTCCAGCGCGGCGTTCATTTCCGTACACCTTTCTATTGATAGCCGTAACCAATCGGCGAATGTTTCCTGATTCTGTTCCAAAATCGCGTTGACGATGAGATCGTAAATATATTGCGCGCCGCGATACCCGATGTGCAGGATTCTCTGGCCGCCAAAGCGGTCATGAATAGGGAAGCCGACCCGCACCAGCGGGACGTTGCGTTTTCTGGACACGCGATAAGCCTTGCTGTTGCCGATGAGAAAATCCGGCTCGAGCCCCTCGGCCAATTCCGCGATCTCGTGGAAGTCGGCGCCTTCCCGCACGGCGGGGGGAGCGGCCAGAACGATGAAGTAAGCTGTCCGATGGCCTCCTTCATCTTTCCGCTTTTGCCGCCGGACGCGCACAATACCGGCCGCACGCCGATTTCGGCCAAGAAGGCGGTGATTCCGATAACCAGATCCTCTTCGCCGTAGACGATGGCGCGTTTACCGAAAATGTATTTGTGCCCGTCCACATAGGCGTCGATCAGTCTGCCTCGTTCCAGCGCGTGTTTGCGCGGGATTTCCTTCCCGGCGACCTCGGCGAGCGCTTCAAAAAGCAGATCGCTCTCCCGCAATCCAATGGGCGTTCCCAGCGAGTAGAGGGGCGTCTGGAAACGTTCCTCGAGAAACCGCCCGGCGGTGTCTTCGTCGGCGAGGGTGGTCCCGAATTCCAGGGAAGCGATCGACCCGCCCATGTTTCTGATGTCGGCGATGGGCGTTCCTCCCTCGGGAACCTTTTCGTAGTCTTCCTGCGCCGGGCCGTCCAGGGTTTCGGATATATCCGGCAGCACGATCCCTTGCAGGCCGAAGTCGTCCAGCGCTTCCTTCAGATACCTGATGTCCGCGGGAGAAAGCAGGCCCGGGAAAACATTGACCTTGCCCGTGGAACCCGAGATCCCGGTGAGTTGCTTCACGGTTTCCCGCACCGCGGAATGAAATCCGTCCACGTGAGTGCCCGAGTAGCTGGGCGTGGACACGGTGATCAACTGAATGTCGGCTGTCGCGTTGAGCGCCGCGGCCTCTTCGCGCCTGAATTCATTGACGATCATGGGCGCGTCGTCGCCGATGGTTTCGGTCAAACAGGTGGTCGCGATCCCGATAAGTTGGGGATGATATTTTTGGATGACGTTTTTGATTCCCTGTTTGAGATTCGGCCCGCCGCCGTAGATCGCGTTTTTTTCGCCCAATGAAGAGGACGCGATATCCACCGGCTCCCGAAAATGGCTGATCAGATACCGGCGCATGTAGGTGGCGCATCCTTGCGAACCGTGGAGAAAAGGAACCGCTCCTTCGATTCCGCGAAAGGCCAGCGCGGCCCCCAACGGAGCGCAGAGCTTGCACGCGTTGGTGGTCGACACGTACGGCGATTCATTCCCCTTGGTTTCTCTCCGTTTGTGAACGGTTGTATTCATGACCCTGATTTCCTTTTAGCGTGGAAACGCTCGCGCGTTCCCGATAAGGAGACTACGCGCCTCGGAAGACGGCCCGTGGCCGTCCGTCCGGGCTTTAAACGATCGCTTGTGACGTGGCGTTTTGCTGTTTTTGTTTTCGCGGCACGAAACGCCATACCGGGCTCATTACCGTGTTGTAGACCTCCTGGGCGAAATTGAGCATGCCGATGAACCCTTCCAGTGGTTTTTTCCGTTCATGGTTATGGTCGCAAAAACCGACCCCCAGTTTGTAGGCGATGGGCCGTTCCTTGACCCCGCCCACGAAGATGTCCACTTCCTTTTCCTTGAGAAAACCGACCAGCTCCAGCGGGTTGGAGTCATCCACGATGATCGTGCCTTCGTCGGTTATTTCGTACAGTTCCTGATAATCCTCTTCGGTCCCGGTCTGGGAACCCACCAGGACCACCTGCATGTCCAGCAGACGAAACGCCTTGACCAATGAAAACGCCTTGAAGGCTCCGCCCACGTAGATGGCCGCTTTTTTCCCGGCCAGGGCCTTGCGGAATTCCTGTAGTTTGGGATAGAGCCAGGATAGTTCCTCTTTCACCAGATCCCGGGCGCGCGTCCATGATTTCCGGGTCCTTGTCCTTGAAGAACGACGCCACCGCGTAGAGCGATTCGGCCATGTCCTCCACGCCGAAATAAGAGACCCGGATAAAGGGGACGCCGTACTATTCCTGCATCATTTTGGCCAGATCCATGGTCGCTCCCGAGCACTGGACCACGTTGAGCGCCGCTCCGTGCGCCCGCCTAATGTCGTCCACCCGTCCGTCGCCGGTGATGTTGGCCACCACTCTCCACGCCCATGCGTTTGAAGTAGTCCCGGATGATCCATATTTCTCCGGCCAGGTTGAAGTCGCCCAGGATGTTCAGGCTCAGCGGGGAGATGCACGCTGATGTCGCCGGTTCCCACCAGTTGGAACATGGCCTTGAACAGGCCGCGAAGTAGCCTTCGCGCTTGTTGCCCTTGAAACCTTCGGATTGTACCGGAATGACCGGAATGCCTTTTTCCGAGCTCACCCGGCCGCAAACAGCCTTGAGATCGTCGCCGATGATTCCCACGATACAGGTGGAATACACAAAGGCCGCCTTGGGATGATGCCGGTCTATCAGTTCGTTCAGCGCCTTATAGAGCTTCTTTTCCCCGCCGAAAATGACGTCTCTTTCCTGCAGGTCGGTGGAAAAACTCAGCCGGTGGAGTTCCGGCCCGGAAGACAACGCCCCCCGTATGTCCCAGGTATAGACGGCGCAGCCGATGGGACCGTGAACCAGGTGCAGGGCGTCGGCTATGGGGTAGAGAACCACCCGGGAGCCGCAGAAGACGCACGCCCTCTGGCTGACCGCTCCCGCAACGCTATCCCGGTTGCAGGAGATGTCGAACGGTTCTTCGCCTTTTCGGTGAACCTGGCTTTTTCTTTCACGTAGAATCGTAGGTTCCATCGTTTACCTTCTTCCTTTGAAGCCGGCGGGAGCTTCCGGGCCGGCTTTTCTTACTCCAAGCGATCGAGGCCGCCGTCACGCCCTCCGGCTTTCAGCCGATCAAATAATCGGCCGGGGGAACTCCGTCTTCCAGACCGTCCAGGATCGCATCGATGACTTCTTCGCTGTCCACGCCCTTGAACCACCAGTTCTGGGGCTGCACCACCATGGCCGGGCCGTTTTCACACTGCTTCAGGCAGCCGGTCGCGGTCACCTGGCAATCCAGCCCCCGGCTTAAAATTTCTTCCTCCAGGTACTGCAGAAATCCATCGGTCTTTTTGTGGCAGATGCCTTTGGGATCTCCTTTCAGGCGAAAGCTTTGGCAAACTAATATCTGATTGGTCGGGATGCCCATTTTTTTCTCCTTGTTCAGATTGTGGCGGACGCATCAAATAAATGCGCGCACCCGTTTATTTTTTTCCGCCTTTTTTCTTGCCGCCCCCATACAGCACATCCACCAGCCCCTCGACGGTCCCTTCCTGGGTCAACACCGCCAGGCCTTTTTCCGACAGGATGCGCTTGGGGGCCTCCCCGGCCGCCGAGGCCAGAACGGCGAAGCAGTCGTGCAGAAGCAGGGCGGTTTCCTGCCACCGGGCGTCACCCGATCCCAGTTCCGGCGCCGGCCTGACTTCCTGGAGCACCACCGGTCCGTTCATTGGGTCCGTAGATCAGGAACTGGCCGGTTTGTCCCAGGTGCAGGTCCACTTCGAATCCGTTGGAGCTGCACACCGCAAGCCTGGGCCGATTTTTATCGGCCTTGGGGACGATGCCGAGCACGGCGGGATCGCTCATGTCCATTTCGATCATGTCCCGGCACGTAGCCATGTCGATGAACTGAGTCGGAAGACGCCCGGCGGCCCGGTTGACCAGATGTTCGATTCCCCGGGTCTAGGCTCGTCGAACGGCAGCGGAGACCATCGCCCCCGGCCAGGATGGGAAACAGTTTCATCTCGCTCGCTCCCAGATCCGCGGCCTTCACGGCTATTTCCTCGATGCTCGTCCGAATTGATCCCCGGATAGACGTGGTCTTGACCTGGACCGTAAGCCCGGCGCTCACCAGGGCGGCAACCGACGCGGCCTGCTCCTCGATCAGCAGCGGGGCCGTTACCCGAGCGGCAGGGTCTTGGCCCCGGGCCTGATCCAGGCGTAAAGCTTTTCGGTGACTGCCGGGTCCACCGTGTCCATGAGAATGGACACATGGGCCAGTCCCAGTTCCGAAAATCGTCCGGCCAATTTGTCGGCCCCGCCAACCCCAAGGTCGTCACGCACAGGGAGACTTCGGGATACTTTCTCCGCAGCCGTTCATGGTCTCTAGCGTCAATCCGGGCGTTGCCAGAGGGTCTCCTGGACCCGTGATGCTGATCACCTTTATGCTTTCGCCCTGTTTTTCGAGATAATCCAACCAGTTCAACGCCTGGTCCGGCGTCAGGGCCCTTGGCAGAGGCTTGTCCGGGCTGTATCTGACCCTAGCCTGAGCCTTGGGAGCGATCGGCAGCCGCGCCCTGCCGGAGGACCGGCGGCTGCTTGCACAGTAGTCTTTTGCCGATTCGTGGCTGATTGTCTTGCTCATACGTGCACCTGTCCCTTATTCGAGAAAACGTCCGTGGATTACATGACCAGTTCGAAGCTTTGTTCCGGGTCGTCCCGGTCCTTGCGCTCCAGAATGGCCGACAGAATCTTTTCCAGAAGCCGGATGCCGCCCTTGTAGCCCACGGTGGGGAAGTACTGGTGGCCCACCCGGTCCAGGATGGGGAAGCCCCAACGCACCAGGGGAATGTCCTCGTCCCGGGCGATGTACTTGCAGATAGGTGTTGCCGATCAGCAGATCCACCGGGTCGTTCTTGATCCACTGGTGGAGCAGGAACATGTCCGCGCTGTGGCCCGCCTTCACGTTCACTTCATACGGCAGGTCCGCGGTGAGTTCCTTGATCTTGTCTTCGAAGGCCTTGCCGGGCGTGCCGGTGACCACGTGGGTCGGCCACATGTCGATGGAGACCAGAAACTCGGTCAGGGCGATGAGCTGATCGGGATCGCCCGCCAGGGCCACCTTCTTGTGGTAGAAGTACTGGTGCATGTCGCTGATCATGTCCACCAGCTGGCCCGCGTTCGTGCGTCACTTCCGGGCACGTTGACCCCGGCGATGGTGCGCAGGGCGTCCACGAAGCGGTCCGTGGCCTTCAGCCCGATGGGCAGGTCCAGGACCCGGCAGGGCACCTTGCATTGTGGGTGTCCAGGGTGCGGGCCGCGTCCGCGCTGCACCATTCGCCCAGGGCCAGGGTGCCGATGGAGTCGCCCGCGGACTTCAACTGCTGATGGTCACGCCGCCTCGGGGAACATCTTGTATTCGCCGGACATGCGGGCCGTTCAGAATGCCGGAGGTGTCCGGGAACAGGATGATGTTCACGCCCATGAGCGCCGGCCAGCCGTTTGATTTCTTCCATGTCGGCCGGCTCGACCCAGCCGGGGATGATGTTGACCCGGCCGTTTTTTGGCCGGTGGACTCGGCAGATCCGACCATGCCCTTGACCATGTTGGCGAAGCCGGTCACGTGGCAGCCCACGTAGCTGGGCGTGTTGGCGTGGATGACGTATTTGCCCGCCGGGGATCTTGCCTTCCTTGTTCGCCTTGTCGACGATCTGCGGGATGTCGTCGCCGATGGTTTCGGAAAGGCAGGTGGTGTGCACGGCAATCACTTCCGGCTCGTAAACGGTGAAGATGTTGTCGATGGCCTGCAGCAGGTTGGCCTGCCCGCCGAAAACGCTGGCGCCTTCGGTGAAGGAACTGGTGCCGGCGCTGATGGGCTCCTTGTAGTGCCGGGTAAGCGTGCTGCGGTGATACGCGCAGCAGCCCTGCGAGCCGTGGCTGTGCGGCAGGCAGCCGTGGATGCCCAGGGCGGCGTACATGGCCCCGATGGGCTGGCAGGTCTTGGCCGGGTTGATCGTCAGGGCGTGGCGTTCGGCTATTTCGTTTGGCGTATGTCTCAGTAACATGGTTTGCTATCCTTGTCTCGCGGCGATCATTCCCAAACGTATGTGGCCGAGAGTTCCGGGTTTTCTTCCCAGGGAGCCTTCAAGTAGCCCCAGACCTTGCTGTTTACCATACGGTCGATCTCGCGGTAGAAGTTGATGGCCCCCTTGAAGCCCGCGTAAGGTCCGCCGTAGTCGTAGCTGTGCAGCTGCTTCAGGGGATGCCCAGCTTCTGGATGGAGATATTTCTCCTTGATGCCGGCGCAGAAGATGTCGGGCTTCAGCATTTCGATCAGCTTTTCCGCCTCGTACTGGTTCATGTCGTCGATGACCAGCGTACCCGGATTCCATATCCGGCATCATGCCGTCGTAATCCTTGAAGGTGAGGCCCGCTCGGCCAGCGCCTGTTTCTCCTCTTCGCTCATGCGCGGGTTGTAGCGCGTCTCGTCGGGATCGACCTCGATTTCCTCGATGTTCCGGGTGTCGGCGTCCACTTTCAGGTTGGGCAGCACCTGGCGGCCTTCGTAGTCGTCGCGGTGAGCGAACTCGTAGCCGGCGCTGATGGTCTTCATGCCCAGTTCCTTGAACAGCTCCTGATAGTGGTGGGCCCGGGAGCCGCCCACGAACAGCATGGCCGTCTTTCCTTCGGTCCGGGGACGCACTTCGTCGGCCACCGCCCGACGGCAGGCATCTCTTCGGCGATCACTTCCTCCACCCGGTCGATGAGGGCCTGGTCGTCGAAGTACTGGGCGATCTTGCGCAGCGACTTGGCGGCCGCACGCGCCGATGAAGTTCACCTTGATCCAGGGGATGCCGTACTTTGCTTCCATCATGTCGGCCACGTAGTTGATGGAGCGGTGGCACATGACCGCGTTCAGATCGGCGGTGTGGGCGTTGCCAAACTGGTCGTAGCTGGAGTTGCCGCTGAAGGTGGCGATGATGGTGATGCCGCACTTGTTCAGGATGCGGTCGATCTCGAAACCGTCGCCGCCGATGTTGTATTCGCCCAGCAGGTAGATCTTGAATTCGCCGGGCTTCTTTTCGTCGTTCAACCCCACCAGATGCTTGAACACCTGGTTGTTGGCGATGTGGTGGCCGGCGGACTGGGACACGCCCTTGTAGCCTTCGCAACTGAACGCGAACACGTTGCAGTCGCCGAACTTTTCCTTCATCTTGGCGGCCACGGCGTGGATGTCGTCGCCGATGAGCCCCACCGGACAGGTGGCGAAAACCGCGATGGCCTTGGGATGGAACAGGTCGTAGGCTTCCTGGATGGCCTGCTCCAGCTTCTTTTCCCCGCCGAAAATGATGTCCTTGTCCTGCATGTCCGTGCCGAAGCAGTAGGTCATGTAGTTTTCGGCGCCCGGAGCCGAGGCTTCGGTCTGGTTGCGGCGGGTAAGCCAGGAATAGAAGCCGCAGCCTATGGGGCCGTGGGTGATGTTGACGATATCCCGGGTGGGCCCCATGATGACCCCTTTGCAACCGGCGTACGTGCATCCCCGCATGGTGATGATTCCGGGGATGGTCCTGACGTTGGCGGTAATCTCCGGGGTTTCGTTCTCGAGCGCCTCGTTGATCAGGATCTGCTTGGCGCGTTTTCGGGCCACCTTGGGGGAATACTTTTTCAGCATTTCCTCTTTGATGGCCGCCGGGTCCATCCGTTTATGCTTGTTGTCGTTGGCTGGCATCATGTTGCGTTCTCCCGATGGGGGTATCTGTTGCTAAAGGGCCTTTTCGCCGCTTTCCCCCGTGCGAACCCGGACTGAATCGTCGATGGGCAAAACAAAAATCTTGCCGTCGCCGGGTTTGCCGGTCTGGTTAGTCTCGATGAGCGTCTGTACCACGGTGTCCACATATTTATCGTTCACCACCATGGTCAGCATCCGTTTGGCGTACAGCTTGCCTTTTTCACCCAACAGGGCGATGGCTTCTTCGTAGCCCGCGCTGGCGCCGGCCAGTATCTTGCTGTCCACTAAGCCCTTTCCGCGTCCCTGGCATTCATGGGCGAACATGGAGTCGACGCCTGCCTTGGCCAGGGCTTTTTTGGTCTGGTTCATGGTGTCCATGCGCACCACTGCGATTATCTCTTTCATGCGACGGCCTCCTCCACAACCGGAGCGGTGTCACAGATTCCCGTGCTGATGGTGTATACGTCCCGCACGGGGCTCACGAAAATCTTGCCGTCGCCAAAGGCGCCCTTGTCTCCGGAACGGGCCGCGCCCATGATGGTGTTGATCACGAAATCCTTGTCTTCTTCCTTGACCACGCTCATGAGCATGGTTTTGGAAATTTCGTCGTAGGTGACCTGTCCAATCTTGATGCCGCGCTGCTTGCCGCGACCGGCCACCGAATATTTCGTGATCGAGGGAAACCCGGCGTCCATCAAAGCTTTCAGTACCTGATCGGCCTTTTCCGGCCTTACGATTGCTCTCACCATGATCATCATGTCGTTATCCTTCTTATCACCACGTTGGTGGTTAAGCCGCCAACAGGCCGAAATCCAACAGCAGATGTTCGAGTTCCTCGATCTGCAAGGGGTTGGGGATGGTGAACATCTGGTTTTCGTCTATGGCCTTGGCCAGGTTGCGATAGTGGTCGGCCTGAGGCGCCTGCGGATTCCATTCGATAACCGTCTGCCGGTTGATCTCGGCTCGCTGCACGTCGTTGTCGCGGGGCACGAAATAGATCATCTGGGTGCCGATCTTTTTGGCCAGCTGTTCGATCATCTCGTATTCATTGTCCACGTTGCTGGAATTGCAGATGAGTCCGCCCAGACGCACCTTGCCCGATTCGGCGTACTTGCGAATGCCTTTGCAGATGTTGTTGGCGGCGTACATGGCCATCATTTCGCCGGAACAGACAATATAGATTTCCTCGGCCTTGCCGTCGCGGATGGGCATGGCGAAACCGCCGCAGACCACGTCGCCCAGGACGTCATAAAAGGCGTAATCGAGCCCTTCCTTTTCTTCGTACGCGCCCAAGGACTCCAGCATGTTGATGGAAGTGATGATGCCGCGGCCGGCGCAACCTACTCCGGGTTCCGGACCGCCGGATTCCACGCACCACGTTCCGCCGAATCCCCCACGCCTGATATCTTCAAGTTCTACGTCTTCGCCTTCTTCGCGCAGGGTGTCCAAAACCGATTTCTGAGCCAGACCGCCCAGTAAAAGCCTGGTGGAGTCAGCCTTCGGATCGCAGCCGACGACCATCACTTTCTTGCCCATTTCCACCAACCCGGCCACCGTGTTCTGGGTGGTGGTGGATTTGCCGATTCCACCTTTGCCATAAATCGCTATTTTTCTCATGATTGCCTCTCCCTGTGACTGGGGTTTGTGTGAATTTCGCAGTTCTATAGGGCAAGGATGGCGCCATATTATGAAAAAAGGAGGATGACTCCATCTATGATATTGATATTACGGCATTTATAAATTACGGCGGTCGCCGTGGAAGCGTTGTGAGGGGCGCCGCGGCTGCAGAAAAAAATGAGAAGTTTACAAAAAGGTAAAGCTTTGTGTCTACATTTATGTAATTTACCAAAAAACGACAATCGAAAATGTATGAATTAAAAATATGTGGCAGTTTATTAGGAGCGTAAACGATCGACTCATAATAAATTAATGATTCAAGGCTGTTAATGAAAGAACAATTTATGAAAATCAGGGGAAGTCTTACGATGGGAGACGCTCTGGGAGGCTCCGGAAAGCGCTAAAAACGGATTTATCAGCTC
This sequence comes from uncultured delta proteobacterium, assembly GCA_963821845.1. Lineage (GTDB taxonomy): Bacteria > Desulfobacterota > Desulfarculia > JACQYL01 > CAWGVV01 > CAWGFI01. The sequence goes on from CAWGFI010000006.1 coordinate 179,410, forward strand.
GATGCGGGATATTCTCTCGGGCCGGAATCGCCCACAAGAGTACGGTGATTGTTCACGACCGGGAAACGCATGTCTTCTTGCGGGATGAGTAAAAAATAATTATAGAATACTGTAACGGCTTTTCCGGGAAAGGAAGTATCCATGTCATTAGAAGCTTACCATGTCATTCCCAACCCTGACGGAGGTTGGAACGTGAAAAAGGGAGGCTCCACGCGCGCCTCCAAACATTTTTCGACCAAGGAAGAAGCGGTTTCCTGGGCCCGCGAACTCAGCGCCCGCAAGGAATTCGAATTCGTGATTCATAAAGAAGATGGGACCGTCGAGCGCAAGGAAAGCGCATGATTTATTCGGCCGGCTCCGAACCAAGCAATGCGGCGAACGTTTTTATTAACTGCCCGTTTGACAAGGAATACAATTCTCTTCTCCGGCCCCTTCTTTTCACCGTTATTTACCTGGGGTTCAACCCCAGAATCGCCCTGGAACGGTCGGACTCGGCCGAGAATCGTATCGATAAGATCTGCGAACTCATCCGAAATTCCAGGTACAGCATTCACGACCTTTCGCGCCTCAAAGCCCAGCGGGCGGAAGAATTTTATCGATTGAACATGCCTTTCGAACTGGGAATTGATTATGGTTCCCGACTGTTCGGTTCCTCTCCTCTGAACGAAAAACGTTGTCTCATATTGGAGAAAGAGCGCTATGAATTTATGAAGGCGCTGTCGGACCTTTCCGGAGTGGACATAAAAAATCATGGAAATCAGCCGGACCAGGCCGTGAGAGCGGTTCGCGACTGGTTTGTAGAAACGGTCGGTCTCAGGAACGTCGCGAGTCCCACGGCTATTTGGTATCGTTTTATTGATTTTGCCTCGGATTTCTATGATACGCGAAGCGCGGAAGGATTTACCGACGATGACCTGAATATGATGCCGATACCGGAATATATCGGCTTTATACAAGGGTGGGTGGCTGAAAATAAACAAAAACGCTAGGGGCGAAAAATATTTCGCCCCTACCAACGCCGGAACCCGCTCCGGGGCTTTTAGTGCCAAAAGCTCCTGTTTTCGACCGCTTAAACCGATAGCCTCTTAAAACCGCGTCAGCCGCGTTTTCCCCGGTTTTCCTTGATGAGCTCTTCCAGACCGAATTTTTTCACCCGATACCCGAGCTGGCGCAGGGTCAGGCCCAGTTCCCGCGCGGCGCGGGACTGAATCCAGCCGCTTCGTTCGAGCGCGCCGATGACTTCGCGTCGTTCCACTTCCCACAGCGGCGTGGGAGTTGTCGCGGCCTCCACTTCTTCCTTCCGGGCGGCGGCCTTGCGATCGTGCGCCAGTCCATAGAGCGACAGATCGCGGCCTCCGATTTCCTCATCGCCCATGATGATGATCAGGCGCTCCAGGAGGTTTTCCAACTCACGCACGTTGCCGGGCCAATCACTGTTGCACAGAATTTTAAGGGCTTCGGGCGAAATACTAAGCGTTCGCGCGTATTCCTTGTTCAGTCGCTGCGTGAAATATTCAATAAGGTGAGGAATGTCCTCCCTTCTTTCCCGCAGGGCGGGGGCCCGGATGGGGAAGACGTTCAGGCGATAGTAGAGATCCTCGCGAAACAGCCCTTCATGCATGGCTTTGGACAGATCCACGTTGGTGGCCGCCAGAATGCGCACATTCACCTTTCTGGTCTTGGTGCTGCCCAGCCGTTCAAACTCCCGATCCTGTAAAAATCTCAAGAGCTTGGCCTGAATGGCCATGCTGAGTTCACCCACTTCGTCCAGAAACAGCGTGCCGCCGTCGGCTTCTTCCAACCGCCCCGGCTTGGACTGCGTGGCCCCGGTAAACGCGCCCTTTTCATGGCCGAACAGTTCGGATTCCAGCAGGTTTTCCGGCAGCGCCGCGCAGTTCACCTTGACGAACGGACGGCTGACGCGATCGCTCATTTCATGGATGATCCGCGCCACCAGGGTCTTGCCCGTGCCCGATTCTCCCAGCAGCAAAACCGAAGCCCGGGAAGGCGCGACCTTTTCGACGAGCTTTTGCACTTCCACCATGACCGGGCTTTTGCCCACCATGAAGAAGTGGTTGTATTTCTCGGATATTTCGGCCTTGAGCGACCCGATTTCACGGCTGAGAATCGCTTCGCGCTCTTCCACCTGCATGTTGAGGCTTACGAATTGCGCCACCAGCAGGGAAACGATGGCCAGGAACCGGAAATCCTCGTGAGCCGACACCTCGGACCCGAACAGCCGGTCCACGCTGAGCACGCCGATGGGGTTTCCATTCAGTAGGATAGGTACGCCGATGAAGGAAACCTGTCCTTTTCGATGCGCCGCGTGCCGGTTTTGTCCAGAAAAAGGGGTTCCTTTTTCACGTCCGGCACGGCGAACGGCTTGGCGGTGCGGAAAATGAGACCGGTTACCCCCTCATCGAACCGGTATACCCCGCGCTGCTTTTCTTCTTCGCTCATGCCGTGCGAGGCGCGGATTCTGAGCGCGCCCGCCTTGGGGTCCTTGAGCGTCACGGTCGCGCGCTTCATGGACAACGAGTCCGAGAGAATGGCCAGGATCTTTTCCAGCGCGTGCTCCAGATTCAGCGCCTGGCCGATAATCTCGCAAATATCATAGAGAACTTTCAGCTCCAGTTCGGCGATTTTTGTTTTCATAAGCGGTGTTTCATTTTCCTGTCTTTCATACAAGACGCGCGTAACCGGCTGTGGCCGGGAAGTTTCCAGGATCAATAGATTGCGCCAGCGCCTCGCGAACGCGGCGGCCCAAAACCTTCCTATCCGCTTTTTACAAGCAAAAAACGTACCGAAGCTAATTTAAATAGTTATATCAATTAATTGAATTAATTTTATGAAAAAGCGCCGAGGATAGCCGGTTGAAATAACCACATATGTGTAGGAATTAAAAGTGCCGTCTCCGGCTCTTCCCCGACTGCCGCGCCTTTTTTTGGGCTTTACACGCTCACCACCCCGCTCGCTTGCAGATCCCTGATTTCGTCGTCGGACAGATCGAGTGTCCGCAGCAGTTCCAGACCGCCCTCATTCAACAGGGGCGGATTCTTGCGCAAACCGAAATCATGGGAATCCACCCGTAGTGGCAGTTTGGGAAGCGCGGCTACCTGTCCATTGGACAGGGTGGTTTCCAGCAATCCTCCCCCCCGAGTGAGATGCGGGTTGGTAAACAGGTCTTCGGGCCGCCCCACGGGAGCGAAGGGAATACGCGCGGAGTCAAGCGCGCGTTCCAGTTCGTCCAGCTCCATGGCCCGTACGACGGCGCTTATGGCCGGAAGGATTTTGTCTCGGCGCCGAACACGGTTTTGATTGGACGCCAGTTCCTCGTCGTCTAAAAGATGTTCGAGCTTCAGAGCCCCGCATAGCGATTTCCACTGCTGATCGCCGGTAACGCCGATGAAAATCTGTTTGTCGTCCCTGGTAACAAAAAGATCGTACACTCCCCACGTGGCGGGCCGTTGAGACATGGGCGGAACCGGCTGCCCGGTCACCGCGTGAAATGCCATGTGCTGGCCCATCAAAAAAACCACGGATTCGAACAGGGAACTTTGGACAGGCCCGCCCTTGCCGGTTTTTTCCCGTTCCAGCAGGGCCGTGAGGATTCCGATGACGCCGAACATGCCGCCCATGATGTCCACCACGGAAGCGCCCGCTCGCAGCGGTTGGCCGGGAAGCCCGGTCATATAGGCCAGACCGCCCATCATCTGCATGACCTCGTCCAGCGCGGGCCGTTCCCGGTAAGGGCCTTCCAGAAACCCCTTCAACGAGCAATACACCAGCCTTGGATTGACCTGGGCCAAGGCCTCATAGCCCAGCCCTAGCCGGTCCATGGCCCCCGGCGCGTAATTTTCGATCAGCACGTCGGAAGTTTTCGCCAGCTTCAGCAAAAGCTGTTTTCCCTTTTCCTGTTTCAGGTCAATGGCCAGACTGCTCTTGTTGCGGTTGAAAAAACTGAAAAACCCGGCCCCGAATCCAGTCAACCGCCGGGTATGGTCCCCTTCGGGCGCCCGTTCGATCTTGATGACCTCGGCCCCCATGTCGGCTAGAATCAAACCGCACGAAGGTCCCATGACCGTATGGCCCAGCTCCAGAACCCTGATATTGGACAGGGGAAGCGCTTCGGTTTTTTCGGTGGGCATGGTCGTTTGGTTCCTTTTGTCGGAAAGCGTTTTTGATGGAATCTTTTTGGGAGAAACCTTTTTTGAAAAAAAGGTTTCTCCCAAACCCACTTCCAAAAAACTTTCAACTTTGACACGCCTGCTGCGGGATATTCCTCGTTTTAAGGGTGGCCAGGACAACTTGTGGTCCAGGCTATCCGGGTTGTTGGTATTTCGTCGCCCCGCGACTTGATCGCGGGGTCCAGAAGTCACTGCATACTTTGAAAAGCCTGGATTCCGCGGTCAAGCCGCGGAATGACGAAAACAAAAGGCTTGTTCAATCGAGCTGCCCATGGAGTCTTCGTTGGACTATAAATGAAGACGCGTTCGTCATTTCTCGCGTAGCGAGAAATAGCCTGCGGGGAGCGCGAGGGAAGAAATTCCCTCGCAAATGCTTTTTCTAGAGCTTTTATTCCCGACTCAGCAAGCTCGCCAGCAGCTCGGCCGCCTTCTTCAGCTTTTCCCGGTCCACGCCGGTAGGGGCGCCGCGGGCGTCCAAAGCAGCCGCGGCTTCTTCCGTGGAAACATTGGACAGGGTCCTTTGGTTGACGATACAGCCTCCGGGGCCGCCCACGCAGACATCGAACAGCCGCGCGCCTTCGTCGTAACCGGCCAAAAGGTTGTCCAGCGCCTGTCCATGATCGCCGTGCAGATGCAGCGAAAGCCCGGTTTCGGGGAGCTCCAGTCGCGCCCGCCGGACCAGATCGCCTACGCTTTGGGGCGTGGCCATTCCGGCGGTGTCCGCCAGATTGATTTCTTCCGCGCCCGCCCGAACCAGACGCTCGGCCGTGGTTATCACCGTTTCCGGGGCCATCACGCCTTCATCCCGGCAGCCGAACGCGCACTGGACGCCGCCTTTCACCGTAAGCCCCGATCGGCGGGCCGTCTCGATCAACCCGCATATCTCGATCAAGGCCCGATCGGCGGAGCGGTTGACGTTTTTCCTCGAGTGGGCGTCACTCACGGAAACAGACAGACTCACATGGCGCAGCCCGCCCGCCACGGCCCGTTCCAGCCCTCGTTCGTTCAGCGCCAGCGCGGTAACCACGACGTCCGCCGGAGGATGAATCAGCCGGACGAGTTCGTCCGTGTCGCTCATTTGCGGCGCCATGCGGGGGCTGACAAAAGATCCCACCTGAATCTTTTTTATTCCGGATTCCACCAATAGTTCGAACAAACCGATTTTATCGGGAAGTGGAATAATCCGGGAAACGTTTTGCAATCCGTCCCGCAGGGTCTGATCTTCCAGAATGACCGCGTCTTTGGCAAAATCCATAAATTCGCCTGCTTGGAAAAAAACTTTTTGATTCCCTCGGACCGTCCCGTGGCCGGTATTTATCTTAAAAGGACGCGCCCAAGATGGAAGAAGAAAAGTTTACCTTTTTGTACATTCTTTCTTCAAAAATGTTAAGCGTCTTTGGAACGGGCCGCTCGCCGAAAATCAGGGAACCGCGCCGCGATCTTTGAGCAAACCCGCGCCCAAAGCCCATCAAACGCCGCCGGCCGTCCGACCGGCGGTGTCGATGAGCCGTCTTGGAGTTGTGGCGTTCATAATAAAAGGCAAGGACGGCGCCAGTTTCGAAATCGATCCGTTTCGAGGTTCCGCCCCACTGTTATTTTTATTTGCTTATAATGAACTGAAACCGATATATAGGAATAGAGCGACAAAATTTACCTGTCGCCATTAAAAATATAAATATGGAAAAAAGTGGATGAGAAAACGGTTTATTCGTGTCTCCTCCGCTATGAGGTACAAGCGCTTTAATGGAACAGACAACCGAAGACCAGATAAAGGTGGATCCACCTGAAAACAAGGATGAGCGAATTGGTCTGATCATCGTCAATACGGGCAAGGGCAAGGGCAAGACAACCGCGGCTTTGGGGCTGGCCCTGCGCGCCGTGGGGCAGGGATTCAAGGTTCTTATGGTGCAGTTCATAAAAGGAACCTGGCGCTACGGCGAACTGGACGCGGTGGAAAAACTGAGTCCGGACTTTAAAATACTGCCCATGGGCGCCGGGTTTACGAATCTGGGTCTCAGGGGCCATAACGAACCGGACCCCAAGGACGTGCGAACCGCTTCCAACGCCTGGAGTTTTTCCAAGGAAAAAATAGCCTCAGACGGCTATGACATGGTTATCCTCGATGAGATCAACAACACCATCGACTACGGCCTCATACCGGTTGATGAAGTTATCGAAACGCTCAAGGCCAAGCCGAAACACATGCACGTCGTGTTGACTGGACGAAACGCCCACCCCAAGATCATCGAACTCGCGGACCTGGTGACCGAGATGAAGGTCATCAAGCACCCCTTTCAAAAGGGAATCAAGGCGCAAAAAGGGGTTGAATTCTGATCGGGCTTTTCTTTCCGGGCCGCGACCTGGTGTCGTGGCAAGACGAACAACCTGATGTCCTCGCTGCGGCGAATGGAAAAAACGTCGCCGTTTTGCCGCGACGAGGCTCTTTAAAAAGGGGCGGCCAGGTCCAATGGGCGCGGCCTGGGGAGGAACCGATGGAACCGATTCTGGTGGAAGTTCTGCATGAGGGCAAGCATTGAATTCCGTGCGAGTATATGGCTCGTGTAGCGGAAGCCGTGGCCGAAAACCTGGGAAACGCGATACAATTGAAAATCGTCATCACCAAACAACTGGACGGCGCCATGCGCCAGATGGAAATTTCCAGGACGTTGGGACGCCCGGCGCCGGTTCCTTCGATTATCATTCAAGGTGATCTGGCCTATGAATCGACCCCCGGGACCGAAGAGTTGGAAGCGCGGTTGCGGGAGGTCATGCAAGCCGCGAGGGGGTAGGCCGGTTATCGAAACGCGGACGCGGGTTGGATGATTCGGACTCGCGGGACGCTTCGGGAGATCGTGTTTTGGATTCCAACGACAAAACCAAACGTTACATCTACCAGACCACGGGCGTATGTCCGCCCGAAATCCATTTTGAACTATCCGAAGGGGTTCTGGAGCAGGTCCGCTTCGTGGGAGGCGGTTGTCCCGGAAACGCCAAGCTGGTCGGCGCTCTGCTCAGGGGCAAGGATATCGGCGAGGCGCTGGGGCTGCTCAAGGGTATCGAATGCCGCAACGATACCTCCTGCCCCGATCAGTTGGCTCGAGCCATCGAAGCGGCCCTCCGGGGCTCGCTTCCCCGGCCGGATCCTTCAACGCCCAACATGACCCGCAACCGAAAACCCGTTTGGGGCTGATCGGGGACCTGCAAGGCAGGGCCGATGATCTGGAACTCATCGTGGCGCATATGGAAGCTTCGGGAGTGGAGGCGGTTTATTGTCTGGGGAACGTGACCGGTCCCGACGCCGACAACGCGGCGATTCTCAAAATAATCGAAAAAAAAGAGATCCGCGCCATTCAGGGGGAACTCGACTGGCGGTTCGCGCAAAACGAGGCGCCCGCCGGATCGGGATCGCTCGCCCCGCGCGATCGCGATTTTCTGGTCCGCCTGCCTCATGTCCGCACGTTTCAGTTAGGCGAGCGGCTCGGGCTGGCGTTTTATGGGGAATACCTTCAGACCCTGCCCGGTTATTCGGATTACGAGCCCTACGCGCTGGAAATGAACATGGTGTGCGGGCTCACCCGATTCATGGCGGACGAGGACGTTTTTCCCGCGCTGGAAGCCATGCTCCCCCAGTTTCAGGCGCGGCTGATCCTGTTCGGCCAGACACGCCCATGGGGGCGCTGGACTTTGGAAGAAACCGATTTCATCGGCGTGGGCGCCGCGCGGGACGACCGGGGGCTTTCCTGGGGGCTTCTCACGGCGGGCGAAGATGGAATCTCGTTTGAAATCATGCGAGTCGATTAGCCACGGGAGGCAATATGGCGGAAAAAATCTTAGTCGATGTGTTGCTCACTGATTTTCGACAGTGACTGGCGTGCGTCTATATGGCGGAATCGGTAAAGGCTTTACCGGATGACATTCAGCAGATCATAGACGTGTATGAATGGGACATGAGAACGCGGCCGGGCGTGCAGCGGTTCCGCGAACTGAAGGCAAAATCGCTGCCCAGCGTGGCGCTCGACGAAGACCTGGTTTACGAGGCCATCATACCGGGGCAGGAAGAACTGATCGCCGAGCTTCAGCGGAGGTTCAAGGAAAAGAACGCTCGCTAGGGAAATCGCCCGCGCGGCCCCGGATCGGGCGGGGCCGAACGGAGAAATTCGATTCCGGGCCGAAAAGGGCGCCGATTTACCAAAAGGCTGGAATACGTCGGCCCGTAACAAATTATTTGACGAAATTCTTTTCATTTCTTACCATTAGCCAAACAATTTCCGAAGGTCCCCACCTATGGTTACTCAAATTGACTGGCGTAACGAACTGGAGCGTGACGGCAACCGGGTCATGCTCTCCGGCATGCCCATCGCCATGCATTGCCACCACTATAATGTCAATCTCCAGAAGACGCTCGAAGAAACCCTGGGCGAAGACGGCGTTTCCCTCATCTATTCGGCTTCGGAAGAGGCGAGCTACATCGGCTTCAAATCATTTCTGGGAAAGTACGGCCAGATCAAGACCATTAAATCCAAACTGGAGTTCGCGGCGTCTATATATCAGAACTGCGGTCTGGGTCTGATCCATTTCGGTCTGATGGGGCCGTTGGGAGGACAGATCCTCAGCCCGTCAAGCCATCACGTCACCGGCTGGCTCGCCAAACACGGCAAGCGCGACACGCCCGGCTGCCATTTCGCCAGGGGCTGGATAGCCGGGGTGCTCGAAGTCATTTTCGACCGGCCCTTCGGCTATTTCACCATCGAGGAACGGAAGTGCAAGCTCATGCGGGACGAAGAGTGCGTTTTCAGGGCGAAGGTGTAGGCATGGCCATTGACGGCGCAAAGATCGTTCACGCCATCATGGAAGGGAGCAGGGTCCGGGACGCCAAGGGCATCATACCCCTGTTCGGCGTGTATCTGTCGCTCTATTTCGTCCAGTATTACAACCGGCTCGCGTACGCTTTCGAACAGAAGATGGGCGCCGGAAGGCGAAAGGAAGCCGAGACTCATTTGATCCGCGCGGCGCAGGAATGCGGGTACGCCACGTTCCAGGGGATCCGCAACTCCCGGGAGTGGGAGGACCTCGTCATGCCGATGATCGAAAGCAAGGAGGATGAGATTCCGGGGTTTTCCGCCATCGCCAAGGCCTTCGGCTGGGGCGACATGGAAATCAAGGAACTGGTCCCCGAACGAGAAGCTTCTGGTCCGCGTGCACGATTCCTATGAAGCCACCGGGCTACCTTGGATTGCGCGGAGCTGGCTTCTCCGCAAATGTTACATGTTGAGAGGCGTGGTGGCCGCGTTCATGGATCTGCTGTACGGGGAGGAATATCCGCACGGCTCTGTACACCTTCGCGGCCGATGAGTCCTTATGCCGGGCGAAAGGAGATCCATACTGTGAGTTCATTGCGCAAAAGCGTGGCTAAAAAATCGCCCCCGACAAAGCGGCGCGGCATGGGTCCGGGATGCTGGGAACACCAGCATGCGCCAACCTGCTTTGTCCGGCTCACGGCAAACGGAACATGGACTGCTGGTTCATACCCCGGACCCGATGCAGCGATTACGTGGGGAACGATTTTTTTCAAAAACTGCCCACCTGTCTCACCTGTTCCTTTTTCCGTGAAAAGGGGAAACGTCACAAGGGCGGCTTCAACCATTTTCTTGCCGCCCAGATGCAGAGATACAACCTGAGCGCCCTGGAGCTCATTTACCAGAAAGAGGAGAGCTTCATCGATATCCTCAACCGCATCCCCGACGGCCTGTTCACCACCGATCAGGAATGGCGCATCACCTATTTCAATCCCGCCGCGGAAAAAATCACCGGTTTTTCCGCCTGCGACGCGGTGGGGATGTATTGCCGGGACGTGTTCAAGAACACCATCTGCGAGAACGACTGCGCCCTGAAGCAGGCCGTGGAAAATGGCGGGGAGATCCACAACCGGGAGTATGAAATAACCGATATCAGCGGCCGCAACGTGCCGATCATCTGCTCCACGTCCGCCTTCAGCGACACCGATCGGGCGGAATCACCGGCGGCCTGGAGATTTTCAAGGACATCACGGAACAGAAGCGGCTTGCACAGCGAAATCGCCAGCAGGGAGAAGAAATATCGCCGTATCTTCGAAGGCAGCCACGACATGATTTACACCTCCAACCATCGAGGGCGACATGCTGGACGTCAACCAGGCCGGAGTGGAAATGCTGGGATATTCGAACAAGGAGGAAGTGCTGGGCGTCGGCTCGGCTGAAAATCTGTACATGCACGAGGAGGACCGCGCAGAAGTTTCTGAAAAGCATCAACCGCGAGGGTTTTGTCAAGGATTTCGAGGTCGACTTCCAGGAGAAGCAAGGCCATCCCATCCACGTGCTGATTTCCAGCCGGAGATACGAAAATCCCGTCACCGGCGAAATCGAATACGAAGGCGATCATCAAGGATATAACCCAGCGCAAGTTCAACGAGGAGATCATAAAGCAGCGCAACAAGCGAACTGTCCATCCTCAACAGCGTGGCGGTGGCCTTGAACCTGTCCATGGATCTGAATCACATCCTGATGGTGACGCTCAAGGATATCCTCAAGGTGCTGCAACTCGAACAGCGGCGCCATTTTCCTGATAGACCGGGAAAACAAAGACAATTCACCTGCACATGGGGCACGGGCTGCCGGAAGAAGACCCGCAGCACTGCGACGATTGCCTCATTTTCAAGGACACCCTGCTCAAACGCACCTCATGCAGGAAGAGGCGGTGCTATACGCCCAAGCCCACATTTCCGCCGTTTCAGGTCCGCTACCGGACCAACAACGGCGGATACACCGCCTGGCTGACCTGCTTCCTGATTCTCTCCAAGGGCAGGGCCGCGGGCTTTTTCGGGTTCGACATACCGCCCGAACGGGAGCTGAGCCCACCACGAAATGCACCTGCTGGGCTCGCTGGGCAATTTTATCGGCGGCGGCATCGAAAACGCCCAGCTGATGAAAACCATCAGACGCAATCAGGAAGAATTGAAAAGCCTTACGGGAAAGCTTTTCCAGAGCCAGGAGGAGGAGCGCCGCCGCATCGCCCGTGAACTCCACGATGAAGCCGGCCAGGCGCTCACGGCGGTCAAGCTGGGGCTGGACAGGCTGGAGGAAAAGGTTTCGGCGCAGGACGGCGGGCTCCGGGACGAGGTGATTGAAATCAGGCGCATGCTGCTGCGCACGTCATCGGAAATCCGCCGCCTCTCGTATCGGCTGCATCCCACGCTGCTGATCGACCTGGGGCTGGAGCCGGCGCTCAATGTGTTTCTGAACGAGGTGCAGCGCCATTCGGCCCTGAACATCGAATCTCATTTCGTGGGTTTCGATCGGCGGCTGGACTCGGAAATCGAAACCATTCTGTACCGTTTCAGCCAGGAGGCGCTGACCAACACCATCAAACACGCCCAGGCCGAACGGTTCAAGCTTTCCATCATCAGGAGCTATCCCAAGATCATTTTCCTGGCCGAAGATGACGGCGTGGGGTTTGACACGGCCACGGTTTCCAAGGGGCAGATGAGCCTGGGACTGCTGGGCATGCGTGAACGGGCGCTGCTGCTGGGCGGTAAATTCCATCTGAAAGCCAAGCCCGGGGCGGGCGTCAGAATTCGCATCGAAATCCCGTACAGCGAGACAAGGTCGAATGACTCAATCCATTAGAATCCTATTGGCGGAAGATCACACCATCGTGCGGCAGGGGCTGGCCCGGTTGCTGGAGGACCAGCCGGACATGGAAGTGGTGGGCGAGGCGATCAACGGACGGGCAGGCGGTGGAAAAAGCCGAGGAGTTGAGGCCGGACGTCATCATCATGGACATCGCCATGCCGCTCATGAACGGCATCGAGGCGGCCAAGAGAATACGCAAGAGCCTGCCCAAGACGAAAATCATCATTCTTTCCATGTACTCGCACGAACACTACATCCATGAACTCATCGAAACGGGCGTGTCGGGCTATCTGCTCAAGGATTCCAGCGGACGGGACATCATCCGGGCCATCCAGGCGGCCGTGAACAATGAAACGTTCCTGAGTCCCTCCATTTCCAAAAAGGTGATGGACAGCTATTTCTCCCCCAGAAAGGGATCGACGCGGGAGGAGCTTTTCAAGCAGCTTTCCAACCGCGAACGGGAAGTGTTTCAACTCATCGCCGAGGGCCATTCCACCCGTCAGATCGCCGATACGCTCAACGTCAGCGTAAGCACAGTCAAGTCGCACCGTTCCAAGATCATGATCAAACTGAACGTGGATACGCATGTCCAGCTCATCCGGTTCGCCATGCAGTTGGGGCTCGTGGACCCCAATCTCTGATTCTCCAGTTCCGATTCCTATCACTCCGGCCGCTGTTAAAATCATCTCTTTGTATACAGAAAATCGTCTTTTGGACGATATCCGTTTTTTTTGATTTCTAATATACGTATTGAATAAAGAGGGAGTCGGAGAGCGCGTCCGGCGCGCGGCATTGAAGGCATTGGATAAAAGCTTCGTCGAAAAGAGGAGATATGGGTATGTTTAAGTTCGCCACGGATCAAAAAGTCTGTGATGTGGGCGGGGTCAAGTTTGGAGGACAACCTGGAGAGTACCCCACCGTAGTCGTTTCATCGATTTTTCAAAAAGGCGACAAGGTCTTTTCCGGCAAGCGGAAGGAAGGCTTCGATGAAAAGCGGGCCGAGGATCTGCTGAAGACACAGGACAAGCTGTGGAAGGAAACCGGCGTTCCCGGCATGGCCGACATCGTGGCGAACACGGGCAAGGAGTTCGAGACCTTTATCGATTTCGTCACCTCCGTGAGCGACATGCCTTTCTGTATCGACGCCTGGGTCATGAAGCCAAAACTGGAAGGCGCGGCCTATTGCGCCGAAAAGGGCCTGCTCGACCGAATGTTCTATAACAGTCTCACGGTGTGGGAAGAGGACCTGGAAACCGAAATCCGGGAAATTTCCAAGATCGGCGTCAAGCACGTTCTGCTGGTGGCTTTCGATCAGAACGATCAGATGCCCAGCGGCCGTATCCCCGGCACCCAGAAGCTTCTGGACGCCATCGACAAGGTCGGCGCCAAGTTCGAATCCGTCTTCGTGGACACCTCGGTCATGAACGGCCCGGCGGTCGCGTTCTGCGGAATGGCCAACAAGCTGGTCAAGGAAAAATGGGGATTCCCCACCGCCAGCGCTCCCAGCAACGGCTCGTACATGTGGAAGGCCGCCCGCGAAATGTGGGACTTCAAGGGATGGTCAGCCGCCGACAGCGCTCTGGAAGCCCTTTCTTCATTCTTCTATCATGACATGATTTTCTCGGGCCCCATGGCCGGCGCCCCGGATTTTCCCTGCGGTTGCCATGGCGGACGCCTTCCTGGCCACCGCGGTTTTCGCGGAAACCAAGAAGCTGCCAACTGATCCGAACCATCCGCTGTTCAAGCTGTTTCCCGAATTCGTGGATCAGCTGAAAACGCTGTAAATCGGGAACAAAATTCATAGATCATATCGCAAGAGAGGAGCCTTGAATATGTCCGAAATGACACCCAAAGAACGAGTGCTGAGACTTTTACGCAAAGAGCCGATCGACACCATGCCTTTCTTCAGTGGAATGGGTATGGTGGTCATGCCCGGTATTGAAAAAGCCGGCCTCAAGTTTCCCTCCATCCATACCGACGCCGAGCGCATGGCCAAATCCGCTCTCTGGTCGGCCCGGCTGATGGGATTCGATTGCGCGGTCATCCCCTATGACATGACCATGGAATCCGAAGCCATGGGCAACAAGATCAGCCTCTATGAGGATTCCGAAGACATTCTGTACCCCACCATACCCGAGAAGATTTGGTCTTCCATGGATGAAGTGAAAATTCCTGACAACATCCTGGAAAAGGGACGGCTCCCCCTCGTCCCCAAGGCTATCGAGTATATCAAGAAAGAAGCTCCCGAACTTCCCATCGGCTGCTGGCAGTTGGGACCGTTCACCCAGGCCGGTCAGATTCTCGAACTGGACATGATCCTGAAGGGCGTGTTCAAACAAAAGGAACAGGTCGCGAACCTACTGGACCAACTGACCGACATGATCATCAAGATCGGCAAGTCCTTTCAGGCGGCCGGATGCGATTACATGACGCTGCGCGAACCCGGCGTGGCCGCCGACCTTCTCAGCCCCCGCACCTTCAAGGAGTTCATCAAGCCCCGGCTGACCCGCATCCTGGAAGCCTGGGAATCCCCGAAACTCCTGCACATCTGCGGCCAGACCGACCCGCTGCTCACCATGATGAACGAATGCGGCGGCGACGGCATAACCGTCGATATCAAGTGCAACGTGGCCGAGGGACGCAAGAAGCTGGGTAACGACGTGCTGTTCATGGGTAACGTGGACACCTACACCATGACCTGTGACCCCAAGACACCCAAGGAAAAAGCGATCGAACATATTAAAGGTATGATCGACGCCGGCGTCGACGCGGTTATGCCCGGATGCGACCTGTGGCCCGCGATCATCGACGAAAACATGCTGGCCTGCGTCAAGACCACCCATGAATACGGAAAGAAACCGAGCCCCGCGGTTGGCAGGGTCTAGGATAAGGTTTTTCAAAAGTTAAAGGAGCTAAAAGCATGGCGACGAAAGAGGAGATTTTGGAAGAGCTGAAAGAGGGAGTCATCAATACGAGGAAGACCGCGTTAAGGACGCCGCTCAAGCAGGATTGGAAGCGGGTTATCACCGCGCTCGAACTGATCATGGACGGTCTGGCCGCCGGCATGGAAGTGGTGGGCGATCTGTATGACCGCAACGAATACTTCGTGCCGGAAGTGCTCATGTGCGCCGACGCGCTGTACGCGGGTCTGGCTATTCTTCGTCCGCACGTGCCCAAAAAGAAGTGGACAGCTCAACGCGCAGGTGGTCATCGGCTCCATCCAGGGCGACGTGCACGACATCGGCAAGAACCTGGTCAAGATGATGTTCGACGTGGCCGGTTGGGAAGTGCACGACCTGGGCCGCGACGTGCCCCTGGAGAAATTCGTGGAAGAACAGCTTCGGACCGACTCCGAAGTAGTGGCCATGTCGGCCATGATGACCACGACCATGCTGGGCATGAAAAAGGTCATCAAGATGATCAAGGAAAAAAACCCCAACGTGGCCATCATGCTCGGCGGCGCGCCGGTGACCCAGGACGTGGCCAAGCTGTTCGGCGCGGACGGCTACGCCGAATCGGCGGGCAACGCGGTTTCCGAAGGCATCAAGATGATCGGCCGCCTGCAGGGAAATGCAGAAAAAGTAGCCAGGCGCCCTTCCCAAGGGTTAGGATCCCGGCCGCATGGGGCATTGCGCCGTCGGCCGGGTATTCCGCTTCCCGGAGAGCCCGAGGCCTTCTGTTGCTTTGGAACAGACGATATCTCTGCTCTCGAAGGAAATCCCATAGCTGCCATTGATTAAGGAGAGGGGTGCATGAGCGAAAAGAAGGCAAAAGTCATCTTCCAACCTTCCGGTCGAAGGGGGGAAGTCGAGAAAGGTATCACGCTGATCGAGGCCTCCCGTCTGCTGGGCGTGGACATCGAGGCGCTTGTGCGGCGAAAAAAAAGTATGCGGTAAATGTAAAGTCCGTATCGAGCAAGGCATGTTCGAAAAATACGGCATAGAATCCTCCATGAGACCACGTCAGCGCGTGGCAGAAGGAAGAAGACAAGTTTATCAAGGCGGAGGAAAGGAAAAGGGCTTCCGGCTCGGCTGCGTGGCCAAGGTGCAGGGCGACGTGCTGGTCTTCGTGCCCGAGGAATCCCGCGCCGGGAAGCAGGTGGTCAGCAAGGCCGCGCGGGACATCCATATCGACCATGATCCGGCCGTAAAGATGCTACTACGTCGATGTGGAGCCGCCGACTTTCGAAGAGCCCACCGGCGACTTCGAGCGGGTTTGCAAGGAACTGGAACGGCAGTACGGACTGGATCAACCTGAGCGATGGACATCCAGACCCTGCGGGAGCTTCCCATAGCCCTGCGCGAAGACAACTGGAACGTGACGGTCAGCGTCTGGATGGACAGGGAAATCATCCGCGTCTTGCCGGGCAAACGCGAAGACCATTACGGAATCGCCATTGACATCGGTACCACCACGGTGGCCGGATATTTTGTCAATCTGCGCACCATGGAAGTCGTCGACACGGTTTCCATGATGAATCCTCAGTGCAAGTACGGCGAGGACGTCATGGCCCGCATCACCTTCCACATGACCAGTGAAGACGGCCTGCAGCGCATGAGCGACGATATCATCGAAGGGCTCAACACACTCATGAAGCAGGCTGTCGACGCCACGTATCCGCCCAAGAAAAAAGTCAAGAAACGAAGACGGCACGGTGGAGATGGTCGGAAGCCCCGGTGGAAGGCAAAGACTATCTGCGGCTGACGCTGGAAGACGTCGAGGACATCACCATCGGCTGCAACACGGCCATGCACCACATTCTCCTGAAGCTGAACCCGGAATTCGTGGGACTGGCGCCGTTCCCGCCGGTGATTCACCACAGCCTGGACATCAGGGCCCGCGATCTGGGCCTTAAGATCAATCCCTCGACATACGTGTTCGTGCTTCCCAACGAAGCCGGCTTCGTGGGCGCGGACAACGTGGGCGTGCTGCATGGCCGAAGAGCCCTATAAGGCGGAAGAAAACCAGCTCATCATCGACATCGGCACCAACGGCGAGCTGGTGCTGGGCAACAAGCATAAGCTCATCTCCTCCTCCTGCGCGACCGGTCCGGCCCTGGAAGGCGCGCAGATTGCCTTCGGCATGAGGGCGGCCCCGGGCGCGATGGAACGGATAAAGATCGATCCCGAGACCCATGAAGTGGATTACAAGGTCATCGGCCGCGACGCCTGGCGCGCGTTCTCCCAGCCCAAGGAGATGAAGGCCAAGGGCATCTGCGGGTCGGGCATCCTGGACCTGCTGGCCGAGCTTTACCGCGCCGGCGTCATCACCAAGAGCGGCGTGTTCAACAAGAACCAGAAATCCAACCGGTTCCGCCGAAACGCCGGACACCAAGCAGCCCGAATTCGTTCTGGCCTGGGCCGAGGAAACGAGTATCGACAAGGACATCGTGGTCACGCAGAAGGACGTCCGGCAGATACAGTTGGCCAAAGGCGCCCTGTACGCCGGCTGTAAGCTCATGATGCGCAGGATGAACCTGGAAAAGGTGGACAAGGTCAAGATCGCCGGGCGCTTTCGGAACGCACGTGGACCGGGAAAAAGCGTTGATCATGGGCTTGTTCCCGGACTGCGAAATCGAAAAGATTCTTTCGGTCGGCAACGCCGCCGGTGACGGATGCCGGGCGGCGCTGCTCAACAAGGAAAAACGGGTCGAAGCCAACTGGGTGTCGCGTAACGTGGAATACATCGAACTGACGGTGGAATCGGATTTCCAGAAAGAGTTCATGGAGGCCATGCAGATTCCGCATATGACGCGACAAATTCCCGCACCTGGAAGGCATCGTGGCCGACGAAATTTTACACCAGAAATAGCAAAACGGTAGAGGTTGATGGAGCCAGTCACTCAACAAAAACCCAAGGGCGCGCGGGTCACCGTAAATCCTGGCGTTTGCGGTTTCCCGTGCGTCATCGAATCCCGGAGCGAAGAGAAACGGACGGTGTCCCTGAGCATTCAGGGCTCCGACTGCAAACACATTCAGCGGCTCGTCCGAACTGCTGACGTCTCTGACGCTTCGGGACATTTTTATTCCCGTAGCAAAAACCCGATTATTCGAGGCCGCGCAACGCGCCGGATGCCACCTTCGTGTCCGATTCCGTTGGCGGCGCTCAAGACCGCCGAAGTGGCGATGGAAATGGCTTTGCCGAGAGACGTACCATAAAGTTCGATCAAATAACGGGTACATGACCATGAATGCGACAAAAGTAGTGCCCTTTAAGGACAATGAGGGCCTTTCCGCCGATTTGATCAGGAAACTTCGCGAGAAGGGCAAGGAGTTCGGCCTCACCTCGATTTTGCCGTTCAAGGCGGAAGAGATAATTGTCGCGCAATGGGTGCATATGAAATGCAGTTATGGCTGCTCGGCTATAACAGCAGCTGGTGTTGCCCGCCAGCCACGCCGGGGCCGGAAAAGGCCAAGGCGATGCTGGGTGAATATTCCCTGGCCTTGCTTCTGACGGGAACACAGAGATGTCCGGAATTCTATCGGACAACTCGTCCAAGAGAATAAAACAGGTCCGTTTCTGGAAAGGGACGGTCAGCCTGGAACGGCTGCTGTTCCTCGAAGGGTATTACAAGGCGTTCAGCCTGATCGGCGAGACCTGCGCTTTGTGCAAGGAGTGCGCGTATCCCAATGAATGCCGTTTCCCCCAGGAACGCAGGCCATCGGTCGAATCCTTTTCCATCGACGTAATCGGCACCTTGCAGAACCTCGGTGTGAAGCCACGGGTCGCGAACAGCACCAATGACACATTCAGCTACTATGGTATAATTCTGGTCCAGTAGCGGCGGGAACAAATATCTTACATGGATAAACGGGATAGCGGCTCGTCGAAAAGTTCTTCACCGTGCGAAGTCATTCTGATCACGGGTTTTCTGGGGGCGGGGAAAACCACGCTCCTGCGCAACATCCTGCAATGGCCGGGCGATCTCGGCGGCACCGCGGTGCTGGTGAACGAATTCGGAAGCGTCGGGATCGACGGAGAACTGTTAAAGGATCTCAAAGCGCCTGTTGTCGAATTGAGTAACGGATGTATTTGCTGTTCCATGCAGGGAGACCTCCTGAAAGCGGTGGACGACATACTCCGGAACTACCAACCCACTCGTCTCCTTGTCGAAGCCACGGGAGTGGCCGATCCTTTTGAGATTTTGAATTTTTTGAACCCATCGCGTCTGGAGCGCCGGATTGCGCCTCCGCGCGTCGTAACCGTTGTCAACGCCGATCTGTGGGAAGGCCGGGAGATGTTCGGCAGCCTTTTCTACGAACAGATAAAGGCGGCGGAACTGATCCTGTTCAACCAGATCGATTACATAGCCGAGGAGGATATACCGCGTTATCTGCGGGATCTACGACAGCTCAACGGTTCCTGCGCCATCATGCCCACGAGCTACTGCGGGATCGACCCGGACGTGTTCTGGGACTCCACGGACGGCAAGGCGTACGGCGCCGAGGTTACCTTCGCTCCCCTGGTCCATCTGAGCGAGGGAAGCGCCAGGGAACTGGGGTATGTCTCGTTTGCGTTCGAACAGGCGAAGCCCTTTTCCGAGACTTGTTTTCGGGCCTTCATCGACTCCATGCCCCTGGAATTATACCGGATGAAGGGTTTCGTCTATTTGGATACCGGTTGTTACCTGATCAACCACGTCGGCGGTCGCACGGAATGGAAAGCGTTGGAGGAACGCTGCCAAACCAGGCTGGCCTTCGTGGGCTGGAAGGTTGAGGAGAACCAGGTTTTCGAAGCGTTGCAAGCGTGTCTTTAAAAATAGCCCCGCTCATTTGGGGGGAATGACCATGAAAGGAGGTGTGGTTTACCGAGAGTGAAAGATCAGAGTTGCTGAAACATAACACAGCATCTATACAAGGAGGAGTCGCGTGGCAAAACAGATGTTGATTGACGCCTATAGAGGCAAGAGAACTGAAAAAGCCCCTTGGGTTCCTTACTCCGGAGTTCATAGCGCGTTTTTAATCGGTGAGCCTGCGGACAAGGTATTGAAGGATCCCAAGCTTCTGGCGAAAGGAGTCGTCGAGGCGGCCAAAAGGTACCATGCGGACGGTATTCCGCTGTTGTTTGACCTTTCGGTTGAAGCGAACGCGGTCGGTTGTGATCTGAAATGGTGGGAAGACAACGTTCCCTCGGTCACCAACCACCCCTGCTCCAAGCAAACCCCGGCTGATGCCGGCCTCAAGCTGCCGACCAAGGATTCAGGCCGTTGGCCGATAATCTTCGAGGCGGCCAGAATCGCCAAACCGCAGTTGGACGACCTCGACTGCGCCATGATGGGCCTTTTCTGCGGGCCCCTGACGCTCGCTTCTCACCTCGCGGGTGTGCGCATTTTCACCGATGTGTATAAAAACAAACAATTTGCCGCCGACGTGTGCAAATACGCCGGTGAAGTAGGCGCAATATCCGCCCAGCTCTACGCGGAGATGGGGTGCGATATCATTTGCAATGTCGATCCCGTCGCTTCTCAGATCAAAGCGGAAACGTTCCGCGAATACGTCACTCCCAATTGCATTGAATCCTCCAAAGTAATTAACGACGCCGGCTGCACTTCTTCGTTCTTCATCTGCGGCGACTGCACCAGGGTTCTGGAAGAAGTCTGCAAGCTGCCCACCCACGGGTTCGCGATCGACGAACAGCTCAACCTGACCTTTGTTCGCGACCTGGCCATGAAGTATGGCAAGGGTTTTGGCGGGAACCTGAAACTCACTCTGGCTTTGAGCCTGGGTCTTCTTTCACCGAGGGAAGACGCAATCGTGAGCCTGGCCGCGGGAGGCACCACAGGCTTCACCTTCGCCCCTGGTTGAGACATGCCATACGATGTTCCGGTGGAACATATGGATCAAGCGTACGAGGCCAGAAATTGGTATTATGAATATTATGCCAAATATCCGGCTTCTTGGTAGTCAACCTCGGAAAAGGAGGACGGTAAATGTCAGAGCCAAAGATCACTATTGATATTCTGACACTGGACAGCGTGCAATGCGCGGCGTGTGGATACATGACCGAATCCATCGCGGCCCTCCCTTCTGATGTTCAAAAGATGATTGAATATAAGGAGTGGTCCATAAAGACCAAGGAAGGCGTCGGAAAGTTTCTGGAGCTTAAGGGCAAAGTTCTTCCGACCATTTGTATCGAACGCGACTTGGTCTTTGAAAGCATTATCCCTCAATATGAGGAGTTGATCGACGAAATGGCCAAGCGAGCGCCCAACGACGATCTGAAGAGTCGTATCGAATCCCTGCGTGACAAGGGATTCGAGTTTGACAATATTCAGGAGAATCTTGCCAAGGCGGGCGCCGGTAAGAATACACGAGTGGACTAAAGCCACTGGTTACGCAAGCGCGGGGGGCTCCCAGAGCCCCCCGATTCCTTAACTTTTGGCTCGAGGTCCGCTGATGACGTCTTCCGTTCATTTGGAGATAATATATCAGGGCGACCACTGCCTCGCGTGTTTTTATATGCGCCAGGCCGTCGATGAAGTGTTGCCCAAGTATGGACGACGGGTGAGCTTGACGTTGGTCGAGTACACCAAGGATAAAAAGCACGCCCGCCGATTTTTCGATCTTTCCGTGTCGCTTTATGGAGAAGCCGATGCCAAGAGGATGAGATGCGCCCCCATCCCTTCATTGTTTATTGAAGGCGAATTGATATTCGATATGATTCCGCCTCGTGAAGAACTCATCGAGGCGATCGACACAGCCTTACGGAAACATGCCGTCAGCGAGCATTAGCAGAGACGCGGGCGGCATCGTGTCTTCGATTTTTAGGCATACCTCTTTATTTTCAATTCACAGCGGCCGCGGTGTTCCGTCCTTGCAGGGAACAGAGGAGGTCCAGCCATGTTAGTCGAAATATTGGGTACGGGTTGCAAACGATGCGATCAGCTCTACGAGAATTCGCTCGCGGCGAAGTCCCAAATGGGCGACGCCGATATAGAAGTTAAGAAGGTCAACGATGTCAATTACTTCCTCTCAAAAGGAGTTTTCGTTACCCCCGGTCTGGTGATAGACGGCGAGGTGGTTTCGGTGGGAAAGGTGCTCACCCCGGAAGAAATCAAGGAAAAACTACAGGGGAGTCTCTGAACCATGTCCGATAAAACGCGGGTATATCTTATTACCGGATTTTTGGGGGCGGGCAAGACCACGTTTCTCAACCGAATCATCAACCGATTTCCCAAGGACAAAAAGCTGACGGTGCTGATGAACGAATTCGGTGAAATAGGTATCGATGGGACGCTCGTGGAGGGCGAGGACATCGACATGATGGAAATCAGCAAGGGCTCCATTTTCTGTGTCTGCGTCAAGACCGACTTCATCAAGGGGCTCTACGAACTCGGCGCCACCGTGAAGCCCGATGTGTTGTTGATCGAATCGACCGGAGTGGCCAATCCCTCGGACCTGAAGCGGGATCTCCAGTTGCCGATTTTCAATGGCCGGTTTCAGTATGAAGACCAGTTTTGCGTGATCGATTGCGCCCATTTTATGGACGCCTTTGAAGTCTACGCTTCACTGGAGAAACAGATCGCCTCGTCCACGGTCTTCATCCTCAACAAGACGGACATCGCCACGCCCGAAACCATTGAAACGGTCAAGGGGGTGGTGCGTGAATACCATCCCGATCCGCATTTTTACGAAACCACCTACTCCGATATACCCCTGGAAGAATTTTTCCACATCCGGCCGGAGCCGGAGGCGGAGGACGGTCCGCCGCTGCAAAAACTGTCGGACGAGGAGCTGGACAAGATCGTGGACGATCTGCTGGCGAGCCCGGACGTGGAAATCACGCCCCCGGACCGGCTCATGTCCGTGACCTACCGCTGGGAGGGAAAGGAGCTGGCGCAGGTCAGGCAGATGGCCGACAGCCTGCCCGTCCAGGTGGTCCGCGCCAAGGGGTTCGTGGAGGAAAAGGGGACGATCTATCTTTTCAGCTACGTCATGGGCGATTGGACGGTGGAAAAATCGGACGTTCCCCGGGAGCGGATTCACGCGACCAACGTGGTGGTCTTTATCGCTCCGCCCGGGTCCCTGCAGGGAATCGCCGAAGCCACCAAATCCGGCCAATGGACGAGCCTGGGTGAATTGCAGCCCTTCGCGGGCACGGCGTGACGCGGGCGACAGGGGGAGATTAATGGCTGCGAACGAATTCGATCTCATCATTGTGGGAAGCGGCCCGGCGGGAATAACGGCCGCCATATACGGGCAGCGATTGGGCATGAGCGTGGTTCTGTTCGGCGACACGCCCGGCGGGAATTCCTATATGATCGAACATCTGGAGAACTATCCCGGTTTCATGGGTGGGGTGCCGGGGGCTCAATGGGGGGTGAGCGCGTTCGCCCAGGCCCAGGCCGAGGGAACGATGTGCCCCATGAGTAAGGTGGACCGATTGTATCGCGACGACGACGGCAGGCTTTTCGTGGCGGTCGATAGCCACGGCGAAGAATACCGCGCCCAAACGGCCGTCCTGGCCTGTGGGCTGGTGCCCAACACGGAGGGCATTCCGCCCATCGACAAAAAGGGCGTTTATTTCTGCTCCCTCTGCGACGGGCCGCTGTTTCGCGGCAAAAACGCGACGCTGGCGGTCATCGGCGGTGGGAACATGGCCGGGCAGCAGTGTCTGACCTTGGCCAAGGTGGCCTCCCGGGTAGTCATGGTCTACCGGGGCGCCAGGTTGTCCATGGAAGCGGTCATGAGGCAGGCCATCGAAAAGAGCGATAACATCGAGATTCTGCTCGGAACCACGGTCCAGGGGTATCGCGGCGGCGGGGCTGAACTGGACGGGCTCCTGGTGACGACGGCGGGCGGCGAGAAAAAAGAGATCGACGCCGACGGCGTTTTCGTGGCCATCGGGTGGAATCCCAAGCTGGGGATGATGGAAATCAACGTGGACACCACGGAGGAAGGCTATCTGAAAACCGACGGCAAGCTCATGACCTCCTTTCCCGGACTTTTCGCCGCCGGCGACATCAGGGATACGGACATGCGGCAGGTGGTAACCGCGTGCGCGGACGGCGCCCGGGCGGCCACTTACGCGCTTGAATATATCGAGGGCGTTCGGGAATAATAGCGACGGCTAGGGGGCTGTTGCAGTAGGGGACTTTTTGAAAAAAATTTTCTCCATGCCCCCCTTATAAACTTTAACCGAGGGGAAGGAGGTTTTACCGGCAATACGCGTCGCCTGTCGTTGAACGTCAACGTCCGGGCCACCCTTTTGGAATCCAATGATCCGTCCACGCTCCCGCGGGACGTGATCGACGTCTTGAATGTGAAGAAAAACGGAAAGGCCCGACTGATCTACCTTTACACCTTCAGGCCCGCTCCACCTGATCCCACCTACCGATACGCGTAAACCTACAGTCATCGGCCCCTATCATAAAAAGAAGAAAGGCCGCTGAGAACTGTTCAGGTCCGGACGTTTGCCGGCCTGCGAACCGCCGTCTGCTACAGTACGACGTGGCCGTCGGTGAGCGCTTTATTGACGGCTTGAAAATCCTTGCTGGTAAGTACAATATGCCCGCTGTTCAGCACGATGACCGTTCGCGCCGCCTTGCCTTGTGAACAATTGATGAGCCTGCTTTCCTGTTTGGCTTCGTTGCGTATGCGGCGCGTTAACAGAGGTTGGGACATACGTATGGGAATGAGTTTGTCCACGCGTTCAGCCACGATAAAATTGCCATGGCCGATGCTCAGTAATGGAATTTGCGTTGCCCTTTTTCTGGTTTCCGTCCCCATGGGTCCACCGATTTTTCACTTTCATCACAGATCGACTGGTAACCTGAATAGTAGTTCTGATATTTTCATCGGGAAAAATAATAGTGGGTATTTACAATATTGCTAACGTATAATCTTTTAAGGGTAATGTCTAACGAAAAACTATGCGATTAATCCGAATATTGACTTAACAATCGTTATATTTAGGGCTCTATGGGGTTGCATATGTGAAATATAACTGCTTGGTTACCATAATTGGTCAAATTTCTACAGTTTTTTCCCTAATCATTCTGATAGGTTGGTTTGGGTCAATATTGTATACAAAGCGCGTCGTCGCCGTCCGCATCAGCTTGCGGCGAAAAGGATTTAAAGGTATGCTATCATGTTACTGGGAGCAGTCGCGCGGAGTAAATAAAACACCATCGGCGGCGGCCGGGGTCGCGATTCCGGAGCGCTCGAAAAGTGTCGGGCGCCCGGGTTTTGTGAAGGCGCGGACGCGTATGAAAGGCGTGGCCGGACACGCTCTCAATCCCGCGGTTCGATGAACCGGCGGCTATTGTTTGGGTAAAGGTTATAAAGCGGCAAATGGCTAAGAAAGAATCGGAAAAACCGTCAAAAAGAATGGATCAACGGCAGTCGTCTCGCGAGGTAAGGAGACGGAGGGCGGCCTTGCGGCGGAGAAGTGTTTGGCGATACCTTATCATCTTCGCTTTGTTATGTGTCGTGCTCGCCGGCGGCGCGGGCGTATGCGCGTATTATTATTTCACCTACGATCTACCGCAGCTTTTTTCGATCGATGATTACAAACCTCCGGTGGTAACCCGCGTCTACGCGGACGACGGATCATTGATCGCCGAGTTCTACAAGGAACGGCGCGTCCTGGTCCCTTATTCCCGCATTCCCAAAAGGCTGATTCAGGCGTTTATCGCGGCCGAGGACGCGGATTTCTTCCGCCATCCCGGCGTCGACATTTCGGGTATCCTGCGCGCGTTTTTAAAGAACCTGAAGGCGGGGCGGATCGTGCAGGGGGGCAGCACCATAACCCAGCAGATCACGCGCTCGCTCCTGCTCACCCCGGAAAAGAGCTATGGCCGCAAAATAAAGGAGATTATCCTCTCCTACAGGCTGGAACAGCGGCTCACCAAGGAGCAGATCCTCACCATTTATCTCAATCAGATCTACCTAGGCCACGGCGCGTACGGCGTCGAGGCCGCGGCCAACGCCTATTTCGATAAAAGCGTGAGCGCTCTGAATCTCGCGGAAATGGCCCTCCTGGCCGGTCTGCCCCAGGCGCCCAGCAGATATTCTCCCTTCAGCAGCCGCAAGCTGGCCGCCGAGCGCCAGTTCTATGTGCTCAACAGGATGGTCGAGGAAGGATACATATCGGCGGCGGAAGGGCAGCAGGCGCTCAATACGCATCTGACCTTCACCGACGAACAGAGCGATTTCTTCGCCAAGGCCCCTTATTTCGCCGAACACGTCCGGAGATACCTGGAGCGCAAGTACGGGAGCGACGCCCTGCTGACCGACGGGTTGCAGGTTTACACCACCGTCGATGTAAACAGCCAGCGCATGGCCCAGGACGCCATGGAAAAAGGGCTCATCGAACTGGACAAGCGCATCGGCTACCGGGGGGCCATGGAAAACGTTCCCAAAAACGAACGCGACGCGTTCTGCGCGAAACTGGCGCCTTCGGACATGTCGGTGGGCTCGATGGTGACCGGCCTGGTGACCGCGATCGACAAAAAGGACAGAACGGTCGCCGTCTGTTTAGGAAGCGCCAAGGGCGTGATCGACATCAAGAATATGTCCTGGGCTCGGAAACCCGACCCCGAAGTGGCCTCCGATTACGCGCATATCGGTAACCCGGATCAGGCGCTCGGCGTGGGCGACGTGATCCTGGCCAGGATCATCGAAGCGCCCAACGGAAACGGAGTGTATCCGCTGGCCCTGGAACAGGAGCCCGAGGGCCAGTCCGCGATTCTGTGCATGGAAGCCGAAACCGGATACGTGAAGGTGATGGTGGGCGGGCTCGATTTCAGAAAGAGCCAGTTCAACCGGGCCGTGCAGGCGCGCCGCCAGCCGGGTTCGGCCTTCAAGCCCATTATTTACGTCGCCGCGCTCGATAAAGGCTACACCCCGGTTTCCGTCTTCATCGACTCGCCCGTGGTCTATGAAATACCCGGACAGGATAAATGGAAGCCGAGCAACTACGAAAAGAAATTCTTCGGGCCGACCCTGCTGCGCACCGCGCTCATAAAATCCCGCAACGTGGTAACCGTGAAGGTGCTGCAGGAAATCGGCGTTCAGTACGCCATTGACTACGCCCGCAAGCTGGGCTTCGAATCGGACCTGGTCGGCAATCTTTCCCTGGCCCTGGGTTCCTCGGACGTAACGCTGCTGGAACTGGTCCGCGCCTACTCGGCCTTTTGCGAGGGCGGCGAACTGGTCGAGCCGATCTGTGTCACCAAGGTGGTGGACCGGGACGGCAAGGTTCTGGAAGAAAACCTGCCGCGGCGCAAACAGGTGATATCGCCGGAAACGGCGGCCATCATGACCAGCCTGCTCCAGGGCGTGGTTAACAGCGGCACCGGGCGGAAGATAAAGGCGCTCAACCGGCCGGTCGCCGGAAAGACCGGCACCACCAACGACCTGAAAGACGCCTGGTTTGTGGGGTATACCCCCGAATACATCACGGGTGTGTGGGTCGGCTTTGACGATCACCGGGCCATGGGCCGGTTCGAAACCGGGGCGCGAGCCGCCGGCCCCATCTGGCTCAACTTCATGCAATCCATGCTGAAAGACCAGCCCATCAGGGATTTCCCCCTGCCGGAAGGGGTTGTCTTCGCCAAGATAAATCCGGAGAGTGGAAAACTGGCGGGACCGGAAGACAGGGACGCGGTGTTCGAATGTTTTCAGGCGGGCACCGAACCCACGACCACCGCCTACGCTCCGGTCAGGGAAGAAGCGCCTGCGCTGGATTTTTTCAAGACGGACCTGGGCGCATCGAGTTCCATCCACTAACGCCGAAGGGCGCTTAATGCCCGCGACGAAAAAAACCGATTCCCTTCCGCGAACACGGGGAATCGGTTTTTTTATGGCGCAGGGGTGGGGAGGCCGCTCAGATTTGTTTCAGGATATCCTTGACCGTGTAAAGCAGGATGAAGTTTTCATCCAGCTCCTTGGTGAGGGCGTTCAGTTTTTCCTGTTCCATATCCATGATGCGGATAAAGACGTGACGGCAGTCTTCCTCACAGGAGTCATAGGACGTCAGGATGCTGACCATGCGGGCGCCGTGGGCTCGAATGACGTCGGCCACCTGTTTGATCGTGCCCGGCTTGTCGGGAAGATTGAACGCGAACTGCACCCCGCCGCGATAGATGCCGGTGATGCTGATCAGTACCTTGAAAACGTCGCCTTTGGTGATGATACCGACCAATTTGCCGGAATTGTCGACGACAGGAAGGCCGGAAACGTTGTTTTCGAGCATGACAACGGCTGCTTTTTCCACGGTATCTTCCTGGCCGCAGGTGATGATACTCCTGGACATGATGTCCTTGACCTTGAGTTCGGACAGTAGATAGTACAACTCGTGAACGTCGAGTGTGGTAGCTTTTGACGGTGAAGCTTCCTTGATATCGCGGTCAGTGATAATGCCCGCCAATTTTCCGTTGCGCATGACCGGAAGACGGGAAATACCGTTTTCTTTCATGATCTGACCCGCCTTCATCATAGAAGTGTCTTCCTCGATGGTTATTACTTCCGTGGTCATCCATCCCTTGATGAGCATGCCGTGATTCCTCCGTCCCGTGGGTTAGCTCTTTTATAGAGTTATGGTGTACGCTCTGTTTCGAATATATTCAAATTGTGGGTTTGTGAGTATATGGTAGCGCCTTAACGATACAATAAATGGACCGAGGATTGTCAAGCTAATTCGAACAATGAGGCGCCAATCCCTTTTTATCGATAGAAATGAATCATGAAAGGCGATCGGAAAATCGCACGATCATTGTCGCATGATAATCGGCAATGTGACGCTCACCACCACGCCGATGATCGCCACGATCAGGGGCAACAGAATGATGGCCAGAAACGCCTTCAGTTTGGAAATCCGGTGCGCCTCGCCCAACCCGACGATCAGGATGATCAATCCCCAGATGCCGCCAATGGCTTGGCCGATGAAGGGCATGATGTTCCACAATTGCGCCGCGCAGGAGTAGGATACCACTTTCAAGGTGGTCCGGAAACGGAACGTGGCGCCGCTCAGGATGAGCAGGCTCAGGTGCAACGTGATCGCCCAGGCGTAGACAGCCAGGATAACCCACACGGGGGCGAATATGGCGGCCAGAATCAGCATCGCCGGCCCCCCCAGGGCCAGGAGAGAGTCCCGGTACGACCCGAAATCGGAAAACTCGGTGAAGAGAAATTCGGAAATAAAGAAAAAGTGATACAGAACGCTGAAAAGGATGACGATGGTCCCCACCATGACGGCGAAACTGAGCGGATAGGCCAGCTTGCCATAGGGGGCCATGGAAGAGAACATTTTCCGCGGCTTGAAAAGCGCGCCCCCGATGGTCCGGTAAAAACTCATCAGCATGCCGCGGCCGGTGTTCGACTCCCAGGGCACGCCCTCGTATTCGACACCCGCGCCACGCGCTTTCCAACGGTCCCGGGCGTCGGTCCCGGCTTCCCGGGGCTCTTCCGGTTCGGCGGCGGCCAGATCGGCCGGGGTAAGCGCGTCCGGAAACACCGGTGAATCATCTTCCCGGCTGAATTGGAATTTTGTTCCACAACGGGGGCAGGTCACGAATTTGGCGTCGGCGGGAATACTGGATTGGGGAATGTCTTTACTGAGCTTGCACTCGGGGCAGGTGACGCGCATTCCGATCCCCTCTTGCGGCCCACATCATGGACTCGCGGATAAAAAAGGGGCGGGCGGTTAGCGCAACCCCCGCTCCGCGCGCCCCTTTTCGCTCTGTGTTAGGCCAGTCGGACGCTCCATCCGTACGGATCTTCCTTGCGGCCGTACTGGATGGCGGTAATCTCGTCGTAGAGCTTGGCGGAAAGCTCTCCGGTCTTGCCGCTCGCCACCTTGATGGTTTCGCCGTTATAGATCAGCTCTCCAACCGGAGATATGACCGCGGCCGTTCCCGTGGCGAAAACTTCCTTCATGGTCTTATTCTTACACGCGTTGATCACTTCCTCAATGCTAATCGCCCGTTCATTCGTATTCAGGCCCCAATCGTTCGCAAGCCGAAAAACCGAATCGCGGGTGACGCCCGGAAGAATGGTACCGCCCAGCGGCGGGGTGACCAGTTCGTCCCCGATACGGAAGAAAATGTTGCTCGTGCCCACTTCTTCCACCCACCGGCGTTCCCGGGCGTCCAGCCACAGGACCTGGTTGCATCCTTCCTTGGCCGCCAGGCTCGAGGCATATAAGCTGGCGCCGTAGTTGCCCGATGTTTTGGCTTCGCCCACCCCGCCCTTGGCGGCGCGAACGTAATTTTCGGAAACATAGATCCGGGTGGGGCTGAATCCCTCGGGATAATAGGCGCCCACCGGGCCGATGATGATGTAGAATAGGAACGTGCTCGAAACTTTGACGCCCACGTGGGCCTCGGTGGCGATCATCGTCGGCCGGATGTACAGGGAAGTGCCCGGCGAGGTCGGAAGCCAGGCGCGATCCAGCAGGACCAGTTCCTTCATGGCGCGCATGAACAGGTCCGGGTCGACTTCCGGCATCACCATTCTGACGGCGGATTTGTTCATTCGCGCGATATTTTTTTCAGGCCGGAAAAGGCCGACGCCCCCGTCTTCCAGGTGGTACGCCTTGAGTCCTTCAAACACCTCCTGGGCGTAATGCAGGACGAGCGCGGCCGGGTCCAGGGTGAGTGGGCCATAGGGAATAATACGGGGATCATACCATCCCTTTCCCTGTTCCCAATTCAGAATGAACATGTGGTCGGTGAAATACTTACCGAACCCGAGTTCGGAATCCTTGGGGCGTGGCTTTTGCCCGATTGTGGTCGATTTGGTCACTGAAATTTCCATGAGTATGCTCCTTTTCCCCTAAAATCTCTACATGCGGCTCCTGCTTTCCAGTGCGCGCTTAAGTGTCATCGAGTCGGCAAATTTAACATCGCCTCCCACTGGTAGTCCCGATGCGATCCGGCTTACAGTAACCGGCGCTGCGCTCAATCGCTCACGCAGGTAATTTGCCGTCGCTTCACCTTCAACAGTCGGATTTGTCGCGATAATGATTTCCTTGATCTCTTCGGAATGGGCGCGCCGGATCAGCGATTCGATTTTCAGTTGATCCGGTCCCACGCCGTCCAGCGGCGCGATGACCCCGTGCAGCACGTGGTACAAACCCTTGTAGGAGCCGCTATCCTCGATGGCCATCAAATCGCCCGGCTCTTCCACCACGCACAAAACATGGGTGTCCCGTCGCTGATCGCGACAGATGGAACACACTTCTTCATCAGTGAAGTTATGGCACATCCGGCAGAACGTGATCCGTTCCTTCAGATGAGCGATCGAGAGCCCAAGCGCCTTCACCTCTTCTTCGGGCGAGTCAAGTAGAAACAAGGCCATACGCATGGCCGACTTGGCGCCCACGCCAGGGAGTCTGCATAAATTCCTGACCAAATCGGTAATAGGTTTGGGATAACTTGCCATTGTTATTACATCAATCCTGGGATATTCAGACCACCGGTCAGTTTGCCCATTTCATCGGAAAGCATTTCCTGGGCTTTTTTCAAGGCTTCGTTGACCGCCGAAAGAATCATGTCTTCCAGCATTTCCGGGTCGTCCCGGTCGATGACTTCCGGTTCGATCTTGATGGAAACGACTTCCTGTTTTCCATTGGCGACCACCTTGACCATGCCGCCGCCCACCGAAGTTTCCACGGTCTTTTCGGCCATTTCCTCCTGGACCTTGGCCATCTGGGCTTGCAGCTTTTGAGCCTGCTTCATAATATTTCCAAAGCCTTTAGCCATTTATCGTCTCCTTGTCATCTGAATTTTCCTTCAGAGGCCGCACTTCAAGCAACCGGGCCCCGAAGATATCGGACACCTGTCTGACGACAGGATGTTCAAGCGCTGTCTTCCTCGCCGTTCGGGCGATTTCGATCCTCTCCTCCGCGCTTATGATAGGAGAGGAAGCGGCCCCTTCCTCACGAATAATATGGAGTCTCACGGGCCGTTGAAAATAGGCGGAGGCCGTTGCGCGGAGTTGGTCTTCATCCAGCAATTTTAAGCCGTTAACGTCCGGAGGGAATCGTACCTCCAGCAAGCCGTCGTTGTCCAGCGACATTTTGGCCTTTTTCAGGATGGCGGCCAGGACGATGGCCTCCTGCTCCAGATTCCGCAGAAAAGAGTCGCAATCCCGATTTTCCTCAACGGGGAGATCGGCGGGAGTCTCCGGAGCCAGGAGCGGTTCCGGTTTTTTTTCCTCGGCCGCGGGCGCTGCCGGACGCTTGTCCGCGCTTCGCGCCATGGGGACGCCGCCATTAAAACCGGCCTGTAGGTCCCTGACCCCGGAAGTCTCGGGCGCCGAATTTTCCAGACCCTCGAGCAGGTCGTCGACTGATAGAAACTCCCGCAAATGAGCCAGTTTAAAAAGCCCCAATTCCAGCACGAATTTGGGGTAGGAGCCGTACCTGAGTTCGGTGTCCAGGGCCAGCAACTGATGAAGCGCGCTCATCAGCCAATGGGTGGAGGTCGAAGACAGCAGCCGTTGGCGCGCCTCCCGTTCCTCCGGCTCCTCGCTCAGCCCCGGAACCACGGCCGGGCTGATGCGCAAGGCCAGCAGGTTGCGCACCTCTTCCAGCAAACTTTTATAAAACTGCTTCAGATCATGGCCGCCCATGTGCAATTGTTCGACGATCTCCATGACCGCCGCCATGTCCCCGGCCACGAGCCTTTCCAGCAGCTTGAGCACCGTGCCCCGGTCGATGAAGCCCAAAACCTCCATGACCGTCTGATAGGTGAGGCGCTCCGGCGAATAGGAGAGCGTCTGGTCCATGAGGCTCAAGGCGTCGCGCACCCCGCCGTCGGCTTCCCGGGCTATGGCCATGAGCGCCTTGGGCTCGGCCGGGATGGACTCGCGTTCGGCGATCTTCTTCAGATGCTCGAACAGGTCCGCGCTGGAAACCCGTCTGAAATCGAAGCGCTGGCACCGTGACAGAATGGTCACCGGGACCCGGTGCGCCTCCGTGGTCGCGAAGATAAACAGCGCATGCTCGGGTGGCTCCTCCAGGGTCTTGAGTAGGGCGTTGAACGCCTCCTTGGTGAGCATGTGCACTTCGTCGATAATGTAAATCTTGTAGCGGCCCGACGAGGGGAGGTACTGCACGTTATCTTTAAGTTCCCGGATCTCGTCGATACCCCGGTTCGAGGCGCCGTCTATTTCATACACGTCCAGGGACGAACCCCTGGTAATGTCCAGACACTGCGCGCATTTCTGGCAAGGCTCGGGCGTGGGCCCCTCCACGCAATTGAGCGCCTTGGCCATGATCCGCGCTAAAGTTGTCTTGCCCACTCCCCGGGGACCGGAAAACAAATACGCGTGCGCCACCCGGTTGGAGGCGATAGCGTTTTGAATAGTGGTCACCGCGTGGCCCTGTCCAATCACTTCTTCAAACGATTTGGGGCCGCCACTTTCGGGCGAGAACAAGATACGACATAGTTGTAAGGTAGTATGGGTAAATTATGGGAGACCGACGCAATGGGCCTCCTGGAACGCTGACAGGTTTGGAAAAGAACGAGTGTTTTTACCCTGGCGAAATGAGGCGTAAAAGGCGCCGGTTGTTCCCGGAATTAAAAATGGCGGAGAGAGAGGGATTCGAACCCTCGGTACACCTTATGAGCGTACACACGATTTCCAGTCGTGCTCCTTCAGCCAACTCGGACATCTCTCCGCGAATTATTACTGATGCGACTCGCGCCGTCGGCTAAAGGTCGCCCCGAAGCCAACGTTCGCGAAGTCATTTCTTTACCATAAGCCAACAACTTTATCAAAAAAATCCTGCGTTTGAAAAGCAAAAAGTGCGGAAAAATATTACAGGGGAATTTGGGTATTTCAACCATTAAAAAGAAAGAGATTTTTGCGGGGGGCACACTCTCGCGCCCCCGATAGATTTCTCGCTACGCTCGAAATGACAAGGCGGTATTCGCACACCAACCAGCATTCGGATAACACCATGATTTTAGTGTTTCGTCACCCCGCGACTTGATCGCGGGGTGACGAAAGTTATTAAATTTTTTGAAGAACCTGGATTCCGCGGTCAAGCCGCGGAATGACGAGAGCAAGATGCTCTTTGAGTCGGACGGCATGTGAAGTCTTTGTTTTTGTGAACAAGAGAGAAATCTCCTGCAGGGAGCGCGAGGGAAGAGATTCCCTCGCAAATGCTTTTCTATGTTTTGAAACTATAATTCCGGCCCTTACTCCGTCGGGCTTTTCCTTTCGGGCGCCCATTTTGAACCATTTCCAGAATTTTTCCTTTATGATCGGCTTGGCCATGTAGTCGTTCATGCCCATCTTCAGGCATTCCTCCCGGTCACCCTTGAGCGCGTTGGCGGTCAGGGCGATGATGGGAATATTCTCGAACCCCTGCTCCCGGATGAGCCTGGTCGGCCTGCAAACCGTCCAGTTCCGGCATCTGAATATCCATGAACACCAGGTCGTAGACGGTTTCGGCCGACCGCAGCAGCTCCACGGCTTCGTGTCCGTTATTGGCCACATCGACCTGAAAACCGGCGCCGTGAAGCATGAGGCATACCAATTTCTGATTGACGGGATTATCTTCGGCCAGCAAAATCCGTATGGATGGTTTTGCCTCCTGGTCCACCGCCGGTTGCGGTTCCCGGTCAGGCGAACTATCGACGATCTTTTCACGTTCGGCGTCGGCCACCGCGCGTTCGATCGTTTTCAGGGCTTTTTGCCGGGAACAGGTTTTGGGCAGAAAGTCGTCAAAACCGGCGTCCTTGATCTTACGCGCGTTCAGGCCGGAAGTGGAGGAAACGGCCAGTAGCGGCATGCGCGAGACAGGTTCGTCGCAGGCCCTGATTTCCCGGGCCAATTGGTAGCCGTCCGGTTTGCGCAGGTGAGCGCCCAGAATGCAGAGATCAAAGGGATGGTCGCTCAGCGCGGCTTTCCGCAAGGCGGGAATGACGTCCTCGCTCCCGGTGAAAGCCGTCACCTCCATTCCCCTGGATTTCAAAAGGGCGCTCACGGTTTCAAGATTGTCGCCCTTGCCGTCGGCGATAAGGGCTTTCTTGTTACGCAGCGAATCCTGGGACGGTGTCCACCGCGGCTCTTCGCCCGCTTTCAGGAACCAGGCGGTAAAGTGAAAGACGCTGCCTTTGCCCGGTACGCTCTCCACCCAGATATCGCCGCCCATGAGACCTGCGATCTGCCGGCATATGGAAAGGCCCAGCCCGGTGCCGCCGTATTTTCTGGTGGTCGTCCCGTCGGCCTGTTGAAACGGTTCGAAAATCTGAGTCAGCCGATCTTCGGAAATTCCCAACCCCGTGTCCCGTACCGTGACGTGCGCCTTGATTTTGCCGTCTACCTCTTCCTCGTTCTCCAAGCGGAGTTCTATCTCCCCGGCCTGGGTGAATTTGGAAGCGTTGCCCATGAGGTTGGTAAGCACCTGGCGAAAGCGGCTGGGATCGCCCTTCAGCCGGTAGGCGGGCTGGTCGTTCCGGTACAGCACTTCGACCGGTTTGCGCCCGATTTTGGGGCGGATCAATTCGCAGACGTCATAGGCGATCACTTCGGGATCGAATTCAATGCTTTCGAATTGCAGCTTCCCGGCCTCGATTTTGGAGAAATCCAGGATGTCGTTGACCAGGGAGAGCAGCGCTTCGCCGCTGCGCTTGATGGTGCTGGTATAATCCTTCTGGACTTTGTCCTGCCGGGTGTCGAGCAGTATGTCCGTAAAGCCGATGATGGCGTTCAAGGGGGTGCGGATTTCATGGCTCATGTTCGCCAGAAACATGCTTTTGGCCTGGTTGGCCCGTTCGGCCTGCGCGGCGAGATCCTCGGCCTTGGTCATGGCCAGACGCAGCTCCTGGTTGACCTCGCTCAATTCCCGGTTCATGAGTTCGGCGTCGTGTGTGGCGCGCACCAGGTTATCCTCGGTCTCCTTGCGCCTACTGATGTCGATCATCACCGCCATCAGGCCGATGGTCCGGCCGTTATAGTCCTGGAACGGGGCTATGGACGCGTTCACGTAAATGGGTGAGCCGTCCTTTTTCCGGCTATTCAGGATCATATCGGTCAGCTTGGCCGTCGATCGCGAATTGAGCATATCGTGGAACATTTTCCGTTCATGGGGTGGAACGCCCGGATAAGCATGGCCCAGGACCTCGTCCCTTTTCCAGCCGAAAATGTGTTCGGCGGCCGGGTTCCACATGGTGACCTTCTCGTCCCGGTCCAGGCCGATGATTGCCGCGGGCGAGCATTGAAACATGGCGTGGAAGGCTTTGTTGGTTTCGGTAAGCTTATCCTTGACCTGGTTGCGCTCGTCGATTTCGCGGGCGAGTTTCCGAATCAGGTCCCGAACCTGGGCGGTCTGCTGATCGGTCAGCTTTTCAAGATTTTCCAGCCGTTGAAGCCGTAGCTGTTCCCGTTCCACGCGTTCGGTCACGTCGCGCGCCATTCCCCTGAAACCGATCGCCAGGCCTTGTTCGTCCCGCATCAGGGAGAGGGAACATTCGAGATAGGCCCCTCCGCCGTTCCCCGCGCCGGTTTTCAGGATGAGGCCCTGTTCGCCCTTGCCGGATTTATACACCCGGCGGCCGGCTCGAAGCGCCCGGAAGGCGCTTACGCGGTCCAGCGAGTCCGAAAAACGCGTTGTTGGGGAATCATCGCGCGAGGGAATGCGCAACAGACCGAGAAGGGACTCGTTCAGATAATTGAACACGCCCGAAATATCGGTTTCGTAATAGCCTTCTTCCAATCCTTCGAAGAATTCGTGGTTCGTTTTGTGAAAGGGAAGGAGTCTGCTGCCGTCCTGCCGCTCGCTTTCGTCGGCTTCGGGATGCGCCTTTGACTGACGAGCGGTTTCCATAAAGAGCGCATTCGGGAATTTGGGCCGTTTTCGTATTGATAGCGTCATGAAATTTGGGATATGGCCGCCGGAGGAGCGGCGCCGGTCAAAAGGGATAATTTAGAAAATGAGTTTTGGACCTAGTATTTATGCAAGAATCGAGCCTCTGACGCTTTGTACAACCATGACGTATTTCAGCCCCGGAGAAATGACGCCGCCGCGACAAAAATCGTCCCGCCCCGCGCTTTCTTGACTTGCGCGTATGGATTCCACGCTGAACGATTTGGGGGGAGCCTTCGGTTTAGAAAAAAACCTCCACGTAGACGCGCGAACCGGCAAAGGAGTCGTCGACGATCAACGTAACGTCGCGAATCATCTCGCGCCGGCCGCACAGGTAGAAATCGTACGATCCGGGCGGGAATTCTCGTTCCAGGTAGTCGGTCACCCTGCCGGCGTACGCTCCGGACGGCTCGCCCGTCCGGACGGAAAGGCCGCTGACGCACGGGACATACAGCTTCGCGGCCGAGCGCAGCGTCTTTTCATGGTACAGCTCCGCGGTCGACGCCACGCCGTGGAGGATGGTAAACCCTTCAAGACCAAACCGCGCCATGGACACGAAGGGCGCCACGCCCGTGCCGGTGGCCACGAATACCGCCGGCCGGGGTGACTGGTGATAAATGAAATAACCGTGCGGACCGCTGAACGTCAATTCGGCGCCGAGTTCGGCCGAGGCGAGGAGTGGCGAAAATTGCCCGGCTTCCACCACCCGCACGCACAGGGCAAGGGAACGATCTTGCGGAGCGGAAGTCAGGGAATAGTCCCGTTCCAGATCGGCTTGTATGAACCGTATCCTCTGTCCTGCCCGGTAATCGAATGATTCCGGCCGGGCCAGTTCTATCTCGACTGTTTTATCCGAGAGTCGGCCACGGCCGATGACCTTGGCGGTATGGATCGTGGGGCCAGTCCTTTTTCGGCGGTCCTGTTCGTTTTCTTCCATTGGATTTCCGGTACGCCCTCCAGGTAGTTGCAATACAGGGCCAGCATGAACAAATAGTCAGATAAGCGGTTAAGAAAGACAATGGCATGTTGTATCTGATCGAACGCCTCCTGATATTCCCGCATCAGGGTTACGACGCGGCGTTCCGCCCGCCGGCATATGGTTCTCGCCATATGCGCCCACGCCGAGACGACCGAGCCGCCCGGCAGAATAAAGCCGCCCAGCGGCGGTAATTCCGCGGAGTAGCGGTCTATGGCGTTTTCCAGGAACCGCACGTTTTCCTCGGTCACCCGCTCCAGAAAGTCCAATGCCGGAGATTGGGGCGTGGTAGCCAGAAGCGCGCCTACGTGCAGCAGGACGCTTTGTATTTCCAGCAACTCGTCCACCAGATCGGAGCGCGAATCGTCCAGCAGGGAGGCCACCGCCCCGATCATCGAACTCAACTCATCCAGGTCGCCAAAGGCTTCGATACGGTGATGGTTTTTATCCACCCGTTCGCCGCTGAAAAGGCTCGTCTTACCCTTGTCTCCCATTCCCGTATATATTTTCATCGTTATCCCTCGAACTTGCGTATTTGCTCTTGAAAAAGTCACTTACCTCAAAGTAGATACGGAAATCCGTCAGTCAAGGATACGCTTGGCGCCCGGTCGAACGGCGGAAATAACGGGCGCCGCGCTACAGAAACAGGGAAATTACGAGATACAGGAAACACTCAAGGCCCAGCATGACGCCGATCCTTTTGAAGATCTGGGCAAGCTCGGTGGACCGCCGCATGGTCACGTACAGAGCCCCGATCCAATAGAAGAAAATAAACGACGGGCGCGGGTCGGGGACCGCCCGGGTGAGCAGCAGATAGAAGCCCACGGCGGGCGCGATCGCCAGAAGCCCGGCCACTCCCCACGCCCATTGCGGCAGGGTGGAAAGCATCCCCAGAACGCGCATGCGCTTATCGGGGCCGGAAAGGTCGTCTTGTCGAGGCTCGTCGGCCACGGTTCAGCCTTTCCGCCTCAATAGCCGCGATATATGCGAATGTTGGCCGTATTTCCCGCTATCCAATGGTCGAATCTTCTGCGCAGCCATCGTTTGAACGCGTTCCTTACGGGGGGAATCAGCAGCAGCACGCCGGCGCAGTCGGTGATAAAGCCCGGCGTCAACAGCAGGATTCCGGCCACGAAGATGATAAAGGCGTCCATCATTTCCTCGGCCGGGACTTCCCCGCGATTGAGCGCTTCACGCACGCGAATCATGGTTTGAAGACCCTGCATGCGCGCCAGGTTGGCCCCGACCAGCGCCGTGATAATGACGATAAGCAGGGTGTTGAAAATACCGATCGCGCCGCCGAGTTTTATCAGCAGGGCGATTTCGAAAAACGGAATTATGGTAAACGCCAGAAAAAGTTTAAGCAGCATGGTTTCCTTTTTCTCCGAGGTGATTATTGTTCGTAGCCTAACGTTACAATAACTTAACATCAATAGGGCTTAAGGCAAGTCCTTTTGCCTAATTGATTTTATTCACTCGGAATTCCGTGTTAATCTGTATTATGAAGGAATCCCCGGCGGCGAAGCGGAGAACGGAGATGACCATGGGTGACGCGAAAAATTCGGTGTCCGGACCTCGATTGGGAACATATTTCCTGTTCCTGCTGCTCATCGGCGTCATGGTTTCCATCCTCTATATTCTGCTGCCCTTTATTCACGCCATCGTCCTGGCAATCGCGCTCTATCTGCTTTTTTCTCCCTTGAACGAACGCATCCTCAGGAGGATCGGAAAAGACCGCCGGATCTTGTCTTCCTTCCTTTCCTGCGCAATAGTCGTCTGCTTGGTGGTTATTCCACTGTTTCTTCTTACCGGCGCGATCATCGCGGAAGGCGCCCGGTCCTTTAACTCCATCGCCGAATGGGCCAAGGAGGGCGGTCTGGCCAAGATAAGCGAAACGAAAATCATATCCATCATGCAGGCGTACTTTCAGAAATACCTGGGCTTTATCGACCTGTCCAAATTCGATCTGCACGGTTCCGTGCTCAGCGTTTCCAAGCAGACCGGGCAGTTTCTGCTTGCGCAGAGTTCGAACATCCTCTCCAATCTGACCAGCATCTTTGTAACCTTTTTCCTGATGATCTTCCTCCTGTACTACCTGTTCAAGGACGGGAACAGAATGGGGGAAAATCTGATTCATCTCATTCCGCTCAGCAGATCCCAGATTCGCAAGCTCTCGGACAACATCAGGGAGCTTACCCGGGTCACGCTCAAAGGCAACCTCATTACCGCCCTGGCGCAAGGCGTGGCGGGAGGTATTGCTCTGGCCATCGCCGGGTTGCCCGCGTTTTTCTGGGGGGCGATGATGGCTTTCGCTTCGTTGATTCCGGTCGTGGGGACGGCGCTGATCTGGATTCCGGCGATGATATACCTGCTGATCAACCAGAGGTGGGGCATGGCGATTTTCTTCACGCTGTGGAATATTATCGTGGTGGGGTCGATCGACAACTTTTTGCGCCCCTATCTGATCGGCGGCCAAACGGGATTATCGCCGGTGTTTCTCTTTTTCGCCATACTGGGAGGAATCGCGGCGTTCGGTTTTGTCGGCCTGCTCTATGGCCCGCTCATTTTCGGTTTGTCCGGGGTATTGCTCTATCTCTATAAAATTGAGTATGAAGAGTATCTGGATGAACTGGACAGCCGATAGACAAACCAACCAGGAAAGAGACTTTTTTGTGAACTATCAAGACACAGACGCCGGAGCCTTTAAGGAGCCCCTGTCCGGGGGCGATGACCGACCGTGACCGCGCCGACCGGAAAAAGACCGCCCGCCAAGGCCAAGGGCCGGCCCCGGCCGAACGCCCCGAAGGCTCAATCCCGGGAGCGCGCGACTCAGCCCCCCGCCGAAAGGGATGACCGCGCCCCGGCGCTAAGATGCTATTCGCGGACGAACAGGGTAACATCTACGACCATCCCTATCTGCTCATGGCCGGTTTCGACGGCTTTAAAACCGTTATGCCGCGTTCGGACGAACTCATAGCACTGTCTTCGATGAGCAAGTTTTTTTACCTGCCCGACTGCCCGCCCATCGGGTTCGACCGCAAGGCCGGCAAGTTCGTGAATCTGACCCATTTCAAGATAGATGGCAGAACGATCCGCTGCCACGCGGTGGCCGCCTTCATGGAACCCGGCTTCGCCCGCATCCTGCTGCCCGCGGCGGATTATACGCGCCAAGGAGTACAGCCTGCCCATGTGGGCCTACACGGCGGCCGGATACGGCCCCAACGGGTATGTGGCCAGCGGCTTTCAGGTGGAGTACAACCATACCTGGGACCCGCTCAATTATGACGACCTGCACGCTTCCCGAATCGGTTTCGGCCCTGACGGACCGGTTTCCCGATAACCGGCTGGTGCGCCATCTGGCCAACTGCGCGGTCCATAATCATTGCTTCGCGGCCAAGAACCTGTTCTGGCGCCGGTGGGAAGCGCCCCTGCCGGTCAGCCGAGCCTGCAACGCGCAGTGCCTGGGATGCATTTCCCTGCAACCTGCCCGGATCGTGCGCGGCGTCGCACGACCGCATCGCCTTCCGCCCCACGGTCAAGGAAATCACCGAAATCGCGGTGGATCATCTGAACGAGGCGCCGGGGCCCATCGTGAGTTTCGGACAGGGGTGCGAGGGCGAGCCGTTGACCGAAGGGGATCTGATCGCGGAGAGCGTGCGCGAAATCAGGAAAAGCACCGACAAGGGCTCCATCAATCTGAATACCAACGGAAGCATGCCCGACAGGGCGTTGGCGGTCATCGACGCCGGGCTGGATTGCATCAGGGTGAGCATGAACAGCGCGAGGCCGGATTTGTACCGGTTATACTACCGGCCCAAGGGATATGATTTCCCCGACGTGGTCAGGACCATCTCCCTGGCCAGGGAGCGGGGGGTGTACACCATGATCAACTACCTGATTTTTCCGGGGGTGACCGACCAGCGGGAGGAGCTTGACGCCCTGTTCGGGCTGATTCGCAAAACGGGCGTGAACTTCATCCACTTCAAGAATCTGTGCGTGGATCCGGACCTGTATCTGAAAGCCATGAAAAAACGGGGCAATTCAGCGGCCGTGGGCCTGAAAAACGCGGCGGCCCGCATTCGCCGCGAATTTCCCAATCTGCAGATCGGCTACTTTAATCAGCCCGGCTTCAAAGTGTAGGGGCTAGAGCTTGCGGGCGATGGCCTGAAACCCGTCGAACTCCACGCATTTCAGCGACTGTGTGGATATCCGCGCCAGACATTTGTTGCAGGACGTGCATTTGGATTTTCGTTTATCGGGTGTTTCCAGCAGGCGGCGCGGGTAATCGGGTTCGCAGATAAGCGGCCTACACATCCCGACGAAATCGACGTTTCGCTCCAGCGCGCGCTTCATGATCTCCAGGGAACGAATGCCGCCGGTCAGGGCCAGGGCCTTGGAACCCACGGCCCGGCGAAACGCGGAAACGGCTTCCCCGAAATAGGCCTCGTTTTCTCCCGCCTGTTTCCTGAGGCGAGCGCGCAGATGGATCTGGTCCTTTACGCCGCCGCTCATTTCCATCAGGTCCACCCCCGCATCGGCCAGCCTTCCGGTCGCCGCCGCGTATTCATCCGTCTCGGCGCCGCCTTCCAGATAGTCGGAGGTGTTTATTTTCCAGAATATGGGGTAGGTCGAGCCCACGCGGGAACGGATGGCTTTCAGGACCTCCAGGGAGAACCGCAAGCGGTTTTCCGGTGAGCCGCCCCAGCGGTCGGTCCGGTTGTTGGTGAGCGGCGATAGGAACTGGCTTATCAGATACCCGTGAGCGCCGTGCACGGCCACCGCGTCGAATCCCGCCTTTTTGACCCGCTCCGCGGCCGCGCCGAAGGCTTCGATGGACGCCAGGATATCCTGTTCGTCCACTTCATCGAGCGAATACCCCTGATCCCAGGCGCCGTAGGAATAGCCGAACCCGGCGCTCCCCTGATGGGAGATCTGCACGGCGCACACGCAGCCGTCGCCGTAGGTGTGCATGACTTTGGCCAGCTTTTCCAGGCCGGGCACAAAATCGTCGTCCCAGACGCCCAGTTGATGCGCCCACGCTCTCCCGTTTTCCTGAACCGCCGCGCAACCGGTGATGACGATCCCCGATCCGCCGCGCGCCAGATCGTAATAGATCTTCAGAAGATCGTCGGTAACACGGCCGTTGATGTCGGCCAGGTATTCCATGGTGGCGGATCGCAGAAACCGGTTCTTGACCCGGACATTCTGAATGGTGAAAGGAGTGTCTGGCATCGTTTATTTCCTTAATAACAATAGGGGCCGCCTGAGAAAAAACATGTGCGGGGAATTTCTTCCCCCGCGCCCCCCGCGGCGATTTCTCGCTTCGCTCGAAATGGGAGAT
Organism: uncultured delta proteobacterium; assembly: GCA_963821845.1. Taxonomy (GTDB): domain Bacteria; phylum Desulfobacterota; class Desulfarculia; order JACQYL01; family CAWGVV01; genus CAWGFI01. The sequence goes on from CAWGFI010000006.1 coordinate 222,403, forward strand.
GGGACGCCGGTCACTGGTTTTTTGTGGCAGTCCACGTTGCGCCGTTTTCTCGACACTATCGCAGGGACTCCCCCCGGCTGCGCCGCCCCCCTCATTGAGGGGGGGTAGGAGAGAGTAGCCTTTCGTTGTTGCGCCGAACCACGCCCGGAAATGACTGGATTGCCCGGTCGAGCCGGGCAATGACGAACAGCAACAATCCTCGTCATCCCACGCGGCTTGTCTACGGCTGGTTGGGACTTGACCGTGGGATCAGCGTAACGCAAAGGCTCGCTTCCTTTTCAACCAGCGGGCGGCGCGAAATCGTGGAAGATTTCGTGCAGAAACGCCGTGCTGAAGGTCCCGCTCCGGTATTTGGCGTGAGTGAGTATCTTCAGATCGGTGGGGATGGTCGTCTTCACGCCTTCGACCTTCATGGCTTGCAGCGCCGCCACCAGACGGTCGGCGGCCTCGTTCCTGGTCGCTCCCCAGGCAATGACCTTGGCCAGCATGGGATCGTAGAACGGGGGCACCGGGCAGTTATCCGCCATGGCGTGATCGATGCGCAGGTATTCTCCCTGTTCCGGGAGCCCGGCTTTAGTCACCAAGCCGGGGGAGGGCATGAAGGTGTCGGGATCTTCCGCGTACACCCGCGCCTCGATGGCGTGGCCGTTCAGCTTCACTTCGGACTGCGGACATACCGAGTTTCCCGCCGGAGGCTATCTCCAGTTGCTTCTTGACGATGTCCACACCGGTAAGGAACTCGGTAACCGGGTGTTCAACCTGCAAACGGGCGTTGATTTCCATGAAAAAGAAATCGCCGTTTTGAGAGCGGAGGAATTCCATGGTCCCGGCGCCCTGGTAGCCCATGGCCTTGGCCAGGCGCGTCGTGTACTCAAAGAGTTTCTCCCGGTCGGCGTCGGATACGACGGGCGACGGCGCTTCCTCGATGATCTTCTGATGCCGCCGCTGGATGGAGCATTCACGTTCGCCCAGGCACACGATACCGCCGTGGCTGTCGCTCAGGAACTGCACCTCGATGTGGCGGGGCTTGATGATCGCCTGTTCGATATAGACGTCCGAGGAGTGAAAGGCCACCAGCCCCACGCGGCCGATTCGTTCGAAGATTTCCTTGATCCGGCCTTCCTCTTCCACCAGTTCGATGCCTTTGCCCCCGCCGCCCCGGTCCAGCTTCAGGAAGATGGGGTAGCCGTGTTCCCGCCCGTATGCGGCGATTTCCTCGACGCTCGTCACGGGAGACAGGGTCCCGGGGTTGACCGGGACCTTGACGTCGGCGGCGATCCGCCGGCAATAACATTTGGATTCGATCGCATGCAGCATCTTCGCCGAAGGCCCTATCCAAGTCAGGCCGTTGTCGGCGACGGCCTCGGCGAAAGACGCGTTTTCAGAAAGGAATCCATACCCCGGATGCACGGCGTCGGCTCCCGATTTTCGGCACGCCCCGATGAGCGCCTCGATGTCGAGGTAGCTCTTCATCGGGTTGGCCGGGCCGATGTGAACGGCTTCATCGGCCAGGGGAAGATACATGGCGTCCTTGTCCGCTTCCGAATAGACCGCCACGGTTTGTATGCCGAGGGCTTTGCAGGTCCGCATGATGCGCGGCACGATTTCCCCTCTGTTGGCAATGAGGATTTTTTTAAACATGCGTAAATAAGTCCTTATGCGATTTCAAGGATGATCATGGGGTTGCCGACCTGCATTTCGTCCCATTCCTTGACCAGTATCTCTTTAACCGTTCCGTCGTTTTCCGAAACCACGGAAAGTTCGTTTTTCATGCAGTTGATAACCGCTACTTCCTGACCCTTGGTTACCTTGTCACCTTCGTTCACGACGACTCTGGCCACCAGACCGGGCATGTGTGCGTTCACGCTGTAATCCATAATGAAAAAACCTCCTGTTGAGCTATTCTTTTCCGTAACGCCGCTTCGGACGCGCCAATCCCGGATCAGGCGAGCGATTTTTCGCTGAGCAGTTCCTTTTGCGCCTTGCGCGCCTCGATGGCTTCTTCGCCGTCGCAGAGTTTGAATTTGATAAAATCCCGCGTGGGCGTGCCTTGCCCCACCTTCCACAGATCGGCGTTGATGACGTTCAGAGCGCACATGTAGCCGCCCAGGGTCGGTCCGTCGGCGATCAGCAGAATCGGCGTATTGCCGCAGATATTGAGCGCTCCGCGGATGGCGTAGGCGTGATCGATGATATTGGAGGGATGGCTTCCGCCCACGCCGCCGTCCGTCCGGGCGAAGAAGCTGTCCGGCAACTGATCCAGGCGATAGGCCGACCGGTTGGACGTATGCTGAATCTTGAAGGTGGTCTTGTACAGATAATCCATGCCCTCTTCGGTCGCGTAATCGGGAGAGGTATTGGGGCCGGGAATGGCGCGAAGCGTCCATTCGCGTTCGAACTCCGGTTTGGCGCCTTCCTTGAGCTTGCGGCCGGACAACGTTTTCATGCCCGCGTGGGGCTTGCCGAAAACCAGTTCGTCGCCGGGCGCGAGTTTGCGGCCTTCAAAACCGCCGTAGCTTCCGAAGATGCAGGTGGATTTGCTGCCCAGGTAGGGCTTTACATCGATACCGCCGGCCACGGCGATATAGGACCGAAAGCCGTATTCGCCGATATGGCCGAACTTGATGGTGTCGCCTTTGTTCACGTGGACGGATTCCCACATGGGAATCGCCTCTCCGTTGATGGCCGGTTTCATGTCCGTGCCGGTTACCGCGATAACCGTGTCCGCGCCGAATTCGGCCTCGAAAAAGCCGCCGGTGATCTCAAGCCCGGCCTCTCCGGAAGAGTTTCCCACCAGTACGTTTCCCAGACCCAGGGACACGTTGTCAAAAGCCCCGGAAGGACCCATGCCCATGCCCAGATAGCCAAGCCGTCCCGGCCAGTCTTCAACCAATGTTTCAATGCCGCCGTTTATGACTCGCAACATCGTTTCGTACCCCCTTCCGCGGTCTAAAGGCGAGGCGCCTTTTTCACGCCTTCGGCTTGTTTCTTTTTGAGTTCCTTGATTCCGTTCTGGACCTCGTCGGAGTTGTACCAGGCCATGTAGTCCTTCACGACCACCTTGCCGGTCTCGATTTGATACTCGTAGTCCGGTTTCACATGAACCCGTTCATGGATATCCAGCACCTCCTGCTCGGTCACTTCATGAAAACGTACGCGGTCGGCCGGTCGATACAGAAAGGGGCCGTCCTTGAACTGGGGGTGCTTCTGGCTGAACTGGAAGGTGGGGATGGTTCTGCCGAACAGTTGATACCCGCCACCGGTGGGGGTGGTGTAGGTGAACACGCAGGGGCCGCCGATGCCCGCGGCGCCTTCCGGCGTCCAGGTGCGAGGCGGATTGTACTTGGGCACCACGATGGCGCAGCGTGGATCAGTCGGCCACAGGAACGCGCCCCCCGGCCAGAATCCGCCGCCGCTGTTGAACCATTCGGTCCCCAGGAACATGTCCTTGGCTTCCCGCACCGTCACCCCGTTACACATGGCGATGTATTCGAGGTTGTAGCCGTCGATCACATTGGGCGCGTCCGGCCGCACTTCCTTCAGGTATTTCGCCACCGCCTTCTTGGTTTCCGAATCCTCGAACGCCAGCGGCAGGTGAATGACGCGGCTGGTCAGGACCACGTCGTCGATGGTGGGCATCGAGTTTTCCGCGTCCTTTATATCCGCGATCAGGGTTTTCGCATCGATCACTTCCGGATCGAAGTGAAACAGATTGGTGCGCAGTCCGGGCACCGTTTCAATAAGGCCTTTTATCTTCTTTTCCTTGATGATGTCGTTTACCGCGAGCATTCTGAAGGAGTCCTGCAGCGCGGCCCGTTGCTCCCTGCCGTATTCCACCTGCAGAAAGCCGTCACCCGCCTGCCTGAACAGGACCTCCAGTCTGGATTCCGTTTCCGGCATGGTGTCCAGAATTACATCATATTTACCGACGCTCATGAGTTTCGTCTCCTTTAATGGCATGTTAAACGCTCACCCCGGCGGCGCGGGCAAATCGAGCGGCGCCGGCGGATCAACCGCCGACCGCCTCCAGTCCCTTCTCGATTATGTCCAAACCTTCATTCAACTGATCATCGGTGATCACCAGCGGCATGAGGGTCCGAATGACGTTCCCGTAACGGCCGCAGGACAGTGAAATGAGGCCGTGCTCGTGGCAGTATTTGACCAGGTCCTTGGCCTTGGCGCCCGCGGGCTCCTTGGTCTTGCGGTCTTCCACCAGCTCCATGCCCATCATGGCGCCCAGTCCCCGGACGTCGCCGATAAGCGGGAAACGTTCCTGCATGGCCAGGAATCGTTCACGCACGACGCGGCCCACTTCGACGGCCCGTTCGGCGAGTTTGGTCTCTTCGATAAAGTCGAGAACCGCCAGCGCGGCGCTGCACGAAACGGGGTTACCGCCATAGGTGCCGCCCAGACCGCCCACCAGGGGAGCTTCCATCAGTTCCTGCCTGCCGGTAACGGCGGCCAGCGGCATTCCGGCGGCCATGGACTTGGCCATGATCACCAGGTCCGGCTCGACCCCGAAATGTTCCATGGCGAAAATCTTGCCCGTGCGGCACATGCCGGTCTGTATTTCATCGGCGACAAATACGATACCATTCTTCTTGCAGATATCGGCCAGAATTTTGAAATACTCCGGCGGCGGAACCACGAACCCGCCCTCGCCCAGCACCGGTTCGATTACCAGGGCGGCCGTGGACTCGGCGGCCACGCAATTGGCGAAGAACGTGTTCTCGAGATGATGCGCGCATTCGACGCCGCACTGGGGATAGGTCTGTCCCAGCGAGCAGCGATAGCAATAGGCGTACGGCATCCGGTACACTTCCGGCACGAACGGCCCGAAGCCGAATTTGTATGGTTTGACCTTGGCGGTCATGGTCATGGCCAGCATGGTGCGGCCGTGAAAAGCGTCTTCAAATACGATGACTCCCGGGCGGCCCGTGGCGGAACGCGCGACCTTGACCGCGTTTTCCACCGCCTCGGCCCCGCTGTTGACCAGCACCGTTTTCTTGGCGAAGTCTCCCGGGGTCAGCTTGTTGAGCCGCTCGGAAAGCGCCACGTACGGTTCGTACATGACGATGTGGAAGCAGGTATGCAGATAGAGTTCGGCCTGTTTCTTGATCGCCTCCACCACTTTTTCGTTGCAGTGCCCTACGTTGACGACCCCGATGCCGCCGGCAAAGTCGATGAACCGTTTGCCTTCCACATCCCATATCTCGGCGCCCTTGGCTCGAGCGGTGAAATAGGGCGCAACGTTGAAGGGCCCTTTGGGAACGTTTTCAGACCGCTTGGTCAAAAGCGCTTCAGTTTTTTTCATTGCAGATTTTCCTCCCTACTCTGTTCTGACTCACCCTCGCGCGGGGATACCCTGTGCGGCTCGTTGTCCGCTCCCCGCGTTCGTACCGTGTATTTTTGTTTATAAAACCGGCGAAGCCAGTTCGTAGCCCGCCGTCTCCAGTTTTTCCCTGACCGCGATCACGATTTCCGTGGCGCCGGGCGTGTCGCCGTGCACGCACACCGAACCGCCTTCAATGGAGATTTCTCCGCCATCCACGGTCTTTACCTTGCCGTCTTTAATCATTCCCAGAACACGGTTCGCCGTGCGCTGGGGATCGTGGGCTTCATGCTCGCGGGTGATAACCAGATTGCCCTCCGAATCGTACCCCAGGTCCGCGTACAGTTCATGGACGACCCTGAGTCCCATGGAAGCCGCGACCTCGCCTATGACGCCTTTTTTCATGATGTACAGGTAGATTTCCGGGTCCAGGTCGCGCGCAGCCCTACAGATGGCCTGAGCCACCTCTTCCCGGCGGTGCGCCATCCCGTAGAGCGACCCGTGCGGTTTGACGTGATGCAGCCGCATGCCGGCCGCTTCCACGAAGGCTTTCAGCGCACCGGCCTGATACATGACGATGTCGTAAATTTCGTCGGTGGAAAGATTCATTTCCCTCCGGCCGAATCCCTGCAAATCCGGCAGCCCCGGATGAGCGCCCACCTGCACTCCGTATTGCCTGGCCCAGCCCACCGTGCGCCGCATGACCGTGGAGTCTCCGGCGTGAAAGCCGCAGGCCACGTTGGCGCTGGTTATGTATTTCATGAATGCTTCGTCATTGCCCATTTTGTACATGCCGAAGCTTTCGCCCATGTCGGCGTTAAGATCGACCCGCATCTGTTTCCTCCCTCGATTATCTCCCTTTGATGGAGAGTCGGAATTGGTCCATTACGACCGCGAATATAAGCAGACAGCCCATCACCACCATTTGCAGGTAGGAGCTGATGTTCATGAGATCCATGCCGTTGCGGATAAGCACGATGAGGATGGCCCCGAAAATGGCCCCCACGATCCCGCCTTCGCCGCCGCGCAGCGACACCCCGCCGATGACGGCGGCCGCGATCGATTCCAGCGGCAGCGCCGCTCCCAGGTTGGGTTCCCCCGAAGCCACGCGGGCGGTCAGCATGACCCCGGTTATGCCGGTCAGCGCCCCGCAGAGGATATACGCCAGGCAGGTGAATTTCCGCACCGCGATACCCGAAAGCCTGGCCGCTTCACGATTGCCGCCCAGGGCGTAGAAGTACCTGCCGATCCTGGTTCTCGTCAAGAGCACGAAAATGACGACGATCAGGAAAAGCGCAATGATCACCGGAACCGGAACCCCGTGCACCTTGCCCACGCCCAGCACGTCGTTGAAGCTTTCGGGAAGGTTGAAGATCGGAACGCCTCCCGATATCAGCAGCGCCAGGCCGTGCACAACCGACATCATGCCCAGGGTGACCACGAAGGGCGAAACCCCGAAAATAGAGATGGTGACGCCGTTAGCCAGCCCCACGAAGGTAGCCACCAGAATGCCCACGATGATGCCGGCGATAATTGCGGTCGTCGGGTCGGGTATGGAAACCATCACCATGGAGGTGACGATGCTGGTGAGCGCCACCGAGGAGCCGACCGACAAGTCGAACCCGGCGCACAAAATGGTGAGCATCTGCCCGGCCGTGACCATGGCCAGATAGGTGGCCTGCCGCCCCATGGTTATCATGTTGGAGGCGCTCATAAACCGTTCGCTGGCAAGGCTGAACAGAATGACCAGTATAATCAGTAAGAAGGGGAGAACCCCCACTTTGACGAATGTCCTTTTTATCCAATCCACAAGTTTACCGCTCCCTGTTGAACTCCTGGCGCGCTTCCGATTCCCGGACTATGCGGGTATGCCGCGCTTTTCGGAGATATGCGCGTAATCGTATCCGAAACAACTGCTGAGGACTTTTTCCTCGGTGGCTTCCGAACCGGGCAGGATGGAACAGATCCTTCCACCGTGCATGACCAGCACTGTATGGGACAGGTGCAGGATTTCCGGCAGTTCGGAGGAAATAAAGATGACCGCCGCGCCTTTTTCGGCCTGTTCCTTTAAAAAGAGATACACTTCGTGCTTGGCGCCGATATCGATGCCGCAACTGGCTTCATCGAAAATGAACACCTTGACGTCACGTGTCAGACCACGGCCGAGCATGACCTTTTGCTGGTTGCCGCCGCTCAGAGCGCTGATGGTTTGATCAATGCGGCCCGGCTTGATGTTCATTTTTTCGACAATCTTGCGGACCAGCGAGGACTCTCTCCTGATATCCAGGAAGGGGCCTTTTTCGAACAACGGCACCGACGCCAAGGTCTGGTTTTCCTTCACCGACCGGCACAGCACCAACCCTTCCTTGTGGCGGTCCGGCGGGAAATAAAGGATTCCGCGCCCGATGGAGCTTGCCGGGGTAATATTGGAAAGAGTTGCGCCGGCCAATTCGACGCTTCCCGCGGTAATATCCTCGAGCCCGAAAATGGCGCGGCCCACCCTGGACTTACCGGCGCCCACCAGCCCGGCGATGCCCACGATCTCTCCGGCCCGCACCTGAAAATTGATGTCCTTCAACCCGCTGGCGGTGGACAAGCCTTTTACCTCCAGGACCGTCTCGCCCAGGGTGGCGTTGATGGTGGGGAATATGTCCTGATACTCCCGTCCGGTCATCAAGGTAATGAGCGTATGCTCGTCGGCGTCGTCCATGTCCAGCGTGGCTACGAATTTTCCGTCCCGCAGGACCGTGATGCGGTCCCCTATCTTCTGCAACTCATCGATGCGGTGGGAAATGTAGATCACGCCCACGTTTTCCTTCTTGAGCGTTTCAATGACCTCGAAAAGGCGGTTCACTTCCTTATCCGTGAGCGACGCGGTTGGCTCGTCGAGAATAAGCACGGACATCTTTTGTTGAAACGCCTTGGCTATTTCGGCCATCTGCCTTTCGGCCCGGTTCAGCTCTCCCACGATGGCCAGGGGATCGAGGTCGAATCCCAGGTCCTGGAGCGATTCCTGGGCCTTTTTCAGCATGGCCGCCTTGTCCAGCAAGCCCTTTTTGACGATTTCCTGGCCCAGGAAGAGATTTTCGACCACGGTCAGTTGGGGGACCAAGCTGAATTCCTGGTAAACCGCGGAAATGCCCCACGTTCGCGCGTCGTGAGGGCTGCGGAACTCCGCCTCCTTGCCCCGCAGGAATAGTTTGCCTTCATCGGGCATATAGGACCCGGCGAGGATCTTGATCAGCGTCGATTTACCCGCCCCGTTCTCTCCGAACAGGATGTGAACTTCTCCGGGACGAAGATCGAAAGAGACATGATCCAGGGCCAGCGCCCCGGGAAATCGTTTGGTGATATCCTTGGCTTTCAACAACTCGTTGGACATATATTTCCCTGAAAACGACGGCCCGGCGGCCTCTATCCGAGAGGCCGCCGAGTCCATGGTTGTTCGGATTGAATCCGGAGGCCTTATTTCGCTTTTACCTGGAACTTCGGCCGGAAGTCACGCGGTCCGAACAGAAGTTCGTAGGGATAGTCGTTAATGGTTTTTTTGGTGATCGTGGGGATGATCGGGCCGGCCCTGAAGGGGAAGTCCTTACCGGGTTTTTCGCCGTTCAGGACGCGGACCATCATGTCCACGGCCATCTGCCCCTGGGTCACGGTCAGGTCGGAAGGCGCGGCGGCCACGGTTCCGGCTTTGATCTTGTCATACAGAGGCGGAATGATGTAGGTCGACACGACCTTGACGTCCTTGGCGCGACCGGTTTCCTTCAGAGGACCCACGGCGGCGTCAGCGGCGACGGCGTTGCCCACCAGGTAGTCGATCTTGGGGAAGGTCTGCAGGGCGTCTTCGATGAGGCCGAGCTGCACGTTCTTGCCGGTGTCGCCCCATTTGACCGCCAGGATGTTCACTTTGCCTTTAAACTTCTCGACGGCGGCCTTGAAGCCGTCCAGCGTGTCCGGGGCCCATCCGGAACCGGCGGGACCGGGCAGAAACACCACGTTGATTTCGGGTTTGTCCTTGGCGTCTTCCATGACGAACTCGGCCGCGTGATATCCCATGTCAAAGAAGGAAACCAGGGACTTGGCCACGATGGAGGGCGCCTGGATGTCGTTGATGACTTCGATGACCGGAATACCCTTCTTGACGATCTCGCTCACTACCGGGTCCAGCGCGGTGTAGGAAATGGAGCCCAGGATGATGCCGTCGACTCCCTGCTGCGCGAGGTTTTCCACCTGGTTCACTTGGTTGGCCAGTTCGGTGTAACCGCCCGCGGCCACCAACTGGATGCCCACTCCCAGCCGTTCGGCTTCGGAAATGATGCCGTAATCAACCGCCAGCCAGTAGGGGTCTTTCAGGTGAGGAAAGGACACGCCGATGGTGTAGGGCTTGTTGGCCTTGGTCGGGGGAACGAAGTCTTCCAGCTTGGGGCCTTCCAGGCTCTTGGAAGGGCGGCCGGGCTGTTTGTCCTTGACGTCGTACTGTCCATAGTACGCGTTCACTTTTACCGGCCACCATTCCTTTTTTTCGCTCGCCAGACAAAGCGCGGCGCTCAGCAGAAAAACGACGGCTACCGCCAACACTGCGATTCGGGGAGCTTTGCTCTTAAAACGCTCTTTCATTGCCTCATCTCCTTGTGATGTGGGTGTTAATAAATAAACTTCCGGAGCCTTTCGGCTCGTTACGCCGTAACCGTTCAGGGGCGGGCAAAACCGGAGCCCGTTATTTTTTGGCGTTGATGCTCTGCACATTGCCGCTCAAGCCCGATTCCAGGAGGCTCAAAACAATCTGGCTGACATCGGGCAGGGGCGCCGACAGGATCAGCCACAGGGCGCCGTTTTCATCCCTGCGCGTCCGTTCGGCGGTGACGGTCACACCTTGTTGGGTCAGCCGCCCGATAATCGCTTCGCGCAAGCTCTCGTCCGCAAGCTCCACGAAGATGTGGGACAATTCGGACTCCAATAACGACTCCGTCAGATCCTTGATATTTTGTTTCACACCGCCCCACTTTTGATCAGTGTTTGGAGATCTATATGACAAGAAGCGTGCCACCGAGGCCTGGGGGTGTTCGACAATGGTGGTTTATCACTATAAGTAGTTGATATTATATGGGTTAGATGCGCGTTAAGAGTCGCCGTGATTTCCGCGTGGCGGAACGGGAAAGGGGCGGGCGGAAGTCGCGGTTTGATGCCATAAAACATCAATAATGGCATTTATAAGTATTATCGGTATATTGCATGGCGATGCGTAATGACATCGATAAATGCGTCTATGCATCGGATCTGCTCGCACGAATCTCCCGAAGGTTACCGCGGGTCTAGTCCGTATTCAAATGAGTATTCAGCAGTATACTCCGGCGTTCATTTGTGATCCTAATAAAACCCGTTCAAGCTATTTCGTCATTCCGCGACTTGATCGCGGAATGCAGATTTTTAGCTTATTTCAAGATCTTCTGGACCCCGCGATCAAGTCGCGGTGCGACGAACCTGAAACCGGATGCGATAAGCTTTCCGCTCCCGGTTCGCCTACCGGCCCTGCTGAATCTTTCTGAGCTTCCGGGAGATGGTGGACTGATTGATGCCCAGATGGCGGGCCGCTTCGCGCTGGGACCCGTACTTTTGCAGGGCGCGAAGAATCTGTTCCACCTCCACCCGATCCACGAAGGAGAAGAGATTTTCCCTGGGGTTGTCTTCATCGATGTTGGGCCCGATCAACAGGCCCCGGACTTCGCCGGGCAGGTCGTCCGGCGTTATGGATTCCGAATGGCTCATGATCATCATGGATTCCACGATGTTTTCCAGCTCCCGCACGTTGCCGGGGTATTTATACGACAGGAGCGCGTCGAGGACGTCGCGCCGCATTTTTTTGCGCAGATTGTGCCGCTGGCTCATTTTGTTCAGGAAAAAGGAAATCAGGTCCAGAATATCCTGAGGCCGTTCGCGAAGCGGCGGAATGACCAGAGAAACCACGTTGAGCCGGTAAAACAGGTCTTTGCGGAATTTGCGGTCGCGCACTTCGGCCGCCAGATCCTTGTTGGTGGCGGCGATAACGCGGGTGGTCACCTTGCGGGAATTGGTGCCGCCGACCCGGATGAGCTTTTTTTCGTCCAGAAACCGCAGCAGCTTCACCTGCTGATTCAGCGGCACTTCGGAAATTTCGTCCAGAAAGAGCGTACCGCCTTCGGCCATCTCTATCAGCCCCATCTTGCCCTTGGGACCGGCGCCGGTAAAGGCGCCCTTTTCATAACCGAACAGCTCCGATTCGAACAGCGTCCCCACGATGGCCGCGCAATCCACGCGGATGAACGGGCCTTCCGGGTTTTCGCTGTTTTTATGAATGAGCTTGGCCAGAATACCCTTGCCCACCCCGGATTCGCCGCTTAACAGCACGGTGGAGTCGAACTTGGCCACGCGCAGCGCCTTATCATAGATGGTCTCCATGGTCTTGCTGCGGCAGACGTAGTAGCCCGATTCCAGCTCCCGGAACTGCAAATCGGAAAGCTCGTGGCGGTAGAGGTCCACCAGCGCCTTGCTCTCTTCCAGCTCCTCGCGCATGCGGTTCAGTTCGGTGATGTCGCGGTCGTTGATGACGATGACGTCGATCTGCCCCTTGGAGTTGAAAATGGGGCTCCCCGTGGCGAGCACCTTCTTCTTCATCTTGGTGTTCTGCACCAAGGTGACCGTGGTCTTGCGTTTCAGAACCTCCAGCGTCACCGACTCGTCCACGTACCCGCCGCTCACCAGATCGGCCACGTTGTGCCCCAACACCTTGCCGGCCTCGCACCCGGTGATGCGCTCCGCCGCCTTGTTGAGTTTGACGATGACCCCGTGCTTGTCGGTGATCCACAACCCGTCGTAGGAAGACTCCATGATGGCTTCCAAAAGCCCCGCCATTTGTTTGTACCACTCCATTTCCATGGTGACTTTGTCGTAACTGAACACGCCCTGGAAAAAGGAAATCACCGCCTCGATGGCCCCGTTGAAAACCAGCGGCAGGCGGCTGGCCAGGAACAGCTTGTCGCCAATGGTGTAGGGGACCCCGATTTGAGGCTCCCCGGTGGCGAAAACTTCCAGAATTTCACGCCATCCAGGCCGGCTGAATTCGCGGGCGTCGGTCCCGACGAGTTCTCCCCTGGTCATGTCCAGGAAACGGGCGGCGGACTGATTGGCGTAGATGATCTCGCCGTCCGGCAGGAGCGCCAGAACGCCGTCCGGCAGAATGTTCAGCAGGGATTGCGCGGTGGAAATGAAGGTTGAAACGTTATGGGGAATTTCTTTCATAATAAATTTTTACCACAGCCGGGCGGTCGCCGTAAAGTGGTCAGCTTTCATGCGATCGAAAAACAAAATCATTTCTTATGGTTAGCCGTAAGCATGGTTCATCGGATAAAAACGGCGTAACCTTAAGAGTAAACCCACGCAGAAGGGTATTAAATTCGATTAATGAAATTGGTAATTAAATGATAGGGAAGGCGCGATAAAGCCGTGTTCCAATAAAAGCCGAAAGGAATCGTAAGCAGGATTAATGGCCCCAGGCTGATTATAGGTGTTGATCATCCTGGTAGGCGCAAAACAAAAAAAATCAGCCTCCTGTACGGCCAAAACCTCTATGCCCCTCCAACAAGTAGAGCTATCGGAGGTTGTGTTTCCGAATTTCGGCCCTTCCTACTCATCTATAAAATAATCTATATCAAGTTTCTTCACATCAAAGACCGAAACCGTGGATACGCCTACATTATTATCGATCATGTATTGGGCGAGTTGGTCTCCGTCAATTAGGATGATCTTTGTATCAATACGCGTAACATAATCAAGCGCTTCTCTTGAGAAGTTTGAGGTTGTGATGAATATTCCCTTTTTTGCCCGCTGACCTTGTAAGGCCCCTGCAAACTTCTGGATCTCAGGACGACTGACGGTATTTTCCCACCTTTTTGCTTGAATATATATTATGTCTAACCCAAGCTTGTCTTCTTTTATTATACCGTCTATTCCTTCATCTCCGCTTTTGCCTATTGCGCGGCCGGCATCCTTTCTGCTGCCGCCATAACCCATCTTAACCAACAATTCGACAACAATATTTTCAAACAAACGCGGAGGGCATTTTTTAATTTGCTGTATCAATTCTTTGGCAAGATCATTTCGTAAGTTTTCGTAAGCCGATTCAAGCGCCTCTGCCGGTGTTTTTTCGGGTTCCTCCTCTAACTCCTGATCCGATTTATTTCTTTTTCTTTGTCTGAAATTACGAAATTCTTCAAATTGCTCCATAAATTTTACATCTATTCGCTTAGGATTTTGGTGGAGGATATTCAGTCCTCTCTGCGTTATTTGAAAATAGCCTCTCCTTGTTGTTTCAAGCAATCCTGCTTGTTTCATATAAGTTCTGGCCCAGCTCACTCGGTTTACAAAGATTGCCTGTTGACCACTGGGTAGCACTTCCCGAAGCTCCTCGTCGGTTAAATTGAATTGAGCGCCGAGTCGATCAATTGCCTCACGAAGGGAATGCTCTTTAGCATCGCCTGCAAATTTTAAAAGAGGCAGCATACAGGTTTGATAATCTGGTATGGCCATCTCAATACCTAATTTGTAAGTTGTGATGAGGGTTGTATTTTTCCGACATACTTTAATAAAATAGTTCAAAATTTAGCAAGAGTTTTCAGCCAAAAGAACCGGGTATAATTTTGCGGATGCGAGTCAAAAGGAAAACGACTAAATTCACTCAGAGACGCGCGTTCCGCGAATCGATCTCATGGACGGCGGCTGAAATTCGTTCGGTCGCCTGCGCGATCTGGTCCAGACAGCGGGCGATCACCATGGTTCTTCCCAAACGAAGGGAGCGATCCGGATGGGGCTCGACCTCCTGTACTGCGTGGCGCCAGTGGCCCAACACATCCGGCTCCCAGTGAATCGCTTCGACTCTGGCGGCAAGTCTCAAGTCCCGTTGGAATTGCCGGACGACTCGCTCCAGGTTCGTCTGGGCCTGCTCGGCGTAATCGCTGACCGTTTCAAAAAACCGCGTCCGTAAAGGATGCTCCTCCTCCAGGCCGAGGAGAAAATGGACATATTCGAGGCTGGCGTCAATCTCCTGCAAGTCGGCCAGGATACGCTGGTAAGCAGGGTCGGCGTGATCGGGACCGGGCAGGTAGCGCGCGTCGTCAAGCAGATCGCGGGCGCGGCGGACGGTTTCCCCAAGACTCGGGGGCGCCCCTTTCCAGGAGGCGCGGGGACCGCTGAATAATTGGTCAAGCCTCGCTGCCGCGTCCTTGAGCGCGGCGGTGATCGAGGCGCGCAGTTGACGCATGGGCAATACCGGCCAGAGATAGGCGTGGATGACTATCGCGGTGAAGCCGGCGACGATCAAGCCCGCAAAACGTGTCCCCACTAACGAGAATGAGCCCCACCCCGGTCCGGTCGTCGCCAGGTAGGTGAAAGGGATCGCCAGACCGGCTTGCAAACCGGCGGCGCTATAGCGTGGCCAGGCTAGAAGTATCAGGGCGGCCAAATACTCGCCCAGTAATACGAGGGCCAGCAGAAGCGGGAAGTGCGGCTGACGGCTGGTAATAAGGGCCGCAACCAGCCCATAAGCGAAACCTCCGAGGAGGCCGGCCAGGCCCATCAAATCGTTCTTATTTTGTTGCCCGAGATTGCCGGCGCTCGCAAAGAATGTCGCAAAAAAAGCGACCTGCGGACCGCCGGGAAGACCGAACGCCACTTCTTCGACCAACAGCAACACAATCATGATAATCAGCTTGGCGCCGGAATGTAGGGCATTCTCGTCGATGAGCCTTCTACCGGTCGCGAGAGGCCGTAGAGCGGTCAATGCCTCCATCACACCTCGGTGTAGGCTGGCGATCAGACCATTGTGGCATACGGTGACGGTCTGGATGTCCCGAGCCACCCGGGATAACAGGCGCCAAGCGAGCAGGACATCCCCGGAAAGGGGCCCAGGGCCCGCTTCCCGACCGGCCGATTCCAGATCTTCAACCAAAGCCGCGGCCACCGGCGGCGCCGGGCGCCGGCGCGCCGCGCATTCGAATAGGGTGTGCAAGTATCCGGCGCAGCGGTCCAGAAGGTCCGCCAATGACTTTTGCGCTTCCACCTCCATGACTTTGGGTACCATGGGGGCGACCGATTTGTTGAAAAACCAAATGTGAAGGTTCAGGGACCTGCAGGCGAGAATCATGCGGGCGAAAGGATTGGAGGTGTCCCAGGACCGCCGTAGTTCAGGAGCCAGGACCTGTCGCAGGGGCCGGAATGGAGCCCACTCGTGGGCAGAGGCAGCCGCCTGTGGGCGCTTCGCCGGAGCGAATCCGGGTAGCCGCCTGCCGGCAGCGCTCCTCCAAATTGGTGTAGACCTCGGCCAGCGCCTGTAAAAAGACTCGCGGCGTATTAGAGGGCCAAATCAAGGTGTGGACTGCGACTATCGCCAGGCCGGCGAAAAGGCAGTTGACTCCAAAATCGACATAGAAAGATAGGGTCGCTCCCACGGTTCCATGAAATTTAATAAAAATGCTAATGGCGGACACCATGGCGGCCAGAGTCGCCGGCAACGGAAACCAATTGGAAAAGAGCAGGCAGATGAAGATCCAGAGTAGCGTCAAGGCCACATAGAGGAAGGGCGCGCCGCTGAACCCGAGAAGAAGGAGGGCCGAGACGCTGGCGCTGATCACAACCGCCACCTGCGTCATTAGCCAGTTGAGGTTCGGGTTGGGCATGCCCCTGGTCATGAATAGGAAGGTCAAAGCAGGCGCCAATTCAACGCTTGGCAAACGAAAATAGTAAGACAACCCGGTTGCCAGACAGCAGGCCAGACCGGCCTTCAGGGCGTGCTTGACCTGCCCTTGGCGCAGAAACGTTTTGTGGAGGCGCTCGCTTGGCGGTGTAGTTGAATCCATGCGGGCGATTCCCGGCAGGCGCCGCGGCGTCAACGGAGGTAATCGAAATCGGCCACAAGTTCGTGCCAGATCTCGGTCACGCCGTTGAGCCAGTATTTATCTCGTGTATAAACAGCGATACTGGCCGTCGCCCCGATGCGGAGTGGGTATCCCTCCGGCATCTGTGGCGTTATCCATACCGGGAAACGCTGAGCGATCCTGATCCAGTTTTCCGGCTCGTTCACTACCGGAAGATTGCCCGAGGGGGCCGCCTGTCCCTGATATACTCCCCAGCCGATAGTCTGAACGACTCCAGGAAAGATACGTCCGGGATACGTGTTGAAGCTGATGTTCACGCGTTGTTCCGGCCTCAGATTTTCCAGGCTGTTCTCTCGAAAGTTGGCTACAATCCACCACCGGTCGGTGTCTATGCAGGTCAAGACCGGCGCGCCCGCAAGCGCATAAGATCCCTCCCGCAATTGGACGTTGGTGACGTAGCCGTTGGCCGGCGCATACACATGGGTCCAGTTGAGATTGAGCTTGGCGTCCGCGAGCAGGGCCCTGATTTCGGCGACGAGGGCGTGTTCTCCGCCGATCCGGGCCGTCAACGCTTCCCTGGCCTTGGCGATCATGGCCTTGCTCCGTTTGAGCTCGGCCTGAGCCATGCGGTGTTTTTGAACAGCGTCCAGATACTTTCGTTCCGTGGTGGCCCACTGCTTCCGGATTTCGGCCTCCTGTTCCTGGACCGTCCGGGCGTAAGCCTCCTCTGCGGCGATCCGGGCATGAGCGGCCTCGGAGGCCGTCAGCTCGCTTTCTAACTGGGAGACTTGGTGGAAGGCCTGCACCTCCTTGGCTTCCAGAGAAGCTACCCGATGTTCAAAGGGGCGCGGGTCAATTTCGAACAGCAGATCGCCCTTCCTTACACGCTGATTTTCCTTAACGTGGACCTGAACCACTTGGCCTTCAACCCGGGGAGCCACCTGAATGACGAAGGCTTGAACGTATGCGTCGGTGGTAAACGGGGTGTAGCGGTTCGACAGCACGTAATAGGCTACTAGGGCCGCAATGAGCAGGAGGATGGCCAGGACCCAGACCCTTGCCGAGAACAGCAGCGTCCGAGTTTTGGTGAACAGCCGTTTCAGCATGTTCCAGGCGCCGCGCAAAAACCGCTGAAACAGTTGCCAGGCCTTCATATTCGGAATCCTCGCTGCTTAAGGGTTACTAGTGGGCTACTTGACTTCCTCTTGCTGACCAATTCCCGGCAATCGGGGCGATGTCTCCAGGACTTCATCTCGCGTCTGTCGGAGAATGGCGCCCTGGCTTCGGCCCATGGCGTAGTCCAGGCCCGCCAAGGCGGCCAGGTAGGTATAAAGGGCCGAGTTATAGCGCTGCCGCGGACCGGGTAAGGGCTGTCTCGGCGTCCACGATGTCCGTGGGAGTGGCGTCGCCATTGCGGTATTTGACCCGGACGATACGCAGATTCTCCCGAGCCTCGACGACCGCGGTCCGGGAGAGCTTGAGGCGCTGACCGGCGGCCATTTCAGAATAGAAGGCCTGGCTCACTTCCAGGCTAATCCGATCCAAAATGGCCTGGGCGTCGGCGACGGTGGCGGCCACCTCGCCTTTGGCGGCGCGTAGCTCGCCTTTCAGCAAGCCGCCGGTGAACAGGGGAAATTCCAGATGGAGCCCAGCTCCCGCCTGCCATCCGGTCAGCACATGCTCCCCGTTTACGTAACCAGTGCTGGCGCTGACCTCAATGTGCGGGTAAAAGGCGGCCTGGGCGGCCATCAGGTTCTCCTGAGCGGCAACGACTGCTTGCCGGGCGATGCCCACTTCCGGGCGCTGGGCCGCGGCGATTTCCAGGCTCTCCGCCAAAGAGAGGCTGACCTCGGGCAGTGGGGACTTCAGGTCGTAAATCTGGAGCGGCATTGCGGCGTTGCGACCCATAACATTGTTAAGCTGGGCGGTGGCTATGCGCTCCGCTTCCTGGGCTCTGACAAAGGCGTCCCTACTTTCCGACAAATGTACCTCGGCGCGCAGCACGTTGTCGGATGTCGCTACATTTCCCGCGAACAGCGCGTAGGCGTCTTTTAAGGTGGATTCGGCTTGCTTTATGGCTTCTTCCTGCGCCAACAGATCGGCGCGGGCCAGAAGGATATTCAGATATGCGACGGCAACGTCCAGTTGCACGGTCTGATCGGCGCGGACCAGTTGCAGTTCGGTGATCTGTTCTAAGGCCACGGCTCGGTGATAGCGTCCGGACCTCCGCCCAAAATCGTAGAGCTCCCATATGAGTTGCAGCGATTGCTGAAAGTAACCATGGGGTCCCGTAGCGCCGTTGGGCATTCGACGAAATCCGGTCGGACCCGGGGCGTCCCGCGCCTGATTATGCGTGGAACGCCGGTTTGAGACGCGAGGGTAATCGTCGGCAAAAACGGAGCGAAGGACGCTTGTTCCAGGCCTCGTGATCTTTCGATGGCGGCCTGGGCCGACTCTCAACCGGGGGCTGTGTTGCTGAGCGAAGGCAAGAGCGTCGGTCAAAGAGAAAGCCGTGGGCTCGGACTTGAAACGGCCGTTCAAGGCGGGCGATTTCAGAGATATCATCGTGACCAATTTCCGGCGCGTTCGGTCAGATTGGTCTGCTGAGTTTGCGGCGATGAGCAGGCGAGCCTTCACCCCTGAGTCGGTAAGTTCTGGCGGGAGTGGCGCCGGTCGATCCCAGGCGGCGCATCCGGCGAGGAATAGAGCCAGGAGAATTACGCTACGGGAGAATCGCTTCCAACTGACAGCACGCACATGACCCCTCCAAGCAAACTCCTACAGTCCCGCTTATGATCGGCGTTGCCAGAAGAGCGACGTCGAAGCGGCCCCCCCCGGATCGATAGCAACAGAAAAGGGGTGTTCAAGGGCGTTCGCAACGGCTGGAATTGATGGTGGTTATTCTTGTCGATCAAGGTAACTCAAGCCTTTTGGGGAGGCGAGTTTACGAGCGATACCCGCCCAACCGTTACCAATAATAATAACACGCTTAAACCTATTTTTGCTCTTTATATCGATTCTATTCCGCCGGGGATCAAAGCCTGGAAGGCCTTTTTGATGGTCGATCCGGCGTTCGGCCCCCTGCGATTCATTTTCCGGGAACGGCGTTGACAGGTCCGCTTCATGAGGTTTTTTGCTCATCGAGGGGCGCTTGAATCCGACTTCGGCAAATGAGGGAGTTGGATGACTGGCCATGGATGTGATTGTTGGTGTGCGCGTTGATCGGATGAGGGTAGTAGAAAGTGTAGATCGCCTAGGGGGGCCGCGAAAAGAATCAGGGGGTTAACCGTATTCCGGTTAACCCCCTGATTTGTTTGCTTTGCCGAAGGGGAGACTCGAACTCCCACGGGGGAACCCCCACTAGACCCTGAATCGGAATCCGAGAAATCTAAGATGGGAACCATAGGGCGGTGAGGCGTCTGTCACAGAATGATTACCAATAAATCATAATTAAGGTAATATGGGTAAGACAGGGATACGGCAGGCCGCGCGGGGGTGTTTTTTGGCATTTGTTAGCACAAAACGTTGACCAGAGAATAAAACAAAGCCTTAGGTACAATTTAAGGATAACCTGAAAATATTTCCCTTTGACCTGTATTATTGCTACATGCTATAAGCAACAAATGGAAACCAAAACTTACCGCACGAAAGAGCTGTGCTCGATCTTTAACGAGCCGCACACAAAATTAAAGCGCTGGGTGGGCAACTTTCCTGGGGAAGATCCGGTGGCGACATTACGGTCAGGTCATGCACGCGAGTTGACGCTTGACGATGTATTCCAGGTGTTCCTTGGCGGCCTACTCGTTGCTGATTTGAATTTCACAACCGAGGATGCCAAAATCATATTAAATGAGCTTATCCCCTGGCTACATAAAAAGAGGCGGCCGTTCCTTCAAGCCGCCTCCCAAGAGATAGCTTTGAACACACCCACTCTTTGGGTGTTGTATATTCAGCCGACCGGATCAAGGGTTGAGGAGTTCAAATTTCAATACCTGGCCAAGCAAGAGCTAACCCGTGATACTTCGACCCGCGAGGTAAACGGTCAGGAGGTTCAGGTGGCACCTGAGAATCCTTGACCCCGTTGTTGAGAAAAAAGGGTATATTCCCGGCTTTTCTTAAAGAAAAGTATACTACGATCATGGGAAGGCGCGGGGGCGCGAGACAAAAGTGTTCGAATCTATCAGCCCCGTTTATCTATTTCGTGCACAGGCTCGCGGGTTCATTGCCCGAGATGGCAAGTCTTGCTGATTAATAGATCTATCGAAGAGTTTTAATTTTTTTATACTGGCCCTTGTTGTGCGTCTGATGCAACTAAACATGTAGGAGAAGCAAATGTCCGATGATCGCCTTTTAAGCTCGAAGAGACGGCCGAAATCTTACACCATTTCACCCAAGACCCTAAGGAATTGGCTAACCCTCAAAAAGTGTCCGCTTCCGGTAGTCCGGGTAGGCGGCCACCGTCCGCTTCCGTTCCCGTGACGTGCAGCGGCTGGCCACCAGGGGAGGGCAAATGAACGAGCCCCAGCCCAGCCTTCGGGACCTGCGCCGCAAAGTGTTCGTTGTTTCCGGCAAGCCGCCCCCGAAATCACGGCCTCAGAAAGCCCGGCGATGAGCAAATTGTATGGGCGTAAGGCTCAGATTTTGACGCCGATACGGGAATTGGACGGCGATGCCCGAGACCGCTGAAGCCACCGCCCCCGAGGCGCAAGAGCTGACCCCAGCCGAAGTCGCTGAACTTCGGTCGAGGACGCTGGGCGGTCGCTGAACTGGCGGAGTTCATCGAGGATTTGGACTTCCTCCCGCCACGGCTGGCCACCGCTGTCTTGATTATGGAGCGATGTTCCGAGGTGTTCAAACGAATGATACCCAAAAGTGTGACCGACGATGAGCGGCGGCGGTTGGCTTGCTGGCTTTGGAAAAAACGAGAGGCGGCTCGAAAGCGATGACTGCTTACGGACAGACGAACCCACAGGCCGAACCAACATCGTCGGGCAACGGACGCGCGTCAACAAGGCCAGTCGCCGACATTGTTATGCCCGTCGGGCGATTTACCTCCCTGGACCTCCCCCGGAAGAAAGCCTTCTTAGTCCATGGCTATCAGAACAGACTATCGCACTTCATTTCCGGCTGGCGCGGCACAGGGGAAAACTTGGTTCGCCATGGGGCTCGGCGCGGCGGTCGGTGATTCCTTCGGGCCGTGGACCGGAAGCGGGGAATGGACACCGACCCTATCTCGATGGCGAAATGCCAGCGAGCGACACCATGGACCGGCTTGAAGGGCTGGGCATAAGCGATGACAGGCCCCTTGGATTGCTTCGGACGAAATTGCGAACTCTTTCGGCCTGCCAAGGGCGAACCTGTTGAATCCCGGATGGCGAAAGCAAGCCTTCGACATGCTCAAGGCTCAAAATGTGCGACTGTTTATCATTCTCGGCGGTCTCACGTCAGTCACGCCCGGCGGCGATGAAAACTCGCGTGGATTCCGCTGCGTGGAATCAGTGGCTGCTCGGCCTCAGGTTCGCCGGTATAAGCACCATACTTCTTCATCATGTGGGCAAGGGGGGATTGCAGCGGGGCACGTCGGAATTAGGGAAGATAACTTCAACACCTGCTGCTCACCCTGCGAAGCCCCAACACGGTTGCTTCGCCGGAAGACAGATGCAGAACGTTGCCGTTCTTTGCGCGAAAGCCCGCGTACCGACGCCTACGCCAAGCTTACAGAACAGACTGAGTTTCGCCTTCAGCAGGACGGCGACGGCCAGTGTCTGAGGACCTGGGGCAGTGTCAAACGGCTCACAAGGGTTGAAGTCCTGAAGGCCTTGGACGAGGGGAAACTCAACCAGGCCGAAATGAGCGGCGGAAGTTGGAGTTGATCGCTCCTTGATAACTCCGAATCAAAAAGTCTGCCATGCATGACGGCCACCTAACCCAAGGCTGCAAGCTTACGCAGAGCGGCCTGAAGCTGGTGGACAACGGGCATGCAGATGCAGTGCTGAAAAAAGTCAACAAGCCCTGTCAACACGGTCAATTCGGGAAAGGTCAACAAATAGGTCAACAAAGTGTCAACACATCTTTCATTCCAGACAGCAATTACAATAACTTACATGTTTGACACCCAAGTCAACAACCCGTGTTGGTCTGTTGTTGTTGACACCCCCCCTATAAGGGGAGAGTCAACAGTCAACACGGCCACTGAAAACCAATAGAGAGAGGGGAAACATGAAATCGGCTTTAAAGAAAGAACCATCGGCCCCGGAGGCCGGAAAAGGCTGGCAGGGGATTTACCTCGAAGGACTCCGCGCCGAAATCCTGCCGGGGATCACGGATCAGGTGGCCGCGGCGAAAGCGGCCGGCATGGAAGCTCGACCGGCTTCGGGGGCGGGTGAAAGACCTGGCGCACGGACATCGAGAAGGTCAGGCCGCGAAACTGACAGAGGCTGAGGAGGAAGCAACCGGCGATCCTGCGGCCATCGAGCAATGCACGGCCGCGCGGAACCCACCTTGAAAGCCTTGGCATCGCTCGAAAAGCGGCTCATGGAAGGCCAAATTCCACAAGCCGAGGCCGAACTCAAGACGGCGCTCGGATCGCCTCTGCAGCGGCCGTGAAAACGGGCCTGCAGAAGGCGTGAACGGCGAGGAACAGTAAGGCGCTGACCGCAGCTCTTCGAAGAACTGCTTCAACCGTTCGAACAGGGCGTTCACGGCGGCGGCGGGATGCCCTGGCGGCTGAGGTTAAAGAGGCGATCGGCGGGCAGCCATTCGACTGGACGACCACGGGCGGGTATCGGCTGTTACTCCCCGACGACACACTGCAGTTGCAAAGCCCATTTCATGCGCCTCAACCAACCGGCGGCGCTTATCCGGCAAGAGCCCGGGCCCGCGCCGATTCCCGTGGTAAGGCCCGACCCGGGGGACTTTTGCCCGAACTGCGCGGCCGCCCGGATGAAGGTGCAAATTTCAGCAGGTAGGCAAAGAAATATCACGTGAAGACGGCACGACGTACGACGTTTTTGTATGCCCGAGCTGCATGCGTAGCAAGCGCATCCCAAAGGAGGATTAAAAATGGACGAAAAGTTGAAAAAGATCGCCGAGGAAGTACGTTTGGCCGTTCTGGGCCAGGAAATCGCGGAACTGGTTAATAAGGACCAGGAAGCTTCGCCGGAAGACCTGGACAGAACTCGGCAGCGAAATCGCCAAGATGGTCAACGGGGATTCGTGACCACGGCAAGGGGCGAACATGATCCCCTTTCCCCCGCCCCGGTTTTCTCCTGCCGGGGAGGGGGGTTTTGATCAGATTACCGCTCCGAAATGGCGGCTTTTTGCAGACGTAATTCGGCTGAAGACCGCGCCGGGCGTCGAGATTCGGGAAAGGATATCCTTATGCGGAAACGGCGATTAAAAAATCTTGAGGACGTGCGGCGATATTTGGCCAGCGTCATTCACAGGCTGGAAACAGGCGAGATCGATTCGCAGACCGCCGGGCGAATGGGATATTTGTTGAACATTACGGCTGGCGTGATCCGGGAAGGTGACCTTGAGCGGCGCCTTGAGGAGTTGGAAAGGCGCATGGGAGATGCGGCATGAGAAGCTTGAAGAAACGACTCGAACGGCTTCGAAGAGCTTTCCCGCCCGGTTGACGACCGGCGGGACCGCATGCAAGGCGTCCTGTCGTGCATCAGCGACGAACACACTGCGCCAGCTCGGGGACCTGGTCGCGTCGATCCCGGATGGAACACTCGCGTCTAACCCCAGAATGGGCGCAAGCCGAAGTGGAGGCGCGGGACCGGATCGAGGCTCTTGCCGCCGTTCTGGCGGGTGAGCCGAGCTCCATGGGGGACCACCTGGTTGAACGACGCGCATATGGCCTGGATCGGCTCGAAATGATCTTGAAAGGCCGGGCCCTGACCTTTCGGTTGGCCGTGGACGATCCTGACATAAACCTTGCCTGCGGCAATTGCCTATGGTTATGGGACGGTGAACTCGACCGGCGTCAAGGAGGCCCTGAAAGGCGACTCCGTGCAGGCGTACGAGCGAAAGCTGTGCGCAGGGTAGCCGCAATGGACAGGACCCGATGAAGTGCCCAAATTGCAGAGGTAGAACATTGGTGATCGCCACCAGGAAGTATGACGCGGTTGATCGTTGCGGGTGCGGCTGTGTCAACTCGTGCCTGCATAGCTTTTCGACATCCGAGGAACGGGGAACGAATGACGCCCGGCGGAAGGGGAGGAAGGCGATCACACAAGCGAAAATCGCGGGCGTGGCGGAAGGCGATCGGCTGAAAAGACATGCCCTGATAAGGGCCGGGCCGTGATCGCCCCTCACAGGCCTTAATTTTCGGTCGGCGCTTTGGCCCGTGTACAAATATACTCTTGACGCGAACGGGGCGGCCCTGTGTATGGTGGAGTTGCGTACAATCAATAACCGTGAGGACCTACGAAGTGGTCTATTTTTTTTCCATGAATCGAAACGCCCGACGTGCCAGGTGTCCGCGAGGCCCTGGACGGCTGTTATTGGCCGTACGCACACGTCGGGCCTTTCTATTTTTTGGGAGGTGTTACATGCAACACGTAAGACAGGCGGCTGACCGAAAAGAGGACCTGGCCTTGGTAAGCGAAAACATCATCAGCCACATGAACTTGCTTTCGGCGCTCGGGTATCTTTGCGACAAGAAAGGTGGACGCGTCGCTTGTGAGGGAGAACCCGCCCGATGACACCTTTTTCATCGGATTGGGAGTGGCGTTCAATATGGCGGCAAGCGTTCTTGTGGACGCGGAAAAGGTTATCTCGGAAGGGGGGCGCGGCATGACCGTTGATGAACAAAAGGCCTTGGAACTTTCCAAAAAGCTCTTTAAGTCCGCCTGCAAGCTCCTGGCCCTTTTCCGAATGGCGGATGAGCAGAAAGAGGAATGGAAGAGCAGTCTTTATCACGGCATGGGTTACACAATAAAAGAACATTCAAGCGACACTCCTGGAGGCCCAGAGGGAATTTGACGGAATTGGAATCAAGACTTTTCGCGAAGGCCGGGAGCGAAAAATATAACCACCAGGGGGCCGGGCAACCGGCCCTTTTTTATTAAACCTGATGGCCGTGGAACCAAGCAAGCGAACAGTGAGGAGGCAGAGGCGATGGCGATATTAGCGGAATGCCCGATTTGCCGCAAACGGCAGAGCGCGAAGAATAAGATTTGCGCGTGTGGCGAGAACCTGGACCGGGCCAAGCGTTCCAGGCGGGTGAAATACTGGATAAGCTACCGGCTCCCCAATGGAAAACAGCGGCGGGAAATGATCGGCTTTTCCATCGAGGAAGCCCGCGCGGCGGAAGGAAAGCGGAAGGCTCAGAAAAAGGAAAACCGCATCTTCGACATGCTGCCCGAGAGCAAAATGACCTTCCGGGAACTCTCCGAGTGGTTTCTTGATCTTCCGTCGGTCATGGATAGGGCTTACTATCCGACCCTTAAAATCAATCTGAGCAGCTTCCTCTGAACTCGGGGACATCCTTGTCGGGCAGATAAAGCCGGTGGACCTGGAACGATACCAGGTAAAAAGAAAGGCGGCCGGTTACTCGGAATCGTACATTGACCAGGAAATGCAGGCGCCGCCCGGACCATGGTAAACAAGGCGTTCGAAAATGACCTTGTTGGTGGTGATCCCGTGAAGACATTCAAGCGGGTTAAAAAACTGCTCGGGCGGAACGCGAACGCAAGGGACAAGATACTCTCAATGGAGCAGTTCGCGGAGATGATGAAACACCTTCCCAGACACACAAAAGAAATTTTCGCCATGGGCTTCTATACGGGCATGAGAAAGAACGAAATCCTTTCCCTGACGTGGGACCGGCTCGACTTAAAAGAGCGAGTCATTATGCTCCGGAAAGAGGATACCAAGGATCGGGAGCCGAGGAAGGTTCCTATCTGTAAAGAGCTTCATGTCATCCTGACGGATATCCCGAGGGCACTCCATGACAACCATGTCTTTCTCTACAAAGGGGAACCGGTAACCGATATTCGGGACGGATATTCAAGCGAGCGTGTGAGAAAGCCCATATCCCCTATGGCCGGTTCACGCCGGACGGTTTTGTCTTCCACGACCTAAGGCACACCTTCAACACCTACATGAGGAAAGCCGGAGTGCCGGAATCGGTCATCATGGAGATTACTGGCCATTCCACGCGGGAAATGTTCGACCGGTACAACTCAATAGACCTTGAGGATAAGCGTAGGGCTGTTGACCAAATGGAGGTGTTTATTACAAAGTGTTGACCAAAGCGTTGACCAAGGGGCACAAAAAGATTCAGGGGGTTAGCCGTATTCCGGCTAACCCCCTGATTTCTCTGCTTTGCCGAAGGGGAGACTCGAACTCCCACGGGGGAACCCCCACTAGACCCTGAACCTAGCGCGTCTACCACTTCCGCCACTTCGGCCTTGCATCATTGAGGTATTTCTCTTAAGATACGGAGTTCTTAAAGTCAAGCATTATGTATAGGGATTTCTCGTTATGCCGATAATTTATGGATTGGATGACATTAAAGAGCCGTTTACCAACGCGGTCATCACCCTGGGCAACTTCGACGGAGTCCATCTGGGCCACCAGATTCTTTTCCGGGAAACCTTAAGCGGGCGGTGGCCTTAAAGGGCGACGCCGTTGTGGTCACCTTCGATCCCCATCCCCTGGCGGTGCTCAAGCCCGAAATCGCGCCCGAAATCATCACGCCCCTGGACCGAAAGACCGAGCTGATTCTTAGCTACGGCCTGGATTATGTGGTGGTTATCCCCTTTACCGGGACATTCGCCACAAATCGGCGCCCGCGAGTTCGTGCAAGGACATCCTGTTCGCAAAATGGGCATGCGCGAGCTGGTCGTGGGCTACGACTATTCGTTCGGCCATAACCGGGAAGGCAACATCGAGCTGCTCGAGGAAATGGGGCAGGAACTGGGCTTTGCCGTGCATATGCTGGACGCCATTCATCGAGGCGAAACCCTGGTCAGCAGCACCACCGTCCGAAAGCTCCTGCGCGAAGGCGACGTGGCGCGGGTGCGGGAGTTGCTGGCCCGGCCCGTATCCAGGTGCGGGGAATGATCATCGAGGGCCGCAAGGTGGGCGGCAAACTGCTCGGATTTCCCACCGCCAACCTGGACACCTCCGGGAGTGGGCATGATTCCGGCCAAGGGCGTGTACGCCGTGGAGGCGATGCTCGACGAAGAGGCGCTTCCGGGGGTGTGCAATATCGGGGTCAATCCCACCTTCGGCGAAACACAAGCCTGTCCGTGGAAGCGCACATCTTCAATTTCGACCGCGATATTTACGGACCGCAAGCTGCGCGTCAGTTTCATCGAGCGGTTGCGGGACGAAAAGAAATTCGCCAGCCTGGAAGAACTGGCCCAACAAATCGAAAAGGACGCTCAAAAGGCCCGCGCCATCCTCAATTCAATCTGAAAATACCTTCCGGCGGCGGTTCGTTCAAGAGCCGCTCCGCTGTCCAATCATTATCGTGGGTCGGTCTCGAAGATCCTTCGTTCGATTTCCGCCAGCAGCGGGGACAGCGTAGACTTGTCCAAGGCGGATATCGCCAGCGCGTTATACCTGCGGCGGAGGGCCGCCAGACGCGGGGCGCGGTCCGGTCGCTCTTGTTGAACAGAATGATGTTCTCCTTGCGCTCCAGATCCAACTGGCAGATGATCCGTTCCACCGCCTCGATGTGGTGTTCCGCGTCCGGGATTGCTGGCGTCCACCAGGTGTATGAGCAGATCGGCGTCGTTCAACTCTTCCAGCGTGGCCATAAACGAGTCCATGAGGTCGTGCGGAAGGTCGCGGATAAATCCCACCGTATCGGTCAGAATCACTTCACGGTCCGGGCGAAAGATACAGCCTCCTGCTGGTGGGATCGAGCGTCGCGAAGAGCTGGTTGCGCACCGTGACGTGGCTGTTGGTCAGCGTGTTCAACAGCGTGGATTTGCCCGCGTTGGTGTACCCGACCAATGAAACCACCGGCATGCCTTGGTTCTGGCGTTTTTTGCGCTGCTGCTCCCGGTGGCCGCGCATGCCCTTGAGATCCTTCTGTAAGCGGTCGATCCGTTCGCGAGCCCGGCGGCGGTCGATTTCCAGCTTGGTTTCGCCGGGCCCCCTGGTTCCGATACCGCCCGCGAGGCGTGAAAGCGCGGTGCTCTTACCCACCAGCCGGGGAAGCAGGTATTTCAGTTGCGCCAGTTCGACCTGGATCTTGCCTTCGCGGGTTCTGCGCCCGCTGGGCGAAGATGTCCAGAATGAGCTGGGTCCGGTCGATGACCTTCAGATCGGTCTCGCCGGTCAGTTCCTTGACCTGCGAAGGGCTCAGTTCCTGATCGAAAATCCAGAGGCGCGCTCCCTGCTGAAGCGAGAAAATGGACAACTCGCCCAGTTTGCCTTTGCCCAGCAGGAACTTGGGGTTTTTCCTGCCCTTGCGCTGTATGGATCTGCCCACCGGCAGTAGCCCGGCCGATTTGGCGAGTTCCGAGAGCTCGTCCAGCCGGGCTTCGGTTTCGCGCGCGGGCCGGTCGGACACGCTGATCAGGACGGCGCGTTCCTCGTCCTCGCTCCACATCGGACGAGAGCCTGCTTATTGGAAAGCTCTTCCTCCAGCGCGGTTGATCATTTCCAGGAAATTATAGTGCGCGGCCGCTTCGCCCAGGGGGAGCGGTTTTAAAAAAGCGTGGACTTCGTCCTCCTCTGGGGCTGGGGAGAACGTGGGCCGCATGGAGCCGTCCCGGCAAGCCGTCGGAATCGACGTTAAGCGCGGCGACAGGTCCAGCCTCAGCAGCGCCAGGTCCAGCAGGTCCTCCTGGGTCAGCGACTCCTCGGACAAATGTGTGTGGATCAGGCGCAGACCGTTTAATCTGGTCAAGACTGGAGCGGTATCGGTCCAAGGGAGGAATAACGATGGAATTTTTATCGCCGATGATGATATATTCAATCTGACCTTTGCGATTGATAAGCAATCCTATCTGACGGCCGATGCTCGCCGAAATTTCCGCCAGAGTCGGGCCGAGCTGATAGGATAAAATATTCCTGGGATTCTCTCTACGATGGTAGAGCTGGGAGAGACTCTGGATGACTTCGCCTCGTACGCCGAGCGTGTTACCGTAAATTTTACTGATAAACACTCCTTTTCCTGGTAGGAGATGATACTTTTACAACAATTAATATAAGACCTTACCCGATGAATTGCAAGACGCGGCCGTCGCGATTTGCGCCTCACGAACGGCCGGGAGCTGACGCACCTATGAATATCGGCATACTCACCACCAGAGACGCCTCCTACCATGGAAACGGCCGACTTTTGGCCGCGGCCCGGGAAGAAGGGCACACGGGTTTTCTGGTCCATCCGATTCTGTGTCGGCTTTGTATCCGCTATGGTAAATTGGACATGCGGTATGATGGCGATACCCGGCTCGACCTGGACGTTCTGCTGCCGCGCATCGGTTCGACCATCGATGATTTCGAATCGAGCGTGGCCCGGCAATGGGAACTTGGCGGGCGTTCCCCTGCTCAACGAGACCGCCGCGGTGAACGTCGCCAAGGACAAGTATCTCACGCTGCAAAGTCTCGCTCATGCGGGTGTGGCGGTTCCCGACACCCTGCTCGTGACCCGCGATTCGGATGTAAGCCGGGCGGTCCGGGATCTCGGCGGTTTTCCGCTGGTGGTGAAACGACGCCGGGGCCGAAAGGGCCGGGGCGTGGCGCTGGTCAACGACCACGGCCAACTATCCGAATTCATGGACAGCCTGGAGACGCCCGAAGAAGCGGCGCTGCTGCAGGAGTTCATGCAAACCCCCGGCCTGCGCGATCTCCGCGTGCTGGTCATTCATGGCCAGGCCGTCGCGGGCATGGGGCGTAAACCGGCCGAGGGCGATTTCCGGTCCAATATCGGGCAGGCGGGGCAGGGATACCGGGTTACGCTGACCGAGGCGGAAAAACGGCTGGCGGAACGGGCCACGGCGGCGGTAGGGCTCGATGTTTCGGGCGTGGACCTGCTTTCGGCGGGCGAACGGATGTTTATTCTGGAAGTCAATTACACGCCGGGTATCGGCGGTATCGAAAAGGTGACCGGCATGGACGTGGCCCGGCTGATTGTCCGGGCGGCGGCGGCCAAAGCCGAGGGAGGGGCGGTGTGAAAATAGGCGTCTGGATGGATTCGCCGCTCCATATGAACCCGGAACTGGAAACCACCGCGTTTCTCATGTGGAGCGCGTCGGCGCGCGGCCATCATCTCTATCTGTTCGATTCGCCCGATTTCGGCGATGACGGGCCGCTGGTCCGGGTCTCCCGGTCAAGCCCCTGAAAACGGCTTCCATCGTAAGTTATTGGAATCATGCGCTGGCGTGCGCGGCGCTGCCCCCGGTTTCCCTGGATCTCACCCGGTTGGACGTGGTCTGGTATCGCAAAAACCCGCCCCTGGACCGCCGCAGAGTGGCGACACTGATCGGATATCATCTCTTGCCGTTTACCTTTAACGAGTTCGGCGGGCTGCTGCGGGCGGCGGACAAGCGGTCGATTCTGGACTTCCCTGAACTGACGCCCCGGTCGAGAATCGCGGCCAATGTGGAGGAACTCCGCGCCTGCGCCGGTGAATTTACGGGAAAGGTGGTCGTGAAGCCGCTCGACGGTTTCGGCGGTTGGGGGGTGGAACTCCACGACGCCGGCAAGTTGGCCACGGCCCGCGCCGACGGCCCGTTTCCGGTGATGGTGCAGGAGTACCTGCCGGAAGTGGCGACCGAGGGGGATGTCCGGATTCTGACGCTATATGGAGAAATAATCGGCGCCATGAGGCGCGTGCCGCGCCCCGGTGAATTCCGGGCCAACGTGGCGCAGGGGGAACGGTCGCCAGGCATGAACCCACCCGAGCGAACGGGAGGCCTGCGGGATAATGGCGGAATCGTTCCGGGCGCGGGGCCTGCATTTTGCAGGTCTGGACTTCGTGGGCGGCAGGCTGATCGAGATAAATTGCGTCAGCCCAGGCGGCATCCCGCGCATAAATCGTCTGGACGGGAACGCGCTTCAAGAGCGCGTGCTTGACTTCATAGAGGCCAAAATTTAATATCGACTGATCGGATTTATTTTCCTATTAATTCTTTCAGTTACCTTTATTCACGGGTCAAAACGCTCTCTCCGGCGAGTCTTTTTGTCCCTCATGCGAATCCTGGGAGGTATTGGTGGAGCTCCGGCGCTATCTCTTGTCGCGCATCCAGCAGGTCGTCATCACCTTTTTCATCATCATGACGCTCCTGTTCATACTATTTCGCGTGGCGCCCGGCGATCCCACGGCCTCCCTGATCGATCCCGAAATGACGGCCGAGGACGTGCGGCGGCTTTACCAGCAGTTTGGACTGGATAAGTCCCTGTTCATGCAGTACCTGTTGTATCTGAAGAATTTCTTCATGGGCAATTTCGGGTTGTCGTACCACTACGGCGAACCGGTTCTCAAGATCATCATGAACCGGTTGCCCAACACCATCCTGCTGTTCACCACCGCCAGCGTTCTTTACGCGCTGGCCGGTATCTCCTGGGGCAAAATCATCGCCTGGAAAAAAGGCGCCTTTACCGATGTGAGCGTCACTTTCGTGGGGCTTTTCACCTACACGCTGTTTCTGCCCTGGTTCGCGCTGCTCATGATCTGGCTGTTTTCCTACAAGCTGGGGCTGTTTCCGCTCAACGGTATGATGTCCCCGGAGGTCTGGTATGACCCGAGCTCCGGAATATTCACCAAGGGGTGGGACATCATCTGGCACCTCATTCTGCCGCTGTTCGTTATTTTCACTACCCATTTCGGCGGATTTCTGCTGATCATGCGTTCCAGCATGCTGGAGACGCTGCGGGAGGATTACATCCTGACCGCGCGAGCCAAGGGACTGACGGACAAGGTCATCAGAAATAAGCACGCCGCGCCCAACGCGGCCTTGCCTGTGGTCACCAGCCTGGGGTTGAGCCTGGCCTTTTCCATCAACGGAGGCGCCATTACCGAAACCGTGTTTTCCTGGCCCGGCCTGGGACGGGAACTCGTTTTCGCGGTGAGCAACAACGATTATCCCCTGGCGCAGATCTGTTTCATGCTTATCGCCGCCATCGTGCTGTTGGCCAATCTGGTGGTCGACATCCTCTATGCCTACCTGGACCCCAGGATACGGTTTTAGCCATGACCGGGACGGATTGCTGAACCATGGATCATAAGCCCATATTCGACGAGAAACCCAAAAGGCTTCCCACCCGGAAGGCGTTCATTTTCGCGCACCTCGCGCACAGCCGCCGGCAGCTTCGCGAAGGATGGTTGCTTTTTCGGCGAAATCCTCTGGGGCTGATCGGACTGTTCCTGTTGAGCATGTTCGCTCTGATGGCCATCGTCAGCTATATTCCTCCGCATATTGACCCTATGTACCAGCCCATGACCGGCGTCGATCCGGACGTGATCGGTTCTCATGGGCCGAGCCTCAAACATTGGCTGGGCACCGATTTCATAGGGCGCGACATCTTCAGCCAGTTGCTGGCCGGGGCGCGGGTGGCGTTCGCCGTGGGCATATCGGCGGCGGTCATGAGCGTGGCCCTGGGCACGCTCATCGGGCTGGTCGCGGGTTATTTCAGAGGAACGGTGGACACCCTTTTAATGCGGACGGCGGATATCGTCATGGTTTTGCCGGGGTTGCTGGTCATTTTGATTATCTCGGCCGCGATTGGGCAGCTCACCATCTGGAACACAGTCATCATTATTGCCTGTCTGCGGTGGGCGCACGTCTCGCGCGTCATCCGTTCCCAGACCCTTTCCCTGCGGGAGCGTTCCTACGTGGAAGCGGCCAAGGTGGCGGGCGCGGGGCCCCTGCGGATCATGTTCCGCCATATCGCCCCCAACGTGCTGCCCTTTTCCTTTCTCTACATGACCTTTGGCGTAACGTCGGCGATTCTGGTCGAAGCCGCGCTGGCCTTTCTGGGCTTCGGCGATCCCTCCACGGTGAGCTGGGGCATGATGCTGCAATGGGTATGGAAAACCGGGCACATGTTTCGCGCCCCCTACTGGCTCATCCCCCCCGGCATCTGCATCTCCTTGATTACGCTATCTTTTTACCTGATCGGCCGTTCCATGGAAGAAGTGGTCAATCCGCGTTTGCGGGGTGACGCGTGAAGAAGACGCTGCTTTCCGTTCGGGATCTGTCCGTCAGCTATAGAACCATCAAGGGAGAAGTCAGGGCGCTGTCCGGCGTATGGTTCGATGTGGAAAAAGGCGAAGCCCTGGGCCTGGTGGGCGAGTCCGGCTGCGGCAAAACCACGCTGGCCATGGCCCTCATGGGGCTTCTGCCCAGAAATGCGCGGCTTAGCAGCGGCGAGATGCTCTTTAAGGGCCAACCCCTGGAAGCCGGCGAAAAAAGACCAAAAAGCCTGCGCTGGAAGGCCATTTCCATGATTTTCCAGGGCGCCATGAACACCCTGAACCCGGTTCAGAAAGTCGGAGCCCAGATCAAGGAAGCGATCCTGACCCATTTGGACCTAAGCGACGAAGAGGCCGACGCGCGGGTGGAGGAACTTTTCGAACTGGTGGACCTCGACCCTTCCCGCATCGCTGATTTTCCGCACCAGTACAGCGGCGGGATGAAACAGCGGGCGGTCATCGCCATGGCCCTGGCCTGTTACCCGGATCTGGTGGTCGCCGACGAACCCACCACCGCGCTGGACGTCATGGTGCAGCATCAGATCCTGACCGAAATTACCAAGCTGAAAAAGCAGCTCGACATGTCGCTGCTCTATATTTCGCACGACATTTCCATCATCGCGGAAACCTGCGACCACGTGGGGGTCATGTACGCGGGCAGCCTGATGGAACTGGCGGACACCCTGGCGTTGTTCGACGAACCCTTGCACCCGTACACCCAGGGGCTGCTTTCGTCGTATCCCTCGCTGGTGGGCGAAGTCCACCGGCTCAACCCCATTCCGGGGGAGCCTCCGAGCCTTCTGGCGCTGCCGGAGGGATGCCGTTTCTACGCCCGCTGTCCGGTTCGCGAACTGCGTTGCCTGCAAAACCCGCCGGACTGGACGGAAGTGAAGCCGGGCCACTTTGTGCGCTGTTTTCTGTTTCAAAAATGAGATTATGGCTGAAGCTGAACAACTAAATCCCATATTCCGACTGGAAAACGTCACCAAGATTTTTCGTCTGAAACAGCGTTTGTTCAAACGCGAAGTCAGCGAAGTCAAGGCGCTCGATTCGGTCAATCTTTCCATTTATCCGCGCGAGATCTTCGGCTTGGTGGGGGAGTCGGGCAGCGGCAAAACCACCTGCGGCCGGCTGATGGTCAAGCTGGAAGAAGCCACCAGCGGCAAGATTTTTCTGAACGGACGGGAATTCACCCATATCAAGGGCGACGAACTCAAGGAGTTCCGCAACAACGTGCAGATGATTTTCCAGGACCCGTACCAGTCGCTCAACCCGCGCATGAACATATTCGACACCGTGGCCGAGCCCTTGGTGGTGCAGAACATAGGGGACATGCTCCAGCGGGAGGAACGGGTCAGGTACGTCATGGAACTCATCGGGCTCAAACCGGCGGAGGACTTTTTTTTCCGCTATCCGCACGAACTGAGCGGCGGTCAGCGCCAGCGCGTGGCCATTTCGCGGGCCATGACCGTGCGGCCGGAATTCATCGTGGCGGACGAGCCCACGTCCATGCTGGACGCTTCCATCCGGGCCCATATCCTCAATCTCATCTTGGAAATCCGGGACGAATTCGACCTGAGTTTCATGATCATCACCCACGACCTAGCCATGGCCCGGTATGTCTGCGACCGGGTCGCGGTGATCTTCAAGGGAAAAATCGTGGAAATGGGACCAACCGAAAGCGTGATCAGGAGGCCGCGCCATCCGTACACTAAGGCGCTCATCGCCGCCGTTCCCATTCCCGATCCCCGCCAGAAACGTCTGCCGCCCACGGAGTGCGATTTTCTGTCCGCCTTCAACAAGTATCAGACCGGATGCGTTTACCGGCCCAAATGCGTTTCCTGCCAGAACCGATGCCTGGAAGGCGACGAGCCGACCATGCTCAATGTGGGGAAAGAGCACTGCGTGGCTTGCCACCTCTATGAAGAAGGGGCCCTGTAGGCGATCGCCCCCCGGTTCCTCTTTATTTTTTTCATCCCCGGTTGTATTCTGATCCGATTCCAT
Organism: uncultured delta proteobacterium; assembly: GCA_963821845.1. GTDB lineage: Bacteria > Desulfobacterota > Desulfarculia > JACQYL01 > CAWGVV01 > CAWGFI01. Next base: position 257,813 of record CAWGFI010000006.1, read on the forward strand.
CCGAATGATTTAAATCTGGATTCCCCGGTCAGGCCGGGGAATCCAGAGAGGGACGCCCATGGGCGGGCGTCGAGGGGGCATTTTGGCGCCGGTCGTTCAAACGCCGCGTGACGCGCGCAGATTATTCGAAACCATTCCTACCCGGTTTTTCGGAGTGGGCGTCAGCGCGTACCTGCGGATCGTCCCCGCCTATTTCATACCTGGCTACGAGCTGATCGCCTTCAAGAACGCGCGGGAACTGGGGTTCATTGAATCGCTCGCCCCGGTTTTCTGTGTGGAGCGGGAGCTGGGAATCGGCGCGCGGGAACTGGGCGGCCAGATCAACACCCTGTCCATGCTCAACCATCCCGCTGTCCAAAAAGAGATCGCGAAGGCCGGACGCGACGTGGCGCTCATTATTTACAAGTCCTATCCCCATCTGGAACAGACGGCCGAGAAGTTCGGGTGGCGGCTCATCGGTAACCCCGGAGCGCTGCGGGAGCGGTTGGAAAACAAGCTGGCCTTCCGAAACTTGCTCCGAGAACTGAATCTACCCGTGATCGAGGGGGAGACCGTCCCCTTCACGAATCTCAATGGAGGATCTTACGACCGGCTGCGCGGATTGTATGGTGAACGGCTGATATTCCAGATACCGGACATCACCAATGGCGGCGGCAGGGGAACCTTTTTGGTGGACGGCCCGGAAACGTTCGACGCGTTCCGGGATTTTATGAACGCCTACGCCATGGAACGGGAGGCCACCGCCTGCTTCAACGCGCTCCGCTATGTGCCCGGTCAGGCGTGCAGCGTGACGGGATGTGTCACCCGCCACGGCGCGCTGCTCACCCCGCTCCAGGCGCAGATCACCAACGCGCCGGAAGTCATCGATCTGAAAACCAGATGGGGGGCCTTCTGCGGCCATAGCTGGGGGGCGCCCGAATTCAGTCCGCGTATCCAAAGACTCGCCGGGGACATGGCCCTGAAATTGGCCGATTATCTGCGAGAACAAGGATTCAAGGGCGTCTTTGGCGTGGACTTCATAGCCGATGAAGACGACGGCTCGCTCTATCCGGTCGAACTGAACCCGCGCCTGACCGGGGCCGCGCCCATGCTGTCCCTGCTGCATCTGCAAAAGGGCATCGTCCCCTTGGAAGTTTTTCACGTTCTTGAATTTCTGGATGTGGATTATGATATGGACCCTGCCCGGTTGAACCGGGAGTACGGCCAGGGGGTTGAAGGCGGCCACATCATCCTGTTTAATAAGCTGGCGCGTCAAACGCGGGTGGAAGGCGAATTGCGGGCGGGAACGTATCGGTTTGATTCGAACGGCGGCGCGCTTGAGTATCGCGGGCCGGGGCTGTCCTACCGGGACATGGACGACCTGGACGATGTCGTTGTCACCGACGGCGTTCCGTTTCAAGGAGCGGCTTTTTCATCGACCGATGAATTCACCCGCGTCTGCCGGATACTTTTTCCCGGCCCCATCTGTGATAGGGCAGGGATGTTGACGCGCCGAACTGCCGGGATCATCGAGCAGGCCTACAGGCTGCTGGACCTCCGGCCCGCCGAACGACCGGCGGACTGGCGAACGTTCCTTGAACCCGAGAACAAAGGGTAGCTCCGATGGTTGGAGACATCATCATATTCACCGGCGCGCAACGGTTTTGCGGGGTAGCGCGCGCCCAGGGCTACACGGTGGCGGCGCTTCAGGACCGCAACGAAGACCTGACCGGGCGCGAGGACATCGACCTGGTCATACCCTATAGCCGGGACGACCTGGACGCGCTGGAGGAAACAATTCAGAAGGCCCCATGGAAAGACCGCGTCGCCGCCGTTTTCAACCGGCGGGAACTGAGGACGCGGGAGGCCGCGGCGATCAACCATGCCCGCGGCCTGAGCGGCGTCACCCTCAAACAGGCGGACATTGTAACCGACAAGTTCCTGCTCCATGAAGCGCTGAGCGTGACCTGTCCGGATTTGGTCCCCCGCTATGAACTGCTCACGCCCGGCCAAACCCCGAGCGTGCCGCCGCCCGTGGCTCTGAAGCCGCGCAACCTGTTCAAAAGCCAGCTTATCCGGTTGTGCGAGAGCGAAGAGGAAATCGTCGCGGCGGTGGAGCGTTTCGAAGCGGAAGCGGAAGCCGTGGCGCGGCGGCACGGCGCGTTACTGCGCGAAGGGGCGCTGTCCGAGGAGTACATCAAAGGCAAGGAATGCGCCCTGGATTCGTTCGTGGACGAAAACGGGCGTGCGATCCACGGCCTCTTCACGGAGCTTATCGGCGCGCGGGCGCGGGGAATCGACGATTTTCACGTATACGCGCGTTTGAGTCCGGGGGATTTCAGCCAAAAGGAACGACGCGCGGTTTGCGCCGCCGCCGAACGGGCCATCGCCGCGCTGGGACTGCGGAACTCCGCCACCCATATGGATTTTATCATCTCCGAAAGCGGCCCCAAAATTCTGGAAATCGGCGCGCGGATCGGCGGCTATCGATCGGAAATGGCGGAACGGACCTTCGGATACAGCCTGGATCAGGCGCTTTTGGACACCCTGGTGGGAAAAGAACCGGATGTGGAGCCGCGATTTCAGTGGAACACCGCCGTGCTGGAGTTTTTTCCCGATCGGCAGGGCGTTCTCAAAGACCTGGCGGGGATGGAGCGCATCAAGAAGCTGGAATCGTTTTGCCGCGCTCGGTTGCGGTTCCAGATCGGCGAAAAGGTGGGACTGGCCCGGCACGGCTTTCGCTGCGTTCTCTTTGTGGTTTTGAACAATCAGGATAAAATGGAGCTGGAATCCGACATCCGCAGCTGTGAAGAAGTCATACGAGTGGAACTGGAATAAAAGCAACGCCATTGCGCACGGGAAAAGTGAACAGATAATGCCGACAAACGTTTCAACGGACAGCCGTCCGGTAATCATCGTGGCCATGAACCAGGAACTCACCACCGACGCGAGCCTGCGCCGCAAGTTCAAAACCGCGGAGGACCGGGCGCGGCGCCAGCGCGGCCGTTATGAATCCCTCGACCTGCTGGAAACCGAAGAGGCGGTGGCGGAAAACCTCCTGGCGACCCAGCTCCGCATGGACGGCGAATACCTCGGGCTGCTGGACCTGATCAACCGCGCCAGAAACGGCCGTCATTCCGTTCCGGTCACCCCCGACAATGTCAAATCGCATCTTTCCCTGGCCAACACGGTCACGCTCAACGGGATCTTTCTGTACAATTATCTGTCCGAGCGCGGTTTCAACCCGGTTGTTGTCCAGAATTGGGCGGCCGAGCGCGCATTTTTTGAAGAGCTTCTGACACTGCACCCCCTGGCGGTGATCATATCGTCAACCTACCTGTCCATGGAAGCCGTCAAACAGATCGGCGCGCGGGCCAAGGCCAAGGCTCCCGGAGTCCCGGTTATCGCGGGTGGTCCCTTGGTCAACAAGATCATGCGGGACGGCGAGGAAATCGCCGAAACCACTAGCCGGTGGCTTTCCGGGTTTCGCGATGCCGTGGATATTTTCGTGATCGAGTCCCAAGGGGAGAAAACCCTGGTCAAGACCCTGTCCAAACTAAGCCAAGGCGAATCCGTGGAGGGCGTGGAGAACCTGGCCCTGTCCACCGACGCCGGCTGGAAGTTTACCGAACGGCTGGAAGAGCCGGTTAACATGGACGAAGGCGCCATCGCCTGGGACCGCATACCGCCGGAATATCTGCGATCCACGGCCCCGGTGAACACCTCGCGGGGCTGCGTCTTTCGCTGCCGTTTCTGCACCTATCGTAAGCTGGTGAAGGGCATTCATTATAAGTCCCTGGAATGTTTGCGCAAAGAACTGGAAAGCCTGGCGCGGGTAAGCTCGATCAAGCACGTGCGCTTCACGGACGATAACTTCACTGCCAACCGCAAGCGACTGATATCGGTCTGTGAAATGCTGATCGACATGGGGACTCCCTTTACTTGGACCTCGTTCGCCCGTTCGGATTCCATCACGCCCGAAACGGCCCGTATCATGAAGGAAGCGGGCTGTGTGTTCCTGGAAATGGGGCTGGAATCCGGTAGCCAGCAAATATTGGACAACATGGACAAGCAGCAGAGCGTGGACGACATCAAACGCGCCATAGAAACCCTCAACAAAGTGGGGATCGCCGCCAGCGGCGCGTTCATTGTCGGGTATCCGGGAGAAACCGAACAATCCATCCGAGAGACAGTACAGCTGATCAACAACACGGGGCTGCCCTTTTACCGGCTCAATTTTTTCGCCTTTTCCAAGGGAATGCTGTTGTTCGAGGAAAAGGAGAAGTACGGTCTTTCCGGACTCGGGTTCGCCTGGAGGCACAACACCATGGACGCGGTCCAGGCCTCCCACCATTTCAGACAGATGCTGCAAGACATCACCCAGGGCGTGACGGACGGGTTGTCGAGCACTTGGGAGACCTTCAAGCTGCTATCCGGCGAGGGGCTGTCGGGCAAGGCCATTTTCGAGCTGTTCCGGCTTTCCAACAAGCTCAACCGGCTGAGGATGAGCGAAGGCGATCAAAGCCTTGATTGGCGCCGACGCCACGATGAGTGGTGGACGGAATTCGAAGCCTTGCTCCGCCGTTCGGGGGCGCTCTGAACGGAAATCGTCGGTTTTATCTTTTAATCCCCGCCGGCGCCCACAAACCGGCCTTTTTTGACGTTTCTCCGAGCTGATCGGAAGAAATACCGTCCGCATCCCCTTCTTCGCTCAAGTCTCCCCACCTCTCCGCCGATACCATACCTATCAGGTATGGAACGATGATCGAACGAGGCGTCACGACCTTCAAGGCTCTCCCCCCGCCGGTTGCGCCACTCTTCGATGATCCCTGTTTTTTCGATCACCCGCGCATGGCGGCCTCTGAGAAATGGATAGAAACATGAAGAAAATAATCGCGGCGTTGACGCTCGTCATTTTACTGTTCGGCTGTTCCGGCAGCTCCGATAACGTATCGATCGACGTTGAAGCGTTGAGAGCGTATGTCCTGGCGAAAATGGTTGAATACCAAACGCCGGGGATTCAGGTATGCGTCAAGGACAATAAAAAGAACGAAACCATCAAAATTTCGGTTGGCGTGTCCAACCTGGATACCATGGCGCCGATGACCGACGACACTCAATTGAGAGTGGGCAGCAATACCAAGAGCTTCACGGCCTTGGGCGTTCTCAGGCTGGAGCAGGAAGGGCTGATCCGGATGACCGATGAGATCGGTCAATACGTGAATATCGAGAGCGAAGTATACCAGCATATCACCATACAACAGTTGATGAATATGGTCAGCGGTCTGAAATGCTATGTGAACGATGACGACAGCATGTATATTCTCAATCGCGCCATCGAGGACCCGTCCCGCGGTTTCACGCCCGAAGAACTCATTGCCTACGGTTTTAAAATCACCGACGAACAGGGGATGCTCCCCGGCGACGTATTTCATTACACCAACACCAATTATATTTTGCTGGGCATGGTCATCGAACAGGCGAGCGGCCTGTCCTACACGGATTTTATCAGGCGCGAATTTACGGAGCCCCTGGGGCTGAGCGCCACTTATATTCCCATCGATAACAACTACGGCGCCAACGTCAGCGGGGGTTACCACATCGACAAGAACGAAAACACGACCACCGATTTTTCCCAGATCGATCTTTCCTATGTTTGGAGCGCGGGGGCGGTTATTTCGACGGCTTCGGACCTGTGCGAGTGGATGACCCGCATAGGAACCGATCAAATCGTTTCAGGCGAGACGCTCACCTACGTATATATCGGAGCGCGCCAGGAGCAAGGAGAAGGGCAGTACACTTCGGGATTGATCAACGAGCCCGCTAAAATATGGCACAATGGTTTGGTGCTCGGTTCTCACGGGGAAATGTGCTATCTAAAAGGCAAGGGCATGGCGATCGCCGTGCTTACGAACTGCACGCTCGAAGGGTTTGAGGGAGACCCTGTGCGGGACATTATGGACGAGATTATCAGGATGGTGAATGAAGAAACCGGCGCATGAGCGTTCCCTGAATCGCGATTTTCTGAAAATATTCGAACATAACGAGCAACCGCTTTTTCAGGCGCTGGCGAGGGTTCGCCAAAAGCTGGACGACTGTCCCCATTTCGGGGTGGACACTGCAGAGGGGACGGCGCGTTCCTACCCGTTCGCCACGCCGCTGTTGGTGGAAGCCGCGGCGCAAAAACGACTGTCCACGGTTGTCCAAACTGTGAGGACGGCCTTACAAGATGTGGGCGAGCGGCTCAGACGGGGAGAAGACCTCCTGCCGGGCCGCTCTTTTTATACCGCCACCATCACTCCCGAACGTTTCGGCTTCGATCACGGTTACGCCGAAATCGCGCCCATTATCAGGCTCGATCTGTCTCCCACGGCCCACGGCCCCATGACTCTGGAGATCAACACCGGGTGTCCGGGAGGCGAAGCCGACGGCGGGATATTGGCGCAAACTTTTTTTTCCGACCCGCTTCTTTCGGAATCCATCGCACGGATTGGCCAGACGACTTTCGTAGATCCCCGGCGGGAATCGCTGGAAAAAATCCTGCGCGTGTACCAGGAATTCCGAGCCCGCGTTCGTCCCGAGCTGCCTTCACGCCCTGCAATCGGTATCGTGACCAGCGAAGCGCAGCAAGAGGCCCTGCGGCCGGAAGCCCTGGCCACGGCGGAATATTACCGCGCCCAGGGCTATGAAACCGTGACGGGCGACCTGAGCGCCCTCATGATGCGCGAAGGCCGGCCGCGCCTTGATTCGAGCGAGATACACCTGCTGTACCGCAAGTTTTCCACCATCAGTTTTTTCAAGCGATTGAACGACCCCACGGACTATCCGCATCTGGCCGAAGTCCATGAGGCGTACCGGGAACGCCGCTACTGCATGGTCAACCCCCTGAGTTCCACGCTCTTGCAGGACAAGGGGCTGCTGTACGTTTTGCGCCGCGACTATCCCGAGACACACTCCATGATACCGGAAACATGGTTGCTCGACTCCGATCTCCCGTGCGACGCGGCGTTGTGGGAACGGGTCCGTTCGGGGGAGGAATTCATCGTAAAGCGGCGGATTTCCTTCGCCGGCAAATGGGTCATTCTGGACCCCGAGGAAATACGGGCGAGAATTCCCGAACTGCTGTCCAATGAACCGGGACGATGGATTGTCCAGAAACGAATCGAACCCGCCCGCGACACTTTCGCCGTGGTCCGGGGAGAAACCATCGACGTGGGAACCCGCGCCTACAACGTCGCCGCGTTCGGGGCGTCATTTTTCGTGCGCGTGTCCCTGGGCGGCCCGTTCAATCCTATCAACGCCGGGACCGGCGGTGCGGAGGCGTTCCTGCTGGCCGTATAGTGAAGATTGATACGTATAAGAATTGTGGGGGAATTTCTTCCCCCACACCCCCTGCAGGAGATTTCTCGCTGCGCTCAAAATGACAGAGCGAGAGAGTGGCGCAAGCGGGGCAATCCACGGCGCCCCGGCGAAGGCCGGGGCCAGAAATGTTCGAAATTACTGGATTCCGCGATCAAGTCGCGGAATGATGAAACAGCGTAAGCGCTTTTTCAACACCCTTTGAAAGTTTTTTGAAAAGGGGGTGTGGAGGAAAACTTTTTTCCAAAAAAGTTTCCTCCACATTAGTCTCTAACTATTGGACAAAACCTGATTGATGGAGTCATGCAGAATGGACAGCCCTTTCCGCAATTCATCGTCGGATATGACCAGGGGTGGCAGGAGCCGGATGACGTTGCTGAAAGGTCCCGCGGACAGGGTCATCAGCCCGTTTTGATGGCAGGTTTTGACGATTTTGGAGGTCAGCTTGGCGGCGGGTTTCCTGGTCGCGCGATCTTCGACCAGTTCCAGCGCGGCCCAGGCGCCCAGTCCCCGCACGTCGCCGATAAAGGGAAATTCGTCCATCCACGACCGCAGTTCATCCATCAGCAGAGGGGACAGGGCGCGGGCTCGTTCCAGTAGCCCCTGTTCTTCAATGGTGTCCAGGGTGGCCAGGGCGGCGGCGCAGCACACGGGGTTTCCGCAAAAGGTTCCGCCGATTCCGCCGGGAGGCGGGGAATCCAGAATTTCAGCCTTACCGCTCACCGCGCCCAGGGGCAACCCGGAGGCCAGCGCCTTGGCGGTGAGGATCATATCCGGCTTCATGCCGAAGCGCTCGCAGGCTGTCCAATATCCCGTTCGTCCCATTCCGCTCTGGATTTCGTCCATAATCAGAATGATGCCATGGTCTTGGCAGAAGGTTTCCAATCGCCTTAAATATTCCACAGGCGGAATCACCACGCCGCCTTCGCCCAGCACGGGTTCCATGACCACGGCGGCGACGTTGCCCTGCGGCACGGTGTGGACAAACAGATCCAGAAACATCCGGAAGCATTCCAGGTTGCAGGAGCCGCTTTCCTTGCCGGCAGGGCAGCGGTAGCAGTAGGGGTAGGGGGCGCGGTTTACTCCGGAAGCGCCTTGTCCGAACCCGACCCGGTAGGAACGGACCCGGCCGGTCATGGTGGTGGTCAACACGGTCCTGCCGTGGTAGGCGTAATGGAAGGTGATGAGTTCCGGGCGGCCGGTATAATGGCGCGCCAGCTTCACCGCATGCTCCACGGCTTCCGCGCCGCTGTTCACCAAAAAGGTCTTGACCGGCTCCTTGGCCGGCATGATGTCGTTGAGCCGTTCGGCCAGGCGCACGTACGGTTCGTATATCATCAGGTTAAAACAGGAATGGAGATAGTTTTCGGCCTGTTCCTTGATGGCGTCGACCACCGCGCGCGGAGCGTGTCCCGCGTTGAGGACGCCCACGCCGGAGGCGAAATCGATATATTCCTTGCCGTCTATATCTTGCAGCGCGGCGCCGAATCCTTTAGACATGGCGTATGAGGAGATGTGGAACAGGCCGCGGGGTATACTTTTCTTTCTTCTTTCAATAAGATTGGAATGATTGGACATGGAGAATACCGAACCCCCCTGTAGGCTTTTAGCTGAAGTTCAGGAAAAACGTTCCCGAGGAGCGCGATGCGCGGCGCCCCCTTGGTCACGTATTTTGCACCTTAGCATATACGCCAAAATAGTGTAAATGAAACAGTGGGAACAGACGGCGCGACGACCGACGAACGGTCGCCCGGAAAAGGCGGGAGAGGAAAAACGTGAAAAGGACGGATACTAAAAAAACAGCGGTTCACCGGATCAGGCTTCATGGATTGTACGGCCGTAATCTGATGGCGATGGCCGTGGGCTATATCACCGTGGCGTTTCTCAACCTTTTCACGCCGCTGGCTTTTTTCAAAGACCGGAGAGAATTTTTTCTGGCTCATGGCGAATGGATCAATTTCGGGTTGGGGATCTTGTTTATCGCTTTTGTGGCGATTTCCCTCCAGTATATTTTGCAGAAACCGGTGGCTCGGATCGTGCGCGGCCACAACAAAGGAATTCCCCTGGAAGCGGGTTTGGCGCTCAAAGGCAAACGAAGACTGCTCAACCTGCCCGTGCTCATGGCGATTGTAAACCTCATTCTGTGGATCACGATCCCCATTCTTTTTCTTACCGTTGTAGCCGAGATCCTCGATTTGCATAGCCATACCGCGATGTTCCTGTATTTCAGGACGGTTATGGTGGGTTTGATCAATACCGCGCTTTCGTTTTTCCTGTTGGAGGACTATTCCCGGCGGAATCTGATCCCGGTTTTTTTCCCGGACGGCCGGTTGAGCCGGATTCCCGGGGTGATAAAGATCCCCATCCGCAAGAGAATTCGAGTGCTCTATATGTCCGGGACTTCGGTCCCCATGATTATCCTGGTGGGGTCCATGCTGCTGTCGCTCTGGGGGCTGCAAGACCAGACCCTGACCGCGCGGGAATTCGGCGTTCAATTGCTCATTTTCGCTGTGGTGGTGTGCGTCATATTCGTCTTGATCGCCTTGCGCCTCAATCTTCTGGTGGGGCGTTCCATCATCGAACCCATCAGCCAGATCGTCGGGGTGGTGGAAAACGTGCGCGCCGGAGATCTGGAAAAGCGGATAAACGTGGTTTCCAATGACGAAATCGGCGCGTTGGGGGAAACCGGCAACGAAATGATCAGAACGCTGGCCGAGCAAAAAAAGATTCGGGACCTGTTCGGCAAGTACGTGACCCCGGAAATACGCGACGAAATCATAGCGGGCCGGATTCCCTTTGACGGCGAACTACGGGAGGCGACCGTGCTGTTTTCCGATCTGCGCGACTTCACCACCTATGTGGAAAACAGCGAGCCCCGGGAAGTCATTCAAAGCATGCGCGACTACTTCACGGCCATGCACCGGGCCATCCGGGAGTGCAAGGGGATCGTGCTGCAATTCGTGGGGGACGAGGTGGAAGCGGTGTTCGGGGTGCCGGTTTTTTGCAGCGATCACGCCGAACGGGCGCTGAACGCCGCCTTGAGCATGCGCGCGGGGTTGGAGGAACTCAACCGCAGCCGTCTGGCGCGGGGTACACGCGCCGTTCCGGCACGGCATCGGAATTCACACCGGTTCGGTCCTGGCCGGCAACACGGGAAGCATGGAGCAGCTTTCCTATGCGCTCATTGGAGACGCCGTGAACGTGGGATCGAGGATTCAGGATCTGACCAAGGAGTTCGGCTGCGATATCCTGATCAGCGAGGACACCGTGAAGCGTCTGAACGGCAATGCGCGGCTGACTTGTCTCGATTCGCGCATGGTAAAGGGGTATTCCCGGCCGGTCGTGGTCTACCGCCTCGACGGCGCGTGAAAAAATAAAGGACGCCGCGACTCCCGCGTCTTATTGATCTTCTTCCTTCTCCTCGAAGCGCTTGCGAATCCGTCTCGCCACATGTTCCAGAATACTGTCCACCTGTTTTTGCATCTGGAGCATATTGGAGCGCATATTGAGGATCACTTCCACCCCCGGCAGGTTCACGCCCATTTCATTGACCAGAATGGCGGCCAACCGCACTTTTTCAATATCGTGAATGGACAGGGCGCGGACTTTTTCGTCGGGATGCGGAACGTACATCACGATCTGCTCCGATTCGAGTTCGGCGATAAGGTCATCGGACACACGGAATCGGGCTTTGATTTCTTCGATTGTCCAGAATTCGTCGGCCATTTTATATCCTCACATGTCCTCTGATATCGCCCGTGTAGAGTTCATCGAGCTTCCTGACGGCGTCCATGGTTTCGGGATCGTCCGTTTGCGGCACCCGCACTGTCAGCTTTACGCGAAGATCGCCGTAGGATTTGGTTTTGGGGTTATAGGCACCTTTTCCCTTGAGCCGCAGGGTTTGACCGCTCTGACTCTTGGGCGGAATTTTCAATTTCACCGATCCGTCGGGCGTGGGGACCGTAATGGTCGCGCCAGCCATGGCTTCACCCACCGTGATGGGCAATTCGTACAGAAGATCGTCTTCTTCCCTGGTCAGCAGGGGATGCGGCTTGACGTGGACTCGCAGAAAGAGATCGCCGGGAGCGCCTCCGTTGAGCCCCGGTTCACCTTTGCCCGCCACGCGGACCCGGGAGCCGTCCTTCACGCCCTTGGGAATGGTGACCTTGATCTCCTCGGTTCCTTCCACGGCGCCGATTCCGTGACATTCGGGACAGGGTTCGCTGATCTTCCCCTGGCCGTGACACTGGGGGCATTCGGTGAAAAACTGAAGAGGCCCCTGCGCTACCTGCGCCCGGCCCGACCCGCCGCACGAGGGGCAGGTAGTGATGGCCGAGTTGGGGTTAAACCCCGAACCGTTACACGTCGGACAGGTCTTGGCCTTGTTCATGACCAGCCGGGTGTCCATTCCCCGGATCGCGGACATGAAATCAAGGTCAATGGGATGTTCGATGTTTCTTCCCCGGTGGGCAGTCTTGGTCGATGTGAAGCCCTGCGCGGTCCCGAACCCTTCGCCGCCGAAGAGGTCTTCAAAACTATGAAAGCGACCCGCGCCCCCGCCTTCGGCCCGCCTCCCGCCGTACTGTTGATAGGTATTGCGCTGGCTTTCCCATTCCTTGTAGGCGCGCGCCTGTTGCGGGTCGAACCCCTGCGCCAACCCCTGTTCGCCGAATTCGTCGTACAGTTTGCGCTTCGCGGGGTCCGACAGGATGTCATAGGCGTGAGAAATGGACTTGAACTTGTCCTCGGCCGCCTTGTCTCCGGGATTTATGTCGGGGTGCCATTTACGGGCCAGTTTTCGGTACGCCTTTTTCATGGCGTCCTGGGGGGCGTCCTTGGGCACGCCCAGCGTTTCATAGTAATTTTCGCTCATACGGTATCTTCAAGGTCATGCCTCGATGGCGACCGGCTTTCCATTTCAATGCGCGTGATGAAAGACAGCTCGTCTATCGGCCGCAGCTCGGGGCGGCGCCTCCTTTTTCTCCTGTTTGCCTTCCTCGGGCGCCGCGAACTCCTTCAAACCTTCGGCCAGCGAGCGAAGCTTGTCGTTGACGATGCGGTTGACCGTGTCTTCGGGATATTCGCCGCTGTCCGCCCGTTCTCCGGCGTCAACGCCGGTGAGCAGGGATATGCCTTCGTCAATGGCCTGGATGGGATAAACGTGGAATTTCCCTTCTTTCACGGCTTCGACCACGTCCTTGCGCAGCATCAGGTCCTTTACGTTCTGGATGGGAATGAGCACGCCCTGTTTTCCGGTGAGCCCGGTGGTCTTACAGCAGTCGAAGAAGCCTTCGATCTTGTGATTGACCCCCCCGATGGGCTGCACTTCGCCTTTCTGGTTCACGCTGCCGGTGACGGCCAGATCCTGGCGGAGCGGCAGTTCCGAAAGGCTGGAAAGGATGGCGTAAATTTCCGTGGAGGAAGCGCTGTCGCCGTCCACGCCCGAATAGCTCTGTTCGAAGGCGATGCTAGCGCTCATGGTAATGGGCTTGTCCTGCGCGTATTTCTTTCTCAGATAGCCGGTCAGGATGAGCACACCCTTGTTATGGGTGCTGCCCGACATGTCGGCTTCCCGTTCGATGTTGATGATGCCGGCGCGGCCCATGGAAGTGGACACCGTGATCCGGGAAGGCTTGCCGAACATGTAATCGCCCAGGCCGTACACGGCGAGGCCGTTCACCTGGCCCACCACAGCGCCTTCGGTGTCGATCATCAGCGTGCCGCGGTCGATCATCTCCTGGATTCGCTCTTCGACGAGATTCGACCTGAAGATGCGCGCCTCGATGGCCTGATCCACGTGCTCGGAGCCCACCAGGTCGCTCCCCGCCTTGGCGGCGAAGTAATTGGCTTCGCGGATGATATTGGCGAGTTCGGGGAATCGGGTGGTCACTTTTTCCTGACGCCCGGCTTCGCGTATTCCGTATTCGCACAGCGCGGCCACGCCGGTGCGATCGAACGGGCGCAGCTTTTCCTCGTCACAGATTTCCTTGATAAAGCCGGCGTACTGAGTGACCGTATCCTGGTTGAAATTCATGTCCGTGGCGTAATCGGCGCGGACCCGGAATATCTTTCTGGTGTCCTGATCGTAGGCGGACAGCATCTGATAGAGATAATTGTCGCCGATCACAATGACCTTCAGATCCAGCTCGACCGGTTCGGGCTTCAAGCTGGATGATGTGAAAAAATAGTACGGATCAAAGGTCTGGACTTCCATTTTGTTGCTTTTCATGGTGCGTTTGAACGCTTGCCACACCCCTGGTTCGACCGCGGCGTCAAGAAGATTGAAGACCAGATATCCTCCGTTGGCGGATACCAGCGCCCCGGCCTTGATCTTACTGAAATCCGTCCGCCAGATGCCGGTTCGGTCCACGATACGCTCGATGGAGCCGAAAAGATTACGGTACGTGGGGTTGGTCTCGATGATAACGGGCGGCCCTTCAAGCTTGGAATTGTCCACCAGCAGGTTCACCTGGTAGGGCTGGAATCTGAGATCCAGGGCCGGGGAAGTGGCAGCTGCCGACGCGGGCATGCCCGGAATCTGGGGCTGCTGTTGGGGCGTCTTGAAGATGCTCAGGTTCTCGGCCATGTCCTCCACCATATCGTCGATATAGGAGGATATCTTTTCCTCTTCATAATGGCTTTGGATGGCTTCCACCTGTTCCGCGATGTTCTTCTTGAACATTACCCGGTCCATGTCTTCCAGCTTGGTATGGACCTCACGCTCCATCTCCCGCATTTCGAGGAACACGCGGTCGATCTGCTCCCGAAGGCGGTTGTGCTTTTCCTTGAGCGCCATGAACTCTTCGCGGGGGAACTGACCTTCCTCGACCATCTGCTCCAACTGATCGATGTGCAGCGGCTTGTCATTGATTATGGGCATGACTTCGGGTCGCTTGAACTGCCCCACCTGCATTTCGACCAGGGCGAAACCTTCTTCCTTGACCTTGTTGCCCAGTTCCTTGAAAAACTTTTTGCCCTGCTCGCCGTAGCGTTCAAGAACATCCTTTTTCATGTTGAGGTAATCTTCGCTTTCGAAGAACTTGGGGATGTCCTTTTGCAGCGTCTCGACAAAGCCTTCGATTTCCTTTTTAAAGACGCTTCCCCGGCCGGCGGGGAATCTGAGCAGTATCGGCGCGTCCGGCAGTTTGAAATTATTCACGTAACAAAGATCGTCGGGGATTTCCTTCTTGATCTTTTCCTTGACCACGATTTGATCCAGCAACGCTTTTACGGTAGCCATACGGCCGGTTCCCGCGGGGCCGGTAACGAATATATTGTAACCCTTGCTCTCGATGCCCAGTCCGAACCTGAACGACTCGACGGCTCTCGGCTGGCCGATGATATCCTTGCAGGGCTTTATTTCCTCGGTGGTTTCAAAGGGCAGGGTCGCAGGGTCCACTCTCCGGCGTAGATCTTCCACAGGCACTTCAGAATGCGGTTTTGCGGGCGTCATAATAGGCTCCTCAAACTGTTCCAATTTATCTCAATTAAGGTCGATAGTATTTGCGAGCTTCAGGCAATTCCTTTTTCAGCTCGTCGATGCGGTTTTCGTCGGTGGGGTGAGTGGACAGCCATTCCAGGGGTTTTTGCCCTTGCTGCTGGGACATGCGCTCCCAGAAATGAATCGCTTCATCCGGATCGTAACCGGCTTCGGCCATAAGTCGCAATCCCACCTTGTCCGCTTCCAGTTCCTGGAACCGGCTGAATGGAAGGATGGCCCCGACGTTGGTGACCACTCCAAAGGCGGCGCCGGCGGCCTGCACGGCGGCCGGACTCTGGGTCGAAAGCGCGGTGGTAAGCGCCGTCTGCCCCATTTCGGCGAGCATGATGTTGGTCATTCGTTCCGCGCCGTGACGGGCAAGCGCGTGGGCCACCTCATGACCCATGACCGTGGCCAAACCTGCTTCGGTCTGGGTATATTTCAGAATACCGCTGTAGACGGCGACCTTGCCGCCGGGCAACGCGAAGGCGTTGGCCGTTTCGTCATCCTGAATAAGGTTGAATTCCCACTGATAATCCGGCCGGTTGGCGGCGGCGGCGATCTTGTTTCCGACCCGCTTCACCAGCGCGACTTTCTCCTGGTCCTGGCTCAGCTTGTTTTCTTTCAACACTTGGTCATAGGATTGATTGCCGAGCGCAACCATCTCCGATTCCGGGACCAGAATCAGCGCCTGTCGGCCGGTTGCGGGTATGGTCGTGCACGAGATGACTAGAAGAATGGAACCGATGAGTCCGAGTCCGCGAAATATTCCCGAGTTTGCCATACGGCGCATATTTATTTGCCTCTTGCCATTCCTATTCCAAATATATAGTGTAACCTTATTAATCCAGCCTGTCGAAGTCAAGAGCGGTAGTGGCAAACTTGGAAGCGCCGGATAAATGGAGCGTCTCCCGATGTCTCTCGCTTTTTCGACACATTATAGCATATTTTTCGAGCGGGGGCGTTACGGCTCGAACCATATAAATAAACCGGCGCTCATTAAAATAAGAAAATGCGCCGGCGAGCGGTTCGCGGCGCGTTGGTCGGTTTAGGAATTCAGACGCAAAATCAGACCGGCGAAGTCGGATTTACGGCCATCTATAGAATGGAATAATTACGAATTTTCTGGAAAACTGCCACAATAACCTTGTATAAGAGAATAAATGCGTTCCTTAAATAATAATATGACGCGGTTTATGGTGTGAACGGCAGGATATGAAAGAGAATAGAGGCAGAGAAGAGCGGCGCGGTTTTCCACGCACCAATACCATTTTGCCGGGCCGTTTCAGGCCTGCGCCTGAAGGAGGAAGAAAGAAGGCGGATAAGATAAAATGGTCCAATTCCCATCTCTCGAATATTTCGCAAGAAGGTTTCTGTCTCGCCATGCCGGAATATCTGGAGCCCTCGGAAATCATCGAGTTTGAATATTTCTACCGAGGCAACACCATCGCCGGCAAAGCTAAAATCGCCTGGATCGACAGCGGTAAGAGCATGGCCGGTTGTTATATCCTGGAGTATTTTGGAGAAGAGAAAGAGGGCACAACGTCGAATCAGTAGATTCGATCCGTCATCTTCAATTCCTGTCATCCGGTGGAGATCGGAAGAGGGCGTATTCCGCAAAAAGAGTCGCCGCCTTGAAGGCGACGACGTCGTGGTATCTTATTTTGCTCCGGTAAGTTTTTGCGCTTCGGAAACCTGGGTGGGCGACATGCGCTTTTCCAGCAGATCACGAATCTCGATGGCCTGCTGCACGTCTCCCTTATAGGCGCGGGTCAGCCACAGGTAGGAGCGCACGTAATCCTCGGGAACCCCTTTCCCCTCCGCGTATAAAAGCCCCAGCCTGTATTGAGCCTCCGCGTTACCCGCGTTCGCGGCCTTCTGGAACCATTGCGCCGCCTCGGCGTAATCCTGCGCTAGCCCTTGTCCTTCATGATACATGACACCCAGGTTGTACTGGGAAAGCGGATCGTTCTGTTCGGCGGCTTTCCTGAACCATTTGACGGCTTCGTCGTAATCCTGAGGCGCCGCGGTTCCTTCGTAATAAATGATCCCCAGGTTATACTGGGCGTCGACATTTCCCTGTTCGGCCGACTTGCGAAACCAATCCATGGCCGCGGACTGGTCCGCGTTCACCACTCCCTTGCCCTTGAAAAGCATCAACGCCAGATCGTACTGGGCCAACGCGTCTCCCTGGATGGCGGCTTTCTGAAACCACTTGAAGGCTTGCGGGGGGTCCTTCAGCACGCCCTGGCCTTCCATGTACATAAGGCCAAGATTATACTGAGCCTCGGGAAAATCCTGATCCGCGGCCTTGCGGAACCATTGCGCGGCCTCGTTGGGATCCTCCTGAACCCCCTGGCCTTCCAGGTACATGACTCCCAGTCGAAACTGCGCTTCGGCCAAACCCTGTTTGGCGAGTTTTTTATACGCTTCCAGCGCTTCCTGATAGTTTCCCGCATCATAGGCGGCCTTGGGCGCGGATAGGTCGGCCTGAACCGCGAAGGCGCCGGAAAGCGGCGCGAGCGCCAATAAAACGAAGACCACGATGCTCTGCAATCTGACGGTGTTCATAGGAATAAAGCCTCTTCAAAGGTACGGAGAAATGTGGCGGGCGGAGCCTCCCCGGCTCCCGCCTCCGGAAAAACGCTTCACATTATTTCGATAAAATTTGCAAATGATGAGCAAGCCGTCAGGAATATATCGTGTTCCAGGGGGCCTCGGCGCCTCATTGCTCTTTGTACCGCGCCATCCACTGCGTGGCCCGTTGTCTGGAATCCAGCAGCTCGGCGCTGGTCATGGAGTGAGCCACCATCTGCAGGGACTCTTCCGCCGCTTGCAGCCCCTGGGCCGCGGCGAGACTCAGCCACATATACGCGATGATGTTGTTTTGGGGAACGCTTTGCCCCTGAAAATACATGAGCCCCAGGTTGTATTGGGCCATCATGTGCCCGTGACCGGCGGCGCGGTGATACCATTTGACGGCTTCGGCTTCGTTGCGCTGGATTTCCTCGCCCATGTCATACATGACCGCCAGACGAAACTGGGCTTCCTTGACCCCGCGTTCGGCGGCCTGCTGGTACCAGTGTTCGGCCGCGGCGAGATCCTTGGGAGCGCCTTGCCCCTTTTCGTATATTCGCGCCAGGGTGTATTGGGCCGGGGCGAAATCTCCTTCCGCCGCCTTTTTGTACCAGTTCAGCGCCTCGTCCAGATTCCGTTCGCCGGCCAGACCGTTGGCGTACATGAGACCCAGATCATACTGGGCGCGGGGATAACCCTGCGAGGCGACGTTTTTTCTCCAGGCGACGGACGCTTCGTCATAGAGTCCGGACTGGAAGGTTTGCGCGTAATCCAGAAAAAGCGCGGCGTCCCGGTCGCCGTGTTCGGCCGCCTTGCGATACCATTCGAGGGCTTCCCGGTAATCCTGATCGACGCCGAAACCCATGTCGTACATGAATCCCAGGTTGAACTGCGCTCGAGCGTGCCCCTGCAGGGCGGCTTCGCGATACCAGCGGGCGGCTTCGGCGTCATCGCGCGACATGCCCAGACCCTGCCGGTTCATGCGTCCGAGTTCGAACTGGGCTTGGGCGTCTCCCCGGTCGGCCGCCATGCGATACCAGCGCGCGGCCTCGTCGTAATCCACGGGCAACCCGCGACCGTCTTCCCGCAGGGACCCCAGCCGCAGCATGGCCTCGACGATTCCCGCCTCGGCGGCCTTGTGATACCAGGAAAGAGCCTCCAGGAGATTCTGCTTGGTTCCGACCCCTTCCTCGTACATCCGCGCCACCGGCAGGAATGACGGTTCATGCCCGTTCCTCGCCGTTTCCAGGTAGCATTGAAACGCCTTGATGGGATCCCTGGCCACGCCTTCGCCGTGTTCGTAGAGTTGTCCCAGGTTGAACCGGGCCGGCGCGTGCCCCTGTTCGGCGGCTTTGGTATACCATACAACGGCTTCGGGGACGTTTCGTTTGACGCCTTCGCCACGGTCGAGCAACAATCCCAGATTGAACTGCGCTCCGGCGTGCCCCTGTTCCGCCGCTTTGCGGAACCACTCGGCCGCCTCGGCGTAATTCTGCGTGGTCCCCAAGGCCCTGGCCAGACTCAGCCCCAGATTGTACTGAGCCTCCACATGGCCTTGTTCGGCGGCCTTCCGATACCACCGCGCCGCCTGTGCGTAATCCTGGGGAAGGATTCTGCCGTCGTCATACAGCAGTCCCAGTTTGTATTGAGCGTAAACGTCTCCCTGCTCGGCCGCGGCCCGGTAAAACCGGACGGCTTCGTCCCAATTCTGATCGACGCCCAGCCCTTCTTCGCTCATCACCCCCAGCGTGTAGAGCGCGGCGGTAAAACCCTGATCGGCGGCTTTGCGGAACCATTGGGCGGCCGTTTCATAGTCGTTCGGAACGCCCTTTCCCAGGTAGAGCATATACCCCAGGTAATATTGAGCCTCGGCGTCGCCCTTGGCGGCGGAGCTTTCAAATTGTTGGTACGCTTCCGTGAAACGGCCCTGATCGAACAGGCTCTTGGCGTCTTGCGTTTCCCCCGCCCGCGCATGCGACAGGGGGGCAAGCAGAAAGAGGATTAAAAGGAGAACAGGAAAAACGCTGTTCAGTCGATGAGACATCTTTTGCAAAAAAAGCTGTAAACCCATAATCTTTACGCCCGAATATATCTGGACGGCGAGCGTTTTGCAACCGGGCGCCGGTATGGCGCCGCGCGTCTGGAAAAACAGCATCCGCCGGACAGGCATCTATCGATGCAAAATCGATACCCGATTTCCGGCCGATCCGAACATCCAGCATGACTCAAACCGCGAAAATTATCAACCGCTCCTTCGGCGCCGGGGGAAAGAAGCGGCGGCGTGAATTTAGCCATGTCGCGACGCGTAAAGCTCTGCTATTATAGACACTCCCGGTGATGTGTTGTTGTCGTCCCCGATCCTGCGGCAGGATTGCGCGGGGCGAAGATCGCCGCGGATTGAAGCGTCGATCGCGCCGTGTCGCGCCGGATAAAAGGGGGGCGCGAACATGGGAACCGTTGGGGTTGGGAGAAAGCGGTCGCAGGGGTACTCACCGCCGCATGCAAAGGAATTATCCGGTGAAATCGGCAACTATCATGATCGTCGAAGATGAAGCGATAACCGCGGTCGATCTTCGTGATACGCTTGAAGAAATGGGCCATACGGTCTGTTCGATCGTAACGTCGGGCGAAGACGCCATCGCCATGGCCCGGCAGGACCGGCCGGACCTGGTTATCATGGATATCATTCTGATCGGGGCCATGGACGGCATAGAAGCCGCCCGCAAGATCGGAAAAGAATTGAAAATCCCGGTGATTTTCGTCACGGCCTATGGCGACGATTCCATGGTCAAGCGGATCAAAGGCGCCAAACCGGCCGGTTATCTGGCCAAACCGTTTACGGGTGAAGAACTGGGCTCGGCCGTCCAGGAGGCGCTCGCCGCCAAAAGGGGATAGGTCCGATCCGGCCATGGGAGCGGTAGATACGCCTTTCCCCGAAATCTTCTCATAGCGCGGCGCGTTCTTGTTCTGATTTTTTGGGGAGCGGGCCGCCGGATTAATCTCCTCCCGGGTCAGGTTTTTTTCCCGCCGGGTTTCCCGTACGCCATGTAGTAAACCATGGGCACGACCAGCAGGGTAAAAAACGTAGAAACGGTTATTCCGAAGATCAGCGCCCACGCGAGACCGGAGAAGATCGGGTCCAGCGTGATGGGCCATGCCGCGAGCATGGCCGAAAACGACGTCAGTAAAACGGCCCGGGTTCTCAAGGCTCCGGCTTCTATGAGCGATTGAGCCACATCCTCCCCCATGGCCCGTCGCTTCTCGACGAATTCAATAAGCAGAATGGAATTTCTGGTCGCAATACCCGCCAGGGCTATCATGCCGATCATGGCCGTGGCGGTGAAATAGATCGGATTATACCATCCTCCCACCGGCTGCGCCGCGACCTTGTTCAACAGCCAGAAACCGGGAATGATGCCGATGACTGAAAGAGGCAGGGCGATGAGTTGAATGGCCGGGAGCAAATAACTCTGGGTCTGGTAGAGCAATAAAATATAGATCCCCAGGATGGCGACGCCAAACGCCAAGCCAAGGTCCCTGAATACCCGTAAGGTAATATTCCATTCACCTTCACCCGACCATACGACATCGACTCCCTGTAATTCCGGCGTGTTCTTCACTTTGTCTTCAAGCTGGAGCACCGCCTCCGGTGGCGGCAGACCCGCCGTATCCCCAAAAACATAGACTACGGGCTTTAGATTTTTGTGATAGATCGGCTGATCGATCACGCTTTGCTCAAATGATCCCAGTTCCGAGAGAAAAACCCCGTCGCCCGCCGCTCCCTTGATCATAACCTGATTCAAATCCATCTTGAGCGCTCTGTCGACGCGGGGAAAACGGAGCTTTATAAACAGGGGAAGGGCCTGATTATCCAGCCCTAATATGCCGGGAATCGAACCCAGCACTCCCCCTTGTAAAACCTGGGCGATGAGCTGGTCGTCTATTCCGTTCAGCGCGGCCTTGGCGCGGTCCACCCTGAACGTTACCTTGGTCTGCGGCGCCACCAACGTATCGTCTATATCAACGACACCGTTTGTTTCGCGCATGAGTTTTTCTATGGCGGGGGCGGCGGAGACCATGTCGCCGTAATTCTGTCCCACCTTTCGCCCGTAGATTTCGGCCACCAGCGTGGCAATAACAGGCGGTCCCGGGGGAGTCTCAACGATTTTGATATTGGCGTTATATTTTTGAGCGATGAGCGTGAGTTCATTCCGCAACCGCAGGCCGATGGCGTGACTTTGCTGCGCGCGGCGCTTCTTGGTTATGAAATTGACGCGGATATCGGCCACGTTGGCCCCTTTACGGAGATAATAATGGCGCACCAATCCGTTAAAATCCACGGGGCTGCTGGTCCCCACGTAGGTGCTGACATCGGTTACCTCCGGGACTCGGACCAGATAGTCGGCCATCGCGTAAACGGCGGCTTCCGTATCCTCCAGAGTGATCCCCTCGGGCATGTCGACGACGACCTGCAATTCATTTTTATTATC
This sequence comes from uncultured delta proteobacterium, assembly GCA_963821845.1. GTDB lineage: Bacteria > Desulfobacterota > Desulfarculia > JACQYL01 > CAWGVV01 > CAWGFI01. Next base: position 279,698 of record CAWGFI010000006.1, read on the forward strand.
GAACGGAAGCATTTTGAGCGGTACGCGGTTGGACGCCACGAGCCACATGGCGAAAACCAGGAGCAGCCCAATGATTCCGAGAATACCCAGACGCACGCCGCGGCGCCGGATTATCGGTCCCGCCAGCCTCTGATAGATTTTATACAGGGAACTCTCTTCCAAGACGAAAGGCTTTTCGGGTGACTTGTCATGGCTTCTTTTGAGCAGATGCAGCGAGAGCCAGGGGGTGATAGTGAAGGAGACAACCAAACTCATGAGCATGGCCACCGGCACGTTGAGAGCCATGGGGGCCATATAGGGGCCCATCATGCCGGTTATGTAAAACATGGGGATAAAAGAAATGATCACCGCTAGCGTGGCCAGGATGATGGGCGGTCGAACTTCGTTGACGGCGGTGACCACCGCTCGGAACGGGGATTCTTTTCGCATGGCGAAATGACGATGAATATTCTCCACATCCACTATGGGATCGTCCACGACCAGTCCCAGGGAAAGAATCAGGGCAAAAAGGGTAACGCGGTTAATGGTGTATCCGAGAAAAAAATTGATGAGCAGGGTAAAGCTGAACGTCACGGGGACCGCCAGGGCTATGATAATGCCTTCCCGCCACCCCAGGCTGTACGCCAGCAAGGCAAGAACGATTGCTATCGCGACCAGCAGGGCTTCTATTAATTCATTCACCTTTTCATCGGCGGTACGGCCGTAATCCCGCGTGGGGCGCAAGTAAACGCCTTCCGGCAACACCTCTTTGGCAAAAATCCGGGCTTCCTTCAACACTCTTTCGGCGACCCATACCGCGTTGGTCCCCTTGCGTTTGGCCACGCCCACGGTGACCGCCGAATAATCTTGAAAACGTTGAACGCCTTCCGGCGGACCCTCTTCCCCGGCCGGGTCCAGGGAGGAGAAGGCTTTCTCGCCGAACGCGATTCGCGTATAGGTCTCGGGCTCCGCCGGGCCGTCCTTGAGGGTCGCGACATCCTTCAGGTAGACGGGGCGCATGTCCTTTACGCTCACGACGAGATTCCGCGCCTCTTCCACGGACGAAATGAATCGACCCGCCTCCAGCTTGATTTCCCTGTTTTCGCCCACCAGATCGCCGGCGGGCGCGACCACGTTCGCGGCCTGGATGACCCGCTGAATATCCTGTATCGAAACGCCTCGACCGGCCATGCGTTGGGGGGAAAGCTCGACGGTAATCTGCCGGGGCCTGCCTCCTACAATATAGGTTTTACCCGCGTCCTTTACCCCTTGCAGGCGTATTTCCAGCTCCTCGACAATCTGGCGCAGGACATAATCGCTGTAACGGTTGCTGTACAGGCTGAGGTTGACGATGGGCACGTCGTCGATTTCCACCGGCTTGACCACCCAACCTGTTACGCCGGGGGGGACGCTCTGGATATTCGAATTGATTTTATTGTAGACCTTGACCCAGCTTCGTTCCCGATCCTCTCCAACGTAAAAACGCACCGTCACCACGGCCATCGACGGATAGCTGGTGGAATAGACGTATTCAACGCCGTCGATCTGATAGAGAAACTTTTCCAGACGGGTGGCCACAAGCCGTTCGACTTTTTTTGCCGAAGCTCCCGGCATGCTGACGAACACATCGGCGATGGGGACTACGATTTGAGGGTCCTCTTCCCGTGGCGTAATCCAAAGGGCCGCAGCCCCGGCGATCAAACTGACGAGGATCAGAATGACCGAGAGGTTTCCCGAAAGGAAAACCTCGACAATGCGGCTTATCCAGTGGTGAGAACCCGCCGGGTTGTCATTCATGAATGACAACCTCCTCGCCTTCGTTCAGACCGGAGAGAACTTCCACCAGACCGTCATGACGCTGTCCGATGGTTATGAAGCGGCGCTGCATGTACCCTTCGCCGGTTAGCGTGTCCACCAGATAGAGCTGCCCGATTTCGAGCACGGCCTTCTCCGGGACCACCAGGGCCTCGTATTCCCCATGTGGAACCGCGAGACGGCCGTAAAAACCGCTGATGAGTTCTTTTACCTGGGGGAGAGAAACCTTTACTAAAACCGTTCGGGTGGAGGGATCGGACGAAGGTGTGATTTCCCGGACCTTGCCCTTGTATTTCGCGTCGAGCGCGTCAATATAAACATCCAGCTCCTGTCCTATGCGCAGGGACGGCGCCAGCGGAGTCCGACACCACGGAGTGCAGTTCAGGTTGGGAAAAAACGTCCAGCACAAACAGAGGAGCGCTCGGCGCGGCCATGTCGCCGGGTTCAATCATTTTGTCGATCACCTGTCCGGAAAAGGGCGCTTGAATGACGGTATAATTCAACGCCACACGCGCTCCGGCCTCCGCCGCCTGCGCGTTTTCCTTTTGGGCGCGAATTTTTTGAATATCCTTCTCGGCGGCCTGGACATCCCGCACAGCGGCCGAGTCCCGGGCCTTGGTAATCTCCATCTGAGCCTTCATGTTATCCAATTGCTGTCCGGTGGCCGCTTCGTTGCGATAGAGATCCTGATACCTCACGTAATCGGAATTTGCTCTTAGCGCCTCCGCCCGCGCCGCCGTCACCAGAGCTTTCGCGGCGCCCAGCTTGGCCTGCGCCGCTTCCAGCCCCTGATTCATGGCCTTTACTTGCGCCTCCGCCTGTTGAAGCCGTGTCTTTATATCCCGATCATCAAGACGGGCCATCACCGTGGGGGACTGGCCTTCCCGGTCGCTTCCGACGACTTGATCCCCCGGCTTTACCAGGACTTCTTTTACCTGAGCCATTATGCGGCTTGAAACCGTGGCGCGCGTTTTTGATCGGAGGGTGCCCACCTGTTCCATGATCAGGGGAAAGCGTTTTTTCTCGACCTTTTGGGTGGTTACCTTGGGCGCTTTCTCTTTTGCCAGAGCAGGGCCAGGTTCCACTTTTTCCAGGAAGGCTCCCGATAACCACAGCATCAAGACCAAAAGCAGCGCCACCAGCCCTGCTATCTTGATCATCCCCCGCGCCGCATGACGAAATCTTTTCCGAGGCGGCTCATTCATTTGTTTGCCTCCACCCAATTGGCGAATTCGCCCAGGGATCGTCTCAGGAGCGCCTCGGCTATTTTGCCGTCGAAAAGCGCCGCGGTATAGGCGACTTCAGCCCGATTCCAGGCAACCTCGGTCTGCAGCAGCGAATCCACCGTTACGACCTGATGGCGGTAGAGTTGCCGGACTTCTTCCAGCGCCTGTTGCGCATATTGCCTTCTTTCTTCAGCCACTCGGATTTTTTCAACCGATTCCTGAAGTACGAGTGACGCCTGATTAACCTCTAACGCAACATCCAAAGCCACCTGGACGCCTCGGGACTCCAGTTCCCGCAGCCGCGTTCGAGCTTCCCGGATTTTGGAAAGTGAAAGACCTCCCTCGAATATGGGCCAGGAAAAGCGGATGGCGAAGAGCCAACTGTCTTCACCTTCGTTCAGATTTTCCGAATCCCACTGGTAGTCCGCGCTGGTACCCAACTTGGGCCAAAGTCCGCCCTTGGCGGAACGAACTCTTTTGCGGGCCGCGTCGATCATAAAACGGACGGCCACCAATTCCGGCCGATGGTCAAGAGCGCGCTTGATGAGCGCTTCGGGATCTTGATCGATGTCCTCGGACATGGTGAACGGCGTTTCGGCGATTGTGGCGGGAATTTCCTCGGGCCGGATAGAACGGACCAAAAGCCGCTCCAGACCGGCCTGAAGTCTCCGGGCGCCCGCCCGCGCGGATACCAGATCTCCATGAAGTTCGGCGGCCCGCGCCTTAAGACGCATAACTTCGCTTTTCAGCGCCATCTGCGCTTTTTTGCGAGCTTCCGCCAGGCGCACATCGGTTTGAGACGCTTCAAAGGCCTGTTCGGCCTGTCCGATAAAATCGAGGCTCTGCAACCACCGATAGTAGGTTTCGGTAACTTGGGCCACCAAGATATTACGGGCGCCCAGAAGTTCTGTTTGGACAGAGTGGTGGACATCGATCGCGGCCTTGCGGTCGTACCACCGGCGCCCGCCTTCGAAGATGGAAAGCTCCCCGCTGATTTTTGAAGAAAAGTTCTGCTGCTCTCCCGGCTGGTTGAAATTGACATTCGTCTGCAGGCGTCGCTGATTGATAATATTCATGAGCGCGAAAACAGGGTTGTCCGTAGCGTTGTATTCTTCGGAAAGCGTGATCCGGGGGTAAAAAAGCGCCTCGGCCTGCCGCACCTGCTCCATTGCCGCGTTGATTCTCTGATTAATCTGCTCCAGTTCGGGACTCGCCGCCAGCGCCTCTTCGATTGCCTGGTCGAGTTTCAGAGGGCCGGGACCGGCGTTACCCGGATCATATCTCCCTATGTCCACTGGCTTCTTAGGTATGACTTCTTCCGGCGGGGGCGCGGTCGTCTCTGCAAAAACCCGCGCCTGGCTTGCGTAACCGATAGCGATTATTATCAGTAATATTAAGAAGAGATATCGGAAGATGACGAAAATGCGCTTCCAATAAGAAAGGGCCGGCCAATTGTTGGTTTCCAGCGCGTCAGGCGCAGGTCGATGCCGTTTCATCATTGCCGCCAACCAACTGAAATTCTAAAGGCATGTGCCGATCAAATGATAGTTTGCGATAAATTGGTTTGAGAAGTTAATATAATCATATAATCCATCGAAAAATATCTAACCAGCGACTTATTATAAAAAAATCTAATTAATTATAAGCAATTCTAACATACTCTTGTATCGGAATTCAAAGGGTATGAGAGCCTGAAACCGAGAAAAAAACCTTTATCGGCTTCGTCTCACACGTAATATATTCCGTTCATGTTTGCGCCGGCGGTTATTCTGAGGATGTTTCGCAAGAACTTAAGGTAATAGAGCGACGGCGCCTGAAAAGGTCACAAAAAAAGGGCTCGCCATTGATGGCGCGCCCTTTATCGTTTCGGTTGGAGATGAGGGGACTCGAACCCCTGGCCTGTACGTTGCGAACGTACCGCTCTCCCAGCTGAGCTACATCCCCTGAAAGATTATCCTGCGAATATACTCTTTCGTCGTGGTTTTTTCAATCCCTTTATCACGCCCGCGACGCCCATAAAACCATCCCGCCGGGCTTACTGGAAACTCGCCGACACGGGTATGGTTACCACGGGCTGGCTTTCCACGTCGGTCTTCAACTGGATTTCATCGTAAAAGGGTCCTTTGGGAAAGTCTCCGGGGAGCAGGGTAATGAGGACTTCATAACCCGTCGCGCCGTTGGACGCCTTTTTGATTTCCACGTTGTATCTTTTTTCATCATAGCGCGTGTGGGTGAGCTGAAATTCCTTGTTGTTTTCCCGTCGAACCAGTATCCGCCGCTGGAGAAGGCCCTTGGGCGCCTTTTCGAAATTGACGCTCCCGAAGCCGGCGAGCTGCGGAATAATGATGACTTCGCCGCGAACGTCGATGTTGACCCTGATATCCACGTTCGTCATCGCGGGATGGTCGATAGTCAGCTCGATATTGCCGCCGAAACGGCCGATTTTTTCGGCGGTGGCTTCAACGGTCAGTTCGTATTCCTTGCCGGGTTCGATTTCCTTGGTATCATATTTGATAACGCCCTTGGCCAGGGTCGATTTTATGTCAAGTATCTTGAATGGTTGGCCGTCGAGCGAGGATATCCGGACGCTCCGTTTCTGGACCTGCCCCTGTTTGCCGGTGATATAGATAAAACGCCGGGGTTTCACCGAGATGTACGGTTTCACTTCGCCGGCAAGGGTGAGTCTGATCACCTTATTCACGGGATCGTTGGAATAGACGGTGGCGGATTTGGAGAGTTTTCCTTCCAGCCCCAAAACCTTCACCTTGAGCGTGACCAGGCCCTGCTTTCCCGGTTCGATCGTGCGGTCAAACTTGACCGCGGTGCAGCCTCAAGACGTGGCGACGCGCTCGATTTCGAGCGGAGCGTCCCCTTCATTGGTGACCGTGTAGTCGGAGGTGACCTGCGCGTCCTCGTTGACGACGCCGAAATTATGATCGGGGTCGGCAATGGATATCTTGGGCGCGGCGGCGTTCGCCTGAAACGCGAGCGAGAACATAACCAGCGTGGCGAAAAGCGCGGGGAAAAGGAACTTCTTCATAATACGGACTCCTCAAGTGGCGAGTGTTGATTTGGTATGAACATATACAAGAAATGGGCCGGTTACGCAAATTCTTGTGAGCCCATGTGAAAAGCGCTTTTATCATACTGTTTGTCATTTCAAGCGAAGCGAGAAATCTCTCCTGGGGAGGAAAGCGATTCCCCGCAATATTCATTAAAGCCTTTTGGGAGTTAACAGGGCCACGAAGCAAAATACAAAGCGGCGAAAAAATGTTTTCACCGCTTCGAGGTAAAATCAGGAAGATTTAGGAGACCTTTCAGTTTTTGGTCATGCTCCATGATACGGTTGAAGGGTTCAATGCGCCGTCCGTGGAGTTGACCGAAATCGCGCCAGAAGCCGAACCGCTTAAAAGGTTTTTAGATTGAAAGGCTCCGTTCATATCGACTTCCAGGGCGACAAACTTCGAAAACGCCCCACTGTCGGGGTTCTCGACATAGGATAAGCCGAGCGTACCTCTCGCCGCGCCGTTGCAATCCGTTCCGAACTTCCCGCGCCAGGAGAGTATGGCGTCGGCGCCGGTCACACCGGTGACCGAACCCAGGGCGTCGATTTGCAGGGTAAACGCGGCGTCCGCCATTCCCGACCCTGAAAGCGCCAGCGTCCAGGAGCCGGCCAGGTCGGAGGCCTGGTATCTGCAGGCCCCAAACGGAAAATGCTCCAGGTTCCACGTTCCGCCTGGCCACGTCAGGGTGGCGGTGTTGTCCAGGTTGAACTGTATGGTAATCGTTTCTCGGGCGGTGGGCGTCGCCTGCTGGTATGCGCAACCCAGGCACTGCCCGCCGCTCCAGTCGAGCAGCGGGCCGCTGAACTGGCGGGAACCTTCGGGAAAAGCTCCGCCGCTGGTGTACCAGCGCGGCGTGGAATCCTCCCGGTAATGATACCACGCCAGAAAGATCGTGCCGCCCCGGGCTTCGACGAACACTCCCGAACCCGCGTAGACGGGGTCGTACCACCAGCCGTGGATATCCTGGACTTCTTTGGGGCCGGGGGATATGGAGTCGAGAAATTTCACCATATCCTTGGTGACCTGCGCGCCATTATAACTGATGGTGACCCGCGCCTGGTTGGCTGATGAAAAGGAAACAGCGATGGAGCCGGCCGTGCTGAAGTTGAAGGCTCCGGGCGCCCCGGCCAGCGGCCAGCCGGTCCACTGCTTGAGGGCGCCGTTGAACTCGGAACCGTTGGACATGGACCCATCGGTGGTAAGCCACAGAGATTTCCCCGTACCGTCGTAGGAATAGAGGGCCAAAAACATCAACGATCCTTGAATCTCTAAGGACATGCCGCTGCCCTCTTCGCTGGGATTGTACCACCATCCATTGTATTGCGCGTTGGCGACGGACCCGAGCATGGCCCAGAAGACAAACGCGGACAGAAACAGTTTCAGATAAGCGCTCCTGATATTCATGACAGTTCTCCTTGGAAAGGCCGAACAGCGGCTATCTTATTGGGTCGAGATCTGCAATTCTATCCAGGTATCGTCGGGCTCTTCCTGGTCGTCCTCCGAACCCTGGCCGGCTGATTGCTTCATGTTTGACGTGCACTGCGTTCCATTCGCGCATTGCGAGCCGGGCGGACAGCAGCCCTTGCCGCACGGAGAATAGCCGGGCGGACAGCATGCGGGGCCGGACGGGTAACAGATTGAGCCGGGGGAACAGCAGCTCGAACCGCAGCAGTCCTCCCCATCGGGACAACAACCTCCGCTGCCGCAGCAATGCATCCCCGCTGGACAGGCTCCCCCCTCGGGACAGCACACCGCGCCGGCCGGATAACAAAAATCGCCGCAGGGCACGGGAAGATCGACGGGGCAGCCGTTGCCCTGGCCCTCTACGGACACGGAGCTGGCTACCGAACCGCTTGCTTCGCCGGCGACGACGGTGACGGTAATGGCGTAAACGCCGGCCGCGGCGTACGAAGAACTGGCGGAGGTCTGCGACCAGTCGGAAACAACCGATTGCGACGCGCCGTTGCCAAAGTTAAACACAAAGTTGTACGGTCCCATGCCGCTGGAGGCGTTGGTGACCATGGCCGTCCAGGTCCCGGTTTCACCGGGCGCCAGTCTCAAGGGCCGGGATATGATCCTCACCGCCAGGTTTGCGGGAAGAACGGAAAAACTGCCCGAGGCGCTTGCCTGCTGGTTGGAACTGTCCGTGACCACGCAGGTTACCGCGCAGCTCGGCTGCTGGACGTTGTCCATCGACTGCGAGTCCGTGGTAAAGGAATTTGCGGCAGAGCGGGCTTGGCCACACAGGCTCCAGTTGAAGCTGTAGGGCGGCAGTCCGCCCATGGCCTGCGCGTGCACGATAGCGGTGTCGCCTGCATAGCGGGGAAAGAGGCTGCTGAGAGACGCCGAAAGTTGCGAAGCTACCATGAATGACGCGCCGCCCGAACAGATATCGTTTCCGCTCTGGTCCACGGCCACGAAGGTTATGGGGACCGGACCGGCGCTTCCGCCCGTGGAAACAGCCCACCAGTGAGTGAACACGCCGTCCCCGGTCTTGGAGGCGGATACGGTTCCTCCGGGCGTGGTCACCATGACCGCCGCCACCCGCGCCTTGTTGTAACCGCTTATTTTCACGGTGATGGTTACCGTCTGCCCTTCCGCGCCGACTTGCGGGGAGAGCGCTACGCCGCAACAGGCTCGCTGGGATGAGCCGCCGCTTCCTGGCGGAGGCGTGGGCGTGGAATGCTGATCGACCAGCGCTTCACCCATGGCTGTGGCGGTATATGAGACCAGATCGCCCGGGTCGGTGGCGATGGGTACCGGCAGACCGGTCCCCATGTTTCTGGCTTCCTCCAGCCCTTCCTGCATATAGGCCAAATCCTCGTTGGTGGGGTCGCCGTTTCGCAATCGGCGCAGGGAGTCGTTGTATTTATCCAACCCTCCGTTGTTGTGATAAATAATGCCGCCAGCCAGTCCGACGACCGCGATGGCGACCGCCAGGATAATGGGAATGGCGCCACGCTGCGGCGAGCCGATATTCAGATTCTTGATCCACGCGCGTTTCATTGTTCTGGACTCCTTTTTCCAGCCGCTACTTGAAGGAACTCACTGACACCAGTCTGTTGTCCAGGAACTGAAAGACGATGCCGTCATAGATCGCGTTCTTGAACACCCCGGCTGCAATCTGCTCTTCATCGACTTTCAGAGGCTGCCCATGCCGATCGAGTACGTTTTGATAGGTGGTGTCGAACTGATAATCCTCCGGGCGCGCGGAACCGGGAAGCGTATTGATGTCACTCCTGTCAAGTGTGTTTTCCCCCATGAGCGTCCCATTGATGAACGAATAGACCTTGCCGTACTTGGAGTAGCCCCACGATTCATCGACGCGGATTCCGGCGGGATCGTCGCTGAAAGTTTTCTGAAACATCTGTGGGCGCCCATGTCCTGGATAAGAGCCTTTTGGGCCGAGGACATTCCGGCGAAACGGACGGTTCCGCTCGCGGGGACACTCACCCAGTTTTGGCTGTCATATTCCATGTTTCCCGCGCGGACCAGGTACACGAAATAGGTGTACACTCCTTCCATATCGCCGCTGGAAAAACGCTGGTTGGTCAGAACGTAATCCGTCATCGCTCCCTGCAGCGGCACGTTGGTTCGTAGGGGCGTGGGAGTGGGCGTTAACCCAGCGGGGCCGTAAAACCGGAGCGCGCCGTCCGGGCGAAAAACGGCTGCGACGACATCGATATTTCCGGCGATCGTCCCAGGCTGAATTTCATACTTCCAACTCACATTCATGCCGGGCAGCGCCGTCTGGGGCGTAACGGTAACCACGACCGTATGTTTGGTCCCTTCGTTGGCCGATCCACCGCTGGTCTGATAGGTGGCGGTGATGGTGAAGGAAGTCACCGCGCTGTTCAAATTGAGGACCGTCAGGTACCATTTCCCCGCCCGGAGAGGCGGATTGCTGGAAGTGGTGATGAGGATGGTCTCATTGGCGGTGGGGCCGTCGGAGATAAAATCGGTGTCCGCGTCAAGTTCCGGAACCGTGGACCCCTGGACATTCGATCCGTATTTGACATATAAGTCCAGATCTCCGCTTCCATTAGTAACCGTCGCAGTCAGGGACACAGCATTGGCGGGAACGTCGATATACAGGCCGGACCCGTATAGCATACCCGGTAAGTTCGTGTTGAAGGGAACGCCATTTTGCAGCGCCGTCTCCGCCGCCGAAGGCCGGTAAAGACATAGCGTGAACAGAATCGCCAGGCAGAACGCAATTCGCGGTTTCACTGCACACTCCTTTCGCGCGTCATATCCGTTAATTTCGCAAAGACGTAAGAAGTTTCCCGCTCTCTCCGGGAGAAAGCCAGGACGAGGACTGACAAATATTGCGAGGGAATCGTTTTTAAATCAGGACTCGGAAAGAAGAGGACGAGCCGGAACCCTTTGAGGGCCGTTAGCGATTTTCGATCAAAGTGGCGGAGCCGGCGCAAGAGTATCTTCGTCATAGGCGCGTCAAAAGTAGCCAGATGGTCTCCACATCGCTTTATAATCACGCGCCAGGTCGCGCGGAGTAATGGGAACACGAAAATAACTGAATTGAATGAGATAGAATATCTAAATAAATATAATTAATAGACAATATATAGTTTAAATTAAAAAAATAAAGTAAAAAAATATCATGTCTTCATCGTGGCTGTATAGTTTTATCCTGGTTATGGGAGAAATTCCGGTATGAGTCCTTTGAAAGGCGTGGGCCGTTTCACCGATAGGCTTCGGCGCCTGGAGATGCGAAATGTTTCACATATGACTTGACACGGATACGCCAATTTGAAAATATATTTCGCAACCGATAGATAGACGAGAGGGGGAACGACGAGATGCTGCCCATCGTATTCGAATGGCATTGGGAAATTGGACGATTGATCTTCATGGGGCTCTTTTATTCGGCGCTCGGACTGGTCAGTCTGGCGGTCGTTTTCGCCGCCCTGAAGACTTTCATCGATCTGCAGAATCCTCCGCAATCACACCACTGATCGTCCGTTTCTTCCAAAGAAATTTTATACATAAAAAAGCCCGGCGCTCTTGAGATCGCCGGGCTTTTTTATTGTCGAACGTTATTTTTTCGTCACGCCCCGGATTGACCGGGGCACGCGTTTGACGTTGTTTGGCTAGTCGATGGGCTGACCCTTTTCGGTGTACAGCGTCCAGCTCTTGGCCTGGTCGTGGTCAAGTTCGGCTTCCTGCGGGAACAGCGGCAGGTAGCGGAAGGAGAGCGAGTAAACCAGCATGCCGTAGCCCAGGATTCCGAAGCAGATGCCCCATTCCTGCCAAGTGGGCCAGTACCCGATGAATTTCTCGAAGGGCAGCACCGGAATGGCCAGGGTCTGGATGACGAACACGAACCGGTTGAGCACGATGCCGATGCAGTTCATGATAAAGCCGATTACCAGCAGGCGTCTATTGCTCCGCAGGCCGGGGGTTATCAGAATGATGGCCGGGATAATCCCGAAGACGCCGATTTCCAGGAACATCAGCCACATCCCGTAGGGTCCCGCGCGGTAGAAGTCGGAGAAGGTCATTCCGTCGTGGGGCGCCAGAACCGTGGCCCAGTAGATGGTGTCGATTATTTTGAGCACAAGGTAGACGCAGAGCGTGACACCCGAGATTTTGCCCATAAGTTCCAACACGTTCTGTTTGACCAGCCGCTTCTTGCTCACCCACCTGGTTATATAAATGATGAGGCCGGTGAAGGAGGGGCCGCAGGCCACGGCGGAAAGCACGAACAGTCCGAAGGTGGTGGGCCAGATGAAGAAATGGCCGCGATAGGCGAAGGGCCGCGCGTACAGAACGCCGAACATACCGCCCAGGGAGCCCTGGTGGAAGAAAGACAGGAACGCGCCCACGCCGGCGAAGACGATGACGATGCTGTGCAGGTTATGTCCGAAATAGTGAAGTTCGGGAACCGCGTCCAGTTTCCGGTTGGCCAGAATGAGCGGCAGATATTCGATCAGCAGAACAATGAGGTACGTGGTGATACAAAACGACACTTCGGTAAGCATGGAATGCACGTTGGCGTGCCAGAAAATGAACCACCCTCTGATTGGTTGACCAATATCGATGCCGAGCATGAGGACCGCGCCGCTGTAGCACAAAAACCCGATGATAACCGCGGCGTTGATGATGTTCTTCAACTCGTGGACCTTGACGATGTGCGAAAGGAAGCCCTGCCAGAAAGCCCCCGCGCCCAGCGCGATAACGGCAAGGTCGAAGACGATCCAAAGTCCGAAGGCGAAGTAGTCATTCATGCCGGTCTGATTCAATGCGAACAGCAGGCAGTAGAGCGCGCTGATGGCGCCCCATGTAATCAGCGCGAGGCAAAAGCCAGCCCAGGCCAAAAATTTGCCGAGTCCGCAACGATCAGCGCCTTTCATGATGAGTGGCCTATCCATATCGTTTTCCTCTCCGGTGTTTCTGGTAGTCTAATACTCTAACGTACAGTGAAAATTAAAAATCGGTTACATCATGACGAATGGCTACTTGGCCTTTTCATCGGGTAGATAGTTATCGCATTTCCGTTTGATCCATTCATTCGAGGTCAGATAAAAAACCTTGGGCTGCGTGCCCAACTTTTCCAGCAAGCGGAAAGCGCGGGGGTTCTTGTACGTGAATTCATGCCCGTCGTAGCTGACCTGCAGCAGTTTGGTGATGGCGTGATCCGGGTCGAGCAGGTCGCCGAAAACGATCGCGTTGGTGGGGCACGCCTCGACGCACGCCGGGACATAGGCGCTTTCGGCTATTTCCCGTTCACCCTTGGCGGCGGCGTCCTGGTACGCGCGCTGATAGCGGTTGTAGCAGAAGGTGCATTTTTCGACCACGCCGCGCATGCGGGGCGATACGTCGGGATTGAGGCTCTTGTCCACGCCTTCGGGCCAGAAGCTGTCGAACCAGTTGAAATAACGGACATGGTAGGGGCAGGCCGCGACGCAATACCGGCACCCGATGCAGCGCGAATAGATCTGGCTGACGACGCCGTTGCGGGGATCGTATTCGGTGGCCGTGGGAGGGCAGACCGACGTGCAAGGCGTGTGATGGTCGCAGTGCATGCAGGGACGCGGCAGATACGCGGTCCGGGTCGCCGGGTACGGTTTGCCGTTGTCGAATGTGTACATCCTCATCCAGGTAATGCTGCGCACCTTGTTCGATTCGTCGTAGCGCGTAAACACATTATTTTCCGAAGCGCAGGACGACCATACAGGCGCCGCACCCCGTGCACTTATCCAAATCAATGGCCATGCCATAGCGCCGCATGTTTTTAACATCAGCATGTTTGCCGCTCATCATTTACCTCATATCTTGATCAGATTTACGCGCGTGCTCCACCACAGGGGAAGGCCGCTTATCTTGTCTTTTTGCGCCGTAACGATATCGCGGACGTTTACGCCCTTACCACGCATGTGCAAGTCGAAGGCGGTATGGCCGAATCCTTCGGCCAAGGTCACGACTCCCGGCCTCACGCCCTTGTCGATGTGAGCCCGGACCTTGAGGGACCCCTTGGCGGATTCGATTTTCAGCCAGTCCGCTTCGTTGATCTTTTTATCCTGAGCGTCCTGAGGATTGATGTTCACGAACATATCCATATTTTTGATCAGGTAATCGGGGAAGATCTTGGTCATGTAGGGAGCGGTGGCCAATCCGCTGCCGTCGATCCACATTCTTTCGTAGGGCATCATGATGAGAGGATACTTGGATGCGTCGCCGGGAATTTCGGCGGGCTGGTATCCGACCATGGGGCCGTTGGCGGTCTGAACGTATAGTTCCATTTTGCCCGACGCAGTGCCGAACGAGCCGGAAGCGGCGCCAACCGCCTGGGAGGGATCGTACCAGCAGCCGGTGGCCGCCAGGTTGCCCCAGAAATCGGAATCGGACTTGAAGGACTGGCTCGGATTCTTGCCGAACGAACCGGGCGCCGCCAGCATGCCGCCGCCGGCCTTATAGATGCCCAGGGCGCGGGACCTGACGACTTCTTCCATGTTTTCCCACGGAAAGGATTCGGCCACCGAACCGCCCATGGCCTTGGCCATGCCCATGAAGATTTCACCTGCCGGCTTGCTCTCGTAAATAGGATAGAAAACCGGGACGGTCACCTGATAGATGGGGAAGGGCGCGCCGTTCGCTCCCGCCAGGTCGTTCCATTGTTCCAGGAAGGTGGCGGCGGGCAGGGCCAGGTCCGAATCCATGACGGTTTCGTTGAAGAACGGGGCCACGCAGACCTTATAGGGTATTTTTTTCATCGCTTCCCGGATTTCCGGGGCGTTGGGCGTGGCGTAGGCGGGGTTGGACTCATCCACCAGCAGAACGCTGATCGGCGAGGTTTCACTCTTGCCGATAGCCTCGAAAAAGCCCATGACCGTTCCGTCGCCCACCGGAGCGCTTTCCACGCCCTTGGCGGCCACGTCGTCGGTGGGTACTTCGGGCCAGGAACCCAGGGACGGTTTGGGTATCGCGCTGACGCCGCCCTTGTTGTTGATCGCGCCCACCAGGGCGTTCAGACCCATGATGGCCATGAATTCGCCGGTGTCGCCGGGCATGTTGCCTTTTCCGGCGCCTGCGACGGCCACGGGATTCTTGGCCTGAGCGAATTCCTTGGCCAGATTGACGATATCCTGTTCCAGCAGACCGATGTCGGAAGCCACCTTCCGGTAGTCGACTCTTGAGCGCCATGTTCTTGAAGCCTTCGAACATTTGACCTTTTTGGCTGGTTCCGTCGTCAAAACCGAAGGCGTTCTGCATGGCCGAGTGCGTTGTAGAGATTCTGCTGGATAATGACGTTGGCGATCGCCATGGCCAGCGCGCCGTACGATCCCGGCGCCGCCGGAATCCACTGGTCGGCCTTGGTGGCGGTGGGTGACAGGTTGGTGTCGATCTGCACCAGCTTGGCCTTGGGGTTGGAAACCAGTTTCTCGTAGGCGATCATGGCGTAACAGGCCCTGTCCCCAGCCCTGGAGAAGATCGCACCCGAAGCTCAGCACGAAATCGGAGTTGGCGAGATCGTAGCCGAGTTCGCCATCCACGCCGAACATCGCCTTGGCCACCAGAGCGCTGGTGTCCCGCATGGAGGGCATGGTCATGACGTTGGGCGATCCGTAGGCCCGCATGAAACGCTTCATCACCGCCGTGGTCGCCGTGTCCGCGCTGCTCGGTGATCATGGCCACCTTTTGCGGCGACCCGGCCTCGCGCTCGGCGTTGAGCTTTTCGGACAATCTACCCAAGGCGTCTTCCCAGGTGATTTCAATCCAGGCGCCGCCGTCCCGTTTCATGGGAGAGGTTATCCGAGGTCCTTGGTGTAAAAATATTGGAGTGAAGAGGCGCAGGTGGGACAGACACCGCCCTGGCTCAGGGGATGATCGGGATTACCCGCCATCAGGACCGCCCGTTTATTGTCGACCAGGCGGACCCGCAAGCCGCACCCGCAATCGGAAAGACCGCCGGAAACGTTGCGATAGGATATGGCGCCGCCGTTAGGATCGGGAACCCATGGCCAGTTTTGGGTCCAGATGGCGATGTCGTCCATCAATTTCCATGGGATGGGTGTCAGATGCAGGCCAACAACAGCGCCAACCGCAAATTTTAGAAAACCTCTTCTATCAATGCCCATGTATCCTTACCTCTCCTATTTATGGCAGACGAAACAGGCGTCGCTCGCGCCTTTTTCTCTGTGACATTCCGCGCAATCACTCATTTTCAGGTTTTCCGACATATATCGGCTGTACCCGGTGATGCGATTCTCTTCGAGAACCGGAGGTTTTTTCTGTCTGCGACACATCACGATGACAGGCGACACATTCCAGATTCGCCAGAACGACATGAGGGGCGTGGGAAAAATATACGCAGGGTGGCTGTTGGGAATAGACGAGCCAACCGGTTTCCCTATCTTCCTCCAACAGCCGCGAGCCTTTTTCGTAAAAGGCTTTTTCCGACCGTCCGCCTCCCTGTAGTTCGGCGTGACAGTCGAAGCAGCTTTCCAGGGAAGGAATTCCCGTTGAAGCTGCCGTCTTCGCGGAAGGCGTGACAATTTTCACAGGAAAGGCCCGCCGGGCCGTCTTCGGAATGCGTGGCGTGGCTGAACGAAAATGGCTGTGTCTTCTCGGAATACAGAACCTGGGGGAACACAACCCATCCCGCAAAGAGCGCTATGGCGACCCCAGCCACAAAGGCGAACCAGCCTGACGAATGGTGGGCTCGATATCCACCGTTACCCATGAAAAAAAAGCCTCACGTAAGGTCAAAAAAAGCCAACCGAATATCTGAAAAGACGCCTCGCTCTGGTTAATTTTCATTGAAAAATCAGGTGATTACAGAGATATACCCAGGGCTTGAGTCGCCTCGAAACAGGCTTGTTCTTTTTGTCACGAATTGTTTCTCTTTGTCAAGCAGAAATTCGAGGAAATCTGGGCGTCCCGGCGCCTGGACAGGCGAAACGGATCAGGCGGCGAACCGTTAAGAAAATCCCTTACCACGGCGCGACGGTAAAAGGCAAAAGAAGAAGTAATTAAAGTTGTTGGATTCCGGGATCAAGTGGCGGAATGACGAAAGACGCTGAATGTCTTTTCAACATTCTTCCGAATAAGTTGTTCAGGCCACCAGCCGTATTTCCTCTTCCGTCGCCCCGCGACTTGATCGCGGGGTCCAGAGGTTTTTTTAAAACGAACACGAAAATCCTGGATGCCCCGGTCAAGCCGGGGCATGACGAATAAGGAGAACGTATAGTCATTTCGAGCGTAGCGAGAAATAATATAAGGGGGTGTGGGGGGGAGAGATTCCCCCACAAGGCTTTTCCTTCAGATTTCTACGCGGAATCCGGCGGCAGTCGAAACGCATTGGAGGCGCCCAGGGTGGGGTCGATCCGTATCCGGCCCGATTTCAGACGGTCCATCCTCAAATGCTTCAGACCGGCGGGGGCGGGACCGCGCAGGAGCCAGCCGTCGGCGGCGAACAGGCTTTTATGGCAGGGGCAGAGGAATTTCAGTTCGGTGGGTTCCCAGTTGGGTTTGCAGCCCAGGTGCGGACACGTTCCCCAGAGGGCGAACAGGCCCGCGTCGTCCTTCATGATCCAGACGTTGCGTTCATGAAAGGGGAAGCTTTCCGGTTGGTCGATGGTAAACGGCGCCGTCTGGTCCGACCCGGGGGCATAGCTGAAAAAAGTCAGAAGCCTGGACCCAACCAAGGCCGCCGCCGCGCCTAAAAACGCCATGGCGGCCCACAAAAAGCCGCGCCTGGACGGTGAAGGCGTCCCTTCTTTTCGAAGCTCTGACGATATGGCGTTGCCGTTAGTCGCTCTCATGGGATAACATGGTACTGTACGCTAAATTTTGACCTGTCAATACATGAAACGCGAATCCAAAAAACGTTTAACCAATGACGACCTTCTCTTTCAGGAAGGCTTGTCCATTCTGGCGCTGCTCAGCGCGATGCTGTTCATCAGCGCGCTGGTCGACGCGGGCCTCGGCCCTTCGGCGGAAGCGGCCGGGCAGGAGTTGCGCGCTCCCTGGATTTTCGTGGGCGCGCAATGGCTGCTCCGGTATCTGCCTGTCCGGTGGCGGGCGTCTGGGCGCCTCTGGCGGCCACGCTGGCGCTGGCGCTCGTTCCGTTTTTGCGGGGACGCGGATCAACCCGAAAAGGCCTGATTCCCCTGGTTGTCTTCTTTGTCCTCATGTTCCTGATTATCGGCGTGACGGTGGTGGGATACTGGCGGATTTCCTGAACCTCCGCCGGCCCCGATAGCATGAAACTCCTGAAAGGCCCTTTAACGAGCCACACGTGGAGGAGAACATGGAACTCCGAAAAGTTCGCTTCTGTATCGCTCTTGTCCTGACTTTTTCCCTTGTCCCGGCGGCTTTTGCGCAGACCGATGGCGCCAGGGTCATTTCCGACAAAGTGGTGAAGGGATTCGCTCACCCCGAATCGGTGGCCTATGATCCCTCCGACAAAGTTCTCTATGTCAGCCAGTTCGGCCCCAAGGGCGATTCCACGCTCAAGGACGGCCAGGGTAAAATCAGCAAGGTTTCGCTACAGGGGAAAGTGCTGGAAGACCGGTTCCTCCCCGGCGAAGGTGGGGTTCTGAACAAACCCAAGGGAATATGGATCGAGGGAGACCTGCTGTGGGTATCCGATATCGACGCGGTCTGGCTGTTTAATCTGAAAACGCGCCAGGGCAAGAAGGTCGATCTTCCCGGGCGCCCAATTCGCCAACGACACCGTGGTGATCAAGAACAAGCTGTATGTGAGCGATACCGTCGGGGATCAGATTTTCATGATCGAACCCGCCGATTACTTCAAAATAAAAGGTGAACCCCGGGTAACGGCGCTGTTCAAAAACATGGGCCGCATGCCCAACGGAATGTATCCCAACGCCGACGCGCTGGTGGTGGTGGGATCGGATTTCAGCGGAAACAAGGAACTCGGCGTCTACGTGATGTCGCCCCAGGGTATCGATATGACCCTGGCCGAGAACATGGGCACGCTGGACGGCGTGGCCCGCCTGGAAGACGGCAGTTTGCTCATAACCGACTGGAAATCCAAAACGCTGTTTCTGTGGACACCCAAAAAAGGAAAACAGGTTCTGGCTCAAGGGTTCGGCGGACCGGCCGACTTCTGCGTGATTCCGGAAACCGATTCCCTGCTGGTGGTGGTCCCCGACCTGATGAAAAGCCGGTTGCGGTTTATCCGCGTCGCTCCGTAGGCGTTCAAAAACATAGAAGAAAAAGCTTTGCGGGGGAGTTTCCGCGCCCGACGCAGTCGGGACGCGCCCCCAGCAGGAGATTTCTCGCTGCGCGAGAAATGAAAGGAATAATCTCTGGATGCCGGTCGAGCCGGGCGTTTTTATTCCGATCCCTTAAGCCCGATTTCTTCCGCGACTTCCCGCATGCCCATGATCGTATCGGTGATCAGGTCGGACAGATCGATCCCCAGCATGGCGGCGCCTTTTTCAATGATGGAACGGTCCACGCCCGCGGCGAACCGTTTATCTTTCCATTTTTTCTTCACCGATTTGGCGCTAAGATCCATGACGCTTTTGGAAGGCCGCACCAGGGCCGTGGTGGCCACGAGGCCGGTCAGCTCGTCGATGGCGAAAAGCGTCTTTTCCAGCTCGGTTTGCGGCTCGACCTCCGAACAGATTCCCCAGCCGTGACTCACCACCGCGCGCACGTATTCTCCCGGCCATTCTTCATGGTTGAGGATTTCCTCGCTCTTGCGGCAATGTTGTTCCGGGAATTGCTCATAATCGAGGTCGTGGGCCAGACCGATAACGCCCCATTTTTCCTCGTCGGCGTTAAATTTTCGAGCCATGTAACGCATGACTCCTTCCACCGCCAGCGCGTGTTTTATGAGGCTTTCGCTCTTGTTGTGCCTGAGGAGAAGATCCAGGGCTTCCTGCCGTGTCGGTTCGTGAGATGGCATGTTCGACTTCCTTTCAGATGGCGCGGCGGCTCCCGGGCGTTATTTTTTTGGCGCCACGATCAGCTTTTGACCGGGTCGTATGACGTTGTCGGTCATGTTGTTGAGCCGGTGGATTTCTTCAAGCGTCAGATTATGATTGGCCGCGATGCGATAGAGGGTGTCGCCGGGTTTGACGGTGTAGGTGCGCGGACTTTCTCCCGAGGAGGAGGCCTTCTTCGGTTCCGGGGCCGCCTTTTTGGGCTGTGCGGCGGATTGTTCCCCCTTCGCTTCATAGGACTGCATGCGTTTGGCCAGCGACGCCTGCTCGTCCCGGAGGGCGTTCACGGTTTCCTGCAGGCCGGTCACGGTTTGCCGCAACTCGGCCACCTGGCTGTCCATTAATGGCGTTTCCTGGGGACGGGATTCCTGGGCCGTCAAACGTTGTTCAACCTGATCGAGCCGCGTCCGCATGGCGTTGAATTCCTTTTGCGCGTCCTCGCTACCGCCGCCGCAGCCGAAAAGCGAAAGCGCCAGGATAAACGCGGCCGGGACGGCGAAAAGGCCGGCGTGACGGAAGCGCGGGCGCTTGCCGTTGGAGCGGGTCGTCAAGGGAAGGTTCGATTTTCCGGGTATTAAAGACGTGGAACGCGGGCGGTCGCCTCGTTTATTCATATCAATCTCCTTGGGGATGGATGACGGTTGTACTGGCAAGTGGGGTTAATTATACGGCAGGGGTGAGCGTCTGGCAAGCATTGCGGGGACGCGAACGCGTCCGGATCGGCCGGAACACGTTATTCCGTTCGGAAATCCCTGGTCTTGGAGGCCACGCTTATCTTGGAGCCGCCGGTCCGGTAAAAAAGTTTGATCTCGGGCCGGTACGATTTCTTCCAGGCAAAGGAAAGGCTTTTCCCCATATATGACCCCTGGGGAAATTTGGGCAGAAAACTCAGGGAGTTCGGGGTTTGCATCCCCCAGGTCGACGAATCCTTCAATTCTCCGGGCATGATCAGCGCCACCACTCCATCCATGCCCTGGTCGCGAAACGCGATCACGGCGGTTCCCTGATTGGCGAGTTGCTGCGCCTGCTCCAGCGTCATCTGATCGGCGGCGTTCCCCAGCTCGATCCACTGATCGTCGTGTTGGAGCACATAATCGATGATTTTCAGATTGGGAAGATACACTCCGGGCGCGTCCATTGAACCGACGTTCCGGGAAAGGGAAAAATCCCGTATGTTGTAGAGTCGGTCCAGGGCCTGGGCTATGAAAAAGTTGCACGGGTTGGTGGGGTCGTCCGAACCGCTTTTCAGGCAGGCGGCGAATTCATCGAGCAGCCAGTGCAGGTGATTGGCCAATGGTTGACGTTTGGGCTGTTCGCCGGCGTAACCCCATAACTCGACCTTGGGCATGGTTTCCGATTTCGCTTCGGGGGACAATTTCTCGTCGTCCAGGCCCTTGAGGGCGTAAATCGTTTCTTCAACCGGTTTTTGCTGCGTTACGGTAGCCGGCTTTTGCGGCGCCTTCTTCGGCTCGGGACTGGCGGCGTCGGCGTCGGCGGTCGATGTCACGGAAAAATCGTTCCGAAATTCCCCTTTGGTGGTGATCGTGCGCTGGATAAAATTGGATTCGGACGAACGGCTCTCGGACGAAGCCGGTTTGGAATCGGGGTATAAAAGATAGATCCCAACCCCGACAAGCATGAGCAAGACGACTACGAACGCCTGGGAAAGCCTCCTGAAACGGCGTCGGCTTCTCTCAAGCTCCTTGTTCAGGACTGCTGAAAATCGCTGATAATCATCCATTGCAAGAATACTGGGTCATTTCGAAAATTACGCTCTTAGCCTGGAATGAGGACCCCGAATAAAAGCGCGTACGTCCATTGGTATTTATTCCGCCTTCTCGCCAAGGCGCCGAAGCGCGGGTGGCGAAAGGGCGACTGTTATTATCCGAAGTGTTATGGAAAAAATAGGGTATGTCAAGTTGTGTGAAAAGGCGCGGACGCGTGGTTTGGGTCTCACGCGTCAGCGCAAGGGATTCTGGCGCCGGAATCGGCCCGTTGTTCACGTTTCCGTAAAATACTCATTGATGATGTCGATAATCTTCCGTTCCGGGCCGCTGCGAATGGTGTTTATGTATTCCCGCGACACGTTATGGCCTTTTGAAGCGATCCATGCCTTGAATTTCCGGCTCCGGTATACCCGTTTCCATGTGGGATATTCAATGCCCACTTTTTGATAGGTATCCAGCAGGATAATAAGATTGGGGACCGATATGATGTCCGCGAATCCCAGGTCGGACTGAAATTCGGTGACGGCCCGGTAGGTCCTCGGCCCCAGAATGCCGTCGATGGGACCCACGGGGTAGTTCAGGGCGGCCAGGTGTGTTTGCATTTCCCGTATCTGGTTTTCATCGGGTCTTTGCTGAAAGAACTCCGGGACCGGCTGGGGAGCGCGGGGCTCGGCCGCCGCCGTTTTGACCGGTGTGGCCGCGGCTTGTGCGGGGGCCGGTTTCGGCTCCACGGACGCCGTTTCTTCCGCCGCTTTGGGATCTGTTTCCGCGATCGGCGCCGTTATTTGGGAAGCCGGGGCCGGTGGCGTCGTAGTTTGATCGGAAGGGGCCGGGGCGCTCGTTTCATGCGCTTGCGGCTCCTGGGGAGCGGGCGTGGCGGGCCGCGGCCGGTCGAGCGAAGCCAAGGGTTTGATTTCCTCTTCCAAAATTTGTCCGGCGGGAATCGGTTCGTTCTTCTCCCGAAGAGAACCCGCGGTGTCCGCGACCTTTTCCGGTGCGGGCGGCGCCGTTGGTTTTGGTTGGGTTGCGGCTACAAGGGGCGCTTTGGGTGTACCCTGGGGAAAAAATGAGTATATTCCCACTAAAATCGCCGCCAGGAAAAGCACGATAAGTAGTTTAACCTTCATGGGGGATGTCATCCTTATCTTTTTCATTACCGGTCTCTCGGGATTCCAAGCAAAATTCATTCCTTGCCCGGAAGAAACTATCAAGTATTTCGTACGGCTGATCGATTATCCCTCAATATAGCATATTTTCAGGCGAATTATGAGATCTCGGCGGCCCCGGGTCGATAATTTCTCTCCCGCCTGAACATGGCATTTCAGGGCAGGCGCTTCGGCGTCAGGAAAGAGCCAAGGGCTCGGGGCGCGGGAAACCCCGGAACGGCCCCGGCCCTCGCCGGGAGGCCTGGGTTTTCTTGCAAATTATCGCAAAATGAACGGACGCCGCGCCGTTATACTAATCACCCGGAAAATCGATTATATTGGTAAGTGGAGCTGATTCGCCGATCCGGCGACGCGAAAAAAGGAGATTCATGATGATGAAGAGAATTGTCGCAGGCGTTGTGGTGTTGGTCTTTCTGGTCGCGCTCGTTGGGTGTGAATCGATGAGCGGTGAGGATAAAAAGACGCTTTACGGCGCGGGCGCGGGCGCGACGGTCGGAACCCTGGCCGCTCTGGCGTTCGGACAGGGCGCGGGCATCGCCATCGCCGGTGGCCTGGGCGGCGCCTTGGTCGGCGGTCTGCTCGGACGTTACGCTTTCGGCAAGAGCGAGGACCACAACAAGACGGCCCAGGACTATAACCATAACCCGAGCGCGGGAAGCCTGCTGGAGATTGAAAAGGTGGAGGTGAATCCCACCAGAGTAAGCCCGGGAAATCAAGTGGACATCTATGTGCAGTACGCTTTTCTGGCGCAGACCCCCAACCAGGAAACCAACATTACCGAAATCAGGGAAATCTACTATAAGGGAAAGCTGGTGGGGAAACCCACGGTCATTCTTCCTCGAACCGGCGGGACCTACCATTCCGACGTGCCGCTTACGCTTCCCAATAACGCTCTGCCCGGTGAATATGAAGTAAAGATCATCATCAAGGCGGGTGAAGAGGTAGACGTCTCCAGAACCACGTTCAACGTGGTCTAGGCGGAAACATTCCGTTGAAAGGGCGGGGCCGGTCGATCGGCCTCGCCCGCGTATCCTTCCCGCGTCCATGACCCCGCGTTCCGCTTCATTGCTTGCAAAAAGGCCTTCGCTGTACTTTAATTGATAAAACGCCGGAATAGACGGGACACTGCCGAAAAGATCGCGAACCATCGCGTTTACCTTGGCCGGTTGACGGCCGGAAAACAGGCGGGGGAACGGTATGCTCGAAATTTACCAGCGCGTCATCCGGGAAATAGTCGGCCGGGAAATCGAAACCAAATCCATACTGGTGGCCATGGAGGCGGGAAAGCATATCCTGCTGGAAGGCCCTCCCGGCACCTCCAAATCCACCCTGTTGCGAACCATAGCGCGACATCCAGGAGCGAGCTTTACATTCTGGAAGGAAACATCGATCTTACCCCGGCCAAGCTGGTGGGCCATTTCAACCCCGCCAAGGTGCTGTCCGATACCTATCGGCCCGAGCATTTCGAAAAAGGCCCGCTGACCTTGGCCATGGAACAGGGCGGCATTTTGTACATCGAGGAATTCAACCGCATGCCCGCCGATGTGTCCAATGTGCTCATATCGCCCATGGAAGAAGGGGAAATGTACATTCCCCGCTACGGCAAGATGAAGGCCTCCCGGCTCTTCACCGTTATCGCCGCGCAGAATCCCTATGACGACGTGGGCACGGTCAGGGTAAGCCGGGCCTTCATGGACCGCATCTGCCTGATCAAGATGGACTACCAGAGCGAGGAAGAGGAACGGGAAATCGTGCGTTTGAGAACCGGCGCGACGAAGATCCGGAATTGATCAAGGCCGCCGTCATGACTGGTCCGGGGACCACGCGCAACATCCCGGACATCAAAATGGGCGCCTCGGTGCGGGCGGCCATCGATATGGTCGACCTGTACGCCGGGATGCAGAAGATCGAAGAAAGCGCCGGAATCCAATTTTCTGCGTCGCCGCGCAGGATGGCCATATCCAACAAGATCTGGCTCAACGAAATGACCGACAAAACCGCCGAAGGAATCATCCGGGAATTATGGGACGGGACTGAAGAGGAAACCGGACTCTCGCCGGGCGGCGGCTCGGAACAATCCGTTCATAGTGCCCACACCCCGCCTGTCGCGAGAGGAGAGGACGAGGCCAAAAAAAAAAGCGACGTAACGGGCGCGGACCGTATCGCCGGAGCGCCGTTCTTTAATTTCGACACCAACGACCCCTCCGATTATCTGGCGCATGGCCTACCATTTCAACCAACACCCCGGAAGACCTGGACGATTTTTTTGCGCGGCCCGGATCGTTGCAGGCTTTTGCCCGGATGCTGCCCCGGCTGAGCGACGAGGTTGCGGAAAAGGCCATTCGCATGGCCGGACGCCTGATAATCAAAATAGCCCGGCAGATTTCCGACACGGGTTACCGCGCCGGCAGGCTGGAACTGGTCTCCGATTTCAAGGACGGCGCCGACATCGAACTGGACCGCAGCGTGGAACAATACGTCAGCCAGCCCGAACAGGGCGTGCTCGACAGCTCTGGTCCTATGAACGGCGGAGGGAAAAAAGCGCCTTTGTCCTGATGCTCGATTACAGCTATTCCATGCAAGGCAAAATAATCATGTCCGCCATCACCGCGGCCGCGATCGCGCGCCATTTCAGGCAGACTATGGGCTGCTCGCTTTCAGCGGGGGCGTCAGCATGATCAAGGAGATCGAAGACCCCGCGGGGCCTGAAACATCCTGCGCAGGCTTTTCATGTTGCAGGCGCACGGGGAGACG
This sequence comes from uncultured delta proteobacterium, assembly GCA_963821845.1. Taxonomy (GTDB): domain Bacteria; phylum Desulfobacterota; class Desulfarculia; order JACQYL01; family CAWGVV01; genus CAWGFI01. The sequence continues at coordinate 304,869 of CAWGFI010000006.1, forward strand.
AATATCCGAAGCGCCCTGCGGGCGGGGTTAAAGATGACGCGGGGACACGCCCGCAAGTCGGGGTTGATCCTGACCGACGGGGATTGGAACAAGGGTGGCGAGCCTTCCCGGGAAGCGGCGGCCTTCGATCGCCTTGAGCGTGATCGCCTTTCCTCCGGCCCAGTATGAAAAAGTCCGTCGGCTCGCGGCCATGGGAAAGGGGGCCTTTGCCCTGGTGAGTCGGGAAAATGAAATCGCGGGGGCTATCCTGCGCTGTTTGCGTTGATTCCAACCAAGGATAAAACAAGGCAAAACAGGCGTTACTTCAGCTTGCCGATTTGCTTTATGGCCTCGATGGCCGCGTCGACATCGTCACGGTGTTGGAGGGGCCCATGCTTATGCGAACGGCGCCGCGCGGAAAGGTACCCAGAGCCTGGTGGGCCAGGGGAGCGCATTGCAGGCCGGTTCTCACGGCGATGTCGAAATCGCCGTCCAGGATGGTCCCGACGTCTTCGGGCAGCATATCCCGGATATTGAACAAGATGACCCCGATCCGGTCGATCCAATCGGACGGGCCGTACAGCTCCACGGCGTCCATGGGGGCCATCGCTTTGGACAAACGTTCGGCCAGGGCGACCTCTTTCTCCCGGATTTTGTCCATGCCCAGTTCCCCCAGGTAGTCCAATCCGGCGTTCAGACCGATGATTCCCAGAAGGTTCAAGGTTCCGGCCTCCAGCCGGTGCGGATAGGATTGCGTGTGGATAAGGCTTTGGGATTCCACGCCGGTGCCGCCAAAGCGGGTGCTGTTGATTTCAAGATCGTCGCTGAACACCAGACCGCCTATGCCGGTGGGACCCAGCAGTGATTTGTGTCCCGTAAAGGCGACGGCGCTTACGTCCCGATTCGGCCATGTTGATGGGTATCACGCCCGCGCTCTGCGCCACGTCCAGAATCAGCGGAATCCCGCGTTCCTGCGCATACCGCGCCGATGGCGTTCACGTCCTGCACGGCCCCGATAATATTGGAGGCGTGATTGACGACGACAAATGTGGTTTCCGGCTTGATGGCGCGAGCGATGTCTCGGGGTCCACCGTCCCCGTTCGTCGAACCCGACCAGATCGTAGTTGATGAGCGCCTTGAGTTTTCAGATGATGCAGAGGGCCGCAGCACGGAATTGTGCTCCAGGCGCGTGCTGACCACATGACAGCCGGGTTCCGCCAGCCCCTGGATAACCAGGTTCAGGGCGTCGGTGGCGTTGGACGCGAAAATGACACGTTCGGGGTTGGAGCTGCCGAAAAATTTGCAGAGGCGGCTTCTGACCTTGAAAACCATTTCTTCCGCGTTCATGGCCAGGTCATAGCCGCCGCGGCCCGGGGAAACGCCCCATTCGGCGTAGGTTTCGATCATTTTCCGCAGGATATGTCTGGGCTTGGGAAATACCGTGGCCGCGTTGTCGAGATAAATCAGCCGGTTTTGACGTTCCATGGACTCCCTCATTTACAGCCTTTGGGATTCGGCAGACCGGCCAGACGGCGCGCTCCATACTTTATGCCGCCGGGAAACAGCGCCTCCAGCTCCATGAAGGCTGATTCCCGTGCCGTTCTTGATGTGGTGGTTCAACGGCGATTTTCCCTGTTCGCTGTAAAACTTCCTGCAGGAAAGAGAGGATCATTCCACTGTTTGTCGTTCAAGTCTCCGGTATTCCGGCCTCCTTGGCCAGAATACCGGCGACTTCTTCGTTCCACAAGGAGGGATCTTGAAAAATCCCTCCCCGTCGAAGGCTATTTCAACGCCGGCTATGACCCGTACACGACCGGTCGTTTCCTCCGGCCTGGATTCGTCACTCACCAGACATTACCTCTGTCTGATTTATTTTTTTCCCAGGGCCGATAATACACGATCCGGGGTGATCGGTAAATCATGAATTCTCTTCCCGGTCGCGTTATACACGGCGTTGGCAATGGCCGGATGGGTGGCCACCAGCGTGAATTCGCCGACTCCGGTCGCTCCCAGCGGGCCCTTTGATCGTTTGGATTCCAGAAGAATGGTTTCCATGTCAAAGGAGGTCTTCATGGTCGGGAACTTGTAGGTGACCCAATCTTTGGTCTCTCCCAGGACGTACTTTTCCCGAAGGGCCATGCCCGCGCCCATGTCCATTCCGCCCTCGATCTGAGCGACCACGGCCAGAGGATTGATGACCGTTCCCGCGTCCACCACGGTGGAAACCTTGAGCACGCTTGACCTCGCCGGTTTCGGTGTTGACTTCCACCTCGGCCATCTGGACGCCGTGCATCCTGGATTCCCAGGCCACGCCCTGGCCGGTTTCCGGGTCCAACCGGTGTGGCGGCAGGGTCTGGGTCGCCAGATACCGGAAGGGCTTGCCGGCCTTCTCCAGGTCGTCACAGGTTTTGGCGCCGGTTTCCTTCATGGCCGCCTTGAGCTGCTCGATGGCCTTGACCATGGCGCCGCCGGACATGTAGGTCTGCCGGGAGCCGGCCGATACTCCCGAATCCGGCGTCAGTTCGGTGTCCCTGGTGACCATCCTGATTTTGTCCAGGGGCAGGTCCATGACGTGAGCGGCGATCTGGGTGAGCATGGCGTCGTTGCCTTCGCCCGGATCGGCCACCGACGCATAGACGCTGAGGCCGCCGTCGGGATCCAGCTCCACGGCCACGTTGGAAACGTCGTTGGCGGAACCGACTCCGAAGCTGGCTCCGGCGATGCCCACTCCCCGCTTGACCGCGCCGTTCTTTTCGGCGGCGGCGTCCTTTCTGGCCTGTTCGTAATCGGCTTCATGCGTTCCAGACAGTCCGTGAAGGCCCACTCGTCGGGAACGTGGCCCGTGGACATGGATTCGCCCGGAGCGAGCGTGTTCTTCATCCTGAACTCAAAGGGATCCATGCCGATTTTTTCGGCCAGCATGTCCATGACCGATTCCAGGGCGAAGTTCACCTGAGGCGGCCCCGCTCCACGCGCCGCGCCGCCCCAGCCGTTGTTGGTGTACACGAGTTTGGAGAGGCACAGCACGTTGGGCAGGCTGTACGATCCGCTCAGCATTTCCAGGGAACGATCGACCACCACCGGTCCGATGGAGGTGTAAGCGCCGTTTTCCACGGTGAAGTCGATCTTGTAGCCGGTGATCTTGCCGTCCTTGTCCGCTCCCAGACGCGCGTTCATCCAGAAGGGATGGCGCTTGGGGGTCATCCCATCGATTCGGTGAGGCTCGGGATGTAGCGCACCGGACGCTTGAAATGCAGCGCCGCCGCGCCGGCCAGACCTTCCGAGGTAATATCGACCTTGATGCCGAACTGTCCGCCGGTAAAGGCTTCCTTGTAGCGGATGTTGCCCCAGCCCAGCGCTTCCTGCAGACATGGCGTGGGCGTGGATCTGGATGGACCGGCCCGATAACCACCAGCTGGGCGTCCTCGCCTTCGCCTTCCAGATAGGCCACGGCCGCTTCGGGCTCCAGGGGGGCCTGATGGATCATGCGGGGTCGAAAAGTCGCCTTCGACCACATAAGCCGGCGACGCGAGAGCGCGCTTCGGCGTCGCCCTTGATCTGTTTTCTCTGGTAACACAGGTTGGGGAACTTCCTTGAAGAACCTGCGGCGCGCCCTCGGCCAGCGCTTCCTCGACGGTGGCCATGCGCGGCAGAACTTCATATTCCACCTTCACCGCTTCGGCCGCGGCCAGCGCCTGTTTCTTGGTCAAGGCCGCCACGGCGGCGATGGGAGAGCCCAAGACGGGAAGATCGTCGGCGCACAGGAGCGGCTCGTCCTTGATCGCCAGACCGACGTTGTTGGAGCCCTTGATGTCCTTGGCGGTCATCACGCCGACCACGCCGTCCATCTTTTCCGGCTGCGGAATAATCGATGGATTTGATGCGGGCGTTGTGATGGGGACTCCTCACCACGACCAGTTCCAACGCTCCCGGCATGATGATGTCGGCGGAGAACTCGGCCACGCCGCAGGCCTTGATCATGGACCAGGGGCGCGGATGGGAGACTCCGATTTTCGGTCCCGACGGATCGGGCCGGAGCCTCGTCCGGAGTGGTTTCGCCTCTCAGAAAGCGAGCCGGCGAGTTGCACGGCTTCGATGATTTTGTTGTAGCCGGTGCAGCGGCACAGGTTTCTTTTAAATGCTTCCTTGATTTCTTCGTTGGTGGGGTTCGGGTTTTTATCCAGAAGCGCCTTGGCCGACATGATCATGCCCGGCGTACAGAATCCGCACTGGATAGCGCCCGCCAGAACGAACGCCTCCTGAATCAGATGCGGGTTGTCCGGTGTGCCCAACCCTTCGACCGTGATTACCTCGGCTCCGTCCAGATCGGCCAGTTTGGCCAGACAGGAACGAACAGCCTTGCCGTTCACTACAACCGTGCATGCCCCGCATTGTCCCTTTTTGTCGCAGGACTGTTTGGCTCCCGTCAGATGAAGATCTTCACGCAGTAAATCCAGTAAATCTTTCTGCTCTTCAACTACGAACTGTCTGGTGATTCCGTTGATGGTTAAGGTAACATTTTTCAACGCGCCCTCCTTTCATTGGAGATTGAAAAATTTACGCCCCTGTCCAGATACTGTTTTGCATGCGCTCGTCGCCTGGGAATCCGGCTTGACCGCCGCGCATCTCATTCGAGGCCTCCTCAAAAATTGTCCTTTGCCACGAATGATATAATGCATTATTTCCAAAAAAAGACAACAAATTTGTTCGGGATTTCATGGTGTTTCGTCCGTGTTGTACCCAAAAGCCCGTAGTACCTCTGTCCTTCCTCTACAGGGCCTTGGAACCTTTCCGCGCGACCGCCGCGACCGCCGAGCGCGCTTTCAGTGTCAGGGGGGCATGGGTAAAGATCGGGGAAAAAAGAAAAGCGCACGTGAAACACGTGGCGGTTGTTTCGAAATATTCGCGGATCGCTCGAATGTATGGAGGATGCCGCGATGGGAGGCCTGTCATCAGATCTAAATGTTAATTTTATTTATAAACGACAAAAAAAAGCAGAAAAAGAACAATCAGGCGCCTTCTTATCCATTCAAGGAGGATAAAAGCGTATTCGATGATTTTTTATGCTTCAATTCTTTTCTCTATGCGCTATAATAACATATAATAAAGAGTAAAAGACTTACAAAAAGCGGCGCCCGAAATCCCGGGCGAGAAGTTTCCATGAACCATGGCATGTAAAGGATCCGTCGCTATGTGGAAAAAAGTCGCCGCGATATCGATTGCCTTGATTTTCATCACGGCCCTGGCGGGCTGCTCTTCGTTGTCCGACAGGGACAGCGACACCCTCGCGAGCGCGGGGGTGGGAGTGGCGACGGGGACGGCCGCGGGTCTGATCTTTGGACAGGGCGCGGCCATCGTGGTGGCCGGCGGTTTGATCGGGGCGCTTGCCGGAGGCCTGGTGGGCCGATACGTTTTCGGATCCGATAAGGATCAGGTCCGAACGGCCCGCGATTACCAGTATGAAGCCACCATGGGCACCATGCTCGAAATCGAGGGGGTGAGCGCCACGCCTGCCACGGTTCAGCCCGGACAGCAGGTGGACATGGGCGTGAAATACGCGGTGCTGACGCCGAACCCCAACGACCGGGTGGAAGTAACGGAGAGCCGGGAAATCAGGCTTAACGGCGAACTGGTGGGCAGGCCGACGGTGAACGTGAACAGAAACGGGGGAACTTATACCAGCAACGTTCCCATCACGCTTCCCGGTGACGCGAAGAGGCGCCTACACGGTAAGGACGACGCTACGAGCCGGAGACCGGATCGCGTCCGGCGACTCGTCATTCGAAGTCATATAAACGTTTCCACGATGATAGCGGGCGGGAGGTACGGAAGTCTTGGATCTCGATTATATCAAACTCTCATTGGACGCCATGCCCATGGCGGTGTCCATTATCGACACGCGCGGAACGCTGGTCTACTACAACAGACAGGCTTCCGAATGGCTCGACCGGAAGCCCGAGTATATTGGACAGAGCATCGCCAACTGCCATAAAAAACAGACGAGCATGGAAAAGACCGCGAGGATGATGGACGAATTCAGACAGGGCCGCGAACAGCCTTACTGGTATGAGGCCGTCCGTTACGGGAGAGCCCTCCGGGTTACGTTCACACCCTTGCGTTCGGAAAGCGAACTGGTGGGGATCCTGCAGACGGTACGGCTTCAAGACGAACGGCCGGACGAATCGGAACGGTTACCATAAGCGGAATCGACGCGTGATCTATATCAATAACAATACCGCCATTCCCGAGCAGGAAATACGCTATATGGCGTCTCGAAGCGCGGGGCCGGGCGGACAGCACGTAAACACCAGCAGCACCCGCGTGGAACTGTTGTTCGACATCGACGCCTCGCCCAGCCTCACCGACGAACAGAAGCGGCTCGTCATGCAGCGTCTGTCCAACAGGATCAGCAAGGATGGAATCCTGCGCGTGGTCTCCCAGGAGACGCGCAGCCAGAAAGCAAATCGCGACCTGGCCATGGAACGTTTCATGGAACTGCTGAGCGGCGCGCTGCGAAAGCCGTCGGTCAGAAAGCGGACGCGGACTCCCCTTGGATCGAAACGGCGGCGGCTGGAACAGAAGCGAAAAAAAAGCCGATTGAAGCAGCAGCGAACGCACAGGGAATTCAGCGCGACGGAAAACCATGAATGACCTGAAAAAAAGTAAACAGCAGCTTATCGACGAGTTGGAAGCGCTCCGGCTCAAGGTCGCCGAACTGGACAACCGCCCCGGCGCCCGGGAGCCGGACGCGGAACGGCCCGTCTTGCCCGAAGTAAAGCTGGAGCGGATTTTCGACGCGCTGCCCGACATGATCGCCATCGTGGATTCAGACTACGTCGTCGTGAAGGCGAACCGGGCCATGAGCAAACACATCGACAAGACGCTCGGGGAGGCCCGCCGCGTTAAATGCTTCCACGCTATTCACGGGCAGGAAACCCCGGTGGACAATTGTCCCCACGGTAAGGCCCTGTTGTACAAAAAAGCTTGCACCGCCGAGATTTATTCGGAAACCATGAAGGAACATTTTCTGGAGACCGCGACTCCGGTGATAAACGACTCCGGCCACATGGTCGGCTCGGTCATCGTGCTGCGGAATATCAGCGCCGAAAAAAAGACGCAGGAAGCGCTTCGCGAGAGCGAGGAGTCCATGAAAAGCGTCTTGCGGGTGGCGCCGGTGGGTATCGGCGTCGTCAATAACCGTGTCCTGCAATGGACGAGCGGCCAATTCAGCGAGATGACGGGGTATTCCCCGGAAGAGGCGCGAGGCAGAAGCGTCCGGATATTGTACGCCGACGAGGACGAATTCGAACGGGTCGGCTCCATTACCTACAAGCAGATGCAATCGGTCGGCGTCGCGGAGATACAAACCCGGTGGAGACGCAAGGACGGCCGTATCATCGACGTTCTTTTGCGGTCCACGCCCTTCAGCGGCCGGGATGTCGGAAAAGGGGTGACCTTCACCGCCCTGGACATCACGGACCACCAAAAGGCGGAAAGCCGGATCAGGAGATCGCTCAGGGAAAAGGAGACCTTGCTCCAGGAGATCCATCATCGGGTCAAAAACAACATGACCATCATCAAGAGTCTCCTGAACCAGCAGGCCCGGAAGATAGAGGACCAATCCCTGAGAGATCTTTTCCGGGAGAGCCAGGCGCGAATCGCCTCCATGGCGTTGATTCACGAATCGCTCTATCAGTCGGAAAACCTGACGGCCATCGATCTCAAGTCCTATGTGTCCAAACTAGGAGCCAATCTGATCAGAATGTACGGCATGTCTTCGCGAAACATCTCGGTGAGCGCGGATTCGGATGGCGTGACGCTGGGCATGGAGCAGGCGGTTCCCTGCGGACTCCTGATAAGCGAACTCATGACCAACGCCTTTAAGTACGCTTTTCCCGACGGTCGGCGCGGGGAGATCAGGATTATTGCCCAAGGCGCGGAAAAAGAGAACGTGAAGATCGTTATCAGCGATAACGGCGTGGGGATTCCCCTGGAAGTGGATATCCACGAAGCGAAGACCCTGGGCTTTCATCTCGTTACCAGCCTGGTGGAGATTCAGCTTCAGGGATCGATCAAGTTGGAGCGTTCCGGAGGGGCGCGATTTACGATCAGGTTCGATAAGAAAGCGGATAGCGCGCGTTGCCGCATGGTACCGGATTCAGGCTCTTGAAATCGTCGCTTCCCGGCCCGCCGGCGAGCGTCCTTGGCGGTCGAGTCCCTTGTCCAGCGTTTCCCGTATGGTTTTTGCCAGAGTCCTTACCCCCAGGGGTTTCTCGAGATAGGCTTTTATTCCCATTCCGGCGGCTCTCGCCCTGGTCATATACTCGCCCGCGCCGGCGCAGACGATGATCGGGAGTTCCGGCCTGATTTTCAGGAGTTCCCGAGCCAGTTGCACGCCGGCCATATCGGAGGCGGCCAGATCCGTGACGACCAGATCGAACCTGCCGGGCCGCCGCTTGAACAGTTCCAGCGCCTCCTCGCCGCTCGCGCACGCGGTGATCCGGTAGCCGAGATCCTGGAGTTCCAGCCTGCCCGGAAAGGTGAGTTCCGAATCGTCGTCGACCAGAAGAAGGTTCTCGTTCCCCGCCCCATTGCCTTTTCCCGAAATCCCGGTTCTCTTGCCCCGTCCCTCGATGATCGGCAAGTATACCTCGAAGGTCGCTCCCCGGCCGGGCTCGCTCTTCACAGTCGTTATTCCGTTATGGCCTCGCGCCACGCCCTGGACGACCGCCAAACCGAGTCCCGTCCCCTTGCCGACTTCCCTGGTGGTGAAGTAGGGATCGAAAATCCGGCTCATGATGGATTCTTCCATGCCGCGGCTGTTGTCGCTCACCGTCAGTTTCACGTAGGAACCCGCTCGCAGGCGAGGCCGCAAATGGGAAAAGACGTCCACGTTCACGTCGGTGAGCCCGATCTCTATTTTTCCTCCGCTATCCGGCAGGGCTTGATAGGCATTGACGCAGAGATTCATGACCACCTGGCTTATCTGGGCCGGGTCGGCCATGATGAGGCTGTCCGAATTGTCGAGAAGGCGCAGCTCGACGGTCGGAGGCAAGGATGAACGCCAGAGATTGATCGCCTCTCCGACGATAGCCCCCAGTTGCGTCGGGGTTCTTTCGCGTTCGGCCTGTCTGCTGAAGGTCAGAATCTGCGACACCAGATCCCGCGCCCGCTTTCCCGCCTTCAATACCGCTTCCAGACTATGGCAGACCTGGCTCCCCGGCGGCGCTTCCTCCTGGGCGATTTCCGTGTAGCCGATGATGGCGGCGAGGATATTGTTGAAATCGTGGGAGATGCCTCCGGCCAGCGTGCCGATGGCCTCCAGTTTCTGCGCCTGCTGGAGCTGAGCCTGGAGCGCGGCTTTTTCTTCGGCGGCTTTTTTCTGTTCGGAAACGTTGTGCGCGATAACCCGGGCGCCCTTGAGCACGCCGTTTTCCGAAATATACTGTGAAGTGAGCTGAACCCAGAGGGTTTCGCCGTCTTTCTTTTTGATTTGATATTCAACGAGCTCCGGAACGCGCTTTCCGGCCATCAGCTTGTTGATCTTTTCCAGAAACTGCTTTCTGCTCTCATCCGTCAGGATTTCGAGAGAGTTCATGGAAAGCATTTCTTCTTCGGTGTATCCCAGATAGTCGCAGATAACGTCATTCACCTTAACAAAGCGGCCCCGAATGAAATCGACCTCGTAAATGCCGGCGGGAGCGTGATTGACCAGATCCTCGTACTTTTCCTTTTCCTGTTGCAGCGCGATTTCCGCCTTTCGCCGTTCCTCGATCTCTTCGCTCAGCTCCCGATTTGCCTTTTCCAGTTCCCGCGTTCTCTCCCTGACCCGCGTTTCCAGTTCGTCGTGGGCCTTGCGCAAATCGTCCTGCGTTTTTTTCAATTCCGTTATGTCCTGGGCCACGACTTTCGCCCGGACGACACGTCCGTTCTCGTGGGTCCAGTTCACGTTGAGCATGACCCAGCGTCTCTGGCCTTGTTTATTGCATATTTCGTAAACGGGATTGGATTCGACCTCCACGCCGTTTTGAATCTTCTCGAGCCGCTCCATCATCAGCGCCTGACTTTCCCTGGTGAGCAGCAGCCGGGGATCCATGGTCAGAAGTTCTTCCCGCGTGTATCCGGTGTATTCGCACAAAAGATCGTTGACGCTCAGAAGACGTCTCTTGATGAAGTCGACTTCGTAAATGGCGGCGGGAGCGTATTCGATCAATTGCTTGCATTGAGTCTCGCTTTCCCTGAGCGCGTTCTCGACCTTTTCACGTTCCGCTATTTCATGTTTCAATATTTCGTTGGCCTGCCGGTACAACTGTTCCGACTGATGCAGGAGTATTTGTTTTTGTACCAGACTTGCCTGAGTTTTCATGCGGGCGTTTTCAAAAAACAGGGAGGTATAGCAAACAACGAGAAGAGCGGCTATCGCATTATCCTTGAGCGAATCGGTGAGATAGGCCGAAAGGCCGCCTTGGCGACCGAAGGAGAGCGATACGGTTATGGTGATGGCGTAGATGGCGATCAGAAAATATTTCACTCTTCCACGCAACACGAAAGAGGCGAAAAGAGGGAAAACGAACGCCCAGGGCAGATAGTTGAGTAAACCCCGGTATCCAATAGCCGAAAAGTGGATAAGGCCGAGAGAAATAAAATAAAACCAAGGCATGGCGATGAGAAACGGACTCAGGGTGCGGTCTTCGGGCTGTCTGAGCAGGATGACGAAACCTAAGGTCATGGTCAAAAAGCAGATGAAATTGAGCGCGGACTCCGGATAGTATCCGATTATGTAGGATGAGATGGCGTAATATAAGGTAAAAGGAGCGCCGGCTATGAGAATCATCTTCAAAAACAGGGTTTTGTAGCTGTATTCTACATAATCCGCGTCGCTGTCATCCTGTATAGGGTCAATCTGGAAAAGCCTGATATTTTTTATATTCTTCAACCACCGGACCATTGCCAATACCGCCGATCGTTCCGCTTACACTCGACAACAAGCTCGAGAGATATGAAGATCCTGTAATGTTAGAAAAGTGTTAGTAATCAGTGGATAAATCTGTCGAAAGCCTTGATAACAAGAGTTTGAGGTTACTTATAAGCTTTATAAATTGTTATTTCAATATAATTATGCGCTTAATGCCCGTTTTAAAGCAAGTATAATAGTCATCCGACTAAATTATTGGAAATTATAAGGATCATCAGGAAAATTATAATAAATGCAAATTGTTTGATTTTGGCAATATTAAATATTTAAGTAAAATTAATCTATTTTTAGGCATATTTCCGCTCCATGGACGAGGCGGGGCGCGAAGTTTTGACGAGGGGGAGGGTGAAGGCGGGCGTCGGGCCGGAGGAGAACCCTCCGGCATGATCGCTCCCGCGCCGGGAGCCGTTAGACGACTCGTTCAGTGGGGAAATGAAACATTATTCCCTGCGCGTCCGAAGCGCCGAGACCTAGCCTTCTCCCATGGCTCTCGCGTTCAGGAGATCGTTTTTCTCATCCTCGAAATTACCGCCGAGAGCGATTTTGTATATCTGGATCATATAAACGACTTTGGAAACGATGAGATCCCTGACAATGAAGCTCGCGGCGTGTTTCTGCGAATCCGTGAGCCGGTCGTACGAAAAGAGGCGCAATACTTCCCGCACCGTGGGCTCCAGGGTTTCGTGCATCCTCCTTTGTTCCTCGGTTATGGTTCCGTCTTTCACGACTCCCCAGACAGCCGGGACAATGTAGGTCAACGGCTCTTCCAGCAGCGTCATCTTGTTCGTCAGAAACACATCCTTGGCCGCGTTGTTGATCAGCAGCCCCATGGTTTTCGTCACGTCGCCGGTTTCCTCGGGGGATTCGTCGGGAGCTTTTTTCGTGGAAAAAAGCTTTTTTATGAAATTCATATTCCGGTTCCTCTTGGTTCGGTTCTTCGAGCGCGCTTCGTTGGGAATAATGTTTCGCCACGGCAATTAAAAGTCGTCCGGATCGTCCTTTTTCAGGGGAATCAGAAATTCGGGATCGACCACCTTGGCGCCGAGCCGTTCACCGGACGCGCGGGACGTATGGGAGGATTTCACGTTCGCGGTTTCCGCTAGGTCCGAGCCGTTGCGATTATTTTTGCCGGCGCCCTCTATCAGCGCGATAAGGTCGGCGACGCTTTGCCGCATGATCGCCGCCTGCGCGTACATTTCCTGGGCCGCGGAGGCCGACTCTTCGGCGTTGGCGGCGTTTTGCTGCGTGACCTTGTCCATCTCCCCAATGGCCTTGTTGACCTGATCGATACCCAGGGCCTGTTCATTGGACGCGGCCGCGATTTCCGCCACCAGATCCCCGGCCTTGGTGGCGTTGTTGGACAATTCCACGAATTCCTCATTGGTCTTTTTGACCAGGGCCGTTCCCTCATCCACGCGCGACACGGTTCCCTGGATGAGATGAGCCGTATTCTTGGCGGCTTCCGCCGCGCGCATGGCCAGGTTTCTCACTTCACCGGCCACCACCGCGAACCCGGCGCCGGCTTCTCCCGCGCGGGCGGCCTCGACCGCGGCGTTCAGCGCCAGAAGGTTGGTCTGGAAGGCGATTTCATCGATGGTTTTGATGATTTTCGATGTTTCGGCGCTGGCGCTGGAAATTTCATCCATGGACGAAGACAGTTTGGACATGGACTCGTCGGCCCTGGCCACGGTGGCTTTCGCTTCCCGCATGACGTTGTCGGCTTGACCGGCGTTTTCGGCGTTCTGATTGGTCATGGCCGACATCTCTTCGAGCGAGGAGGACGTTTCTTCGATAGCCGCCGCCTGTTCGCTGGCGCCTTCGGCCAGGGACTGGCTGGCCGCCGCCACCTGCGTGGAAGCCGAAGCTACTTGCTCCGCGCCCCGCTTCAATCCCAGGATAGCTTTGTTTATGGGTTTGGATATGGACCCGACCAGCAGGAAGGTAAGCAACGCGCCGAAAATAATGGCGGCGGCGCCCACGACGACGACCGACCAGATCGCCGTGGCGGCGCCGGTCCGAATCTCCTTGGTCGCGGCGGCCTTGGTTTCCTGGAGCCGGTCACGGATGGCTTTCAGCTTGACCTGCGTCGCTTCCAAGGCGGGCAAGGTCTGATTGTCGAATATGGCGTGAGCCTCCTCCTGGCTTTTGATCAGGCCGTTTTCCGCGTCAATGGCTTTTGCGATCAGCGTCCGTATGGCGTCCGTATCGGCGGTCGTCTCCTTGGATAAGGCCGAGGCCTCTTCAGTATTGCCCTGGCCCAGCAGCCCCTTTATCCGGGCCGCGCTCTTGAGAAGCTTTTGAAATGACCCGTAAGCCGCTTGCATGGTGTCGTTCAGCGTGGGCGTCGCTTCAGTGTAGGTCGCGTACTCCGGGCTGCGCAGAAATGCGGCGAACTTCGTCTTGGCGGGATCGGTCTCCAGTTGGATCGCCGAATCACGGCTTATGACCATCTGGTGGAAGTCCTCCGACCAGATGTTGAGATCGCTGGTGAGGCCGTTGAGATTTTCACGGAGTCCGGGATGGCGTTGTTTCCATGCCTTGGCGATATTCTTGGCCGATTCGTGCAACTGGCGATGGGGCTCCATTATTCCGGACAGGAGCGCCGCGATCTTGGGGTCCTGGTCGGCCAGGGCCTTGGCCGTATCCCCATGGAGGAAAAGACCCAGGCTGCACTTGGTGGGGTCGAGCTGAACGTTCAGGGTTTGGAGATTCTCCTGAAACAACTGCGCCACCGTGTAGATCCATTTCAGGTGATCCACTTCCTTGGCGACGATAAACTCGGCGTGATCGGCCGCCTGGGCGTACTTTTCATTGTTTTCGACAATGTTGTTGGTCAACCATAGGGAACCGCCCGCGATCACCGCGAGCATCGCCAGAATGATCCCGAACCCGAAGTATAACTTGGTACTCAATTTCAATGTGCGAAACACCGTTCAACCTCCTTGGTCACTCAATGATAAAATGTAGCGTTTTGGCGTTTGAGCATTCGTTCGATAACCGCGACAATCTGCTGGGGTTTTTTATCGATGCAGGTGAGAAATCTGGGAAAAAGGCTGTGTCCGATTTGCACCGTGGGCGTTTCCAGATCCGGAAGAATGAGAATTATCCGCGCTTTGCGCAGGAGATCCCCCAGCGCCCGAATCTGCATAAGCTCCAGCCGCGAGACCGAGAACAGGATCGCGATTGCGTTGCCGTACCGGGCTTGACGAAGTTTGGCGCCAAGCCCGTCAACGGTTTGACATACCTCGATGTTTCTCGTTTGAATCAGGTTTTTTAAGCAATCCCGCGAGATTTCAATGGATTCGTTCTCGACGGACGCGTAGATTATCAGATCCATTTGTCGTCTTCTCTCCGGCTTTCCTGCGACGCCTGTTTCGAGACGCGCTCCCCTGGTTAAACAAAAAGCGGGCCAGAAGTCTATGGCTAGTTAAATACTATTAAAAACAACAGGTTAGGTAGAAACAGGAAGGATGAAGAGAAGTCGGGAAGAAAGGGTTTTTTCAGTGAAAGCGAATAAACGTTCAGGGAAGGTGAATATCTGTTCCGTGAAACGGAACAAAACGCGAGATTACCCCATGGAAGCCCACCCGAGTCTGGAGACGCCGTATTTTTTCATGAGCATATACAGTCGGGTCCTGCCCAGTCCGGAAATATGGCAGGCCTCTTTTATGGAACCGCGGGTGAAGAGCATGAGATCTTCCAGATATTTTTTCTCCGCCGTGGCGAGCACGGATTCCCGGTACTCGTGATAGGCGGCCAGGGAAGACGCCGACGTTCGCTCTTCCGTTTCCTCCGGCCCCTCTGTTTTAAGCGATTCGGGAACCGACTTGACCGATCCCCGCGCCACCTGAATCCTGATTCTGTGCGGCAGGTGTATGGGCAGAAGCGTGGGTTCGGCGCCGGCCTCCATTATGGCGCCTTCGAGCGTATTGATAAGCTCCCGAATGTTCCCCGGCCACTGGTAAACCCGTAAAACATCGAAGAATTCATGGGTTACGCCCTTGGTGGGCATCCCATAATTGTCGCAGATTTTCGCCACGTAATGCAGGGTGAGTTCCTTGGTGTCGTCCGTGCGCTCCCGCAGGGGCGGCGCCTCGATACACATGGAGCGCAAGCGAAAGAGCAGGTCGCTGCGAAACGCGCCCTGTTCCGCCATGGTGTCAAGATCCCGGTTGGTGGCGGCGATCAGACGAAAATTGCTGGCTATCTCGAGATTGGCGCCGACCGGTCTGAACCGGCGCTCCTGAAGAACGCGAAGAAAGGCTTTTTGAATGGACAGGGAAAGCTCGCCGATTTCGTCCAGAAACAGCGTGCCGCCGTTGGCTTGCTTTATCAGCCCGTCCTGCGCCCGGTCGGCTCCGGTGTAGGCGCCCCGTTCATGGCCGAAAAGCGAATTCTCGACCAGGGTTTCCGGAAGCGCCGCGCAATCGACCACCACGAAGTTGCCTTCGGCGCGGGAGCTGTTTTCGTGGATGGCGTGCGCGAGAAGCTCTTTTCCCGTGCCCGTTTCACCGCTGATAAGCACGTTGGCGGCGCCGGCGGCGGCCTGGGCCACCGAATCGAGACAGGCCCTCAGGGCGGAGCTGTTCCCGACGATACCGCTGATTTTCAAGGCCTTGGCCGTGGGCCTTCGGTTTTTTCGCAGATCATCCCGGTACTTGAGAACACGATTCAGGGGCAGGACAACAGTCTTGGGCGAGAGCGGCTTCTGGATATAATCCCAGGCGCCATTTTTAATGGCCAGTTCGGCTCCGTCGGGGTCGCCCGCTCCGGTAATGATGATCACTTCCGGTTTGGAGGCGGTTTCGCGTATGGACACGATCGCCTGAAGCCCGTCGCCGTCGGGGAGATTCACGTCCAGGAAGACCGCGTCAAAGCTTCCTTCCTCCGCCTGCTTAACGCCGTCTCGCAGCGTATGGTGACAGGAAGGAACGTGTCCCATTCGCGAAACCATGTCCGCGAGCATCCTGCACATTGCTTTATCGTCATCAACCACTAAAACATTGGCCATCTTCTAACCCGGACAAGCTATGATTTACGAGCAAGCGCTTTCCGAACAGCCTTGGATAACGCGGTCACTCCAAAGGGCTTGCTTATGAACTCCCGCACGCCCAGATCCTTTATCTGTTCCCACGCCATGCCGTTTTTATAACCGCTGCACAAAACAATAGGCGTATCGGGACGTATTTGCTGGATCTTGCTTGCAAGAGTTATTCCTGTCTGCCGGGGCATGGTTATGTCGGCGATCACCACGTCAAAATTATCCGGGTCCTCGCAAAAGAGCCGAAGCGCCTCCTCGCTGCTGGTCACGGCCACCACGTCGTAACCCAGGCTGGAAAGGGCGTCCTGAGCGAATTCCGCCAGGGGCGCCTCGTCATCGACGAAAAGAACCCGCTCGTCGCCTCGGTAGGCCTTGTGGCTTTCCTCCTGTTGGTTGATTGACGACTCGTACGGAATTCGGGGGAGGCAGACCTTGAATACCGTTCCCCTCCCCACATGATTGTCCACGATGATGGCGCCGCCGTGGTTTCTTACGATGGCGTTGACCACGGACAACCCCAGACCGCTTCCCTGCCCCAGCTTTTTGGTCGTGAAGTAGGGTTCGAAGATGTGCGAAGCCACCTCGGGACCAATGCCCGTCCCGGTGTCGCTTACCGTCAGTTTCAGATAGTCCCCTTGGGGCAAATCCCATTTGACGAGCTTTTCACGCGAAACAAGCTTTTCCTCGCATAGACCGATCTCCAGAACTCCGGGTCCGCCGGACATGGCTTGCGCCGCGTTGACGCACAGGTTCATGAGCACCTGGAAGAGCTGCGTGGTGTCGGCGAGAACGGTTCCTTTTTCAGTTTCTATTTTTGGGCGAATCTCGATGGTCGCCGGAAAGGAGGCGCGCAGGAATTTGACCGTTTCCTTGATAAGCGGGGACACCAGCAGAGGTTTTTTTTCATGCTCGGTCGGTCTGCTGAAATTGAGGATCTGCCGCACCAGGTCCTTCCCTCGGTAAGCCGCGGCCAGGATCTCCTGCAGGTTCGAGCGCAGATGGTCGTTCTCGCGCAGATCGAACATGTCCATCAATTCGGAGTAGCCGATGATGACGCCGAGGACGTTGTTGAAGTCGTGCGCGATGCCGCTCGCCAGTTTTCCGACGATCTCCAGTTTCTGCTCCTGCTGGAGCCGAGTTTCCGTTTTCCTGGTTTCCGTGACGTCGGAAAAGCCGATGATGGTGGAAGCGCGCCCGCAATGGCAGATCCGCGAAAAGAAAACCTTCATCCATACGATGGAGTCGTTCTTGTGGAAAAAGCGAACCTCGAACGGCGCCCAGGACCGCTGTTCGGCGCCGCCCGTCTCCAGCCGCTGGAAAAAGGAGGAGCGATCCTTGGGATGAATGAGTTCGTGAATCCGTTCGGCGTTAAAGGACATCAGCTCGCCCGCCTCAAACCCGATAATACGGTCGATCCTCGGGGTGGCGTAGGTGATTTGCGAAGGGTTATCCCGTAAAACAATGGCGCCGTCGCAGAGCCGTTCCACCAGCTCCAGGTAGTGCTCGATGGAGATCAGGAGCTTTTGCTCCTCCGGGAGCCGCCCCGCCATGACCCGGCTCACGCCGATGATTCCGGCGGACCGGCCCAGGGGATCCGTAAAGGCCGTCTTGGTGGTGTCGAGCAAACGTACCCGGCCGTCAAGGTCCGTGTGGTGTTCGATGAAGCGGGAGGTCATTCCAGAATACAGGGTCATGCGGTCGCTTTCCACCCGCCGCCGGGCGAATTCGGGGACCATGAATTCCTCGTCCCCTTTTCCGACGATTTCCGAGGTGTTACGATTGAACAGAATTTCAAAGGCCTTGTTGACGATGAGATTATGGAATTTGACGTCCTTAAAGCAAACAGCTTCGGGAATGGAGTTCAGGAGCGCTCTCAGACGTTCGTCGGCCGTCATGAATTCGGTCTGGATGCTGTGCCTGGCCGCGATTTCGTTCTTCAGCATCTCCCTGGTCAAATTCAGATGTCCGCGTTCCCGCCGGAGCAGGCTTGTCGCTTCCTTTTCCCGATGGTAGGCTTCCTCGACATAGTCCATGAGCGCGGCTACGGAAACGGCCGTGACGCCGTTTAAAAACACGAAGCTGAGCGCCGCCGCCACGCCGCGTTCCGGGGAAACCAGAAAAGGATGCGAATGGCCGTACCACCCCTGGCTGATGAACCAGCCGATGGCCGCCAGCATGAGCGCGTTCAGCGCCAGCGCCCCAATGGCGGCGTCAACACCCAGGAGCGCCCCGGCCAGGACCGCAGCCGCGAACAGCCAGATCGGTCCGCCGCTCAACGGCCCGAGCATGGCGGTAATCGCGCCGCCCAGGGTGTACGCCAGCAAAACGCTGAAAACAGCCACGACTTCGAATCGAAGGCGACAGGACAGCGGCAGGAGTGACCACGCGCACGCGTAGGCCGCGAGATCCAGACCGACGAGCCCCCAAAGGTTTTGTTTGAAAGCCAGCCCCAAAACGGGCACAAAGAATAATGCGCAGGCGATGAGAGTGCAAAACATGAAGATGGTGAAGAAGCGTTTTCGCCAATACCGGGGGCTGTTCCGTTCGTATTCGACCGAAGCGGGGACCCATCTGTTCATATGCCTGCATATTTTGTTGATTATAGCCCCGCGTCTCTCCATTTAGTTAGCCATCCGTAAATTTATGATTTGATAGTGCTTCATGATATGGATATTATTAAAATAATAGAGATATTGCCATTCCGGAACGGTAATAAAGCTAATATGATCCTTGTCGGGGCAACGCAAGGATAATATCTTGTAAGAAGAGAATTATAATATCGGACCGGTTTCATCGCAAGTCAAGTTTTAAAAAAGATAGTTTTTCATGAGCTATAGTGTATTCCCTTTTAAGTTTGCCGCGCAAGAGTAGATTTAATAGGCATGCTTTATATTGTTACCGATATATACCGGTTTTGATAAATTGAGTAGTTAAGGATAAAGTTGTTCTTAGTTTAAAGATGCTTACTTAATTTGCTTGACAAGAGATATCATGTAAAAAGAATAGTTGCGAATCAAGGTATAACTCCAGATATACGTTGTTTAATAGGTTGTTTTTATATTTAATTGGCTATTTGCCGGTAATTGCTCTGCTATCAGGAAAGAGACGTTCAATCCGTGAAGCGCTTTTTGGCGTCTCGAAGAAAAACAGTGAAGACAAATAAAAAAAAGATGTTTAAATACAAATGAGGTGTTGATATCGAATAATGAACGAAGCTAAAAACAGAATTATACGTAAATTCATCGAGCAGGAGGCGATTATCCGCCGCCTCTCGCGCGGGAGGCCGCGTGACCTTTGAACATGCCCTCGATCAATTTATAATGTTCCTCAAGGTGGAACGGGGATTATCTCGCAACACCATTGAAGCGTACAGCCGGGATCTTGTCGCTTTCATGGCGTACCTCGACGAACAACGCCGCGCCGACATTAAAAACGTCGGCGCGCTGGAGGTTCGCGGCTACCTGGTTCATCTCGCCGATCGCGGGCTTTCCAGCCGGAGCCAGGCTCGGGGCGTCTCGGCTATGCGAACTTTTTTCAGATTTCTGGCGCGTGAACGGTTCATAGCCGCCAATCCCATGGGCACGGTGGACGCTCCCAAGATCGGCCGGAGCCTGCCACATTTTCTCAACGAACATGACGTGGAAATGTTGTTGAAGGCGCCCCGCGACGACACGCCGCAGGGAATCAGGGATCGCGCCATGCTGGAGGTCCTCTACGCCACGGGGCTCAGGGCCAGCGAGATCGTGGGGCTGAAATCGCAGGAGGTGAATCTTTCGGCGGGTTTTCTCCAGACCATGGGCAAGGGGGCCAAGGAACGGGTCGTGCCGCTGGGTTCCGAAGCGATTAGAAATATCCGCGCATACCTGAGTGAATCGCGGCCCCGGCTCGAAAAAGGACTTCGTTCGGAATCCCTGTTCATCAGCCGCGCGGGCAAGCCCATGACCCGGCAGTGGTTCTGGAAAATGATCAAAACATACGCCTCCCTGGCGGGCCTGACCAAACACATCAGCCCCCATGTGGTGCGCCATTCGTTCGCCACCCACCTGCTGAACCACGGCGCCGATCTGCGTTCCCTGCAAATGATGCTCGGCCACGCCGATATTTCCACCACCCAGATTTACACTCACGTCACCCGCGAACGCCTCAAGGAGATCCATAAGACCTACCATCCTCGGGCTTAAAATGACGAGGGTTGTTGTTTGTCGTCATGCTCCGACTTATTCTCCGCGCCTGCGAAAGGGCAACTCCCCCAAGCCCCCCTGAGTGAGGGGGGTGGCGCAGCCGAGGGGAGTTCCTTGTAAGTTGCTGTTAAGACTAATGATGCTTGAGTGAACGCCAATGCTGCAAACCTTGGATGCTTTGGAATGAATACTCCCTTGGACAGAGAAACGAGTGAACCCCGGAAAAGCTTTGGTCTTTCCTCCGTATGGAGAAGGAATTACGCGCGGTCGGGAAAATTGAGGTAATGCTAAAATCATGCTAGGCTGAATTTCCGGATCGAGAGACGAAAAGCGCCGGATGCGCGATAAAAAGAAAACCGGTTCATGGTCCCGGTTGTCCATAGGTTGGGGAACACCATACAAGGCCCATTAGATGGAAGTGATCACCACACATATCAACGCCGATTTTGACGCTCTGTCCTCGATGTTGGCGGCCAAGCTGCTGTACCCGGACGCCGTGCTGGCTTTTCCCGGCGCCACCGAACGAAATGTTCGCAACTTTTACGTTGAATCGGTGGTGTACGCCTATGGATTCGAGAAGCTGAAGAATATCGATCTCGACCGGATAACCCGGCTGATTCTGGTCGATACCCGCCAGTCCTCGCGCATCGGCAAGTTCAAGGATCTGATCGGTCGCCCCGGGGTGGAGGTGCATATTTACGACCACCATCCTCCGTCCGACGAGGACGTGAGCGGCGACGTGGAATACATCAAGAAGCTCGGCGCCAACACCACGCAGATGGTGCGGATCATCCGGGAAAGAAACATCCCCATTCCCGAGGACCTGGCCACCGTTCTGGCGCTGGGTATTTATGAAGATACCGGCTCGTTTACCTTTGTGTCCACTTCGGAAGAAGATTTCATCGCCGCGGGCTACCTGGTGACCCAGGGCGCCAATCTCAACATGATCTCGGACATGATGCACCGGGAACTGACCGCCGAACAGCTCGCGCTGCTCAACGAGCTGGTGCAGTCGGCCCAGAAGGTGACCGTGCAGGGCATCGAGATCGTGGTGGGCAAGGTTTCCACCGACAATTACGTGGGCGACTTCGCGGTGCTGGCTCACAAATTCATGGACATGGAACACCTGAACGTGCTGTTCGCCATGGCGCTGATGGCCGAACGCATCTACATCGTGGGCCGCAGCCGGTTGCCGGAGGTGGACGTTGCCGAAATCCTGACCGTTTTCGGGGGAGGCGGCCATCCCGCCGCGGCGTCGGCGTCGATCAAGGGCAAAACGCTTTTTCAGGTGGAACGGGAACTGAACCGGGTATTGCAGGCCAAGATCAAGCCCCAGCTTTCGGCGCGGGACATCATGAGCTACCCGGTCATATCGGTCAGGCCGGACCAGACCCTGGCCGAAGTGGGAGAGACGCTCACCCGGTACAACATCAACGTGGCGCTGGTGATGGACGGTCCGACGCTCGTGGGTCACATTACCCGCCAAGTGGTGGAAAAGGCCTCCTACCACGGGCTACGGGAGCTGCCCGTGTCAGAGTATATGTCCACCGAATTCACCGCGGTTTCGCCGGACACCAACATCGAGGAAGCGCAGCGCCGTCTGATAGAACACAAGCAGCGGATTCTGCCGGTAATGGAAGACCAGCGGGTCGTGGGCGTGATAACCAGGACCGACCTCCTCAACGTGCTCATGGAGGAAGCCCCCCTGACCACCCACGCGTACGAGAGCGCCGAAACCTATGGGTACCTGCGCAGCAAGAACGTGGCGTCTCTTTTACGCGAACGATTGCCGCGCCACCTGATCGAGCTGCTCAAGGAATTCGGGGCCGTGGCCGACGATCTCGGTTTCAGCGCCTATGCGGTCGGTGGTTTTATCCGCGACCTTTTGCTGCGCCGCGCCAACATGGATATCGATATCGTGATCGAAGGCTCGGGCATCGAGTTCGCCAGGAAGTACGCCGCGACCCATGAGGGAGTCAGGTTCAGAACGCACGAAAAGTTCGGGACCGCGGTCATTATTCTCCCCGATGGCTTCAAGATCGACGTGGCCACGGCCCGGCGGGAATACTACGAATCGCCCGCCACGATGCCCATCGTGGAGCTCAGTTCCCTGAAACTGGATTTGTACCGGCGGGATTTCAGCGTGAACACGCTCGCGGTAAAGCTGAACCAGCGCCATTTTGGGGTGCTCATCGACTTTTTCGGAGCCCAGAAGGATCTCAAGGACCGGGCCATCCGGGTGCTCCACAACCTGAGCTTCGTGGAAGACCCCACCCGCGTGTTCAGAGCCATCCGGTTTGAAACCCGTTTCGGGTTCCGTATCGGCAAACTCACCGAAGGCCTCATCAGAAACGCGGTCAAGATCGACGTTTTCGACAAGCTCGCCGGTCGCAGGCTGGCGAGCGAACTGAAACTGCTGCTGTCCGAGGAGCGTCCCTTTCTGAGCGTCAAACGCATGGACGAATTTCAGCTATTACAGCTCATTCACCCGTCCATCGTGTGCAATAAACAGCTGGAGGATCTGTTCGACTCCATTGACGGGGTGATCTCCTGGTATGAACTGTCCTTCCTGGAAGAGAAGATCGGTCGCTGGAAGATGTTTCTGCTGGGGCTTACCCACAATCTGAGCGGAGCCGAGTTGGACAGTCTGCTGCGGCGTCTGGAAACTCCCCGCAAGGACCGGCAGGATCTGGTGAACGCCCGCAGGTCGGCGCAGCGCTGTTTGCAGACACTGAACGCCCATCCGAACATGAGCAACGGCGCGATTTACGACCTCTTTATCTACCTGGACAATGAAACGCTGCTGTTCATGATGGGCAAGAGCAAAAGTGAGGTTGTTAAAAAAGCCATTTCCCTGTACTTTACGCAACTCAGATCAACCACCATTTCCATCAAGGGCAGGGATTTGAAAAAGATGGGTTTTGTTCCCGGCCCCATTTTCAAGGCGATTCTGGAAGAGGTGTTCCACGCCAGACTGGACGGTCTGGTTCGCTCCCGCAAGGAAGAACTGACCTATATACGCGAGCGTTACCCCGATCCGCCGTCCTTCGCCAGGCCCGAGGAAGATGGAAAACGGGCGGTTTCATAACCAAAACCGGATACCATGGCGAACATATATCAAATAGCGATGCAAGTGGCCATCCTGGCGCCTCCCATACTGCTGGCGGTCACGGTTCATGAAGTGGCGCACGGCTACGTGGCCGACCGGCTGGGCGACAACACCGCGCGGCTGGCGGGACGCCTGACGCTGAACCCCATTAAGCACCTGGACCCCATCGGTACGCTGGTGTTTCTGATCACCCGCATGATCGGCTGGGCCAAGCCCGTGCCCGGTCAATCCGCTGAACCTCGGGAATCCTAAGCGGGACATGATCTGGGTTTCGCTGGCCGGGCCCGCTTCCAATCTGGCCATGGCGGTGTTGTTCGCCCTGGTCTATCGGCTTCTGGACGGCGCGCGGTTCGCTTCCGATTTCATGGCCGCGATCTATCTTCCACTGTTTTACATGGTGGAGGCGGGGGTGGTCATCAACGTGGGGCTGGCCATTTTCAACCTCATCCCGATCCCTCCCCTGGACGGCTCCAACATCCTCATGGGCGTCTTGCCTCCCAAGCAGGCGCGTTCATACGCCCAACTAAGCCGGTACGGGTTTATCATCCTGATTGCGCTGGTATTTTCCGGAGCGCTCCGATACGTCGTGTATCCCGTTATCCATACCATCATCGCGGCCTTGCTGGGATGAACGAAACCGAACAACGGGCGGAAAGCTATGGCGGACCAGGAATACAGGGTAAAACTCGATCTTTTTGAAGGTCCGCTGGATTTGCTGCTGTTCCTGATCAGAAAGAGCGAGCTGGATATTTACGATATCCCCATCGCCACCATTACCGAACAATACCTCGAGTACCTGGACCTGATGCGCTCGCTGAACGTCAATCTGGCGGCCGATTTTTTGACCATGGCGGCCACCTTGGTGCACATCAAGTCCAAGACCCTGCTGCCCAGCCATGCGGACGACGAGGATGAAGAAGACCCGCGCATGGAAATCGTGCGGCCGCTCCTGGAATACATGAAGATGAAGGAAGCCGCGACCATCCTGGAAGACCGGGAAATACTGAACCGGGATGTATTCATCCGGGATTTTGTCGCCGATGAGTTGAAGGAACTCGATGACGATCGGGAACTGGCGCCGGTAAGCCTGTACGATTTGTTGAAAGCGTTCAAGCAGATCATGGAGCAGCGGGCGGTGGCCAAAAACGTGCGTCTGCCGTCGGAGCGCATTTCCGTACAGGATTTTATGGACAAAATCATGGAAATAACCAGGAGCCGGGAAAAGCTGCTTTTTTCGGACCTGTTTCCTTCCGGCGCTTCCAAGGAGGTTTTCATCACTCTGTTTCTGGCGGTCCTGGAACTGGTGAAACTGGGCCGTATCAGCGTGTTCCAGGAAATGACCGCCGCCGCCATTTCCCTGTTCGTCACGGCCAAGGGCGCGGGGGAGGCCCAGGCGTCATGAGCGTAGCCGCCCTCAAACCCATCGTGGAGTGTCTGCTGTTTCTTTCCGACACCCCGCTGTCCCTGAAAAAGCTGGTGGAAATCCTCGATTCGACCCGCCCAGAAGACATCCGGGAGGCCATCGAGGTTATAAAAAAGGAATATGACGGTCCCGACAAGGGGATGCGGGTGAAGGAAGTGGCCGGAGGATATCAGTTCCGGTCCCGTTCCGACTTCAAGGAATACGTCAAGCGTTTGCGAAAGGCGCAGGTTTCCCGTTTGAGCAAACCGGCCCTGGAAACGCTCTCCATCGTCGCCTACAAGCAACCGGTCATGCGCTCGGAAATCGAGCGTCTCAGGGGGGTCGATTGCGGCGGCGTGCTCCGGTATCTCCTGGAAAAGGAAATGATTCGCATCGTGGGGAGGAAGAATGTCCCCGGCAGGCCGCTCATCTACGGGACCACTCCCTATTTTCTGGAAATGTTTGATTTAAAGGATCTTTCGGATCTTCCTTCCCTCGAGGAACTGAAATTGATCGACGTCGAGACTGGAGATTATGAACCAGATACGGTTACAGAAAGCGCTGGCTGAGGCTACCCAATATTCCCGGCGAAAAGCCGAGGAAATCATCGCGCAGGGCAGAGTGGCGGTCAACGGGACGGTCGTGTCCGAACAGGGAGTTAAGGTCGACCCCTCCCGCGATGAGATAACCCTGGATGGCAAGGTTGTGAGCGTTCGGGAGCGGTTGATCTACCTCATGCTGAACAAGCCTCGCGGCGTCATCTGCGCGTTGAGCGACCCCCAGGGGCGGCCGCTGGTAACGGATCTGCTCAAGGGAATTCGCGAAAAGGTGTACCCTGTGGGGCGTCTGGACCTGGATTCGGAAGGTCTGCTCATGCTCACCAACGACGGCGCCTTTACCCTGAAAATGACCCACCCCCGATACGGTATACCAAAGAGCTATCAGGCCCTGGTAAAGGAAGCGCCGAGCGAGACCAAGCTGAACATGCTCAGGGAGGGGATCACGCTTGAAGACGGCCCCACGGCCCCGGCCAGGGTTTCCATCCTGAAGAGCGAAGGCAAGAAGGTCTGGGTCGGCGTGACCATAACCGAAGGCAGAAAACGGCAGGTCCGCCGAATGCTGGCCGCCGTAGGCGCTCAGGTGCTGCGTCTCAAAAGGGTCGCCGTGGGGGACCTGGAGCTCAGGGGGTTGCGGCAGGGCTCGTACCGCTACCTACACTCGGCTGAAGTGCATTCGCTCCTGCAGTCCTGCGACAGGGCGGCTCGCAAGGCGGGCCGCTCCTAGTCCGCCGTTCCGTTATTTCCCGTTCATTTTTTGCTGGATTGTCCGGTCAAGCCGGGCAATGACGAGAGCGGTAAACCACGCCGGCCTTGTCATGCGCCGCTCTCTCCAGCCCCTCATCTGCTCGGACTTGATCGAGTAACGTCATACAGCGCAGTCCCGCGTCATGCAGTCAGCGCACTACCGTGTCATGCGCCGATCTCTCCCTCTCGTCATGCGCCGATCTCTCCCCCTCGTCATGCCCCGGCTTGACCGGGGCATCCACGCCCTTCATCGGTCTCAATTCGCGACGGTTCACTCCGCAATGGAAACTGGCGCTTTTTCATAATATTTCAGGAGTAACCGCCGATATAGTTTTATAGATAAATATTCCACGCGTTCCGAACGACGGCGAAGCGACTGAATGCCGAAAGACGCTCCGGATACACAATTTCATACTCCATCGTGTTCGTTTCGAAAGAACGAGGTCCTTAAAGAATGGCGAACGAATCATCTCCGGCGAGGGGCGGGAAAAAATCCGCCCTGATACCGATTCTATGGTGGCGCATTGTGGACAGGCTCTGCCCCGGAGCCGACAACGGCGAAGGGGATTTATCGTTCTGGCGGGAACGCATCGTCACCGTAACGCTTTTATCCGGCGTTCTCTTTGCGCTGTATCCCTACATCCAGGGCATGATCCTGTCGTTCAAGGAAGGGTCGTGGGGAATCATAATCGTGGACAACATGGTGTATATGGGCGCGGTTGTCCTGCTACTGGCCCGTCGGCTGAAATTCGAAATTCGCGCCGTCGGGACCCTGATCATGCTCTACGCAGTCGGTCTGACGGTCCTG
Source organism: uncultured delta proteobacterium (assembly GCA_963821845.1). Taxonomy (GTDB): domain Bacteria; phylum Desulfobacterota; class Desulfarculia; order JACQYL01; family CAWGVV01; genus CAWGFI01. The sequence goes on from CAWGFI010000006.1 coordinate 331,668, forward strand.
CTGTATCGCGGGCCGGTCACCTCCGGCCTGATCTTTCTCTTCGCCTTTTCCCTGTTCGGCGGTGTGTTGTTGGGCCTTCGCGCCGCCGTCGCGGCGATTCTCATCAATTGCCTCAGCCTGATATTCATAGGGTGGCTCATCGAGGCCGGCATGCAGAATTGGGCCGGCGATCTGGGGATTTCCGTGACGCGCTGGACGGTTACGGCCGCCAACTTTTTCTTCCTGGCCGGAGCGGCCTCCATATCCACGGCCGTGCTGACCGAAGGGCTTCAGTCCAGCTTGCTCAAGGAACGCAACGCGACCGAAAAACTCAAAAAAGACGCGGCGGAACGGTTGCGCATGCAGGAGGCGCTTTGGGAAAGCGAGGAAAGGCTGAATCTGGCGGTGAAAGGCTCCAATGACGGCCTCTGGTATTGGGCCGACGTGAATCAGGACGAACAGTGGTGGTCTCCCCGCATCTACGAATTTTCCGGGTATGAGCCCAATGAGGTCCGGCCGTGCCTGTCGTCGATTCTGGCGCTGATTCATCCGGATGACACCAGATCGTTTATCAAGGCGCTCAACGGCCATCTGAAGGAACGTAAGCCCTATGATTGCGAGTACCGGGTCCAAATGAAATCCGGCGCGTACCGGTGGGTTCGCTCTCGCGGTGAGGCGGTATGGGATGAAACCGGCAAACCCGTCAGGATGGCCGGTTCCAACGTGGACATACACGAGCGCAAGATGGCCGAGATCAAGCTCAGGGAAAGCGAGGAACGCTACCGGGAACTTGTGGAGAACATGCCCATCGCCTGTTACACCTTCGATCGGGACGGCAGAATTCTCTCCTGGAACCGGGAGGCGGAAAACGTCTACGGCTATACCGGCCGGGAGGCGGTCGGTAACGTTTGTTACAACCTGATCGCGCCCCGGGGCGAGGAAGCGGCGAAGCGGGAGATCATACGCCGGGTGTTCTCGGGAGAACGTTTGGTGGGAATGGAATGGGCGGTCCGGCGCAAGGACGGACAGACGGGTTGGGCTTTTGGAAACGCGTTCCCCATCCTGATCGAAGACGGCGTCGTCGAATACGGCGTCAACATGAATATTGACGTCACCGCGCAGAAACAGGCCGAGAACGCCCGCACGCTGCTTGCCGCCGCCGTCGATCAGGCGCAGGAAATCATTGTCATGACCGATACGGAAGGGATGATCGAGTACGTCAATCCGTCGTTCGAACGCATCACCGGCTATGCCAGCGATGAAGTCATCGGCATGAACCCGAGAGTCCTGAAAAGCGGCAGGCACGACAAATCCCTGTACCAGGAAATGTGGTCCACCATAAAACAGGGCAAGAGCTGGCGAGGCCGGTTGGTGAACAGGAAAAAAGACGGCGACCATTATGAAGAAGAAGCGACCATCACGCCCATCCGGATGGCGGGCGGAAACATCACTCATTTCGTCGCGGTCAAAAGGGATGTAACCCAGGAATCCAAGCTGGAAGAGCAGCTCTGGCGCAGCCAGAAAAACCAGGCACTGGGAACCCTGGCCGGCGGTATCGCTCACGACTTCAACAACATCCTGTCGGCGATCATCGGTTATTCGGAGCTGACCCTGGGAGATCTGCCCGATGACAGTTCGTCGAAGAACTACCTGGGAGAAGTGCTCAAGGCGGGGAAACGCGCCAAGGACCTGGTGAACCAGATTCTCACCTTTACCCGTCACATGGAACGGGAACGAGCGCCCATCCGGGTGAGCCTCATCGTCAAGGAAGCGCTCAAATTGCTGCGGCCGTCACTACCGTCCACCATTGAGATTCGCTGGAATCTGGACACCAACGGCGTGGTAGTCGCCGACGCCACGCAGATACATCAGCTCATCATGAACCTGTGTACCAACGCCTACCACTCCATGCGGGAAAAGGGAGGCGTGCTGGAGGTCACCACGTCCGAAGTCCCGATCACCCCGGAAATGACCAAGACGTATCCCGACCTCCATCCCGGGACCTACCTGATGTTGACCGTCAAGGATTCGGGACACGGCATCGCCCCCTCCATCGTGGATAGAATTTTCGATCCCTACTTCACCACCAAGGAAAAGGGGGAGGGGACGGGGCTGGGGCTCGCCGTGGTCCACGGCATCGTGAAAAGCCACGGGGGCGCCATAAGCGTCCGGAGCGAACCGGGCAAGGGCTCCGAATTCCAGGCCTTCCTGCCGCTGGTCATGACCAAGGAAGCCGAGGACGCTCCGCGGATGGAAACCATTCCGCGCGGAAACGAGCGGGTGCTTGTCGTTGACGACGAGGAACAGCTCGCCACGCTGGGGAGTAAAATGCTCGAACGGCTGGGCTACCGCGTGACGACTTCCACGAGCAGCGTCGAGGCGCTGAACCTCATCCGTGAAAACCCCGGCCGGTTCGACGTGGTGGTCACGGATATGACCATGCCGGACATGACCGGAGCGGAATTGTCCCGGGAGATTCTGGCTCTGCGGGAGGATCTGCCCATTATCTTATGCACGGGTTACAGTGAACTGATCACCCGGGAGCAGGCCCGTGAGTTGGGGGTCAGCGATTTCCTGGAAAAACCGGTCACCACCACCGGGCTGGCGAAAGCCGTTCGCAAGGCCGTGGGCAAGCGGAAAAGCGCCCGGGCGGTAAAATTGCCGGACCATGAGAGCCGCTCGTCCGAAGGTTTGAAAACGATCCAACGAAGCGAGCGGCAAGAAATGACCTTATGAAGAAGGATTCGAAGCGCCGGTTTTGCCCTGGGCGGGTTTTCTGGGACCCCGGGGCCGTCTTCTCCGGGGCTTGGCGTCCGATGTGGACTCCCGCCGATTGTCCGGGGAACTCTTCCGGGGGCGCGGCGGTCTGCTTCGTTTCGCGCCGGGGGGAAGCTCCGGCATGGTCAGCCAGTCGTCATCCGGCTCGATGCAGCTCAATTTGCCTCCGATAAACTCCTCAATGGCGGGAATATAAAAGGCGTCCATCTCGTCGGCGAAACTGATCGACGTTCCCTCGGACCCTGCCCGGCCCGTGCGCCCGATGCGGTGCACGTAGTCTTCGGGATCGTGGGGCAGCTTGAAATTGATGACGTGATTCATGCCCTCGATGTGAATACCCCGCCCGGCCACGTCCGTCGCCACCAAAGCCCGTATCTTTCCGGCCTTGAAGTCGTCCAGGCGGCTGACTCGCTTTTTCTGCGGAATATCCCCGGATAGCTCCGTGCAGTTGATCCCGTAGCGGGTAAGGGTTTCCGTGAGCTTGCGCACCTGGTCGCGCCGGTTGCAGAAAACCAGCACGCGGTCCAGGTTCTTGCGCTCGATAATGTTGTACAACAGGGCGAACTTCTGGTTGTCGGTCACGATGTAAACGATCTGTTCCACCGTATCCACCGCGACCTGCGTGGGTTCGATTTCCACGGTCACCGGGTTGGTGGTCCACTGGTCGGCCAAGCGGATGATTTCGGCGGTCAACGTGGCGCTGAAAAGCAGGGTTTGCCGCTTTTCCGTGGGCGGCGTGGCGCCGATGATTCTGCGCACGTCGGGAATAAAACCCATGTCCAGCATCCGGTCGGCCTCGTCGATGATCAGCGTTTCGCATTTCCTGAGCGAAAGGTCGCGGCGGCGCTGGAAGTCGAGCAGTCGTCCGGGAGTGGCCACGATAACGTCCACCGGCCCGGCGGTCAGGAGCTTGCGTTGTTTCTCGTAATCCATGCCTCCGTAAACCGAAACGATTTTCAGAGGGCAGTATTTGGCGAGTTGAAAAGCTTCGCCCGCGATCTGCATGACCAACTCCCGCGTGGGGGCGAGGATCAGAACGCGCGGCGAGCCGGGCTGGCGCTCCCCCTGCAGCGGATTTTTCAGCATCCGCTCGATGATGGTTATCAGAAACGCCGCCGTTTTTCCGGTGCCGGTTTGAGCCCTGCCGGTGGCGTCTCTTCCGGCGAGCGCGGACGGCAGTATTTCGGCCTGGATGGGCGTGCAGTATTCAAAACCCAGATCGTGTATAGCGCGCATCAGCGGGTCGGGAAGGTTGAAATCGTGAAATCTGGTTTTTCCCTCCGCCGGTTCAACCTGAAAATGGGAAGGCTCCCATTTCTTTTGAGGAGCCGCGGCGGCCGGCGGGCCTGATGCTTCCGCGTCCGACGGTTTGCGAGGCTTTCTTGGGGGCCGCTTCGTAGGAGCGGAAGGACTTTCCGCTGAGGCGGGAACAGGGCTTGCGGCGGCCGGGGAAGCCGTTGGGGCCGGATTTTGCTTTTTGACCGGGGCTGGAGCTGGTTTCAGAGGATCCTTGGCGATCAGACCTAGTTTGATGAGCATTTTTTGTACAAAAGTCGTCATTTTTAGAAGCGCTACTCCTTTATCTCAAATTTAATCACTAATGTCGAAACGGCCGCCTGCTCCATGGCGCCGAAATATAATCGGCCGAGGCCTTTCCGCCTGAATTCCGGAATATTTACTAAGAGAATGTCTCTTTAATCTTTTTGAGGCTTTATAAAATTAGCGTAAACTACGTAATAAGCCAGCATAACCTATTATCATACCCGCCTTCAACCATAAGATGAAGATCGGGGGCCACAGTGTAAGGAATCTTCGGTCCATCCGGCGTCTCTGAAAGCTCTGTTAATCATTTTTTAATAAGAAGTATTCCTCGCCCCGCTGGAAATAATCGGGAAACCTCGAACATAACCTTACGGGAGCCGCCCACAAGAAGGGCTTAATGTGCAATAATAATGAGGACCGTTAAACGCGCGTGTTGGTGGAACGTTATAAATCAGTGAGGAGGAACCGCGATGAAAATGCAACCGATCGCCCCTTTGATGATCGAACACCGGCTGATAGAAAGAATGATCGCGGTCATGGGTCGCGAGGTGGAGCGCATGACGAGAAGCGACAAGGCGAATCCCGATTTTATCGTCACGGCCGTCGATTTTATCAGAACGTACGCCGACCATTGCCATCATGGGAAAGAGGAGAATATCCTGTTTCGCGATCTGAAAAAGAAGCCCCTTTCTCCCGAACACGCCCAAATCATGAACGGACTTATCGAAGACCACAAGCGGGGACGGGAGCTGACCGCCAAAATGGTCGAAGCCAATAAAAAATACCTCGAAGGCGACACCGGAGCCGCAGCCACGCTGCGGGAGTGTATGTCCGCGCTGGCGGAGTTCTATCCCCGGCATATCGAAAAAGAGGACAAACATTTCTTCATCCCGGTCATGGAGTATTTCACGCAGGAAGAAAAAGACGCCATGCTGCGCGAGGAAGAGGAATTCGATCGGAATCTTATCCACGAAAAATACCGGGCCATTGTTCAAGCGTCCGAACAAACCGTTTCAGCCGCTTAGAAACGCGATCTTAACCGAACGAACATATTATTAATTCCGCCTTGCTCTCCATATTATAATGAGATGTGGTATTATAATCGGAGGGCTTCAAGGTCGGCCCTCGGTCATTCGTGTTCCTTATGCGCAGAGGTGAATGGTGAATCGGGAGACCAAAAAAGAGGATTCGTCGTATGTGCTGGCTGGAGACATAGGAGGAACCTCCACGCGGCTGGGTATCTTCCGGCCCGGAGAAAAAAAGCCCGAAGTGGTGGCTTCGGCCGTTTTTGAAAGCGGCAAGTCAAAACTTGAACGCATTATCGAGCAAATGCTCGATGGCCGCCCTGAAAAAATCGAGGTGGCCTGTTTCGGTATCGCCGGACCGGTAACCGACGGGGTGGTCCGGACAACCAATCTGCCGTGGGAAGTGTCCGAGGAAAACCTGCGGCGCCACTTCGGATGGAACCACGTCCGCCTGCTCAACGACCTGCTGGTGACCGCTCTCGCCGTTCCCCTGCTTGAAAATGATGAGTTTTTCTCCTTCAACGGGCTCAAGATCAAACCGGAGCGTCCCATCGGCCTGGTGGCGCCGGGCACCGGACTGGGGCAGGCCCTGCTGGTGTACGCGGATGGCCGCCACATACCGGTCGCTTCCGAAGGGGGCCACGTGGATTTCGCCCCCGCCGACCCGGATGAATACGACCTGCGCGAATACCTGCGCGACCTGTACGGCCATGTCAGCGTGGAACGAGTCGCTTCGGGCATGGGGCTGACCGATATCTACCGGTGGCTGCTCTCGCGCGGGAAAGGCCGGGAGTCGGACGAGGTCCGTGAAGCGCTTTCCCGCAAAGACCAAGACCCCACCCCCATTATCGCGGAACACGGCATGAAAGGCGACGATCCCCTGTGCCGGGAGGCCCTGGAACGTTTTTGCCGCGTCCTGGGCTCGGTGGCGGGCAACGTGGCGCTGACCTATATGTCCACCGGGGGATTGCTCCTGGGCGGGGGTATCCCTCCCAAGATCCTGCCGTTTTTGCGCGCGAGTCAATTCATGCGCGCTTTTACGGACAAGGGCCGTTTCGAGGAATTTCTGACCGGAATACCGGTGCTGGTTATTCTCAACGAAAAAGCCGCCCTGCTGGGCGCCGCTCACGCCGCATGCGAATTGAGCGAGAAGGGGGCCGGGGAGTAGGCGTCTTCGGCGGCGTGGTGTTTTTCGATTCTACCAAGGCAGGGGAACCGGATTCGTTTCAAATCCGGGTCAAGGCGCTCGGCGCGGGGAAACCAAAAAACCGAACTCAACAAACACGCTACTCTTTTAGCCGTCGGCTCGACAAGATAAAGGAAACCTATCATGACTCGCGAGAATGATCCGATACGTTCGGCTTCCGAACTGGATGAATTGTGCATAAACACCATCCGCTTTCTGGCCGTGGACGCGGTGGAAAAGGCCAAATCCGGCCATCCGGGCATGCCCATGGGAAGCGCGGCGAAAACCTACACCCTGTGGGATCGTTTTTTGCGCTTCAATCCCCGGGACCCCCACTGGCCCAATCGCGACCGTTACGTGCTTTCGGCCGGCCACGGCTCCATGCTGCTCTACGCCCTTCTCCACCTGACGGGCTACGACCTCTCCCTGGATGAGATCAAACGCTTCCGCCAGTGGGGCAGCATCACACCCGGCCACCCCGAACGTACCCTCACCCCCGGTGTCGAGGCCACCACCGGTCCCCTGGGACAGGGCATCAGCAACGCCGTGGGCATGGCCATAGCGGAACAGGCCCTGGCCGCCCGTTTCAACCGTCCCGGCCACACCATCGTCGATCATTACACCTACGTGGACGCCAGCGACGGCGACCTCATGGAAGGCGTGGCCTCGGAAGCGGCTTCCCTGGCCGGGCACCTCAAGCTGGGCAAGCTTATCGTGATGTACGACGATAACCACATCTCCATAGAAGGCGATACCATCATCGCCTTTACCGAAGACCGCGCCGCCCGCTTCGCCGCATATGACTGGCACGTCCAGGAAGTTGCCGACGGCAACGACGCCAAGGCGGTGGCGGCGGCCCTGGAGCAGGCGCGCAAGGAAACCCGAAGGCCTTCCTTTATCCGGGCTCGGACGCACATCGGTTTCGGGAGCCCCCACAAGCAGGACACCGGAGACGCGCACGGTTCGCCCCTGGGCGAGGAAGAGGTCAAACTGACCAAGGAAAATCTGGGATGGCCGCTGGAACCGACCTTTCTCATCCCCGACGAGGCGCTCAACCACATGCGAAAAGCCGTGGAACGGGGCAAGGCCTGGCAGGATGCGTGGGAACGCGCCTTTGACGCCTATGAAAAGGAATTTCCCGAACTGGCCGCCGAGTTCAACCGGGTTATTGAAGGACGGCTGCCCGAAGGTTGGGACGCGGATATGCCGAAATTCGCTCCCGGCGACGGCCCCATGGCCACCCGTAAGGCGTCGGGAAAGGTGATCAACGGCATCGCCCCCCGGCTTCCCGAACTGATGGGCGGTTCCGCCGACCTTTCGCCGAGCACCAACACCATCATCGCCAAGGCCGGTGATTTTGAGGCGGTCGAACGAGGCCGCAACATGCACTTCGGCGTGCGCGAACACGCCATGGGCGCTGTCCTCAACGGCATGGCCCTGCACCGGGGACTCATACCCTACGGCGCGACCTTCCTTATTTTCAGCGACTACATGCGGCCTTCCATCCGTCTGGCCGCGCTCAGCGAACTCAGGGTCATCTACGTGTACACCCACGACAGCATCGGCCTGGGCGAGGACGGCCCCACCCATCAGTCCGTGGAGCAGCTTTTAAGCCTGAGGGCCATACCCCACATGGTGGTCATCCGGCCCGCCGACGCCAACGAAACCGCCGCGGCCTGGCGGGTGGCCGTGCAAACCCAGGGGCGGCCGGTGGCGCTGATTCTGACTCGCCAGAAGCTGCCCGTTCTGGACCCGAGCCGCTATACCGGCATAACCGAAGGCGTGGCCAAGGGCGGATACGTCCTGTCCGAAGCGTCCAAAGGTTCTCCCCAAATCCTGGTGACGGCCACCGGTTCCGAAATCCATCTGGCGCTTCAGGCCCAGGAAGCCTTGGAAAAGGAGGGCGTCGCGGTTCGCGTGGTGAGTCTGCCCTGCTGGAACCTATTCAGCGAACAGCCGGAAGATTACCGCCGGTCGATCGTCCCCGAGGGGGCGCCGTTGCTGGCTCTGGAGGCGGGCGTGAGCCTGGGCTGGAAATCGTATCTTCGGCCCGATCCCCTGACCGATACCGTGAGCGTGGACCGGTTCGGCGCCTCGGCTCCCGGCGGGGAAGTGATGAAACATTTAGGATTTAACCTGGAAAACGTCTGCAATCGAGCGCGAGCGCTGCTCGAACGGATGAAAAAATAAGGATATCGCGCCGCGAAAGGAGAAAAACGGCATGGGTGAGAACGCTCTGAAAAAATTGAATACGTTCGGCCAGAGTCCCTGGCAGGATTATATCCGGCGGAAGATGATTCAGACGGGTGAACTGAAACAACTGATGGATGATGATGGGATCAGGGGCGTCACCTCCAACCCCGCCATCTTTCAAAAGGTGATCACCGACAGCGGTGACTATGATTCCGCTATCGAATCCATGGTTTCCAAAGGCCTTGACGCCAAGGAGATCTACACCAGGATCACCGTGGAAGACGTCCGGTCGGCCACCGATGTGTTCAGGTCGGAGTACGACCGGCTGGACGGCAAGGACGGCTTTGTCAGCCTGGAAGTCAATCCCCATCTGGCTCACGAAACCCGGACCACCATCGAGGAAGCGCGCGAGCTCTGGAAATTGGTGGACCGGCCCAACGTGATGATCAAGGTGCCGGCGACCCTGGAAGGACTGCCCGCCATTCGCACGCTCATCGGCGAAGGGATCAACGTCAACGTCACCCTGCTGTTCGGTCTGCCGCGCTACCGCACGGTGGCGGAAGCCTATATAGCCGGCCTGGAAGACCGCGCCGCCCAAGGCAAGCCCATCGACCGCATCGCCTCGGTGGCCAGCTTCTTTTTAAGCCGCATCGACGTGCTGGTGGACCCCATGCTGAAAAAAATCGTGGAGTCCGGCGGAGCCAACGCCCAGACGGCCAACCAAATGATCGGTGAAGTGGCCATCGCCAGCGCCAAAAAGGCCTATGTCATCTATGAAGAAATCTTCGAGGGGCCGCGCTTCAAGGAACTCCTGAAAAAAGGCGCGCGTCCGCAGCGGCTGCTCTGGGCCAGCACCAGCACCAAAAATCCCGACTACCCGGATGTCAAATACGTGGAACCGCTCATAGCGTCCGAAACCGTCAACACCATGCCGCAGGAAACCCTGGACGCCTATCGCGACCATGGCAACCCCAAGGAACGCATTCACGAAGGGCTCGAAAAGGCCGATCAAGTCTTCGCCGACCTGAAAAAACTGGATCTGGACATCGACGACCTCACCCAACAGCTCGAAGACGAAGGCGTGGACAAGTTCAACAAGCCCTTTGACAAGCTCATGAACACGCTGGAAGAGAAGATTCGCGATATCAAAAAATAATTGAATTTCCTGGATTCCGCGATCAAGTCGCGGAATGACGAAGACGGTTTTTCATTTCGAGCGCAGCGAGAAATCTCACGCAGGGGGCGTGGGGGAAGAGATTCCCCCACAAGGCTTCTAAAAAGGAACGGACTGAAATGGGCGACGGAACATGTGAAATAGGCTTGATCGGTTTGGGAACCATGGGGGCCAATTTCGCGCTGAACATGGCCGACCATGGATTCAAGGTGGGAGTGTACAATCGCACAGCCGAAAAGACCAAGGAGTTCATGGACCGGCGCGTGGAGGGTCGCTCCGTGGAGGCGGGCTACTCCCTGGAGGAGTTTCTGGCCTCCCTCCGGCGGCCTCGGGCCATGCTGCTGGTCATCAAGGCGGGCCAGCCGGTGGACGCCGTGCTGGATGAACTCTCGCCGCTGCTGGAAAAAGGCGACATCGTCATCGACGGCGGAAATTCGCACTTCACGGACACCGACCGGCGCGCGGCGCAGATGGCGGAAAAGGGGCTGCATTTCATGGGCATGGGCATTTCGGGCGGCGAAGAAGGGGCGCGTCGCGGCCCCAGCATCATGCCCGGAGGCCCGCGCGAAGCGTATGAACGGGTGGAACAGATTCTCCGCAAAGCCTCGGCTCACGTAAACGGCGACCCTTGCGTGGCCTATCTGGGCAAGGGATCGTCCGGCCACTACGTGAAGATGGCGCACAACGGGATCGAGTACGCCTACATGGAACTCATCGCCGAAACCTATGACATCATGCGCCGGGGCCTGGGGCTGGGAACGGAACGGCTGGCGGAAATTTATCAAGAATGGAACCGGGGAGAGCTGGAATCGTTCCTGCTGGAAATAACCGGTACGATTTTCAAAAAACAAGACCCGGAAACCGGAAAGCCGCTGGTGGACATGGTGCTGGACCGGGCGCGCCAGAAGGGCACCGGCAAATGGACCACGGACAGCGCCCTGGACCTGCAAACGCCGACTCCCAATATCGATCAGGCGGTGATGATGCGCAATCTCTCCACTCACGGAGGTCTGCGGGAGAAACTGGAAGCTTCGCTCGGCGGCGCCGACAAACTCTGCCTCGCCGAAAAGGAAACGTTGACGCTTCTAAAGGAGGCCCTGTATGGCGGGCTGATCGTCGCCTTCAGCCAGGGCATGTCGCTTTTGACCAAGGCGTCCAAGGAATACGGCTATGGTCTCAACCTGGAAGACGTGGCCCGTATCTGGCGGGGAGGGTGTATCATCCGCACCGCGCTTCTGGAACAGATCCGCAAGGCCTACCGCGACAACCCCGACCTGGAGAACCCGCTGTTGGACCCGGGAATAAGCGGCGAGGTCGGCCGGTGTTTGCCCAGTATGCGCGCGGTGGTGGTCGAAACGGTGGGGGCGGGGCTGCCCGCGCCCGGCTTCATGGCGGCCCTGGCCTATGTGGACGCCATGCGGAGCAAGCGGTTGCCCACCAACCTGATCCAGGCGCAGCGTGATTTCTTCGGGGCGCACACCTACGAACGAATCGACCGCGAAGGTATTTTTCATACCGAGTGGTAAAACCGAGACGAGGCGTCACATGACCGACATCAATCATCCGGGACCCACCATATTTGCGATTTTCGGCGGCGCGGGCGATCTGGCCTGGCGCAAATTGATTCCGGCGCTTTACGACCTGTTCCTCGACGGCTGGATGCCCGAACCATTACGCGATTCTCGGCCTGGGACATCTCCATTCCGCCAAGGCCAAGTACGGCGACCATGTCCGCGTCGGCATCGACCAGTTTTCCCGCACCGGAAAAACCAAGGACGAGGACTGGAAACAGTTCGAAACGAACGTGGAATTCATCGAGATGGAACTGGATAAGGACCAGTCCTACAAGGAACTCGGCGACCGCATGGCCGGGCTGGAAAAGGAATGGTCCGCCAAGGCCAACCGCATTTTTTATCTGGCCACGCCGCCTTCCATGATCGAACCCATTACCAGGGGCCTGACCAGAGCCAAGCTGAACCGGGACCGCGAACGAGCCCGTATCGTGGTGGAAAAGCCGTTCGGAATCGATCTTGATTCCGCGCGGGAGCTGAACCGGCTTCTGACCCAGGTGTTCGACGAGAAACAGATATTCCGCATCGATCATTTTCTGGGCAAGGAAACCGTGCAGAACATCCTGGCTTTTCGCCTGGCCAACGTCCTGTTCGAACCGGTGTGGAACCGCCATTACATCGACCACGTGCAGATTAACGTGTCCGAACGGATCGGCGTCGAACACCGGGGAAATTATTACGAAAAGTCGGGCGCGCTACGCGACATGATCCAGAATCACCTCATGCAGATTCTCTGCATGGTGGCTATGGAAGCGCCCATCTCCATGGACGACAACGAGGTGCGCAACAAAAAGGTGGACGTTCTGCACGCCATCCGGCGCATCCCCTATGATCAGGTGAGCAACTTCGCGGTGCGGGGCCAGTACGGCAGCGGCTGGCTGGAAGGCGAGCACGTCCAGGGCTACCGCCGGGAAGAGAACGTCGACGAGGATTCCCATACCGAAACCTTCGCCGCCGTCAAATTTTTCGTGGATAACTGGCGATGGCAGGGGGTGCCTTTTTACCTGCGCACCGGCAAGAGACTGCCCAGCCGGGTAACCGAAGTGTCCATCCAGTTCAATCCGGTGCCTCACCAGACGTTCCCGTCGCAAGCGCTGATGGACCAGCGCCCCAACCGGCTGATCATTTCGATCCAGCCCGAAGAGGGCATCCTGCTGCGTTTCGAATCCAAACATCCCGGTCCTACCCTGAACCTGACGCCGGTGATGATGCAGTTCTTCTATCGGGAAGCGTTCAACAAAACCCCTCCCGACGCCTATGAAACCCTGCTGCTGGATGTCATGCGGGGAGACGCCACCCTGTTCATGCGCGCGGATCAGGCCGAAGCCGCCTGGGAAGTGATCATGCCCATCCTCGATGTGTGGAGCGAACAAAAACCCACCGATTTTCCCAATTATCAGGCCGGCTCCTGGGGCCCCGAACAGGCGGAAACGCTCATCGCCCGTGACGGCCGCAGTTGGGTAACGCCCACCTACCTCCAGTGCCGGGAAGACATCGCCATGTGCCGCGTGCAATCCCTGCCTTCGGACGGCGAGAGCTGATTACGCCGGGGAGTGGAAAGAAAAAAACTTTGCGGGGGGAATTTCTTCCCCCGCGCTCCCTAGGGCTCTTTCTCGCGCAGCGAGAAATCTTCTACTGAACCGATTATGCCTTTGGTTTCAATTTTGGGCGTGATTGTAGGGGCGAAAAATTTTTCGCTCCAGGTTTTCTCCTTACCCCTGCGCCTCGCGTAGCGCGACGATCTCTCTCGCCCGTTTCACGAACGCGGTGGACAGACTCAGGGCGCTCTCGTAATCTTCCATCCGGAAGAGCGAGATAGGGGAATGGATGTACCGGCAGGGAACGGACAGCACTGCGGTCAGCACGCCTTCACGGGACAGGTGGATGGCCCCGGCGTCGGTGCCGCCGAAAATAGGCGTTTTGTATTGGTAGGCGATCTTTTCCTGTTCGGCCAGTTGCACGATGTACTGGATGAGGTATCGCGGCACGATGATGCGTTTGTCGGCAACAGTTATGGCCGCGCCTTTTCCCATCCGCGTGGGCTGTTTGCGATCCGGGAGCCCTGGCGTGTCGCCGACCGTGGCTTCCAGTACCAGCGCCGCATCCGGGTGGATCGCATAGGCGGCCGTAGTCGCCCCGCGCATGCCCACTTCCTCGGCCGAGGAAAAAACCGCGGCCAGGGTGAAATCGGGACGATCGTGGGAAAACATCTCCAGCAGTTCGATGATAATGGCGCAGCCCAAGCGGTCGTCAAGCGCCTTGGCCATGATGGCGCCGCCGCCCAGTTCGGTGAACGGCGCATAGAGCGTTCCGGGCGATCCCACGCCGACATTCAGTTCCCGAGCCTTTTCGGCGTCGGACGCCCCCACGTCGATAAACAGATCTTCCGGGGATATGGGCTTTTTCTGGTCTTCGGGAGACTGAACGTGGGGCGGCGCCATGCCGATCGCGCCCATGACCGTATCCCCGGCGGCCGTTTGTATGACCACGGCGTGAGCGGGCAGGACGCGCGGGTCCCAGCCTCCCAGGGGGAAAACCGCAGCAGGCCTTCGGGTTCCACGTGGCTCACCAAAAAGCCGATCTCGTCCATGTGCGCTTCGATCATGAACGTGAGATCGGCGCCGGGATTGATGACGGCCGTGAGATTTCCCAGCGCGTCCGTCCTGATTTCATCAACGAGCGGGCTGACCTTGTCTCTGATTATCTCCCGGACAAATTCTTCATACCCGGAGACACCGATTACGCCGCACAAATCCCGGATCAGCCTGATTCGATCCATCAATCGTATTCCTTTTAGCCTTAGATCAGCTCTTTCATGATAAGAAACAGGTCCTGCGGATACAGGACGCCGACCGGACGATGGCCTTCCACCACCGGCATGACCCGCACGCTGTCATTCAGCAATTTCTTCATGGCGTCTATGAGCCTATCACCGGGGGCCGCGGGCAGGGTTTCCTTTTTCATGATCTCCGACACTTTTTTCGCGGCGTCCATGCGGCAACGGTCGGAAAAGATGCTCAGGATGCTCGGGCTTTCACCCTCTCCGCACGAGGCGTCGAACAATCCCCGCAGGTGGCTCAGAATATCCTTGATGGTGATGATTCCCTGGTAGTGGTTGTTGGAATCCACGACCACCAATCCCTGAATATATTTATTCTCTTTGACTTTTTCGGTAAGAAGCTCCGCCGCTTCCCGCAGGGTGGCGTCGGCGTTTACGGTCGGAAACTCGGCTTCCATAACTTCCCACACGTGTTTTTGCAAAGGCACTGTTTTCCCTCCTCGATTTTAGATGGTCCGCTCGATTAAGATCCCCAGATTACCAGCCCCAACGAATACCGATTTCCCATCAAGGTATGAAATGGCATGATGCGCACCGTCACGCCCAGGTTGCCCGTCTCCCGGTTTTCCAGGGAGGCCTGGTAGATGTGGCAACCCGACCCGGCGTCAAGTTCCACGTGTTCCATGACCAGGGTCTCCCGTTCCGTGAATTCGCCCACGGAATCGAGCAGACCGTAGTAGAGTTCCACCGTCACGTCTTCGGGCGCCAGCTCTCCCAGCCTCACGCGCGCGGTCAGTTCGATGGGCTGACCGGCCACCAGGGTCCGGGAGGTGTCCGTCCGAATGTCCTCCACCTTGATATCGTTCCAGCCTACCTGTATTTTGCGCCGCCACGCCGCCAGTTCCTTGGCTCCGGCGAACGTATCCTGAGACAACCCGGTGAAGTGCTCGTGGCACGGCTGATAGCAGGTCCGCACGTATTCTTCGACCATGCGGTTGGAATTGTACACCGGGCAGATGGAAAGCATGGACGCCTTGACCTTGGCGACCCACCTGCGGGGGATGCCGTCTTCACCGCGGTCGTAGAACAACGGCGCGACTTCCTTCTCCAGCAGGTCGTAGATGGCCCTGCTTTCCACGTCGTCCTGATAGTTGGGGTCGTCATATTCCTCGCCCGACCCGATGGCCCATCCGTTTTCCGGCGTGTACCCCTCATCCCACCAGCCGTCCAGAACGGAAAGGTTCAGCCCTCCGTTGGCCGACGCCTTCATACCGCTGGTGCCGCACGCTTCCAAGGGCCTTTTGGGGTTGTTCAGCCACACGTCGGCGCCCTGCACCAGGGCCTGGGAGACGTTGTAGTCGTAGTCTTCGATAAAAACTATCTTGTTGTAGAAAGCGTCGCTTTTAGCGGTCTGAACGATTTCCTTGATAAAAGCCTTGCCTTCCTGATCCTGCGGATGCGCCTTTCCCGCGAAGATGAACTGAACCGGTCTTTGCGGGTTGTTCACGATCTTGGCCAGCCGCGGTTTATCGCGGAAAAGCAGGACGGCTCGTTTGTAGGTGGCGAACCGGCGCGAAAACACGATGGTGAGATGTTCCGGGTTGAGCGCTTCGCTGGCTTCCGCGACCTCGGCGCGGGACGCTCCCCTTCGTTCCACCTGTTGGCGGCGCCGTATGCGGGCGAACGCGACCATCCGCTCCCGGAGGCGCTCCCGGGAACGCCAAAGCTCGGAATCGGGTATCCGGCTTACGTTGTCCCAGATTTTGGAACGGTCCGGATCTTCAATCCAGCGCGGGCCCAGGTAACGGTCATACAGCCCGGCGATTTCGTCGGATATCCAGGAAGGGATGTGAATGCCGTTGGTGACCGCTGAAATAGGTACGTCCTCCAGTGGGAAATTGTGCCATACCGATTGCCACATGCTGCGGGAGACCTTTGAATGGAGCTTGCTGACCGCGTTGCTGTAGGATGAGAGGCGAAGCGCCAGAACGGTCATGCAGAACTGTTCGCCTTCATCGCGAGGGTTCATTCTACCCATGCCCAGCAGAACCTTGGCGTTGATCCCCAGTTTGGGCGCGTAATCGGAAAAATAGGCCATCATGAGGTCGTTGTCGAAATAGTCATTGCCCGCGGGCACCGGCGTGTGCGTGGTAAAAACGCTGCTGGCGATGGTGAACTCCCGCGCCTCATCGAAGGACAGTCCTTTTTCTTCCTTCAATTGGCGTATGCGTTCTAGGGTGACAAAGGCGCAGTGGCCTTCGTTCATATGAAACACCGTGGGCTCGATGTTCAGCGCCTTGAGCGCCCTCACGCCGCCCACGCCCAGAAGAATTTCCTGGCGTACCCGCATTTCGCGGTTGCCGCCGTACAGCCGGGCCGTGGTTTCCCTGAATTCGGGCGGGTTATCCTCGATGTTGGTATCCAGCAGGTACAGATTGAGCCGTCCCACCACCACCTGCCAGATCTGGGCTTTTACCTCCACCCCCTTGAATTCCACGGTGATAGTCAAGGGAGCGCCGGAACTCGTCATGCATCAGCTTGAGCGGAAGCAGATTGAAATCGGAGCGCGGATAGTACTCCTGCTGCCAACCTTCCACATTCAGATACTGATGGAAATATCCTTCCTGATAGAGCAGGCCCACGCCCACCAGGGGCAGGTTCAGGTCGCTCGCGGATTTCAGATGGTCTCCGGCGAGAATGCCCAGACCGCCGGAATAAATGGGCAGACATTCGCTGAGCCCGAATTCCATGGAAAAGTAGGCGACGTTGAATTTTTCCGGCTCCACCCTGCATTCCAGGATCTCGCACCGGGTCGCGGCCAGATACTCATCGAGCAGATCGGTGACCCGGTCCATGCGGGCGAGGAAACTGTCGTCATTGGCCGCGTCCAGCAAGGTCTTTTGATCGATCTTATGCAGCACGTACACCGGATTGTGCTTGCTCTCCTCCCACAGCTCCCGATCCAGCCACATGAACAGCTTGGCGATTTCGGGATTCCAGACAAACCACAGGTTATAGGCAAGACGTTCCAGAGGCTTCAGCCGCTCCGGCACATCGGGATAAACTCTAAATTCCAAAACTGGCTTCATAGCTCGTGTTCCTAAAAAAATGTGTGTATGCTCGAATTACCGCGTGATTGCGCGGCCGGATAGACAAGGATACTGCCGTTTACTATATATTTGAGATGGAGAATACACAAGAATTTTGTTAGCTTGCGGTTTTTAAGGCTTTTATTTACCATTTTTTTCCTCCTTGGCTGAAAGGACAGGGTTCATGGAATTACGGGAATCAATAGGCCAACTTTTCATGATCGGTTTTCACGGTCTCGAACTCGCCGACCATCACCGCGAGGTGTTGCGACATACCCGGCCGGGCGGGATTATCCTCTTCAAACGCAACGCGGAGACTCCCGAACAGGTGGCCCGCCTGTGCGAGCAGGCTCAGACCGTCGCCACCGAGGCCGGGGGACCGCCGCTGTTCATCGCCATCGACCAGGAGGGTGGGGTGGTGACCCGGCTGAGCCCGCCCTTTACCCAATTCTCCTCCCAGGGAGACCTGATCGACGCCCACTACGAAGAAGTTTTTCTTCGGGGCGAACTCATGGCCCGGGAAATGAAACTGGTCGGCCTCAATATGAATCTGGCGCCGGTCCTCGACGTTCGAAGGCCGGACGATACGACCAAAAATTTCCATCGCAGCTTTTCCGAAGACCCGCATCGCGTGGCCACGCTGGGAACCGCGCTGATCCGGGGGCTGCAAACCAACGGCGTGATGGCCTGCGCCAAGCATTTTCCTGGACTGGGCCAGGCGAAAGTCGATCCCCACGTGGATCTGCCCATCGTCGATTCCGACCTGACCACCGAACTGATCCCCTTCCAGGGGGCCATCGCCCAGGATGTCAGCGCGGTGATGATGTCGCACGCCATTTATCCCGTTCTCGATCCCGACTTTCAGGCCAGCCTTTCCCCGGCGATGGTCCGCGGATTGCTGCGCAAAAAACTCGGCTATCGCGGCCTGGTCATTACCGATGACCTGGAAATGGGCGCCGTGACCAGGAGCTACACGCTGAGCGAATGTTCCATCAAGGCCTTCCGCGGCGGCTCCGACATTCTCCTGATCTGCAGCAAGCTGGAAGAAATACCCGGTTGCTTTGAAGGAGTCGCCGCCGAAATAGAAGGCGCCGCCGAACTCGCGGAACGCGTTCGCGAATCTGCCGCGCGTATCGCCAAGCTGAAACAGCTTTATCTGAAATCCTACCAGCCGCCCGACTACGCGGAGATCGAACGCTACTTTTCCGAAAGGAGCGACGCGAAATAACGTTCATGATTCGGAAACACGCGGCTACACGGAAACTCGGTTTTTACCTCGGGTTTTACTCCGGTACATGAGCTTATCCGCCCGTTCGACAACCGATTCCATGGACTCACCAGGCGCGGCCAGCGTCGCGCCGAGCGAAATGGTGACCTGTACCGAATCGAGGTTCATCGGCAGCATCGAGTGCTCGACCATGGTCCGGTAGCGGTTCGCCACCACCGTCAACTCGGATGGGGTAAGATTCCAGAGAACCGCCAGGAACTCTTCGCCACCCCATCGCCCCACCACCTCGAATGACCGCGTAACGCCGCTCAATGTTTTCGCCACCATCCTCAGAACGCTGTCGCCTGTTTCATGCCCGTAGCTGTCGTTCACCTGTTTAAAGTCGTCTATGTCGATGAAAATGATCCCGTACAGCCTGCCGTAGCGCAGCATTTCATAATAACGGGCCGCCTGCAGGGATTCCATGTACCGTCTGTTGGGCAATCCGGTGAGATGGTCGATGAGCGATTCCCGTTCCAATCTCTCAATGCGCTGCATCGCCGCTATTTTGGTGGAATTTTCACTGAACGTCTCGACCGCGCCGATGACCTTGCCCTCGCCGTTCATGACCGGAGCGATTCTATAATCCACGGATAACCGGTGTCCTTCTTTATGACGCAGGGAAATATCCTGTTCGCAGATCGCTCCATCGAGAAGCGATTGTGACAACGGACAAAGCCCGACTCCTCCTTCATCGATGTGCTTAAGAAAAGTGTCCTGGCTGTATTTTCCTTCCATTTCACGCGCTGAGTAACCGCTGATTTTTTCGGCGGCCTTGCTCCAGTAAACAATCTTTTTGTCGGTGTCCACGCAGTAGACACCTTCGCTCAGGGTATCGAGAACCGCCTTATAGAACGCAAGAGAAATCTCCACTCCAACTCCTTTCCGCGAGGCCGCCTTTTGCGCATGCAATTCACGGACCCTTAAAGTACAGGCATGTATCTTTTCATATTTTTTGGCGATTTCTTCATCTTATGATATAACGGATCAAAATCCTTTCCATTTTCGCTATCGGCGTCGTTATGAACGAGGACCACATTCCACGGACCGAAATAAAGCTCGGCATTATCGGTGGGGGAACCCGCTGTAAAATGCTTCTGGAGATGTTCGAAAAGAAGCAGTTCAAGGATTTCAACGGCTCCATAGCCGCCGTGGCCGATATAAACCCCGACGCGTCCGGAATGGTCAAAGCCAGGGAAATGGGAGTGGACACCATGGACACCCGCTCCCTGCTCGATCGAGAAGACCTTGATCTGGTCCTGGAACTTACCGGAGATGAAAAGGTGCGTCAAAGCATCGAACGCCTCCCGGCCCCCGCGACCGTCTGGAAAATGCTTTCCATCAACAAACTGATCTATGACGTGTTGCGGATTCGAGCCCAGGAGCTGAAGGCCGAGGCGAAACTGGACAAGAACACGCAATTTCTCCAGACCGTGGTCGATTCGGTTCAGGAAGATATCGTCATCATCGACACCAATTACCAGATCGTCGACATCAATAACTCCACGCTTCGCAGCACCGGCCTGACTCGCAAGGAAATCATCGGAAAGCCCTGCTATCAGATCACCCATCACAGCCTCACACCCTGCGAATGGCCTGATCATCCCTGTCCGCTGCAACAGGCGCTGGAAACCGGCAAGCCGACGCGAGCAAGCCACACCCATTTCACTCATGACGGAACCCGCTATTACGAGGTCGCGCATTATCCGGTCCGG
The DNA here is from genome assembly GCA_963821845.1 of uncultured delta proteobacterium. Classification (GTDB taxonomy): domain Bacteria; phylum Desulfobacterota; class Desulfarculia; order JACQYL01; family CAWGVV01; genus CAWGFI01. The sequence goes on from CAWGFI010000006.1 coordinate 351,966, forward strand.
GACGAAACCGGCGCGGTTTCCCTGGTCCTGGAAATCGGCCGGGATATCAGCGACATTGTCAATTCCAGGCTTCAGACGACCACCGAACGGATCAAGCGGGACTATAACCGGCTGGTCATCGAAGACAAATTGATTTCCATGGGTAAGCTCATGGCTGGCGTGGTGCATGAAATCAACAATCCGCTCACCGGGACCCTGAATCTCGCGCGTCTGGTTTCGGCCAACATGAAGGAAGGCATCGTGAACGAGGCTCAACTGGAGGAAAACATCCAGTACCTGGACCTGATCGCCTCTGAGATCGACCGGACCAGCAAGATCGTTTCCAACCTGCTCTTCTTTTCCCGTCAACAGCCCCGGGAGGAAGTGAAGGTAAACGTCCGGGAAGTCATGGACCGGGTGCTGACCATCGCCAGCCATAACCTGAAAATCCAGCAGATCCTGGTCAGCCGCGCCTACGATCCCGACCTTCCCGAAATACGGTTTCAGGCGGGGCATCTGGATCAGGCGCTCATGAACGTGGTGTTCAACGCCATCGAAGCCATGCCCTACGGCGGCGAGCTAGACATAACACTGTTAAGGGAGTCTTCGGACAAGGTAAAAATATCGGTCAAGGACACCGGTTACGGGATCAAGGAAGAAGACATGTCCAAGATCTTCGAGCCCTTCTTCTCCACCAAGGGGCAGGCCAAGGGGGTGGGGCTGGGGCTTTCGGTGGTCCATGGCATTATCAATGCGCATGAAGGAACCATCCATTTCAACAGCGAACCCGGCGAAGGCGCCGAGTGCGTCATCATCCTGCCCATCGAACGGGGCTGACGCCGCGTGGGATGAACGTATTAGGCGAAGGGCGCGACAAACGGCCCGCCCTATGTCCCCAAAAATGGAACTAGGGTGGGCGCGCATCATATGATAGCTTTTTAGTCCGCATAACATCACAAGGTCAGGTCATCATGGCTCCCAATAACATACAGGTCCTGGTGGTGGACGACGAACTCAGCATACGCGTGTCCCTGCAGGGCTGGCTCAGAAAATTCGGCTGCTCGGTCGATGTAGCCTCGGACGGGCCGTCGGCGCTCGGGATGGTCGAGGAACATCTTTACGATCTCATGCTGCTCGACATCAAGATGCCGGGCATGGGCGGCATCGAGGTGCTGAAAAAAGTCCGGGAAGACTCGCCGGAAACGATCGTGGTGATGATCACCGCCCACGGTTCGGTGGAATCGGCCGTGGAATCCATGAAGATCGGCGCCGGCGACTACCTCATGAAGCCCTTCGATCCCCCGCAACTCAGCCTGCTCCTGGAAAAGGCCGCTCAGCAGCGTAGGCTCCTGGACGAAAACCGGCTGCTGCGCGAACGATTCGAAAACCACTCCGGGTTTCATAATCTCATTGGCGCGTCCGAAGCCATGCGCAAGGTCTTCCGGATGATCCGCGACGTCGCCGCCAGCGACGCCTCGGTGCTGCTGAAAGGTGAAACCGGCACGGGCAAGGAACTGGCGGCCAAGGCCATTCACGCGCTCAGCGGCAGGAGCTTCGCGCCCTTCGTGGCCATAAATTGCGGCGCTTTTACGGAAAGTTTGCTGGAAAGCGAACTGTTCGGTCACGAAAAAGGCGCTTTTACCGGCGCCCAATTCCCCAAGAAGGGGCGGTTGGAAATGGCGCACGGAGGCACGCTCTTTCTGGACGAAGTGGCCGAAATCAGCGCCCGGATGCAGGTGGACCTGCTTCGCGTGTTGCAGGAAAAACAGTTTCACCGGCTGGGCAATCCCCAACCCATATCCATTGACTTCCGGCTTATTTCCGCGACGCACGCCAATCTGGAAGAAAACATAAAACAGGGGACATTCCGCAAGGATTTCTACTATCGCGTCAACGTCATATCCATCGACATACCGCCGCTGCGCGACCGTAGTGAGGACATCCCGCTTCTGGCCGAATGCTTCCTCAACCGCTACGCCAAGGAAACCGCCAAGCGGTTTTCCGGGATATCCAAGGACGCCATGCGGCTGCTGATGGACTATGACTGGCCGGGAAACGTGCGCGAGTTGGAAAACGTCATCGAGCGGGCGGTGGTTCTGGGCAAAAAGGCCCAGATCCGGCCCGAGAACCTCCCCTTCACGAATCTCGACAGCGGGCGTTCCGGCGACCGTTCCCTGGAAGCCGTTGTCAGGGAGCACATCGGCGAGGTGCTGGAAAAAAGCGATTGGAACCTGTCACAGGCGGCCGACATTCTCGGCGTGAATCGCGCCACGCTCTACCGCAAGCTGCAAAAGTACCAGATAAATCGTCCGGCCGATAAAAGTGAATGAACCCAGCCCGAAACCCGGAAACGATCGGGCGCGAACGCTGATTTTGCCGATTGGCGATTCGGTGGGCCCGGACGTCCTGGAAATCATCGCGGCCAATATCCAGGCGAGCCTTTCCATCCCCGCCCAAGTCATGCTCGCCGTTCCCCTGCCTCCACAGGTCTTTGACCTCAAGCGGAATCAGATCAACGCCCTGACAATGCTCAAGGACCTTCGCGAAAGATCATTTCCGCACGGGACGCGGATTCTGGCGGTGACCGCCGTCGATCTGTTCATCCCGATCTTCACCTTTGTGTTTGGAGAAGCGCAACTGGAAGAACCCTTCGCGGTCATTTCGCTCCATCGGTTGCGCCGCCATGCGGACGGAACGCCCACCCCCCTGTCGCTCTTTTATGAACGCGCCGCCAAAATCGCCGTGCACGAGATCGCTCACACCTTTAACCTCGGTCATTGCCGGGAAACGGATTGCCTCATGAAATTCATGCCCGACCTCGACGCCATCGACGGCCAGGATCTCATGTTCTGCCCCTACTGCGAACGGGATCTGCGGAGCAAAATCGTCGACGGGGAATTATGACGTGAGGAATGGGAGGAAGAGGAAAAAGCCTTGCAAGGGGATTGCTCCCCCCTCGGGCGAGTGAACCGGTCATGTCTTGACTCCTGGGCCGTAGGAGCGAAAAACCTTTCGCTCCCGCATTTTTCAGGAGCGCGGAATATCTTCCCGGCAACGAAATTTCTTTTGAAAGGCCTCGTTTTTCAAAAAAATCTTCCCGAAGATCATTTTTATCTGCTACACAAAACGGTCAAACACGAGGACGCGGCGGATGCCGCGCGAAGGGTGATTCATGAGTGAGTCCAGCTCGTTGGATTCAAAAGTCTGGGGAGTGGTCCTGGTAAACCTGGCCACCATGGCCTGGGCGACCAACGCCGTGCTGGGGCGGTGGCTGCGGGGAGACATCGGTCCGCTGACGCTTACCTGCCTGAGGTTTACGGCGGCGAGTATTTTTTTTGCGGTTTTGCTGAGCCGCCGGCCTCCGGAAGAGCGGCGTTACGGCAAGGACAAGTGGTGGATTCTGGGCATGAGCATGGCCGGGGTGATGACGTTCAGCCCGCTGCTGTACCTGGGGCTGCGATATTCCACGGCGGTCAATTCATCGCTCATTCAGGGGTTTTCCCCGCTGGTGACGGCCATGATCGCCGGAACGCTCATTCAGGAGCCCGTTACCCGCAAGCAGGTGATCGGCGCCGTTATCGGCCTGGTGGGGGTGGTGGGCTTGATATCGGGAGGGTCGATCTCTTCGCTCTTACGGCTCCATTTCAATCCCGGTGACCTGATCCTGTTCGCCTCCGCCGTGGCCTGGGCCTTTTACTCGGTCTTCGGCCGCAAGGTGATGCGCAACCGTTCGCCGGTTTCCGCCACCGCGCTTTCCAATTTTCTGGGGCTGCCTCTTCTGATCGCGGCCGCCGCGTTCGAACTGCAACACATTCCCCTGAACGTCCGGCTGGAAACCGTGGCCGCCATCGCGCACATCTGCGTGGTCCCCACCATCATCGGATTCTGGGCCTGGAACCGTTCCGTTCGCGCCCTGGGGGCGGGCGGGGCCATGGCTTTCTACAACACGCTGCCGCTCTATGGCGTCATCATGGGCGCGGCCTTGCTCGGGGAGAAGCTGGGACCGTCGCAATTCCTTTTCGGCGGTTTGATTCTTGTGGGCGGACTGTGGGCCTCCGTGGGCCATCGGTTCGCTAAAAGGAAGCAAAAGAGCTGATTTCGATGGTATCATGCGGGTATGACACCCCGCATCGCCTTCGCCAGAAAACCGCGTGTCCCGCCGAGGAGACGCCATGCCTGAGATTCTCGCAGTTCTGGGACTGGCTCTGCTTCCCGCTTTCGGAAATTTCGCGGGTGGGATCATCGCCGAATTCGTCCGGGTATCGAGCCGGTCCCTCAATTGGGCGCTCCACATCGCCGCCGGTATCATCCTGAGCGTTGTCGCCGTTGAAATAATGCCTGAAACGCTTAAAAACGCTCCGGCATGGATCGTCGGGGCGGGGTTTGGCGTTGGCGGGCTGGTGTATGTGCTGGTCGATCATTTTGTGGAGCGAGCGCAGCGTAAATCCGTAGCCGGAGAAGACGCCCGCGCGTCGGCCACCATGTGGATGGTCTATGTGGCCGTGACCGTGGACCTTTTCAGCGATGGGCTGATGATCGGCGCCGGTTCGGTCGTTTCGTACGGTTTTGCGTTGGTTCTGGCCGTGGGCCAGGTGCTCGCCGATATACCGGAAGGTTTCGCGACCATCGCCAACTTCAAGGCCAAGAACATTCCTCGGGCCGTGCGAATCGCGCTCTCCGTGCTGTTCTCCGCGCCTGTCCTGATCGCGGCGAGTCTATCCTACGCCTTCTTGCGTGGGCAGGACGAAGCCGTGAAGATGGCGACATTGGCTTTTTCGGCGGGTATGCTGACGGTGGCGGTGGTCGAGGACATAATTAGGGAAGCTCATGAAAGCGCCGAGGACACGCGATGGTCGGCGGTCGCTTTCATTGCGGGATTCGTGGCGTTTATTTTCGTCTCGGCCGGGTTGGGGGCTTCCACCCCCTGAAGGCCGCGCTCCGCGACGCTCTGCCCGGACATGGAACCGGCTCTCACATCGTCACGAGGATTGGAACGGGAAAACGACGCGTTCCAGGGAACGGCTCAACTCTGTTCCGCCGGGCGCTTCCCAAAGGATCGGATAATCGGCCGGCGCTAACGCCGGCCGAAAATTCTCCGCGTTTTCTCCGCCCAGTAAGCGGCCAGATAGGTTATCTTGCGCAAGAAGGTCCCGAATTTTCCCTTGGGGTTGGTGATAACGGTGTTATCTTCCTCTTGCTTCAGGATTTTTTCCATGGGACTTCTAAAAACATCCATACGCCTCACTCCCCGGCCATCTGAAGAAAACAGGATTGATTCCTCGCGGCCAAGATTGGAAACTGGTTCCGCGGATGATTCGAAGCCTTCCCTGGCCTCAGGCGGCCGTTGTCTTGCTTTGTTTGTTCTGCTCGAGCGATTCAACCGCCTTGGCGATGGTCTTTCGTATCTCTTTAAGTTTAAAGGGTTTGGCGATAAAATCAAACGCGCCTTTGGTCAGGGATTCGCGAGCCAGTTCCAGGGTCGCATAGCCGGTGATCATAATGACCCTGGTGCGCCGCGATTTATTTAAAACTCTCTCCATCACCTGCATGCCGTCGATCTCGCCCATGCGTATATCGCTGATCACGATGTCGAAGTTCTTGGCTTCCAGCCGCTTCAACGGCTTCGGCCGGATCGACGAAGGTTTCCACCCGGTGACCGTCTTTTTCCATGAAGGCCTTCAGTCGTTCACCGACGATGGGTTCGTCATCCACAATGAGAATTTCACATGATTAGCTCATGATTTCCTCCTTCGTTTACGGCCTGTCTTTGTCCACCACAACGGGCGTCTTGCGCCCGGGCCAGGAACTGTGGCACCCTGGTTGTCATCCGGCACGTTTGAACCCTGATCCCGCACCACCAGCAGGGTTTTCTGAATTTTTCTCCTCTGTCGATACGCTCGAATAACGTTGCCATCAGGATCACCAGAGCGCCGCTGATACCGCTGGCGAACAGGAAGAACTTGCTGGCGCCGTTGAAATATTGATCCAGATCGGGGTCGAAGCTGATCACTTCCAACTGGCGCAGGTAGACCGGAATGGCGATAACCCGGCTGAATACGCACAGGAGAATGATCAGGCTGGTGACCATGCGGATGTAGCTTTCGTTGACCACCTTGACGCCGTACACGCCCAGATGAATGCCCGCCAGGGAGCCGAGATAGAGCAGCATGGTCAACCGAAATCCACAAAGCCCTGATACGCGTAACTCAAGGCGCCGTACGCCCCCATGAACAGAGCCAGGAAAAGCTCGGTCCCGGTGGCCACCGCCGTGGGTACGCCGAAGACATAGATCATGGCCGGCACGCCGATGAAGCCGCCCACGCCGATGGTGCCCGCCAGGTAGCCGGTGGCGATTCCCACGGCCATCAGCACCCACAGGCTGACCTTGGTGTCGGCTACCGGAAAGTGTATAACCGGAGGAAGATTGAGGCGAGAGAAAAAATTGGCCATTTTCATGGAGGGGCCGGCATCGGTTTCCCCGTTTTTCCTGGAGCTGATCACATCCTTGAGCATGGATGACGGCCACGACGGATAATATACAGGCGAACACCAGGCTGATATAGAGGTTGGCGCCCGCGCTCGACCGGGGCCGTGGCTGTCTCCGCCGCCCTTGAACAGGTAGCTGTTGATGGCCACGGCGATTTGGATGCCGATAATCGCGGTAATAAGCAGGAAGGCCGCCAATTTCTTGTCCACATTGCCCGCCGCGGCGTGTTTCCGGGAACCCACCAGGGCCTTCCCGAATTTATGAGTGATATTGCTGGCCACGGCGATAACGCCGTTGACTCCCAGGTTCATCATGCCGGGGGTCATAAAGAAGGCCCCGCCGCTGCCGATGAAACCACTCAATATGCCACCGATAAAGCCCAGCAAGACGACCTGCAGCGCGGTAGCCAGACTGATGTCTATGAAGTTTGTCATTAGTAACTCGTGCATGCGCTTCTCCCAGTCGTATCTGACATTTTAGTCTTTATTTTTAGTCAATGTTGATAATTTTGAGAGCCAGGCCGGTCACGGCGCCGTACACCCAGGCGATGAAGGGGCTGAACAAGGCCACCGCCACCGCGCCAGCCATTTGTAGTCCTGATGGAGGGGTCCGTTCAGAAAGGTCAATACCGCTTTCTGATGCGTGAACACCAGCAGGTAGATCACAACCACCAGGGCCAGGAGACCGAGCAGGGAGGCCGCCTGCTTTTTACCGAACAGGAAACGTGACTTGAGTTCGTCCGCCGTGATTACCGGCGCCTTGAGTCGGTCCCGGATGGCCATGGCCAGTTCCCGGGTCTTGCGCGTTCGCGTGGAATGCCCTTTGGAAAGGAACATGTCGCCGATCACCACCAGGTTGTAGTGAGCCGGCGCCCTGAACGCGGCTTCCAGAATCTTTTCATAACCGCCGCAGATGGTGTGCCGGCCTCCGCTGCGGCCCAGATTGACAAGCGCTTCCTGGGTGCGGGTCAGACCGCCGTCATCCACTCGCGGAGTTCGGGTCGTCGTCTTCCACCCCGCCGTCGTCTACCTGCACATTCCTGGCGGCCGAATTCGGTGTCGCCCAATCCTTCCGCATCGACGGAATTCCGGGCGGGAACCAAACGCAGCAATTCCACCGCCGCCCCCCAGCGTTGAGCCAGTGGATGATCTGCTGAAAATTCTCCGATTCCGGATCGAAGCGTTCCTGCACCCACAGAATGTTGCTTTCCGCCATGGTGCACTGGATTTCCCGGCATCCCTCCAGATCGGCCAGAACGGCTGGGAATGAATTCTCTGAGCTTGTGCCTGATGCGGCGGATAGATAACGGTGACCACGCCCCGGTCGGCCAGCACTTGACAGTCGGCTTCCTGGGTGCGTTCGTCCAGGGCCAGACGCAGTTTGGCCTGGGACGCCAGGTAAAGATCGTCCAACAGTTTCATGCTGGCGGGGGTGGGTTGGAAATCAGGGAGTTCGGCCATTCCGCACAGGATTCCGGCCGCATTGGAAAGCCCCATGTTTTCCAGATTAAGAAACACATCGAAATGATTGGGGTCGCGACCTTCCACGCCGTGCACATACCGGATCCATTTGCTCACATCCTCATCCAAATGGGAGAGATAGGCGCTCGGCCTTATCCGGCGTCATGTGCAACGTCCGCGGCCGTTCTTTGATCCGCGTTTCCGCGGGCGCCGTCAGCCCCACCCGCAGCCGGTGGCTTACGCCGGGCAGAAAGCAGGTGACCGGCGCGGCCGTGATAGATAAGGTCACCCTGACGCGATTTTTCGCAGAGCGTGGCCGTCAGAAACGCGAGATAGAGTTCCTTCTCGCGGGCCAGTTTTTCGGTAGCGCCCGGCGTTTTGATCATGGCCATCTCCAGCCGGCCGATCTTGATACCCAGTTCGCGGGCCCATCCAGCAACAATTCGCGATTCAAGACCGGCCAATTGGTCTTGCGGGCCAGAGCCTGGGCCAATTCCTCCCGTTCACCATGAAACTACTTGAAATCATTACGATTGCCATCTGTTATCAGCCCTCTTTACAGATAGTTGATGTGATTCTTTTCCTTGACCTGGATGATCTGGGTTGTAATCAGGGACTTGACCTGCGGCAGGAGGCGTTCGCAAAAATCGTCGTCGGCTCCGAAAACAAGCAGATCAATTCCCTCTTCTTGACCAGATCGATGATTTCTTCCTGCAATTCGCGGCGGATAATGTGATGTGAAATGATCAAGCCCGCCTGGCGCGCGCTGTTGATCAAATCCAGCAGGGCCTCTTCCAGCCGGCGGAAGTCTGGTTTTCCCCAAACCGGCGCCGGGTGCCTGTTGGAGAACGTAAACGTGCGACTGCAGCCTCTCGGCCAGCGCCAATGCATAGTGCACGCTTTTGAGATCCTTCCCGGACGATCCTAAAGGGACCAGAATTTTTTTCTGGAACATTGGTTATCTTCTCTCCGGACCCGATCCATTTTCTCATTGCGTAATTTTCAATATGCGTGCCAAGAATAGTATTTATAAATGATATCAATACAGTAACATGAACTGTATGCGGTTTGAAGTCCTGTCCAGATGTTTCATATCGAAACAATAGGGGTACACGCGGTATCGAAACGATATTTCAAAATTAATGCCATAATATCAAATGGATTGAATCTATTTGTTTCAAATAGAAACTATTGAGGGAACAGAAGCTTAGGGCGGAAGGCGGACGAAGTTTGGGCCGTCCGGTCATTCAAGGCCGTAGCGTTTCATCTTACGCCAGAGAGTGGTGCGGGGAATTCGAGGATGTCGGCGGCAAGACTTTTTTAGAATCGGTTTTGATTATAATTTCCTGAATATATTGTTTTTCATTTTCTTCGAGGGAGAGCCAGGCCTGGTTTTCAAGATTGCTCATGGAGAGCTCTCTGAGATCCGAGGGCAGATCGTCTGCTGAAATTTCGGGGTCATCGGTCAGAGCCACGGCGCGTTCGATAATGTTTTCCAGTTCGCGAATGTTGCCGGGATAGGGATATCCGGCAGAGAATATCCAGGACCTCGGTGGAAACGCCGCTGATCTCCTTGCCGAAAGCGCGGCTGTATTTGGAAAGAAAATGACGGATCAAAAGCGGAATATCATCCTTGCGGGCCCTCAGAGGAGGCAGGGAGATGAAAACGACGTTCAGCCGGTAGTAAAGGTCCTCACGAAAGGCGCGACGATTGATCATCTCCTTGTAGTCCCGGTTGCTGGCCGCAATCAAGCGGACGTCCACCGGCAGCGGTTTGATGCCGCCCACCCTCAAAAGCGAGCGATCTTCAACGAACCGCAGAATCTTGACTTGCATGCTGAGCGGCATTTCGCCGATTTCATCCAGAAAGATGGTCCCCCGGTGAGCGGCTTCCAGCAGCCCGATTTTAGTTTCCGCAGCCCCGGTAAAGGCCCCCTTTTCATGACCGAATAATTCATTGGTGATCAACTCCTCGGTGAATCCGCCGCAGTTGAAGGAAACAAAGGGCTGGCTTTTTCGCCGGCTGCGCTGGTGAAGTGCACAGGCGACCATTTCTTTGCCCGTCCCGCTTTCGCCCTGAATGAGAACATTGCAGTCCAGGGGGGCCACTTTGTCAATCAGGCGGTACAGTTCATGCATGGCCTTGCTGTTTCCGATCATTTCGGCAGGGCGGTTCTGGGAGAAAAGGGCCTCTTTGAGAGCTTCCTTTTCCCTGACCAGCACCACCTTGTCCAGGGCACGATCTACCAGGAGTCTGATTTCAGCCATTTTGATGGGCTTGGTCACATAGTGAAAGGCCCTGGATCGAATCGCTTCGATAGCCGATTCAACCGAGCTGTAGGCAGTGATCAGTATCACTTCGCACAGGGGATGCTGCTTTCGGATCGTTTTGAGAACCTCCAGACCGCTCATTCCGGGAAGACGAAGGTCGCATAAAACCAGATCGAAGTCTATTTGTTCGAAGCGCTGCAGGGCCGATTCGCCATCCAGGAATACTTCCAGGTCGTAGGCGTTTGTCGGAGAGCCCCCGCTTGATCTCACGCCCGACAATGGGTTCATCATCGATAACCGCTATTTTAAAGCGATCCATTCATACCTCCGTTATGGCCGGTTTTGGCCAGCGGGACGAAAATCGAAAAACAGGTTCCCTCTCCGGGTCGGCTGTTTACCTCCAGCCGGCCCCCATTTTTCTTAATGATATTATAACTGACGGAGAGGCCGAGACCGGTGCCGACCCCCTCTTTTTTGGTCGTAAAAAAGGGGTCGAAAATCTGATCGATATTCGCCTCCGGAATGCCGCGTCCACTGTCGATGACATCCATCCGAGCTTCATGGGAAGCTGTCCGTTCCGGTCCGATGACCACCTTCAGTTCGCCGCCGTGCTCCATGGCCTGTATGCTGTTCATGAACAGGTTGAGCAGCACCTGCTGCAGGCCTCCTCGATCCAGACGGGCGACTATCAAATCGGCCTTTACTTCTTTGACAAGATTGATGTTGTGCAGGCCTCAATTCATTGTTGATCAGCCGGACGGTTTTGTCCACCACCTCCTCCAGATTGACCATCTCCATATGCGGATGGTTCGGCACGGGAAAATTCAAGCAGGTTTTTCACGATTTCGCTGGCCCGGTCGGCCTGGTCCATGGCTTCCTGGTAAAGCCGGAGGCGTTCCTCTTTATCCAGGCGGCCGGGCCCTCAATCAGGGACTCCAGGATCAGCGATATGTTGTTAACGGGGTTGTTGATTTCATGGGCGACGCCCGCGGTCAACGTCCCGATGGAGGCGATCTTGCGGGATTGGATCAGTTGTTCCTGCCGTTTTTCCAATTCCGCCACCATGCGGTTGATGGTAGCGACGAGGTGGTGGATTTCATTCTTTTTCATCGCCGTAAGGGGTGATGCGCTGAAAAGCCCCCTGTGCCCACGGCTTCCGTTTCGCGGGTAATGCGGGCCAAGGGTCGGATGACCTTTTCACCGATAAAGAAGATGACGAACCCAAGCAGTACGACCAGTAAGATCAGGCTGATCATGGGCAGCGGGATCATCTGCCGAAGCAGGCGATCGATAACCCGGCGTTCGGTGCGACCAGTTGATCAGCCAGGGTCAGGAGGTTCTGGCCGAGTGCCGCGAATTTGAATCTGAAGGTCGGCGCAGTCCCCCGATTCGCAGGCGGTGCTGGCGTAAATTTTCCATTAACGCCGTGAATAATCATGTACATACTTGACGAACTGCTGGTAGTTGTTTGTGGCCGATGGCGTCCACGAGGCTGTCCTGTTCCCGTTGCAGGATCAGGGTCAGCTGGTTGGTATAGGTGACGTTTTCTTCGTAGTTGAAGTCCTGACGATAGAGAAAGTAGTTTTTTTCATAGCGTCGCATTTCCAGGATCGTTGCTGTTGAGTTCCTCGGCCAGCTCGAAGAATTGCATGGACTGGGACAGACGGCGGAAGTTGTTGTAATTGAGGGCGATGATGACGGCCATGAAGACAAAGCAGACCAGAAACGCCGTCATGATTTGCCCGCGAATGGTTTTGGGCAGAAAATTCATCATTCCATTCCAAGTCAACTATTTTGAGGGACCCGTGGAAGCGCTCTCCTGAGGGCCGCCAATTTTGCGATCCCTACCATAGCATACGCTGTTCATGATACAAGAACTAATTTACGAGCGAGGATGGGAATAAGGGCGCGGATTGAAGCTTTGGCGGGGATAGGGGGATTAAAAGGGAATTATGGCAGGCCTTGGGGCGTCGCGCGCCGGGGCCGCTCTTCACGCTCCGCCGTAATTCACCCGGCCGGAACAACGGCGGGAAAGTTCAAATAACATGACCATGGTTCGAACCGCATTTTGCGCGGCCGAACCATGGCCAGCCCCCCGGCAACCCGGAACGCGAAAGGCGTTCGTCCCGGTCACTCCATGCTTTCGATAATGAATTCAGCGGCCAGACTGGCGCCGATGCCCGGACACAGGCTGCATTTTTCAAAACCCTTGGCCTTGGCGAACGCGTCCATTTTCTCCGGGCTCGCGCCGGGGTCCATGTTTTTGCCGAAAATGACGTGTTCCTGTATGTCCGAACAGAGGAGGTAGCCGATCTCGTCTTCAAAAAAGGCCATGAACCGCTGGGAAGTCATGATGGTCGCGCCCGCGGTTTCGAAATCCAGGACATCGTCGCTTCCGAAATAAAGCCCGAAAGCCATCAGGCTGCCGGTGACTCCGCCGCACATGGCGCCGGTTCCGGCGATGCCGGGAAAGGGCGTCAGCGCCTTGACAACCTCCATGTTACCCAGCCCGAATTCCTCCATCAGGGCCAACGCGGTGCTTTGGGCGCAGTTGCGGAAAAGGAAATTGTACTCCTCGGCCCGAGTCCGCACACGATCGAGAATTTCCTGCTTGTGGGTCATCAATTGGTCTTTGTCCAGCGTTTTCCCGGGGATTCCCTCGGCGGCCAGTTTTCTGTATCTCGCCTCTATGGCCGGCAAATCCCACTCCCGGTCGGCGAGTTGCGACACCCATTTTTTCAGCGTGTCAATAGTGGTCATGGCGAGGCTACCTCCTTGCCGCCAATGCCTACGCGGCCACCCATTCCTTGGCGAGGGAAATAGCCGCCACGGCGTCTTTTCCATAGGCGTCCGCGCCGGCGTATGCCTTGACCTTATCGTCCGTGGCCGTGCCGCCGATCATGATTTTCACCCGGTCCCTGAGCCCGGCCGTCTGGATGGCTTCAACCGTGGTTTTGATCGCTTCCAGAACCGTGGTCAGCAGGGCGCTCATGCCCACGATGTCCGGCTGCGCCTCCTTGATGGCTTCCACGAATTTTTCCGGCGGCACGTCGACCCCCAGATCGATGACTTCAAAACCGTTGACGTCCAGAAGAAAGGTGACCATATCCTTTCCGATGTCGTGGATGTCCCCTTTCACCGAGCCGATAACCACCTTGCCCAGCTTTTTCGCGCCGCCGGCGGCGGAATCCTTTTTCAGATAAGGTTCGGCCAGCGCGGCGATTTTCTTCAGCATTCTTCCGGAAAGGATCAATTCGGGAAGATAAAACTTGCCGGCCTCGAACTCCTTGCCGACCGTTTCCAGCGCCTGCCGGCATTCTTCCAAAACCTTCAAGGGATCGGTTCCCTCTTTGAGCATTTTTTCCGCGACGCGCAGCGCCTCCGGTTCCTTCATGCTGATCATGGCGTTAACCAATTCACTTGGCATCATATTCCTCCTGAAACAGTAATCTGTTCTGTCGTAACGACACTTGCGATGAGACAGCGCGTAAACGCCGAAACGCCGGTGCGGTTTTAGCTGTAAACGGCGTTTTCCTTGGCGCAATCGATCATGGCCTTGACGTTTTCCGCTTTGGCGCCTTCGACGCTGGCGCCCGAGGAGAACAAAAAGCCGCCGCCCTTGCCCGCGACCTTGATGAGGTTTTTGCAGTAATCGCGCACTTCGTCGGGCGTGCCGGCAGCCAACAGTGTCATGGGCACGTTGCCGGCGATGCAGGACACCCGGCCGATGGTGGCCTTGGCTTTTTCCATGTCGGTTTTATCGAACCACCAGACGGTCTTGCCCTTGGGAAGATCGGAGATCACTTCCAACCGTTGATTGTAACCACCCTCCGCGAACAACAGCGGAACCAGACCTTCGTCGATCAGGCCTATGATGAGTTTCCGCAAGGAAGGCCAATAGAATTTCCGGTACTGTTCGTCGGACATGAATCCGTCCGCGCCCTTGTGCAGCGGAATAAAGGGCATGATGTGGCCGGTGGCCCGGCAGGAGGCGATTCCCGCCTTGATCATCAGGGGCGTCAGCCGCTCGCACGCTTCCAGCAATTCCTCGGGGTACAGGTAGATGTCGGTCAGCACTTCGCGGGTTCCACGGAGGGTATCGCCGATGACGTCAAAGGGGGCCTTGGTGAATCCGCCCATGAAAGAGGGGTGTCCCTTGCCCATGACGGATTCGCCGGCCCGCGTCACCGCGCCCAGCCATTTCATGGTCTCGTCGCCCGCTTCCATGACTTTTTTCAGAACCGTCTGCACGTCCTCGATGCCGAAGGGAATCAGGCCCGGCGGCACGCAGGGGATTTCGTTGACCGACGGAAAGACCGGCAGGGGTATATTTTCGAGAGGTTTCACAGCGCCGAAGATACGGGGAAAATAAATGTTCAGGAAAAATCCGGTGGGATCGTCGATTAGATCCTGATATTCCTCGGGCTTCATGTACTCTTTTTCGACATATTGATACTCTTTGTCCTTGGGCACCCCGTGACCGGGCCAGCGGCCAAGCTGGAAGTCGAGGATTTCCAGCACCCGGCCCGGCACGATAATGAACGGGGAGCTGTAGGTATCCGCGGCGAAATCGGCGTGGAACTTGTCCCAAGCCTTTATCAGGCTGTCGTAATCGTACATGGCGTCGTAGACGGTATAGCCGGAATAGGCTATGGGGAAAAATCCGGCCGAGGGGCAGACGGGAATACGCGCGGGCGGTTTTTTCATCTGAATGGCGTCCTTGATGAGGTCGACCCGCTCCTGATACGCTGCCTTGGCTTGGTCATTTACAAAGGGGATATTCGCGCCCGACCGCCAGGTTTCAAACCACGCCTCCTGTTTTTCTTCGGTATTCGGCCCCGGTTCCAACCATCGTTCTTTCATATGGTGATCTCCTTTTCATCTCCTCGCCGGATACGCCTTTCGGCGTATCATCCAGGTTCAACGATACGATAACGATCCAATGGCGGCGTTTCGTCGGGGGACGATCCGCTCGCCGGATCAACGAATGTGCTCCGTATAAAACCGGCTCTCGCGCCTCCTACGGCCGCAAAACCGGTTTGATGACGATTCCTTTTTCCATGTCCTCGGCCGCTTTGTTGATTTCTTCAAAAGGATAGTAGGTGATCAGCTTGTCGAACGGAAACCGGCCTTGTCGGTACAGTTCAATGATTTTAGGGATAAAGAGATCCGGAACGGCGTCGCCTTCGATGATGCCCTTGATGGTGCGCCCGTTCAGGATAGTCTGCATGTCCAGACTGGCCTGCGTGCCGAAGGGCGCGACTCCCACCAGTCCGCACACGCCGCCCAGCGGCAGCGATTCCACCGCTTGCCGGAAAACCTCGGGATTACCGACGCATTCCAGGGTGTATTGAGCGCCTCCGCCGGTGATGGCCCGGACGGCTTCGATGGGATCTTCCCTGGAGGCGTTCACCGTATGGGTGGCGCCGAATTGCTTGGACAGCTCCAGCCGTTTCTCGTTGATATCCACCGCGATGATGGTCGAACACCCCACCACGGTCGCGGCGATAATCGCGCTCATGCCCACCGTGCCCGCGCCGAATACCGCGATGCTGGACCCGGCCTTAGGATGAAAGGTGTTCATGACCGCGCCCGCGCCGGTAAGCACGCCGCATCCCAGGGGCGCGAGGATGTCCAGGGGAATGTCGTCGCGAACCTTGACGATGTTGCGTTCATTGGCCAGCGCGTATTCCGCGAACGAGGACTGCCCGAAAATGGAACCGTAAATGGTCTGGTCGTCCTTTTTGAGGGTGGTCGATCCGTCGGGACGGCCGCCGCTGAAATTTTGCAGGAAAAAATCCGCGCAATGCGCGTCGGCGCCCGCCTTGCAAGAATCGCACGTTCCGCAGGAGCTCCAGCTCAGCGCGACGTGGTCTCCCGGTTTTACTTTTTTTACCCGCGCCCCCACCTTTTCGACGACTCCGGCTCCTTCGTGCCCGAACACGCCCGGAAGCGGAATCGGCAGATGCTGTTCCCTGGCGCCCAAATCCGTGTGGCACATCCCCACCGCCACGATGCGAATCAGCGCCTCGTCGTCGTTGGGTTCGCCGATTTCAATCTGCTCGATGTTGAACTTTCCCGATTTCTCGAATACAACCGCAGCTTTAATTTTCATGCTTCCCATCTGATCCCATGAATGGTTGTCGGCGCATGGACCTCTATTCACACGTCAAAGCCGGGAGCTTTTTGAACGCGCTCCAGGCTTATAATCTCGGAACACAATGAAATACTCGGACGCGATTCGTCTCCGATGGCAACCAAAATAGCGTCCCGATAGGGCCGAGGGCAAGAGATTTCCACCATGGGTATCAAAATTGCCATGATTACGCAGGCTAATCGCGGAAGCGCGAGAACGCATACGGCCTTTCCCCCGACCGGTCAACGCTCGTTCCAGGGCGGCGCGGGGGCTATTGTCTCTTGAGCGTAATCAAGGGGATAGATAATCCGCTGCTTTCCGTCCCGCCACTGAAAGGAAGCCGGCGGGAAAAGCGCGATCCCGCGATCGTCGTAGTCCACCTTGCCCATGACGGTTTCGAACCGGTTGTCCAGCACCGCCTGGCGCACCTTGGCGGAGTCCAGGGTTCCGGCCTTTTCAATGGCCTGCCACAGAATCTGACAGGCGGCGTAGTGCAGCCCGGCGCTTACGGTGTACTTGCCGAACTTGTCATGGTAGGCCTGCCCCAGCTCCTTGCAGCCGGGAAACGGGTAGTCCATGGACCAGAACCCGTCGCACAGGATAAACTCCGCGTCGTCGCCCAGGGCCTTCTGAAATTCGGTGGCCCAGGTCCCTTTCCATCCCTGGAAATATTTTACGCTGAAATCGTTTTCCTTCATCTGGCGTATCAGGGTGATGGTTTCCGCCATGTTGGCCAGAAGCAGGATGGCGTCGACCTCGGCGGCCTTGGCCTTGATGATCTGGGTGGAAAAATCCTTGGCCCCCGTGCCCAGGGATTCCACCAGCGCCACCCGATAGCCGTATTTTTCGGCGAGAGAGGCCAGAAGCCGGCCCATCTGCGTGCCATCGAACGTGTCTTCCAGAAAGAGGCCGATCTTCTTGGGACGCTGATCCTCGGGCAGAGTGGCCCAGATTTCAAAGGGTATGGCTCCGCCCTGCGCCACATCGAAGAAATACATGGTCCCCCACTTGAAATTATGCTCCAGGAAATTCTGAACCCAGATAACCGTGCCGTGATAGTACTTGTGATATTTTTCCGCGGTGATCAAGCCCGGGAGCACGCCGAAAGCCCCGGTGTAGCCGCTCAGGAGCAGATCGACCTTGTTGCGCTTGATGAGCCGCTCCACGGCCGCGGCCGCCTTTCCGGGATCGGTTTCATCGTCGATCACGACGAGATTCACCGGCAGCTTCCGGTCATACTCCTTAATAAAAACGCCGCCGGCCTTGTTGATGTCCTCCACGGCCTTGTCGTATGCCCATTTCTGTTCGACGCCCCCCATGGCGCCGGGTCCGCTCAGGGGCAGGTGGGTTCCGATGAGAATTTCCGTCTTCTACTCCCTGGCCGCCGCCGGCTGGACCGCGCAGATGAATACGAGCAGAAGGATCAGACCGAACGCCCCGAAAATCGCGCTTACCTTCTTTTCCATCACGCCTCTCCTCCCTCGAAAGTTCGGATGTGGGAAATGGTTGGAATGGGAGGACCTTTTGGGAAAAAGAGTCGCTCCCAACACTCTCCAAAAACCTGCAATCGATGTTCTCCCGACAAGATGGGAGATTTTTGTCATTTCGAACGCGGCGATAAATCGTTCCGGGGGCGCGGGGGGAGAGATCCCCTCGCGGCTTTTTATCTTCAGCCTGTCCGCTCGTTTTTCCCCGGCTTGAACGCTTTCCGGGGCGCCCAGTTGAACAGCGGCAATCGTCGCACGAAATCGGGCTTGCGGCCGGTTATGGCGCTCATGACGCCGTTGGGCAGAAACAGCGTCACCAGGATAATGAACGCGCCGGAAAAGATGGGGTGGATTTCGGGCAGCCATTCGTTGGCCAATTCAAAGGCGGCCGCCAGCAAAAAGGCGCCGATCACCGGCCCCCAGATGGTTCCCGCGCCCCCCAGGAGGGCCATCAGAATGGGTATGATGACCCAGTTCAGGCCGTACACCCCCGCGGGATGAACGTGAAACGTGTAATACGCGTTGAGGCTTCCGCACATGCCGGTGAAAAAGGCTCCGGCCGCGAACGCGAATATTTTGTATTTCAGCACGGCCACGCCGTTGGCGCCCGCGGCCATTTCGTCTTCCCTGATGGCCACCAGGGCGAGCCCGATGGTGGAACGCGTGAGCAACCACAAACTCGCGATGGACAAAAGAGCGATGACCAGCGCGATGTAGTAGTAGGGCTTCATGGATTCATAGGCGGAGGATGACAGCATGATCCCCACCGGCCCGCCGGTGATTTTGCCGCCGTTGACGCAGACCACCCGGAGGATTTCCGCCAGACCCAGCGTGCCCAGAGCGAAATAGTCGCCCCGCAGCTTGGCCAGAAGTGGCATGCCCACGATCGCCGCCAGCAGGGACGCGCCCACGCCGCTCAACAGCATGGCCGACGGATCGAGATAGCCCGTCCACCCCGCCTTCCAGGAGATCGCGGTCACATAGGCCCCCAATCCGAAAAAGGCGCTCTGGCCGAGTGAAACCTGCCCGGTGTACCCGGCGACCAGATTCCATCCCTGGGCGAGCGCGACATACATAAAGGTGGTGAAAAAGAAATAGACCAGATAGGAGGCCTCGGCGTCCACCATGAATGGGAAGGCCACGAAAAAGGCCAGTGGAATAAATGCGAGGAAATACCGCGTTTTCCATTTGGCGTTGGTTTTTCGCGCCATGATTCTCCCTTCAGACCTTTTCAACGGATCGGCCCAACAAGCCTTGCGGCCGGAATATGAGCGCCAGCAGGAAGGCCGTGTAAACAACGCCGTCCGCCCATCCCGCGCTGATGACGTAGGACCCCATGACTTCCAGAACCCCGAGGATAATCCCGCCCAACAGCGCTCCCCCCACGCTTCCCAGCCCGCCGAAGGCCACCGCGATGAGCGCCTTGAGGCTGAAGAGGAAGCCGAAATAGGGATCAAAGGGAAAGGAAATGGACGTGGCCACCCCGGCTATCCCCGCCAGCCCGATGCCGATGGAAAAGGTCACCGCGCTGACCTTGCCGGGGCTGATTCCCAACAGCGCCGCGCCTCGGGCGTCTTCGGAAACGCCTCGCACGGCCTGGCCCAGCATGGTTTTCTTCAAAAACAGAAACACCAGTCCGGTGGCCCCCACGGTCACCAGGGAAACCATGAGCCGGGAGAACGACAGCGTGACGCCCATCACATCCAACCCCAGCGTGGAATAGGTGGTGGTCACCGCGCGGGTGTTGGGCGTCCAGAGGATGGACATGAGGTTTTCCAGCAGGACCATGAGGCCGAAAGCCAGCAGCAGCGAAGGATTTTTTCCAGCCTTGCTTACCCGTTGGAAAAGCCCCACATAGATGAGCCAGCCCAACCCCATGAACAGGGGAATAACGAGCAGGAACGCGAAAAAGGGATCGAGCGCGATGGCGTTAAACAGCCAGTAGACAAAATAGGCGGCCAGGATCATGACCGAACCCTGCGCGATGAACACAATCCCCATGCAGCCGAAAATCAGGCTCAACCCGATGGCCGCCACCCCGTACATGCAGCCGAGCAGGACGCCGTTGGCGAGTATCTGAAAGAAGACGGCGAACGAATCGAAGCCGGTCATATCCTTACCCCACCATTCCCAGGAAGGCCTTCTGAAAGTTCGCGTTGAGTAAAAGCTCGGCGGCGCTGCCCTCCATATCCAGGGCGCCGGTTTTCAAAACATAGGCGTAATCGGATATTTCCAGCGTCTGGTGGACGTTTTGTTCCACCAGAAGAATGGTGACGCCCTCCTTGCGCAGGTCCCGGATGATATCGAACAGATGCCCCACCAGCAGGGGCGCCAGCCCCAGGGAAGGCTCGTCCAGCATGAGCAGGCTCGGTCTGGCCATGAGCGCCCGGGCGATGGCCAGCATCTGCTGTTCGCCTCCGCTCAAGGTGCCGGCCGACTGATCGACCCGGTCCTTCAGCCGGGGAAAGAGCTGGAACACCCGGTTCAGGGATTCCTTCAAATAGGGCCGGGCGTTGGCGGGATAGGCGCCCAGGCCGAGGTTTTCCTTGACCGTAAGCCGCGCGAACAGACGCCGCCCCTCCGGAACCTGGGATACGCCCAGGGCCACCGCTTCCTCGGGTTTGACCGACGCCAGGGATTTCCCGGCGAAGAATATTTCTCCGCGCCCGGGCCTCATAAAACAGGAGACGGCGTTCAGAATGGTGCTTTTGCCCGCGCCGTTGGCTCCAACCAGCGCGATGATCCGGCCCCGGTCCACGTGAAAGGAGACATTCCACACCGCCTGGGCGTCGCCATGGAAAAGGTCGACGTTTTTAACCTCGAGCAGATGGCTTTCCAAGATATGCCTCGATGACTCTGGGATTCCTGACGATTTCCTCGGGCCTGCCCTCGCCGATCTTGCAGCCGTATTCCAGAACCGCTACCCGGTCGCAGATGCTGAACACGGCCTCCACCTTGTGTTCGACCCATAGGATGGCCACGTTGCGGTCCGCGCGGGCGCGTTCGATCACCTGCAGCATGGCGCCGATCTCCGAAGGGTTGAGCCCGGCCATGGGCTCGTCCAGAAGGGTGATGGACGGTTGCGACGCCAGCGCTCGAGCTACTTCCAGAAGCCGCCGGTCGGAAAGGGTCATGTGGGCCGTGATCATGTCCCGCTTGTCCTCCAACCCCACCAGTTCCAAAACGCTCAGGGCTTCCCGGCGCGCCTGACGCGATCGCATCCGGTGGCCGAACACGGCGCCGATCATGACGTTTTCCAGGGCGGTCATGCCGAGGAAGGTTTTGACCAGTTGAAAGGTGCGGGATATTCCCAACCGGCACACCTGATGGGGAGGCTTTCCGTTGATCCTGGTCCCGTTCAGGTAGATGTCGCCAGAATCCGGCTTGTAGATGGAAGTGACCACGTTAAACAGGGTGCTCTTGCCCGCGCCGTTGGGACCGATGAGCCCCACGATTTCGCGGGTTCCCACGTCGAGGGAAACATCGCTCAACGCGCTCAGGCCGCCGAAACGCTTGGTTACGTTTTCCATGCGGAAAATCGGAGTTCCGGAACCGCTCCCCATTACGACCCTTCCCGGCCCACGCGCCGCGCCGCAAGGGCGCTCGCCCGGCCGATACCACTACCCGCCGGATTCATGCGCGACGGGCCGACCTTATGAAATGTTGATGGCTATGGATTCGATCGGCTAAAAAAATGTCTACTGTATACAAGGCAAGGAGCGCGCCAAAACATATAACTTGCTGATATGGTTTAAAAACAATATCGGTAGACGGTTGGCGGCCAATCGATTCAGACAAAAAATGTTTCTTTTGGTAACAGCAATTCCTCGTAGATTGTCTTACACGTTAACAAAAAGAAGAAATACGTGAGCTTTTACAGTGAGTTGGACGAACCGTAACGAAACGCGCCAATCCGGAACGAACTGTTTCCAAAAGAAACACTTGATAAATAAAGGAAAACACTGCGAAGGAATTCCCCCGCAATGTTTTTACGCCTCTCCAGCTCGTCAAACGGGTATTCCGTAACGCTCCATCTTGGCGTAGAGCGCCTTTCGGCTGATTCCCAGGCAGTTGGCGGAGAGGGTTTTGTTGCCGTTACATATATCGAGGGTTTTTTCGATGAGCTCCCGTTCCATTTCGCAGATGGTTATTCCTTCGCGGGGCAGGGTAAGGTCGAGCAGGCCGTTTTGGTTGGGCTGAACGTCCTGGGTAAAATCCCGGATTCTTTCGGGGAGGTCCCTGACGCCGATGGAGCTTCCCTTGGAAAGGATGATGGCGCGAGCGACGCAGTTCTCCAACTCCCGCACGTTCCCCGGCCAGGGGTATTTCATGAGCGCCTCCAGCGCTGCGTCGTCCACGCCGCGGATGTCCTTGCCGTATTCCCGGTCAAAACGCTTGATGAAATGTTCGATCAGCAGAATGATGTCTTCCTTGCGTTCCCTGAGCGGGGGCAGGGTGATGGATATCACTTCCAGGCGATAGAGCAGGTCGCGCAGGAACCGGCCTTCGGCTATTTCTTCGTGCAGGTCCCGGTTGGTGGCCGCGATCACCCGCACGTCGACCTGCCTGGTTTCCACGCCGCCCACGGGTTCGAACGAACCCTCCTGCAGAAACCGCAGGAGCTTGGCCTGAAAGTTCAGGCTCATGGCGCCGATTTCATCCAAAAAAAGCGTGCCCTTGTCGGCGTACTCCAGCCGGCCCATCTTGTTGGCGGTGGCCCCGGTAAAGGCGCCTTTCACATGGCCGAACAGTTCGGCTTCCAGCAGGCTGTCGGTGAGCGCGGCCGAATTGATGCACACCATGGGGCGTTCGAGTCTTCCGCTCAGGGAATGGATCGCCCGGGCCAGCAATTCCTTGCCCGCGCCGGTTTCGCCCTTGATGAGCATGGACACGTCCGTGGGGGCGGCTGTTCGTATGACTTCGAAGACCTCCATCATCTCGGGGTTGGTCCCGACGATGTCGCGGAAATAGCGTTTTTCCCGCACCTCCCGCCGCAGTTCGGCCAGCTCCGCGCTGATTTTCTTTTCGCTGATCGCTTTTTTCAGGACGATGCTCAACTCGTCGTAATCCAGGGGCTTGATCAGATAATTGCTGACCCCTTCCTTCATGGCTTCGACCGCCGATTTGATGGTGCCGTGGGCGGTCATGATGATGAAAGGAATTTCCGCCTCGATGGCCTTGAGTTCCCGGTACAGCTCCAGCCCGTCGACTCCCGGCATTTTGAGATCCGCCAGCACCACGTCCACGCCGGGCTGATTTCGAAAAACACGCACGGCTTCGCGCGCGTTCTGCGCCTTGAATACTTCATAACCCTCGTCCTGGAGAATCGCGCCGACGACCTTCAGCGTGTTGGCCTGATCATCGACGACGAGGATTTTGGCGCCCATTTTAATCTCCGCATGTAAGGATGTCGATTTTAAATCGTGAGCGGGAACCTTTTGAAAAAAGTTCCCGCCCACACCCTCTTCAAAACTCTTAAGTTATTAGAAAATAAAACATTTCAGGCAAAATGGACCGTCATTTAGGGAGAAATGCCGTTACAGGCGGTCGAGACTGAACGCGCGACCGGTTTTTTTCTTGCAGTCCGAAGCGGCGTGGATCGAAACGAACAATCACCGGTCCTGGTTGATGACCTTGATCAGCCGTTTGGCTTTCTCCAGCAATTCCAGCTTTTCCCGCTCTCCAAAGCCGCGGAGAATGGATTCCGCCACGGTGTCCTTGTCGCGTTCTATTTCCTTGAGGCTTTTCCGCCCCTTGGAGGTGATTTCAAGGACGGTCACGCGCTCGTCGCGGGGATCGGACTTGCGCAGCAGAAAGCCTTCCCGTTCCAGCCGTTTGACGATCCCGGTCATGTTGGCGTAGGGGACCAGCATGATCTTGCTGACGCCGGTTATGTTGTTCTGGCCGTTTCGAGAGGATTCCAGGACTCTGAGTACGTTGTATTGGGGGAAGGATAGTTCGTACTTTCTGAAAACGGCGGAGTAGGCTCGCTTGACTCCTTCCGCCGCCCGGATGACGCTGGTGAGGGCCTTTTCATTAACGCTCAAGTCACTGAAATAATCATTTTCCCCCATGAACACCGGCCTTTCCCAAGAGCTTGAAAATAGTACACGTATAGTTTGTCAATATATTGATATATTATAATCGGAGCTAAACCTGGCCTCCGGTCTTGGCGCATACTGAAACAGCTCTGGAGAATCCGCTCGCATGGGGCCGGGGAGTGGTCGCCCGTGAGGCCCGTCGTTTTCTCTGTCCGTGGTATATTCACTTTGTATACGAAGTTTTACCATGCCCGCCCCGAGAAAATTATTCAAGCCATTTTTTCCATCCGCGTATACGGCATTCAGTATTTTCGGCCCGTATTCCGTGATGCGGTCGCGCTGGAAGAATCCTGGCCATCAATGGGCGCCTTCCATTTAACCTACCGATATTATTTGCCATATTAATTATGTTCACAACCAGTTAACATGTTGATTAAATGCGTATTGACTTTTTTTCTCGGCCACGGTATGACCCTTGTATACAACGATTGCAAACCGAAATGGAGAAGTATAGATAGGGTTTTAAAACAGCTTTTACCGGGAACTAAAAAGGAGGTTTGGGTATGAAGAAGACAGTGGCGGTGTTCATTTCGCTTTTCCTCATCATTGGAACCGTGTTCATCCTGAGCGCGGACATGGCCTCGGCGGCCGAAACCATCGAACTCAAGTTCGCGCATGGCTTTTCCCCGAAACACACCATGCAGGTAAAGGTGTTCGAGCCCTGGGCCGAAAAGATTACCAAACTCACCAATGGCAGAGTCAAATTCACCATGTTCCCCGGCGGGGCGTTGGGGAAGATGCCCGACCATTATTCTTTGGCTGAAAAAGGTCTTGCGGATATCGTTTACATCCTGCAGGACTACACCCCCAATCGTTTTCCGCTGACCACGGTCTTCGAGCTGCCTTTCATGACTCCCAACGCTACCAAGTGCTCCGAGGCCATGTGGAAGACCTATGAGAAAATCCCCGCGTTCCAGGAGGAATACAGCAAGGTAAAAGTGCTGGCGCTGTTCGCGCATCCTCCCGGACACTTTCATACCACCAAGGTTCCCATCAGAAACATCGATGATTTCAAAGGGTTGAAGATCAGGACCGCCAGCTCCAGCGTGACTCAGGCGTTGAAGATCTTCGGCGCGGCGCCGGTAAACATGCCCATTACCGAAACCTACACGGCTCTGGAGCGCGGCGTGGTGGACGGAACCGTCGTTCCCTATGAAGGCGTGGTCATCTTCAAGCTGGACGAACTGCTCAAGTACACCACCCCGGCCGACTTCTATACGGTCACCATGGCTTTTCTCATGAACAAGAAAAAATGGGACTCCCTGCCCGACGACATCAAGAAGATCATCGATGAAAACGCCGGTCTGCCGCTGTCCATTGAAGCCGGCAGGGTGTATGACGAGGTCGAAATACCCATGAAGGAAAAATGTCTGAAAGCGGGTATGCAGATTGTGGAGATGTCCCCCGAAGCCAAGGCCAAACTGCATGAAGTCACCATGCCCATCAGAGAGGACTGGGTCAAGGAAATGGAATCCAAGGGACTGCCCGGAAAAGAGGTGTACGAAACGGCGTTGGAATACCTCAAACAATAAATACGCTTCCCTACGGGTTGAAAGTCATTCCTGATTGAGTCATCCGGAGCGTCAACCGGAGGAGGGCGGATCTGCGAGCCTTCCTCCGGCGTATTCGATCATTCGTCTGACAGGGATTGAAAGGGGTTTATCGCGCGTATGCCTGTTCAAACCTTTTTAAGAAAGATGGGAGTGTTCAGCTCCTTTTTATCGAAACTGGGGGCCATTGCCCTTGTAGGGATGATGGGTCTGACCACGGCGGACGTAATTTGCCGCTATCTCTTCAACTCTCCCATCCTGGGAGCGTTCGAAATAACCGAATTTCTGGTGCTTATTCTTATCTTTTCTTTTTTAGGCTACACACAAGCCCAAAAATCCCATGTCTCCGTCGATCTGTTGACCTCCCTATTTCCCAGGAAAGTTCAGCTCATTATCGATCTGATCAACCATACGGTCTGTTTTCTGCTTATGCTCCTGATCTCCTGGATGGGGACGCTTAACGCCTTGGACCTAATGGACGTCGGAGAACGTTCCCCAATCTGGCGATCTCCCATTATCCCTTCGCGTTCTTTCTGGCGCTTGGCTGCGTCATCACCGCTATTGAATTTCTGAGAGACGTTATATCCATTTTCGCCTCCCTGAAAGGAGGCGCCCGATCATGAGCACTGAATTAATTGGAGTCCTGGGCATTATCGCGCTCTTCGTCCTGCTGGCGTTACGCATGTACATCGGCATGGCCATGGCCCTGATCGGTTTTCTGGGACTCTGGTGGATGGTCGGCTGGCAGGCCGGCTCGTCCATCCTGGGGCTCACGCCGATGTCGGAAGGATCTTCGTACACGCTGAGCGTGATCCCGCTCTTCGTTCTCATGGGCCAGTTCGCCTTTCTCTCCGGCATCAGCAGGGACATCTACAAAACGGTCTACGCCTGGATGGGACACCTTCGAGGCGGACTGGCCATGGCGACTATCGTGGCCTGCGCGGGTTTCGCGGCCATCTGCGGATCGTCCTTGGCCACCGGAGCGACCATGGCCATGGTCGCCATCCCGGAGATGGACAAGTACAATTACGACCCGAGATTGTCCACCGGCTGTATCGCCGCGGGCGGCACGCTCGGCATCCTGATTCCCCCCAGCCTCGGTTTTGTTATCTACGGTATCCTGACCGAACTTTCCATCGGCAAGCTTTTCATGGCCGGCTTCATTCCAGGGTTTTTGCTGGCCAGCCTGTTTATCATCGCGATTTATCTGCAATGCAAGATCAACCCCGCAATGGGCCCCAGCGGAGAATCCACCCCCTGGCGTAAGAGGATCAGATCCCTCGGCGGAACCTGGGGCATGCTGCTTCTTTTTATCCTGGTCATGGGCGGAATATACGTGGGGATCTTTACGCCCACCGAAGCGGCCGGTGTCGGCGCCTTCGGCGCGTTCCTCATCGCCGTGTTCAGAAAAACCATGAGCTTCGCGGCCCTGAAGCAGAGCCTGCTGGAAACGGGCAAAACCACGGCCATGATTTTTCTGATCATCATCGGGGCCACCATATTCTCTTCATTTCTGGGCATGACCAAACTTCCCATGGCGCTGGCCGATTTCATGGTCAACCTTCCCTTGCCGAGGATGCTTATCCTGATCGCCATCATCATGGTGTACGTGGCCCTAGGCTGTGTCATGGACTGTTACGCCATCATGATTCTGACCGTGCCCATCCTGTTCCCGGTCATCGAAGCGCTGCGGTTCGATCCCATCTGGTTCGGCGTCGTGATGGTCATCGTCCTGGAAGTCGGTCTGATCACGCCTCCGGTCGGCCTCAATGTTTTCGTGATCAAGGGCGCCGCGCCCGACGTGCCCCTGACCACGATTTTCCGGGGCATCTGGCCGTTTATGATCGCCGCGCTGTGCTGTATCGGTATACTCATGATTTTTCCGGAGATCGCCACTTATCTTCCCGAAAAAATGAAATGAACGGGATCATCTCGGATAAATCGGTTTCCGTATCACGGCCCGGCTCCGCAAAGGGAGCGTCAAGGGGTTTGGGGCGGATCTTTCAATATAATCGAACGGGAGGCCGAGCATATGTCGGATAAGCTCATCTTGCGCGAACTCAGCCGTTATCAACTCGGGACCTTCGCGGATATCATCTATCGAAACGCCATCCTGTATCCGGATCATGAAGCTTTCGTGTGCGGCCCGGAGCGGATGACGTTCAGAGACTTCAACGAAAAAGTGAATACCCTCGTCCACGGCCTGCAGGCTTCGGGCGTGCAAAAAGGCGACGTGATCGGGGTGCTGGCCTGGAACTGCCTGGAGTATCCGGTGGTTTTCGGGGCGGCCATGAAGGGCGGCTACATCATCGCTCATTTCAGCCCGCGCCTGCAGGCGGAAGAACTCGTGGCCATCATCAACGATTCCCAGGCCAAGGCCGTGTTTCTGGGGTCCGGGATGACCGATGTCGCCGAAAAGATCCACACGCGGCTTCCCGATACGGAGCTGATGGTGGTCTTCGGAGAGGCGCGCGGCCCGGTCAAGGCGTATGATGGCCTGATCGCGGGCCAATCCAACGATGAGCCTAACGTCGAGGTAACCGAGGACGATCCGCTGGTCATTTTCTACACCAGCGGCACCACCGGCACGCCTCGCGGCGCCATCTACACCCATCGGCAAAAGCTGGAAAACGGGCTGATCAAAGCGCTGGATCTCGGCCTGGAATTCGGAGACCGCCACCTGGTGGTTCTGCCGCTCTTTCACGTGGGCGGCGACAGCCACATCTGGCCCTTTTTCATCACCGGCGGATGCAACGTCATGATGCCCCGGCCATCCTTCGATCCGGTAGAAACCTTGAAGGCCATCACCGAGGAGAAGGTCACCGACGTGCAGATCGTTCCCACCCAACTGGTGGCGCTTTTGAACCTTCCCGGCATCGAAACGTACAAATTTCCCAATCTCAAAAGAATCTGGTATGCGGCCTCTCCCATGCCCACCGAAGTCCTTCGCCAGGGGTTGACCATTTTTGGCCCGGTATTCATGCAGGGGTACGGCCAGACCGAGTCCGGCCCGCACATGACGGTGCTCAAGAAGGTCGATCACATCGACGCGGGCGGCTTACCCGGCGGGCCGAAAATGTTGGCCTCCTGCGGACATCCTTCCCTGGGCGTGCATATGCGCGTGGTCGATGACGCGGGCCTGGACGTGCCCGAAGGCGAAATCGGCGAGATCATCATCAAGAGCCGAAGGATCATGACCGGATACTGGCGCCGTCCGCGGGAGACGGCCGACACCATCAGGGACGGCTGGCTCTATACCGGCGACATGGGGTACTACGACCACCGAGGCTTCATTTATATCGCCGACCGAAAAAAGGACATGATTATCACCGGCGGCGAAAACGTTTTTCCCAAGGAGGTGGAGGAAGTCCTGTACCACCATCCCGCGGTCAAGGAAGCCGCCGTCATCGGCATCCCCGACAAATACTGGGTGGAACGGGTCCACGCGCTGGTGGTGCTGAAGGACGGCGCCCGGGCCACGGAGGAAGACATCATCTCCTTTTGCGCTCGGCATATCGCCAAGTTCAAGACGCCCAAGGGGGTGGAGTTCGTGGAATCGCTGCCTAAAAGCCCCCAGGGAAAGATACTCAAACGGGAAATCAGGAAACAGTACAACTGATAATCCGATAAAGGGACGCGCTCGGCGCGTCCTTTGGAGCGCTTTGAACGGTTGTCTTGAACACCGTCGCGACAGACGTTTACCAATCAAGCAGGAAGTGAATTATGGATTTCGATCTCTCTGAAGAACATCAGCTTATCCGCAACACCGCCGCCAAATTCGCGCAAAACGAAATCGCGCCCATCGCCAAGGAACATGACCGGAACGAATCGTATCCGCGGGGCATTATCGCCAAGGCCGCCGAAGCGGGACTGCTGGGCCCCATGATCCCGGAAGAATACGGCGGTCCGGGCTTCGGATGGCTGGAACAGGCCCTGATCTCCGAAGAGATGAGCCGGGTCGATCTGGGAATCACTCAGGTGGTGGAATCGGCCGCTTTCGGGGCCATCGGGCTGATTCTGTTCGGGACCGACGAACAAAAGAAGACGTGGCTTCCGCTGGTGGCCGCCGGGAAGGCCGTCTCGTCGGGCGCCTTCACCGAACCGGACGCGGGAACCGACCTGGTGGCGGTCCGCACCAAGGCGGTCAAGGACGGCGACGACTATATCATCAACGGCAACAAGATTTTCATCACCAACGGAAACGTTTGCCGTTTTTTCATTGTCCTCTGCGTCACCGATCCCAACGCCGAGGTTCCCCACAAGGGCTTGAGTCTGCTGCTGGTGGAATCGGACCGACCGGGCATCACTCCGAGTTCCATCAAGGGGAAAATGGGGCTGCGAGCCAGCGACACGGCGGAAGTGGCGTTTGAGGACGTCAGGGTCCCCCGGCAAAACCTGCTGGGAAAAGAAAACGGCGCCTTCAAGCAGATGATGCGCTTTTTCGAATGCACCAGAACCATGGTCGCGGCCCAGGGCGTGGGAGTCGCGCAGGGGGCGCTGGATCTGGCCATCCGTCACTGCAAGGAGCGCCACACCTTCGGGAAACCGCTCATCGCCAACCAGTCCATCCAGTTTACACTGGCGGAAATGGCTACGCGCATCGAGCTGGCCCGCAATTCCACCTACAAGGCGGCCTGGCTGGTGGACCAGGGTCGTCCCGATCCGGCGCTCGTGGCCATGACCAAGTACTTCGCCGCCGAAACGGCGGTGTGGGTATGCGACAAGGCCCTGCAGATGCACGGCGGATACGGCTACATCGACGAATACGACATCCAGCGTTTTTACCGTGACGCCAAGGTGCTGGAGATTTACGAGGGCGCCAAGGAAGCGGAAAAGATGACCATCGCCCGGCACGTCTGCCGCTGATCGCGACGGTTTTGGAGCGGCCTCTCTCGCGGCTGTCGATAAAGGCGTGGAAAAGGAGTTATGCGGGGGGACTTCTTCTTCCCCCGCCCCTGTAGACGATTTCTCGCTGCGCTCGAATGACCGACAATATCGGAGACATAATGATGGTTAGCCTGGATCTCGATAACATCGGGACCTGTCCAGGCGCCCAAGGCGCAAGAGGCTTTTCTTCCCAAAATGCGAATCCGTCCCAAAATCGACAGCCTCTCTTGTTGAAAATCGCAAGTCGAATTTTCGACTTTTTTCGTAAACGTCAGCGCTCATATCGCCGGAATCATTTTTGTCTTCATGATGTTCCTGGTCAGCTTCAACCTGGAAATCGCCATGAAAACGCCTCCCTTCGGATTTCTCCTGTTCGTCATGCGGGGCGTGGCGCCCGACTACGTCAGCATGGGTGAGATCTACAAATCCACCTTTCCCTTTGTGCTTATCGACGTGGTGACCATCGGCCTGGCTCTGGTGTTTCCCCAGATCATATTGCTCCTTCCGAAATACATGATGTGAAAGGTAAACCGGCTTTCATACGGATGAAAGCGGCCGGTAAGCGATAAAGCCCACTGAAACGGAGAACGACGTCATGCCCATGGGTGACCTGATAAGAAGGACGGCCGGCAGAGTTCCGGACAAGATCGCGTTCATATATGATGAACAAACCATTACCTACCGGGAGTTCAACCGGCGGGTCAATCGACTGGCGAACGCCTTTTTAAAGATGTCCCTGCAAAAGGGCGATCGCGTGGCGGTCATTCTGCATAACTCGATCGAGTTCTACGAAGTGTACCTGGCCCTGGCGAAGATCGGGGGCGTGATCGCGCCCATCAATAGTCTATACAAGGAACGGGAACTGAAACATGCCCTGGAGTATATCAAGCCCCGGTTTCTGGTCTTCGCCGCCGAATTCGAACCCCTGCTCAAAAAGGCCGGCGTGGAAGACATCGAGATCGCCGCCGGAATATGTCTGGGAGGGAGCCCGTCCGGGGAGTATCACGACTATGAATCCCTGCTGGCCGGTTCGAGTGTCGCGGAACCCGAAGTCAACGTGACCGACGACGACATCGTGAGTATATATCTCACCTCGGGAACCACCGGAAAACCCAAAGGCGCCATGAGGACGCATCGGCACAACTTCATCAACGCCATGACCGGGGCCATAGAGTTGGGCGTGCGCCCCGACGACCGGGTGCTGCTCCTGTTTCCCTTTTATCATATCACCTTCGAAGACCGGTTCTGTCACCTGCTCATGGGAAACACGGTGGTCATACGGCGGGAAGGCCACTTCGACCCCCTCGATGTGCTGAGGCTTTTATCCACGCATAAGGTTACCATTTGCCAATTCGTGCCCACCATGATCAATTCCATGCTGCAGGAAAAGCGGATCGAAGAGTACGACTTGAGCGCCTTCCGGCTTCTTCTGTACGCCGCGGCGCCCATGCCGGTGGAACTGCTGAAAAAGGCCTTGCGAAGATTTCATTGCGGATTCATGCAGTTTTACGGTCAGACCGAGACCGGACCCATAACCACCGTGTTGCGGCCGGAAGACCATGTGTTGGAGGGAACGGAGCGGGAAACGGCCAAGCTGGCGTCCGCGGGTCGGCCGGTGTTGACCTTTGAAGCGCGGATCATTGACGTGGACGGCAATGACGCCAAGGTCGGCGAGGTGGGGGAACTGGCCGTCCGCAGCGAGTCCATGACCATCGGCTACTGGGATCTGCCCGAGGAAACCGCCAAGACCATCCGCGACGGGTGGCTCTATACGGGTGACTACGCGCGGGTGGACGACGAGGGATACATCTACATCGTGGACCGCAAGAACGACATGATCATCAGCGGGGGCAAGAACATCTATCCCCGGGAGATCGAGGAAGTATTGTACGAGCATGAAGCCGTCGGCGAAGTCACCGTCGTCGGCGTGCCCGACGATCATTGGGGGGAATCGGTGAAGGCGGTGGTGGTGTTGAAAAACGGTTCATCGGCCACTGAAGAGGAACTGATCGCCTTCTGCAAGGCAAATCTCGCCAGCTACAAAAAACCCCGCATGATAGAGTTTCGAAACGAGCTGCCCAAGAGTCCCACCGGCAAGATATTGAAGCGTATGATCCGCGACGAGTACCGGCAAGCCTGATTCATCGGGCGAGTCGCCCCATCGATTCTCTGCTGTCATAATCAGATAAGGCGCCTCCGAAAAGGAGGCGCCGACCTTTTCCTGTTTCAAAAGACGCGCCCAGCCCATCCAGAAAAAGATTGTTACCGGCTGCGCGCATTGCTATAACCGTTACGCGAGGACCGGCCGCGCAGGCGGCCCGCCGTCGTGACGCGCCTTTCATGCGTCGGGCAATCCAAAAAGAAAAGCATTGTGGGGGAATCTCTTCCCCGCTGAGGCCGTTGACTTTAAATTTGTGGGAGGGGACTTTTTGAAAAAAGTTCCCTCCCACACCCTCCCTCAAAAACTTTAAGTTACTGAAAAGTAAAACATTTCAGGTATAATTGTTTGTCATTTCGAGCGCAGCGAGAAATCTCCCGCAGGGGGAGCGCCCCGCGACGGGATCTTCGAGGCGCAGAGATTCCCCCGCCAAGCTTTTTCTTAATCAACGCGCTCGGGCGCTAGGAAGAGACAATGAGCAGACGGCCCAAAAACATAGTCGCCATCGTGATCTTGATCGGTGTGGCCGTGCTTTATCTGATGCCGCCCATGGGCGGGCTGAGCAGGGAGGCCATACGGGCGTCCGCCCTGGTGTTGTTCGCCATCGGCTTCTGGGTCACGGGCGCGCTTCCCGAATACCTCACGGCGCTGGTCTTTATGCTGGTGGCCATCGTCTCCAGGGTGGCTTCGCCGCAGGTTGTCCTTTCCGGTTTTTATTCCTCGGCGGTCTGGCTGGTGTTCGGCGGCATGGTCCTGGCCTCGGCGGTGAAAGCCACCGGCCTGGGCGGGCGCATGGCCCACACGCTGTTGAGCTATCTGGGGTCTTCCTACCTGGGGGGCATCGCCGGGGTGGTTCTATTGGGCGTGTTGTTCAGCTTTTTTATTCCCTCCACCATGGGCCGCGTGGTGCTCCTGACGCCGGTGGCCATGGCCGTGGCGGAGCGGTTGTCCTTCAGGGAAGGCGACACCGGCTATGACGGGCTGATCATGGCCTCCCTGCTGGCGTGCTTTGTCCCTTCCTGCTCGGTGCTGCCGGCCAACGTGCCCAATATGGTGGCGGCGGGTACGGCGGAGACGCTCTATAACCTCACCTTTCAGTACGGAGAATATTTCAAGCTGCACTTTCCGGTGATCGGCGCGCTCAATACCGTTCTCATCATCATCCTGACCCGCCTCCTGTTCCCGGATCGGGTTCGCTCCGCTTCTTCCGAACCGACGCCGCAACGGGAAGAGTTCAGCGCTCGCGACCGCACTCTGGCGATCATTCTGTCGGTAACGCTGATCCTGTGGGGCACGGATTTCATACACGGTATCTCTCCGGCCTGGGTGGCCCTGGCCGCCGCCATCGTCTGTCTGCTTCCCTGGAGCGGATTCTTTGGGCCCGGCGGGTTCAACACCATCAATCTGGCCCCGTTTTTCTATGTGGCCGGAGTGCTGGGCATGGGCGCCGTGGTGGCGAAAACCGGATTGGGAAACGAAGTGGGAAGGGATCTGATCGATCTGTTCGGGTTCGAGCCGGGTCAGAACATGCGGAATTTCTTTGGATTGGTGGTTATTTCCATGGCCCTGAGCCCAGTGACCACCGCTCCGGGCGTGCCGGCCGTATTCGGCCCTCTGGCGGGCGACCTTTCCGCGGCCACCGGGTTTCCTCTGGTCACGGTCTTTATGACTCAGGTAATCGGCTTTTCCCTGGTCCTCTTTCCTTACCAGTCGCCTCCGATCATGGTAGGAATGCAACTGGCGGGGGTGCGGTGGGTGAGCGGACTGAGGCTGCTTCTTACTTTTGCCGCGATCTCCCTGCTGATTCTCACGCCCATCAACTACCTCTGGTGGTCTTTCCTGGGCGTGTTCAACGGGTATCCAATCAGCGGTTTTTGACGTTAGCGCATCACCATGCGGGCCGACCGGCCCGACTCCACGGCCGAGGCTCGATCTTCGGCGACCTGACGGGCGTGGTCGTCTTCGAGCAGACTCTTTTTCAGTAATTCGGCGATAAACCGGATATGTTCGCGCAGGTTGTCCCGCGCCTCGTTGAAGGCGCCCCGCTTCAGGTATTCCAGCGTCTTCTCGTGGTCCAGCAGGGACCTTTCCGGCGCTCCGGTGATGAACAGGTACAGGAACTGGTATCTGGCCAGGTTGGAGGAAAACGCGCGCTGAAAATGGGACAGCCAGTAGTTGCCGGCCAATTCGACGAGTTTGACATGGAAATCGGCGAAGGCTTCCAGGTAGATCAGCCGCTGGTTGGCGTCATCGAGGGACGGCGCCGGAACGACCGATTCCTGCGCGGTAGCTTTGAACAGGGGCTCCAGATCCACATTCTTTTGGGTCGCCAAGAGGTCCACGGCGCGGCATTCGATCGTTTCGCGGGCCTGGCAAACCTGCTCCAGGTCTTCGATGGAGAGATAGGTGACCCTGGTTCCTTTTCGGGGGGTGTTTTCCACCAGCCGTTCATGCTCCAGAACTCTAAACGCCTCGCGCAAGGGGGGACGGCTTACGCCGATTTCGGATGAGAGCTGATTCTCGTTCAGCCACTGACCGGCCTCCAGATCCCCCATGATAATTCGGTTTCTCAAATGAAGAACAACGCTTTCCGTAACACTCTTAATTTCCATGAAACCTCCACCCAAAGACTACAGTATACTGTCTTCAGCAGTATAGGAGTATTGACTCGTCAAGTCAAACAGCAGCATGCGCTGCTTTCGGCTTCCCGAGGACCTGTCCTTCCGATAAAACGACGCATATCGCGTGAGATCGGCTTTATTGCCGCTTCAAGCCTGGGCATGATCCGTGCAAAACGTAGGGGGCGTCCAGGACCTGTTGACTTTATAGCCAAATCCTATTACCTACCGTCAAAGATCGGATACGCGATTATTATCGCCGCATGATTCGGCATGATATTCACTATAAACCGTTTTAAATTTTTAATAAGTTAAATAAGAATCAGGACGGAGTTTCCGTCTCCCGCTAAAAAGAGTTGAACCCTACTTTCGTCCCGGCGCCGGTTGTCGGGCGGATTGGGCTACCTAAGGGCGTTTCGGTCGTGCTATAGTCCCTGGAAAACCGATTTAAAAGCACAAAGCTTTATAGATATTCGTGAGGAAAGGAACCAAGGTTGCGCATGAAAACAAATATCGCCCCATCGAGCGACAAGAGCGGCCCGGCCGTTGACTTTAAGGTCCGGGACATGGGCCAGGCCGAATTCGGAAGAAGAGAAATCGAGATAGCGGAAAAAGAGATGCCCGGGCTGATGGCCACACGAGATAAATACGGGCCCCAGAAACCCTTGCGGGGAGCGCGAATCAGCGGAAGCCTGCACATGACCATTCAGACGGCCGTGCTTATTGAAACGCTGGCGGCGCTGGGCGCGGACGTCAGATGGGCGTCGTGCAACATCTTTTCCACCCAGGACCACGCCGCGGCGGCCATCGCCCAGAGCGGCGTTCCGGTTTTCGCGTGGAAAGGGGAAACCCTGGAAGAATACTGGTGGTGCACCAAACAGGCCCTGACCTGGCCGGACGGCGGCGGACCGAACCTGATCGTGGACGACGGCGGCGACGCCACCCTGCTCGTCCATCGCGGCTGCAACGCGGAGAAAGATCCTTCCCTGCTCGACGCCCCCACCGACAACAAGGAACTCAGGATCATCAACGAGCTGCTCAAGGAAACCCTGCAAAAGGAGCCGGGTTTCTGGTCCAAGGTGGTCGAAGGTCTGAAGGGCGTTTCCGAGGAAACGACCACCGGCGTGCACCGTTTGTATCAGATGCAGAAAAACGGCGAACTGCTGATACCCGCCATCAACGTCAATGATTCGGTGACCAAGAGCAAGTTCGACAACATTTACGGATGCCGGGAATCCCTCGTGGACGGTATCAAGCGAGCCACCGACGTGATGGTCGCGGGCAAGACGGCGCTGGTGTGCGGATACGGCGACGTGGGCAAGGGCTGCGCCGAAGCGTTGTCCGCTCACCGCGCCCGGGTCCTGGTGACGGAAATCGACCCCATCTGCGCCCTGCAGGCGTATATGGCCGGTCTTCAGGTAGTGACCGTGGAAGAAGCGCTGAGCCTGGCGGATATCTTCGTGACGGCCACCGGAAACTGCGACGTCATTACTGCCAAACACATGGCCGGGATGAAGGATCAGGCCATCGTCTGCAATATCGGCCATTTTGACAACGAAATTCAGATGGACGCCCTGAACGACTGGCCGGGGATCAAAAAGGTTCCCATCAAACCGCAGGTGGACCGGTATATGTTTCCGGACGGCCATTGCATCTATGTGCTGGCCGAGGGACGGCTGGTGAATCTGGGATGCGCCACCGGTCACCCCAGTTTCGTGATGTCCAATTCGTTCACCAACCAGACGCTGGCGCAGATCGATCTTTGGACAAAGCCGTATGAGATTGGAGTGTACACCCTGCCCAAGGAACTGGATGAGGAAGTTGCGCGTCTACACTTGGGAAAGCTGGGCGGAAACCTGACCAAGCTGACCGAGAAACAGGCCGACTATATCGGCGTTCCGACCGCCGGTCCGTTCAAGCCGGAGTATTATCGATATTGAGAATTGAAACTGGAAGGGCGAACGCTTGGAGAATCGCGTTTGCCCTTTTTTAAGCCGACCGGACGCGGCCAACGGGCCGCTTGCGATTACGGCTCGGAGAAGCGAAGCGAGTCTTCTCCGGTGAGCCGGAGCTTCAATCCCCGGCGGCAGGTGTTCATGACGGGCATGTCAAAGCCCGAAAGGACGCCCGCCACCAGAGCTTTACGGTGCCCTTCGGTCTGGGCCCGGCGCATCTTTTCAAAGACCGCCGCGCTCCCGTTTCCCTCCACGAACACTTCGATCATGGCCGTTCCCGCTTCATTAACCAGCAGAAATTTCTGGTAGGGTAGTCGCGGATAGCGTTCCCTGTCAAAGACATTGCCGTAATCGATGTAGCCCTGAATCAGGGCGGTCTTTCCCTCGCACGCCATTTCCTTTCCGCACGGTCCGGGGACGCCGCAACCGCGGTCGAGATCCTCTATGGGGACATACGAGCCGGAAACGCAGGGAGCGATAAAATCGGTTTTTTCGCGCGATGGATTATCCATACCCATAACCGTACCCTGAAGGAGCAGGAGCGGCAAGAGAATCCCCAGGACTCCGCCCCATGAGCGTTTAAAATTCATAATGTTCCTCGATCCGCTTGCGACGACGAGCTTTCAGGTCGCGTCCCAGTCCGCTAAACCCTTCAGCAACGGCGAAGTGGGTTCCAGTATACCGCGCGGCGCGCGTCCCTGCAATCGGAAGCGCCGCGCGGCCGGGGCGAAGAGCCTCGGTTACCAGGCGCAGGAGAAGTACTTGCCGTAACTCCATTCGCTGTAGCCGCAACCGTTATAGGCTTTTACCCACCATCGTCCGTTCCCCCTGGCGAGCGCCACGGCGGGGTTTATGGAGCAGACGCCGGAACCGTTCGCGCAACCGATATCGGAAGCCCGGTACCATTTGTTGACCTTATTGCCGGCGCTGTCGTTGACATAGAGGAGATACCAGGTGGCGCCTGAGGAGGCGTTCCACGAATAAGTGGGCTTGGGGTTGGATATCGAACCCGAGGGAGCGATAAGATCGGGCGTGGCGGGAAGGCTGCATGTCACGGTAAAGGTCATGGTGTCGCTCCAGGGGCTGTAACCGCACCCGCTGTAGGCCAGTACCAACCATTTGGTCTCCCCAATCATGGCGGTGGCGGGAGTTACCGAACAAACGCCGGAGCCGCTCGCGCAGCCGGCTTCGGAGGCCCGGTACCATTCGTTGACCTTATTGCCGGAGCCGTCCTTGACATAGAGGCGATACCAGGTGGCTCCGGAGGAGGCGTTCCATGAATAGGTGGGGGTGGCGTCGGAAATCGAGCCCGAGGGAGTGGCGAGATCAGGCGTCTGAGGAATGCAGGTTACGGTAAAGGTCATGGTGTCGCTCCAGGGGCTGTAACCGCACCCGCTGTAAGCCAGAACCCACCATCTCGTTTCCCCATCCATGGCTGTGGCGGGAGTTACCGAACAAACGCCGGAGCCGCTCGCGCAGCCGGCTTCCTCGGCTCGATACCATGTATAAATCTTGTGGCCCACGTTGTCCTTGACGTAGAGGCGGTACCAAGTGGCGCCGGAGGAGGCGTTCCATGAATAGGTGGGGGTGGCGTCGGCGCTCACGCCTGCGGGGGCGATAAGCGCGGGCTGGGGCGGCTCGCAGGAAGGGGGTTCGATTCCGATGAGCGCTTCCTGGGAATTAACATTGTCGAAGTCATAGCCGCCGGCGACGATATTGTTGGAAACATACCAAGCGTCGTAACTGCCGTTCCATCCCATGTTGATGTGGATTTGCTCCAGAGGGGAGTCACGATAGCCATCCACGACCACCGAGTGTCCGGCGGTAGTCGACCGAATGCCCAGTTGCGACGGTCGCCCATTCTCGACTTCGTTCTTGAAAACCTCCATCCAGTCGCTGTCGGAGGCGTAGTTGGAACGGTACACTTTATGGACCGTATTTTTGTAGCCGAAATAGGTGGCGTACACGGACGTAATGTGGCTGGCGGCCGAGCCGCCCGTGTTGCTGCAACCATAATCCATATGGAAGGCGATACCCACATCCGCGCACAGCTTGGACACCGCCGCCTTTTGAGCGGTCGTGCTGGCGCCGGTAAGCTTGCTCGGCATGTTCGCCCAGTCATAGGCGCTTTGGCTGAAATCGCGGCTCAAGGTGACATACGAGGCCCCGTTTAACCATGGATAGGACGTGGAGCCCGTTCCGACGGCCGGTCTGCCCCAATAGTTCAAGATTTGGGCGCCGGCGGTCGCCACGCATCCGACGATCGTGCGGCAACCGGACGACGCGGTGGGGCACTGCAGGTTGTACGGATCTTCCTGCGACCAGGTGGTGGTCAACAGGGGTCCTATGGACAAGGCTTCGGTCGCGGCCAAGGTTTTCGAAGGGCTGACCTGAAAATCGTCGGTGGAGGCGAAAAAGTCCCAGAGTTTGCCGTTGTCGGATCGAGCGAGGGAAGCGGTTTCCCGATTGGCGGCCTGTTCTTCCAAGGCCTCCTCGATGTTGTTCATTTCTTCGGCGATCCATTCCGCCTGTTCCTCGGCGACGCCCGCGTCGGGTCTCATATCGCTGGTTTCCGAATATAATTTGACGGGCGGAAGATCATCCACGGCCGGCACCAGGATATGGCCGCTGGGATACACGTGAAAGTTGTAGGCGACGAGACGTCCTCCGACCTCGACGAGTTCCCCATCGATGATCGACGGATCGGAGGCTCCCCCCCATGAACCGTAGGCGGCGACACAATATCGCAGCCAGTTTTGAGCCACTGTCCTGGCTTTTTGTTCGTCCACCGGGGCCGCCCAGCCCAGGGTGGAAAAGATGAGCAAAAACGCGAATACGCAACACAAAATTATTGCTAACCTGAACAAGTTAAAATTTTTTGGCGCCAATGACTTCCCTCCTCGCTTCATTTCCTACTTCCGGGGATTATGACCGTCTGTACGGCGGGTTCCACTAGTAATACGTGTGGGCCGTTCGATTGGCGCTGCAAAATCCGTACAATTTCAATGGCCCGGCTTTAAGAACACGCTAAAAAAAGCCGTCGGACTGGGCGAACGGCCGGAAAAAAAACGGGCGACCTCCCAATAAGCGCGGGAGGTCGCCCGGAAAGCCGGAATTATCAGGATTAATCTACTTCATGTTGACAATTTTCGCGTCTGTTTTGACAAATCTCGGGCTCTTCTCAATGAGCGTGCCAGGGGGAGACGCGATCGGGACGAACTCATAAAAACCCATTCCCCTGATATCGGAGTCTGCGCCGGACTCCTGGGAATCGTTATGATCAGGCCGCTGTTTCCAGTTTCAGGTCGGACTCCGGCGTACCGATGTCCTACATTGGAAGAGGAAAAAAGAGCTTATCGCAGAACCGAAGACAGCCTGGAATGAATCTAAATACTGTTGTTGTCGATACATCGCCATATAAATACAAAAATTGCCAAAAAACGAAAATAGATATTGTTTGATCGCGCAACGTCGGATCGGAAGGGCCGCGCGGCCGGGGCGAAGATCGTCGGTTACCAGGCGCACGAGAAGTACTTGCCGTAACTCCATGCGCTGTAGCCGCAATCATTATAGGCTCTCACCCACCATCGTCCGTTCCCCTTGGCGAGCGCCACGGCGGGGTTTATGGAGCAGACGCCGGAACCGCTCGCGCAGCCTGCTTCGGAAGCCCGGTACCATTCTTTGACCTTATTGCCGGAGCTGTCATTGACATAGAGGCAATACCAGGTGGCGCCGGAGGAGGCGTTCCACGAATAAGTAGGCTTGGGGTTGGATATCGAACCCGAGGGAGCGATAAGGTCAGGCGCGGGAGGCGCGCAGGTAACCGTAAAGTCCATGGCGTCGCTCCAGGGGCTGTACCCACACCCGCTGTAAGCCATGACCCACCATCTCGTTTCCCCGACCATGGCGGTTTCGGGAATTACCGAACAAACGCCGGAACCGCTGGCGCACCCGAGTTCCTTAGCCCGGTACCACGTGTAAATCTTGTTGCCCACAGTGTCCTTGGCGTAGAGTCGATACCAGGTGGCGCCGGAGGAGGCGTTCCACGAATAGGTGGGCTTTGTATTGGATGTCGAACCCGAGGGAGCGATAAGCTCGGGCGTCTGAGGAATGCAGGTTACGGTAAAGTTCATGGTGTCGCTCCACGGGCTGTACCCGCAGCCGCTGTAAGCCAGAACCAACCATTGCGTCTCTCCATCCATGGCGGTGTCGGGAGTTACCGAACACACTCCGGAGCCGCTCGCGCAGCCGACTTCGGAGGCGCGGTACCACGTATAAATCATATGGCCCGCGTTGTCCTTGGCGTAGAGTCGATACCAGGTGGCGCCGGATGAGGCGTTCCATGAATAGGTGGGGGTGGCGTCGGCGCTCACGCCCGCGGGGGCGATAAGCTCGGGCTGGGGCGGCTCACAGGAAGGGGGTTCGATTCCGATGATCGCCGCCTGGTAATTAAGGTCGCTCCAGGAATAGGGGGGCGTGAGGATGCTGTTGGGCACGTACCATCCGTCATAGCTGCCGCTCCACCCCATGTTGAGATGGATCTGCTCGTTGGGGGCGTCACGGTAACCGTCCACGACCACCGAGTGTCCGCCGGCGGATGGGTCTCTCAACCGCAGTTGAGCCGGCCGGCCCGCCTGCGCCTCGGTCTTGAAAACCTGCATCCAGGCGCTGTCGGAACCGTAACTCGAGCGGTACACTACCTGGATGGTATCCTTATACCCGAAATAGGTGGTGTACACGGTCGAGCCATACAGGGTGACGGCGCCTGACGAGCCGCACCCATAATCCATTTGCCAGGCGTAACCGACGTCCGCGCACAACCGGGCCACCGCCGCTTTTTGAGCGGCCGTGCTGCCGGCGGTCAGGTTGTTGGGCATGTTCGCCCAATCATACGCGCCGGTACTGAACGAGCGGCTGAGTGTGACAGTGGTGGCGCCGTTAAACCAGGAATAAGATACGGAACCTGTTCCGGTGGCCGGTTTTCCCCAATAGTTCATGATTTGCGAAGCCGCCGTGGCCACGCATCCCACGATCGTGCGGCATCCGGATGATTCGAGAGGACATTGCGCGTTGTACGGATTTTCCTGCGTCCAAGTGGTAGTTAGTAAAGGCCCTATTTCCAATGCTTCGGTCGCGGCGTCGGACTCCGAAAGATTCCCCTGAAAATCGGTCGTGGAGCCGAAAAGAGCCCACAGTCTACCATTGGGAGTCTCAGCGTTATCGACGCCATTGAAATCCTGCGCGTGTTCCGCCAGCGTCTCCTCGACTTCGCGCACCTCGCCAGCGATCCATTCGGCCTGTTCCCGGGAGACGCCGGTATCGAGGCTCAGATCGCTGGTTTCCGAGTACAACTTGACGGGAGGCAGTTCATCCACGGCCGGAACCAGGATGTGGCCGCTGGGAAATATCTGAAAATTGTAGGCTACCTTTTGGCCTTGGACTTCGATGGTTTCCTCGTCGATGATCGTCGGGTCCTGCGCCCCTCCCCACGAACCATAGGCCTGGACAATATAACGGAGCCAATTTTGGGCGACCGTCCTGGCTTTCTGCGCCTCGACGGGAGCCGCCGAGCCGATGGAAGAGAAAATGAACAAAAGCGCAATAGCGCAGCATAGAATCCTAGTTAGTCGATCGTTCCAAAGCCCGAAATCAGGCTGAGGTAAGCGTTTTGTTTGATATTTCGTTTTGGCCATTCGCCATTTTGGTCAACAGCTCTTTGAAAATTTGCAGTAAAAAACTCAGGGCTTTCAGGATCAGCCTGAGGTTGTAACCGATAGCGGCCATGAGGGCGTTGATCTGATCACCAAGAATGCCTCGCAGACGGTTCCAGCCGAGTCGTCCCTCGGTCTTCTGGTGTCCGATGACCGCTTCGATGGCGCTGCGGCGCTTCAGTTCCCGCTTTATCGTCGGAGTTACGTTGCGTTTTTGACCGGACAGAAACACCTGAGTGTCGGTCACTCCATGCCCCCGGTAGCCGCGATCCACATAGCAGCGTTCCGGTCTGACGCCGGTGAGTTCGGTCACCTGATCGAGAGCGCCCTTGAGGGAGTGCCCGTCATAGGGATTGCCTTCCAGACCTTGGGCGCCCAGGATGAAGCCCTCCCGGTTGGTGACGCAGATGCTGACCTTGTTTCCGAACTCGTATTTTTTGTGCGCCTTGCCTTTGCTGATACAGGCCACATGGGGCTCATGCAGGCTGTAAAGTTTGTTGCTGTCGGAACGTCGCTGTTTCAGCAGCCGTTTTGCCAGATGAAGCTCATGCCGGAGAGCCTCCGGCGGTTTTTCGACTTTGCGTTCGATGTCACGAATGACGCGCCCCAGGTACGTGCGCAGCCGTTTGATCTGCTTACGCATTCGCTGCGTCTGCCGGGCATGGGCATATCGACCAGCCTTGAGAACCGCTTGTGGGCCCTTGCGGCGATAACTCTGGCGCAGGATGACACTCTGTTTTTGGGCCAGGCGAACCAGCCGCTCCCGACTGCGGTTGAATAACTTGGCGTCGGTCGGATAGGCGATCGCCTTGGGCTGAACCGTGGTGTCGACGCTGACCCGTTTCAGACTGGTCGGCCTGACCGCGCCCACATCAAGACCGACAGCCAATGTCTGTTGCAAAAGAGCTTCCATCCCCCTGCTCTTGATCCGTTTGCGCCATTTGCTCAGGCCGCTTCGAACGATGGGACGCCGATGCTGAAAGAAGGTCTCTCCGCACAGGTATTGCCAGTACGGATTTTCCGGCCAGCGATTGACAACGTCATCCTCGCTCAGCTTGTAAAGGCTCTGCAGGAGCGTCAAACCGATCATCAGTCGGGTTGCTGTCGCGGGACGACCGTCTTCGGCGTACAGCGGCGCAAATAGCCCATCCAGGCGGTCCCATTCGATCCGGTCCGCCAGCTTGACCAGAGGATGGGCTGGGTTACAAATAACTTCCAGACGAATATGGAAAAGCTCGTTTTGGGGTCGTGCAACAGGTTTCTTTGGTCGCATGGTTTTGCCAGAAAATGAGGGTTAAATGATCGTTTTCTTGCAAAACAACATACCATAAATACATTTTTTATTACAGCAAATTCAAGTAGTTAAATGATTTTAACGATCGACTAGTTAACTTGACCAAGCTTACATTCCTTGACGCCATGAGTTCCCTCCTCGATTCATGCCATTAAAAAATTTGCCGGAAGTGTCGCGGGAC
The DNA here is from genome assembly GCA_963821845.1 of uncultured delta proteobacterium. GTDB lineage: Bacteria > Desulfobacterota > Desulfarculia > JACQYL01 > CAWGVV01 > CAWGFI01. The sequence goes on from CAWGFI010000006.1 coordinate 396,241, forward strand.
GACAGGCCTCTCGGCGGAAGCGGTGGCGCCGGGACTGCAAAGCGTCAACCGCCGGGTGAAGGTTCATAAATATAAGCTGTTTATATTTAGGGCTTTTCCCGGAATCGGGCGGAGCCCATGCCCCCGCTTGCCATTAAGGCGCGCCTGCGGCGATAGTATTTTCAGTGATTTTCCACAGACGCCTCCGATCGCTCCGGCCGTGGCGATTTTATAGTACGGAAGATTCATGGTTCTCCGGGAGAAGGAGACCCACCGCGTGGAAGCGGTATTGCGGAGGCTGTTGTCACAATATCTAGAGCGGTTTGTATTGTATTTCAACAAAAATACATCCTAAAAAATTAAATCGTATGAATGAAGAGATTAACGTCATTTACAGCTAAAGAACCTATAATCACTTGACTTATATTTAAAATTTTCCAGATAGAAAAAAGCGTAGCCCAAAAACGCCGGAGGAAGGGCATATTTTCGTCAACCATTCTTCTTTATATCGTTTCTTTACCCTCGGCGCTTAATAAAAAATATTTTTTTTGGAAAAAATCAATTCGAGCGCGGAGACGGAAGGGTCTGTCGGAGGATCGAATTCACCTTTGAGAGGTATTCCCCACCGCTTTAATCTCGTCGAGTCTACACATTTTTTCTTCCACAAATACAGAGCTCACCCGATTAGCGTATTCAGATTGAGGATTTACTATATTTTTAAATATGCGAAACAATACGTAAGTTTAAAAACGATCCGCGGGAGGGTTAGTATGCCGACTACAAAAAACGGGGCAAAAAAGCTCCAAAAGGAATTTGAAAATCTGGTTACGGAAGCAAAAGAAATGATGGAGTCGGTCGGCGACAAGGCCGACACCAAAACCAAGGAAGCTCTGGCCGGTCTGAGCGAAAGCCTGGAAAGCGCCAGAAATAAATTCGAAGAACTGCAAGGGAAAACCGAGGAGGGCATTCGCAAGGGCGGCAAGGTCATCGGCGAGTACCCTTATCAGGCCGTGGGCGTATCTCTCGCTTTTGGAGTGCTCCTGGGAATGCTGTGCAACTGGAGAAAGCCGCGATGTTAATCGTCTACGTATGACAATCTTGGCGATAAGCAACACTTTAGAAAATTTCCGCGCGAGTAAAGCGCGCTTCGTTTGTGACCAGAAAAAGACTGTTAAAAATAATCAAGCAGGAGATATATCATGCCGTTGCTATTCATCATATTGATAATAATACTCATCGCCGCCGTACCGGCGTGGCCTTACAGTAGAGGTTGGGGTTATTATCCCAGCGGTATACTGGGGACCATACTCATTATTCTAGTGCTGCTCTTTTTATTTGGAGCTATTTAACAGCAAATCGGTATGGAATAAACCAAATGGCAAACTGAAAGTGTAGGTAATACGATATGAATTGGGATCAAGTCGAAGGCAATTGGAAGCAATTCAAAGGCAAAGTAAAGGAAAAATGGGGAAAGATCACCGACGATGAAATCGATGTGATCGCAGGCAAGAAGGATCAGCTCGTGGGCAAGATCCAGGAACGATACGGTGTTTCAAAAGAAGAGGCTGAAAAGGAAGCCCGCGATTTTGAACATACCCTATAAATAAAAACTGACACCCCCACACCCACGCACAAGCCGCCGGTTCGCCAGTCGAGCCGGCGGCTTTTTTTGCGCTTGAAGACTCTTTTCTTTTCCCACACAATAATTCGTGTCCCGGAAAACGGAAAATTCCGGTCGGAACGATCTCCTGAAAATTCCATCCTCCATGCGGCCGTCGGCTTCCGGGTAAGGTAAGAGATGGATTTTACAAGAATTATCATTCCCAACAGGGATCATCAATCTGTGGATTAAGAAGCTGAGCCGGGAGGTGAGCCCTTCTTATTCAGCCCAGCCCCTGGAACTCCTTCAACAGACCGTACGCTCCTACCGACGCCAATTTCGCCGCGCTCGTGAATCATGATTTCTCCGAAATCGACGCGCACATCGAATGGGTCGGCAGGCTTCGCTCCAAGGAAGGTTTTTCCCTGTCCGAAGTGCAAAAGGCGTACGAACTCTACCGAGAAATACTGCTGCCGATCCTCGCGCCGGAAATGAATGAGGAAGAACTCGTGCCGGCCATCGAACGGCTCAATGCGCTCCTGAACTACGCCGTTCATCGATTCAGCGATTATTTTCAGGCCCTGCATGAAGCCGAGATCAGGGAGTATTCCCAGCTGCTTGAGGCCAAGGTCCGGAAGCGGACCAGCCAGCTCTCCGAGTCGGAGGCGAAGTATCGAACCCTGGTGGAAAAAATACGGGACGGCTATTTTGTAAATCAACAGGGAAAGATTCTGTTCGCCAACAAATCGTTCTGCGCCATGCATGGATACACCAAGAAGGAGACGATCGGAAAAAAATACGTGGATTTCGTCGCCCCCGAGTCCAGGGACGAGGTCCAACGGCTTTATGAAGAAAGGATGCATAAAAAAGGTTTACGGGAACAGTATGTGTATTTGCGCCTTCATAAGAGCGGCGCGGCGCTCCCGACGGAAAACACGGTGACGCGCGCCAGCTATCAGGGAAAGATGGCCACCATCGGCATCTGCCGTGACATCACCGAGCGCGTGGAGATAGAAAAGCGCATGCGGGACGCTGAAAGCTTGGCCCGCATCGGCCATCTGACCACCTCCCTAGCCCACGAGATCAGAAACCCGCTTTCCTCCGCCAAAATGAGCATCCAGATGATCCTCAAGAGTGACGTCTACGAAGGCACGGACAGACGAAGGCTGGAGATCCTGTCCCAGCAGATTTCCCGGCTGGAAAAGATCGTGGCCGAGATGCTGGATCTGGCAAGACCCCTTAAATTCGAATTCACGCCCGCCGTCGTCACCGAAGTGATTGACAATTGCCTCGAAGTTCTCGACGCTAGGATCAGGCAAAAACAGATCCGGGTGACCAGATCCTTTTCCAAAAACCTCCCCTCCCTTTCCCTGGACCGGGAGAAGGTGGAACAGGCGATCATCAACCTCCTCCTCAACTCCGTGGAGGCGGTGGACAACGAAGGCGAAATCACCGTTACTGCCCGCTATCTGTGCACGGTAAAGGCGGTGGAGGTGGAAATCGCCGACAATGGCTGCGGTGTGAATCCCGAAGACCTCCCGTACATTTTCGATCCGTATTTCAGCAAGAAAGCCCGAGGCACGGGGCTGGGGCTCGCCAACGCCCAGCGAATCATCGAAGCTCACCAGGGTTCCATCGAGGCTTCGCCCGGAAAGGACGGCGGCATGAGTTTTGCCCTGATCTTCCCGTTGCGCCCCGACCGGAATCCGGCCGACCAACGGGGGCGATAAGACGTGCGCGGCGCCAGGCAAGCCAAGATCCTCATCGTCGACGATGAACCCTCCTCCCTCGAGCTTCTGGAAGTCTATCTTCGGGACAAGGGCTTCGCCGTGGAATGCGCCGTCAACGGAGTGGAATGCGCGGCCAAGGTCCGGTCTTTCGCGCCCGACGTCGTGGTCCTGGATGTCCGTTTGCCCGACCGGGACGGCATCGAAATCCTGAAGGAATTGAGGACCGGCGAAAATCCCCCCTCGGTCATTATCGTGACCGCCTTCCACGACATGGACACCACCATCAAGGCCATCAGGTCGGGCGCGTTCGAATACATCCCCAAGCCCATCGACGTGGACGAGCTGGAAAGCGCCATAGAACGGGCCTTGAAACTTTCGAAAACACGCCGGACGCGTGAGCGGACGGCGACCGCCCCGGCAAAACGTTTCCAGAAGGACGAAATCATCGGAAACACCAGGGAGATGAATGAAATTTTCAAGACCATCGGCGTCCTTTCCGCCAATCGGGTAACCGTGCTGGTGGAGGGGGAAACCGGCACGGGCAAGGAGTTGGTGGCGAGGGCCATTCATTTTCACGGTTCCTATAAGGACCAGCCCTTCATGGCCATCAACTGCTCGGCGATTGTCGAAACGCTGCTGGAAAACGAGCTTTTCGGGCACGAAAGAGGCGCTTTTACCGGCGCGGTTTCCGAAAAGAAGGGCATGTTCGAAGCGGCCGAAACCGGGACCGTTTTCCTGGACGAGGTGGCGGAAATGCCGCTGGAACTCCAGGCCAAGCTGTTGCGGGTGCTCCAGGAACGGGAATATCAGCGGGTGGGGGGAGAAAAGCCCTTGCGGTTCAAGGCCCGGGTGATCGCCGCCACCAACAAGGATCTGGCCGAAAGGGTCCGGGAAGGCGGATTTCGGGAGGATCTTTTTTACCGGTTGAGCGTGGCCACGGTCCGTATACCGCCCCTGCGGGACCGGAAATGCGATATCCCGCTGATCATCGATCACCTGGTGCGCAAGATCAACACCGAACTCGATAACCAGATCGCCGGGGTTGACGCCGGGGCGATCCGGAAGATGATCGATTACCCCTGGCCGGGCAACGTGCGGGAACTGGAAAACATCCTCACCAAGGCCGCGCTGCGAGCCAAGGGGGACATTATACAAGAGGAAGTGATCGACGCGCTTTTGCCCCGGACCGACGCGACCGCCGGAAAAGAACGCAAGGCCTCGAGTTCCGCGGCGGAGCCGCAGACGGAGAAGGAACACATCCTCCGCGTTCTCGATGAAGCGCATTGGCATTACGGCCGCGCCTGTGAACTGCTCGGTGTCTCCCGGCCCACCCTGAGCAAGAAAATGAAAGCCTACAACATTCCGTCCCGGCCCCGGCGCCCGCGCAACCAATAGCCCATCCGTTCAATTTTTAAAACCTCCTTGAAAAACTTTAAATTATTGAAACGCCAACTTCATACAGTATGCAGTATGCTGTTTTGTAACTAGCTGATAATAGAAGCGATTATTATTTAAATCCTCTGGCGTGCTTCTTGCCTTAAACCCCTTTAAATACTTCCTACAGCAAAGGGGCATGACCATGTCAGGGAACGAGATGAATGTCGCTTTCAATATAGCCGCGCGGCTTCTCGATCAGAACGCTCTCCTGCGCGGGGACAAAATAGCGCTACTGTGCGGCGAGCAGAAGATCACCTATCGTCAGGTACTGGAAAATGTGAACAGATTCGCGAACATTCTGGCGGAACTCAAGGCAAAGCCGACCGAGCGGGTCATGATCCATCTCCCGGATTCCCCCGCTTTCATCTACGCGTTTCTGGGGAGCGTCAAGTACGGCGCATGGCCGGTCCCCGTCAACACCATGCTGGAAATATCCGATTACGAATACCTCCTGTCCGACAGTGAAGCCCGCGTGCTGGTGACCGAAACAACGAGCGCCGCCGCCCGCGCCAAAGTCGGACCATCTCTGTTACAAAATATTCGCGGACGACGGTCTTGACGCCTGGCTGGCGCAAAGTTCGGATGAAGCGGAAACCTATCCCGTCCACGAGGACGACATAGCCTTCTGGCTCTACAGCTCCGGAAGCACCGGCCGGCCCAAAGGCGCTCCCCACAAGCATGTCGACATGCTTTTCACCGCCGAAACGTACGGCAGGCACATCGTCGGAATTACCGAGGACGATACCGTCTTTTCGGTGAGCAAGCTTTTTTTCGCCTACGGACTCGGCAACAGCGTGTCGATCCCCTTCAGGTACGGCGCGACCACCGTTCTGCTTTCCGACCGCCCCACGCCCGAAATGGTCCTGGAAACGATCGCCCGGTTTCAGCCGACCCTGTTTTTCGGCGTGCCCACGCAGTACAATTCCCTGCTGAAAAAAATGAACGGAACGCGCTTTCCTTCCATCCGGGCGTGCGCTTCCGCCGGCGAAGCCCTTCCGCCCGAGGTGTTCCGGCGATGGAAGGAAAAAACCGGCCTGGAGATCCTGGACGGCATCGGTTCCACCGAGGCCCTGCATATCTTCATTTCCAACCAGCCCGGCGATATAAAAGAAGGCGCCTCGGGAAAACTGGTACCCGGCTTTGAAGCCAGGATCGTCGATTTCGCGGGCAAGGAAACCCAGTCCGGCGAAACCGGCCATCTGTTGATCAGGGGACGGAGCGTCACCCCCGGCTACTGGAACAGGCCTCTGGAGAACGCGGAAAAGATAGACAGAGAGGGATGGTTCAGGACCGGGGATATGTACTGCCAGCGCGGACGATTATTTCGTCTACCAGGGCCGCGGCGACGACATGCTCAAGGTAGGCGGAATCTGGGTTTCCCCGGTGGAGATTGAAAACGTCCTGATGGAGCATCAAGCCGTCGGCGAATGCGCCGTGGTGGGCCGCGAAATCGAAGGGCTCGTCAAGCCGTTCGCCTATGTGGCGCTGGATAAGCGATACGCCGATCAAGACCGGGACGGCCTGCGCAAAAGCCTGCTCGGCTATATGGCCGGCAGGCTCCCGAAATTCAAATGCCCCTGGGATGTGATGTTCCTGGACGAACTGCCCAAAACAGCCACCGGCAAGGTCCAGCGCTTCAAATTGAGAACAGTTTCAAAGAAAGCGGCGTAAAGAATTATTCGAGATTGGCTGGACGCCGGTCGTTGACGCCGCCTGTCGTTTCGAACGTAGGGGCGAAAAATCTTTCGCCCCCATTATTTTTCAATGATATGAAAGGCTTGCCAGAGAATCTCTCCCCCCCGCGCCCCCCACGGGTGATTTCTCGCTGCGCTCGAAATGATAAAGGGGCGGTTCGCGAACCGCCCCTACGCTCGGCCCATTGGCCCCATCTTCCATCTGGAACGATGGCGCTAAAAAGCCATTTCAGGTTTCCACTCCTTCCAGACGTTACCCACCAACGCGGGGCTCGGTTTCAGAGTCTTTTTCCCGGGCTGCCAACCCGAAGGTGTCGCCTCGCCTGTTGACCTCACCAACTGAAACGCCTTCAACTGCCGAATTAATTCGGCGACATTCCTGCCTACCGAAGGCGTCAATACTTCCTGGGCCTGTATGACCCCGTCCGGGTCGATGATAAATCGCCCTCTGAGGTTAACCCCCGCCGAATCTTCATACACGTTGTAGACTCTGCCTATTTTCCCTCCCGCGTCAGCGAGCATGGGATAGGGCACGCCGCCGGGAACCATCTTGGAGAGTTCTTCCGCCTGCCATATTTTGTGAGAAAATCTGCTGTCTGTGCTGACGGCCAGTACCTTCCGCTCCCATTTCCTTAAGTTCATTGTATTTGGCTGCGACCGCAGTCAGTTCGGTGGGTCAGACAAAGGTGAAATCGCCTGGATAAAAGCAGAGCACAACCCATTTACCCCGGTAGTCCGAGAGTTTGATATTTTTAAAACCATCGACCACAAAGGCGTTGGCTTCAAAATCCGGCGCGGGTTTGCCTACTCGGGCGTAAATTGTAGCCGGGTTCGCCGCCGGCGCGGTTGCCGAAGATGCTTGAGTCGGTTCAGCGGCTATGGGTCCTTTGGCCGGTTGCACGCAGGACACTTCACTCTTTTTGCTCTCCTGAGCAATACCCATCGCCGCGGTAAAAAAGACCGCGACCGAACAGATAATGATCATGGTAACTACGCTTTTCCTCTTCATTCTTTCTCCTCCATCTGCAAAAGCGCATTTGCTATTAGTTATTCAAATATACCTTGCTTCCTCTACATAAATCTTATTCAAGCAATGATAACACATAATAATCAGCAATATTAGCTAAAAATAATAGTATAAATTGTAACTTATTTCTTAAGGCGAGGGATTCAACCATCGCAACATCTTGAACGAAAAGAGCATTCGGTTATGAAAGATTGGGTGAGTAATAATGGGCGGGGAATTTCGCGCGTTGTCATTTCGAGCGCAGCGAGAAATCACCTGCAGAGAGCGCGAGGGAAGAAGATTCCCTCGCACATATATTTACCAGGTTTTGAAATTCTGGAGTACGACGCGGTAACGAGAATAAAAACCTAACCCCTCAGGGTGGCATATTTTTTAAGCCGGACGGGCGAATCAACCTCCGGCCGGTTAAGCAGCACCCGCTCTTCAAACAAGGGTATCGGGTCGATCAGATGCTTCTTGAACCAACCCCGCCAGTCTTCCGACCCGAGGCCATAGGCCAACAGTTCGACAATCGAAAAAACCGGTAACTGCTTTTCCACGGTACTTCTCAATTCCAGGTTCAATTGGCACATGGCGCAGGCGGTGACAATGCATTCGGCGCCCGCCGACATGGCGCTGTCCACAATATTGGTCACCATGGGCGTGACGATATCCGGCCTGGCGATGGAATGAAAGGCGCCGCAGCACTTGGCCTGATATCCCCAATTGCATCGTTGAGCCCCCAGCCGGCTCATCACTGCTTCCATGGTACCGTAAAGCCTGGGATATTCTCTCAGTTCTGGCGGCGAAGCTAGCAGGCAGCCGTAGTAGGCTACATACCGCAATCCCTTCAGCGAACGCCGCACGGCGCCGGAATAGGCTTTTTCCTGCAATCTCCCCGGCAGCAGATCCAACGCATGGCGCACCCGGACTTCATTTTTCAATTCATCGCCCAGGATTTCCTTGTTGACGCCGCGAGTCGTCGCGTCGGTGAACAGCTGCTTGGATGCGGTCCGCAAGCGGTTGCAGCACCCCGCGCACATGACCATCAAATCCAAACCCATGGCTTGCGCCTGGAATAAATTGCGCGCCGCCAGGGATACGGCCAGTTGGGGGCGCACGGCGTGAACGGACGATGAGCCGCAACAATTCCAGTCCGGCAATGGCGTCAGATCGATATCCAGCTTGTCGCAGACCTGATGGACTGCCTCATCGATTTCCCGCGCCGTGGAGCTTAACGTGCAGCCCGGATAATAGGCCAATTGTATTCTATTCATGAGATTTAAAGCTCCTGCGCCGTTCGTCGTAATGGTTGAAAATTTTGGCGAGTTCGTCACGCTGTTTAATCCGTTGGGGCAGAATTTCCAGCTTTCCGCGGGTGAACATGCGCATGCCGAGCTGCAAATCGGAAAAGAGTTGGCCGGTTCCCAACTTGAACTGGACCATGGCTTCCAATTTATTCAAACGCCCATGCCGCCGGATGGAATCATGGATGTATTTGTGAAAAGCGTAAATTTCCTTTTCAGCCGGAACGATTCCATCGCGAAGGGCCAACTGGCGCAGGGCGTCCATAATGGCGGCGATGTCTATGCAATTCGGACACTGGGTCGAACAGGTATGGCATCCCACGCATATCCAGATGGTTTTACATTGCAACGCTTCATGTCCTAGCCCAAGTTGAACCAGGCGAAGAACTTGATTCGGCAGCAGATCCATATATGAGACGAAAGGGCATCCACTGCTACAGGTCTGGCAGTGCCAGCACATGCTGACGTTCTGCCTGGAAAGATGGTTCACAACCTTGAGCAGTTGATTTTCCTTTCGGCCTATTTCTATCGCCGACGTATCGGTGACCTCGGTCATGACTTTCTTTCCGGTTTTCATGGTGAACATCCAGTAGGGGTATCGGTAGAATAATTGTACGTAAAAATGGCTGAACAATATTTGATCCAGGTCAACTTATGACATTATTCATGTTTTTGAATAAATCAAGGAAGGATGGGTAAATTGCCGCAATACATTGATTTTAAGTGGAAAAGCCAATTTTGGGCCGATTCCAATAATTCGCAAGGGCTGGAACTTATATATTGCAGGGAGGTTGGCTTCGGCAGGAGAAAAGATCGGAGTAGTATAGGCGACCCCCATGAGGCGGCGATAATTCCTTCGTCATTCCGCGACTTGCTCGCGGAATCCAGGATTTTAAACCATAGAACAAGCATATGCGAGGGAATCTCCGCGCTTCGAAGATCCCGGCGCAGTCGGGGCGCGCTCCCTGCGGGCACGAGAATTCCTTACCCTTGTTCCCAAGTTGTACTTGGGAATACAGGTATTTTAGGGAGCTTAGCTCCCGAAAGAGGAAGACGTTACCAAGTGCAACTTGGTAACGAGGGTAAAAAATCTCGATTGATTGATTATTCTTCATCAATACGGTATTTTTCCAGGATCTTTTCAACTTCGTTATCTATCTTTTCTATTTCGGAACTATTTCGATGTAAATCAAAGGAAGCTATTTCTTTTATAGACCAGTAAGGTATTTTTATCACGTACCCAAAGGTTACTAGTAGTTCTTGCATAGGTAATCGCGTAAAGCAATTAAAAGTTTTATTGCCTTCCTCATCAACCCTGACGTGCCTATCTTCTAATGCTTCTATGTTTTGATGTGAAAAATTTGAAATCCTTCTATATATCGCAATGTAGTGCGAAAATAAATTAGTTGCTAAAAATATATCTTTAATTTTCTTCGGTTTAACTCCATTGCTTTTGAATTTATGACATTGTACTTTTAGTTTATCTTGTTCTTCTTTAAATTTTATATCATTGAATAAATTCATTAAGCTAAGATGTCTTTCTCTATTACGCTCTATTTCGTTAAATGTTGCCAGCCTAGTCTTGTAATAATCGTATATAAGTTCACTTGTTTTCTCTTTATCCCGTTTTAAATACAAAAGTTTGGCAAAACTCTCTAATGCACTCCTCACTAATAATAGTGCTGAATAATCATAATTTTTATCAAATAACACAAGAGCTGCCTCGGAATCTTCGATAATGGTAGCATGCATATTCATGCATATTACCTGTTGAATGTTATGGCAATCCATTTTTATAGAATAAGTTATATTCTCAATGTGTTTCAGAAGCACAGTTGTTTCAGCTATTATACTCTTTCTCATAAAAGATACATTCCCAAGAACAAGGATTAAAGGTTAATTGTTGGGAACACATACGTCATGAGAGCTTAGCTCCCAAAGGAAGAAGACGTTACCGAGTGGAACGAGACTATGAATCAAAGTCCCAACAGGTTTAGAAAGAATCGCTGACCTTCTCCCACGTGTCCCATTCGTCCACCCAGCCTAATTCGGCGCTATAAAGCCTGGCGTATATGGTAATGTAATATCCATCGACGGAAACATAGCTCGTGATTTGCGCCCCATAGGAAGTATAAACGTACAGAATGGCGTCATATGTCCCGCTCGAAGTCCAATTCACCGAATAGGTTCCGTCGGTTATAACCGTGATGCCGTCGATCGCCACGGATTGAGTGTAGGTCGACGGACCGACTGAAAGAGAGCCGCTCATGGTGAAGTCTTGGCCGCTGTTCAAGGTAATGCTGTTTATTTTAAGCGTTACATGGCGCAAAGCATAGGAGCCTGTCATACTCACTTCAGGCAAGGTTATGGTAGGTTGAGGAGCGGGAGCGGGATTTGGGTTCGGATTAGATGGAAAATCGGGTATGATGAAGCGCTCGATGTTTTTTACCACCGTTCCATCGCAACAAGTGATGGTAGCGTGGGTCGAATCGTGGAATATAATCGAGACGTACCCCACGACTTGAGATGGATCGGGCTTTTGGTACATACCGCAGAAACTACTCCCGTTTTCCCACTTCCAGAGCGGGCCGTAGTAATTCTGACCATCGGCCAACTTTCCGCCGGAGGCCAACCAGGAAGGCTGACCACTTTCATCATATGCATACCACCCCATGTAAAGCCTATCGCCCTGTACATCAATGACGTAGCCTATCCCATCCTCGGTCGGGTTCCACCACCATCCGTTTTCGATCGCTCCGACGGATGCTGAAAATAGCGTCACAAGAAGAAAAACCGAGATCACAGATTTTTTCACATTATCTCCTTGTCTCAAAAAGACCTGAAAAGTGTTATGGCGATTGAGTAAATAATTGCTTATATAAACTTGCCAGGATCGGTAAATTATGCGTGATAATATCAGAAAAAGATTATTAGGGAAATCTGGAAATTATAAGGTATATATTTTATTCTCGCTCTCCAGTGGCAGAGAACACATATATTATGGGAGCTTAGCTCCCAAGGCGGGAAGACGTTACCAAGTGCAACTTGGTAACGAGAATTAAGGCGAGGCTGTCATTTCGAGCGCAGCGAGAAATCTCCCGCTGAGGGCGCGGGTGAAGAGATTCCCCCGCTTTATTCCTTGCTTTTATTCGGCGGCCTCCCGCAATTTCTTTTCAAAGCTTTCCAGCCTGGCCATCAAGTCGCCATCCGCCAGTTTGGACAACTTGTCCCGCAGCCTGGACCACTCGTCCAATAAATCCGCCTGTCCATCATCGGACATGGTCGCCACAAAGCCGGGCTTGGGTTCGTTGTCCACGAACAGGGTGAAGATATCGTTGCGCGCGTAATGCCCGGTGGTGTCGATGATCATCTTGGCCTCGGTGATCAGGTCCAGGTCGATTTCGCCGATAACGTACCCTTCATCATGTTCGATGGGGCCGGCGATATAGGCGCCATAGGGGTTGACGATGCCCGCGATGCCGCCGCCGACCTTGAGCGCGTTTTTGGTGGCGGGGTCGGCGTCGTGGTAGAGCGCGACCTCTTCCGGGCCTATGGTGGACGAGGAGAACACCACGAATACTTGGCCATCGAAGCCGAAGTTGCGCATGGAGGCGTCGATGCAGGCCGAACGGTTTCTCGGCTGGTGGGAAAAATTGGCGCCCGGCCAGTTGGCCACGTGGACCTGTTCGCCCTGGGCCAGAAGCGCGTACCGGGCCAGGGGCATGGTGTGTTCGTAACAGATCAATCCGCCCAGTTTACCCACGTTTGTATCGAATACTTTCAGCCCGTCGCCATAGCCGCGCCCCCACACGGTGCGTTCCTGGCCGGTGGGCATAATCTTGCGGCGTTTACCCAGGAATTTTCCCGTATCGTCGATAAACACCTGGCTGTTGTAGAGGGTTCCGCCGTCCCGTTCGCTGACGCCGGTTACGATGTTCACCTTGAGCTTCGCGGCGATGCGGCACAGCGGGTCCAGATCCGGACCGGGGATCTCGACCGAGTTCTCATAGAGCTTTTTGTACAATTCGGTCCGTTTGGGAGTGCCCAATCCGAGCCAAACCCACCAGGGATACTGAGGAATGAAGGTTTCGGGGAACACTACCAGCGAGGCCCCTTCACGAGCGGCGTCGGCGGCCATGTCGGCCGCTTTCTGGATGGTTTTAGGGCCATCGAACAGTTCAGGGTAGGCAAGTACGGCGGCGGCCTTGAATACTTTTTTACTCATTTTCGTGGTTCCATCCTGGTTCGCGTGAGCGGTTATCGTTTAAATCCGGATCATGCGGCGGTCGCCGCAGCTTACCTGGCGTCAATTTTCAGCGCATAGTAAACTATTCCAAATGACCCGGTCAATCTTGAGTTTTTCCGGCGCCCCGCGCTCAAAAAAATTCCGTTAGTTATTAAAATTACTACGCTATCTTGTATTCATACGTGTTCCATGTTTTTATTCTTGTTCCCAAGTCGTACTTGGGAACATATGTATTTTAGGGAGCTTAGCTCCCAAGGCAGGAAGACGTTACCAAGTGCAACTTGGTAACGAGAGGATACTTTTAAAGCTCAGCCCACGGCGCGCCATATCACACTTCATCAAAATCTATACTGATGCTTCCCGCGTCTTTTGCCAAGGACTTGGCGATGAAGCCGCATTCCAACCGGCAGAGGTTGAGTATGGCGCAGGGAACCAGGCAATTTGAGGAACAATCGGCTTCGCGCGCGCGGTCGATGACATAATTGTTTTTGATATCGAAAATTTCCATCATGGGAACTTCCATGTGGGCGATTTTTTGGATTTTCGCACATGGAGTGTCGATGTCGACGATGATCTTCTTTCCTTCCTTGTATCCTCGTACCTTGTGAACATAGCCGCAGAGCGCGGAATTTACTGTAAATTCAGCCATCTCTTCACCTTTGGTTTTTGCTTATTTAATCCGGTTCAACCCTCGACGATGGCCACCGGCCTGACCCAACCGGCCGAGGCGGATTTGATTTTCACCGGAAAGCACGCCACCTTGAAGCCATGCGCGCGGGGGATGGCGTTCAGGTTGGCCAGCTTCTCTATATAAACTAGAACCATGATTATCGGGGTATCTATACCGTTCAAGCCACGCTAGTTTTCAAGAGACCTCTTCAACTTTCTATCCAGAGCCCTGCTAGTTTTTATCAGGGCTGCAAACCTATCCCTTATCCACATCCCGCGGATTCATCACATAGGGTTGGTTGGTGGCGTAATAGGGGACCGGCTCCCCCGCGTCATCCACCACGGAAATGTTGACGATTTCCCCGTCGGGATCGCCCGGTTGGGCGTTCTTGGCCGCTTCGGACAGACGGCGCGCCAACTCCCACGTCGATATCTCCGAGGTCCAGGCCTTCTCCTGCATATCCGGGGAAAATTCGGTGGCCCATCCTTCCTCCGTTCGTCTCTGAAAACGGACGCGATAGCCTTTTCTTCGTTTTATCCAACCCTTATTGACAATTTTGACCGTATCCTTGACCAGCATGGCAGGTCCCCCTTGCTGAGTGTTTGTTGCAAGCGTTTTTATACGGGCGCTTCATCGCTTTCCCGGTGATAATACACATGAGCGTCCACCTGCGGAAAGGCGATGGTAACCCCTTCCTGGTCAAAACGCAGCTTAATTTTTTCCAGCAGATCGCAGCGGGTGATCCAGTAGTCCTTGTTGTTCACCCACGGTCTGGCGGCGATTTCCACGGCGTTATCCCCCAGGTTCAGCAAAAACACGCGGGCCGGCGGCGTGCTCAGCACCCGGGGGTCCTCGGCCAGCAGGTCGGTGAGAATTTGTTTGGCCTTGATCAGGTCATCATGGTAACCGATACCCACCACCAGCCGGACCTGTCGGTTGGGGGTGAAATGGTAGTTGACCACGTTTTCCTTGAGGATCTTGCTGTTGGGCACGAACACGGTCTTGCCGTCAAAGGTCCGCAGCCTGGTGTGGATCATGGTCGTGCCTTCGACTACGCCCAAAAGCCCCCCCGCCTCCACGGTGTTGCCCACCTTGAAGGGCAATGACGGTATGTACGGCCGGCAGAGCATCCAGATGACAATGGCGCCCAGGGAAACAGAAGCCATGGCCCGCAACACGATGATGCTTCGCATGCCCGCCAACTCCAGGCATATGGCCGTCAGGGTGAACGCCATCAGGATGAACAGACTGACGCTCACGATGGATACGATCGTTTGTTTGACCCCGAACCGGAACAGAAGCCGGCGGACATATTTGACGACGAGCTTCACCAGTAGAATGCCCACCACCAGAATGACCAGCGCCTCCACGACCTCCCGTCCATGATCCGTTAATAAAGTCAGGACTCGTTCATACTTTGACATGTTCTCTCCTCCGTATTGTTCAAAATGACGAGGAGAGGAATAATAATCGAAATAAAGGGATTATGGAACAGGATAATAACAATTTTTATGGATTTTTAAAAAGTCCGACTCTGGTGAACGGGCGGAAAGAATAAAAGTTCGATGAGCCGGAAGGGCTTTGTTTCAGGGGCGAAAAATTTTTCGCCCCTCTGATGAAAATAGGCGTGGTAGGCTGCGTGCTTACTACTCCTTGTCGGCCTCCTCGGATAGCTTTCGCAAAAGAAACTCGCTCTCCTTGGGGGTGAGGTCAAAACGCGATTCGGCTTCCAGGATGAAACCGGACCTCTTTTTTCCCGGATGTTTCAGCGTCATTTCCGAAATCCAGGCCACGGCCTGCCGTATCTTTTTTCCTTCTTCCTGAATTATCGTGCTCATCGCTTGTTCTCCTCGTCTAAAGAAGATGTTCGCGCACGTGCGCGACCGCGTTGTGGAAAATGCGCATGCCCAATCCTTCGCCGTCGTCCGGAAGGTCTTTGCCTTGTTTGAGCAGCTCGGCCTTGTGGCGTGTCCAATGCGGATGATTGGTCCAGCGGTTGAAGGCTTCGGGGTGGGGCATCATTCCCAGGATTCGCCCGGTGGGATCGCAGATTCCGGCGATATCGCGCAGGCTACCGTTGGGGTTGAACGGAAACGCGCCTTGCGCGGGCTCCCCGTCGGGACCGCTGTATCGGAACACGATCTGTCCGTTTTGTTCCAGTCTATCGAGCGTTTCCCGGTCGGCGTACAATTTCCCTTCCCCGTGCCGTATGGGCAGTTCCAGAAAATCCATTCCCCTGGTAAAGACGCAGGGCGATTGCCGGTTGACCGTCAGGCCTGTCCAATCATCCCGGAAGTTGCCGCAGTCATTGGTGATGAGCGCCACGTCCCGTTTAGAATAATCATTATCCAGGCCGGAAAGGAGCCCCATGTTCACCACGGCCTGAAAACCGTTGCAGACCGCCAGAATGAGTTTGCCGGCGTCGATGAAGGCATGGATTTGGTCGCCCAGACGCCTGCGGACGCGGGAGGCCAGCAGCACCCCGGCGCCGTGATCGTCGCCCCAACTGAAACCGCCGTCGAAGACGATAATGTGGAAATCCTCGAGTTCCACGCGGGGCTTTCCGTCCGGTCCGGGAATGAGATCGTTGATGTGGACGCGGGCGGCTTGGGCGCCCGCGCGTTCCAGGCAGTACTGGGTTTCATGATCGCAGTTCAGACCGTATCCGGTCAATACCAGCGCTTTGGGGTGCGAATTCATCAGATTAAATCTCCAAACGTCTTTTTCCAGCACGTCGTTAATTCATGGACATCGGCTTTGAGCCAGGAAGATCCGTCCAGCGCCCGCACGTTCAAAGCGGAATCGGCTTTCACCGTTCCCACCGGCGCTAAGGGAAGGTCCTTAAACAGGGCTTCGAACCGTTCACGGAAGGCTTCGGGAACGCTGATAATGAATCGGCCCGGCGATTCGGAAAAGGCCAGCCTGGCGTCGGAAAGGGGAGTCTCCACCGGAACCTTCGATAAATCGATGTCCGCGCCGGTCGCGCCGCCCATGGCCGAGAGCGCCAGGTGGACCGCCAGCCCGCCCCGGTACACGCCGTGAACCGAAGCCGCCAGCCCCTGGCGGATGGCTTCATAGACCGCGCCGTAGACCGGGAAAAACGCTTCAGGGTGGACCTCTGGAACGTTGAGGCCCGTATACCCGAACAGCTCGTAATATTCGGACCCTCCCAGTTCGTCGCGGGTCAGCCCCACCACGTAGATGATGTCGCCGGGGCTTTTGAAATCCATGGTGACGCATTTGTTCACGTCGGGGACCACCGCCGAGGTAGTGAACTGGAGGGTTTCCAGCCCGGACACCTTATGGCGTTCGCCAAAGGCGCCTTCCAGAAAGCCGTCGATGTACATGCTGTCCTTGCCCGACAGCAGGGGGACCCGGTAGGCCAGGCACATGTCGCGCAGCGCCCGGTTGGCTCGCACGAGCTGCGCCGCCTTGAATTTTCCGTCGGGATTGGTCGCCGGATCATACTGCACGGTGGGCCAGCAGAAATTGTCCACGCCGCCGATCTGGTCCGGGTCCGCGCCCACCGCGATGACCCGCCGCATGGCCTCGTCGATGGTACAGGCGGTCATGTGATAGGCGTCGATTTTGGAGTAAGTGGGATTGACGGCCTGGCTGACGGCCAGTCCGGTTTCGCTGTCCAAAATGGGTTTCAACACGGCGGCGTCGCTGTACACGTCCCGGTTCACGCCCACCAGCGGCTTGATGACGCTGCCGCCCTGGACTTCATGGTCGTACTGGCGGGTGATCCATTCCTTGGAGGCGATGTTGGGCCGGGCCAGCAGGGTTTTCAGCAGCCTGGCGGCGTCACTTCGGGGCGGTCAGCGCGGGTTCATGCAAGCCGCGCAATTCGGGGGGCGTCCATTCGGCGTCGAACTCCCACTGGGGAAAGTCGGACGTGAGCAGGCTCAGGTCCATGTACGCGCAGGTTTGACCCTGGTAGCGGATGTGCAATTTGCCGGTGTCGGTGTATTCTCCAATGACCGTACTTTCCACGGCGTGCTTGCGCGAAAGCTCCATGAAGCGGTCCAGATGTTCGGGCTTGACGGCCACGGTCATGCGTTCCTGGGACTCGGACACCCAGATTTCCCACATGTCCAAACCTTCATATTTCAGGGGCGCCTTGTCCAGATCCACCACCGCGCCGTTGCTGAAACGGGCCGACTCGCCGACGGAGGATGACAATCCGCCGCCGCCGTTATCGGTGATAAAGGCGATCAGTCCTTCGTCGCGGGCTTCCAGCAGGAAGTCGTGCATTTTTTTCTGGGTGTAGGGGTCCCCGATCTGGACATGCCCGGCGGGCGTGTGTTCGCTGTACCCGCTGGAGGAGGCGGTGACGCCGTGAATGCCGTCCTTGCCCATTCTTCCCCCGCACATGACGATCAGATCGCCCTTGGTGGTGGTTTTTTCCTCGGAGGGTTCGCCGTTGATCCGGGCGGGCATGAGGCCCAGGGCGGTCACGAACACCAGACATTTTCCCAGGTAGCCGTTGTGAAAGAAGACATTGCCGAACGCGGTGGGGATGCCGCTCTTGTTGCCGCCGTCCTTGACGCCCTCGATGATCCCGTCCAGGAGGCGCCGGGGGTGCAGGCGCGGCTTGAGCGGGCCGGTGATAGTTCAGCCGGCCCACGCAATAGCCGTAGGTTCCGGCGATCAGTTTGGACCCCCTACCCGTGCCCATGGGGTCGCGGTACACGCCGACGATGCCGGTCAGCGATCCGCCGTAGGCTTCCATGTTGGAAGGACTGTTGTGGGTTTCCCCGGTGATGACGTAATAATGATCGTCGTCGAGCCGTCCGATGCCGGCGTTGTCCCAGAACACCGATATGACCCAGTCCTTTTCCTTCTGAATTTCCCGGGTGGGTTTTTCGATGCAGGTCTTGAACAGGTTGTCCACTACCTCGTTTTCGGCCGTCGCTCAGGTCGTGGTATTTGAACAGCCCCTTGAAGGTGTTGTGGTCGCAATGGTCGCTGCGGCGCCTGGGAGATATATTCGATTTCCACGTCCGTGGGCAGGGACAGCCCCACCGCCTTGCGCTCTTCCAGTACCCTGGGGTCGAGGAAATAGGCGCGGATGGTGGGGATGTCGTTGGGATTCAGGAACAGGTTACGCTCCTCGCTCACCCGAGCCAGATCCTGGTCCGAGCCGATGGGAATTTCGCGGAATTCCGGCGTATGATTGAGCGCGACGTTGGGCGTTTCCAGCCCGATTCCGGTTTCGGGGTCCCATTCCGAACGCGCGATAACCTTCCAGCGCTGGATGATGTCGTTGGCCAGCAGTTCGCGGGCCAGCAGCGCCGCTTCGTCGGGTTTCAGATCGGGGGCGGTCAAAAGAAAGAGTTTGGACGTGTAGACGGCTTCATTTGACGTGAAACGCCGTCCGAGCGCGTCCTCGATGGCTTCCACCGCCGTGGCCCCGGCGGTGTCCATGACGCCCGGACGAAAACCCACCCACAGCGCCCAGTCGAAATCCGAAGCCAGCGGCCTGTAGGAGGAAATCTGGGTGATGGGGTTGGTGAAGATTTCCCGGCGAATGAGTTCGAATTGTTCGTCCGGCAGATCGGCGTCGATGGTCAGCGCATGAATGGTCCGCACCGACTCGATGCGTAGTCCAAAGTAACGCAACGCCTTGGCTTTGATTGAAGCGCCCTCGGCGTCAAAGAGTTCCGGTTTGAGAGCTATTTCCAGTCTCTGAAGCATAAGTTCACCTGATGGATGATGCGCACGGGTCGCATCCGGGCGCGCGCCGGAAAGGTCATGGGATCAGAAGGACGCGCGCGTTGAAAGCGCCGCAAAAGGGCCGCCGTTAAAGTCTGTCCACGCGCATGCCGCCGAGGATGTTTTCCACTTCATCGGGATATTCTCTGATAATCCGCCCAACGGAATAGATCTCGCCGCAGTCCCCGCAACGAAAAGTAATATCCCGTCATCGGCGTTCCATGATGAGAAGGCCGTTACACTTGACGCAGTACATAGACATTGATTTACAGGGGGTTCACGCCGCTGCCGCGGGATGAAGAAGCGCGCTGCTTTTTTTTGCGTGTTTCCAGCAGGACCTGGATGAATCGCTGGACATACCGCTTCAGCGGTTCGGGGGGCAGCATGTCGCCGGCCCAGCCGTAGGCCTGTATGAGCCGGTACAATCCGCTCCACAAGGTTTCCTCGTCTTCATCGATTCCCTGGCAGAGTTCAAAGAGCGGGCAATCCTCGCATTCCTCGTTGACGGCGTACATCTGGCAGAAAGGGATGGCTACCTGGCAACCCGCGAGGAAAACATTGTAGTCGTCCAGGGTGAAAGCCCCACGCAGGAAACATTCCAGACGTTCCCACTTTTCAAGCGTCAGATCGAACGGATCCTCATTGCGCTCAAAACGGGCTTTCATTTCTTCAGCGGTTATCGGCGCGGAGCGGTCGCTCATAATGTCCCCTTCCACATACAAACAATTCCCGGACAGGCGAAGTTTCTTTCTCATCGCCTATCATTCCATTTTATTGTATATTCAGTTGTCCATGATTTGTCAATCTACGCGCTGTTTAAAGCCGATGAGGATTTTTAAGGAGATACCATGATCATAGACGCCCACACGCACATTTTTCCGCCTCGCGTGCGTGAAAGCCGGGAACGTTTTTTCGAGGGCGAACCGGATTTCGAACACATTTACGGTAATCCGCGATCCACCATGGTGGGCGCGGACGACCTTATCCGTTCCATGGATGAAAACGGCGTGGACGTGTCCATTGTTTTCGGGTTTCCCTGGAGGAACGTGGAAACGGCCAAAATGCACAACGACTACGTCCTGGAGGCGGTGTCGCGGTATCCGAACCGGCTGGTGGGGCTGGCCTGCGTGTACCCGCTGAGCAAGGGGTCCGACGTTGAGATCGATCGCGCGCTCGATAACGGCATGAAGGGCGTGGGCGAACTGGCCATCTACGTCGAACGAAACCTGGGCGACCTGCACGAGGAAATGGGACATGTGGCCGAAATCGTGCGTGAACGCAAAATCCCGCTGCTGCTCCATTGCAACGAGAACGTCGGCCACAGCTATCCGGGCAAGGCCGATATCCGGCTCAAGACGATCTATGGATTTCTCAAGGGCCTGCCCGAAACCCCGATCATTCTGGCTCACTGGGGAGGCGGAATTTTCTTTTACGAATTGATGAAAAAAGAAGTCCGGGAGGTTATGCGCAACATCTATTATGACACGGCGGCTTCCCCGTTCCTCTACCGGCCCGAGGTGTACGAAATCGCCATGCGCATATGCGGGGAGGGAAAAATCCTCTTCGGCAGCGATTATCCGCTGATCGCGCCCAAACGGTATTTCAAGGAAATGAAGGAATCAGGCCTTACGGAAAGCCAGATGGAGAAGATCCGGGGGCTGAACGCGCAAAAGCTGTTCCCGCGGGGCTTGTGAGCGATTTTTGACTCTCAAACCCATGAAAACCGCGAAACTTCCGCTCAGCTTGACACACACGCCCGTTTCTCATACCTTTCGGAAAATTGCGTTTTGAGGCGTGTTTTATGATTCCCAGCAGAGAGCAATGTGTCGATTTGATGAAGCTTCACCACATGCGTTCCAACATCGTGGATCATTCGCTTCTCGTGTCGCGCGTTGCGGTCGTCCTGGGGAGGATGCTGCGGGAGAGCGGATTGGGGCTCGACGTGGATCTGATCGAGGCGGCGGCGCTCCTGCACGACATCACCAAAACCAGGGCGCTTACGACCGGCGAGAACCACTCCGAATCAGGCGCGGAACTGCTCCAGGAACTCGGTTTCAAACGGGTCGCCGAAATCGTCGGCCAGCACGTGCGGGTCAGGGAGGCGATCCTCCGGGCCGAATCGTTGCATGAAGCCGAAGTAGTCAATTACGCGGACAAGAGAGTTATGCACGACCAGTTTGTGAGTTTGGAAAAACGATTCCTCGACATCATGGATCGCTACGGTTCCACACCCGGGCGCAGAGAGCGCATCCGGCAGACCGAGCGGGAGGCGATGATTATAGAAACCAGAATTTTTTCCCGTCTGACGATTCAACCCCATGATCTGAGAGGGCTGATCGATGAGACAAATTAAGTTGGCCCTGCTCTACGGGGGTGAATCGGCGGAACGCGACGTTTCCATCATGAGCTGGGAGTCGGTCAAGGGGAATCTCGACCCGAACAGGTACGAGCTTTTCGATTACGACATGAAGACCGATTTAAAGCGGCTGGTCGAGGACGCCGAGTTTCTGGACGCCGCGTTCATCTGCATGCATGGCCGGGGGGGCGAGGACGGCGCCATTCAGGGGCTGCTGGAACTGCTCAAGCTGCCCTACCAGGGCTCCGATGTTTTGGGAAGCGCCACTGCCATGAACAAACGGCTGTCAAAGGAATTGTATTCCCGCGCCGGGCTGTCGCTTCCCCGATGGCGGGCGTTGAATAGAACCAGCCCCGTCGAGATGGGAGCGCTTCGGGATCTCATTCCCTGCATGGTCAAGCCCTCGCACGAGGGATCGAGCATGGGCATGAGCAAGGTCGAACAGCTCGACGACCTGCCCAAGGCCATCGAAGACGCCTTTGTCTATGACGACGAAATCCTGGTGGAAGAATACATCGCGGGGATTGAAGTGACCGGCGCGGTGATCGGGCTTCACGACCTGCAAGCCCTGCCGCTCATCGAGATCGTGCCCAAGGGCAACCACATCTTCTTCGACTATACCGCCAAATACGACGCCACCCAGACCGACGAAATATGCCCCGCGCGCATTTCTCCCGAATTGACCGAACAGGCGCAGCGGGTCGCGGTGCGGGCGCACCGGGCGCTGGGGCTTCGAGGCTACAGCCGGACCGACATGATCATCCGGGACGGCGAAGTTCTGGCGCTGGAAACCAATACCATCCCCGGAATGACCAAAACCAGCCTGTTGCCGCAAGCGGCGAGCAAAGCTGGCATGGAATTTTCATATCTTCTGGATCTATTGATTGAACTGGCCTTTCAGGCCCATAAAAAATGTGACACGCTCCTGCCCTCAAGGGCGTCATCGGCCATAAGCGCAACCATATGAATGAGTTACTTGAAGCGCCATTAGAATCCGAAGCTTCCGTCGGCGCGGAACCCATACAATCCAACGACATCAGCCGTCTGACCATTGACGATAAAGAGGTCACGCTGGTGGCCACGGCGCATGTCAGCCGTGAAAGCGCCAATCTGGTGGAAGCCGTCATCAGGTCGGAAAAGCCGGACACGGTGTGCGTGGAACTGTGCGATTCGCGCATGCAGGCCATCAATAACCCCGACCAGTGGCGGAACATGAACATCGTCAAGGTGGTCAAGGAGAAAAAGGCCTTTCTGCTCCTGTCCAATCTGCTGCTGGCGTCCTTCCAGAAACAGATCGCCAAGAAGTTCGGCATCAAGCCGGGCGAAGAGATGATCCGCGCTATAAACGTAGGCAGGGAAGTGGAGGCGCAAATCGTCCCCGCGGACCGCGAAATCAGGGTGACCCTGACCCGGACCTGGCGGCTCATGAAATTCTGGAGCAAGATCAAGCTTTTTTTCCAGTCGATACTTTCCTTCGGCGCGGTCGACGACATAACCGAGGAAGATATCGAAAAAATGAAAGAGCAGGACATGCTGGAGTCCATGCTCTCCGAAATCAGCAAGGAACTGCCCGAGGTCCGATCGATACTCATCGACGAGCGCGACCGGTATCTGGCGGCGAAAATACGCAGTGCGCCGGGCAAAAAGATCGTGGCCGTGGTCGGCGCCGGTCACGCGCCGGGGATCAGGCGATACTGGGACCAGGACATCGATCTGCCGGCCCTGGAAGAGCTTCCGCCGCCGGGAAAGGCCATGAAGTACATTAAATGGATCCTTCCGGCGATCATCATCGGGATCATCGTCTACGGTTTTATCGGCGTAGGCAAGGAAGCGGGAATGAACATGATCGTCTGGTGGCTGCTGGCGAACGGCGTGCTGGCGGGGCTGGGCGCGGTGTTGGCGCTGGCGCATCCCCTGACCATCCTCACGGCCATCGTGGCCGCGCCGCTGACTTCCCTGAACCCCATGATCGCGGCGGGTTGGGTTTCCGGATTGGTGGAGACCTTTTCCCGCAAGCCGACGGTTAGCGATTTCGAGAATCTTACCAGCGACATCTCCTCCTATCAGGGGATTCTGGAGGAACAAGATAACCCGCATCCTGCTCGTGGTGGTGTTCACGAACCTGGGCAGCTCGATCGGGACGTTCGTGGCGCTTCCCATGATGCTCCGCGCCTTTTCCTGAACATTTCAACTCAAACAGCCACGCGAATTCCATCAGAGCATAGAAACATCGAGGTAACGCTATGAAAGTTCCTCTTCTCGACCTCAAGGCGCAACTCAAACCCATGCGCGAGGATATACTGTCCGCGGTGACCGAGGTGATCGACTCCACCCGTTACATCGGCGGACCCAAACTGGAAGAACTGGAGTCGGCCGTCGCTTCCTACAGCGGCATGAATTACGGCATCGGCGTCTCCTCGGGATCGGACGCCCTGCTGGTGTCCCTGATGGCGCTGGACATCAAATCGGGAGACCGGGTCGTCACCACGCCCTTTTCCTTTTTCGCCACCGCCGGCGCCGTGGTCCGGCTGGGCGCCAGGCCGGTGTTTATCGACATCGATCCGGAAACCTACAACATATCTCCGGCCCTGCTGAACGAGTTCCTGGGCCGGGAAAAGAACAGCGGCGATCTGAAGGCCGCCATACCGGTGCACCTGTTCGGACAGATGGCGGATATGGACCCCATTGTGGAAGCGTGCCAAAAGCGCGGTATCGCCATCATCGAAGACGCGGCCCAGGCCATCGGCGCCCAGTATCCGTCCAAACAGGGCGCCAAAAGCGCGGGGGCCATGGGCGATACCGGCTGCTTCAGTTTTTTCCCCAGCAAGAACCTGGGATGCGCGGGCGACGGCGGCATGGTAGTCGCCGGGGACAAGGATCTGGCCGACCGGGTGAGGCTGTTGCGCAACCACGGCGCAAAGCCCAAATATTATCATAGTCTGGTGGGCGGTAATTTCCGTCTCGACCCGCTCCAGGCAGCGATCCTGCTGGTGAAGTTTTCGTATCTGGACGAATGGAGCGCTAAAAGAAGCCGAAACGCCGACCGCTACGACGCGCTGTTCGCCGAATCGGGCCTGGTCGGGGATAACCTGATCGGAACGCCTTCTCGCGCCTGGGCGGGCAAGGGGCTGGATAATCCACATATTTTCAATCAGTATGTCATCCGCGTGAAAGACGGCCAACGGGACGCGCTCCGCGCGCATCTGGAAACGGCGGGCGTCGGCGCGGAAGTGTACTACCCGGTTCCGTTCCATGAGCAGCTCTGTTTCAAGGATCTGGGTTACCGCTCGGGAGATTTTCCGGCCGCCGAATCGGCCGCGAAGGAAGTGCTGGCGCTGCCCGTCTACCCGGAATTGACGGCCGAAATGCAGGAATTCGTGGTCGAACGCGTGGCCGGATTTTACAAACGATAATGGGAGAACGAGCGAGGGAGAAGAACGTGAGCGGAGCGCCATCGGTAATTTTGGCCGGAGCCGGCTACTGGGGCAAGAACCTGGCCCGCAATTTTCACGATCTGGGCGCGTTGGCGGCCATTGTGGACAGCAACAAGCCCGTGCTGGAGGAACGCCGGTCGCAGTACCCCGAAGTTCCCATGTATAACGACTATGAGCAGGCTCTGAGCGAAGTGGACGCCTCGGCCGTCGTGCTGGCCACCCCCGCCGTGCGCCACTACGCCATGGCGCGAAAAGCCCTCCAGGACGGTTTCGACGTCTATGTGGAAAAGCCGCTGGCGCTGACCCTGGAAGAGGGAGCGCGGCTGGTCGATCTTGCCGAGGAAAACGGCCGCATCCTGTTCGTGGGCCACATCCTTCATTATCACGCCGGAATCAAGGCCATTAAAAAGATGATCGACGACGGCGCGATCGGACGGCTGCAATACATCTATTCCAACCGGTTGAACCTGGGCAAGATCAGACGCGAGGAAAACATTCTCTGGTCCTTCGCCCCGCACGATATTTCGATTATCCTGGGGCTGGTGGAGGAAGAACCCGATTACGTGGACGCGGTGGGTTCCAATTTTCTGCACGCCCAGATCGCCGACATCACCATGACCAACCTGAAATTTCCTTCCGGCATCGGCGCGCATATCTTTGTAAGCTGGCTGCATCCCTTCAAGGAGCAGCGGCTGGTGATCGTGGGCAGCAGCGGCATGCTGGTGTTCGAGGACACCCAGCCCCTGGAAAACAAGGTGACCCTGTATCCGCACCGCATCGACTGGCGGCGGGGCCTACCCGTTCCCCACAAGATGGAGGGCCGGGCCATTCCCCTGGAAACGGATTGGGTGGAGCCGTTGCGGGCCGAATGCGCCGCCTTTCTGGAATGTGTCCGGACCCGCGAAAAACCGGTGACCGACGGCGCGGAGGGGCTGCGGGTGCTCAAGGTGCTTCACGCCTGTCAGCTCGGTCTGGGGCGGCGCGACGGCAATCTTTCCTCCCCGTCGGGCGGTTTGTTCCGGGGCGAGGCGGAAGAACGGAATTTCTTTGCGCACGAAACGGCGGTCATCGACGACGGCGTACAGGTGGGGGAAGGTTCCAAGATCTGGCATTTCTCCCATGTACTCTCCGGTTCGAAGGTCGGCGAGAAATGCAATATCGGGCAGAACGTAGTGATCGGGCCGCGGGTGACCGTGGGCGACCGGTGCAAGATTCAGAACAATGTTTCGCTCTATGAAGGGGTGACGCTGGAGGACGAGGTGTTCTGCGGGCCCTCCATGGTTTTCACCAACGTGATGAACCCGCGCGCCGCCATACCCAGAATGAAGGAGCTGCGGACCACCCTGGTGAAACGAGGGGCGAGTGTCGGCGCCAACGCCACCCTCGTGTGCGGCCATTCCATCGGCGCGTACGCCTTCGTGGGCGCGGGCGCGGTGGTGGTCAACGACGTTCCCGACTATGCGCTGGTGGTCGGCAACCCGGCCAAACAGATGGGCTGGATGTGTTCGTGCGGAACCCGGCTGACCCTGGAAGACGGCAAGGCGGCGTGCCGGGCTTGCGGGAACGGATACGAGCTGTCCGACGGGCGGTTGAAGCCGCTGTCGGATCCCATGTAATCGGGGACGGGGCGCTTCCGGCATGGATCGGCCTTCTCCACGGGAATTGCGCCGCCTGGCCGAGGAACTGCTGGACGAGCGTTCGACCATGTCCATCGCCACCGCGCGAGGGGATTCCCCCTGGATAGCCCCGGTGTACTACGCGCTGGTTCACGGCCGGTTTTATTTTTTTTCCGCGCCCGATTCGCGGCACGTCGTCGAAGCGTTGGCTTCGGGCCGGGTAGCGGCGAGTGTGCATGCGGAGAGCGATTCGTGGCGGGGGATCAGGGGGGCGCAGATGACCGGGGCCATACGCGAGGTCACGCGCAAGCTCGAGCTCGCCGAAGCCTTTATACGCTACGTGCGGCGCTACCCTTTTGTGCGCGAACTTCTGCCCCAGGGGGCGGAGAACGATCCGGGGGCCTTTTTTCAGAGGTTTCGCGTGAAACTCTACTGCTTCGAACCGGACCTCGTCTATTATCTGGATAACGGTATCGGGTTCGGTTTTCGGGAGGAAGTCGCGCTGCGCGATTGATCCCCTCGCGGGGTCGGTTCGAGTGGAATTCTGGCGCGAAGGTTGCTTCGGGTTTTTGAAAACCCGGCGCCTGAAAGATCAAGCGTCATGAAGGGCCTTGCCCTTTCCGGTTTTTTTGATTGCAATATTTACTCATTTCACTATAGTCGTTTAGCAATATTCCAAGGATCGCCCGCTCTTGCATGATCGACGTTCGTCGGAATCGATGAAAAGGAGCTTGTTCGTATGATTTTAGACCCTATCCTCGGTCTCTTCTCCAATGATCTCGCGATAGACCTGGGTACCGCGAATACCCTGGTTTATGTGAAAGGGAAGGGGATTGTCCTGCGAGAGCCCTCCGTGGTCGCGGTGCGAAAAGACTCTCGGGGCATGAGCAAGGTATTGGCCGTGGGTATCGAGGCCAAAAAGATGCTGGGCAGGACTCCGGGCAACATCGTCGCAATCCGGCCCATGAAAGACGGCGTGATCGCGGATTTTGAAGTGACCGAAGCCATGCTGCGCCATTTCATCCGGAAGGTGCACAACCGGCGTACGCTTATCCGGCCTCGCATTATCATCTGTGTCCCTTCCGGCATCACCCAAGTGGAAAAACGGGCCGTCCGGGAATCCGCCGAATCGGC
The DNA here is from genome assembly GCA_963821845.1 of uncultured delta proteobacterium. Classification (GTDB taxonomy): domain Bacteria; phylum Desulfobacterota; class Desulfarculia; order JACQYL01; family CAWGVV01; genus CAWGFI01. The sequence goes on from CAWGFI010000006.1 coordinate 424,168, forward strand.
GGGCGCGCGGGAAGTCTATCTGATCGAAGAGCCCATGGCCGCGGCGATCGGGGCCAATCTGCCCGTGACCGAGCCCACGGCCAATCTGGTGGTGGATATCGGCGGCGGAACCACGGAAGTGGCGGTCATCTCCCTGGCCGGAATCGTGTATTCCAAATCGGTTCGGGTCGGCGGGGACAAAATGGATGAAGCCATCCTGCAGCACATCAAGCGCAAATACAATCTGCTGATCGGCGAACGAAGCGCGGAAACGATCAAGATCACCATCGGCAACGCCTATCCCACCGGCGAGATTGAAGAAATAGAAGTCAAGGGACGCGATCTCGTTTCCGGCATTCCCAAGATATTGACCATCGATTCCGAGGAAGTGCGCAAGGCCATCTCGGAACAGATTGACACCATCGTGGATACTGTTAGGATCGCCCTTGAGCAGACACCTCCGGAACTGGCCGCCGACATCGTCGACCGGGGAATTCATCTGACCGGCGGCGGGGCGCTTTTAACCAATCTGGATATGCTGCTCCGGGAAGAGACGCGGCTTCCCATCCATGTTACCGAAGACCCGCTGTCCACCGTTGTTCTGGGGTCGGGCAAAGCCTTGGACAACCTGGCCATCCTGAAAGAGGTAATGATAGAATAGCGTCGGCAGGCGTCAATATTAAGGATTGTGGGTGGATTTTTGCGCCGGTGTGCTTTTTCGGCGCCGCCTGAGAGACGATTCTGATGTTACTGGCATATTTTGATTCACAGAAAGGGGATAAGCGCTGAAAAAGGGCATCCTCTTTTTTTTGGCTTCCTGGCTGATCGTGTTGCTCCTTATGGGCGTCCTTAGCTTCGGGTTCAAACCCTCGAAAGGCTGGGGCGCGCTGCAACGTTTCGTGGCCGAATGCGTGGCGCCGCTCCAGAGCGGAGCGTTCGTCGTCACTGACTGGCTGGGGTCGCTGGTCGACGGGTACGTGGATCTGGTCCACGTGCGCAAGGAAAACGAAGAGCTGAAGGAACGCATCAGCGACCTGACCTTTCAGTTGCAGGAACTCCGGGAAGAGGCGGAAGAGAGCAAACGGCTCAGAAAGCTGCTCAACTTCGGAGAAACGGTCAAATACCCGCTGATTCCCGCGCGGGTGGTGGGCAGCGATCCCAGCGGCTGGTTCAAGACGCTGATCATCGACAAGGGCGAAAAGGAAGGCGTTACCAGGGAAATGGCCGTGGTCAACCATCAGGGCGTGGTGGGCAAGACGGTGTCGGTTTCCCCTCATTTCGCCAAGGTGCTCTTGGTCATCGATCAGAACAGCGCCATCGATTCCCTCACGCAGGAAACGCGGTTCAAGGGCATTCTTTCCGGCTCCTATGACAAGCCGTGCGAATTGAAATACATCACGCCGATGAACGAAGTGGTTGTGGGGGAACGGGTGGTGACCTCCGGTTTGGGCCGCATCTTCCCCAAGGGTCTCTCCCTGGGAACCATCGAAAGCGTTGAAACCCAACCGGGCGAGATGTTCCAGAAAATTCTGGTAAAGACCTCGGTGGATTTCTCCCGCATCGAGGAAGTGCTGATTATCGCGGCGCCGGAAGAAGCAAGGAAAGAAGAGCCTTGAGCGCGGCCGTGGTCTATTCTATAGTGACGTTGCTTCTCTTCGTGGCTAAAACGGCGTGGGCGCCGTCAGCGCTCATATTGCAAAACGTTCACATATTGCTCATAGTAACGGCGTATCTGGGATTCGAACATTCCTTGGGCGAGGGAAGCTTTCCCACGCTTCTTTCAGGGGCCCTGTACTCGACGTTTTCCGGCGGGTCGGGCGCCGTCTACATTATAGAATTCGGCGTGGTGTTTCTTATTTGTTACCTGCTTCAGAAAAAAACCAACTTTGTCCTGATCACGTACCAGACGTTGGCCGTCTTTCTGTTGACGCTTCTGGCCGGGGCCCTGCTGGCCGCTCAATCCGTTCTCCACTTCCCGTCCTTTTCCATGCCCTGGCGGCGGCTTCTTCTTTCGGCAATCTGGACGGGCGTTTTGACTCCGCTGGTTTTTCTCATTTTCCGCAGACTGGACCGCTTCACGCAGCGCCTGTCGCGCCGTCTGGTAACACGGGAAGAATCTTGAACGAACTTGGCACGCAATATGTATCGAATCGAGCAAAAAGATCATAGGGTGAACGGGCGTGGAACGTCTCATATACGCCGCTAAAGAAGAAATTAATAATCTGGACATGCGTTACCTGCTGTCGGCGCTGCTCATCGTGCTGGTAATGGGCGCCATGTTGCTGCGGCTCTGGTTCCTCCAAGTGTATCACGGCGAATATTACGCCGATCTTTCCCTGCACAATCGCGTCAAGCTGCGATATATATCCCCCCTGCGGGGCAAGGTCTACGACCGCCAGGGCACGCTTCTGGTAAGCAACCGCCCCTCCTTCGACGTCTGCGTCGATCTGGACGAACGGATCGACTGGGCCGGCGTGTCGGCCAAGCTGTCGCCCATCCTGGGGATGACCGACGAGGAAATACTGGCCCGAATCGATACGGGCGAACGGGATCAGTTGCAGAATACGGTGCGGTTGAAATCGGACGTCTCCTGGCTGGAGCTGTCGGACATCGAAACCAACCGGTATGACCTGCCGGGCGTGATCATCCAGGTGGAGCCCAAACGGGATTACATCTACCCGGGGCTGGCCAGCCATATCGTGGGTTTTTTGGGCGAGATCAACAAGCGCGAGCTGGAAAGCGGGACGTTCAAGAACGTTCAGTCCGGCGAATACGTCGGCAAGAGCGGCATCGAGAAAACGCTCGGGGAATATCCTGCGAGGCTCCAAGGGCGGACGGCAGGTGGAAGTGGACGCTTCCGGCAGGGAGGTCCGCACCATCGCCCGCGTCAATCCGGTGGCGGGAGACGACATTTACCTCACCCTGGATCTCGCGTTGCAGGAAAAGCTGCAAGAGGAGCTGGAAGGGCAGGTGGGCGCCATTGTGGCCATGAGGCCGAGCACCGGAGAGATTCTGGCCATGGCCTCCAGCCCCACCTTCGATCAGAACCGGTTCGTGAGCGGGATGACTTCGGAAACCTGGAAAGAGATAACCTCCAACCCCTATAAGCCGCTCCAGAACAAGGCCATTCAGGGGCAGTATCCCCCCGGTTCGGTGTTCAAGGTCATCATGGCCCTGGCCGGACTTCAGGAGGGCGTGATAAACGAGCAGACCCTCTTGAAATGCGCGGGCCAGTATCATTTTGGCAACCGGGTATACCATTGCTGGAAAAAGTGGGGACACGGTCCCATCAACCTGGAAGACGCCCTGACCCAGTCCTGTGACATATACTTCTATCAGGTGGGGCAGATGCTGGGCGTGGACAAGATCGCCGAATACGCCCAGATGTTCGGGCTCTCCCAACGCACGGACATCCTTCTGGATCACGAAGTGCCCGGCCTCATACCGACGGCCGCCTGGAAACTCAAACGGTTCAACATCCCCTGGCAGAAAGGCGAAACGCTTTCCATGGCCATCGGGCAGAGTTTCACGCTGGTCACGCCCTTGCAGGTGGCGCGGTTCATGGCCGCTATCGCCAACGACGGCTATGTGATGAAACCTCGGCTGATCAAGAAAATCGCCGACAATGAAGGCCATACGGTTCAGCTCATGGAACCGGAAATCGTGACCAGGCTGCCGTTTTCCAAGGTCTACTGGCGGCCGTTCGCAAGGCCTTGAAAGAAGCGGTGAATTCGGAACGGGGGACCGGCAAGAAGGCCCAGGTAAAGGGGACTCACGGTCGCCGGGAAAACGGGCACCGTGCAGGTGGTGGCCATAAAGGACGCCATGAACCGGCGAAAACTGGAAGACATGCCCTATGATCACCGGGACCACGCCTGGTTCGCGTGTTTCGCGCCCTATGAAAATCCCGACATATCCCTGGCCATCCTGATCGAACACGGTGGCCATGGCGGAAGCGTGGCGGCGCCGGTGGCTCAGCGGATTTTTAAATCCTATTTCGAACACCATGAAACCTCGGAAGAGGTATTGACCCGCGCGCTGCTCCATGGAAAAAACGGATAGAGGATATTTTCGGTTTCAGGTAAGATGATACGATGTGGTTTGATCGAAGACTCGTAAAAAGTTTCGACTGGGTTTTGTTCCTTCTGACCCTGGGCATCGTTGGGGTGGCGCTGCTGAATCTCTACAGCGCGACGTCCAGCTTCGAAGGCCGCGGGGTTTTCTATCGGCAGATCCTGTGGGTCTGCATCGGCTTCGGTCTGTTGATCGTCAGCCTGTTTTTCAATTACCACAAGTTGGAGAAATACGCCTTTTTTCTCTATGGCGGGGTGCTGGCGCTCCTGCTGCTGGTGCTTTTCATGGGGCCCACCATTTCGGGTTCCAAACGATGGATAACCCTGGGGCAGATCTCGGTCCAGCCTTCGGAAGCGACCAAGCTTATCCTGATCATCGTGCTGGCGCGGCTTTTCTTCCGTCGCCCCTGGAGCGAACCGCTCACGTTCTGGGAAACGTTCGTTCCCCTGGCGGTGGTGGGCGCGCCGTTTCTGCTGATTCTCAAGGAGCCGGACCTGGGCACGGCGCTTTTGATCACCTTTATCGCGGCCTCCATGATGCTCTTTGTGGGCATCAGGTGGCGGCCGTTAGCGTCCATGGGGGGAGCGTTTCTGTTTTTCATACCGCTGGTGTGGAATTTCCTTAAGGAATACCAGAAACAACGCATCACCACCTTTCTCCACCCGGACAAGGACCCCCTGGGGGCCGGGTATCACATCCTGCAAAGCAAGATCGCGGTGGGGTCGGGGCAGTTGGCAGGGAAGGGCTACATGGCGAGCACCCAGAGCCATCTGCACTTCCTGCCCGAACATCACACCGACTTCGCGTTTTCCGTGCTGGCCGAGGAGTGGGGGTTTCTGGGATCGCTCTCGGTGCTTCTCCTGTTTCTGGCCGTCATGATATGGGGCCTGCTCATCGCGCGCTCCTCCCGCGACAAATTCGGGTCCATGGTGGCGATCGGCGTGGTGAGCATGTTTTTCTGGCAGGTCTGCATCAATATCGGCATGGTCACCGGGCTTCTGCCTGTGGTCGGGGTACCGCTGCCGTTTATCAGTTACGGCGGGTCGTCCGTCATTTCCAATATGCTGGCGTTGGGACTGCTGATGAACGTGAGCATGCGGCGATTCATGTTCACCTGAGCCGCCGATCGCGGCGTCCGGACAAATCCCGTACAGTCCCGGCTTTGAACGCTGTCGACCTGCCGGTTGGTGTTAGTAAGATTTTAAACGCGTGTTTTGCGCATTTCTGCGATATGCTTCGAGAGCCTTGCAATGCCGAAAAAAACCTTTGACATCGGAAACTAAATAAGGTAACTAGGCGACATCTCCGCTAGTGCGCTATTTCACATTTTCTTGAAAAGAGGCGTGACCAGATGATAGACATAGACATTTCAATGGTTTATCAGCTTATCAATTTTCTTTTTCTGATTTGGATTCTGAATATTATCCTTTACAAACCCATCCGCAAGGTTCTTCGCGAGCGGAAGGAAAGAATCGGCGCGCTCGAAGCCGACATCCTGGGATTGACCGATGAAGTGGAATCCAAAAACCTGGAAGTGCAGGCTCTGGTGAGAGACGCGCGGGCCGAGGGTTACAGTAAGAAGGAAGAACTGAAAACCCAGGGCATGGCCACCGAAAGCGAAATTATCGGCGAGACCACCAGGAAAACGGAATCTGAAATCACGAAGCTGAAAGGTGAGATCGCCGGGAGCATCGAGCAGGCTCGGAAGGCGCTCAAGACCCAGGTCAATGAATTCTCCCGGTCGTTGGCGGAAAAGATCCTGGGGAGGGAAATTGCATGATTCGATCACGTAGACTCAGATTGATCTTGACGGTGGCCGCGCTGGCGGTCATCTTGATGTCTGTCGCCGGAACCGTCCTCGCCGCCGCCGAAGAAAAATTGGGAGAAAAGGCCGAGGTCGGAGTGCAGGAGGAAATGAAGGGCGAGGTGGGGACCCATGGGGACGAAAGCTCCAAGATGGTCGACCTCGGCAAGCGTTTTCTCAATTTCGGAATTCTGGCCATCGCGCTGATCTTCATCTTGCGCAAGCCGCTCAAGACTTTCTTCGGATCCCGCACCAGACAGATCCAGAACGAGTTCGACGATCTGGAATCCCGCAAGACGGAGGCGCGCAAGCAGTTCGACGCCATCCAGACCAAATTGAGAGAGATCGAAAAGGAACGGGAGAGCATCGTCGCCAGGTTCATAAAAGAGGGCGAGGCCGAAAAACAGAAGATCGTCGACAACGCCCACAAGATGAGCAAGCGTATCGAGGAACAGGCCAAGCTCACTATCGATCAGGAAGTAAAGAAGGCCAAGGAAAATCTGCAGAACGAGATCGCCGATATGGCCACGAAAATGGCCGAGGATATGATCAAGCAGAATATGAAGCCGGAAGATCAGAAACGGCTCGTCAGTGAATACGTTGAAAAAGTGGTGGAGGCATCGTGAGGAATCTAACCATTGCGCGCAGATATGCCAAAGCGTTGCTCGGCATTGGCAAGGAAGATAAGAAATACGCCCAATACGCGGAAGAACTGAACGCGTTTATCGGCGTTTTGGATCAGAATCCGGACTTCATGGACGCGCTGTCCAATCCGCTCTATCCGCTCACCAGCCGTAAAAAGATCATGGAGGCGGTTCTGGCGAAGACCGATTTCGACGCGGTCACCAATCATTTCCTGACGCTCCTGATGGAGAAAAACCGTATCCAATATGTCAAGGATATCGCTCGCACCTATCAGGACATGGTTGATGACCTGAGCAACGTGGCCGCAGCCAAGATAATTTCGGCGTCCGAACTCTCCGCGGAGGTGGTGGAGCAACTTAAATCCGCCGTGGAAAAAATGACGGGCAAAAAGGTTAAGTTGGAATTGGAAATCGATCCCAGTATCATTGGCGGCGTTATCACCAAGGTCGGGGATATGAATTTTGACGGTAGTGTGCGAACTCAGTTAACGAGTTTGAAAGAAACACTGAAGAGGGGTGAGTAGCTCGATGGAAATCAAGGCAGAAGAAATAAGCGCGGTAATTAAGGATCAAATTCAGGGCTTTGAAAAGAAGATCGATATCAGCGAGACGGGCACCGTCCTCTCCGTGGGTGACGGCGTGGCCAAAGTTTACGGCGTGGAAAAAGCCATGGCCATGGAGCTGCTCGAATTCCCCGGTGGAATCATGGGATTGGCCCTGAACCTTGAAGAGGACAACGTCGGTGTGGCCATTCTGGGTGAAGATACCCATATCAAGGAAGGCGATATCGTCAAAAGAACCGGCCGCATCGCGTCGGTGCCGGTTGGTGACGCGGTTCTGGGGCGCGTCGTGGATGCCCTCGGGGTCCCGATCGACGGTAAGGGTCCGATTGAAGGCGGCGAAACCAGCCGAATCGAAGTGGTCGCGCCGGGCGTTATCGCTCGCCAGAGCGTCAACGAACCCATGTACACGGGACTCAAGGCCATCGACGCGATGACGCCGATCGGCCGCGGACAGCGCGAACTCATCATCGGCGACCGTCAGATCGGTAAAACGGCTATCTGCGTGGACGCCATCATCAACCAGAAGAACACCGACCTCGTATGCATCTATGTGGCGGTCGGACAGAAGAAATCGACTGTCGCTCAGGTGGTGGAGGCCCTCCGGCGTCACGGCGCCATGGAATATACCGTGGTCGTCTCCGCCTGCGCGTCCGACCCGGCCACCATGCAGTACATAGCTCCCTACGCCGGTTGCGCCATGGGCGAATATTACCGTGATCGCGGAAAGCATGCGCTCATCGTTTACGACGATCTTTCAAAGCAGGCGGTCGCCTATCGCCAGGTGTCCCTCCTTCTGAGACGTCCTCCGGGACGCGAAGCTTTCCCCGGCGACATTTTCTATAACCACTCCCGGCTTCTGGAACGCGCCTCCAAGCTTAACAGCGAATTGGGCGGCGGTTCGCTGACCGCGTTGCCGATCATCGAAACGCAGGCCGGCGACGTGTCCGCTTACATTCCGACCAACGTTATTTCCATTACCGACGGTCAGGTGTATCTCGAACCTTCATTGTTCTTCTCGGGCGTTCGTCCCGCCATCAACGTCGGTCTGTCAGTCAGCCGCGTGGGCGGCGCCGCGCAGATTAAAGCCATGAGGCAGGTGGCCGGCACGCTGCGACTCGATCTGGCCCAGTACCGCGAACTCGAAGCGTTCGCGCAGTTCGGAAGCGAACTCGACAAGTCCACCCAGCAGCAGTTGAACCGCGGTATCAGGCTGGTTGAAGTGCTCAAACAGCCCCAATACCAGCCGCTGGTCGCCCCGAGACAGATCACCATTCTGTTCGCGGCCACACGAGGCTTCCTGGATAAGTATCCCGTCGAAGACGTTAAAGCGTACGAAAGCCAGCTCTACGAATTTATGGAGGGCAGCTATTCGAATGTCTTCACGTTGATCGAAGAGAAGAAGACCATAGACGACGAATTGGAAGGGTTACTCAAAAAAGCGCTCGGCGAGTTTGACGCTATCTTTCAGCCCTCCGCGTAATCCCGTTCACGGAAGGATATTATGGAATCGTTACGCGACATACAACGAAAGATAAGCGCGGTTAAGAAGACGCAGCAGATCACCAAGGCCATGAATATGGTGGCGGCTTCCAAACTGCGCGGCGCACAGGACGCCATGGAGCGGTTCAAGCCGTATGCTGAAAAGTTCCGGGATGTTCTGGCCAGCCTGGCCACGAGAGTGGATTCCGATATTCATCCGTTGCTCGTCAAGCCGGAGAAGACGGATGCCGTCGCCATTCTGGTCATAACCGCTGACAGAGGCCTGTGCGGCAGCTATAATACGAACGTGATCAATACCGCGGAGAGGTGGAGCAGGGCGCGCAAGGCCGAGGGACAGGAAGTTAAACTGTCGGTCGTCGGGCGAAAAGGCCGCGACTATTTCCGGCGGCGTAAATATCAGATGGATTTTCAACTGATAGATCAAATGGGCAAATACGACTACGTGGTAGCCCGATCCATCGCTGAAAAATTGATTGAGTCATTCTTGTCCGGCGAAGTTCAGGAAGTGTCTATGCTGCACTCCGAATTCATAAACGTCGGCATTCAGAGACCCCTGCTTACGCAGATCCTGCCGCTCTCGGCCGCCGAAATGGGAGTGGCCGAAGTTGAAGAGGGCGCCGAAGCGACTCACGGGGGACCGCAGGTCATGGAATACGTCACCGAACCTTCGGCTGAAGAGCTTATGATCGAACTCTTGCCCAAAAATATTGAAGTGCAGGTCTTCGGCGCGCTGCTGGAAGCGGTGGCTGCTGAACAGGCCGCGCGTATGACGGCCATGGACAACGCTCAATCAAATTGTAAGGACTTGATCGAAAATCTCACCCTTGCCTATAACAAGGCGCGGCAGGCTTCCATCACCACCGAGTTGATGGACATCGTCGGCGGCGCCGAGGCCCTGAAGGGTTAGCCAATTCCCGAAGGAGGATATGGTCGATATGAATACTGGAAAAGTCACCCAGGTAATCGGTCCCGTCGTGGACGTAGAATTTGAGGAAGGGAAACTTCCCGCCATCAAGACGGCCCTTACGCTCTCCAACCAGGCCATCAGCAAAGAAGCCGACAACCTCGTGATTGAAGTGGCGCAGCACCTCGGCGACAACGTGGTCCGCTGCATCGCCATGGACGTCACCGACGGTCTGGTGAGGGGTATGGAAGTAAGAGACACCGGCGCGCCCATCCAGATGCCGGTCGGCGAAGAATCGCTCGGCAGGGTGCTCAACGTCGTTGGACGCCCGGTGGATGGTTTGGGGCCGATTAACGCCAAAACATACTATCCCATCCATCGGCCCGCTCCGTTGTTTATCGATCAGGACACCAGCGTTAACGTGCTGGAAACCGGCGTCAAGGTTATCGACCTGCTCGTCCCCTTCCCCCGAGGCGGTAAAATGGGGATGTTCGGTGGAGCCGGCGTCGGCAAGACCGTTATCATGATGGAGATGATTCACAACATCGCCATGCAGCACGGTGGTATCAGCGTGTTCGCGGGCGTGGGCGAGCGTACCCGTGAAGGTAACGACCTTTACATGGAAATGAAGGAATCGGGCGTTCTTCCTCGCGCCGCCTTGATTTACGGCCAGATGACGGAACCTCCGGGAGCCCGCGCCAGGGTGGCCCTTTCCGCTCTTACCGCGGCCGAATACTTCCGCGATGAAAAGGGGCAGGACGTTCTGCTGTTCGTCGACAACATTTTCCGTTTCACCCAGGCGGGTTCCGAAGTGTCGGCCCTCTTAGGCCGCATGCCTTCCGCCGTCGGTTATCAGCCGACCCTGGGCACCGACCTTGGTGAATTGCAGGAACGAATCACCTCCACGACCAAGGGTTCCATCACATCCGTACAGTGCGTGTACGTCCCCGCCGACGACTTGACCGACCCCGCGCCCGCGACCACCTTCGCGCACCTCGACGGTACGGTCGTTCTTTCGCGGCAGATCGCCGAACTCGGTATCTATCCCGCGGTGGACCCGTTGGATTCGACCTCTCGAATTCTCGATCCCATCGTCCTGGGCGAAGAACATTATAGGACTGCCCGCGCGGTTCAGCAGATCCTGCAGAAGTACAAAGACCTTCAGGACATCATCGCCATCCTCGGTATGGACGAACTTTCCGATGAAGACAAACTGACCGTTTCACGCGCTCGTAAGATTCAGCGATTCCTCTCGCAGCCCTTCCACGTGGCCGAAACATTCACCGGAACCAAGGGTGAGTACGTAAAGGTCGAAGAAACCGTTCGCGGCTTCAAGGAAATCGTTGACGGCAAGCACGACGATCTTCCCGAACAGGCTTTTTACATGGTAGGCGGTATCGAGGACGCGGTGAAGAGAGCCAAGACAATGAGCGGCGAATAGTAGAGGCCCATAATGGCAGCGCAAATACAGCTTGAAGTCGTAACCCCCGACAGGGTCTTGGTTAAGGAACAAGTCGACATGCTCGTCGCGCCCGGCATTGAAGGGGAATTCGGTGTACTGGCCGGTCATATTCCTTTTCTCAGTTCGTTGAAAGTCGGCGAGCTGTATTTTAAAAAAGGCGCTTCCACGGAGTATCTCGCCATCAGTGGAGGGTACGCCGAGGTATTGCCCGAAAAGGTGACGATACTGGCCGAAGCCGCTGAAAAGGCGCGTGACATCGACGTGGACCGGGCTCGAAGAGCTCTAGAGCGGGCTCAGGAAAGACTGAGACTGGCCAAGGCTGAAGAGCTTGATTACGTGCGGGCCGAAGCGGCGCTCGCCCGCGCGATCATGCGGCTTAAAGTCGCCGAGAAGCACCGATAATACTGAATTCATAACGACTACTCCTCAAAAGATCACAAAATTGGAAGAAGGCGAACCGCGAAGCGTTTGCCTTCTTTTTTTTAGACGATACTATTGGCGGCATTGCAATTTGACCCATCGGACGATTACCAGAAAAATACGGTAAAAATTGTTTCGGTTGGTTATAATGTTTGCCAATGACGGGAATGAGCCCGTTGTCGAGAGAGGAGAGAATCATGTGCGGAATTATCGGTTATTCCGGCGCTCAGAACGCGGTTGAGATCATCACCGAAGGCCTGGGGCGTCTTGAGTATAGAGGGTATGATTCAGCGGGGATTGCGCTGCTTGACTCGACCGGCGCGATACAGGTCAAGCGATCAGAAGGCAAACTGGCGAAACTGAAGGAACTGCTTACTCAAAGCCCGGTGGACGGCGTTATCGGCATCGGGCACACCAGATGGGCGACGCACGGCGGTCCTTCGGAGAGAAACGCGCATCCGCATCGCGCGGGCGATACCATCGTGGTGCATAACGGGATTGTCGAAAACTACCTGGAACTCAAGAAGGAATATGTAAAGGACCCCTCGACGTATAAATCGGAAACCGACACCGAGATCATCGCTCACCTCGTCGACTATTTCGTGAACCAGGAAAACGATTTTGGCAAGGGTGTCTGCAAGGCGCTGAAGCTGCTCAAGGGCTCCTACGCCGTGGTCATACTCAACGGCAAGTACCCCGGTCAGATCATTGCCGCCAAGAACGAAAGCCCGCTGGTGGTGGGCATCGGCGAGAATGAATATTTCGTCGCCAGCGACATACCGGCGTTTCTTCCCTACACCAGGAAAGTGGTTTTTCTGGATGACTTTGAAATGGTCATGCTCAAGGACGGCGGCATCCAGTACCTGAACCTGGACCTGAACGCCATCGAAAAGAGAGTCGAAACCATCGGCTGGAGTCCGGTCATGGCCGAGCGCGCGGGCTACAATCACTTCATGCAGAAGGAGATATTCGAACAGCCCCGCGCCATCATCGACACCTTTCGCGGCCGCATCAACGCGGAAACCGGGGAGATTTTCCTTGAAGGCGTCGAGGAATTGCTTTCCAACGGCGCCAAACCTATCGAACGTGTGCTTATCGTGGCCTGCGGAACTTCCTTTCACGCCGGCCTGGTCGGAAAATTCATGATCGAGGAGATGGCCAGAATACCGGTCGATGTGGATCTGGGAAGTGAATTCCGGTACCGCAATCCGGTCATCCTCCCGAATACGCTCATGATAAGCGTTTCCCAGTCCGGGGAAACGGCCGATACCCTGGCCGCGCTCAGGGAAGGCAAGCGCAACAAGGTAAAGTCCCTGACCATCTGTAACGCCGTGGGCAGCTCCATGGTCCGGGAAGCGGATGCTGTGGTGTACACGCACGCCGGGCCGGAAATCGGCGTGGCCTCCACTAAGGCCTTCACTACGCAGCTCACCGTGCTCTACCTGATCGCGCTGTACCTGGGTCGCTCCACGGGACGGATCACTCCGGAAGCGTCGAAGGAAGCCGTCGCGGACCTCATCAAAGTTCCGCGATTGATTGAGGAAATGCTGAGCGACGAGCAGAATATCGTTTCTATCGCCAAGAAATACATGAACGCCACGGATTTTCTCTATCTGGGAAGAGGCGTCAATTACCCGATCGCGCTGGAAGGCGCTTTGAAGTTGAAGGAAATCAGTTACGTGCACGCCGAAGGCTACCCCGCCGGAGAAATGAAACATGGGCCGATCGCGCTCATCGACGAGCAGATGCCGGTGGTGACCATTGTTTCGGGCGGCGCGTTGTATTCGAAGGTTCTCAACAACATGGAGGAGGTAAAGGCACGCTCCGGGAAAATCATCGCGGTAACCAGCATCGTGAACAAGGATATCGGCAAGATCGCGGACGACATCATCAAGGTGCCCGAAACCAGCGAGACGTTGTCGTCGATCCTGAACACGATCCCGCTCCAGCTGTTGGCCTATCATGTGGCGGTCATGAGGGGCACTGACGTCGATCAACCGCGAAATTTGGCAAAGAGCGTCACTGTGGAGTGAAGACTCGCGTAAATCATAAAAAGACTTGACAATTCAATGGCCTCCATAAATAATCTGGGTGAGGTGAAAAAGGCTCTATGGAACTGACACAATTTGATCGCTTAGAGGAAAAGATTCAGCGCTTACTTGATATTCACGCGGCCGGCAAGAAGAAGAACGAAGAACTGCTGGAGCTGATCGAACAAAAAGATCAGGATATCAATCGTCTGAAACAAGAATTGGAATCCGCCTCGCAGAATAAGGAGCGCATCGGAGATCGGATCGAAACACTCTTGCGGAAGATAGAGGATCTTGGCTCTTTGTAATAGGGCGTTACCGTGAAAAGAGTTTACACCATAAAGATCTTCGATCAGGATTTTTCCATAAAGACGGAGGCGGACGAGAGTCGCATCCAAGAACTGGCTGAATATTTGCAGCAGAGGTTTGACAAAATTAAAGTGGCGGCACGGCATGCTTCGCGCCCGGACCAGATGGCCCTGACCTTGCTCGATGTCGCAAATGATTTTTTCGAAGTACGCGATTTACTGTCTGAAGTGAAATCTGAAGTGGAGAGCAGATCCAACCAGATGATTTCGCGTATAGAATCAATATCCCCGATGGAGGTATAAAGCCAGACCGATCTTCACGTCGGGCGAAACGCTTGGCGTAAATGACGCGTTCGGTTGCGGGCGTGAAAGGTTTTTTCAACGGACCCGGCGGCGGCGAGAGAACGGACGACAACCATTGGAAACCCTTTATGGGATGAATATAAATGAGCAAAGGGCAAGACGGGTTCAGAGGACCATTTTTACCTTAAACAGAATCATATGAATATATTAAAGCTTTTTCAGGTTATGGATAATGATTCAGGATTAACCGTTTAAGAGGAGTTCTACCGCGCCCGTATTCGTCCCATCCCGAGTGTGATCGTCCCTTCATTCCTAGGCTCAGACGTTTTCAGTCCACGCTTGCTTTCGGTAATCCCCGCAACGCGTCCCATGTGTCGCTTTGGATGGCTCTCTTCGTCGCTTTTCCCGATAAATCCGGAGTTGGAGGAATATAATGACGTTCTCACCGATCACTCTTGTGACGATACTTATAGCCGTTCTCTTGGGTATGGCGCTTGGCTATCTGGCTCGTAAAAAGGCCATCGAATCCAAAATGGAATCGATCGAGCGGTTCTCGCAAAATATTATCGAGGACGCGAAACGCGAAGCCGAAGCGGTCAAGAAAGACGCCGCCATACAGGCCAAGGAATCCCGGTATCGAATGAAGCTTGAATTCGAACGGGAAACCAAGGAACGGCGATCCGAACTGGGGAAGCTGGAGAAACGGCTTCTGCAGAAGGAAGAGGTTCTGGAAAAAAGACTGGCCGGGGCGGAGGAGCGGGAAAAGGAGAATTCCCGCAAGGAACAATCCCTGGTGGACCGCCACCGCCACCTGGAAATAAAGGAAAAGGAATGCGGCCGGCTGCACGAAGAACGCCGGTTGTCGCTTGAAAGGATCGCCGGTGTCTCGGCTCAGGAGGCGAAGAACATGCTCCTTGAGTCCATGGAAAACGAAGCGCGGCATGACGCGGCCAAACTGATCAAGCAGATAGAAAACGAGACCCGTGAAGCCGCCGACAAAAAAGCCAAGGAAATAATCGCGCTGGCGGTCAAACGGTACGCCGGCGACTATATCGTGGAAAAAGCGGTCAGCGTGGTCAACCTGCCGAACGATGAAATGAAGGGCAGGATCATCGGACGTGAAGGCCGGAACATCAGGGCCATCGAAGCCGCGACGGGCGTCGATCTGATTATCGACGACACGCCCGAGGCGGTCATCCTGTCCACCTTTAATCCCATCCGGCGCGAAGTCGCCAAAATGGCCATAGAACGGCTGATCAACGACGGCAGAATCCACCCGGCCCGCATCGAGGAAATCGTGGAAAAGGCGGCCGAAGAGATGGAAGTCTCCATCAGGGAAAGCGGTGAACAGGCCACCTTCGACGTGGGTGTCCACGGGGTGAATCCCGAACTGATCAAGCTCCTGGGCAAGCTTAAGTTTCGCTCCAGCTACGGGCAGAACGTGTACCAGCATTCCCTGGAAGTAGCCTTCCTGTGCGGCGTGATGGCTTCCGAGTTGGGATTGAACGTAAAACAGGCCAAGCGGGCCGGCTTGCTCCATGACATCGGCAAGGCGGTCGACCACGAAGTGGAAGGCTCCCACGCCGCCATCGGGGCGGACCTGTGCAAGAAATACGGCGAATGCGCTGAAATCGTACAGGCGGTCGCCGCGCACCATGAGGATGTCCCCCCGACCTCACCGATAGATGTGCTGGTGCAGGCGTCCGACACCCTATCCGGCGCCCGTCCCGGCGCCCGGCGCGAAATGCTGGAAACCTATGTGAAACGGCTCGAGGACCTGGAAAAGATATCCAATTCGTTCAACGGCGTGGCCAAATCGTTCGCCATCCAGGCCGGACGAGAAATCAGGATCATGGTGGAAAGCGATAGGGTCAACGATGAAGAAGCGGTGATGCTGAGCCGGGATATCGCCAAAAAGGTCGAAAACGAATTGGTATATCCGGGGCAGATACGCGTCACGGTCATCCGGGAGACGCGCGCGGTGGAATATGCCAGGTGATTCGTGCTGAATACGCTCTTTATCGGCGACATTATCGGAAGACCCGGGCGGCAGGCCATACGTGAGCTGCTTCCCGGTCTGAAAAAACAATTCGCCATAAATCTGGTCATCGCCAACGCGGAAAACGCCGCCGGGGGAATCGGTCTGACCCCCGATGTGGCGGACGAGCTTTTGTTCTACGGTGTGGACGTCCTGACTTCGGGCAACCATATCTGGAAAAAACGGGGCATCGGCGAATATCTGGACGCCACGCCCCAGGCCTTGCGTCCAGCTAACTATCCGGGTTCCGCGCCGGGAGACGGCCTTTACGTGGCTCAGACAGACTGCGGCCCGGTCGCGGTGGTCAATCTGTTGGGGCGGGTTTTTATGACCCCGCTGGACTGCCCCTTCCGAATTTTCGATCGTATCCATGACCGGCTCGATTCTTCCATAAAGATGTGCATTGTCGATTTCCACGCCGAGGCCACCTCTGAAAAACAGGCCTTTGGCTGGCATGTGGACGGAAAGGCGTCGCTGGTGGGGGGCACGCACACGCACGTACAAACCGCCGACGATCGAATCCTTCCCCAGGGCGCGGGCTACATCACCGACCTGGGAATGACCGGCTCCATGAGTTCGGTTATCGGCATGGACCGGGAAATAGCCATCCGCCGCATCGTGACGGGTATTCCCGAACAGTTCAAGGTGGCCAAGGGGAACGTCCATTTGCAGGGCGTGGTCGCCGAGATCGACGAGCAGACGGGAAAGTGCGGCCGGATCGCCCGGATCGATGAATGTTCGCGCTGAATGACCTTCCGGTTTTTTTTCTGTAAAAGAGTTGACTTACTTTTCAAAACCCACTATATAACGCATCTCATGCTGATGGCGTAGCTGCTGTGCTTGTTCGTCGGCATGAACGTAAAAGATAGTGCTTGCCCCCATACGGGGCTGTTTTTTTGCCGGGCGGCCGGTCAAACCGGGGCTGGAAAAAAACGAGAATAAAAGGATTGACACCGGGGACCACGGAGAGTAGTTTCCGGTTTCGCTTTGAGCGGGAAGGCAAGACGCTCCCAATCGAAGCAAGCTTTGGATGGAATAAAAAAACCGTGTAACGGTTAGGCTTACGCCAAATATTCCATCGTTCGACCTCGGCCTTCGGGCCGGTTTTTCGCTGCATGCGTTTTGGAATAAGAAACGGGTCGGCGAGAAAAAAGGATTGACACCGGGGACCACGGAGAGTAGTTTCCGGTTTCTCTTCGAGCGGGAAGGCAAGACGCGCCCAATCGAAGCAAGCTTTGGATGGAATGAAAAACCGTGTAACGGTTCGGCTTACGCCAAATATTCCATCGTTCGACCTCGGGCCTTCGGGCCGATTTTTCGCTGCATACGTTTTGGAAAAAGAAACGGGTCGGCGAGAAAAAAACGGGAGAGAAAAAAGCTTGACACTGGAAAACGAATAAAGTAGTTTCCGGTTTCTTCTTCGGGGGGAAAAGTAAGGCGATCCCCACCGAAGCAAGCTTGGATAAAATAAATGACTGGTTTTTCAGTCGGGCTTATCGAGTCGACTTTATTTTATCAACCCTGACCCTTTGGGGCGCTTCATTGTCGTGGTGTCTGAAAAAGAACAAACGACGAAAAAAGCGGGAAGAAAAAAGCTTGACACGGGACGATGAATCAAGTACCTTCCGATTTCCTCTTCGGGGCGGAAAGGAAAAAAGATTCCGAACCGAGGCAAGCTTCTGATAAAATAAAAAAACTGATTGACAGTTTAGCGTATTTAGCTACCCTTATTTTATCGACTGACCTCACGCCCCTTGGGGCGGTTTTTTTTGCCGGATATGTTCTGGAAAGAGAAACACGATGGCAAGAAAAAACAGGAAAGAAAAAAAGCTTGACAGATGAACACGAAAGCGGTATTGTTCGGGTTCATCTTCGGATGAAAAAGAAAAAAATAACCAAAACGAAACGAAGTTTGAACGAAAAGAATTGTTGACAACTTGTTAGTGTTTGGTTATAGTAGCAATTAGGAAATTGTTCTCTGAAATCTGAATAGTGGGCAAAGCTTGTTCGTGGGCGCTCGAAAAATTGCAAGTTCAAACTGGAGAGTTTGATCCTGGCTCAGAACGAACGCTGGCGGCGTGCCTAACACATGCAAGTCGTACGAGAACGTCAGGCTTCGGCCTGATTAGTAAAGTGGCGCACGGGTGAGTAACGCGTGGGTAACCTACCCCTAAATCAGGAATAACTACTCGAAAGGGTAGCTAATACCAGATAATACCTTAGGATCTTCGGGTCTTTAGGCCAAAGGTGGCCTCTCTTTAGAAGCTACCGTTCAGGGATGGGCCCGCGTACCATTAGCTTGTTGGTAGGGTAATGGCCTACCAAGGCTGTGATGGTTAGCTGGTCTGAGAGGATGATCAGCCACACTGGAACTGAAACACGGTCCAGACTCCTACGGGAGGCAGCAGTGAGGAATCTTGCGCAATGGGGGAAACCCTGACGCAGCAACGCCGCGTGAGTGAAGAAGGCCTTCGGGTCGTAAAGCTCTGTCAGATGGGAAGAATCGACTGGTGCAAATAACATCTTTCGTTGACGGTACCATCAGAGGAAGCACCGGCTAACTCCGTGCCAGCAGCCGCGGTAATACGGAGGGTGCAAGCGTTGTTCGGAATTACTGGGCGTAAAGAGCGTGTAGGTGGTTAACTAAGTCAGGTGTGAAAGCCCTCGGCTCAACTGAGGAAGTGCATCTGAAACTGGTTAACTTGAGTACGGGAGAGGAGAGTGGAATTCCTGGTGTAGAGGTGAAATTCGTAGATATCAGGAGGAACACCGGTGGCGAAGGCGACTCTCTGGACCGATACTGACACTGAGACGCGAAAGCGTGGGGAGCAAACAGGATTAGATACCCTGGTAGTCCACGCCGTAAACTATGGGTACTAGGTGTAGGGGGTATTGACCCCCCCTGTGCCGAAGCTAACGCATTAAGTACCCCGCCTGGGGAGTACGGTCGCAAGACTAAAACTCAAAGGAATTGACGGGGGCCCGCACAAGCGGTGGAGCATGTGGTTTAATTCGACGCAACGCGAAGAACCTTACCTGGGTTTGACATCCCCTGACACCCCTAGAAATAGGGTCTCTCTTTCGGGAGCAGGGTGACAGGTGCTGCATGGCTGTCGTCAGCTCGTGTCGTGAGATGTTGGGTTAAGTCCCGCAACGAGCGCAACCCCTATCTTTAGTTGCCATCAGTTCGGCTGGGCACTCTAATGAGACTGCCTCGGTTAACGAGGAGGAGGGTGGGGATGACGTCAAGTCCTCATGGCCTTTATATCCAGGGCTACACACGTGCTACAATGGGCTGTACAAAGGGTTGCCAAGCCGCGAGGTGGAGCCAATCCCAAAAAGCAGCTCTCAGTTCGGATTGGAGTCTGCAACCCGACTCCATGAAGCTGGAATCGCTAGTAATCGTGGATCAGCACGCCACGGTGAATACGTTCCCGGGCCTTGTACACACCGCCCGTCACACCACGAAAGTCAGTTGCACCAGAAGTAACTGGACTAACCCGCAAGGGAAGTAGGTTCCTAAGGTGTGATTGATGATTGGGGTGAAGTCGTAACAAGGTAGCCGTAGGGGAACCTGCGGCTGGATCACCTCCTTTCTAAGGAAAGAAAAATAAAAACGCCGCGAACAAGTCCTACTATTCAGATTTGAGAGAACAATTACGTTCTTTTACATGGAGTGCTTAAGGGTAGTGGCCGTGGGCTACAGGCGCTAAGCCGGCTCGATGACCCGAATTCTGGAAAGGCTATCCGCCCGACTTACAAGGGATCGACTTGGGCCTATAGCTCAGCTCCGGTTAGAGCGCACGCCTGATAAGCGTGAGGTCGGTGGTTCGAGTCCACCTAGGCCCACCATCTAAGAGAGGCCTGTTGATAGAACGCCGGTCTCACAGCCACTGACAATGAGTCAGTGGGGGTGTAGCTCAGTTGGGAGAGCACCTGCTTTGCACGCAGGAGGTCATCGGTTCGATCCCGTTCACCTCCACCAGATTTTGTTCTGGTTCATGAATTGTGATATGAATGACAGTTCATGACCGAGTACAAAAAAGAAGGTTCTTTGACAATCGAATATGGGAAATGAGAATGCTGAGTGATTCTCAAGTTTTTTGGCCAAGCTAATAAGGGCAGACGGTGGATGCCTTGGCACTAGAAAGCGATGAAAGACGTGGGTAGCTGCGATAAGCTTCGGTGAGTCGTTACCAGACTTAGACCCGGAGATTTCTGAATGGGGCAACCTGGTCAGGGTAATGCCTGATCATCCATATCTGAATACATAGGGTATGGAGGCGAACCTGGGGAACTGAAACATCTAAGTACCCAGAGGAAAAGAAAGCAATTGCGATTCCCTGAGTAGCGGCGAGCGAACGGGGAAGAGCCCAAACCGATCATATGTAAGCTTGCAGGCGTTGTATGGTCGGGGTTGTGGGACGTTACCGGATGGATCTGCAAATCCGTCGGGGAGTTACAAAATCAATGCTTAGCTGAAGCGCCTGGAAAGACGCGCCATAGAGGGTGACAGCCCTGTAAGCGAAAAGCACTTGATCTCCCTGGGTGATGTTCCCAAGTACCACGGGGCACGTGAAACCTTGTGGGAATCTGGGAGGACCATCTTCCAAGGCTAAATATTATCTAGTGACCGATAGTGAACCAGTACCGTGAGGGAAAGGTGAAAAGTACCCCGGTGAGGGGAGTGAAATAGTACCTGAAACCGTTTGCCTACAAGCAGTGGGAGGACTATGATTTGGGCTTCGGCTCGGATCAGTCTGACCGCGTGCCTTTTGCATAATGAGTCAGCGACTTACTCTAT
>CAWGFI010000006.1:450000-585774 GCA_963821845.1 uncultured delta proteobacterium
GCAGGAGAATATTGCGGCTTTTGGGGGCGACC
This sequence comes from uncultured delta proteobacterium, assembly GCA_963821845.1. Taxonomy (GTDB): domain Bacteria; phylum Desulfobacterota; class Desulfarculia; order JACQYL01; family CAWGVV01; genus CAWGFI01. Next base: position 450,033 of record CAWGFI010000006.1, read on the forward strand.
CGAGCAACGTCACTATTTTTGGTCAGTCCGCAGGCAGTTGCAGCGTTTCACTATTGCAAACAGCGCCGCAAGCCGAGGGGCTGTTCCATCGCGCCATTGCGCAGAGCGGAGTCATGGCGTCCACGCCGTTTGTTTTAAATCTCACAGGTTCTTGGGAAGAAGCGGCTGAAAACGGAGAGATCCTTCAAGCGCTTCTGGGGGCGGCGTCCATAGACGAAATGCGGTCTGTGCCAGCTGAGGAAATCATCTCCGTGGCTACAGAAGAGGCGCTGTATTTCGGGCCCGTTATTGATGGCGAGATTATCCGCGATGATTTCCGAAAAATGGCGCTTGAACCTGTCCACGCGCCAATGATGATCGGTTCGACCAAGGATGAAGGGACGCTCTTCATATACGAATACGGCATAAAGAGCTTATTTGATTATGAGCAAGCGCTGGACGTATGGTTTGGTAAAAATGCAGAGCTGGTGACATCGTATTATCCGGCGCAAACCGATGAAGAGGCGGTGTTTCAGGCGGCCACCATACATGGTCTGGCCGGATTCCAAGAACCCACGAGACTCACGGCGCGAGCAGCATCCAAGCATACAACGGTGTATCGTTACTATTTTGCATACACGCCGCCCACCGAATTCGGCTACTATTTGGGAAGCTTTCACGGCGCGGAGCTGGATTATATCTTTTGCAATCTTAATCCCGAAGAAGGATACGGCGAAAAGGACGCCATACTTTCGGAAACACTCAGGGACCTTTGGACCTCTTTTGCCACATCGGGGACGCCGACAGCAAAGAATGCTCCTGTGTGGCCTGAATACGACGAGCAGGAAGAAGCTGTTTTAGTAATCAATGGCGCTGGTGATTTATCCGTTTCGCATGGTCTTGAATTTGACGACCAATGTGATCTCTTCGCATCCATAGCGTCCGAGGTTACCCCGGATTATCCACAATAAATCATTTCGAGCGGAGCGAGAAATCGCTTACAGAGCGCGCGCGGGAATCGATTCCCCCGCAGTCTTCTCTATTATCGTCTATCTTCGCGTAGAAACTTACGGTTCCCACACCTCGGCGGGCATGGGTCCCATCGGCTGATATTCGATCCGGTAGGGGGTAACCTTTACCACGCCGAAGTTGGGGTCGTCCGGGCCGGAGAAGATGGCCTTCAGGTTATCGTTCCATACGAATTTTCTGCTGGCCTCGTCGTTCATGATCAGCGCTTTTCCCTGAATTTGCAGAAACGGTTCACGCGCCTCGGGGTTCACGCATCCCGCGGTCACATGAACTTCGGGATTTTTTCTGATCTGCGCCACTTTGCGGGTATTGAGCCGGGTGGCCATCCACAGGGTCAGATTTTCGTCCGCGAACGGCATAACGTAACGCGCCCATGGCTTTCCCTCTTCGGTGATGGTGGCCAGAACAGCGAGGGTGGGAGTTTTCATCTTGGACAGGATTTTTTCTTTCAGTTCAGACATGGCGCCCTCCATTTAGTTAGTGATCTATAATAGCACGCTTCAAGCGATTGAGCCTATCAGTGATTCCCTTTAGCTCTTTGCCAAATAAAGAGCCTTTCTCCGGTATGGATCGGGCCGCTGAATTTTATTTCCGTCGAAGCCTTGCCGCTCCCTCCGTTTGCTGGCATAAGGATGGTGAGGCTAACTGAATCGATTGAGCATGAACTCGTCGTTGCGGAAAAGGAGGTTGTCCGTGTGACCGGCGAAACCTTCAACCTGCCGGCCGGGGCATTGTTTCCCCACGGAGGCGCGTTTGGGCATTTTCCCGAATGGTTCCATTGCCGTGGAGACCGGAGGATGTTGGACCTGCCCAGAGCATGCGTCCTCAATTCACGGAAGCCTCGCTCCGTGACGCCGGACGATTGCTGGCTGAAGGCGACCCGGGCCTGCGTGGAAGCGGCGGCGGCCGACGGGTACGCGCTGGTATCCAGCGTCGGGAACCTGGCCTACAATTGGGTCAGCTTTCTGGCGGCGAAAAACAAGCTGCCGCTGATCCTGGCGCTCGACTCCCCTCTTCCTCTTGAGGCTGAGGAAGATATCCCGGCCCTGCGCGAATTTTCCGGGCTCTTCGACCCTCGCCGGACGCTTATCGTCTCGCCCTTTACCCATGATTCCACGCCCCGAAAAAAGCTCGGAGGACCCATACGAGACGCCTGTGTGGCGTCAATGAGCCATGCTTTGTGGGCGGCGGAAATCAGATCCGGTGGGATTATGGAAAAGATTCTGACCGAAGCCGCGGACGCGGGGCGTCGGGTGATCGTTTTTCGACCGGACCGGTACGATTCCCGAACGGCGGGCAATAAACGGCTGCTTGATTCAAAGGCCGTTCCTTTCGCGCCTTTTTTAAAATCGCCGGCGCCGCTCGCCTCATCAAGTTCAGCCGGACCTATGATGTCCGCCGATGCGCTTGAAGACGGCGCCTACCTCTTCCATTTCACCCGCTCCTGTCCGGGACCGTGGCCAGGCCAGTCATGGCGGGAATACCTGACGTCCCTGGACCGGGGGGAACCCGGCGCGGCTCACCGGGTTTTGGACACCTTGTTGAGGATTGTTCGAGAAGGAAGAATTCGCGGCGGCTCCCGGCTCATACGCGGCCGTGACCCCATGGTTTCATTAACCGCCCGCGCGCCTCAAGAGATGGCCGAGCTCGCGTCCTGGAACCGAAGCCTGATCCGCTGGTCCTTTGAACCTTACGGAATCGCGATCCACCGGGAAGCCTGGAATCCTTGGGAGCGCGGCCGGTTATCTATGCCGGCGGCGCCTCGTTCCGCTCCCTGGGCCCGTTCGACCGGCCGTATTTTCAACTCCACAACCCGCCCCGGACCGATTGGTCAAGGGAACAGGAATGGCGCTTTTGGGGCGATCTCGATCTCAACCGCTTCGCCGGGGATCAAGTGGTCCTGATCGCGCCCCATGACGCGTTACCCGTCCTGAGCGGCGTTCCCTTCGAAGTTGCCATGGCTCCCCCTGATTGCGGCGCTAGAGGCGGATATTCGGCGATGGGAGGCGCGGAAAGAGTTCCTGCGTTGATTTTTTGCGGCGCCTTTGTTACAAGATATCTTTTCATCGAGAGAACACAAATGCATTGTTTTCAAGGGAGGGAAACGTGGCCAGAATAGAACGCGCGGTCATGAGCGTAACGGACAAGACGGGTATCGCGGATTTCGCCCGGGAACTGACCAAACGAGGCGTCGAGATCCTCTCCACGGGCGGCACCGCGCGGACCATCGTCGAAGCGGGAGTTCCCGCGCGGGAAATTTCCGACTTTACCGGGTTTCCCGAAATGCTGGACGGCCGCGTAAAAACGCTGCACCCTAAGGTTCACGGCGGCATCCTGTTTATCCGCGACAACGAGGAGCACCGGCGACAGGTCGAACAAAACGGCATCAAGCCCATCGATATGGTGGTGGTCAACCTCTACGCCTTTGAAAAAACCGTGGCCCAACCGGACTGCACCCTGGAAGACGCCATCGAAAATATCGATATCGGAGGCCCCACGCTTCTGCGCGCCTCCGCAAAAAATTATCAATATGTCACCGTGGTTACGGACCCGGCCGATTATCAGGTAGTCCTCGACGAGATGGACCAGAATAATGGCGAGACTACCCTGACCACCCGTTTCAATCTGGCCAGAAAAGTGTACCGGCTCACCAGCGAATACGATCGCGCCATCACCGAATATCTGGTCAGGAAATCGGTCGGGTAACCCGAAGGAAAGGGGATACATTTCATGAGAATTCTTGTGGTTGGAGGGGGCGGCAGAGAACACGCGCTCATCTGGAAACTTCATCAGAACCCGGAAGTAAAAGCCCTGGCCTGCGCGCCGGGTAACGCCGGAATCGGCGGGTTCGCCAACTGTATAACCAATGTGGGCGTGGGAGAAATCGAAAACCTCGCCGCGTTCGCGCACAAGGCCGAGATGGATCTCACCGTGGTCGGGCCGGAAGCGCCGCTCACGGCCGGTCTGGTGGATTTTTTCAAGGAAAAGGGCATGGTCGCCTTCGGCCCCGGCAAGGCGGCGGCGCAAATCGAAGGCAGCAAGGCGTTCGCCAAGGATATCATGAAAAAGTACGGCGTGCCCACGGCCGATTACGCCGTGTTCGAGGAATACGCCAAGGCTTTGGACTACGTCAAGGAGCGGGGCGGCCCGCTGTGCGTCAAGGCGGACGGTTTGGCCGCCGGAAAAGGCGTGTTTCCCTGCCGGACGGTTGAAGAGGCGAAGGCGGCCCTTGACGAGATCATGGTGAAAAAGGCCTTCGGGGACGCGGGCGCCAAGGTGGTGATCGAAGAGTTTCTGACCGGCGAGGAGGCCTCCTTCCTGGTTTTCACGGATGGCGAAACCATTCTGCCCATGCCATCCTCCCAGGACCACAAAGCCATCTATGACGGCGACAAGGGCCCGAACACGGGCGGCATGGGGGCTTACTCCCCCGCGCCGGTGGTTACTCCCGAGCTCCGGGAAAAAGTGATGAAGACCATCATGGAGCCGACCATCGAGGGCATGAACAAGGAAGGCTGCCGTTTCGAGGGAATCCTGTACGCGGGCCTTATGATCGACCAGGGCGAACCCAAAGTTCTCGAATTCAACGCCCGTTTCGGCGACCCCGAATGCCAGCCGCTCATCATGCGCCTCAAAAGCGATCTCCTGGAAATTATCATGGGTATCGTTAACCATGACCTGCACAAGGTCAAACCGGAGTGGGACCCCCGTCCCTCGGTCTGCGTGGTCATGGCCAGCGAAGGCTATCCCGGCAAATACGAAAGGGGCATGGAGATCCGCGGGCTGGAAAACGTGGTCATCATGAAGGACATCATGGTCTTCCATTCCGGCACCGACCTGAACATCGAAGGGCGCTATGAAACGGACGGCGGCCGCGTGCTGGGGGTGACCTCCATCGCGGACACCATCCCCGCGGCCATCGACCTGGCCTACCAGGCGGTAAGCAAGATCGAATGGGACGGTTGCTATTACCGCACGGACATCGGCAAAAAGGCGCTTCAAAGGCTTTAGGCATAATGATCTCCTTCTCCCTCCGGGAGAATGTAGGGGCGAAAAATTTTTCGCCCCTACGGCGCGCGAAAATAACAGGCGGGCCCAAAGGCAAACACACCCAAGTTGCTGGAAAATAAAACATCTCAGGCAAGATTAACCCGTAGGGGCGCTTCGCGAAGCGCCCCTCCCGTATAAGGGGGCGGCGGAGAAATTCCCCCGCACGCTTTTCTCGCGAACACCATAAGGAACCGAATATGAGTAACGCCAGAGTTGGAATCATCATGGGGAGTATCTCCGACCGCGACATTATGAAAAAAGCCAAGGATGTGCTGGCAGAGCTGGAGATCCCGTGCGAAATGACCGTGGCCTCGGCGCACCGCACGCCGGACCGGGTTCATGAATACGCTACCTCGGCCAGGGAGCGCGGAATCGAAGTCCTCATCGCGGGCGCTGGCTGGGCCGCTCATCTGGCGGGCGTGCTGGCCGCGCTGACCGAACTGCCCATTGTCGCCGTGCCTATCTCTTCCTCCCCGTTCCAGGGGTTGGACGCCCTGCTGGCCTCGGTCCAGATGCCTCCCGGTGTGCCCGTGGCGGTCATGGCGGTCGATGGCGCCCGAAACGCGGGCATATTCGCCGCCCAGATCCTGGCGCTCAAGGACAACGCGGTACGCGAGCGGCTGCTGGCGTTCAGGAAAAAACAGTCCGACCAGGTTCTGGAAAAGGCCAAAGAGCTTGACGCTCAATCGTAAGATCGACCCCTCGCGGCCGGACGCGGAAACCCTGCGGGAGTGCGTGGAAACGCTTCGCTCAGGCGGCGTGGCGGCGGCCCCGACCATCAGCTTTTACGGGCTGCTGGCGGACGCCTTCAACCAGACCGCCTTTGACCGCGTTCTGGAAATCAAGCGCAGGCCCCCGGACAAGCCTCTCCCGCTGCTCATTCCGGACAAGTCGTGGGCTTATAAGCTCGTCGCCGGGATCGGTAATCGGGCGGAAGCCCTCATGAAAGCTTTCTGGCCGGGCGGACTCACGCTGGTGGTCAAGGCAAGCTCCACCGCGCCGTCCGCCGCCGTTTCGGCTTCGGGCATGATCGGTCTGCGGGTTCCGTCGCATCCCGTGACGGCGGGACTTCTGGCGATTTTTCAAGGCCCGGTGACCGGCACCAGCGCGAACGAGGCCGGAGAACCTCCGTGCCGGGACGCTGACTGCGTGCGAACCACCTTGGCCATCCAGCCCGATTTCATATTGGACGGCGGCGCCACGGCCGGAAAGGCGGGGTCCACGGTGGTCGACGCGAGCGGGCCCGAGCCGGTTATCTTCAGGGAAGGTCTGATTCCGGCGCGGGATATTTACGAGGTTTGGGCAAAATAAAAACGCGCGGATCTCCCGCGCGTCAGAAGCCCGCCCCCACAAACGTCGCCCCGACTAAAGCCCGGGTCCAGAAGTATCTGAATTTTCTGGATGCCGCGATCAAGTCGCGGCATGACGATCAAAAGTTAGGGGCTTATCGGGGAATCACAGCTTGTCGATCATCTCCCCGACCATCCGTTTGGCGTCCGTCTGTTTGTCAAAAGGCGATTCGCCGTTCAAGTCGGCTTCGATGATCTTCTCGTCATAGGGCAAAAATCCCAGCCAGGTAAATTCGGTCACGTATTTCTCCAGAAATTCCCGGTCCGATTCGCTTCTGATCTTATTTCCGACCAGCGCTATATTTTTTCACCCCGATCTGTCCGGCGAGCTGCTTGATATTGCGAGCCGTATCCACGCTTCGCCGTCCGGGCTCCACCACCACGATCAGCTTATCCATGGCCGAAGCGGTTCCCCTGCCCAAGGTGCTCGATGCCCGCCTCCATGTCCATGACCAGGTCCTCGTCACGCAAAAGCACCAAATGCGTAACCAGCGCTTTCAGCAGGGTGCTTTCAGGGCAGATGCACCCGCCGCCGCCTTTGGTGATGCCGCCCAGGCGCATGAACTTGATGCCGTCCAGTTTGTAGGAAAGCGCGTCCGGCAAGTCGTCCACCTTGGGGTTGAGTTTGAACATCTGACCGATGGACCCCGGTTTCGCGCCGGTCCGTTCTTCCACCAGATCTTTCATCTCGGAGATGGGGACAATCTTTTCGGCGTGGTCGATACCCAGGGCCGTGGCCAGATTGGCGTCGGGGTCGGCGTCAATGGCCAGCACCTTGTGGCCCATCTCGCTCAGGTTTTTTATCAACAGCGCGGCGAACGTGGTTTTTCCCACGCCACCCTTTCCGCTGATCGCAATCTTCATGTTTTACCTCCAGAAAGCGCGGCTTGCTTCAGTCCCAAAAATAGATATTGCCGTGTTTTGATGAGTTCTTCCCATACAATAAGCAGGCGAGGGCTCTTTGCAAAGGCCGGGGACGCTGTTTTATTTGGATTTTTGCCGAGCCAGCCCCATAAGTCGGTAGACCACCATACCGGACACCCAGGCGATGTCTTCCGCGGAGAGGTATTCGATGATGGAGCGGTCCAGCAGGATATTGCCTTCGGGTGGAAATTCATCGTCTCCCTGCCACAGGATGAGCTTGATGGGCGTATGCGGAAACGGCTTGAACAGGAAGCCCACGTCGCCTTCCGCTATGGGCTCGCCTTTGAGCAGGGGCGCCACTTGCCGCAGTAGGTCGGGATTTTCGCCGAACCCGCCTTTGAGCGGGTTGATGGCCCGGCTCACGAAAGCCTGATAGTAAAAACTGCCGTCGGGCACTTCGCGATAGGCGATCCAATCGTTGGAAGGTTTTCTGCCGGTGGCGGAGTTCAGGTAATGGAGGATCAACACTCGTTCCTGGATAGGGATTTCGCCTTCCGCGTTCAGATCGCTGAATTCGCCATCGGGCATGGTTATCCGCGCCAACCGGTCGATAAAGGGGATTTCCAGACAGGGAGCGCCGTCAACTTCGGTCAACACGGCCCCGCTGGCGTCGGCCACCCGCCGGAGGTCCGTGGTTTTCAGTTCCTCCAAGGCGATCTTGAAGGCGTTGCTGTAATCGTCAATACGCGCCATAGCCATACCTCGATATTTTCTCGGGCCGCGAGCCCGTTGTTTTCGTCTCTTACTATAGTTATTTTTGCGGTCAGGCAAAGCAAAAAAAGAGCCCGAAAGGAGAATTCCCTTCGGGCTCAAAGAAGAAGCGTCCCCGCTTGTGATGTAGGCTAACGTTTAATCCTCCAGCGCGGCGTCGACCATGGTGATGATTTCTTCGTCCGTGAAGTGGCGGATACTGGCCGCGCCCGTGGGGCATACCGATGCGCACTTGCCGCATCCCTTGCACACCGCCTCGGTCACCCTGGCAACGACCCGGTCGCCGCCGCCCTCGGCCTGTACGATGTTGATGGCCTTAAAGGGGCATACTTCCTGGCACTGGCCGCACCCGCGGCACAGCTCTTCGTCGATTTTGGACACCACCCCTTCGATCTGGATCATATCGCGGGACAGCACCACGGCGGCGCGTGAAGCGGCGGCCTGGGCCTGGGCTATGGCCTCGTCGATGGGTTTGGGACCGTGCGCCAGCCCGCAGACAAACAGGCCGTCCGTGGGGAATTCCACCGGGCGCAGTTTGGCGTGGGCTTCCACGTAGAAACGGTCGTCGTTGAGCGGCGCCTTGAACATCTGCGCCAGCGGATTCTCCCGGGGCATGACAATGGCCGAAGCCAGCACCAGGAGATCGGGCCGAAGCTCGATTTCGCGTTGCAGCACGTAATCGGTAAAGCGCATGGACAACGCGTCCTGCCCCGGTTCCACGGTTATGCCGTTATCGTGGACATAGCGGACGAAATGAACACCTTTTTGCCGGGCCTCGCGAAAAAGCGATTCCCGCAATCCGTAGGTGCGCATATCGCGATACACGATATAGACGTTCATATACGGATTGAGTTCCTTCAGCTTGAGCGCGTTGCGCACGGAGTGGGTGCAGCATACCTTGGAGCAGTAGGGGCGTTCGGGAATGCGGGAGCCCACGCACTGGATAAATACGGCGTTGCGTGCTTTGTGGAGTTCGCCGCCCACTTCCATGAATTTGCGGTCCAGATCCAGCCCGGTCAGCACGCGCGGGTCCTCGCCGTAACGATACAGGTCGGGCTTCCACTCGTCCGCGCCCGTGGCGATGATCGCCGCTCCGTGCGAAACGACTTCCTGGCGGTTTCCGTCGGAAATGGTGGTTTCGAAATTGCCTACGAATCCGTCCACCCGGTCGATGTGCGAGTTCAGGTGAACGTGGATTTTGTCATTGGAGCGGACGTCGGAGATAAGATTGGACAGGTAGCCCTGGACGTCTTCGTTTTTCCAGGTGGAAGCGATGGAGCGGCCCTTTCCGCCCAGAGCGTCATCCGTTTCCACCAGATGCGCTTCAAAGCCCTGGTCCGCCAGATTCTTGGCCACGTTCATGCCGGCGATGCCGCCTCCGACCACCAGCGCGGCGCGGTTCACCCCGAGTTCCATGCGGGGAAGCGGTTCCAGCAGCGCGGCCCGGGAAACCGCCATGCGCACTAGGTCCTTGGCCTTGGCCGTGGCGGCTTCGGGTTCGTTGGCGTGCACCCAGGAACATTGATTGCGGATGTTGGCCATTTCAAACAGGAATTTGTTCAACCCGGCGTTGGTCACCGTCTCCTGAAAGAGCGGTTCGTGCGTCCTCGGCGTACAGGCGGCCACGACGATGCGGTTCAGGTTGTTCTCCCGGATGATCTTGGTCATCTTGTCCTGCGTGTCCTGGGAGCAACTGAACAGATTGTCTTCCACGTGAGTCACGTGAGGCAGGGAACGGGCGTATTCGACCACGCCGGGGACATCGACCACGCTGGCGATGTTGACGCCGCAGCGGCATATAAATACCCCGATGCGCGGCTCCTGCCCGCTCACATCCTGTTCGCTCGGTATTTCCCTGGTCTTGACCAGCGATTTGCGCGACTCCGCCAACAGGCTGGCCGCGGAACCGGCGCAGGCGCTGGCGTCGACCACCGATTGCGGAATGTCCTTGGGCGATTCGTAGGCCCCGCACACGTAGATACCGGGCACGGAGGTCTTGACCGGATCGAAACTGGACATGGCGGGGTAGCCTTGGTCGTTGAATTCGATACCGAGCTTTTTGCCGAACTCAGCCGCCTGAGCGGGCATGCACAAGCCCACCGACAGCACGACAACGTCGAATTCCTCGTCGATTCGTTTACCCGCGGCGTCCACGTAACCCAGCGACAGGGTATTCTTGTCCACGGGCGTGATGGTGGAAATCCTGGACTTGATAAACCGCACGCCCGAGTCCGCGGCGCGGTTCATGTAGCGTTCGAAGTCCTTGCCGTGGGTTCGGATGTCAATATAGAAAATCGCCGTGTCCAGTCCGCCCTTGGCGTGTTCGGACGCCACCACGGCTTCCTTTATGGCGTAGGTGCAGCACACCGAGGAACAGTAGCCCTTGGCGCCGGGGTGCGTGTCGCGGGAACCGACGCATTGCAGCCAGGCGATCTTCTTGGGTTCCTCGTGATCGGAGGGGCGTACCAAGTGGCCCATGGTGGGGCCGGACGCTGCCAGCATGCGTTCGAATTCCAAACTGGTGACGATGTTGGAGTGCTTGCTGTAGCCGTAATAATCCAGATTTTGGGGATCGTAAACGTTCGTGCCCGGAGCGAGTACAATGGCGCCCACGTTCAGGTTCAGCTCTTTTTTCTGCTGGTCGAAGGAGATCGCCTGGGACGGGCACAGCTTCTCGCAGGCACGGCATTTTCCCTTGGTCAGATAAATGCAATTCTCGGCATCGATGGCGTACTTGAGCGGCACGGCTTGGGCGTATTTCACGTACGCCGCCTTGCGCTTCACCAACCCCTCGTTGTATTCGTCGTCAACCTTTTTGGGGCATTTCTCGGCGCACAGCCCGCACGCGATACACTTGTCCATGTCCACGTAACGGGGGTGCTGGGTAATACCGACCTGAAAGTCCCCGGCTTCGCCGGTGACGGAGGTTATTTCGGAAAGCGTGAGCAACTCTATGTTGATGTGTCGGCCGACCTCGACCAATTTGGGCGAGATAATTCACATGGCGCAGTCATTGGTCGGAAAAGTCTTGTCCAATTGGGACATGACGCCGCCAATGGAACTGGACTTTTCCACCAAATAGACATAAAAGCCGGAGTCCGCCAAGTCCAGGGCGGATTGCATACCGGATATGCCTCCGCCGACCACCATGACCGATCCGATTCTTTTGTTTGTCATTGTTCTACCCTATCGTAGTTGAACGTTATTGCGCTTCGCCCTGTTCCAGGGGAGCGGAAGATTCCGACGGTCGTTTGACGTAACCCGCGACGCCTTCAATGGACAGAATGTTGCTGTCCATGCCCAGCTTTCGAGGATCGATGCCCAGGCTCAGCCCCAGCAGTTGCGGATAGAGAATGGAGGGCAGCAAAAGCTCCCGTCCCCGCTCCTTGAGCATGATATCCTGGACGGTGTCGAACTGAATCTGGCAATGGGTACACGCCACGCAGAGATAGTCGGCGTCGGCCTTTTTGGCGTCCATGAGCTTCTTTTCGGTCAGCGCCTGGCTCATGGCGTTGTTCTTTTCCCACAAGGGGTTGCCACAGCAATGGGTCTTCAGCGTCCAGTCCACGCTTTTGGCGCCCGTGGCTTCCACCAGTTCATCGAAGATCCTGGGCTGGGCCGGATCGTCGAATTCCATGATGTTGCTGGGCCTAAGCGCGTGACAGCCGTAGTGCGTGGCGATCTTCAATCCCTCGAAGGGCGCGGTCACTTTTTTCCTGATCGCGCCCAGGCCGACTTCCTGATGGAAGACCTGCAGGATGTGGCGCACGCCGCCTTTTCCTTCATAGGACAGCCCTTGCTCGCCCAGGATCTTGTTGATCTTGTCCCGGAGCGCGGCGTTTTCCTTGAGCAGGTGGGCGGCCTTTTTCAGGCTGCCGTAGCAGCACTTGCAGGGCGTGATGATGTCCAGTTCCCGCGCTTCGGCCAGGGCGAGGTTGCGGGCCGAGGATACGAGATAGGAATCGAAATCCAGATGCCGTACCGGATAGCCGCAACAGTTGAATTCGATATTGACCAGACCCACGCCGAGTTCCGAACAGACGGACCTCGTGGCGGTCTCGTATTGCGGAGTGAAGTAAGGAATCTTACAACCTAAAAAAATCGCGTATTCCATTACGGGTCCCTTATGCTATAGCGGCGGCTTTAAGGCCGCGATTTATGGAGCGCCGTTAAACGGCGGCTTTTTTCTTGTTCGAATCCGCCGTATTGGTCTGTACCGATTCGTAGCTGACGTTTCTCAGTTCATACAGCACGTCGGCCACCTGCACGCCCTGGGGACAATGCTCCTGGCACAGGTAGCAGGTCACGCAATCCCACACCATGCGGGAGGAGAGGGCTTCGTTCCTGAGCCCCAGCCCCAGCGAATGCATGATCTGGTGCGGCAGCAGCCCCAGTTCCTTGCCCGGATTATCGAAGCTTCCCACCACCGGGCAGACGTTGGTGCAGGTCTGGCACTCGAAGCAGTTGGAAAACGTGCTCGCCTGGATCGACAGGTTCAGGGTCCGGCGCAGCGGATCGCCGTTGGGTTTGAGGGGGCCGGAGCCCTGCGTCTTGGCGGCGCTTTCCCTGGTCACCGTGTCCCGCGTCATGATAAAGGGGCTCGGATGGCCGAGCCGGGCCAGGTCTTCCCGGATGCTGAACCACAGGTCCTGCAGGTTGATGCCCGCCGGACACACGTCGGTGCACCGGTGGCAACTGGTGCAGATATGCGATCCCTCGGCGATGGCCCGCAGTTCGTCATCCCCCAACTCCTTACCCGAAGCGAGCGCTTTCAGGGAAATCAGCTTTTCGGACGGCAGAATGTTGGAATTGCGCAGCATGTCGAAGATCTGGCTTACCGAACATCGCGTGCTGCACGTGGAGCAATGCATGCACGCGTCCAATTCCATGGCCCGCCGGGTGGCCACGTTGGCGGGAATCGATTCGCGTTTGCGCATGACCGCGTTGGTCAGCAGGCTGACCGGCGTGGAGAAGATATGGACGAACTTGCTGAAGGGCAGGTAGGCCAGCCCGATAAAACAGGCCAGGAAGTGGATGTACCACAATCCCGTGGCCACGTTGGCTCGGGTCAGGCCGGCCGCGAAGGGATGAATGGCCTCGGAAACGCCATATGACAGGAACGCCCATTGCGGAACGGAATGGCACTGGGCGCATTGGCTTTCCTCGTTCATTTCCTTGCCGCGTTCCAGCAGGTCCGCGTCGGCTTCGATGTGCGCGGGGAACACCACGTTGTAGTTCTTCTGCCAGTAGGCCATCAGCGCCTTTAAATCTTCATCGTCGTTATAGTTGGCGATATTGACGCCCGGATCGATGTATTCCCGCGCCATGTCCTGAAAGCGTTCGTAGGAAACGATCTTGGTCGCTTCCAGGAAAAAGCCGCTGCCCATGATAACCGCCAGGATGATCACCGCGTACCAGTCCATCCCGGACGTGGTCCGTTTCATGCCCCTGATCTTTACCCGGCGGTAAATGGCTATCGCCACGCCCGCCACCACCATCACGCCGAACAGGTTGCGCAGGAACAGGTAGGGGTTGAGGGTGGAATAGTACACGCTGAAAAAGGGGTTCGCCTGAGCGTTGTTGTAATCCAGGGCATGGATGAAAAACAGGAGGAAGAATCCGGCGAAGATGAGCATGTGCATGATCCAGCGCAGGGGATCTTCCTTGAGAATTCTCCATTGGAAAACGACGTCCACGAAGAACGATTTTATGAGCGTGAAAATGCGGGGGCTGAAAACGGTCCCCAAAAAGCCCTTGACCATGTTCCCGAACCGGTTTCCGGCTTGAGGCGATCGAGCCGCGTCGCCGATCTTGTAGCTCAGCCACTGGGTCAGTTTGTAGCCCAGGCCAATCGTGAAAATAAGAAGGCCGATGTAAAGCGTTATTGTAAAGAACATGCCATATCCCTCTGTCCACCCTGTTTTGAAAATTAGCCCGGCGGCGCCGTCGGGGCCCCTGATAAACTCCGCAATTGTAATAAAAAAAGACGCTCCCGGCAAGGTTTCGCGACAATTGCCGGTTTGATTCCGGAAAAAACCCGGCCGCGTCCGAGGAACGGTCGCGCGATCGCGACGTTTCACGCAGGCACCGATCGTTCGATCGAGAAAACGATCCCCCGTGAATTACGCCCGAGATAAGCGGTTGAAAACCCTGTAAAACGTTTATCTTGAAAGAGGTGATGATTTTGCGATATTTTTTGAGCCCAGCTCGGGATTGTTCAATCTAGAAAAGATGATTCCGTAAGTCAAGAGTAAATCCCGCGCCCAGGGTAAACTCGGCGCGGCCTGGGTTGTCCTTGAGAGTTGTGGAAAAAAAATGAATATCCTGTACCTTATAGGAAGAACGGCGCCTGCGCGGCTTTGCCCATAACGGGAGCATGAGATAGTTACCATGGTTGTCGAACCGGAAATTATAAAAAAAGCGTATTTACAACTCATTCGCGTTCTGACCGAATATGTGGTGGTCATCACGCGTGATTTTCGTATCATATCCGCCAATGAGCTGTTCGAACGCGATTTCGGCGGGTCGGACAAGACCTTCGGGGATTTCTGCCATTGGACGAACGGCGAGACGCCCGACCCGTTCGTGCTCATGCGCGGGGACGAGCACGTGGGCGACTTCTGCTACCGGGTCTGGAAGAACCGGCGAGGACAAGTGCGAAGACTGCCACGTGGAAAAATGTTTCATCGACGGGCGAATCCTTTATCAGCGAAGAAACGGTGGAAACGGTTCAGGGAAGGACGCTGCGCATTCGCGTACGGGCCACGCCGGTGAAAAACAAGGAAGGCAAGGTCATCTTCGTCATCCAGACCGCCACGGACATCGCCCATCGGGCGCTATCTGGAATCGCAACTGGACGGTGGTTCGGGCATGCTGCAATCGCTGCTGGCGGAACAATACCTGTCAGACCAGGGAAAACGAGACGCAAATTCCGGCTGTTGTTCGAGCGCTCCCAGGACATGATCGTCCTGACCGACCGCGCGGGAAAATGTGCGGGACATCAACCCCGCCGGGGTCCGGCTGCTGGGGTATAACTCCAAGGGCGACGTGCGAAAGATCGGCGCCGTGGGCGAGCTGTTCTCCGATCCCTCGGACTGGGAAAAAATCGTCGCACAGGTGGAAGAAGAAGGCGCGGTCCACGACTTCGAGACCACCCTGAAAAAAAGAGACGACGGCGAGGTGCCCGTGGGAGTGACCGCCAATGTCTTTTTCGACCGGGAAGGGCGCATCCTGGGGTATGAGGGCATCATCCGCGACATCACCGCCCGCAAGAAAGCCGAACGAGATCATACGCCAGACCAACCGGGAACTGGCGGCCATCAACGCCATCAACAAGGCCAGCAGCGACTCGGCCTGGAAGAGATGCTCAAAACCACCGTGGAGGAGATTTCGGCGCTGTTTAAGCGTGGACAGCGCCCGTATCTACCTGCTGGACGAGTCGGGAGAACTTATTTATCTGGTGGTGTCCAAGGGGCTGACCGAAGCGTTTGTCGAAAAAACCCACATTCAGGTCCGCAACGTGGGGCACGGGCTTGATCGGGAAGGTGGTGGCCACCGGCAAGGGAATTGATTTTTTCGGACCTGGCCGGTGCGCCGTCGCCGTTCAAGGAAGACCTGTGCAGGAAGGGCTCAAATCGGCCGCCTACATACCGGTGCTTTCCAAAGGGAACGTCCTGGGAGTGATCGTCGTGACCAGCCACAGCGGTCACACGGTTCACCAAGCGGGAGATCGCCTTTTTATCGCGCCGTGGGAAACGAAGTGGGGATTTCCGTTGAAAACCGATTTCTGTACGAACAGACGCGCACGGCGTATGAGGAGCTGAAAAAAGCGCAGGAACAACTGATACAGACCGAAAAGCTGGCTTCGCTCGGAAAAATGTCCGCCATATTCGCGCACGAAATAAACAACCCCATCTCCGCGATCCTCACCTACGCCAAGCTGGTGACCAAGGTCCTGAAAAAACCGGATCTGGATCTGGACGAACGGATGCCCGACCTGCTCCGCTATCTGGAAACCATGCAGAACGAAACCGCCGCGGTGCGGCGAAATCGTCAAGAATCTGCTGACCTTCGCCCGCCAGTCGGAACCCAAATTCGAAGGCAATTCCCTGGCCCGGATACTGGATCGGACCATATCGCTCATTTCCCACGATCTGGAACTCAAAGGCGTGAAACTGGATCGTGGACGTCCAGGAGGATATTCCGCCGATTAAATGCGATTTCAAACAAATTCAGCAGGTTATCTGAACCTGCTGATCAACGCTTCGGAAGCCATGGAGCAAGGGGGCACGCCTTACGGTCGCGGGCGCGGCTACTTCCATTTCGGTAAAATGGTCAAAATCGAGATTATCGATACCGGCCACGGGATTTCCCAAGGAGCGATCTGGGCCGGATACTTCGAACCCTTTTTCACCACCAAGGGTGAAGGCAAGGGCGTGGGGCTGGGGCTTGCCGTCGTGTACGGCATTATCACCCGACATGGCGGGACGATCGAAGCGACCAGCGAAGGGCAAGGGCTCCACGTTCACCATTCATTTACCGATAGAAACCCAGGACAAACAGAAATCATGATGGGGGGAAGGCATGGCGAAGAAAATCCGAATCCTGGTCGTTGATGACGAACCGGCCGTTCGCGATTCCATGAGCGACTGGCTGCGCGAAGACGGGTATGAAGTGGGGGCCGCGGCTAGCGGATTTGAGGCCGTCGAGAAGGTCAAGGAGCAGGACTGGAACATCATGCTGCTCGACTTGAAAATGCCGGGCATGGACGGCATCGAGACCATGAAGCAGGTGAAGAAGTATTTCTCCGGAAACCGAAATCATCATGGTGACCGCCTTCGCCACCGTGGATACCGCCGTGGAAGCCATGCGGCAGGGGGCCTTACGATTACCTGGTCAAGCCGGTGGAGCCGGAAGAGCTAGACCTCCAGATAAAGAAAATTATCTCCCATCAGAACCTGGTGCTGGAAAACATGCTGCTCAAGCAGAAACTCGAAGAAGAATTCGAAGACGAAATCGTGGGCAAAAGCGAGGCCATGCAGCAGGTGTACGAATTCATCACCCAGGTGGCGGCCACGGATTCCACCGTGCTCATAACCGGCGAAAGCGGCACGGGCAAGGAACTGGTGGCCCGCGCCATCCACGCCAACAGCCCCCGCGCCTACATGCCGCTCATCACCGTGAGTTGCGGGGCCTGCCGGATACGCTTCTGGAAAGCGAGCTGTTCGGCTATGAAAAAGGGGCCTTCACGGGCGCCGATCACTTCAAAAAAGGGCCGGTTCGAACTGGCCGACGGGGGCACGCTGTTCCTGGACGAAATCGGCGAAATCAGCCCCAAAACCCAGGTGGACCTGCTGCGGGTGCTCCAGAACAAGGAAGTCAACCGCCTGGGCGGAAAGGAGACCATAAAGGTGGACGTGCGCATCATCGCCGCCACGAACCGGAACCTCAAAAAAGCCATCGCCGAGGGCAAATTCCGGCAGGACCTGTACTACCGTCTGAACGTCCTGCATGTGGAGATTCCCGCCCATCACGGGAGCGCAAGGAGGACATCCGCCTTCTGGCGGAACATTTTATCCGGCAGTTGGCGGCCGAAATGAACATGGAGCGCAAAGCGGATATCCGCCGCCGCGCACAAGCAGCTGACGGAATACAACTGGCCGGGCAACGTGCGCGAGTTGGCAAACGTGATCGAACGGGCCATGGTCATCGGACAGGGACGGAAATCCGGCCACAGGATCTGCCGTTCTTCGCGCCCGGAAGCGCAGCCGCACAAAGACGCCGCGCTCGCTGAAGGACCTGGAACGCGTGCACATCCAGCAGGACGCTGGAAGAGAACGACTAGAACATCAGCCTCACTGCCCGGAGTCCTGGAAATAGACCGCCAGACGCTTTACAACAAGATGGAAAAATATGGATTGAAACGGGAGTGATCAACGGCTCATGAAACGTGAATAGCGCTTGGAACCAAGACGCAACCACACTCATAACCGAGAACCGCAAAATCGTCTTGTTCGCCGTGGGAGGCGTGCGGGCGCGATATCCTGCTCAAAGTCTCCGGTTTCTCATCAGCCATTGCCCCTCCATCCGGGTCACCGTGGAGTCGCTTGAAGACACCGGTTTCGCCTCAATAGCGACCGAGGCCAATATAACGCCAAAGAGATCCTGCGGGCGATGGAAGAACTGCATTCACGCCGACGCGCTCAAGGGTATCGGCGTAACCTGGCACGATCTGTTTCTCCCCATGCTCAAGTACGTGTACGGCACGGCCCAAGTCGAAGGCCGGTGCGCGGTCTTTTCGCTTTGCCGGCTGCATCCCCGCTTTTACAGCGCCAGGGAGGTGGAGAACACAGATCTGT
Organism: uncultured delta proteobacterium; assembly: GCA_963821845.1. GTDB lineage: Bacteria > Desulfobacterota > Desulfarculia > JACQYL01 > CAWGVV01 > CAWGFI01. Next base: position 468,433 of record CAWGFI010000006.1, read on the forward strand.
TCGACTGCCGGGTCGAAAAAACCCTCCTGCATGAAATCGCCCACACTTTCGGCCTCACCCACTGCCACTCGCCGGAATGCGTCATGTACTCTTCCTGCCGCATCGAAGACACGGATTGCAAGAACCCCGATTTCTGTCCCTTCCTGCCGTGAGCTGTTCCAGTGGATGGTCCGGAAAAAGCGGGGGCTTGCCTCGGGAAACGTGCGCCGAATATTTTCGGCATAGATGCCGAAAAATCCCATCACCTCCTTAATTTAGCATTAAATCAAATAGTTAGTTCGGTTATCGAGAAATGAAGGATTATTCTCCAAAATTTCCCACAATTTCGTCTCGTGCGTTGAAGCGCGGCAGATTGCTGTAAGGGAATATAAATATTATACTTAAAAATGGTTACAAATAATTTTTGGCGGTGCCGGAGCCGATGTTGGCAACCTTCTTGCTCTATAAAGGGTCACAACAATAAAAAAACAACAGGAGGGCGTCATGGCTCACACACAACAAAAAGAATCTTTCAAGATCGTTCCGCCAGGAAGAAAAAAATGCGTATGGATGGAAGCAGGCGTCGTGTCCTATAAACTCTGTGACAACAATTTTGACTGCCCGACCTGCACGTATGATCAGGCCATGCAAACCAAGGTGGCGCGCGAACGGGAAAAATCCATGGAACGGCTGCTCCGCCGCCGAACAGATCGCTTCCGGCGGCGTGGGAACCTGGCGGGAGCGCATGCTGGCTCTGCCCGCCGATCAGCGCAAATGCCGCTACACCATCAGCGGCCACGTGGACAATAAGGTTTGCCCCAACAATTATGAATGTGGAAACTGCTCCTACGACCAGATGATGCAGGAGCGGATGGAAGCGGTCAGCATTACCGCCGACCGCCAAGGAAATCGGCGGAGTGAAGGTGCGTGGAAGGCTACTACTATCATGAAGGCCACACCTGGGCTCGCCCGGAACACGGCGGCCGGGTTCGCGTGGGATTGGACGACTTTGCCCGTCGCCTGCTGGGTTCGTTGAGCCGGGTGTCCCTGCCGCAGGTGGGCGAGGAAATCGTCCAGGGAAAGGATTCCTTCGAGATCGCCCGCAACGGCGACGCGGTCAAGGGACTTTCGCCGGTGGATGGTGTGGTAACGCACATCAATTTCGAACTGATCGACAACCCCGAACTGGTTCATAAAGAAAACTACGGCGGCGGATGGCTGTTTATCGTGGAGCCTTCCAAACTAAAGGGAAATCTGAAAAGATTGCTCTTCGGCGAGGACGCCGAAGCGTTCATGATGAAGGAACGGGACATGCTCATCGAGGAAGCCGGCAATGAAATGAGGCTGGCGGCGGACGGCGCTATCGTCCTGGATGACATCGCCTCGGAAATGGACAACGCCCAGTGGTCCAAACTGGCGCGAAAATTCCTGCGATCCCGATAACGTTCATAGCCCTCCCCTATAATAAGGATAAAAGGCCGACGGCGTTCAATCGCCGCCGGCCGTTTTTTTTAAAAAAAGCCAGTGCGGGGGCTTTCGCCCCCACGCCCCCGGATTATTTCTCGCCGCGCGAGAAATGAAGGAGTTGTATTCGAATTCCGGTAGGGGCAAAAAATTTTTTGCCCCTACGATCGCGCGGCCTTTCCCTAAGCCGAGGCATGACGCCGCCGCATGATCTTCCCATAAAGGGCGGTTCGTGAAGCGCGCTACAATCAGCCAGGTATGAGTATTTCATGCGCCGGAAGCGGGCTCTGTTTAATTGCCTTTACAAGCGGCGCAAGAGTCGGCAAATATAGAAGGCTATAAATTTGCCGGAAGGCGCGGACATGAAAATCAAAACAGCTGAAAGCGCGTACGCGGAAACGATCAAAAAACGCATTCAAGAATGGGGCGCGGACCTGGTGGGAATCGCCGACATCGAGCCGTTGCGCGAACTACCCCTGACGCCTGACAATCTGCTGGATTCCTTTTCCCGCGCCGTATCCATCGCGCTGAGTCTGCCCAGGGCCATCTTTCGCCAGATAGACGACCGCCCCACGGCGATTTACGCTCACGCCTACAAAACGGCCAACGCCATGCTGGATGAAATGGCCTTCCGCGCGGCGTCGCTGCTGGAACGCGAAGGATTTTCCGCCGTGGCCGTTCCCGCGTCGCAGGTTCTGGATCGCGACCAATGGCTGGGCGCCGTGAGCCACAAAGCCGTGGCGAAAATGGCCGGAATCGGGTGGCAGGGAAAAAGTCTGCTGTTGGTCACGCCCGAATTCGGTCCCTGTGTCCGTCTGGTTACCGTGCTGACCGACGCCCCGCTGGCCGTGGACGGCCCCATCAAGAACCGGTGCGGGACGTGCGAACAATGCAAGCGGGCGTGTCCGGCCCAGGCCATCAAGGGAACAGTGGTTTCGGGAGATCGTTACCGGTCGCGCGAGGAGGCGGTGGATATCGCCCGTTGCGCCGGGAAGCTGGTAAACGAGTTCTCCAAATTGCCGGAAATCAACGCCAGCATCTGCGGGTTGTGTATCAAGGCGTGTCCCTTCAGCCGAATAACCGGGAAAGCGGCCTAGGCCGTACACTCCAGGGGAAGGATACCACCATGGGCGAATGGAAAAAAACGGGGTGCGCGCTCTGCGCTCAGAATTGCGGCCTGGAAGCGCTGATCGAAGACAACGTCATGATCAAAACGCGGCCGGACAAAGATAATCCGCGCAGCCGGGGATACGCCTGCCGCAAGGGGCTCAATGTCGCCCACCACCAGAACCACGCCCAACGTCTGACCGATCCGCTCAAGCGGGTAGGCGACGGCTTTGAAAAAATTTCCTGGGGCCAGGCCATCGATGAAATTTCCGACCGGTTGAAACAGGTCGTGGAAAATCACGGCCCCAAATCCCTGGCCTATGTGGGCGGGGGAGGACAGGCCTGCCACTTTGAAGCCGCCTTTGGCGTGCGGCTGCTCCGGGCCCTGGGTTCTCGGTATCACTACAGCCCCTTGGCGCAGGAACTGACCGGCTTTTTCTGGGTGCAGGGACGCGGATCGGGACGCCAGTATCTGGCGTCCATACCCGACGAGGAACGCGCCGACATGCTGGTCGCCTGGGGGTGGAACGGCTGGATGAGCCATCAGATGCCCCAGGCCAGACGGGTTTTGGACCGCATCGCCAAGGACCCGGAGAAAGTCCTGGTGGCGGTGGACCCGCGTAGATCGGAAACCGCGCGACGCGCCGACATCCATCTGGCGATACGCCCCGGCGCCGACGCCCTCCTGGCCAAGGCCATGATCGCCCTGACCCTGGAAGAAGGATGGGCGGACCGGCTTTATATCGACGAGCATGTGAGCGGGTTCGATCGAATCGCCGGTTGGTTCGAGGATTTTGACGTCCGTTCGGCGCTGAAGGTGTGCGAACTGGACTACGGCGCCGTCCGGGAAGTCTGTCGCCTCATGAGCGAGCGGACCTGGGCTATTCACACCGACCTGGGCGTGCTCATGAACCGCCACAGCACCGCGACGTCCTATCTCATCCACGTCCTCATGGCGGTGAGCGGCGTCATCGGCAAGCCAGGCGGCAACGTGTATCCGGGCATGCTCATGCCCATCGGCTCGCATTCCGACGAACGCGATTCCCGCGCCTGGCGGACCGTGACCACGGATTATCCGGAAATCATGGGCACGTTTCCGCCCAATGTTCTGCCGGAAGAGATCCTTTCCGACCATCCGGAAAGAATCCGCGCGGTCCTGGTGAGCGGCGCCAATCCGTTGCGCTCCTACGCCGACACCAACGCCTATGAAAAGGCGTTCAAGCGGCTGGATCTGCTGGTGACCTCCGAACTGGCCATGACGGAAACGGCCGCGCTGTCCCACTATGTTCTTCCCGCGCGTTCGGCCTATGAATCCTGGGACGGATCGTTTTTCGCCTGGACGTGGCCGGAGATCTATTTTCAGATGCGTCGGCCTCTCGTGGAACCCCAGGGGCGGGCGCTGGAAGTGAGCCAGATCTATACGCGTCTGGCGGACCGGTTGGGTCTGATCCCCGAAATTCCCGACTCGCTGAAACAGGCGGCCACGGGCGATCGGCTGCGGTTCGGCATGGCCCTCATGGCCTATATGGCGGACAAACCCCAAGCGCGGAAAATGGCGCCGTTTGTGCTCGCTCGAACCCTGGGGGAAACCATGGATTCGGCCAATCTGGCGGCGCTTTGGGGAATGTTGATGAACATGCCCAAACCGTTCAGGGAACACGCCGCGCGGGCGGGATTCAAGCCCGGACCGCTTATGGGGGAGGAGATCTTCCGCGCCGTGCTGGATCATCCCGAAGGATTGTGGGTCGGGAAGCTGGATTTGGACAGGAATTTTGACGAATTGCAGACCGAATACCAACGGGTCAACGTCCACATTCCCGAATTGGAAGCATGGGTGAAGGGCATCGACGCCGCCTCCGAATCCGAGGCGCTCACGCCGGACCCCGAGTATCCCTATATTCTGAACGCGGGCCGACACATGGATATGAACGCCAACACGCTTATGCGCGATCCCGCCTGGAACAAGGAGCGGCGCGCCTGCGTGGCCGCGATCAACCCCCTGGACGCCGAAAAGCTGGGGATCGAGGACGGCGAAACGATTCGCGTGGCGACCGAAACCGACGCTGTCGAAGTGGAAGCCGAGGTGACCGACGAGGCGCGGCCGGGCATGATCCTGATACCCCACGGGTTTGGCCTGAATTATCTGGGAACCGAATATGGGGTCAATGTCAACCGACTGACCAAGAACACGAACCGGGATTCTTTGGCCGGAACTCCGCTGCACCGGTACGCTCGGTGCCGGATCGAAAAGCCGCCGGTGTGAAGTTCCGGTCGAACCTCGCGTGAACATGGAGCATATACGATAAAGGCGACTGATGGGACCTGAAATCTGGTTGTTGAATTTGGGAGCGTTCGGCCTGGTCACGGCGATCGTCATGAGGCGGATATCCAAGGCCAAGCGGAGGCCCGTCCCCCGATGGGTGGGGATGGTTTCCATGTGGAGCGTCATGATCTGGGGCCTGGGATTGGTTTTTCTGATCATACAGAAACTCCGCTAAGCCTTGTCATGTCGAGCCCTTCACCGGAAATCGCCGATGACCAAAAACCGCAACGCGTAATATCTTATGAATTTGTCCTCGGAGGATAAAACGAGCGCCGGCAACCCCACAACAGGCCGGGCTTCCGTCCGTTCGGATTCGCAATCGGGAGCGGTCCATACCATTTTTCTGGCCGGATCGCTGGACAAGGACGGCGTGGGCCCGATCTGGAACGAAACGCTGCGGATGGCGGATCAGGTCGCGGGGCGGGAGTTGCTTATCGACGTTTCCGGCGTGGAAAAGTTCGACACCGCGGGCGCCGGCCTGATCGCCGAAATACGGTTTCACTGCGAAAAGCAGGGGAAGCAATGCGACCTGGAGGGTTTGTCCAGCGAATTCGAATCGCTCCTGTCCATGTTCGAAACGCGCTCGCTCGCCCTGGATCAAGGGGATGAGGCCACCGGCGACAGTTTTCTCGAACAGGTAGGCCAATCGGCTACGATAGCCGTACGTCGTTTGAAAATACTGGTGGAGTTTATCGGCGAGTGCTCCCTGGCGCTTCTGGTGGTATTGCGCCATCCGTCCCGCCTTCGCTGGCAGGACGTGCTGGTCATAGCGGAAAAGGCCGGCGTGAACGGATTTCCCATCATCGTGCTGGTGGGATTTCTCATGGGGCTTATCATGGCCTTTCAATCGGCCATTCCGCTCAAACGGTTCGGCGCCGAATTGTACGTGGCCAACCTGCTGGCCATTTCCATGGTCCGCGAACTGGGACCGCTGGTCACCTCCATTCTTCTGGCCGGTCGCACCGGTTCGGCGTTCGCCGCCGAAATCGGAACCATGAAGGTCAATGAAGAAGTGGACGCGCTCACCACCATGGGGCTCGACCCGATTCGCTTTCTGGCGGCGCCCGTATCGTGGCCACCCTGGCCGTCATGCCCATACTGACCACTTTTTTTACCGTGTTCGCTCTCACCGGCGGCGCGGTGGTTATTCTTTCATTTGGATACCCGTTGGTCACCTACTTGAACAAAATCCAGGCGTCCATTACCTTGTTGGATATTTGCGGCGGCATGTTCAAGGCCATGGTGTTCAGCCTTATCGTTTCCGGTGTGGGCTGCGAACGGGGATTGACCACGCAGACCGGCGCCACCGCGGTCGGCGATTCAACCACTTCCGCGGTGGTAGGCGCGCTAATCCTGATCACCCTTACCGACGGCCTGTTCGCGGTGGTGTTCTATTTTCTGGGGATATGAGGTCGTCTCATGAGCGGTCGCGAGACTATCATCAACGTTGAAAAGCTGACGGCTTCCTATGGGGATCGCGTCATCATCGACGAGATATCGTTCCAGGTAAGGACGGGGGAAGTATTCGTCATCCTGGGAGGGTCCGGGTGCGGCAAAAGCACCCTGCTGAAACATATGATCGGGCTGTATGAACCCTCCGCGGGCAAGATTCTGATCGACGGCGACGACATCGCGGACGCGGATCAGAAGACCCGGGCGGAGCTTTTGCGCAAAATCGGGGTCATGTATCAGTCCGGCGCGTTGTTCGGTTCCATGACGCTGCTGGAAAACGTTCGGCTGCCGCTGGAAGAACTGACCGACCTGCCGCAAGAGGCGGTGGATCTGACGGCCCGGATGAAACTGTCGCTGGTGGGCTTGCAGGGCTTTGAAAACCATATGCCCTCCGAGCTTTCGGGCGGCATGAAAAAGCGGGCCGCCATAGCCCGCGCCATGGCGCTCGATCCCAAGATCCTTTTCCTCGATGAACCGTCGGCGGGACTCGACCCGGTCACCTCGTCCGGCCTGGACAACATTATTCTCCAGCTCCGCGACAGCCTGGACGTCACCTTCGTGGTGGTGACGCACGAACTTCTGAGCATCTACGCCATAGCGGATCGGGTGATCATGCTCGATAAACAGACCAAAAAGATTATAGCCGAAGGCGCGCCCAAGGACTTGCGGGACCATTCGGATCACCCCGCCGTACAGGACTTTTTTCTCAGGCGGCCCGAAACCGGAAATTAAGACATTATGGCCAGAAAAACAAATTATTTCAGATTGGGACTCTTCATCATCATCGGATCTCTCATCCTCACCGCGGCGCTGGTGATTTTCGGAATGGGCGCGCTTTTCAGATCGACGATTCCCGCGGAAAGCTATTTCAACGAATCGGTGGAAGGTCTGGACGTGGGCGCGCCGGTCAAGTACCGGGGCGTGAAAATAGGCCGCGTTGAGTACATCGGTTTTATCGAGGACGAGTACCCCAAGATCGAAAGCGACATCAATTCCCGCTATGTGCTGGTCAAGATGCGCTTGTACACGCAATTGGACAGAAACATCGATGTCGAGGATCTGGACGATTACCTGGAAGATGAAATCAAGAAAGGGCTGCGGATCAGAATGACCACCCAGGGACTGACCGGGGTGGGGTTCCTTGAAATCAACTATTTCAATCCGACTCAGAATCCGGTCCTGCCCATCTCCTGGAAGCCGAATTCATTCTATATTCCGTCGGCGCCGAGCACCATGAGCCGCATAGAAAACGTGATCAACACCATATCCACCACGCTCAATCAGGTAGAAAAAATAAACATTCAGGAGATCGTCCGTTCGCTCAATACGTTTATCACCGAATTGAACAGATCGCTGGAAGACGCCAACGTGTCCGATATCGGGGAATTGGTCGTGCAGAACCTGACCGAACTGCGGGACGGCCTGGCGCAGTTCAACGATATTCTGGCTGACCCCAAAACGAAAACCATACTTCCCGACACGGCCGACGCCATGGCCGGAGTAAAAAGTATCGTACAGACGTCGCAGGAAGACGTCGTCATGGCGACTCGGGGATTACGGAGCTTTACCGAGAAACTGGACACGGTGGCCCAGCGGTTGGTCACGTTGCTGAACGATCCCAAGATTACGAGCGCTCTCGAAAAATTGCCTGAAACCATGGAAAGCATACAAGGCGCGGCCACGGAACTGAACAGCGGCGCCGCCCGTATGAACCGGTTGATGCGCAATCTGAACGACCTTACGCTCAGTCAGCGCGGAGCCATCGAATCGATTCTGGAAAACACGAAATCGCTTATGCAAAACCTGGATGAACTGTCCAGTGACGCCAAGAGAAATCCGTCCCGCGTATTGTTTGGACAGCCGCCCCAGGCTATCAATCCGGAGGAGCAGGGTGAAAAGAAGAGTATTTGGTCCAAGTAAAATCCTGGTGGCGTTGACCTTCATCGCCCTGGTCATGTCGGGCTGCCTGGGCGGCTTGAAGCAAGCGCCCCCGTCCCAGCGCTTTTATGTCCTCAAAGCGTCACGGCAGGACGCGCCGGTTTCGTCTTTTCAGGCGGACGCCAACCTGAAGGTGCGGGACCTGCGCGTTTCACCCGATTTCGCGGGCAGGCAGTTGACCTACCGCACGGGCGAAAGCTCCTATGAGGCCGATTATTACAACCTCTTTCTCATCGCGCCGTCACAGATGATCACGCAGACGGCGCGGCGATGGTTCCACGACTCCGGCCTTTTTCGTCATGTGGCCATTCCCGGAAGCGACGTGGGTGCGGAATATATCCTGGAAGGCGCGGTCACCGGCCTGTACGGCGACTTCACCATAGCCAAGACCCCTCAGTCCGTCCTGGAAGTCCAGTTCTTTCTCTTAAAGGATAGCCCTTCGGGGTATGAAGTATTGTTCGACAAGACCTACCGCGAGCAAAGGCCGGTAAAGACCGGTTCCCCCAGTGGGTTGGTCGACAGCCTGAACGCGTCGCTCGAAACCATCCTGGCCAATTTGGAAAAAGATATTCAACAGACCCTGAGCCGGCGATAGGCCGGATTTAGGTCGGCCTTCGGCCAATCATTCGGCGGGTTTCGCCTGGCGGCTCTGCCCTCCCTACGCTCGTGTCCTTCTCGGGAAACACACCAGCCGGATGAGAACGTCGAATCTCCGGAACGCCTCGGTTCCTTCGTACAAGGGGCGGTTCGCGAACCGTCCCTTGGAACCATCCGCCTCCAATAATTCGGGGGCGCGAACCCCCGCAATGCTTTTCTTTCCATTTTTCTCTCCACCTCCATCCTTGCGATGATTTAACGCGTGTCTTATTGACATTACCAATACACAGGACTACCATTTATCAGTATTCTCGATACGAGAGGAGGTGATTCGCGTGCTTACGATAAAGACGGTTGAAAAGAAGAGGACCAAACCCGTGGATACGAAGAAGGCGGTGTACGTCGCCACCTGACACGGCCCCGAAGCGTAAACCGCCCGGGAGGCGGTCTTAAAAAACGAATCTCATTTGCAGCTTATCGGTTTCAGGTATGAAGCGGGCGGCCGAAGCGCCGCTCGCTCCATATTCATTTCTTGAAGTCCCGGCTCAGGGATCGATCGTTTCGGATCAATAGCGCAGCAGGTTATTCAATTTAAAGAGCGCCCCGCCCACGGGCACCGCCATGTTGGCGCGGTGGTTGGCGCGAAGGCCGTCAAGCGGGCCGTCCAGCACGATCCAGGGGTCCAGGGCGGCGGCTTGTTTGAAGTGGGCCACCACCTCTTCGAGCAGGGCCGTGCCTTTTACCAGGACCAGCTCCTCCTTGAAGTCGGTCAGGGCCGCTTCCAATATCCGGCTCATGGCCAGGGATACGCCCTGGGAATAATAAAAATAGTTGTCCACGTCCCACGTGGAGACCGAACTGCCGTCCGCCTCCTGGCGCTTGACTAGGTTATGGTGGCAGTTGCCCACCAGTTCCTTGCAGGCTTCGATGAGCGCTTCGAAGTTGTCGGAACGCGGGTAAAAATTGGCCTTGCCGGTCTGCACGTCACTCACGTACTTACGCATCTCGCTGAGCCCCTTGTTGAACTGCTCGTCGGCGGAAGGGAACCAGAACGCGTATGCGCTGTTCATGAAATAGTTGAGGGCGTTTTCGAGATTGGGGTTGAACGCGTCGGCGTCGCCGTAGCGGGATATTTTTTCCTTGAGCACCACGGTTACCGCCCGCACCGTTTCCAGCACCCCCAATTGCCGGTTGTTGACGTTGTCGGTAAGACGAAGCTTGCCGAACAGGAGCGAATTGGGTCTCCAGCCGAAGGTTGTCTGGTTGAGTTCGTCATCCAGGCACTTGATGATGGCGTTGGCAAAGGCCACGCCTTCGATATGTTCTCCGGGGATGTGTTCAACCGGCGGTTTCGCCGGAGGGACCGGGGCGGGGAGGATCTTTTCCGCCGTCGCCACCGGGGGACGCGGGGCCTCGGCCGCCACGGGCGGCTCCGTCTTGTATTGAAGCGGTTCGTTGGCTTCATGGGAACCGGTTACCGGGGCGGCGGGGCGAGTCTCTTCCTCGAGTTTCTTAAGAGGTTCGGACGCGAGAGGCTTGGGAGCCGGCTCGGGCGAGACGGTCACGTGTTCCCGCGCGGGCTTGCTCGCCACGATTTCAGGCTGCCGTTCGACGACCGTCTCTCCCCCGGGATTCACAAAAATATTGATGGCCCCCAGCATGGCGAAAATTCCCACCAGCAGGATGAGGGCTACATACGCGGTTTTTTTGTTTTTGCCGGCAAAGAGGGCGGACAAGGAAGCCAGTCCGGCCTTCCAAAAAGGTTTTTTCTCGTCGTCGCGGAGATAATCCGGTTCGGTATCTTCTGGCGTCTCCTGAGCGTTCTTGCGCTCGTTGTTTTCTTCGCTCATGGGGTATTCCTCAACTTCGTGCGCTCTATTTAAAAGGGAATATGGGAAAACACGCGGGCGCCGAAAATTCGCCGGTTATTCCCAAATAATCGGGCCGACTATCACCATTACTTGTAACCGGCTTGATCTGCAAGTCTTTTTTGAAAATAAAGGGAAGGATCGGGGGGCGAACGGCGAGCCTATTTCCTGAAGCGCCCGCGAAAGGCGCCGTCCATGTCGATCAGCACGGACGAAAAAACTTTCAGGTGCCGCTTCATGGCTCGGGCCGCGTCATCGGCGCGACCGGCTATGACCGCCTCGACGATGTCGTCATGTTCTCCCGGAGCATGAACGGCGGGGAAATCCTCGGGGTCCACGGTGGCCACGATTTCATGGGTCAGCTTGATGATCGAATTGACGATGGCTTCGAACAGGTAGTTGCCGCACATTTCGGCCAGGGTGAAATGGACGGCCGTCAGGCGCCGCATGTACTCTTCCTTGGCGGCGAACGGCTTTCGTTCCCCTTCCGCGGCTTGCCGCAATTTCTTGCGGTATTCGTCGCTGACGCGCAACGCGGCCAGGCGGGCGACTTCGGGTTCGATGTGCGTGCGCACCTGGTTGAGTTCCCGGATGGAAAATTTATTGGCGAGGTAGAGATCCAGAAAGCCGCCGCTCAGGCTTTCAAAGGTGATTTCCTTTACAAAGGCGCCGCCGCTGGGTCCCTGCCGTATTTCCACGAAACCGGTGTTTTCGAGCGCCCGGATGGCTTCGCGCACCACGCCCCTGCTTACCTGGAATTCCTCGGTCAGTTCGCGCTCCGAGGGAAGCTTGTCGCCGGTCTTGAACTGGCCGCGGAGGATGGATTCCCTGAGCTGAGCCAGGACTTCCTCGGAGACGCGGGACTGTTTTATCGCTCTGAATCGGGGCATAGGGTTGAACTGGTTTAAAGGGTTGACAAGCGTTGGGCTCATGGTTTAATGTAAGACCAAAGTTGGATACAGTATAATTCACTTACTCTATAAAATCAAATTGTAAAACAATTTCAGCTAATTCCTCGGCGATTTCTCTCATCTCGCGCCGCCCGACCCCTGGAACAAAATTAAGCGATTGGTCTTGGAAGAAAGAATGTTTAGGCGTTTACCTGTGTCGCGAACAATTGTATACTGCATACAAATAAAAATTGAGGGTGGACCGGCGCGGACGTAATCTTTCCGCGAGCCGGCAAAAACCTACCGAGTGGAATCCAACCTTTAACCATGCAAGGAGGGCTTTACTATGAATGGTCGCTCTATCCGGTTGTTCCTGGCGCTCGCGTTTGGGATTTTTGCTTTGATGACCTCTCCTCCCACCTTCGCCGCCGACAAGCTTGTTCTGGGCGTACCGACGTCGCTGACCTTCCTGGAAGGCGAGGAAAGCCTTAAGGCGGTGCAGCTCGCGGCTTCGGAAATCAACGAAAAGGGCGGAGTGAAAGTCGGCGACAAGTCACTCCAGATTCAGGTGGAGACGATCGATATCCGCGACGCCGCCCCGGGCGTGCCCGTGCCGGAGGCCTTGCTGGGACTGGAAAAAATCATTCTGGAGAAAAAGGTCAACGCCATCGTGGTGGGCCCCTTCCGATCCGAAGCCCTGATGGCCGGTATGGATATCATTGCCAAGTACAAGGTCCCCATGCTCGGCACCATCGCCATGTCGCCCGCCTCCCAGAAAAAACTCATGGAAGCCCCGGATAAATACAAATACATCTTCCGTGTATGTCTCAACGCCAAATATTTCGTGGGTTATCTCATCGGAACCATGAAACACCTGAACGAGCAGTTCGGCTTCAACAAAGTCTTTATCATGAATCAAGATGTGGCCTGGGCTCGCGCCACGGCGGATATCATGCAAAAAGCTTTCTTCTCCAAAGCCGGTTGGGAAGTTCTGGGTCAGGAAACCTATCCCACCGGATCGTCCGATTTCTCGGCCGGCCTGATGAAAGTCAGGGCCAAGGGCGCGCAGGTCATCCTGCCCATCTTCGATATGCCGCAGAGCGGTATTCTGGTGAAACAGTGGAATGGCATGAAGATCCCGGCGCTGATCGCGGGCTTCATTTCGCCGCTGGCCGGTCCCGGCGCGTGGGAGACCTTTGAAGGCAAGATCGGCGGCGCGTTGAACGCCATCTTCGAACTGGGCAACATGCCCGCCGAAAAGTATCCGCCCGCCACCAAATTCTACAACGCGTACGAAAAGAAATACGGAAAGCCCATCGAGTCCGGCCACGGTCCCGCGCCCGCCTATGAATCGGTGTACCTGCTGGCCGCCGCCGTGGAGCGGGCCGGATCGCTCGATTCGGACAAGATCGTGGACGAACTGAAGAAAACCGACCAGCAGGGAGTCATGGGACTGATCAAGTTCGACGAGAGCAATCAGGTCATCTATGGCAATGATCCGCAAAAGGAAGCCATCGGGTGCGTGTACCAGTGGACCAACGACGGCAAGCGCGTCATCGTGTTCCCGCCCTCCGTGTCCGAAGCGTCCATTCAGCTTCCGGCTTTCGTGAAATCGGCCAAATAGCCCGGACCTGAACCGAACCTTCCGGGGGGACGGTCCCTCGGAAAAAATCATACTCTGAATCGAGGATCGAGCGTTGTTTCTAGGAACATTAGTCTACGGGTTTATCAATAGCGTTATCCTGGCGCTGGTGGCTCTGGGTTTCAACCTTACCTTCGGCATCAGCGGGGTGGCCAATTTCGCCTACGGCGCGATCTACATCTTCGCCGGTTTCGCGGCCTGGACGTTTTTCCACACGCTTGCGCTCCCCTATATTCTGGCGGCGGTTCTTTCGATCATCTGCTCCGCCGCGCTGGGAGCGCTCATGTACCGGTTCGTGCTCCTGCGTCTGAGGGGAATGGTGGTGTCCGAGGTTATCGCCACGTTCGCCATTGGCTTGGCCATCCTGGAGGCGTTCCGCTACCTGGGCTTCATCGGATTCAAATACACCCTGCCCGTTTTCTGGGACGGCAGTGTCGAATTCTGGGGCGTGTACGTGGATTACCAACGGTTGGCCATCGTGGCCATCGGGTTGCTGCTGACGGTGGCGCTCTATCTGTTCATCCACCATACCCGGATCGGGCTGGCGTTTCGCGGCATCGCGCAGGACGAGGAGACGGCCCTGTCGCTGGGTATCCATTCCGACTGGATCGCCTCGCTGAGCCTGGCGTTCGGATCGGGGCTTGCGGCGATCGCCGCGGTGGCGATTCTCCCCCTCGGAACCATATCGGTCGGCGGCGGGTACGACGTGCTGGTGAACGCCCTGGCGGTGTGCATCGTGGGAGGCCTGGGAAGCGCCATCGGCGTGGTGCTGGCCAGTTTTCTCATTGGCTACGCGCAGATGATCACGTCCACCTATTTCGGCGCAAGCTGGGTGATGCTCATCAGCCTGGTGGCTATCCTGATCATTCTGGTCGTCAGACCGTCGGGACTTTTCGGCAAGCAGAAGGAACTGGAGGAAAGGATCTAAGTTGTCAACGGAAATGCGAAAAGAGCGGATCGACCGCGGTATCAAAGCCCGCAGCGACGACATATTCGCGCTCAACTCGTATCGGGAGATGCTCTACCTGCTGGCGCCGCGCGTTCTGCCCATCCTGGCGGCCCTGACATTGGCGTTCACCGTCAATATCTACTGGCAGCGCGTGCTTATTTCGGCGTCTATTTTCGGCATTCTCGCGATCAGTTGGGACCTGTTGGTCAGTTGCGGCATGGTTTCCCTGGGACAGGCGCTTTTCTTTGGGGCAGGCGCGTATTTTTCGGGGTATCTGAATCACGCCTTCGGCTGGAGCCCGTTCATCACCGTTCCCCTGGCGGCGATCCTGGGCGGGGCATTCTGCGTGATTATCCTGATTCCGGTTTTGCGGCTCAGAGGCGTGTACTTTTCCATGGTGACGCTGATTCTGCCGCTGATGTTGGAACGGATCATCGAAGCCACCCGGATTCTGGGCGGCACGGAAGGAATAAGCGGCCTCACGTCGTTCCCCAGTCCCTGGATCGAGCTGTTCGTTCCCCTGGTGGGGGTGTGGGTGGCGCTGTTCGGGGTGCGACGTTTGATGTCCACCGATTACGGCCTGGTGCTCAGGGGAATCAACGACAACGACCGGTCCGTCATCAGCGCGGGCATCAACATCTATATCTTCAAGGCGCAGGCGCTTTTTATCGGAGCGTCCATGGCCGCGTTCGCCGGGGCCATGATGACCCAGATCTACATGTTCGTCGGCATGCCGGTGTTCGCGCTGGATTACTCGGTGCTGCCCATCGCGGCGGCCGCCGTCGGGGGCGTCGGATCATTGGCGGGCGCCATGCTGGGAGCCTTTATCCTGGTGCCCCTGTCGGAGGTTCTCCGGGGGATCGGCGGGCTGCGCATCATCATCTATTCACTTTCGCTCGTGGTATTCATCGTGGCCCTGCCGGAGGGCATCTTCCCCTATTTGCAGCGAAAATACACTCAGTTCGAGCGTTGGGTTAAGGTTGAATCATGACTCAGGAACCGTTGCTGTCGGTCTCGGGACTTACCAAGCGCTTTGGCGGCGTCACCGCCGTCGACTCGGTTGATTTCGAATTGAAGGAAAACGAGCTGGTGGGGGTTATCGGTCCCAACGGGTCGGGAAAAACCACGCTGGTGAACCTCATCACCGGCTTTGTCAAACCCGATCGGGGGACCATCGTGTACCAGGGAAAAGACATAACCGGCATGAGTCCGCACAAGATCGCCGAGGAAGGCATCGTGCGCGCTTTTCAGATGGTCCGGCCGTTTTATCAGCTTCCCGCCTTCAAGAACCTCATCGTTCCGCTGTATTCGCCGCGCGTCCGGAAACTGGCGGGTGGAAAATACGGCGACCGGAGCGCGGTGGCCAAGGACATCCTGGAGGAAGTGGGGTTCGAACGCGATTCCGCCGTGATCAACAAGGTGGCCAGGGTGCTGCCGCACGGATATCTCAAGAGGATGGAGCTGGGAAAGTGCATCGCCATGCGGGCCGACCTGATCATCCTCGACGAACTTTTTTCCGGGTCTGAGCCTGGCCGAGGTGGCGTCGATTCTGCCCATCATCGAGAAGCTCAGGGTGGACGGAAAGACGATCATCATGATCGAACACCGGCTGCGGGAGCTTTTCCGCATCGCGGACCGGGTCATCGTGCTCAACTTCGGGCAGAAGATCGCCGAGGGTCCGCCCAAGGACGTCATGGAGAGCGAAGAGGTGAAGAAGGCTTATCTCGGGACCGAGACGGAAGGATAGGATCGTGCTGGAAGTTCGCAACCTGATGGTTTTCTATGAAAACGCCCTGGCGCTCAACGATTTCAGCATGGAAATGGCGCAGCGGTGAAATCATCGCCGTTATCGGCTCCAACAGCGCGGGCAAAACGACTCTGGTAAACACCATCTCCGGGCTTATCCTGGATTTGAAGATCAAGGAAAAGCGAAAAGGCGGGGAACGGATCACCATCATGGGCAAGGTCATGTTTGAAGGCGCGGATATCACCGACATGCCGACCCATGAACGGGTCGAGAAGGGCATTGTGCTGTGCCGGGAACGCCACCCCATATTTCCCGGAGAGCGACGTCAATGAAAATATGAGAATCGCCGGGTATCTCCGCAGCGCGAGCGATCGCAAGGAAGCCATGGAGACGGTGTTCCATCTCTTTCCCACCTTGCTCCCGCTGCGAAAGAGAAAAGCGGGTTTTCTCAGCGGCGGGGAACAGCAGATGCTGGCCATCGGCATGGCGCTGATGGCGGGCCCGTCGTTGCTGATGCTCGACGAACCGCTTCTGGGTTTAAGTCCGGCCATGCAGACCGCGCTGGTCCGGGCCATCAAGGCGGTCAGGGAATCCACCGGAGTCACGCATTCTGATCAGCGAACAATTCGCCCGGCCCATTCTGCCCATGATCGATCGGGGGTATGTCATCGAAAACGGCATGCTCACGCTGACGGGGCCGGGCAGGAATTGATGGATAATCCTGAAATCAAATCGGCGTATTTCGGTGTGTAAGGGTACGACGCTATGACTGAACACGCGACCACGATTTTTCAACGTTTTGAGCAGTCGGTTAACAACAACCCCAGGAAAACGGCGCTCGTTTATCTGGGCACGTCATTCTCATATAAACAGTTGTATGAGTTGGTGACGCGCTTTGCCACGTCCCTGCACGATCTCGGCATCCGCAAGGGAAACAAGGTGATCCTGTACGCGCCGAACAGCGCGCCATGGGTGGTGGCCTGGCTGGGGATCATGCGGGTGGGCGCGGATTGTCGTGCCCATAACGCCCATCTACACGCCGTACGACCTGGATTATATCGCCAATGACGTCGGCGCCCAGGCGGTGGTGTGCACGGACCGGAATTTCGGGTACGTGAAACGGGTCAAACCCGACAGTCAGATGACCAACGTGTTCGTGACCACGGTCGTGGATCTCCTGCCCTGGACCAAACGGGCCTTTGGGCGGCTGTTCGACAAGGTTCCCAAGGGGAAAGTGTCCTGGGAAGAGGACACCCATCCCTTCCGGAAAATGACCGGCCGGGTTACCCAGGCCGTCTCCTTTCCGGACGTCGAACCGGACGACGTCATGGAAATACTCTATACGGGCGGCACCACCAAACATGCCAAGGGCGTGCCGATCACCCACAAGATGTACATGATCGCTTCCCTGGAGCAGTTGGCCATGTGCGAGGGGCTCTTCCCCAAGGAAGAAAACGTGATCATGTGCGCGGCCCCGCTGTTTCATATCCTGGGTCAATCGTGCGGCCTGGGAACGCTCATGGTGGGCGGAACCATCATCGTGGCCCCCACGGTGAACATCGACGGTTTTCTGGACTCCATCGAGCGGTTCAAGGCGAAGATGCTGATCGGCGTTCCGGCGCTCTACCGCATGATCCTGGAGCACGATCGCGTGGATCAGTACGATCTGGAATCGCTTCAATACTGTTTCAGCGGCGGCGACGTGCTGCCCAATGAGGTGGGCAGACGCTGGGAAAAGAAGTTCGGCCGGCCCATCTATCAGGGATACGGCGCCACCGAAACGCTGGGCGGGGTAGCCATGTGCCCGACCGGCGTTCCCAACCCCCCCGGCGCCATGGGCAAGGTCGTGCCCAGCAAGAAGATCAGAATCGTGGAAACCGACTCCCTGGAAGAAGTTCAGGCGGGATCGCCGGGAGAACTGCTCGTTTCCGCCGAATCCATGGCCAAGGAATATCTGAACAAGCCCGAGGAAACCGCCGCCTCCTTTGTGCGCATCGGCGACCTGACCTGGTATCGGACCGGCGACATGGTTCGCCTCGCTGAAGACGGATACCTCTATTTCGTGGACCGGACGGTTGACACCATCAAGCACAAGGGGTACAGAGTGAGCGCTAGCGAGATCGAAGCCATTTTGCAGGAACATCCCGCGGTTATCAGCTCCTGCGTGGTGGGCCTGCCCGATGAGAAGGTAGGCGAACGGATCAAGGCCTTCGTGGTGCTCAAGAAGGATGTGAAGGGAATTACCGGGTACGACCTGATCAAGTGGTCCCGGCAGCGGCTCCCTTCCTACAAGATCCCCCAGTACATCGAGTTCCGGGACATGTTGCCCAAGTCCAAGGTGGGAAAACTATTGCGCCGGGAAGTGCGCAGCGAGGAACAGAAAAGGCAGACGGTCTGAATGGCGACGAGTACTTCGTTGAGTTCGGAAGAACTGGAACGCTACAGCCGGCAGATCATGATTTCGGATTTCGGCGTCCAGGGGCAGGAAAAGCTGAAAAAAGCCGTTGTCCTCGTGGTGGGGGCGGGCGGTTTGGGATGCCCCATCGCGACCTATCTGGCCGCGGCCGGGGTGGGGCGCATTAGGCTCGTGGATTTCGACCGGGTCGATCTGTCCAACCTGAACCGGCAGGTCCTGCATTGGCAGGAGAACATCGGCCACCTGAAAGCCGTGTCCGCCGGCGAGAAACTCTCGCGCCTCAATCCCCATGTGAAGATCGAACCCGTTACCGAGGCCCTGACCGAAAGCAACGTGGAGGTCCTGTTATCCGGGGTGGACGTCGTAGTGGACGCGCTGGACAATTTCGACGCCCGCCGGATACTGAACCGGGGGGCGGTGGCCGCCAAGATTCCCTTTATCTACGGCGGTATCAACGGGCTCGTGGGCATGGCCACCACCGTTATTCCGGGCGAGACGCCCTGTCTGGCCTGTATTTTTCCCCATAAAACGCCCACGGAGGTGTTCCCAGCGCTGGGAACCACGCCCGCCATTATCGGCGCCATTCAGGCCACCGAAGCGATCAAGCTTATCGTGGGGCTGGGAAAGACGCTGGCCAAACGGCTGCTCATTTATAACGGCGAGGATATGACCTTCAACCACGTAAACGTGGAACGCGACCCCGAATGCCCCGTGTGCGGCGAGAAGTCCTGAAGATCCGGGCATAAAAAAACGCGGAACCTCCCAGGGACGGTCCCGCGCTTCAGTGTTGTCGATTTGGGGAATTATTTGAATACCAGCATCGTCGATGTCTGGTTGACGTGACCGATGTACTCCTCGCCATAGGTGCTGAAACCGATGGTCGGGACGTCCGTGAATATCTTCCCGTAGCTTTCCGTCAAACCCTTGGCTTCCAGCTCCAGCGTTCTCAGGATGCAGTGAAAGTTGATGACGCCTGAAATCCCTCCCAGTTCCTTTTTCTTGTCTTCCAGAGCGGCCGCGGTGTCCTTGATCATGTCGGTGGATTCCAACAGCGAAAGCTCCATGCCTTCCAACACGTTGCAGTAGAAGATCATGCTGTCGCCGCTGATCTGTTGCGGGCTGCGCACATAGGGCTCGTCGCCCACCATGAGGCCCACCGGGTTGATCATGAAACGGGAGGAAGCGCTTTCCACCGGCATGTCGACGGCCTGGGCGTACGCCAGCGGGGCGGGCTGATTGTTGAATTCGAGCACTTCCCGTTTTTCTTCGTTGGCCTTGGTGACGGTCAGCTTCTTGTCCAGTTCGCGAAAGCTCTGGGTCTTGATTATGTCGAAACCGGCCGAGGTTTCCAGCAGCGCGAACAGCGCCGCATCGGTATAGGCCTTGCCGTTGGCATAGATCAGGGTCTTCTGGAACTTCAGATCGTCTCCGGCCGACCCGCCGATAAAGGTCAGGTTGGTGAGGTCGCCGATCTGGTCCATGATTTTTTCCTCGGTCCCGCTCAGGCCGTCGACCAGGACGATTCCCACGTATTTCTTGAAGTCCATGTCGAGGACATCCTGGCCGTAATATTGACCGAAAGCGGTCATGGCGCCGGAAACATCCGCTGTTTTGGCGATGTTTTCCACCACTTCGACTTTCACGTCCTTCACCACGTTCGCGTTGAAGGCCATGGCTACCACTTTCAGTGGAGGTCCAACATAAAGATTGCGGAGGCTCTGCGCGCGCAGGGGCGTGATTGAAGTCTCACAAATGAACATAAAATTATGTATCGGCGCCTCGGCGAATTCCTTGACTGGAATTATCCAAGTAAAGACGATTCCACGATCTTTGACGAGGAAAGCGCTTAATAAAGCTCCAATTTGACCTTAATTTGCCTCTCACCGGAAAACGTCTAAAGTATTTCCAGCCATTTTCGATTTAGATGCTAATACCAGACAAATACGAATCATTGAGATATAGGCCTGAACATTGCACATGTTCATTCTTGTAAGCGCGGCGTAACGTTCGCGCATTGGGGGGAGATCGCGTTCATGGGAGAAAAGGTATCGATAAACCCGATTACCAGAATCGAGGGACACCTCGGCGTCAATGTCGAGGTCGAGTCCAATCGTATTGTCAACGCCCATAGTTCGGGCGAAATGTTCCGAGGTTTTGAAGTCATTTTGAAAGGACGCGATCCGCTCGACGCCCAGCAGATTACGCAGAGAATTTGCGGCGTCTGCCCCGTATCGCATGGGGTCGCTTCGTCGCTTGCGCAGGAACAGGCTTATGGGATCAAACCGCCGACCAACGGCAGGCTGCTGAGAAATCTTATTCTGGCCTCCAATTATATTCAGTCCCACATTCTCCACTTCTACCATCTGGCTGCGGTGGATTATATCGACATAAAGGCCATTACCCTGTACCAGGGCGCCGACCCGCTGCTCAACGGGCTCAAAGGCTGGGCCGTACAGCAGGTATCGTCGACAACGCCGTTTCCGCTGGCGCCGTTTCTGCCCCGCCTTTCCGGCCGTTATCTGGAAAGCGCGGAACTGAACATCCTGGCCATCAAACACTACCTGGAAGCGTTGGACATGCGCCGGCAGGCGCACAAGGCCTGCGCGCTGTTTTCGGGCAAGATGCCGCACGCCGCCACGCTCGTTCCCGGCGGCGTCACCGAACGGGCGACGATCACCAAGATCGCGGCTTTTCAGGACATCCTGAAACAACTGCGGACCTTCATCGACACCGCCTACCTGCCCGACGCGCTGGAAGTGGTGGGTGGCTTCCCGGAATATTTTGAAATCGGCAAGGGCCCCGGCAATTTCCTGGCGTACGGCGTCTTCCCGGAATCGGACGACGACCAGCGCACGTTGTTTCCCTCCGGCGTCATCCTGGACGGAAAACCCGGAGCCCTGGACGCGGATAAGATCACCGAGGACGTGGAATATTCCCGGTATTCCTCGCCGTCCGGCCTTCGACCCGGCCAGGGGCTCACCAAGCCCGATCCCGGCAAAAGCAAGGCCTATTCATGGCTCAAGGCGCCCCGGTACGACGGCAAGGTCATGGAAGTCGGCCCGCTCGCGAGGCTGTTGGTCGCCTATCATCGGGACTCCGGCGGAACGATCAAAAAACAAATAGACGCGGCGCTCTCGACCATCAATAAAACACCCGCCGATCTGAATTCCGCCAACGGCCGCCATGTGGCCAGGGCCCTGGAATGCAAGATCGTCGCCGACCGGCTCGCGGAGTGGGTCGAGGAAATCAAACCGGGCGAACCGACCTTTCAGGATTTTTCCATACCGGCGCAAGGAAGCGGAGTCGGGCTCACCGAAGCTCCGCGAGGAGCGCTGGGTCACTGGCTGACCATCGACGACCATAAAATAAGTTCCTACCAGTGCGTGGTTCCCACCACCTGGAACTGCTCGCCCCGAGACGACAAGGGCGTTCCCGGAGCGGTGGAACAGGCGCTGATTGGCGCGCCGGTCGAGGACAGCAAAAATCCCCTCGAAGCCGTACGGATCGTCCGGTCGTTCGATCCCTGCATCGCCTGCGCGGTTCATTAGGAGGTCCGTGGCCATGTCTGATATTTCCCGCAGAACGTTCATGGGATTGAGTCTGAAACTGGCGGCCGTGATGGGGCTGGGCGGCGCCGCCGCGCCGAGGATCGCGGAATGTCTGGAAAACCTGGCCAAGGGCGAAGCCCCGGTTCTCTGGTTGCAGGGGCAGAGCTGTTCGGGATGCTCGGTATCCTTTCTCAACAGCGAAGAACCCGGTCCGGCGTCCATAATCACCGAATCCATTGCCCTGTTGTTCCATTCCACCTTGTCCACGGCCACCGGAAGCGTCTGCAACCGGCTGCTGGACGACGTGATCGCAAAGGGCGGCTACATTCTGGTGGTGGAGGGAAGCGTCCCCGCCGGCATGGAGGAAGCCTGCGTGATCGGTGATGAGCCCTTTTCCCGGTTGCTGATCCGGGCCGCCAAAAAGGCCCAGGCGGTCATAGCCCTGGGCGCGTGCGCCGTGTACGGCGGCATACCGGCCGCGGAAAACAATCCCACCGGGGCCATGGGCGCGCCGGAGTTTCTGAAAAAAGAAAACATCGACGTCCCGCACATCGCGCTGCCGGGTTGCCCGGCTCATCCCGACTGGCTCGTGGGAACGCTTGTCCATACCCTGAAATTCGGGATTCCGCCGCTGGATGAAGAAAAAAGACCCACGATGTTTTTCTCCAAATTTTTACATGAACAATGCCCGCGATTCGCCGATTACGAGCGGGAGAAATTCGCCAAGACCTTTAACGATGACGGTTGTCTGTTCAAGCTCGGATGTCTCGGCCCCAACACGCGGGCCGATTGCACCGTCCGAAACTGGAACTCGGGGGTGAATTCATGCGTGCGAGCCGGCGCTCCCTGCATCGGCTGCGCGTCGAGTTCGTTCCCCGGAAAAACGGCGTTCCCCTTTTACAGAAAAAGCGAACAAAAAGTCTGAGGCCGTTGAGATGAGATTGCATACCAAGTTGATTGTCACACTGTTGGCGGGATTGATAATCGTTGTGGCCGGCGCTCAGCTTTACAGCTACCTGAGCGTCAACGATCTGATCTTGAAGTCGTCCCAGAAATCCTTGAATCTCCTGCAAACACGGGAAGAGGAATTCGCCAAGAATATCCATTATTCCGTGGAACAAGCGGTGGCGGGGTCTCTCGAACGCGGCGAAATGGAGAAATTCAACCGGCTGTTGCGCGACCAGCGCGACGTGGAGGGGTTGCTGGAGTTTTCCCTATACGACGAGAACGGGGTGGTCACGCATTCCTCGGATGACTCCTTTCTAGGCGGAAAGCTATCGCAAAACCTGAAAGAGGACCTGTACCGGAACCCGAGAACCCTTTTGCGGCGCCAGACCGACGCCATTGAAATCTATCAGCCCCAGATGATCACCGGCGACTGCGTGCGATGCCACACCGGTTGGACGGTGGGCGATATCGGCGGCGTCACCCATTTCCGTTTCTCGACCGAAGCGCTGCAGAAAGCTCAGACCCAGACCGAGGGCATCAAAACGGAACTGCGGCAGGCGGCCATGAAAAACTCCCTCTATACCATGATCGGCATCATCACCACGCTGGTTATCATGATGTATTTTCTGACGCGCAAGTACATTAGGCGGCCCCTGGCGCAATTCGTCAACCTGCTGGAACTCTACGAAAAAGACGAAGGCGACCTGACCCGTCGCATCCCCATCAAATCCAAGGACGAATTAGGAGACCTGGCGCGCCTGTTCAACTCCTTTATCGGAAAGCTGAACAAGGCCATCGCGCACGCCCAGACCACGGCCCACGTGGTCGGTGACGGAGCCAAGGAGCAGGCGAGTTCGGTGGAGGAAACCTCGGCTTCCATGGAAGAGTTGACCTCCATAACCAAGCGGAACGCGGACATCGCCAAGGAAACGGACCGGCTGATGACTTCTGTTTCCCGGGAAATTCACGAGGCCCACTCCATGATGAGCGCCCTCACCAAGGCCATGGACGACCTCATTGTGCAAAGCGGGGAAACGGTTAAGATCGTCAAGACCATCGACGACATCGCTTTTCAGACCAACCTGCTGGCGCTCAACGCGGCGGTGGAAGCCGCGCGGGCCGGAGAAGTGGGGGCCGGGTTCGCGGTGGTGGCTACCGAAGTGCGCAACCTGGCGGGAAAAGCCGCCGACGCCGCTCACAATACGGCGGACCTGATCCAGGGCGCGGTGGACAAGATCAACGAGGGAAACGAGGTCGTCCTGAAAACCGCTACCAGTTTTTCCAACCTTGAGGACCAGAGCAACCAGGCCAGAGGCATGATGGAGCAGATCAAATCGTCGTCGGAGGATCAGGACGCCAAGTTTCAGCATGTCAGCCGGGCGCTCAATGAAATCAACTTGACCACCCAGAAAAGCGCCGCGCAATCCAGCGAACTCACGCAGGTCCTGTCGGTTTTCCGGACCGCCCGGGAACGCAAGGACGAGCGTTGACCTCGTCGGTCTCGGGTATGGAAAGAAAAACCATCTCGGGGGAATCTCTTCCCTCGACTCTCCGTGGGAGATTTCTCTCTGCGCTCGAAATGACCGAGGGGGTAGAAATTCCCCCGCGCATATTTTTTCTTTTTCCTTCAATAAAATCCGGAAAATATACTTCCCTTCCTAAAGATGAGCTATACTATATATGCGTAGCGGCCCAAGCGGTAAGCGGCCGCGACATAATCTTTTATAAGAGGAGAGCGCTATGAAAAATCACAAGGCTTCTATGATGTTAGCCATATCGATTCTGGCGGTTTCTTTTCTGTTGCTTGGCGCCGGAGCGGTCGTGGGCGCGGGTCTTCAAGACCTCGGCGGCGTGACGTCGGCGATGAAACCGGATATCAGCGGTATGGTGATGGATAAGCTCGGCGTAAAAACCCCTGACGCATCCGGACTCATGGAAAAAGACAAAGCCGTCACCGGCGAAGTGACCGACCCCTCCAAGTTGGCGTCGTACGGCATGGAATCCAAAGCGGGCGACAAGGTAGAAATGACTAACATGGGAGGCGGCGAGATGGGCGTCAAAAACCTTACGGGCGGCAGTGACATGCTCAATCTCGATATGAAAGACGTATTCGGCGAGGGCGCGAAGTTTCTCATGAAGTAGACGCTCAACGCCCTTATGATACGCGCTCGCGGCTCACGAACGGACGGGCCGTCGAGCGCTTCATCCAAACAGCCGGTTCCACGCCCTGTTCACGCGCATGCGCGCGTAAGCGGCGGTAATGGGAAAGACCAGCCTGCGGTCGAAATTGGGATTGTCGACGCCTCCCAGGAAAGCCAGGTAGTTGACGTGGTCGGCCACGGACACCGGGCAGTCGGGCGCGCGCAGGTAGCGCCTCCCCCGGCTGGTCACGCAGTTCAGGAACGCCTTGCCGGTTTTGAGCAGCATGTCGTTGGATTTGGTCTTGCGCGCGTCGGTCTTGTCGCGCGTTTCGTATAAATTTTCGATGTTCACTTCCCGGCCGTCGATGGTTCCTCGCCAGCTCGCGCACGCCCCGGCGAAGATGACCTTCTCCTCCTTTTCCAGATCCAGCGGCCCGTCGACCGCTCCCGCCACATAGCGAATTTTGCCGATAGCCTTGCGGACGTCCGGCTGAAAAGCCAGCAGGATGTGCATGGCCTCCTGCAGCGCCCCAGGACAGCCTCCCCAGCAATAATCGCGGGAGTGCGGTTCCGGGAAGGTCCCCACCGTGCAGCGAATGTTTGACGTGGTGTTGAAATCATCATCGATCCGCTTCAGGCAGAACTCGAAATTTTTGGTGCGTTCCCGGACTTCATCCAGCGGAAAGTCACCGCCCACTTCTATTTCGTTCAGATCCATGGGGCCCAGTCCCCGCCGGGACGCCATGGCCAGGTGAATCAGGTCGTGGGGATCGACGCTCACCATGTGGCAGCAGACCGTGTCCACGGCGCAGGGGTTGATTCCCATGACGATGGCCCCCATGTGAAACGGGGTGGGGGTAAGCATCATCTTCTGTCCCGCCGTGATGGCGTCCATGGCGATGAATCCCGGCCGGATCACGTCGTTCAGATCCGCGATCTTGTGTTCCAGAAAGGTATTGTGATCGAGCAGACGATGGCGGTCGTCCTGAAGGCCGATGTAGTTTTTCAGGCTCAGGGTTAGCCGCGTCCAGGGGTGGGCCTTGAACTTGGGCAGGTTGATGAGGAAGTCGCATTCCGCGATCGGTTTGGGCACGAAGATGAGATCGCGGAGATTTTCCTCGCCCGACAACGAAAAGGGAACCTGCTTGCTCTCGTCGAAATAATAGGTTTTGACCCGGTGTTTTTTCAGGATGGGGGGATATCCGGCGTTTTCGAAGCAGTAGCGGGTGGGGATGGTGATGCCGGATCGTTCGCCCACCGCCAATTCCCTGACGTCGCCGGCTACCTGCCGCGTGGCCATGATGACGCCTTCCAGGAAT
Organism: uncultured delta proteobacterium; assembly: GCA_963821845.1. Taxonomy (GTDB): domain Bacteria; phylum Desulfobacterota; class Desulfarculia; order JACQYL01; family CAWGVV01; genus CAWGFI01. The sequence continues at coordinate 494,761 of CAWGFI010000006.1, forward strand.
TCGGAACGGGTAAACGGGTAGGGGAAGAACGTGCGTTCGGCCAGCACCACGTTGGGCTTGAGCAGCACCCGTCCGGCGGGCCGGACGCCCAGCTCTTCCATGCCTTCCCGGACGATCCCGGCGATCAACGCGGGATCGTACTCGTCGCAGCGTCGAATGAGAACCTTATGTCGCATGGCTTCCCCTTCCGTGGGCGTGTCTGTTTTTTAAGTCGATTTGATTTGGAACAAACCCCTTGCGCTTGCGCCTCTCTCGTTCCGTCATTTCGGGGCGTGGAGATCCCTCTGCGATAGAGTAAGCCCTCATCCCGGCCTTCTCCCCGAGACGGTTGTCGATTTTGAATCAATCCGGTTTTCGGTAACCAATTTTTTGCGCTTTCTTCGCCGCTCAATTCGCGCGGATTGATGCGATTTCACGGCTACTCCCCCCTAACCCCCCTCAATGAGGGGGGTGGCGAAGCCGGGGGGAGTTAATGTAATGATTTGAAATTGCTAGCATAAAGTTGCCGATCCTCGAATGCCGATCCGGCATGGCCTCATCTGCTCCAAGCGCCCGCGCTTGTCATTCCGAGGGCGTAGGGGCGAAAATTTTTTCGCCCTGTATTTTTCAGAGGGAGTGGGCTCAGAAATTCCCTTACACTATTATTTATTATAAATCATTATAAACAATTTCGTGCCGCCGGAGCAGTTCTTCCATCCGGTTGATCTCGTTTTTTCGGTTTCTTTTCCTCAAACCCTGCAAATAGACGCGAGCTTTGCGCTCCAGTGTCCGCAAGGCCAGGTTTCTGTAGTCTTCGGTAAGGATATCGTCTTTCAGGAGCTTGATGATGGATTCTATGCGGTAGCGGTCCAGGGTCGGTACCGTGGCGGAGAGCTGATCGCCGTGCCCGCCTCGTTTGACGATCAGGGGCGTCGGGATGAGATGCACGGGATAGCGGCAGGAAACACGCAGCCACAGGTCGTAGTCCTCGCACGCGGGAAGGCTGGTGTCGAAGACGCCGACCTCGTCCAGCAACTCGCGCCGCCACATGACCGCCGACGGGCTGACCATGCATCGTTCCAGGCTGATCGCGAAGATGTCGCCGGATTGTTTGCGGTGGTATTTTTTGGGATTGATCCGCCTGCCGTCACGGACCCAGGTTTCCTCGGTCTGGCAGATCACCGCGTCGGGATTGGCGCGAAAAAAGTCGACCTGGGTTTTCAGTTTGTCCGCCAGCCACAGGTCGTCGGAATCGAGCAGCGCGATGAAGGCTCCGCGAGCGAGTTCCAGGCCCCGGTTGCGCGCGGCGGAAACGCCCCGGTTCTCCTGCCGGGCATAGATCAGGCGGTCGCCGAACCCGCGAACCATGGTTGCGGTGTCGTCGATGGAGCCGTCGTCCACCACGATGAGTTCGAAATCGTCGAAGGTCTGAGCGAGCGTGGACTCAATGGCCTCGCGCGTCATGCGCGAGCGGTTATAGGTAGGGATAATGACCGAAATCAAGGGCGCGCTCAGGATTTCACCTCGTTTTTGATACGGCTATTTGCCCGCGGGCGAAAAATTTTTCGCCCCTACAATTTCAGGGAGCGCGAGGGAAGCAATTCCCCCCGCTATGCTTGGCCTTATTCAAACAGGCGCGATCAGGCTGTGCCACAGATAGGCGATTATCCCGGCCAGGATGAAGTTCGATTCGATGATGAACTCAAACCATTCCCTCGCCGCGATCATCTGCCGCTTGTACACGATGACGATTCCGGCCGCGTAGACGCAACACAGCGCCAGCCACAGGAACAATCCCGATCCGAATCCGAACAGATACACCGCAGGCATGAACAGCAACAGAAAAAGAGAGAGCTGTTCCAGCAGACGCACGGTGCGTTTTTCGCCGATCACGATGGGCGTGGTTTCCGCTCCCACGATCAGGTCGCCCTGCACGTCCATGACTTCGATAACGGCGGAACGGATGAAAATCAGGAGCGCCACGAAGACCATGGCGAAGATGGTCCTGAATGTCCAGGGCGTGCCGAGATCCAGGGCGGGCAGCACGGTGGTGACGGCGACCCAGCCGCCGGTCACGGACAATGTTTTAGAGCAGGGGATATCCTTGATGCGGCGTATCCGGCCTCGTTTGGTCCAGCAGGCGGGCAAGATGGGCATGCTGTATATGATGCCCATCAGCGTTATGAACGCCAGGAGCAGGAACGGCGCCGGGCCGGTGAGCCAACTCAGGGCCAGGGCGGAAAAACCGGCCCCGAACATGGTGACCGCCAGGAAGTTTTTATTTTTCAGAAAAAATCGGCCCCGGTCCGGGTCGTTGTATTCGTCGGATTCCTTGTCCAGAAAATGGTTGGCCAGATGGATGCAGTAGAGATACAGCGACGAAATGGCCAGAAAAAAGGGAAAGTGGCGGTTATGCTGAAATCCTTGCAGCGTCACGCTGGCGTAACAGATACCCGCCGCGCCCATGGCCACGTACAGGTTGCTGTACAGCAGGAATCTGATCATGGAGGAGGCGTGCGCCTTGAAGCCGGATTCGCCCTGGCCCTTGATGCGGTCCAGCCGCTGCACCACCTGTTTTATAAGCCAGTTGGGCGTGGAGGCCCCGGCCGTGACGCCCACGGTGGTCATGTTCGAAAGTAAATCCAGGTCCAGTTCTTCGGCGCTTTCCACATGGAGCGCCGGCACGCCCGCGTCGGCGGCTATCTGGGCCAGACGCTTGGTGTTTCCGCTGTTTTTTCCGCCCACCACCACCATGCAGTCCACCTGTTGGGCAAGCTGTTGAACCTCCGTCTGCCGCAGGTGCGTGGCGCCACAGATGGTGCGGAAAACCTCCACTTTTTTCAGGACTTCGCGGGCTTTTTGGGCGATCTCCTCGAACGCGCCCTCGTGGTGCGTGGTTTGCGCCACCAGCACGGCCGGTTCTTCCGGGTCGAGCTTGAGCAGGTCGTCCGGGCTGTTGATGACGATTCCGGCGCCCTGGTAGCAGTGGCCGAGCAGCCCCATGACTTCCGGGTGGTTCGCGTCTCCCGCGATGATCCCGCGGTAGCCCTTGCGGGTGAATTTGTCGAGGATGACCTGCACGCGGATCACGTGCGGGCAGGTGGCGTCAACCACCTTGTGCCCTGCCTCAGCCAATTCCTGCTTGGTCTTCATGGCCACGCCGTGAGCCCGGATGATCACGCAGCCGGACTCGAAATCGTCGCACTCGTCGAACGAGCGCACCCCTTTGGTTTCCAGTAGTTCGAGCACCTGCGGATTATGAATGAGCGGGCCGTGGGTGGCCACCGGGCCGTTATGGTCGTTGGCGACCCGAAGCGCGGTTTCCAAGGCGCGACGGACCCCCATGCAAAAACCGGCTGTTTTGGCGAGTCTGACTTTCATGGCTTCAGTTCAACTGTTCGAGCGTGGAAAAATACCGGTTCAGGTGGTCGCGGTATTCCTGTTCGCTGGTCGCCGTCCGCATTTGTAGCCGAAACTCGCCGCGGTTGGGCAGCGTCCGGATATAGAGCATAACCTTGCCCCTCATTTTGCGGACCGCCACGTCCTCGGGCAGATAACTCCGCAAAAGCGAAAGATGGCGCAGGGCCGTTTCGAGGCGCTCCTCCATCGTGGGAATAATGGGGACCTCGTTTCTCAGGACCGCCAGGCATTGCGAAAAGATCCAGGGGGCCCCCAGGGCGGCCCGGCCGATCATCACCGCGTCGCAGCCGGTGGCTTCCATCATTCTCAACGCGTCCTCGGGTTCGCGAACATCGCCGTTCCCGATGACCGGCAGCGAAACGCTCCGTTTTACCTGTTTGATGATATCCCAATCGGCGTTTCCGCTGAAACCCTGACTGACCGTCCGGGCGTGCACGGCGATGGCGTCCACCCCGGCGTCCTCGGCCGCCAGCGCCACATCGGTCGCGTTGATTTCAGTGGAGGTCCATCCGGACCTGATTTTCACGGTGAGCGCGCAATCGACCGCCTTGCGGATTTCCCGGAGCATCCGCCGGACCTGGTCGATGTCACGCAGCAAGGCGGCCCCGGCCCCGTTTCGGATCACTTTTTTTACCGGGCACCCCATGTTGATGTCGACGCAGTCCGCTCCGTTTTGGACCGCGATCTCGGCGGCCCGAGCCATAACCTCCGGATTGGATCCGAATATCTGCATGGAGAGTGGCGCTTCGCTATGGTCGGAGAGCATGTATTTTCGGGTGCGCCGGTCGTTGCGGATCAACCCCTCGGAGCTGATCATTTCACTGGTCACCATCGCGCATTGACGCTCCTTGACCAAAAGCCGGAACGCCAGATCGGTGTAGCCCGCCATGGGGGCCAGTATGAGCGGATTGTCCAGGGTGATGTTTCTTATACGCATACGCCGCACGAGCCTTCAAAAAAAGATCTTTCATTATAGAGAGCGTATCGCCCGATTTCAACCGCTCCGGGGGGGTTGAGGAAAAGGCCGCGTGGTATGTTGTAATTCAAGGAAACTTCACGCCAGAGGAGGCATATGGAAGGAAAAAACATTTCGAGGGAATCTCCACGCCGTGAAGATCCCGGCGCAGCCGGGGCGCGCCCGGTTGGAGATAAAGGCGTGGAAAAGGGGTTAGGCGAGGGAAATTTCTTCCCCGCGCCCCCTGTGGGCGATTTCTCGCGGTCGCTCAATCTATCGCACAAAGTATTCTATGTAGCGCTCCGTGACGTTGGTATTCCGCTTAAAATCATTCCAGTCATTCTCCGACATCTTTTCAGGCTTCGCGGCGTCGTGGGGGAAGTCGGAATCACCGCGCAACACGCGGCCGGCCGTTTTCTCCAGCAGCGATTCCAGCAAGGAACCGGCGGGCATGTCCCACCCTTTCGGGCATCCGCCTTTGGGGCGATGCGCGAATTCCTCATCGACCGGAATAGCGGCCACGAGCTTCGGTGACGTCATGGCTTCAAGCCCGCCTTGCTTTAACGTCGCGTTGTGGCTCCCGTGATGACCGACCTTGTAGAAGACGGCGCGCGACAGCAGATCGGCGGCGGTGACTTTCGGATCGGAGAACTTCACGTCGGCCCAGCTTCGCCAGTTTCCCACTTGCGCGTCGCCGACGAACAGGAGCACTTCCTTGCTGTCGGTCAGCTCGAACGCCAGCGCCAGACTGGTGTTGTTGGTGTAGTTGTCGAGCTGCAACGCCAATTCGGCGGCGCTGTTGAGCCAATCACGGTCGATTTTGCGCCTTGGTTCGGCATGGTAGCTGTCCGCCAACTTATTCCACTCCCTGGACCACGTCGCCTCATCCCACCGAAGGTGCGTTTCAAAAGGCGCGTAATGGTCAAGGTTCAGAGGGGCGGCCCCACCGGCGGCGGCCGAGGAGAAGGCTTCGACGCCGGCGATCCGCGATGAGTCGAGCCCCAGGCCGTACATGTCCTCGCCGATCTTTCCGGTCAGGGTGTGGAGCGACTTGGTGTCCTTGGGTGGGCCGAGCACGTGAACGCGCAAACCCGGGAGATTCGCCACCTCCGCCGTCTCTCCGGGATTCAGCAGTCTGTTCTTGCCGAGGGAAAGCGCGTTTTTCATCGCTTCATCGGATTTTTTGGCAAAAGCCATCAAACCGGCGGCAGGCATGAACTCCATAAGCGCGGACACGAGCGATCCTCGCTGATAATCCTCGTCACTCCCGGAATCGTTCCAGGCGCCGAGCGCCGATTGTATGGCGTTGAAACGAAGCCGGTTCTGCTTTTTCTTCTCCTGGGCGATTGTCTGGCGGGGATCTTCGGTCCAGGCGGCCCAAACTTCGCCGATCGTGGAAAATTTTTTGAATGAGTCGATCGCATCCATAAAGCCGGACACGTGATCCCAGTGCTCATGCGTGACGACTAACGCCGCCAATTCGCCGCCGGTCTCCTCAACGATGTCATCGACGGTCCGGATGAGCGTTTGCTTCGCTTCCGGCGTTCCGGAAAGCGCGCCACAGTCGATCATTATGTGTTTTTTGTCCTTGCCGTCGCGAAACGTCAGCAAAAAACAATCACCCAGCCATTTCCGGTACATGCGGACGCGAACTTTCCAGTCCTCCGGACCGTGGGTTTGATGTCGCGACTCGTTTATGGGATCGACGGGAGCGGCGCTCGCCGTTTTCTTCGTGATGATCTTCTCATTTTTTGTGGTAGCCATGTCAGACCTCATCCCCGGCTTTGTGCAGGATTGCGAAACGTTCGCCCGCTCCGGTAAACGGCGTTTTCGAAAAATAGGTCTGCCGTAAACCCTGTTGGACCGCCAAGGCGGCTCTGGTCTTGTCCAGGCGGGACACACTTCCGATGCTTTGACGGATAGAATATTTTACTTGTAACGATTCCTCTTCGATTACGAGCGTGGCGCCGCCGCTGAAGCGGAAGATATCTCCTCCCGCGGATTCCTTCCGATGTTGCAACAGCTCGAGCATCAGGTGGCGCTTCAACTCGTTGTCGGGCCCGATCTTTTCGGCCAATCGCAGCGCATGAAGTTCAAAGGATTCCCTCCCGGTGGAAAAATCCAGGCCCAGATCGGCTCCAAGCTTGGCCCGGTCGCTTTCGCTCGCCGATTTGATCCGCCGCTCCAGCTCATTATGAAGTATACCGCGCCACTTGCGCGTGAAATGGAACGTTCGTTCACGTAACGGCATACTCGGGGCAAAGGAGGTGTCATAAGCGAGGTAGCGGCAGCCGCTGACAAATTCGCGCGCGTAGTGCAGCGCTCCACTCAGAATACTTTGTGATTCCGGAAACTGAAGCTCTCGCCAACGGAGCGATCCGGGAGACAGGACCTGCATGTTGGCGGGATAGATCCCCCAGTTACGAAACGACTCGACAAACGCCACGCGATACCCCTGCTCATCCTCCGGCGCCACCTCATAGTCGGCGGTAATGATCGCCCGCAAGTAGTCGCCGAAGTCGAGGTCCACCGGCGGGCAGAAGTCGAGCGCCCGGATGCAGATGGTAAGGATGTGCTGCGCCACCTTGCGGGCTTCCTCGGCTAGACGATTCACCAGGTCGGGATGAATCGCGCCGGGCTTCAGAATTCCCGTGCCCGCGGTCGCAATGCTGAGCAGGTCGCGGGTGCGGCGGGTATAAATGGCTAAAAACGAGCTAAAAATCGCAGCTACCAGGAGCGAGCCCCGATCGTGCGGCTCGGTCATGCTTTGGATAAGGGAGGGATCGGGAGTTCTGCCAATGGCGCTGCGAAGCGCGCGGTGCAGCCCAATGGCGCGTCCGAACTCCTGTCCGATCTCCGCCAACCGGTCGGCCAGGCCAAGATCGCCGCGTGTCCGGCTGATCTCGGTTTTTAAAACTTCGGGCAGGGAGAAGTGCTGGAACAGCGAGACGGTGTCGGCAAAAGCCTCATGGAAGGCCAGACCGTCGACCGAGCCCTCGATGGTGAGGTTCCGATGCATTCCGTCCAACAGCGCGTGCGTGGTCTCATGCGCCACGATATCATGTGAAAGACAGGTGAACGCGATCCCGTCGGGGTAGAGTTCTCCCGGCCGCGCTTCCCGCATCGGAAAGTATCCGAACAACAGCGCTTTCTTTTCAGGGTTGTAATAGGCGTTCTGATCGCGGAACGCATGCGGATGGATTCGCAGGCGTTGAATGTAATTTCCGTCTTTTTTGTCGCCCGGCTCCATCATCGGGGACCACAACGCCTTGCGCCCCAACGCCGTTTCGAAATTTTTAATCGTGCGCATGGCGACGGCGTAGACCATCTGCTGATGGAAACGGGGGTCGCCGGGATTGGCCTCGAGCCCGTCGTTAGCCACGATATCGGAGTCTTCCAGGTCGACCGGGGCGTAAAAATACCCGGTCGCCGGATCGTGATCGATGACCTCCAGATATTCCCCCACCGGCCCCGGATCGAGCGGCTCCCACGTCACGGGAATGATTATTTCGTTACTGTCCGCGGTAGCCAACTGAAGCGACAGGCTCGGGTCGGTCGCATAGCCGCGTAAGCGACGGTACTTGGGCTTGAGGATGGGGAGCGTTTGATTGCGCGGTGGTTCGGGCGCGGGCGGTTTGCCCGGAAGATCGGCGCCGGGAACGGCGGCGCCGGCGTAATGATCCTTGAGCGCGTCTTTCAATGCCCTGGAAGCGTACGGACTTTCGATTACCGCATCGAAAAACTCTTGGGTCGGCTGTTGCGCCTCGTCGGGGTCCTTCATGGAGCCCGCGACATCAGGGTCCAGGTGGAAAAGCTGCGCCACTTCAACGCCCAACATTTCTTCATGGTATACCGGGGCGACGCCCTGTCCGAAAACAGCCTTCCAGAAAGAAAAGCGCGCCGAGTCGGGCGGCGTCACCGGGAGCCCCTGTTGCGGGGCGATTGACAGCGCGTCCAGAGCCTGAAGGATACCCCGGCCGAAGTATTTACGGGAATCCGGCGCGATCGAGCGGGCGGATTCGAACAGCGCCTTTCGTGTCGCCTCGACAATCTCATAAGGCGTCCATCCCGCCATTTGGCTCTTATGTTTCTGCAACCACAGGGCGGCGCCCGCGGCAATCTGCGGAGTCGCGGAAGAGGTGCCCGCGCCGTTCATGTCGACCACCGCCGGACAATTAATCTCGGCCCATGGGGTATTCGGCGTATAAGAGGCCAGAGCCGTGTCCATCTTGCTGTCCGGACCGTAGTTCCCCGCCATTTTACCGAAGGGCACATTTTCGCGGATATACGGTTCGCCGTTGGCCATGACGCCGCATGCGGCGATCACCCGCCGGAAGCGCGCCGGATAGACGATGCTCTCGGGAGTCAGTGGAAAATTGTTGCCCGCCGCGGTCACCATCACGATACCGGCGTCGTATGCTCGATTCACCACGTCGGCCCAGGCCTTGGAAGCCACCCCGCCCATGCTCATGGAAACCACGTCCACGCGATCGTCGCCGTTGCCTTTGGGGGCGATGAGGTAATCCAGACCTTCGGCGAAGGCGCTGGTGTACAGCAGGATAACGCTCGTCGCGATGCGAACGGGGAGAATCTCCGCCATGGGCGCGCCGCCCAGATAGTCGCCGTCCGGCGTGGGTTGAGCCATGTTTTGCAGGCGCCGTCCCGCCAGCAGGCCGATCGTGCCGGTACCGTGGCCGGGATTGCTGAAAGGGCCGCGAGGATAGGGATCGCCGGCGTCATTGTCGGGACAGCCGTCACCAACGAAGTTTCGCTGGAGCTTCAGCAGCAGGTTTTCCGGCCGCGCCTGATGGTTGAAATCGAATCCCGTATCCATGATACCAATGCGCACCCTGGCGGAACCGGCGGCGACCAGCTCTCGCGCTTCTCTGAGCTGAGAGGCGTCCAGGTGCCAGGCAAAACCGGGTCCCTGAGGAAAATCGGACGATTGATCGTCACTGCGGCAAGGTTCGCCGGGGGCCGCTCCCGTCGTGAAGCCGACCCGGTTTTGGTAGTCCCACTGCGCTCCGACGTCGGGCTCGGCATACGCGTGGTGCTGTCGGGCGGCGTCGTGAGCCATATCCCAGACCTCCGCCGGCGAAGCGGTATTCGCTCCCACTCCCAGATTGGCGAGATACCATCTGGCGGTTGGCGCGGCGGCGCCTTCCGGTCGGACTGTCTCGTTGGGGCAAAGTTCGCGAATCCGGACTTCACCCCCCGCCAAAGCGAGCGTGTTCCGAGGCTGTGGCGCGGTCTTAATGAGTAAACGCGGCGCGACGACAATGTTCATAGGGATCCCTTTACATGGTGAGGTTTATTTTGATGACCACCGCTCGACTAAACAGCGGTGTTGTTCATTCTTCTCCTCTTCGAGCGTATGCGCGCTTGGGAGGTCGGGAATAGAAGATTCGGTGTGGCCGCGGGGCAGGGCGAGCTACGAAAAGGGATGAAACCGCGCCGGGTCGGTTATCATCCGCTGTCTGTTTGTCCGGGGAATGGGGGAAAGATCACACGATACTTATACAGTATACATCAAGTGGTTTCAGTATTGGCAATATAGTTAAAATAAATACCTGGTAAAGCGCGTCGGTTCAGTATTGACCTGGGAACAAACATTTCCTATAGTCCAAATATCTCCAAACGGCCCATCCCCGAACTCACGAAGGTTTTTTCCATCAATGCGAGAATCATCCTCGAATCCTCTGGTGACGTTGATCACCGGCGGCGCCAAATGCGGCAAAAGCACTCAGGCGCTCAAACTCGCCGAGGCGGCCGCCGGGGAACATATTTTTCTGGCCACGGCGCAGGCCCTTGACGATGAAATGGCCGACCGCATACTTCGGCACCAGGAAGAGCGCGGCGAGATGTGGCGCACCATCGAAGAGCCGCTGGACGTGGTGGGAGCGCTTTCGGCGGTCCCGGACGGAGCGGTGGTCATTTTCGACTGCGTCACCCTATGGCTGTCCAATCTCATGATGAAGCACGGCGAGAACCGCGACGCGATCGAAGACGAGATCCGCGGGCTCGAGGAGTTTCTGATCACGAGCGGCAAACGGATTTTCGTGGTAAGCAACGAAGTGGGCATGGGGATCGTTCCGGCGGACGCCATGTCCCGATTGTACCGGGATCTGGCGGGCATGGCCAATCAGGCTATCGCCCAGGCCGCCGGAACCGTGGCGTTCATGGTCGCGGGAATTCCGCTGAACGTAAAAAATACCTGAGAATCATCAACGGCTAAACGACAAAGGGGATTAGTGAGCCTGCCATGAAAACGTTTCTGCTCGCTCTGCAATTTCTGACTTCGATCACCATCAAGAGCGATCTGACCGCCGATTCACGCGATCTGGTCAGAAGCGCGTCGCTGTACCCTCTGATCGGGCTTATTATCGGAGCGATTCTCGCCTGCGGCCATTATCTGTTCGATCTGGTGTGGCTTCCCATGGTGTCCGACGGGTTGACCGTGGTTTTGCTCATCGCCCTGACGCGAGCGCTTCATCTGGATGGGGTGGGGGACACGCTGGACGGCGTCCTGGGTTCGTCGAGTCGGGAACGGGCTCTGGAGATCATGAAGGACACCCGTTTGGGAACTTACGGGACGGTGGGCATCATCGCCGTGATTCTCCTCAAGTTCATCGCCCTTTCTTCCATCCCCGATTTCGCCAAGTTGCAGGCTCTGATTGTTTTCCCGGTTCTTTCACGCTTCTCCATCGTCCAGTTGGCCTGGCGAACGCCCTACGCCCGGGAAAAAGGGCTGGGGGGCTCGGTCGTGGGTGTCCTGAACATCGGTCATGTGACGGTGGCTTTTTTCACCGCGCTGATCGTGTCTTTTATGGTCATGCGAAGTTTGGGTTTGATCTGTCTGGCAATTGTTATTATCATAACTTTTTTATATAGATCTCTATTTATGTGGAAATTAGGCGGAATAACGGGCGACGTTCTGGGATGCGTCAACGAGTTCAACGAGACCATGGTATTACTGTTGATTTCCGGTGTGGCTCGGTATTTTATGTGAAGATCGTCATTTGAAGAATCCAGTCATCGGACTGGAAAGGAGGCGGGGGTGAGAAGGCTGTTTTATAATGCGCTGGCGCTGCAACTATTGGTGTTTGCCGCGCTTTCCCCCGCGCAGGAGTCCTGGGCCGGCGGCATGAAGGTCGAGGAGGCGGTTATCTGCCGAGACATTGAAGATCGATCCCCGGTCAAGGCCGGTTCGTCGTTCGTGGAAGGCGTCCCCAAGCTGTACTGCTACACCAGGGTCGAGGGGGCCGAGCCGCCCACGACCATCACGCACGTGTGGTATTACGGGAACCGGGAAATGGCTCGAGTCACCCTGCCGGTGAAATTCAGCTCCTGGCGAACCTACAGTTCGATCACGTTCTATCAGAATTGGCCCGGCAAATGGAGCGTGGCGGTTCTGACGCCCGGGAACGATATCTTAAAAGTGCTTACATTCACCATTGAAAGAAGGAAGGCGCCATAGTATAATCGGCGATCAATTCGTGTGAACATTACCGGTTAAACGGACATTAAATCTCGTGAAGCGACAAATAGCGACACAGCGCCGATAAGGGGGTTCTCATGGCGGAAGGAAACGTATGCTACAGTTTTGAAGGAGCGATGAAATTGGCTATCGATCAGGAACGGGCCTGTTTCCAAACCTTCAATTCGGGAGCCACGAAGATAAAAGACAAGCAAGTCGCCGACTTTTTCAAGGAACTGGCGATCAAGGACCTCGACCACATCCATTCCCTGGAAAAAGCCTTCTACATGGGAGACGCGGAACTGGTCGGGATGGACACCCGCGTGGAAACGATGCGCATCGAGGATTTCCTGGTGACGCCCGAAGTCAAGGCCGATCTGACCATGCAGGACGCCATGATCGTCGCCATGAAGGAAAAACGGCGTTGCATCAAGATCTACGAAAATATGTTGAGCGCGTGCACCGGCAGCCCCATGGAAAAGCTGTTCGACCGGCTGAGAAATGAAGACGCCGCGGACTTACAGCGTTTGGAAGACGCGTACGAAACGCATTTCATGCAGGACATGTAACAGCCTGTAAACGGTGGCCGAACCAGGCCGGCGCAGGAAATACAAGGGGCCGGTTCCCCGGAGCCGCCCCGGCGTCATGATCCCGCCGTCTTCCGGGACGTCAGCGTAGGTGGAGACGGCGTGATCGTTCGCGCTTGAAAAGCGGTGATTAGTCTACCCGAAGACATTCTCCGGCGACCGGGTATCCCGGAATCATCGCAGGGCTATTCTCCGATCATCTCTCCGTGGCTTGAGGCCGTCACTCCACATCAAGAAAAATCATGACCACGACCATCGGTATACTTTTGCTAATCATAACGCTCCTCATGATGCTGGCCGGGCTGGCGGGTACGGTTTTGCCCATGATCCCCGGCATTCTGCTTATCTATGCGGGATACGCCGTCTATGGCCTGGCCACCGGCTGGAGGGACTACGGCTGGGGCGTGATGGCCTTCTGGGGCGTGATCACGCTACTCATGCAGTTGCTCGATTACTACGCGGGCGCCTTGGGCGCCAAGAAGTTCGGCGCCTCGGGAAAAGGGATCTGGGGGTCGATCATCGGAGGCTTCGCGGGCCTCATTATTTTCAATGTCCTCGGTCTGGTGATCGGCACGTTTCTGGGCGCCGCCATCGGTGAACTGCTGGGCGGACGGACGGCGGGAGAAGCCGCCCGTTCGGGGTGGGGCGCTTTTCTGGGCTTCGTCGCGGGCAGTCTCTTCAAGCTGACCATGGCCATTATCATGATTGGAGTATTTTTGTGGCTGATCATTTTCTGACGGCACGGCAGAGGGTTGCGCGGCATGGCGGATAAACGCGACGACGAACCGTTTTCCCGCGCCCCCTTATATCATACGCAAAGCAGTCCCGCCGGCGCCATTATAGAAATAAAATCATTCAATCTCTGGTACGGAGAAGCCCAGGCGCTGTTCGACATCACCATGGACATCGAGCAGGGGCTGGTCACCGCGCTCATCGGCCCTTCCGGATGCGGCAAATCGACCTTGTTGCGTTCTTTGAACCGCATGAACGACCTCATCGAAGGGTTGACGACCAAGGGATCGATTCTGCTGGAAGGCTTTGACATCATGAAGCCGGACGTGGACGTCATCAGTTTGCGCAAACGCATGGGCATGGTGTTTCAGAAGCCCAACCCCTTTCCCAAGTCGATCACCGACAACGTCACCTATCCCCTCAAGATCGACGGTATCAGGGACAAACACATCCTGCGGGAAACCGCCGAACGGGCGCTCAAGGCCGCGGCGCTGTGGGACGAGGTCAAGGACCGCCTGGACCAGAGCGCCCTGGGACTTTCGGGCGGCCAGCAGCAGCGGTTGTGCATCGCGCGGGCCATCGCTTCGGACCCGGAGGTCCTGCTGATGGACGAACCCTGTTCGGCCCTGGACCCGCTGGCCACCGGCAAGATCGAGGAGCTTATTTACGAGCTTCGCGAACGGTACACCATCGTGATCGTAACCCACAACATGCAGCAGGCGGCGCGGGTTTCGGACAACACCGCCTACATGTACCTGGGGCGGCTCATCGAGTATGGCGAAACCGAAGAGATTTTCACCAATCCTCGCCATAAGCATACCAATCAGTATATCACCGGCAAATTCGGCTAACAGTAACGGCGCCCGCCGGACGATTCCCGAAAACGACGGCGCGGCAGGCGATTACCCGTGAAGGAGTTTCCCTATGAATGACGAATGGGGCTACGATCCGCAAATCCGGATGATGCGCAAGGTATTCGCCGCCATGGAAGAAGTTCAGGCGGAATTACTCCGCGCCGCGCGGATCGATCTCCATGAACCCCGGTTGCGCAGGGCCCGGGATCTCGCCCGGCTGGTTTTCGATCGCGCCTGGGCTACCCACGCGTCGGGCGCGGATTTGTCGCCGGATCGTCAAGCAGCCGAGCTTTACCGGGAATGTCTGGGCTACGCGCTGCGAAAAAACGGCATCATCGCCCCCGGCGCGGACGCGGCCGACGATGAACGGTTCGACAGGCTTATCCGGGGATAGAAATCATGATACAGTTACGGTTGTTCGGCAGATGCAGAATCTATCATGACCCGGTAAGCCCGGTAATGAAGGAGCCGGCGCAAATCGGTTGGGAGGCGTGGTTTCGCACAATCGATTTGGTGACCCCGCGAAAGCTGACGGGCGAGGAACTTCTGCGCCGAACCAAGGGGTGGTGGACCGTCGATCCGGAAGGCATAGCCGAAATCGTCGCCAGGCATGGTAAGCTAATGGTGGGGCCGCGCGGAGAACTGATGGTCGAATTCCCGGACCGGGAAGCGGCCGACGCGCTGGCCCATGACCTGTCGGAACAGTTCGGCGACCAGGTGCTGCTGGCGCCCTAGCCGGCTTTCACGTTCCGGGCGATGCGCCGGGACCGGGATAGGGTCCACGTCTTTTCTTTACCTTCCCCGAATCACGAATCCAAGGGCTGATGAAAGGGTTGCGCCATGGGTTTAGCCTCGGATATCGTCATCATCGTCGTGACCGCATTGTTCGGCGCGATCCTCTTCCAGCGGCTCAAACAGCCCATCATCCTGGGATACATTCTGGCGGGCATCCTGATCGGCCCCCACACCGGCAACCTGATCAATTCCGACGTTCACGATATAGAACTGCTGGCGGAGATCGGGGTGGCGCTCCTGCTGTTCGCGCTGGGACTGGAGTTTTCGCTCAAGGAACTGAAACCGGTGTGGAAGGTGGCGCTCATCGGCGCCCCTTGCAGAT
This sequence comes from uncultured delta proteobacterium, assembly GCA_963821845.1. Taxonomy (GTDB): domain Bacteria; phylum Desulfobacterota; class Desulfarculia; order JACQYL01; family CAWGVV01; genus CAWGFI01. Next base: position 509,882 of record CAWGFI010000006.1, read on the forward strand.
GGCGTTGACCATTCTGTACGGATACGCGGTGGGGAGATGGCTGGGTTTCGAGATCGGACCCTCCATCTGGCTGGGCGCGCTCGTATCGCTTTCCAGCACCATGGTCATCCTGAAAACCCTGATGAATCAGGGCTGGATGGGTACGCTTTCCAGCCGGGTCATGATCGGTATTCTGATAGCGCAGGATCTGGCCGTGGTTCCGCTGATCATCATCCTCCCCACCTTGAGCGACCCCAAGGCGGGCGTGACGCTGCTGGAACTGGCGGCGCTCAAGGGGGCGATTTTCCTTGCCGTCATGCTGCTGCTGGGCGTCAAGGTCCTTCCCCGCTTGCTATCCCGCATAGCCGACTGGAATTCCAGGGAATTGTTCCTGCTCGCCATCACCGCCATCGGGCTGGGCGTGGGATACGTCACCTACCTGTTCGGGCTGTCTTTCGCCTTCGGCGCCTTTGTGGCGGGCATGGTTCTCAGTGAGTCCGATTACGGCCATCAGGCCTTGAGCGACATCATCCCGCTGCGCGATGTGTTCGGGCTGCTCTTTTTTACTTCCGTGGGCATGCTGCTCGATCCGGCTTATCTGATCGCCCACTGGCAAACCGTCCTGCTCCTGGTGGCGCTGGTGGCGCTGGGCAAGGGAATCATCCTGGCCGGACTGGCAAGATCCTTCGGTTACGGCAACGTGATTCCCATCGCGGTGGGCTTGGGGCTTTTCCAGATCGGCGAATTTTCCTTTGTTATCGCCCGCGTCGGCCTGCGCTCCGGGGCCATCGATTCCGATATGTTTTCGCTGATCCTTTCCGCGACCGTGGTCAGCATGGTGATCACGCCATTTATATCCGGGTTCACCGAACCGCTCTACCGCCTCAGAAAGCGGCTGTTCAAGTCCGAACCGCATCAATCGGTCAACCTGCCGGAAAGCGGTCTGCGCGATCACGTGGTTATCGCCGGGGGAGGCCGGGTCGGCCAGCACGTGGCGCAGGTATTGAAAAACCTGGGCGTTTCGCTGGTCATTGTCGAGCTGAATAACCGCCGCGTGGAAGAGTGCAAGAGCGCCGGGTATCCCATCATTTATGGGGACGCCGGGCAGAACGCGGTGCTCGAGGCGGCGGCGATTCCCCGCGCCAGACTCTTGCTGGTCACCACCCCCGCCGTGGTGACGGCTCGAAGCGTCGTGCGGCAGGCCCGCGCGCTCAAGCGCGATTTGAGTATCGTGTCCAGGGCCGACGAGATGGAGCAGATGAAAGCTCTCTACGCCGAGGGGGTCTACATGGTGATTCTGCCCGAACTGGAAGCCGGGCTGGAAATAGCCCGCCAAGCCCTGATCAATCTGGGAATACCGGCCATCGAAGTGGCCCGCTACGCGGACCAGGTTCGTCATGAGTCGTACCGCGCCCTGTATCAGTCCAATCCCGATTACGAGGTGCTGACGCAGTTGAAAAACGCCAAGGAACTGCTCGACCTGAACTGGGTGCGCATCGTCTCGGTCTGCTCGATGTGCGGGCAGACCATTCGCGATCTGGACATACGCAAGCGAACGGGGGTATCGGTGGTGGGGGTCGTTCGTTCGGGCGACTTTACGCCCAATCCGCCCGCCGATTTCCGTCTTGCGGCGGGGGACATCGTGGCGGTGATCGGCAGACCCGAGGAGCGGACCGCGTTCGAACGTATGGTGGAAGAAGCCAGTTCCGGATAGCCGGGAAAAGGGAAGGCCTCAGGGAACACCGTTATGCGGAATGGCGAAAACGCTCTTGCTTTTTAGTTGAAGAGTCCCATTTGCAGATGCACGAATGTTCCGAGAGGCTCTCCGGACTGTAGCAGAATGGGAATGAATGTGAAAAGCAAAATATTTAAATATGGAGAAAAAGAGAAAATAATAGAGATTATTTCGTGGTTTATAGGAAATATTAATTAAATTTAATTATCTTTGAGGAGCCCTGTTTTTTCCGGAGAAAGGCAGCCCGTTACTTGTTTTCGAAGTCGGAAAAAGAGGTGTTCTTGTAGTGGCCTTCGGCCACGAAGCGCAGCATTTTTCGGAACCGGTCCGTCGGCGTATACCCTCGTGCGTCGATGATCGGTTTGCCCTGGGCGTCCAGGAACAGGGTGGTGGGGACGTAGTTGATGCGGAATTTTTCCTTGAGGTCTTTCTCCTGGCCGATATCGACTTCAACCGCCCAGAATTGTTCGTCGATCGTGGCGATGATATCCTGGATCTGGAAAACCCGGCGTTTCATCTCCTTGCACTGGTAACACCAGGGCGTGGTGAAAAAGATGAGGAGCGGCCGCTGTTCGCTTTTGTTCTTCTCCAGGGCGGCTTCGTATTTGAGCCATTTGGGCGAGTCGGCGGCGAACGATCGCGCGGGGCGGCTCAGGCCGAACCACAACAAAACCGCCGCCACGGCGAGGAGCGCCGCGACCGACGGCTTTATGGTTTGGGAAGGGAACCCCGGACGAACCGGGATTCCCGCGCGGTTTTCGAAAAAATCCAATCCTTTGACCTTGAGGAAACGGTTCATACGCTCAGTGACGGCTCTTTTCGTAGGCCTCGAAATCCATGCTCTTGTACTTCCCCTCCGCCACGTACCGCAGCATGTCTTCAAACCGTGATTTGGTAATCACGTCTTTCTGTCGCAGGACTTCCTTTGCGTCGGGCGCGAAAAAGACATGCGTGGGAACGAAGTCGATGTGGAACTGTTCCTTGAGCTGTTTGTCTTTATCCATATCGACGATAACGGGAATAAAATGATCGTTTAAATAGGCGATGACCTCGGGGTCGCTATACACCTTGCGCTTCATTTCCTTGCACCGGTAACAATAGGGCAGATGGAAAAATATGAGCATGGGCTTTTTGAGTTCGCGTTGTTGTTCCAATCCTTTTTCATAGGTCAGCCAATGCGTCCCGCCTTCGTCGGCGCCGGCGAACGGCGCCAGCGCCAGCAGCGCCATGATGGCTCCCAGAGTGATAAATAAGGATTTGTGACCTCTCATGACTACCCTCTCGCGCTGTTTCTCTTAGAATCGGTAACTGACCATCACGTGAACGGTGTTTTGGGAATGGGACACGGTATAACCGGAAAAAGGATTCGTCTGGCTCGGAGCGCCGTTGTTGGTTTCCGTGTTCTTGAAGGCGTGCTCGTACGCGAAATCCAAATCCCAGTTCGTGAAGGCATAGGAACAGCCCACGGTGGCGTGATGTTCCACGATGGCCGGGAACAACGGGCTCAGGTTCTCGGAGGGAACCGGATTGTTGCCGTAGTTGTAGCCCGCGCGGATTTTAAAGGAATCGGTCAATTCGTATTCCGCGCCGATGGCCACCACGTACTGATCGTCCCATTTCAGTACAAACGGCACTTCCAGTCTGGATGGCGCCGATGAACTGGTCGGATTGGTGGCGATGACCTTGACGTTCTTGATGGCGTTGCTCCAGTTGATCCAACTGAGATCCATGGCCAGCAGCAGTTTGGGAATGACCCGGTAGGCGACGCCCACTTCCACCTGTTGGGGCCAGGTGAAATCTTCCATCTTGGCGTCCCGGTACTTTACCTTGCCCAAACCGGGGCCGAAATTCTGCGTCAGCGAGCCGTTGTCAAAATTAATGGCGCTTTCCGACGTGTAGGTGCCGCCCACGGACCATTGGTCGTTGATCTGATAGCTCACGCCCAACCGCCCGGCAAAGGTAAAACTGGTCAGGTCTTCCACCCGTTGCCCCATGGGCAGATTGGGGAGAAAATCGTACTCGAGCGTGGCGTAGCCCGCGAAGAAGCTCGCTCCCACGGTGAACTTGTCGGTCACGTTATAGGCCACGGTGGGCGAAAGTCTGAGGAACCCTACTTCGGACTTCAGATCGTCCTTTACGCCGGGCTGCAATTCCACATCCTGAAAATCGACGCCCATCCCGCCCTGGGCGAACGCGCCGATACCCACGGACCAGCGGCTGGTTCCGATCCGTTGGGCGTACCCCATGAAGGGCAGGGGAAAGAGCTGGAATTCGTTGTCGGTTCCGCTTCCTCCCGGAGGCGTGGCCTTCATGTCGGGCATGAGGAACGCGCCGCCCACTGAAATAACCCGATTACAGGTGGTGGCCAACTGAGCCGGATTTCCGGCGATGGCCGTGCATCCGGCGGGAACCGCCACATCAGCGCCGCCCATGCCCGAAGCGACCGCGCCGGTCCCGATCATGTTCATTCCGTTGGTCGCCCATGAAGCCACGGGCGCGAGCCACATCAAAACCGCCGCTAGTACAATTTGAACAACCTTCTGTTTCATACCCCCTCCTTTTCACGCAGTTCTCCTGTCGTCTTACATCGGACGAGCCTATCCATCCGGACAAACGCGGTCCGTTATTTCTCCTTTATGATGGATAATATGAGCTTACCGAGGCTGAGATGGAGAATCCGAATCAGCGCATACGAAGATGAAACCGGGTATCCGGCTTTTGTGTCGGCCCGGGAGCGAACGCCGCCTCGGAACGCCCTGCGCCGGAAATCCCCCCTACCGGGACTTTCCGGGCATAAGGACAAATCTCTCTACAACAAAGGCCGGGAGCGGTCCCGGCCTCTGTCGAACTAAATGAACAACGTTATATTGCAGTGCGAGGCGACTTCGAGGAAAGTCGCGGCCCCCCCGACTTCCATTTCATCGATGAGATCTTCTCTTTTTACACCCATGACGTCCATGGTCATCTGGCAGCCGATAAGCCGGACTTCCGATTCGATGCACATATCGAGGAGTTCCGGGATGCTGGGGACGTTCTGCGCGCCCATCCATTTGTTCATCATCATGGTGGCCATGGCCGTCATGCCCGGAATGGCGCCGATGATGTTGGGCATGGGGACCGGCATGGCCGGGTTGCCCAGTGGCGGAACCTTGAGATTCTTGTTTTTCTTCTTGTTGAGGATGTCCAGACCGTAGAAGGTGAAAAAGATGGCCGATTCGATGTCCAGAGCGGCGCAGGTCGTGGCCAGGATAAGCGGCGGGTAGGCCATGTCCAAAGTGCCCTTGGAAGCGATAATCGCCGCGCGCGGCTCCAGTTTTTCCTTCAAAAGAGCTTCAACGCGTTTTTCGACTTCGGCTTGTACGGTTTTTTCGATGTACGCCGCAATCTCTGTATCCATGAAAAACCCCTTTCCCTGGAAGGCCCCTTGACCCGCCCGGACCGGCGGATCGAGGTTTATTTTTTGCCACTGTCCTGAATGCACTTTACGATTTTAAACACTTCCGGCCGGATCACCGAATAATAGACACACGTGGCGTCACGGCGGGAACCGAGAATGCCCTTCATTTTCATGGTGTTCAGGTGTTGGGATGTCGCCGACTGGGAGGCGTCCAAGGCGGTGGAAATTTCTCCCACCGTATGCTCGCCGTTCTGCAGGACCTCCACGATTTTGAGCCGCAGAGGGTGCCCCATGGTTTTCAACATCGAAGCCGCTTCTTCCAGGATTACTTCATCCATTGCCTTAACCATAAAAATTTCCTTATATTAAAATATACTAATATTATAATGTCAAGGATTAACTTCCACGCCGGAATTATTTCCGGCCCCGATCTTTGGGACAAGCGATGACGTTAAAGCGGTCGGGCCGTTCTGTCAAGAAAGCGCCGTTTTTTGACATTTTTTGACAGTGCGATAACAATGAACGCTTGCAAAGCGGTTCGGCAATCTCTATAAAGATGGTTAAATAAAGCAGAAAAATAAAAAAGGCGGGCATCCTGGCCCCAATTTCTCGTGGTATTGTTTTTGCATTGTCTCTCTTCGCGCAATTGCTCGCTTTTTTACCTTTGTAGTCCTTATCGCATCTCAGTATCAATACGCGCCATTATAACAATCCTGGGGGATTATTCATGAAATACCGGAAAGTTTTGGTGTTCGGGGGCGTCTTGGCCGCCTTGCTTTTACTCATGCTCCAAACCGGCCATGCGGCGTGGTACCAGGTGACCACGAGACTGGTCGATCAGAACGAAAATCCGCTCGTCAGCAAGCGGGCGCAGGTTTACGGGGTGTTCATTTCAATCATATACCCGGATGAGGATGTTCCGGGTAGAGTTCGCGTACATTGGACGGATAACGGCGGATATTCTTCCCAGACCGTGGAAATACGGCCCACCGTAATCGTGGAGGAGGCTTACTTGTACGACGGCTTTACCTATCGGCCTCTGGAAATTCTGGAAGTCAAACAGATCGGCGATCTGAGCTACGAAGTTATGGTGTCGAACCCGGAATAACGCTTTCGGGCCGTCATTTTGGATAGGCCGGAAACCGTTCACCGTTCCGTCCGGAGCGCCTTTTCGATCTTCGACGAAAGGTCGCGTATGTCAAAGGGTTTCTGCGGAAAACCGTCACAGCCTCGTTCCAGTATCTTCGACGCCTGACCTTCCACGCTGTACCCGCTGGAAAGGATCAGCTTTACCCGAGGTTTGATCTTCTTCAACTAGTCATAGGTTTCGCCGCCGCTCAGTCCTATTGGCGATAAGCACGACTTCTTTATCATCCACCAGCAGCGCAAGTCGCTTCCCGGCGTCAAAACACGTGGAAATCGGCCATGGTTTCCGGTATTATCACGGACCATGCTTTGCGCGGAGCGATTCGGGCCGAGATTGCCGCGCGGTTATTCCGCTCTGCTTCACGCTCCCACGCGCGGGCGTACGCTCAGTCCCGGCTCCTTCCCGAGAAGGAATCCGGAATTCGCCAGAAAGAGGTCCATTGTGGATGAAACAATCAAAAAGAAACTGAAAGAGATCGTTGGAGAGGAAAATTACACCGACCAACTGATCGATCTGATCTCCTATTCCCGTGACGCTTCCCAGCATAAGGAACGGCCCTTCGCCGCCGTATGGCCCACGGACGCCGAGCAGGTATCGAAAATACTCATATTGGCCAACGAACAAAACTTCGCCGTCACCCCGCGCGGGGCGGGCACCAGCCTGTCGGGTTCCGCGGTTCCGGCGCATGGCGGCGTGGTGCTGGACCTGGCCAAGATGAACAAAATCGTGGACGTTCGCATCGCGGACCGGCTCGCGGTGGTCCAGCCCGGCGTGGTCTACGCGGATCTGGACAAGGCGCTCGCGCCGTTCGGCTTCTGTTTTCCCCCGGACCCCGCCAGCGGCAAGGTGTGCACCATCGGTGGCAACGTGTCCACCAACGCGGGAGGCGTCAAAGGCGCCAAATACGGCGTGACCAGGGATTACGTCATGGGGCTGGAAGTGGTGTTGCCCGACGGCCGGATCACCCGCACCGGCTCCTATTGCATGAAATCTTCGTCCGGCTACGATCTCACCCGGATTTTCGTGGGCGCCGAAGGCACGCTCGGCATCATCACCGAAATAACGCTCAAGATTAATCCCAAGCCGCTGGTAACCAGCACGGGAATGGCCACCTTCGCCGAACTCAAGAACGCCGGCCGGGCCGTCACCGATATCATGCATTCCGGCGTCATTCCCAGCGTGCTGGAAGTGATGGACGAAAACACCATCCGGGTATTGCGGCAGTATGCGGACTTCGATCTGCCCGACGTCATGGCCATCATCCTGGTGGAAACCGACGGTTACACCAAGGAGGAAGCGGCCTTTCAGATGTCCAAGATAGAAGCCATCTTCACCGACAACAAGGCCACCGAAATCAAGATGGCCCAGTCCCGCGAAGAAGCCGAAAAGTTGTGGAAGATCAGAAAGAACATCGGCAGCATCGCCTCCCAGATACGCGCCAACAGCGTGGCCGAGGATGTGACGGTGCCCATGTCCAAAGTACCCGAACTGCTGACCGGAGTGTCGGCCATCGTGAAAAAATACGATCTCCCCTTTGTGATCTTCGGACACGCCGGAGACGGGAATCTGCATCCGCGCATCATGTACGATCAGAGCGACCCCGACCAGGTGGAACGGCTGCACCGCGCGGTGCGCGAAATTTTCGAACTGACCTGTAATCTGGGCGGCACGCTTTCCGGCGAACACGGCATCGGTTTGGCCAAGGCGCCCTACATGGCGTTGGAACATGACGCGGTGTCCATCGATCTCATGCGGTCGCTGAAAAAACTGTTCGACCCCCACAACATCCTCAACCCCGGCAAGATGTCGCTCGACGGCTGAAATAACGCGGCGTTCCCCGCCGCTTGAAAGGAATCCATGTACGCCATACCCTACGGCAAAGATCGACTTGAATTCGAAGCCCCGTCCGGCGCCCGCGTCGACGTGGTGACGTCCAAGGACATTCCTCCCCTGGCGGACGTGAAGGCGGCGGTGGCCGCGGCCCTGCGCGAACCGGTGGCCTCCCCGCGCCTGCGGGAAATCGCCAAACCCGGCAATTCCGTCTGTATCGTGTTTACCGACATCACCCGTTCCAGTCCGGACCACATCATGGTCCCGGCGCTCCTGGCCGAACTGGAAGCGGCCGGCGTACGCGACGAAGACATCACCCTGCTGTGCGGTATCGGCATGCATCGCGACAGCACGCCGGAAGAAAAAATAGTCAAGCTCGGCAGGGAAGTGGTCGACCGCTACCGGGTTGTGGATCACGAGCCGCAAAATCCGGCCGCCCTGGTCGACCTGGGAACCAGCGAAAGCGGGATTCCACTGTCGGTCAACAAGATCGCCTTTGAGTCGGATCTGCTTATCGCCACCGGCATCGTGGAACCCCACCAATACGCGGGATACTCCGGCGGACGCAAAACCCTGGCCGTGGGAGCGGCGGGCGAAAAGATGATCGCCTACACCCACGGTCCGGCCATGATCGACCATCCCGGCGTCCGGCTGGGACAGACCGAAAACAACCCCTTTCATGAAGCCATAACCGAAGCGGCCAAACGGGCGGGACTGCGCTTTATCATCAACGTGGTGCAGGACGACGACAAACGGCCGGTGGCGGTGTATGCGGGAGCCCCGGAAGCGGCCTTTGAAAAGCTCATCGCCGTGGCGCGGGACCTCTACGTGGCCCCCATCGAGCGCCAGTACGATATTGCCGTGGCGGGCGTGGGCTTTCCCAAGGACGCCAACATCTATCAGGCCAGCCGCGCGGCCAGCTACCTGTTCTTCGCCCCCACCAGCGTGGTCAGGGACGGCGGCGTCATTATCATACCCGCGCCCACCGAGGAAGGCGCCGGGCACGGCGTGGGCGAACAGCGCTTCCTGGAAGTCATGCGCAACGCCGGAGCCATGGGAACGCTGCTGGACGACATGCGCCGCGACGGCTATCCTCCCGGAGTTCAACGCGCCTTTATCATGGCCAAAGTGCTGGAAAAAAACGAAGTCATCATCGTGGGCTCGGAAACGCCCGATCTGGTAAGGGACTCCAAGATGATTCCCGCCGCGACCATGGACGAAGCCTTCGCCCTGGCCTGCAAGACTCTGGGAAAACAGAACCCGGATATCATCATCGTGCCCCACGCCCTGCTGACCTTGCCCATCGTGCAATCGTAGGGGACGAAAGATTAAAGGGCTTTAAGCTTTGTTTAAAGCTTGGCGGGGGAAATTTTTTCGTGAAATCCCGACTTTGTCGGGACCCCGCGTCCCTTTCAAAAAGCTTTCGATGTTTAACTATGATTTTTCCCTGAACTTCTTGGTAGGATGGCGTAGAGCGGAGCGAAACCCATCATAACTACGGGCTTTGGCCGATTGTCAATGCGTCGTTAATGTCTCGTCATTCCGCGACTTGATCACGGAATCCATCACGCATGAGGTGTCGAAAACGCGGCGCCGCCGCTCTGCCCCCTGTCGAATCTTTATTTTTGAAAAGCCTGAGATGTATTATTAATTTACGGGACGGCTTCTTTCCAAGGAATTACTGGGATCTCACGCCAAACCCGAAGCTGAAAAAGGCGGCCGAACGGTACCGGCGATCGAACGAGACGTCTGAAAATACTGGACCCCGCGATCAAGTCGCGGGGTGACGAAATGCGCTTACGTGGTTTTGTCGATGGTGTCAGGCATTGGCGCGGGCGTTCGCCCCTCACCCAGCTCTCTCCCAAAGGGCGAGGGAGTTCTACAAGGTTCGCTCTCCCGCCGGGAGAGGGGAACCTTCTTTTTTCTGGACGCCTCGGTCAAGAGACTGGGTCACAATTAATTTTTTGCCATTTTTAGCCACAATATATTGAATATCAAATAGTAACTACACAGTATATTGTGGGTAGAGCAGCCATCTTTTTGATTACGACACAGTCGCCAAGCCGGGGCGTGACGAGTGAGGGGACGCGTTGTCATTCGAGGGAAGAAATTCCCCCGAACTCTTTCATTTTTCTACCAGGTTGGCCGTGGTCATGGGCGCGGTATCATTCGATTCGGCGCCGCCGCCCAATACGGCGTAGAGCCGTACCTGGTTGGCGAGCATCGCCAGACGGATGGCTATGAGTCCCTGCTGCGCGGCGTAGAGAGAACGCTGCGCGTCCAGCACGTTCAGGTAGATGTCGGTTCCTTTTTCATACCGGGCGTTGGAAAGACGGTAGGCTTCCGCGTTGGCCGTGACCAGCGATTCCTGCGCCGCCATTTGATCTCCCAGAGTTCCCCGACCGGCGAGCGCGTCGGCCACTTCCCGGAACGCCGACTGAATGGCCCCCTCGTACTGGGCCACGGCTATTTTCTGTTGCACCTTGGTAGCTTCAAGGGCAGGACGCAGACGCGCGTCGAAAATGGGCATGGCGATTTGCGGCGCGTAGTTCCAGGCAAAGGAACCGGATTTGAAGAGGCTGCCCAGATCGTCGCTCGCTATTCCGATGGCCGTGGTGAGCGAAATGCGGGGAAAGAATGCCGCGCGCGCAACGCCGATATTGGCGTTGGCCGCCTTGAGCAGACTTTCCGCCTGCTGGATATCCGGGCGGCGCAGCAGCGTCTCTGAAGAAAGCCCTGGTGAAACGTCCGGCAGCGGGGCAACGGAACTCAATCCTTCAGGCAGAAGATCGTCCGGCACGGGCGATCCCACCAGCAGGTCCAGCGCGTTTTCATCCAGAGCAATGAGTTGCGTATAGCGGACCACGTCCACGCGAGCCGCATCCACGCGCGTTTGAGCCTGTCGGAGATCCAGTTGCGAGGTGAGCCCGACCTGTTCGCGGTGTCCGATCAGATCGTAAGCGTCGCGCTGGCTTTGGAGCGTGGACTGAGCCAGTTTGTAATTTTCCCGATCCGCGGCCAGGGTCAGGTACGCGTTGGCGGTTTCGGAAATCAACAGGATCTGAACGCCCCGGCGAGCCTGCTCCGTGGCCAGGTATTCCTCCAGAGACCGCTGTTCCAGGCTTCGAATCCGGCCGAAAAAGTCGATCTCCCAAGCCGTGACGCCCAGGTTGACGCTATACTGATCCACGTTGGTCGCTTTCCCGCTGTTGGAGATGCCCTCGGGAACGCGTTGACTGATGGCTCTGCCGGTCGCGTCGACAGTCGGGTAAATCTCGGCTCGCTGGATGCGGTACAAGGCTCGGGCCTGTTCGACATTCAGGGCCGCCAACCGCAGGTCCCGGTTTTGTTCCAGGGCCGTTTCGATAATGGTCTGGAGGCGCTCATCCATGAAGAATTCGCGCCATTGCAGGTCCGTGGCCAGGGGAGCGCCCTGAAGCGACGAGGTTTCCCGGTAGGCCGGGCCGTTGGGCCATTGTTCCGGGACCGGCGCCGCAGGGCGCGAGTATTCCGGAATCATGGTGCAACCGGCGATCAGAACGACGGTCAGCGCCAGAAGTGAAAGCTTCTTTCCCGACATGTCAGCGCGCCTCCGAAAGACGCCCTGCGTCTCTATTTGGCTTGTTTGTCTTGGTCATTTTTTTTCTTTCCGAACAGTTGCGACACCCCTACAAAGGCGAGGGGTATGAAAAAGATCGCCAGGAAGGTGGCGGTAATCATTCCGCCGAGAACGCCGGTGCCGATGGCCATCTGCGCTCCGGCTCCGGCCCCGTCGGCCAGCGCCAGGGGAAGCACGCCGAACCCGAAGGCCAGGGAGGTCATGACGATCGGTCGGAACCTCAATTTGGCTCCTTCCAGGGTGGCTTCGATTAACCCCATTCCCTCGCCCACCTTGGCCATGGCGAACTGGACGATCAGAATGGCGTTCTTGGTGGTGAGCCCCAGCACGGTCAGCAGTCCGATCTGGAAATAGACGTCATTGGACAGCCCCCGCATCGAGGTCGCCACCACGCCGCCGATAACGCCCAGCGGCAGCGCCAGCATAATGGTGATGGGAATGGTCCAACTCTCGTACAGAGCGGCCAGACACAGAAAAATGACGATCATGGAAAAAGCGTAGAGCAGCCCCGTCTGGGATGTGGCCATGCGCTCCTGGTAGGAGAGACCCGCCCAGTCAAAACCGATACCCTTGGGAAGCTTGGAGGTGATTTCTTCCATGGCCTGCATGGCCTCCCCCGAACTTCTCCCGGGCGCCGGCTCACCCCAGATGTTCAACGCCGGAAAGGCGTTGAAACGCTCCAGCCTCGGCGGTCCCAGAAACCAGTGACCCGTGGCGAAAGAAGAGAACGGCGTCATGGTTCCCGATCCGTTCCGAACATAGAGCCGTTCCAGATCCTTGGGCAGCATGCGGTAGGGCGCGTCGGCCTGGACGTAGACCCGCTTTACGCGGCCGCCCTGGATGAAGTCGTTCACATAGGCGCCGCCAAAGGCCGCCGATATGGTGGTGTGGATGGCGTCGATGGGAACGCCCAGGGCCCCGGCTTTCTCCCAATCCACGTCGATGCGGTACTGCGACACGTCTTCCAGGCCGTTGGGGCGGACCCGGATCAATCGCGGGTCCTTGGAGGCCATGCCGAGCAACTGGTTGCGGGCCTCCATCAGGGCTTCATGGCCCATGCCACCGCGATCCTGCAATTCGAAGTCGAAACCGCCCGCGCGTCCGAGTTCCATGACCGCCGGCGGCGGGAACGCGAACACCCGCGCGTTGCGAATCTGGGAGAAGCGTCCCATGGCGCGTCCCAGGAGCGCGTTTATTTTCAGGTCGGGCCGCTTGCGCAAGTCCCAGTCCTGGAGTTTGACGAACCCCAGACCCACGTTCTGGCCCGCTCCCGAGAAGCCTCTGCCGGCCAGGGTGAAGCAGGTCGCCACCGTTTCCTTCTCATCCTCCAGAAAGTACTTCCGGACTTGCGTCATGACCTCATCGGTCTGTTCCAGAGTCGATCCGGAGGGCAGGGTGGCCTGCACGAACACGATGCCCTGGTCCTCGTTGGGCAGATAGGCGGTGGGCATTTTCTGATACAGATATCCCAGGGCTACCACTATCAGAAGGTACATAACGAGAAAGCGCAGCTTCCGGGAAAGAATTCCGCCCACCATGCCCTGATACCGGTCCCTGACCCAGTTAAAAACCCGGTCGAACAACCGGAAAAAGGGACGGAACAGAAAGAATCCGCCTTCCGCGGCGCCGTGCTTGCCTTTATGCGCGGGCTTGAGCAGCGACGCGCAGAGCACCGGGGTCAGGATCAGGGCCACTATCACCGACAGCAGCATGGCCGCGATGACGGTTACGGAGAACTGGCGATAGATGACGCCGGTGGAGCCGCCGAAGAAGGCCATGGGGCCGAACACCGCCGCGAGCACGAGACCGATGCCGACCAGGGCGCTGGTGATTTCCTCCATGGATTTGCGGGTCGCTTCCTTGGGCGACAAGCCCCTCCTCGTTCATGACCCGCTCCACGTTTTCCACCACCACGATGGCGTCGTCCACCAACAGGCCGATGGCCAGCACCATGGCGAACATGGTCAGCATGTTGATGGAGAACCCGAACAACCCCAGCACGGCGAAGGTCCCCAGAATGACCACCGGCACCGCCAGGGTGGGGATCAGCGTGGCCCGGATGTTTCCCAGGAACAGGAACATGACCAGGAAAACCAGCAGGATCGCCTCGAATAGCGTTTTGACCACTTCGTCGATGGCCACCTTGACGAAGGGTGTCGTGTCGTAGGGATAGATGACCTTCATGCCCGGGAGGAAAGTAGCTGGGAAAGCTCCGCCATTTTCGCCTTGACCGCGTCGGCGGTGTTCAGCGCGTTGGCGCCGGGGGCCTGCCGAACAGCCAGCGCGGTGGCGGGGTTGCCGTTGAACAGGGTGTGGGTCCCGTACTGCTCGGTCCCCAGTTCCGTTCGCCCCACGTCCCGCACCCGCACGATGGAGCCGTCGGGGTTGGTCCGAAGCGGGATGGAGGCGAACTCCTCCGGGCGTCTTGAGCAGGGTCTGCACGATAATGGAAGCGTTCAGGCGTTGGCCTATCCATCGCCGGAGCCCCGCCGAACTGACCGGCGGAAACTTCCACGTTGTAGGCCTGAAGCGCCTTCATGACATCGGCCATGGTCATGCGATAGTTGGCCAGTTTATCCGGATTCAGCCATATCCGCATGGCGTACTGGGAGCCGAAAGTCTCCACTTCGCCCACTCCGGGCACTCGCGCCAGCATCTGCTGGACGCTGGACTGGGCGTAGTCGCCCAGGTCATACTCATCCATGCTGCCGTCTTCCGAAACAAGTCCCACGATGATCAGCCAGTTTCTGGTGGATTTGCTGACCTTGACGCCCTGATCGTTGCACCACGTCGGGCAGGCTGGCCATGGCGAGCTGGAGCTTGTTCTGCACCTGAGCCCAGGCCAGGTCCGGATCGGTTCCCGGAGCAAAGGTGAGCTCGATTCTGCCGGCGCCCGACGCGTCGCTGGTGGCGGACATGTACAGCAACTTGTCAAAGCCGGTCATCTTCTGCTCGATGATCTGGATAACGCTGTCTTCAACGGTTTGGGCGGAAGCCCCGGATAAAAGGCGTCGATGGCGATGGACGGAGGCGCGATGGGCGGATACTGGGAGATGGGCAGATTATAAATCGCCAGCGCGCCCGCCAGCATCATGATGATGGCGATGACCCAGGCAAAAACCGGGCGCTCAAGAAAGAAATTCGATAACATCGCGAACTCCGTCAGTTCGATTTCGCGGTGCGGACGGGGCTGGCGTCTGCGAGGCTTCGCGCCGGCCTTGGAGCTGTTCAAGGGAACGGCCTTCACCGTGGCGCCCGGCCGAACATTCAGCATGCCCTCGACGATCACCCGTTCTCCGCCGGATATCCCGGAAGAGACCAGCCACTGTCGCCGATGGCCCGGTTGAGCGTCAGCATCCGCTGCTGGACCACGCCTTTCTGTCATCCACGATCAGCGCGAGGGTTCCCCCTTGGGAGTGCGGCTCACGCCCTGTTGAGGAGCCAGGATGGCATGTTCAGCAACGCCTTCCTGTATGAACGGCCCGCACAAACATTCCCGGCAGGAGCAGATTTTGCGGATTGGGAACCACGATGCGCAGCGTGAACGAACCGGTGGCCGGGTCCACCGTCACGTCGCGGAACTGCAGCGTTGCCTTCCAGCGGATAGGGTGTTCCGTCTTCCAGGAGTATGCGGACCTTTTTCCCGTTTTTTCCATCGGTGGTGAGTTCGCCGGTTTCCAGGTTGCGTTTCAGGCGCAGCAGTTCGGCGGACGACTGGGTCACGTCCACATAAATGGGGTCCAGTTGCTGAATGGTCGCACAGGGAGGTCGGCTTGATAGGCCGTCACGAGCGCCCCATCGGTCACGCTGGACATGCCTATCCGTCCGGAAATGGGAGCGGTGACGCGGGTATAGCCCAAATTGATGCGGGCCGCTTCAACCGCGGCTTTGCAATATTCGATCTCGGCCTTGGCCTGTTCCACCGCGGCCACCGCGTCCTCGTAATCCTGCGGGCTGACCGCTTTGACGTCAAGCAATTCCTTGTATCGTTCGGCCCTCGAGCGGATCGACGGCAAATTGGCCTGCGCTTTTCCCAGCGACGCCTTTGCGGAATCATAAGCCACCTGAAAGGGGACGGGATCGATCTGGTACAGGAGGTCGCCGGCTTTGACATCCGAGCCTTCCCGGAACAACCGCTTTTCTATGATGCCGTTGACCCGCGGCCGGATTTCCGCAATCAGGTAGGCGGAGGTACGGCCCGGCAATTCGGTGGTCAGCTCGATCTGCCGCGGCTCGATGGTCACCGTGGCCACTTCCGGCACGGGGGGCGGCGGGGCTTCCTTGCTGTGCCCGTTTTCGCAGCCCCACAGCAAAAGGAGACTCAAAAGAGCCGCCAGAACCATGGCCCATCCGAGTGGCTGAAAATCTATTCCTTGTTCCGTTGCATCAGAAGACCTCCAGAAGCAAGATGATGAGCGATATTCAGTCGGAAATCCGTGCGAGAATTCATGAGTCAATCAGTCCTTTGAAAAAAATATCCAAAATGGTCGTCCGGGATTCTCCGGAAAGGGATGACCTCGGGCTCGTAAAGCCAAAGGAGAAGATAAGCGTCGAGCGTGCTGTCGAGAGCGACGGCCAGATGAAAGGGGTCGGCGATCTGCTTGAACCGTTTGTTTTCGATTCCGCTCTCAAGGATCGCGGCGACGTTTTTCAGAAAGGTGAAATACCGCGTTCGCATCTCTTCATCCAGGCCCGCCTTGATGTTGAAACTGGCCCCTCTGCTCTCGGCGAGAAAGAGCCGAATAAAGGCGATGTGCTTGCGAAACCGTTCGCCCGGGCCCGGATATAATTTCGCAGTTTTTCCACCTCATCACCCGGCTCATTGATGGCTCGCGTGATGCTGTCCTCAAACTTTTCGTATTCTTCCAGAACAAGCGCCTTGTAGAGGTCCTCCTTGTTCTGGAAGAACTTATAGAGCGTTCCGATGGCGAACTCGGCCTTTTCGGCGATCTCGTGCATGGTTACGCTGTGGTACCCCTTCTGGGAGAAAAGATCGAGCGCGGCGGCGAGCATTTCCTGCCGCTGCCGCAGTTTCTCGCGCTCCCTGCGGGGGAGTTTTTTTGCTTGCATTGCGTTACCTTTCTCCGCCCGTCCGATTTTCGTGAACGGCGCGTCACATTGTGTAATACTGCGTCACAGGGTATCCGTCAAGCGGTTGTGAAGGGCGCTTTCGGGCCGCGACGGACCGTGAAAAAGCGAGCCAAACTCGCGCCCATAAAGCGATTCGCCCGTCCCCGAAGCGTTTGGTGGACTGAATAAACCTTTATCGAAAATTACTGTTATAATAAAAGGTGTAAAGGCGGGCCATTTGAATGTGGCGAGAAATGATGAAAACATAAAAGCTTGGAGCCTCGGTCGGATTACCATCGCGGCCGGGTCGTCCCAAGACGGTGGAGGTGATCGGATGGCGGTGTCCGGGGAAGAAATCATATTCCTTTTCGATGTGGACAATACCCTACTCGACAACGACAGCGTGCAGATCGACCTCAGAAACCATATCGAACGCGAATTCGGCGTGGAGAGCAGGGACCGGTACTGGGCGATTCTCGAAGAGCTGCGGGAGGAACTCGGGTACGTGGATTATCTCGGCGCGCTTGCAGCGCTACCGGCTCGAAGACCGCTGCGATCCGCATCTGCTGACCATGTCGTCGTTCCTGCTGGAATACCCCTTCCGCGATCGTCTGTATCCGGGTTCGCTGGACGTCCTGACGCGCTTCCAGTCCTGGGGGACCACGGTTATTCTGTCCGACGGCGACGTGGTTTTTCAGCCGCGCAAGGTCGAACGTTCGGGGCTCTGGAAAGCGGTGGAAGGGCGCGTACTCATCTATATTCACAAGGAAGAGATGCTGGAGGAAGTCGAGGAG
The DNA here is from genome assembly GCA_963821845.1 of uncultured delta proteobacterium. Taxonomy (GTDB): domain Bacteria; phylum Desulfobacterota; class Desulfarculia; order JACQYL01; family CAWGVV01; genus CAWGFI01. The sequence continues at coordinate 527,453 of CAWGFI010000006.1, forward strand.
CGCTATCCCGCCGGCCATTATGTCATGGTGGACGACAAGTTGCGTATTCTGGCGGCCATGAAAAAGATTTGGAAAGACCGGCTGACGGCCGTCTGGCCGCGCCAGGGACATTATGCGCTCGACCCCCACGCGGTCGCCGACTATCCGCCGGCCGATCTCGACATTGCGCGCATCGGCGATCTGCTTACCTACGACCGGTCCGCGTTCCTCGGGACTCCCCGCTGAAGAATCACGCCGGGGTGGGATATGAAGAGGGAGACGAGGACGGGGAGCCGACGCTCTCCGTCCCCAACGCTTGCGCGGGTTACTTCATGTTTTTCATCAACAGATCGTGCGTGTTTTTTCTGGATTCCTTAGCGCTCATTTCAAAGGCTTTGCCGGCGGCCTCGAAGGTTTTGTCCGTGATGGCCTTGCCGTCGGGGTCCATTCCCATATGGCCTTTTCCGTGATCGTCACTCGCGCTGCCGCATCCGCAATTGTAACACATGGTGTTCGTCTCCTTTCAGAGCGGATTCGTTCCGCCGTTGAGTTTCGTTTTATCCGCCGAGCCTGACGCTCCGGCGCATGATACGTCTTATTCTCAACGATAGAGCGTTCCGAGCCTATAAGGAGAAGCCCGTATTGCGGGGTTTGAAATACCTGATCCGCTCTCCACGTATGGACGTTCCGCGTTCGAAGCGGTTTCCCAAGAGAGCCGCCGGGCGTCGGGTTCGATCAGAAAATGATCACGCCGATGATCCCCAGGGCGCCGACCACGATGGCTAACGCGCCGATAATGATCGCCAGCAGGCTGATGATGCCGCCGCCCACGCGAGGAGATGCCGCGAAGATCATCCCCAGGACTCCCAGGGGAATCGAAACCACACCGGCGATCACTCCCCAAATGGGATGTCCGGTAAAAGTGATAATGAAGCTGCCGATAGCCGCGATAATCGCAAGAGTCGCCGATGTGCCTGTTTTCTGATCCATAATGTCCATTCCTCCGTGGTTATCAATGAAAATAAGTATAAGCCCGAGTACGCGCCAATGATGAAATTCTGTATTCTCCTTCAACTCATGCTGTATTTTACCGGCCAGGCCATGGCGTTGAAAAGAACCAAACGCTCCCCGGAACGGTTCCTTATGAAGCAGTTGATTCGATGCGCAAAAATAATAAATAATAACCAAAGAGATTCGAAACCCGAGGAGGATGTTTGAGCGACAACACGATTCCCCTGACCATTATACTGCGGGAAGGAAAAGCGGAGACGTCCGCCCGGCTGGACCTGATCCGAGAGGAGCCCCTGTCCATACGGGTTCAGGGCCGCCCCTACGCCGTGGTCATGCGCACGCCGGGAGACGAACCGGCTCACATCGCCGGGTTTTGTTTGGCCGAAGGCGTTCTGGACAGTCCCGACGACGTCGAAACCATCGCCTCCTGCGACGGAGAAGCCACCAACGTGGTTACCCTCACCGTCACGCCGGCGCGGTTGCTTTCCATAACCGCCATTCTGGAGCGCCGGGGGTTCGTCAGCCAGACCAGTTGCGGCATCTGCGGCAAGGAACTGGTCGAGGACCTTTCGCAGATGGTCAAGCCTCTGCCCGACGGCCCCGCCATTGACCTGGAAAAGGCGTACCACCGCCTGGAAACCCTGAAGGATCGCCAGACCCTCTACAAAAAGACCCGCGCCGCCCACGCGGCGGCCCTTTACAGCGCCGATCTGGAACCGTTGTCGCTGGCCGAGGACGTGGGCCGCCACAACGCCCTGGACAAGGCCATCGGAAAACTCTTTCTTGAGCGAACGCTCCATCGCGCCGAAGTGTTGATCCTTTCTTCACGCATCAGCTATGAGCTGGTGCAGAAAGCGGCTCGCGCCAAGATCCCCTTCATCCTGGCCGCTTCCAGGCCCACGGCCCTGGCGGTCGAATTGGCCGCTTCCCTGAACATGACCCTGGCCTCGCCGTCCAGGGGTGCGGGAATCAACGTCTATTGCGGTTCCGGACGCCTGTAGGTTAGCAGACTGAAATGGGAGGACCCTTTTTGAAAAAGGTTCCCCCAAACTCACGTCAGCAGCGACAACCACAGCGTATAGGTAATCCCGGACAAGAGCGTATTGATGGAAATGGCGGCGGAAGCCTGATCCGGGTCGCCGGACATGCCCACGGCCATGACATAGGTGAAGGTGGCCGTGGGGGTGGCGATGGCCACGAATCCCGGCAGGTACTGGCTTATTCCCACTCCCAGCAGAAGGGCCAATCCCAGACCGGCGGCGGGTTCCAGGACCAGTTTGATAAAACCGCTGGCCAGAGCCAGCCGCAGTCCGCGTTTCATTCGCGTGGGGGAAAGGGACGCCCCGATAATCAACAGGGCCAGAGGCAGCGCCAACCCTTTCACAATGGACAGCCACCGTTCCAGAATGAGCGGAACGCGCAGTCCGCTCAGGGAAAAGATCATCCCGGCCAGCGTGGACAGAATGGCCGGATGAAGCGCGATGGGGCGGAGAAGATTGGACCATTTCCTGCCGGGCTTACGTTCCTGGAAGGATGTCAATACCTCCACGGCGAAGAAATTCTGAATCAGGATCAAGAAACCCGCCAGAATGCTGGCCTGAGCGAACCCCTGGTCGCCGAGAAAATAAAAGGCCACGGCCAGCCCCACGTACCCGACGTTACCGTGGAACGAGCAGTGGGTGAAGGTGGCCGCTTCGTTGCGGGGTAGGCGCAAGAGTTTGGCGGTAAGCAGCCCGCACCCCAGGGCAATGGCCACGGGCACAAAGGTGGCCACGGCCACGAGCGGGTTGAAGGCGGTCGCGAATGAAGTATGCGCCACGGCCAGGAAAATCATGGCGGGTATGGCCACGTAATAGACCAGGCTGTTGGCCGGGCTGAGAAAGGTGTCCGGCAGAAAACCCACCCGCCGCAAAAGCGCGCCCAGGACGATGACCATGAATATGGGGGCGATGGCGCCGACGATGCTGCTCATGAAGCTTCCGTCCGCCTGCTCTGTTCGACTTCGCCCGGTTCCTTTCCCACTACTTGGCGATAGATGTCCGGATCGGTGGCCCCTTCGGTGCCGAAAACCAGGATATGGGATGATGAATCCAGACCCAGCAGGGTTCGGGCGATTTCGTCGGTTGACGCGGTAATAAGCCCGGCCAGCCCGGCCACGCCCGACTCGCCCGCCACCAGCGGCGTATCGCCGCCTTCTCCCCGCGCCAATGTGCGCATGGCGTCCAGGGCCGCGTCATCGGGAATGGTCAGAGCGAAATCCGCGCCCGCCGCTATGATTTCCCAGGCCAGTAGAGACACCTCGCCACAGGCCAGACCGGCCATGACGGTGTCCAATGTTCCTGTGTCGGACACGGGGCTGCCCGCTTCAAGGCTCTGAAAGATGCAGTCGGCGCGGTCCGGCTCCACGATGACGAAACAGGGGCGCTCCGCGCCGTAAAGTTCCCACATATGGCCGATGATGGCGGCGGCCAGCGCCCCCACGCCGCCCTGGATAAACACGTGGGTGGGCTTTCCGTCCATGTTCGACAGCGCCTCGTCCACCATTACCGTGTAGCCCTGCGTCACGTCGCGGGGAATGTCCATATAGCCGGGGTAGGAAGTGTCCGAAATCACGGTTCGTCCCAGCCTGGCCGCGTCCTCGGCCGCCCGCCGCACCGACTCGTCGTAGGTTTTCCCCCCACGGATGACCGTGGCGCCCAAATCGGCGATGGCCCGTTCCCGCGCCCGGCTCACCCCTTCATGGAGATAAATCACGCACTCCAGCCCGAACAGGTTCGCGCCCCAGGCTACCGATCGGCCGTGATTGCCGTCGGTGGCGCAGCTTACGGCTATGGCGGACGTTATGTCGCGAAAGGCGCCGGCTCTCAGTTCGGCGTAACCCACGTCTCCGCGTCCGGTCTTTTCCTCGATGGCTCGTTTCAGGACTTTGAACACGGCGTACGCGCCGCCCAGAGCCTTGAAACTGCCCAGCCCGAATCTGCCCGATTCGTCCTTATACCACAGGGAACCCACGCCCAGACGCGCGGCCAGCCCGTTCAGGTTGCGCAAGGGGGTAACCGCGTAACCCGGCCAGGAGGAAATTTCTTTTTGAGCCTCCCGAAACCGGGAAAGATTCACGATCTCCCGCAAATCCGGCCCGTATTCCCGGCGCCGGTCGCATTCTCCGTTTTTGACGATCTTCATGCTACACCCGCATGTCCGTTGTCATTTCGGCCTCCCGCATTCCCGGCAAAGCCATGATCGCATCGCCGCTTCCATTGACGGCCCGGAAAGGGAGTATTACATAAATGACACTGAAAAAAAACCGCAAGTAAAGGATGGAAACGTGCCGCTCCTGGGAGCCCACATGTCGGTGGCGGGGGGATTGGACCTCGCATTTGAACGGATAGCCCGCGTAAAAGGGCAGGCGCTGCAAATTTTTACCCGCAACCAGCGGCAATGGCGGTCGCCGGAATTGACCGATAAGGCAGTGGAGCTTTTCCGGGCCGCGTGGAAGGAAAACGGCCGCATGCCCGTGGCCGCGCACGCGTCCTACCTGGTCAACCTGGCCACGTCGGACAGCGAGTTGGCGGAAAAATCGGTTCAAACCGTGGCCGACGAGCTGGTTCGAGCGGAACGGCTGGGCGCACATTTTCTGGTTCTGCATCCGGGCTCGTACGGCGACGGCAATCTCCTAGAGGGGATGGACCGGTTCGCGCGTAACCTGGACCGCGCCGTGGCGCTGTCGGGTTCAAATAACGTGATGACGCTGCTGGAAAACACGGCCGGCCAGGGGTCCGGTCTGGGCTGGCGGTTTGAACAGCTGGCCTATATCCTGTCCAATTCCGGCTACTCGCGTCGGCTAGGCGTCTGCTTCGATACCTGCCACGCCTTCGCCGCCGGGTATAATATCGGCTCCCCCGACGAATATCTGCGAACCTTTGAACAATTCGACAGCTTCATCGGCCTGGACCGCCTCCGTTTTTTCCATGTCAACGATTCCAAACGCGAACTCGGCAGCCATGTGGATCGCCATACTCACATCGGCAAGGGACAAATCGGCCTGGAAGCCTTCCGCCTGCTGCTCAACGACCCCCGGTTCGCCCGCCATCCCATGACTCTGGAAACGCCCAAGGGAAAAGACCTGGCCGAAGACAAGGTCAATCTGAAGACCCTGCGGGGATTGATTGTTTGAAAATACCTTGAGAGGAACCCTTCTTGAAAGAAAGGTTCCTCTCAAACTCTCCTCCCAAGAACTTTCAATGTTGTGATTGGCGGATGACTAGAAACGTTTGTCATTTCTCGCGTAGCGAGAAATCTCCTACAGGGGGCGCGGGGGAAGAAATTCTCCCGCAATGTTTTTTTTCTGCCTTTCTTCAAATTTGTTGACGAAGTATGACTTCAGGTATATGAAGGAATGAACGTTCATTCCGCAGGGGAATTCAACGCTCGATTTCGGTCGAGCCCGAAAACAGGCGAGTATGGATAAACGGGAAGCCATTTTGGACGCGGCGTTGGAACTCTTCGCCGAACGGGGATTTCACGGAACCTCTGTGGCCTTGATCACCGCGCGGGCTCAGGTGGGCGCCGGGACTATTTACCGGTACTTCAAGGACAAGGAGGCGCTGATCAACGCCTTGTACCGGCATTGGAAACAGGCCATGGCCGACGCGGTGCTTATCGGCATTGACCGGAACCTGCCCCCTCGCAGGCTTTTTCATGAGATCTGGCGCCGGTTGATCGGATTCTCTCGAAAACATCCTAAGGAGTTAATGTTTCTTGAGTTTCACCATCATTCGCCGTACCTGGATGATGAGAGTCAAAGGCTTGAGAGCCAGCTTAAGTCGGAGTTTCAAGATTTCTTTGAGACGTGCCGCCGCCAACAGATCACCAAGGAGGTTGCGCCGAAAATCCTGGTGGCATTTGTCACCGGGGCGTTTATCGGCATGGAGAAGGCTTTCATGGTGGGGGAAATAAAGCCGACGCCGGAAAATGAGGCTTTGGCCGAGGAACTGTGCTGGGAGGCCGTGCGGCGGTGAGATGATTTCGCGCTATGGCGAACCTTTTTGCTCTTTAACGGAATGAACATTCATTCCTAATGTGTTCTATAGAGATACCATATAAGGAGAACATCCCATGATCAAGCTACGGGTAAACGGCCAAACACATGATATCGACGTGGACCCGGATACGCCTCTGCTTTGGGTGCTGCGCGAACAACTGGGGCTCACGGGAACGAAATACAGTTGCGGTATAGGCGAGTGCGGTTCCTGCACGGTGCATATGGACGGTGAACCGTTTCCTTCGTGCAGCGTTACGGCGGCCGAAGCCGTGGACCGGGAAATCACCACCATCGAAGGGTTGAAAGGCCGGACGGCGACTGTACTGTTCAAATCCTGGGCGGAAGTGGACGCCCCGCAATGCGGGTATTGTCAGCCGGGGCAGATCATGAACGCGGCGGCGCTGCTCGAGATCAATCCCAAGCCCACGCGGGAAGAAATCGACCAGGCCATGAGCGCCGTGCTCTGCCGGTGTGGGACCTACCCGGATGTCCGGCGGGCCGTACAAAAAGCGGCGGAGGAGCTGGAGTCATGAAAGATACAACCACGGAACTGAGCCGCCGGAGTTTTATCAAGGTCAGTCTGGTCGGCGGAGCGGGTCTTATGGTCGCGGTTCATGCGCCCGCTACGACCGCCACGGCGGCCCCGATCACGGTCGCCGACAACAGCGGAAAACTCGTTCCCAACGCCTGGATCAGGATCGCTCCCGACGACACCATCACGGTCATGGTCAAGCACACGGAACTGGGCCAGGGAACCACCACCGCGTCCTGCATGATCGTGGCCGAGGAACTCGACGCCGATTGGTCAAAAATGCGCGCCGAAATCGCGCCGGTGGCGGCGGTGTACAAAAACCCGGATTTCGGGGTGCAGGCCACGGGCGGCAGCACGGGCGTGAAGACTTCCTGGGATTTGCTGCGCCACGCCGGAGCCGCCACGCGGGAACTGTTGATTATGGCCGCCGCCGAAATTATGGACAAGCCGGTGTCCGAATTCAGCGCCGAAAACAGCGTGGTGACCCATACGCCCAGCGGGAAACGGCTGCGCTACGGGGAACTCCTGGAAAAGGCCGCTACCCTGAAGGCGCCCGAAAAACCGCGCCTGAAAAAGCCGGAAGAATTCAAGATCGTCGGACACCCCTACCCGAGATTGGACTCTTTGGACAAGGCCCAGGGTAAGATCAAGTACAGCATGGACTTCACCCTGCCCGGAATGCTCACGGCGGCGATGATCCACGCTCCCTATTTCGGCGGCGGTCCCGCGTCGGTTGATGACCGGGAAGCGCGCTCCATGCCCGGCGTCAAGGACGTGGTGGCCCTGGAATCGGGCGTGGCCGTGGTGGCGCAAACCTATTGGCAGGCGAAAAAAGCCGCGGACGTCCTCAAGATCGAATGGAAGGGTGGCGCCGCCGATTTGGACAGCGACGCCATCATGAGCGGGTTCGCGCAACGCATCGATGAAAAGGGAAAGCGGGTGCGCAAGGACGGCAAGGTCGACCGGGCCATGAAGGATGCGGCCAAGCGCGTGAAGGCGGTATATGAACTGCCGTATCAGGCTCACGCCTGTCCCGAACCAATGAACTGTACGGCTCACGTTCTTCCCGACCGTTGCGAGGTGTGGGCGCCCACCCAAGGCCAGGAACCGGCCCGCGAAGTGGCGGCTCACGCGGCGGGGCTGCCCCTGGACGCCGTCCAGGTGCATACGCCCTATGTGGGAGGCGGATTCGGCCGGCGATCCATGCAGGATTATGTGTTCGAGGCGGTTCGGCTTTCCAAAACGGTCAAGGCCCCGGTCAAGGTGATCTGGTCCCGCGAAGAGGATATGCGCAACGATCATTACCGGCCCGCCTTTTACAATACCATCGAGGCCGGTCTGGACAGCGAGGGCTATCCCGTCGCCTGGATCCACAAGGCCGTGGGGCAGTCGCAGATGGACCGCCTCCTGGAGATCATGGGTCCTTCCATTCTTCCTCCGTGGATGCCCTCCGCCCTCCGGTACCCGCTGGCGAGCGTGATTGTCCCCATCGCCAAGCGGTTCATGGGCGCGAAAGAATCCATGTCCGGTTCGGTGGACATGGCCTATGGGATCGAGAACGTCCGGATCGAATATGTCCAGGCCGAACTCCCGGTGCCGGTGGGACCCTGGCGGTCGGTGGCGGATTCCCGCAACGCCTTTGTCATCGAGTCATTCATGGACGAAATCGCCGTGGAATCAAACAAGGACCCGGTGGAGCTACGGTTGCGGCTGCTGAAAGACGCTCCCAAGCACCGGGCCGTCCTGGAGTTGGCGGCGGAAAAGGCCGGTTGGGGAAAGAAGCCCGCGGAGGGGATTTACCAGGGCGTGGCGATCCACGCTTTTCATGGGACCCCGGTGGCCATGGTGGCGGAGGTTTCGGTGGAAAATAACGGCGCGGTCCGTGTCCACCGCATGGTCTGCGCCGTGGACTGCGGCATCGCGGTCAACCCCAAAATGGTCAAGGCCCAGATCGCGGGCGCGGTCATGTTTGGGCTCTCCGCCACCTTGAAAAGTTCGGTGAGCATCAAGGATGGGCGCGTCCAGCAAAGTAATTTCCATGATTTCCCCATCCTGCGGATGGATGAGACGCCCGAGGTGGAGGTGTACATCGTCAAGAGCGAGGAGCCGCCCAACGGGATCGGCGAACCCGGCGTGCCGCCCGTGGCGCCCGCCGTGACCAACGCTCTGTTCCGGGCTACCGGGAAGAGAATCCGCAAAATACCCGTGAATCCGGACGACTTGAGGACATAACAGGAAGCATTGGGCGCATGCGTAAAGTGGCGCCCGGATTGACGTATCCTGGAAAATATGCCGCCAAACATTTCCTTTCTTATCGGCTACTTACGGATGATTCCCCCGGCTTCGCCACCCCCCCTCACTGAGGGGGGCTTGGGGGAGGCGCCTTTTCGCAGGCGCGGCCGGTCAAGCCGGGCAATGACGAGGCGTCTTCACTTTAGTGGACACGGATTGTCGCCTGCCCTAACCGGCGACTTTTTCCAGGACGATCACCGAACGGGGAATCGACAATTGGGGCAGGGTATAGCGGACGATTTCCCGGACGCGCAGGGAAGGGTCCAGGCCGCCTAACTCCTCGGTTTCCGCGTGAGGCCCTTTCATGGCCAGGATCACGCCTTGGTCCGCGAGGTGGGGCAGGACCAGGCCGACAACTTCGGAAAGAGGGCCCACCGCGCGAAAGGCGCCTGCGTCGAAATGGCGCAAGGGAACAGGGGAGGCGGCTTCACCCAGCCGCGTATGGCTGGCGTTCGCTCCCTTAAGCCCCAGTTCCAGGATGACCTGTTTGAGGAAGTTCACCTTTTTGCGTATGGAATCCACCAGCAGGACCGTCAGGTCGGGTCTGGCCACCTTGAGCGCCAGGCCCGGAAAACCGGCGCCCGAACCCAGGTCGAGCAGGGTGGCGCGGTCGGGGAGAAACCGCAGCAGAAAGAGCGAATCGGCGAACAGCTTTTCCGCCACGTCCACCGGGTTGGTCAGGGCGGTGAGGTTGATCTTGGCGTTCCATTCCCGAAGCAGCCGGTAGTAGCGGCCCAGCGCCGCCAGCCGGTCGGGGGGCAGGCTGATATCGAGCGCGCTTAGGCTTGTTTCCAGCGCCTGTTCAAATTCAACGTCCATACCGTTCACTTGCCTATGCAGAATTCGCTGAAAATGCGGGACAGAATATCCTCGCTGGTCACCAGCCCCACCACTTCCCCCAAATCGTCGAGCGCGTCGCGCAGGTCGATGGACAGCCGGTCCAGCAGCATGTCTTCGCGGATGTCGCCAGCCGCCAGCTCCAGGTGTTGCGCCAGCCGTTCCAGCGCCCGTTTGTGCCGCAAGCGGGTGATCACCGGGCCGCTCAAAACCTCCGAGCCGCCCTTTAACGCCATTTCGCGCATGGCTTTTTTCAACTCGTCGATTCCGGCGCCGGTGAGGGCCGAAACCGCCAGCAGCGGAACGCCGGGATAGCGTTGGCGCAAAGGTTCCAACGAAGCGTCCGGCCGGAGGTCGATTTTGTTGGCCGCGGCCATGACGTTTTTATTTTTCAGCAGGCCATGCACGGCGTCGTCCAGTTCGTCCGCGCCCTCGTTCAGATCCAGCGCCCATAGCGCCAGATCGGCCTGTTCCAGCCGTTCGCGGGTCACCTCCAGGCTGACGCGTTCGATCTCATCCTCGGTTTCCCGGAGTCCCGCCGTGTCGATCAACCGTATGGGCAGACCGTCCAAAGTGACCTCCGCCTCGATGAAATCGCGGGTAGTTCCGGGGCGCGGCGTGACAATGGCCCTTTTTTCGCCGAGCAGCCGGTTGAGCAGGCTCGATTTACCCACGTTGGGCTTGCCCACGATGGCGATGGACACGCCTTCGCGATAGAGGCGGCCCGCTTCGAATGTGTCCAGCAGGGATTTAATGGACGGCAGCAGGTCCTGTTCGATGAGGTTCAGCGCTTCGGCGGGAGGAATGATGTCCACGTCCTCTTCGGGAAAATCGATGGCCACTTCCACCTGGGCAAGCAGTCCGGCCACCTTGTCGCGCAGCCGATCGATTTCGCGTTTCAGTGCGCCGCTCAGGAGCCGGTTGGACAGATCCAGGCCGGCGGCGGAGCGCGAACGGATTACGTCGATGACCGCTTCGGCCTGGGTGAGGTCGATACGGCCGTTCAGGAAAGCTCGTTTGGTGAATTCGCCGGGTTCGGCCAGGCGGGCGCCCGATCGGAGCGTCAGTTCAAGGATGCGGTTGACGGCGGCGGAGCCCCCATGACATTGGATTTCCAGGACGTCTTCGCGGGTATAGGTGGCGGGGGCGCGCATGAAAACCAGCAGGACCTCGTCCACCACCGCGCCGGTTTGCGGGTCGATGACGTGGCCGAGGGTCATGCGGCGGGGTTGAAGTTTTTCAACCCCGCTTGCGCTACGAAAGAGTCGTTGGGCGATGTCCCCACACAGAGGACCGCTGAGACGTACCACACCGATCGCCGAGTCGCCCACCGGCGATCCGATGGCGGCTATGGTGTCGGACAGTCGCTCCTCCATGGTTCACGGGAAGTCCCTACGCGTTCGAGTCCGAATTGCGGCGTGACTCGGACGAGGAGCGTTGCGGAAATATGATGATTTTCTTTAAAACGCCTTCGCCCTTGCTCCGCGTCCGCAAACTCTTGTCGTTTTGCAGCGCCAAGTGCACGATCCTGCGGTCGGCGGGATTCATGGGGCTGATGGTCACCGGTTTGCCGGATCGTTTCACTTTTTCGCCCAACCGTTTGGCCAGATCTTCCAGGGACTTCCGGTGCCGCTGGCGGTAGTTCTCCGTATCGACCATGACCTTGATCTTTTTGCTGGACTGCTTGTTCACCACCTTGCTGATGATGTATTGCAGCGCGTCCAGGGTCTTGCCCTTCTTGCCGATCAGGATGCCGCTGGACTGGCCTTCGATATTGAGCACCACGGCGTTGTCCTTGAGGATCGCCGCCACGTTGGAATTTTCGTCAAGATAGGTCAATATTTTTTCCAGCGCCGCTTTTCCCGTTTCCATGGCGGCGGTTGTTTCCTCCAGGTCGGCTCCGGCGGGAATCTCTTCTTCCTCGCCCTCTTCGTCGTCGAAGGCTTCTTCTTCCTCGGCAACCTCTTCCCGCCGAGGTTCTTCCTCCACGGATACTTCCTCGACGGACGCTTCTTCGATGACCGCTTCCTCGGCGGTTTCCTCGTCCAGTACCCGGTCGAACGATTCTTCCCTGGCCAGCGATTCGGGGAGAGCCTCGGATTTGGGCTCTTCCTTGAGCGTGACGCGCACCTTGGCCTTTTTACCGCCCACCAGACCGAAGATTCCGGAGGAACCGGTGGTCAGGATCTGTATGTCCAGCTTATCGGGTGAGGCGTTAAAATGCTTGCACGCGGCCTGTATGGCGTCTTCAGTGGTTTTTCCTTCAAATTCCAGAGTCTCTTTGGACATTCACTCCTCCGATTCGAAAAAGGCTATTTGCTCTTGTTAATCAAGTACTGCTGCCCAATGGAAAGGATGTTATTGGTGAGCCAGTACAGTACCAGACCGGCGGGAAAGTTGATGAACATGAAGGTGAAGACAACGGGCATCATCAACATGAGTTTCGCCTGGGTGGGGTCGCCGGTCGTGGGAGTCATCTTTTGTTGCATGAACATGCTCGCGCCCATAAGAAGGGTCAACACCGGAAATCCCCCGGTATAGGGTATCTGGAAACCCACGTTCAAACGGTCGGGCGCTGAAAGGTCGTTGATCCACAGCATGAATGGCGCGTGACGGATGGCTATGGAGTTGGTCAGAACCCGGTACAGGGCGAAGAATACGGGAATCTGGATAACCATCGGCAGACACCCGCCGAACGGGTTCACCTTGTACGTCTTGTACAGGCCCATCATCTCCTGATTGAGCTTTTCCTTATTGTCTTTGTATTTTTCCCGCAATTTCGCCATTTGAGGCTGCAACTTCTGCATGGCCTTCATGGATTTGTAGCTTTTTTGCGTCAGCGGCCAGAAAAGAATTTTTATCAGCACGGTCAGCAGAATAATGGCCACGCCGTAATTGCCCACCAGGCCGTAGATGAAGTTCAGGAACCACAGCAGCGGCTTGCCGATAACGTCGAACCAGCCGAAATTGATGGCCTTGTCCAGTTCCAACCCCAACGGCCTGAGAATGCCGAGTTTCTTGGGGCCCAGATAGGATTTGTAATTGATCGAAGCCTTCTGCATGGGATCGAGCTTGAGCGGCGGATTGACCAAGGTGATCTTGGTGACGCCGGGCTGGGGCGCTTCCATGCGCAGGCTGGTCTGCAACGGTTCCCAGGGGACCAGGGCCTCCAGGAAGTAATTGTCCTGATAACCGAACCAGGTAAACGTGCCGGTTTCGGTTATCTGCTTATCGATGTCCTTGGCTTCCTTGTGCGTCAGCGACCCGTCCCGGAGCGCCACCATGCCCAGCACGTTGTAATAGCCGGAACCGGTTTCGAACTTGGACCCGAACAGGCTGAGCTGGAGATTGTCGTCGAAAGCCTCTTGCGTGCGGTTTTCCACCGTTACGGTCAGATCGAAGACATAGCTCCCGGAATGGAAGGTGTAGGTCTTGATAAAGACCACGCCGCCGGGGGAGGTCCAGGTGAATTTGACCGCCGCCGTGTCGTTGGCGCCGGTGAGATTGATATGGAACGTATCCGCCTCGTACACGGCCCGATCCAATCCGGGAACGGAATTGCGGTACAGGGAAAGTTCTATGTTCGGCTGATGTTCGTTGTTCAGATCCAGGGGCGGCGATCCCGCCTGCACGCTCTGGCGATAATTTGTCAGTTCGAAACTTCGGAGCGCGGCCAGATTTTCGCTGAACACGGCCCGGTACAGATCGGTTTCCACCACCACGTCGCGGGAAGCTTTTTTGACGACCGCCGCCGTTTCGGGCGTCGTGGTCGATACGGCTTCTTCTTTAATGGCCGCCGGCGCGGCGGTCTGGGCGGTCTGGGCGGTCTGTTGTTCGACCTGGCCTTTCTGTTCGGCCTGATCCTGTAGCGCGGCCTGTTCCTGGGGGACGGGTTGCTTCGGGTTCGGCGAGAAGAACAAGCTCCAGGAAATTAGAACCACCATCGACAGAACAATTGCAATAAGAGCATTCCTATCCATTCAAGAACTCCTGACCACTTTGATTAGCGGATCGGGTCGTGTCCGCCCGGATGAAAAGGATGGCATTTGAGAATGCGAAGGGCGGAATGGTAGCAGCCCTTTACAACGCCATGCTTTTTGATGGACGCGACAGCGTATTCACTGCACGTGGGGTAAAACCGGCAACATGGGGGAAACAGGGGGGATATACAGTATCGATACACCTGTATACAAAAGATTGCGATATGTTTAAACATGTGCCCTACACGTCGAAGGGCGCGCGCTTGGAAATTTCATTCGCTACCTGGTGATAGGTCAAAGTATGGGCGCCTGGCTTAGCTATTACCACCACATCGTACGACACGGGAAAGAGTGATTTGTTGAGCCGGAAAAACTCTCGAATCAGACGTTTTACACGGTTTCGATTAACCGCGTTGCCGACTCGCTTGCTGACGATCAGTCCCAGCCGTGTCGTGATAAATTCAGTCGGGTAAAATACGAGCGCGAAATGTCTGGTATGGATTCGTTTCCCACCCCGAAGCGCTCGTTGATAATCCGAGCGTTTGACGATCCTCATCGACTTCGGGAATCCATGGGCACCCATCACCTGTGCGGAATGGGCTAGACAGCCAATCGCTTCCTGCCCCTTGACCTCCTCCTGCTTATCACCTGTCGTCCCGATTTCGTGCGCATTCTTACTAAGAATCCGTGGGTTCGTTTCCGTTTTATATTGCTTGGCTGATATGTACGCTTCATTGAAATGCCTCGTTCTTAAAAATGCGCCTAGTTTACACAAGTAGCCGGGTTTGTCAAGGCTATTTGCCTCCCAAATAAGCTCTTAAGTATAACGCAAAAATGAGGCAAAATAAAAGCAAAATCGTATCGGCGTCATCTTGCGTGGTAAAATTTGTCCGCTCATCCATCCCGGCGGGCGTGACGCAACCTCTCGGTGGCGCCTCTCATGAGCAGTCCGTCCCTATATAGCATAAAGCGCGCCGTTTGGCCCTATAAAATGAGCCTCAAAAACGCACGGGCATAATACGGTTTCGCAACTCAAAATCATTGACAACCCATCATGGGAATGGTAAACACAATTTTTCCGACGGGACGTAGCGCAGCCTGGGAGCGCACCTGAATGGGGTTCAGGGGGTCGGAGGTTCAAATCCTCTCGTCCCGACCAAATAAGACGATTAAAAGAGCAGGTTAGGAAAGCGCCTAATCTGCTCTTTTTTATTGGCTCGGCCGGAATCTACCAAATACCTACCACTCTTAGCCTGAACGCCGCATTCCATCATCAATCAAGGGACTTTGATCATGAGCGTAATGTCGAGCCGGCCTCTCACGTCCGCGTTCGGACCCATCCCCACGCCTGTTCCTTTGGTGAGAGTGGTCAAAAAGGAGAGAATTGAGTCTGGCGTTATCTGCTCTAATTCAATATCTCCAAAATGGTCTGAAAACTTGGCGAGCGTGTTGCCATACACCTTTGTCGTATTTTTTCCCCGAGTTCACCTTGTGATAATCCTGGTAATAGCGGATGGCTTGAAACAGCTCCATGGAACACCTCCTTTGGTTTAAAGGGTTAAGGTACTTGAGAATGTTTTAAGAAATGCTATGCAGAAACGCAATAAAATGAGCGGCTCATCTGGTATAGGTTCTGGAAAGCTTTCTTCAGTGGTCCGCCAGTACAAGGATGCTAAAATTCAGGTGATCAAGGCAGCGCTAATTGATTTCAGGAATACGGCGCTTTAGTTAACACAAATATGGTCAACGCCCTCGAGAGTCCCAAAATGCGAATGGACTTTAGACTACCAACGGGCGCTCTTGGTTGTCTCGAACATTCATTGTCTTCTAAGCCTGAACAATCCAAAAGTTCATCACCGCACGGCACTGTCCCACGGAGGGTATTTGAGCGCCAGCGAGATTCAAAGAGCTTAGAATCGAAGTCTTTCGGCGTGCTTTTCCATTGAAACAGGGCGGTTCGGCAGAGAAATTTGCGCCGCGCCAGCTCTTCCTCGGTTTTCGAAGATACCCATGCGTATGACGTCAAACGTCGCGTAATTATAAAATCGCATTTTAAACGCCTGATTTCGGCAGACATTTACATATCCCGTTTGCAATTAGGCTCCTCGATTGGTACAAGTACGGTTGGCAGAACAAGCATACAATTTCGCCGATTTGCCAGCCTCTTATTATGCAGAGTTCCCTTCAATTCTTCCTACATCACCATGACAAGGTGTTCATGTGGGTATCGCAGCATATATGGATCAGCTTTGTTTCCATCCTGTTGGCATTGATCCTCGGCTTGTCGCTTGGAATCTACATCAGTCTGAACGGTAAGGAACGTCTCGCGGATGTGGTCATCTATCTGGCCGAGATTATGATGACCGTGCCGAGTCTGGCCCTGTTCGGTCTGCTGATGTTTATTCTGGCTTACTTCGGTATTACCGCCATCGGCTTTGTTCCCGCCGTCATCACGCTGGTCATATACGGTCAGCTACCCATTATCCGCAACACCCATACGGCTTTGTGCGGCGTCGATCCGGGCATCATAGAGGCTGGCAAAGGGATGGGAATGACCGAAACGCAGCTCCTGTTCAAGGTAAAACTGCCGGTGGCCACGCCTGTGATCATGGCCGGGGTCCGCAACGCGACGATTCTCATAATAGGGATCGCGACCATCGCGGCCCTGATCGGTTCGGGTGGGCTGGGCGCGCCTATTTTCAGAGGTCTGCGGAACGCCCGTATGGACCTTATCATTCTGGGCGGGGTTCTGGTGTCCCTGCTCGCGGTGTGCGCCGACGCTTTCATGTCCGTTGTTCAGAGGGTTGTGACGCCGAAAGGGATCAGAAAGAGTGCGCTATGATCGAACTGGTTGAGGTGACCAAAACATATCCGAACGGAACCGAGGCGGTGAAACGGCTGAGTTTTACCGTGCGTGACGGCGAAACCTGTGTGCTACTGGGGCCGTCAGGCTGCGGCAAGACTACGGCCATGAAGCTCATCAACCGGCTCATCCCGGCGACTAGCGGCGGCATATTGATCGACGGTGTGGACAATAAAAAAATCGACGTTAACGAGCTGCGAAGAAGCATCGGTTTCGCCATTCAGGATGTGGGGCTTTTTCCGCATATGACGGTGGGTCAGAACATAGCGACAGTCCCGGCGCTCAAGGGATGGAGCAAAACCAGGCGGCGCGAGCGGGCTCTGGAATTACTGAACCTGCTGCGGCTGGATCCGAAAAAATTCATCGACAAGTACCCACATGAGCTGTCCGGAGGACAACGCCAGCGAGTGGGCGTGGCGCGGGCGCTGGGCGCGGACCCGCCCATCCTGTTGATGGATGAGCCCTTCGGCGCGATCGATCCCATCACCCGTATGGAGTTGCAGAACGAATTTCTGAAGATACAAGAACAGATCAAGAAGACGGTCATCTTTGTTACCCACGATATTTCGGAGGCCATAAAAATAGGAGACCAAGTGGCGCTGATGAAAGCGGGCGAACTCGTCCAATTCGGTCCGCCCGTGGACCTGATATTCAATCCAAACACGGATTTCGCGAAATCGTTTACAGGAGTAGACAGCCCGCTCAAGGGGTTCAGGCGCTGCCGGTGGATACCGCCCTGTCCAATGAAACTCCCGCCGCCAAACCTCACGACAAATCGGACGCCGTCCGGTAAGCTTATGGACAAGGAAGACCTCCAATGGCTTCCGGTCATTGACGACGAGAACAAATATCTGGGCATGATATTCAGGCGGAATCTGCGCAAGGCCGAAATCGTCTCCAAGATTCTCAGCAACAACATGGCCTACGCCACCAAGAACATGACCCTTGATCAGGCCCTTTCCCTACTGCTCACCAGCGGACAAAATTCCCTGGCGGTGGTGGACGAAGAAAGCGGGAATTTCGAAGGCGTGATCACCTTTGAAAAGCTGCAAAAGGAGCTTTCGGCTCTTTATAGGAAATAACCCCGATCAATGAAACATTCCGTGGTTTTCATATGTTTGCTGACCGCGCTGCTCGGCCTCACGGCCTGGATCACCAGTTTGGGATCGATTGGCGGCGTGTACAGCGCTTTCTCGGCGGCGGACGTGACGCACAACGCTTGGGTCCACTTCAAGATGGTCTTTTTCTCGGTGGCCTTGGCCTCGTTAATCGGGGTTCCCGCCGGAATACTGATCAGCCGGCCCGGTTTCAGCCGATTCGCCTGGATCGTTATCGGCGGGGCGGGTATCGGGCAAACCATCCCCAGCCTGGCCATCATTTCCATCATGGCCCCGATTCTGGGTTTCGGCCTGCAATCGGCCATTGCGGCGCTGGTCATTTACGGCCTGCTTCCCATCGTGCGGAACACATACGCGGGGATAAAAAGCATAGATCCGTCCATCATCGAAGCCGCCCAGGGCATGGGAATGGACAAGGCGCAGATCGCCTGGAAGATCGAAGCGCCCTTGTCCAAAAAGGTGATACTGGCCGGAATACGTGTTTCCACTGTTATCACCGTGGGCACGGCCGAACTGGCGGTGCTGGTGGGCGGCGAAGGGCTGGGGAAAATCACACTAACGGGCGTGTACGCGCGGGAGCCGCTTTTGATCCTGCAAGGCGCCGCGCCTACGGCCGCCATGGCCATAATCCTGGGATACCTGCTCGCGCATTTTGAAAATTGGCTGACACCGCAAGGGCTCAGGGGTAAACAAACGGCGCAGTGGGAGATTACCTGGAGTGCGAGATGCGAAGATCATTACCGGCCGTCATCTTGGCGGTTTTGCTGACAGCTATTTTTTCCTTTCACCCAACATGGCGCGGGCTTCGGATAAGGAAATCGTTGTCGGCGCGAAAAACTTTACGGAGCAATACCTCATCGGCCAGATGATGAAGCAGCTTTTGGAAGATCGCGGTTTCAAGGTGTCCTTGCTGTCCGATCTTACCAGCGCGGCTTTGCGGGCGGGTATGGAAAGCGGCGACATCGACCTGTGCGCCGAATACATCGGGACCGCCTGGATGATTCACCTCAAACACGCGTATGAACCGGGCGTTTCCAATAAAGAACTCTATGAAAAAGTCAAGAAGCTGGACGCTCAAAATGGGTTTCATTGGTTTCAGCCTATCTGGAACAACAACACCTTTGCGTTCGCTTCCTGGAACTCGTTCGCAAAGGAAAACAAGCTGAAAACCATCTCCGATCTGGCGGCTCTATATAACGCAAAGGATGGGAACATCCCGACCTTTATCGATTTCGAATTCTCGGCGCGTCCCGACGGGTTGCCCGCGCTCGAACAATTCTACGATTTCAAGGTCGCGCATTTCGGCGCTGAAGACCAGCGCGCCGGGGATATCACTATTGGGATTGAAGGATCACAAAGCGGAAGTGGTCATGATTTTCGCCACCGACGCGTCGCTGACCAAATACGACTGGTACGTTTATCAAGACGATAAATCGTTTTTCCCGCCGTATGACCTGACTCCGTATATAAGAAAAGAGACGCTCGACAAGTATCCTGAAATCAAGGAAATTATCCGGGAACTCGTGGGTTCTTTTCCCGGAGGAAAAGGAGCCGCCGACGCCAAGGCGGTCGCGGAATGCCGGAAGGTATGGAGAACGCTCAACGCGCAGGTTGATATCGATCTGGAAGAGCCATCGGACGTGGCGCGAGCGTATTTGATTCGTAAAGGCCTTATAAAAAATTGATAGTTTCTCGCGGACTACCTCGGCGGCCTATTTCCCTCGAAACGACAAACTGGACAACGTACGAGGAGAGCAACGCCTGTCCATTTCGAGCGCAGCGAGAAATCTCCTGCGGGGAGCGCGCGGGAAGAAATTCCCTCGCGAAGATTTTTTTGCGCTTTCCTTGGACTTTTACGCGCAGTTAATTATTTTAGGCGGCCTTTCGGACCAGCGGCCGATGTTGGCTAGTATCAGGTCCGGACTTTCGTAGGCGTCCACCAGCAGCCGATGATAGTAGCATTCTTCCGCGCTTCTCAGATTGTCGTCGCGGTGGCTGGCGGAATATTTTCGCGCCTCTTCCTCGCTGTAGTTTTCAAAAAGACCCGACAATAGATCCACCGTCCCGCTGCCCTCATCGAACTGCTCTTTTTTGCGCCAGACGATCTCATCGGGCAGAAGATCCTCAACCGCCTTGCGCAGAATCCATTTTTCAACGGGGGGCGATCCGACAAGCTTATATTTGGCGGGAACCAGCATACCCATCTCGATCATCTTCAAATCCAGGAACGGCACGCGACCTTCTATAGAATGCGCCATGGTCATTCTGTCCACGCGCTGAAGATTGATGTTATGCAGCGAACTCACCGACCGGCGCAATTCATCCTGGAGGATGTCCGGGTCCTTGATATCCTTGTAATAGGTGTAGCCGCCAAACAGTTCATCGGCCCCTTCCCCGGTCAGGATAACCTTCACATATTCCGCGGCGAGCCGTGAGGTGAAATAGCAGGGGATGGCGCTCCGCACCAGGTCCTGGTCGAAGGATTCCAGATAGTAGATGATTGTGGGGAGATCTTTTTTCACTTCCTCGGGCGTGATCACATACTCATGATGAATCGAGTCGATATGCCGGGCGACGATACGCGCGGCTTCGAGATCCTTGCTGCCCTCGATCCCCACGGAAAAAGTGTGCAGCGACCCCATGCTTCTCTTGACCAGAGCCGCGATAACGCTGCTGTCCAAACCTCCGGACAGAAACGCGCCCAGCGGCACGTCGCTCATGAGACGTTTCTCGACCGATTCCTCCAGCGTGGTTCGGATCTTTTTACAGTACCTCGTCCGCGGAACCCTCCCGGCTTTTCAGGTTGGGCACGCTGTAAAAGGTGGAAAACCCTCGCTCGGAATGAAAACAGGAGCCTGGAGGAAATTCGTGGATATCACGGCAGTTGGAAGGGAACGCCTTCAACTCGGACGCGAAAACCATGGAGTCATCCAGGTAACCGTAATAGAGCGGCTTGATGCCGATGGGATCGCGCGCCGCAAAGAAAGCGTTCCGGTCCGAAATGATAAAACTGAACATACCGTCCAGATGTTCGACGACGTCCGAAGCGCTGTCTTCATACTGGTGCAGTATGGCTTCGGAGTCGCTAGTGGTTGAAAACCGGTGGCTGCGCGCCAGTTCGTCTTTCAGCCGTGGGAAATTATAGATTTCGCCATTGGCGATTATCGCTTTGGATCTGTTTTCGTTAAATATGGGCTGGTTTCCTCCTTGCGGGTCCATGATGCTGAGCCGCCGATGACCGAGGACGGTCTGGTCGTCGGAGGAAACAAAGGCGCCGTGCGCGTCCGGGCCTCGATGAACCATCGAATCGTTCATCCGTTCGATAACCGAGACGTCACTGCCTCCCCATATTGCCGATATGCCACACATGCCTAACTCCCTTGGAACTCTGCGCTTGAAACGTACATCCGTTTGTCGGAACGCGCCGGTTGAATTCGAATTGCAGGATAAACGATAAAGAGCGTCCGCGCTATTTCCTGATCTGGAATATGCCCACCAACCCGTGGCCTACGCCGGTACCGGGCTGAAGCTCCATTTCGAGCTTTCTTAAGCAATAACCGAGCATGGGCTCCAAAAAGTCCGCTCGGGCGTCAACCCAGTTGACCTCGCTCATATTGTCGGCGGTCGCGATCATGGTTTTCATGGCCTCCGCGAGCGACTCGTTTTCCCGGGCGTCCCGAGCCATTTGTTCGGCTTCGCTTTTCCGGCCTTCAAACAGCAGGGAAGCGCAATCAACCGCGTCGTTCACCGAGGAAAAAAAGTAGTCGAAAAAGCTGTTGAGCTTTTCATAGCCTTCGCGGGGCGTATGATCGATCTTCAGGCTCGACAGATCGGTGCGCATATGCGGTTCAAACAGAGAGTTCACATTGACGCGCATCTTTGGACAATTTGCGTTGTAATCGCCCGTGTCCATGTGCCGGCCGATAAGAATTGATCTATCGAAAAAAGACAACGGTTCTATGGTTACCCCGGATCGCCGCGCGGCCGTGTCGATCACCGCGAGGATCTCCTGCTGAGTCATGAGCCGCAACGGGAACGAGGCGATATCGGCGTCTTGCCGCTCCTCTTCCGAGTAAATATAGGAAATGCGGTAATCCATGAAGTATTCCCGGTCCGGCGGGTTTCCCCACAGGTCCTGCCATTCGTAGGAATACCGCCCCAGCCAGTCGCCGACAAATATCGAACCGTCAGCCGCGTGTTCGGCGACATCCGCAATAAGCGCCGCGTTTTGTTCGTCATGGAAGTGCGAAAGCGTTCCGTAGGTGGTGGAATACAGATCGAACGATTCTTCTCCCGTTATTTCCGCGGGCAGTCCATGGGTCAGATCAGCTTCCACGAATTTGTGCGTGGGAAGCTCCCCATAGATACCTTCGGCCATATCCAGCAGGTCCCGATTGATATCGAGGCCCACATATTCTTCCAAGACACCGGGTTTGATCACGTAGCCGTTGTTGACGGTGTTTTCTTCGGGAGACGGCACGGAAAGAAGCAATTCATAGCCGTCGGCGCTTCCGCAACCCATGTCGAGGACCCGGAGCTTCTGGCCGGCCGCGGTTTTACGGCCGGTAGCTTCGCTTAAAAATGGAGCAAGAAACAATGCGGTAGTCGCGTCCTCCCAGCACCGGCGCACGTTATCGTACTTGCCGAGCAACCGTGAGGACTTGTCATATTTCCCTGTGTTGACAGCCTGGGAATAAGCCGTTTTTTCAGCCATATCGATACATCACCTAGTATGAGTTTAGGTTACGCGTTCAGCTCTTTTAGATAATCGATCGCCTGGAACGCGTCCTTGCAGTGTTTGTCCGCGCCTATTTCATCGGCGAACTTGGAGGAAGTCGGCGCGCCGCCGATCAGGATTTTCACCTTGTCGCGAACATCGGCTTCTTTCAAAGCCGAGACGATTTCGCCCATTTCCCGCATGGTGGTCGTCAGAAGCGCCGACAGGCCAAGATACTGGGCGCCGTTGTTTTTCACTTCCTCGACGATGGTCTTGGTGGCCACGTTGTTGCCTAGATCGATGACCTCATATCCCGCGCCCTTGAGAAGAATGGACACGATGTTCTTGCCGATGTCGTGCAAATCGTCCGCAGACGGTGGCTATGACGAATTTACCCTTGGGTTCCACGCCGTCTCTCAGCAGGTGGGGGCTCAATATATCCATCGCCGCGCCCACGCATTCGGCCGAAGCGAGCATGTCGGGGATAAGGTATTCGCCTTTTTCGAATTTCTCGCCAACCTGTTCCATGGGAGTGGTAAGGGCGTCGACAACGATTTCCTTGGCGTCTATGCTTTCCTCGATGGCCTGTTCCACCAGTTCCGTAACCGCGGGCTGCCCTTCAAGACCCTCGTCGATTCCTTCATCTTCCGCTTCCACGCGTCCTTGAACTACATTAAATGCGATTTTTTCCAAATATTCCTGTTTATTCATAATGTTGACCTCTCTTATAGCTTTCCCGCGAAGGGCTTCAGTTAAGCGTTATTGTTCCGCAAGCTTGGCAATAAACCGGGAATCTCCCGGTAAATCCGGTCGATCTTGGCTTCTTCAATATGGCGTCCGGGCAGCGCCTCCAGACGATCCAACTCCTCGAGTCCCCTTTCCAGTGTCCGGTCCTCAAGGTCCTTGCTTTCGAACAGATACGGATCGGATACGTAGCCGCTGTGCATGGCCTTGCGCGCGTGTCGGGCAAAGAGCCACGTTTTGGAATCGATCACCTTTCGCACCATCTTCAGCGCGTCCTCAATCTGACCGCTGTCCATTTCAGGCTCCATCAGGCAATGTTTCACCTTGCCAATCTGCTCATTGTCCAGAACGGCCTGCAACGGGCAAAAGGTATTGGTGCGGTTGAGCAGCCCGAACGCATAATGGATGTACTGGGCGCCGCTCATGGCCATGTAGAGATGGGTGAACAGTTTTTCGAAAACTAGCCTGGCTCCCGGCGCCTTGGCGTCCCCCACGCCCGCCGTGGAGTAGCAGGGATATTGTAGAATCGGGCCAACTGGACACAGTCGATATTGTATTGGTTGAACTCCGGACAGCCGTACAGGTCGTGCAGATCATCCATGCGCGCCCGCACCGGAACGCTGCCGTACAGCACCGGCGCTCCTTCTTTGATCAGTTGGGTGAGCGTAATGCCGGCCAAAATTTCGGCGTTGATTTGCGCCACCATGCCCGCTTCCTGGATGGGCGCCGTGGATCCGCCCTGCGGCGAAGAGGACATGACCAGCGGCAAACCGGCTTCCACGATGGCAAACACTTTCTCGGCGGTATCGTCGACAATCTGCAGCGGCGATTTAAAGAGACAGGTGATAAAGGAAATGATGGGGTTTTTCCTGAGCTCCTCGGGGCCGCCCGCGATGATTTCCGCCATGCGTGATAACATGGCCAGACTGTCAAGATTGGTCAGCCCGGCCTCCACATGCTTGGTTATGTTGTTGAGGCTGGCGAAAAATTTGTTCACATCATGATTTTCGACCGTAATTTCCGGATCTTGTATATTCAGCGGCCGAATAAAGAAATCCAGATGCTCCAGCCGGTCGCATAATCGGGCCGCCCGGGCCAGCAAGCCGGCGGTTCCCCGTTTCTCCTGATGCTGCGGATATTTGATTTTAATCGAATCATCATCCGCCCGCACGAATTCCTGCATGCTGGTTTCCAGCCAAACGTTGCTTTCCGAACCGGAGCCGAAATAGACCCGAGGCACATCCGCTTCCAGTTTCAGGGAATTCTCGGTATTTCGCGCCCCCAACGTGACGGTCGAAGGCGCTTTTTTCATGGCTTCCCGTACCAGGCCTGACGGCAATCGCACCCGCCAGCAGGGATGATTGAATCTTTTTTCCTCGGAAACATCCGCGCCATGGTCTTTATAGAGTTTGGCCGCCCGTTCGTTGAACGAAAATACGCCGGGATCGGAAAGAATATCCATGGAAGCGCGATCAAGCGTTTTAAGGGCTCGTTCGTCCAGCCGTTCGTATGGTTTTACCAGCACGCCCTCTCGATAGGTCGTTGTCAAAATTGCCTCCCTTGTCTGTTCAAAAAATCCGCGAGTGGGTTTCGCGTTGAGCATTTCTCAGCCTCTGAATTGCCGCGTATACCGCTTACAGCGTTTGTCGCGACCGACCAGGACTTCAGCCGTCTTGACGGCGCTCATGAATTCCGCGTCCAATGGATCGGCGATGGCCGCGTCCAATCCGGCGTAGATCGCCATCTGAAGAAATCCTATGTTGAGCTTTTTTCGGGCCGGCAGGCCGTAGGAAACATTGGACAGGCCCAAAACAGTGTGCGCTTCGGGAATGTTCGTTTTGAGCGCTTCCAGCGTTTTCAGCGTTGTCAGACCCTGGGTAACGTCGGCGCTGATGGGGAGCGTCAACGGGTCGAAATAGATCTTGTTCAGTTCGACGCCGCTCCGGGAGCAGAAAGACGCTATCTTTTCGCAAGCCTTCAACCGTTCATCAACGGTTTGAGGAATTCCTTTTTCGTTCATGGCCAGGGCGATGACTTCGCAGTCGTAGCCTTGGACAAGTTCCATCACCGCATCAAGCGTCTTATCCTCCGCTTTCACGGAATTGATCATGGCCTTCATGCCGTTCAGCGCTTTCAGCCCGGCTTCGAGCACGCCCGGATCGGCGCTGTCCACACTGATGGTCGCATCGACCGATTCCGAAACAAGCTTCACGGCCCAATCCATGGCGGCGATCTCATCGTCCCGCGTTCCATCGCCGGTTCCCACGTTTACATCGATATAAACCGCCCCGGCTTCGGCCTGACCACGGGCCAGTGCGAGCAGATCGCTGTCATCGCGCTCGCCTATGATCCGCCTCACGTCCTTGATCGTGGCGTTTATTTTTTCTCCGATTATCTTCATAAGACGCTTCCTTTTAACCGGCCAATATCGACTTTTCGATTCCGGGAACTTCCTTCAGAATCGCTTCCCGCAAGGACGCCGGCAAGACCGGTTTGTTTCCATTGTTCAGGATCTCGTGGGCTTTCTCGGACGCTCTTTGCAGGGTGTCCTTCGCGCCCTCGGCGCTCCACCGTTCCCGGTCGAGTCTGTCGCTCAGCGTCGGTTGATAATGTTCCCGGCGCATATAGCGGCGCGTGTGCCGGTTGGAAACAAAATGGCCGCCCGGCCCGGTTTGTTTAATCAGGTCATAGGCCAGGGTTTCCTCGTTGACCTCGATCCCCGACACCGCTCTCATCAGCATGCCGTTGATTTCGTTATCGATGACCAGCTTGTCGTAAGAAGCGGTCAGACAGAATTCCAGGAACCCGGCGGCGTCGTGGATGCAGTTGCCTCCGGCCAGCGCCACCAGGGCGCTGGTGATGGCCGATTCGTAGCCGGATTGGGCGTCGTTGATTTTCGAGTCGGACATACCCGCCGTGGTGTACACGGGAAGATTGTAGAATTGAGCCATTTGGGCGGCGCCCGCGTTCAGCAGCCCCATTTCGACCGCGCCCGAGAGATATTTCATATCCCGCAAATCCACGCTCGAAGCCACGCATCCCATAAGCGTCGGAGAGCCGGGATTTACCAGCTGTGCCAACATGACTCCGGCCAGGGTGTCCACGATCTGGACCACCAGGTTTCCGGCCAATGTTACGGGCGCCGTGGCGCCGCACAGGGGCTCGGACGGCACGACCAGTGGTAAACCATTACGAACCACCTCCATGGCCAGCCGTCCGTACTGTTCGTCCAGCTTGAAAGGGCTGATGGAGCAGGTGACGAAGGAAACAAATGGTTTTTCCCGCAGCTTCTCCGGGGAGCCGGCTATCATTTCGGCCATCTTGACAACGTCCCGCACGCCTTCAATGGTGTAGACGCCGCCCATGACGTGTTTGCGCGTGTTGTTGAGCGCCGCCGCGAAGCGATTGGCGTCAATGCGTTCCACGGGCAGTTCGTTGGGATACACATTGAGCATATAGAAATGGATGTTGTCCAAATGCTGAACCATCCGGGCCATGTTGGCGATATCGTCCAGACGCGCCGGACGGGCCTCGTCGGACCCCGCTTCCTGAACATTGAGCGCCGTGCCTCCGGTTCCCAGATAGACGCTGGCGCCGCCGATCTCGCAATCGTACTCCCCATTGTCGCCCCTGCCACAAAGCGTGACCGTGGACGGCGCCTTCGCGATCAATTCCTGCGCGAGCTCTGGCGAGACTTTGACCGTACGCGCCACGTCATCCACCTCGGCGCCGGCTTTCTTGAAAAGTTGTCTCGCTTCATCGAAGTTGACTTCAACGCCGACTTCCGCCAGCACGCGAAACGTGGTTTCGTGAATGAGCCTGATGTCTTTATCGTTCAGCGGTTTATAATGGCCCGCCGCGCCATTTTTGTTTTCCATGGTCTGCGTTACCTTATGTTTTGGTGATTTTAGTTCGGGAGGTCTTTAAGCGTGCGCGGTTTGCCGGTGAGACGCCCGCCGGTACGAACAATCTTTGTTCGCGCAATGATCGCAGGGGTTGTAGGCGACTGTGGGACCCGGTCTATCCGTGACGCCAAAGACGCCGGATATGGATTTGCGGGGCGCCATGAGTCCGCCGGTATTGAGCGACACTCCGATTTCACCGGAATCCATGGACGAAAAGAGCTTCTTCTGTTCCATCACGTTCCAGTCGCAATAGCCCGGCGAAAAGGGCAGGGTGGTCCCTTTCCTGATTAGTTTGAGATATGACCCGTATTGTGAGTGAAACTGCTCGATCATATTTTCGATGGCCACCGAGCCCAGAGATTCGACGATATACGCTTCCGACAACCGGTTCCGCTCAGTCAGTTTCCTGACCTCTTTTTCGATTTTTGACCCGATGGTTCCCACATACACCACGGCCCGTTTGCAGGAGCTGAACGCCTTGGCCAGCTTGTGACTGCGCCAGGTGGTTCCGTCAAAAAGACTTACCGCGGTTTTGGAAACGCCGGCGATCGGCTTAACGGAAAACAGCAGTCGAGGGTCGATCACCTGATCGACCCGCTCCATCCAGACTCCTACTTTGCGCTGAAGCCTGGCGGAAAGGCCGTTTTCGCCCGAACCCCCAAGCATTCTCAGAACTTCGGCTTTGGTATATTTGGGCGCAATACTGACCATATTGCTTTCTCCGGGGAGTAGGCATTCATCAGGTTCAAAATCATTAAATTCCCGCAATGCGCGCATTCGTTCCTCCAGTGAGAGACATGAATCTCCCTCAAGTCCAGGTTTGTCGCGGGCGTCTTAAGAAGATGCTCAGGAAGCGCAAGCGCCTTAGGCGCTATGGCTGTTCGGTTATCAAGGAGTCCATGAACCGAAATACCTCAACGACTCGTTCCAGTTTTTCATTCGACAATCCGGACAACCCCTCGATAATTGACTTCTGCACGGGAGCGGGGGCCTTCTCGGCAAAAGAGCGGCCGCTGCCCGTCAATTCAATCGTGACCACTCTTCGATCCGTGGAGCTGCGTTTTCTGGTAGCCAGCCCTTTGGCTTCCAGCCGATCGATGATGCCGGTAATGGTTCCCGGCTTCACCAGTATTCTCTCCGCAAGCTTTGAAAGAGGAGCCGGCCCATATCGATACAACGCCAGCAGACAGCTCAACTGGCCCTGGCTGATGTCGTATTCCTTTTGCAGCTTTTTGCTGAAGAGTTCGTCCGCCTGCACAAAGCGTCGCAAGTACCAGATTATCCAGAGGACGGAATCCGATAGCTCTCCTGGCGCCAAACCGCCAACATCAGCGCTACTCCTGTCGAGCGCAAGCCGGTTGCCCTTGTCCGTCTTGTCTTCTCGACTCATATGATTGCCGATTGCGCTCCCCGCTCTAATGAGTTTCTGAGCTTTATTATTTAATTATAGTTAAGATTGTCACATCTAAAATAATTTCAGTTCAAACTATATAGTCAGCCGCGAGTCTTGTCAAATGTCGTTGCGGCTCCTTATCTGATTATGAGGGAATTAAGACGCGGCAGTTCGGTCATGCGCCGCGCCAGGGCGCGAGTTCCATAAAAACCGCCGGTCACGCGTCCTGGCGCTCAGCAAAGGAATTTAGCCTAAAACTAACATCGCCGATCCGGGGAAGGCCCGAGAAAAAGCAGCGTGTCTCACGTCCGTTTCAATACCGGTAATAATCGGGTTTGTACGGCCCATCCGCGGGAACGCCAATATACCCCGCCTGCTTTTCACTCAGCCTGGTCAATTTTCCTCCCAGTTTGCCCAGGTGGAGACGCGCCACTTCCTCGTCAAGTTCTTTCGGCAGGGTGTGCACGCCCAGCTCATATTCCTTGGTCCACAGTTCTATCTGAGCCAAGGTCTGATTGGTAAAGGAATTGGACATGACAAAGCTCGGGTGGCCGGTGGCGCACCCCAGATTGACCAGCCTGCCTTCGGCCAGCATGTACACACTGTGACCGTCCGGGAAGGTGTAGCGATCCACCTGCGGTTTTATGGAGGTCTTCTCGATATCCGGCCAATCATTCAGCGCGTCTACCTGTATCTCGTTATCGAAGTGGCCGATATTGCAGACGATAGCCTGATCCTTCATGCCGGCCATATGCTCGGCGGTAATGACATCGCAATTTCCGGTGGCAGTGACGTAAATGTCGGCGAACTCCAGCGCGTCCTCCATCGTCACCACTTTAAATCCGGCCATGTAGGCCTGCAGCGCGCAGATGGGATCGACCTCTGTCACGAACACCCGAGCCCGATGCGCGGCCAGCGCCTCGGCGCATCCCTTGCCCACGTCGCCGTATCCGCACACCAGCGCGGTCTTGCCCGCGACCATGACGTCGGTGGCCCGCTTGATGCCGTCAACCAGCGATTCCCTGCACCCGTAAATGTTGTCGAACTTGCTTTTGGTCACGGAATCGTTGACGTTTATGGCCGGAAACAGCAGCTCTTTGCTCTTATGCATCTGATACAGACGATGCACGCCGGTGGTGGTTTCCTCGGAAACGCCCTTCAACCCGTTTACCACGTTGGTCCAGAATCCCGGTTCTTTTTGCAGCGTCTCCTTGAGCAACGCGTTGATGATTCTGAGCTCCTTGTTATCGGTGGGCTCGTCCAGGATGGAGGGATCTTTTTCCGCGGCGTACCCGCGGTGAGCGAGCAGTGTGGCGTCTCCGCCGTCATCCACGATCAGGTTCGGCCCCCCGCCGTCCGGCCAGGTAACGGCCTGTTTGGTACACCACCAGTATTCTTCCAGGGTTTCACCCTTCCAGGCGAAAACCGGAACTCCTGCCTTGGCGATGGCCGCCGCGGCGTGGTCCTGCGTGGAAAATATGTTGCACGAAGCCCATCTGACATCGCGCTCCCAACTCCACAAGCGTTTCTATGAGCACGGCCGTCTGAATGGTCATGTGGAGGCTTCCGCTGATCCGCGCCCCTTGCAGCGGTTTTTGAGGCCCGTATTTCTCTCGCGTGGCCAGAAGCCCGGGCATCTCCTTTTCGGCTATCTCGAATTTCTTTTCTTCCGAAATCGGCTTGATTGATATCCTTGACTTTATAGGGAAGTGAGGTATCCAATCCTTCCGCGTTTGCCTGTGAAGCCGCGTTCGCTCTCATGCCGCAACCCTTGTTCCTTTCTTGGCGAAGCTCGCCAAAGCTTCCGCTTTATCGGTCTTTTCCCAGGGGAAAATATCCCGCCCGAAATGGCCATAGGTGGACGAATCCCGATAGGACCATCCGTCGGGCCGCAGCAGGTTCAATTCCTTGATAATGGCGGCGGGGCGAAAGTCGAAAATGTTCTCATGTTCCAGAATTTTCTGAAGGTCGGTGTCTTCCAGCGAACCGGTGCCGTAGGTGTCCACATTGATGCTGAGAGGCTTGGCCACGCCGATGGCGTAGGCGACCTGAATTTCGCATTTGTCGGCAAGACCCGCGGCCACGATATTCTTGGCGGCGTAGCGACCGTAATATGCGGCGGAGCGGTCGACCTTCGAGGGGTCTTTGCCGGAAAACGCGCCGCCCCCGTGGCTCCCGACTCCTCCATAGGTGTCGACGATGATTTTTCTACCCGTCACGCCCGAATCCGCATAAGGGCCGCCCAAGTATGAACGAGCCGGTCGGGATTGACGTAAAATTCGGTTTCGTCGCTCAGCATGTCCGTGGGGCCAAGGAGGTCGCGCGTCGCGTCCATAAGGTCTTTGCGGATGGTATTCCGAGCGGTACTTCATCGGTCTGATGGGAGATCACCACGGTGGTGATATGTTGGGGTTTACCGTTTTCGATATTGCACCGATATCTGCGATTTGGAATCGGGCCGGAGATAGTCCAAGTCCCTGTTTTTGCGTACGTCCTCCAGATGCTGCAGCAAGCGGTGGGCGTAGGCGATGGGGGCGGGCATGAGTTCGCGGCGTCTCATTGGTGGCGTACCCGAACATCATTCCCTGGTCCCCGGCGCCCTGTTCCTGGAACAGGCCTTCTCCCTCTGATACGCCACAGGCTATGTCCGGTGACTGGGGATGTATTCGGGAGATGTACTCAAAGGAATTATGCCAGAAGTGATATTTTTCATGATCGTACCCGATATCATTCACGATCTCGCGGGTAATGACTTCCGTATCGATATCATCCCAACCGCAGCAGGTTACTTCACCCGCATTGACGATCAGGTCATGAGCCACCAGCGTCTCGACGGCCACCCGGCTTTTTGCGTCTGCCGCCAGGCAGGCGTCCAGAATCGAGTCGGATACTTGATCGCATATTTTATCCGGATGTCCCTCGCTGACTGATTCAGAGGTGAAAACATGATCGGCCGAAATTTTGCTCATTAAAAAACCTCCTCGGTTTGCGTCTGAATGAATCTGGCCCGGCGTGTTCCCATTTTCCGCGGCAAACCAGTTTGAGGGTCATAAATAAAGAAGCGCTTATGATAAGCGCCGTGATGTTTTTCCTGTTGAAAAATTATCAGTTGAAAGTATTTAAAAAAAACGCGGCTGTCAAGCGCAGTACCGGAATTTGTGGGGCAGGGGCGCCGGGGAACGATACTGAACGCCTCGCTGAAAGGCTTGATCAGCTTTCCTCATCGAGCATGGCCACGAGCTTTTCCAGGCTCTTGACCACTTCCAGATTTTCCCGCTCGGAGAGGCTTTTGAGGCCGTTTATGATCGATTTTTGGATAGGCGGGGGAGCTTTCTTAACCAGTTCATTACCGGCGCTCGTCATTTGGATATTCACAATTCGCCGGTCGCGCGCGCTTCGCTCTCTTACCACCAAACTTTTCTGTTCGAGCCGGTCGATGATCCCCGTGATCGTGCTCGGTTTGACCAGGATGGTTTGCGCAAGTTTGGACTGCGGCAGGGGGCCGCTGTCAAAGAGCGCCAAAAGACACGCCAGTTGATGCTGGGTAACGTCGTAATTTTTTTGCAGATATTTGCTGTACAACTCACCGGCCTGAACCAGTTTGCGGAGAAGCCAGATTACTCTTCTCGTGGATTCGGGTAGGACTTCATCGACAAGAGGCTGGGGTGGCGCAGCGCAGTCAATTGACGCTTGCTGCTCGATAACCGGTTCATCTGGAGTGGAACGCAAATTTTTTCGATTCATGGATTCAAGCTAACTATGGCGGAACAGTTATTTTAAAAAAACACCTCGCAGTGTATGAGACCGTGAAAACTCATCTCCGGTTAAATACCAAATATATCGTAACATATCTACCATTAACGTACCCTGTCGTCATCTTGAAGTCTTCTGCTTAAAAGTTGGCGGAATTTCGGAGCCGGTTACGATTGGCTGGTTTCATGGGCAAAATTCGAGGAGCTTCGGCTTTATTTCCTTTTACTTCTGGCGCCAGGCGGTTTGGTCATTCGCAGAGTAACAATCCACTGATTCCTCTTACAATCATTTCAATTGAAATAGCTCCTATTATCAGGCCATTTATTCTGGATAATATATTAACATAAATATCGAAAATCTTTATGTTTTGATCCGTTATTCTATCTCTGATCTGTTTGAATACCAGAACGAACAAAGTGCTGATAGCGACCGCAAGCAGCAAAATAATTACCGATGTTATAGAATTTGTCTTTTTGCCAATCAAAATAGATTGAGTAATGGTTCCAGCGCCAATCATAAAAGGAACCGCAATTTGAGAAGGAAGCTCTTCTATGTCCCCTCTTAGAACAATGGCAGCCTTCGATCCTTTTGTAACGTAATTATAGGCGACAATAAGAAATACTATACCGCCAAAGCACCGTAGGGCTTCGGTTCTGACGGAAAAAACCGTAATGAGTAGTTTGTCCCCGAATAAGGAGAAAACGGCAAACACAATATACGATATGAGCGAAGCAATGCTTAATACCCTAAGGAAGTTTTTTGAGTCCAGCTCTTCAATGATACCGGCCAGATACAGGCATAATGCGAACGGATTGAGGATTACTATAAAGCTTAAGAGGAGTTCGATCATGAGTCATTCTTTTCTTTTGAGACCTCAAAAAATATATCTTCATCCAAAGATACATTATTATAAATATAAATATCCGACCCCAGAGGGACTGGTTTTGAAATAACCCTGAAGGGGGATAAACTGCTTTGCCGCCGGAGGGGGGGCAAAGAAAGAGTTGTCCCGATTTTTCCTGTTCAATACCTGGGTTGTTCTTCTTTACGCTCTTTGGTCTCTTACTTCCTAATCATTTCGGAATCCAGGCCTACCGTGTCAGCACAGTACCCTCGGGACCAAAAATGATCACCCCGATAAGGGTTTTTGCTTCAGATCGCGAAATTAGAATATGATGCCAACGCGTATGGCCGCGACATGTAAGGAAAGTTAGTAGGATCGGCCTATAATGTCAATGAATAGTGAATTCTGTGGTAAAAGGTCCGCTAGATAAGGAATAAGGCTTAGCGTCACAACGATAGGCGTTGAAGAAGGTAATTTATGGTCGAACCCCGAATGACGTCTGCTTCCAACTCAGTCTCGCTTTCGTAGGGCTTGCCTCAATTTTTCAAATTCTAAAATATGGGCGCTCAAAGCTTCATTTTTCAATCCATAAGACCACTGGTCACTATTCTCCAAAATCGATAACTCTGCTATGAAGCGAAACTTTTTGGAGATTCAAAATTTTCAGGTCTTCGAATCATTTCTACAAAATCCATCCCTGCCTTTCGGGTTGAGGTCTTGGCAAGCTACCATAAATCGAGCGTATTTAATGGCCGGAAGAATCGAGCAGATAAGCTTCGGCCGCCGCCGTCTCACTCCAGCCCCGCCTTGCGTAAGACTTCGAAAAAACGCCTTCGATCAGCTTGATTTTTATAGAGCGAGCGTTTCGAATACTGTTCAACGGCAATGATCTCCCTGGCGGATAAGTACCTTTTTTTCTGGCTAACGGCGCGCGCATCACTATTCCCCGCCCAAAATTGACTGCAAGTGCAAAGCTGAAAGACAAATAGCGACCTGAAAGGGTGTTTCAATCGGCCAAATAGACCTTTCCGTATCAGGCGTATGAATTAACTAGGCTATCCCAGGTTCAACTCGGAAAGCGTCCTCCAAAATTGACTTATAGCCAAGATGGAAGTTTCAGGCGGCCCTGGTGAACCCTTGGGTTTATAACGATACTTATTCGCCGTATATGTCGACCGCCTTTGGCGCGCTTTGGGTTGATTCTGTTCAAGAAGTTGTAAAAAAGTAAAATTTATCTAACGGCCCCGCTTTTTATATGAACGTCCCGCTGCGGAAAAGGAATCTCTATGCCGGCCTTTTTAAATTGTTCAAAAATGGCAAAATAGAGGGCGCTTTTTACATTCCGACGAGGAACTTTCCTTACATCAATCCAGATGAGCAGCTCAAAGTTGATCGAGCTGTCCCCATATTCGACAAATCGTACCACCGGAGCCCTATATTTCTCAACGAGAGGTTCTTTTTCGGCCACATCCAGCAATATGCGCGCAACCTGCTGTGGGTCGGCGTTATACGATACGCCCACCGGTACAGCCATCCGTATCAGGGCAGATGATAACGAGTAATTCACTATGGTGGTCGAAATAAGTTCAGCGTTAGGTATGAGATATTCGATATTATCTCTGGTCCGAACGTTAGTCGCTCGGAGATAGATACCGGTTACAGCGCCAAGTTTGCCGGAGACTTCGATCCAGTCACCCCTTCGAATCTTCCCCCCGAAAATAATAGTGAAGCCGCTGATAATATTGGCCGCTATGTTTTGCAGGCCAAAACCAATGCCTATACCGAGGGCGCCGGCAAAAACCAGCAGGAACTTCAGATCCAATCCTACTATGTTCAATGAGACGACGAAACCGATGGCCAGCAGAATATATTTAAAAAACATATTAAGGGCATAACCGAGTCCGGGATCAATCCCCAATGACGGGTATACCTTGTATTCGAAATAGTCCTGAAGCAACCGGGAGACAAAAAAGAAGCCTAGAAGAATTATTATGGCTTTGAGAATAATCCACAACGTGACCTGGGTATCCCTCAATTGAAGTATGGGAAAAGAAATTAGACGTTGAGTTACACTCAACAAACCCAGAGTATTGAGTGTGATCAAGATGGTGGCGAGTATCGTGGCAAACAACAACGCCGACCTAATAGAACGAGCGAGGGAGAGCGCTGATTCGTTTTTGATATCCAGATGCTGGGAACACTTATTCACCAGCTCGTTAAGCATATGATACACGAGAGAAACGACTAGGAAAGCGGATATAGTGAACCAAATCTTTGACAAAACCGCGCTGCCAAGGGCGGAATAGCCCAGGAGCCAGAGAAGCGCGGCCAGAAAAGAAACGCACAACAGAGTATGGTAGTATTTCTTAAGAATCCCGACAATAATCAGGTAGCTGGAATAAGGCCGTACCGGAAAGAATGATATGAACGCGTTCTTCTTGAGGAAAAGAAAAAAAGTGGATATCAGGACGATTAGATAAATGATGAATTTAAAGAGCGCAAGCACGTCTGTGCGGACCTGAAATGCTTTCACTGTCCAGAACGTCGCAATGGCGATGAGCGCGTACAACGAGATCGCGCTTGCCCATCGAAACAAACTCAGGCCTTGAGTCGTTGTGACCGGTAAATAGTTCCGAGTCAGCGCTTCTCTCAAAGCGCTCAGGATCAAAGCGCCCACTGTCCAAAGCTCCAACAAGCGGCCGATCAGGTGAAACCATACGGCGTCATAAGTGATCATGGCGTAAAGAAGTTTATAAAGACCCAATAAGAAAAGGGGAATAAGAATGTGAGTAACCACGGTGAGAAATGACATGAAGATGGGGTAATACTTCTGTGGCAGGCTTTCAACTAACGGTCGGGCTTTCCCTTCAACCCATTGCATAACGCGCTTGTGACCAAGGAGGCCGTAGAGAACCGCAGAGATAAATATTAGAACGAGCAGAGAACCGAGGAACCCCAAGAGCCTGCTGTGTTCCAGGATCAATTTGGTAAGCGCCGGGATCTCTTGGGGAATTTCGATGAGCTCTCTATATATGTAATGAAAAGTGGCGCCGTCCCAACCGAGCGGCTCACGTTTGAACAAGGAGCGAGTTCTCTGCGCCAGATCCTCCTTTACCAGAGCGGCCTCCCGCCGTATGGCTTCACCCACATCTTCCTGCACCGAAATGGTCGGCTTCTCCTTCTTGTCGGGCGGTTTTTCTATATCCGCCGCGCTCGCCGTACAGGCGAAGGAAAAACAAAGAAGGAGCGTCAATAAGAGGAGCGCTCGTTTCGCCATATGGGGGTCTTTTCTCCATCGAATCGCGTTAGCCACGCCAGAGCGGACTTTAGGTCCCGGCAGCGCACGAGAACCGTGAGACGCTGTAATCAGTTAACCACCGCGTGGTTCGTAGCCTCATCCCTGTGCAACGGCGAACTCACCTGGATGTGCGCGACAGGTTATGGCAGATAACATATCCGCCAGCCAGATGGGTGTGTTCTACACTATTGTTTCCACTAACAAAATCCAAGGACAAAACACACCATTATGAAACCAGTCTGCCACAAACAACCCAGTTTTGATAGGCTTTTTGGTAAAGAAATCATTGCCCCCAGCACATGGACCACCTACTGTTGATTTTTGTCGGCCTCGATGGTTTCCCTCTTGCCGCGACTAGTCGCCAAAACAATTCCATAAAATTCATTCTCGCCTTTCATGTGGAGGTTCTGGCAAGCTGACCTAATAATGACTGGCACTATTGCTATATACCGCGTCATTCGGCGAAATCATCTTAAGCATGTACGAATTATGACATGATATTTACTGACACTTAACCAGGAATCGCGGGCGGCATCCATACACCTGATTCGCAAACCGTACCACCCTGCCACCGCTAGTTTATCTCTGGGTGACCACCTGGACCAAATATGGATTAAGCAAAACATGGAGGAGTG
Organism: uncultured delta proteobacterium; assembly: GCA_963821845.1. Taxonomy (GTDB): domain Bacteria; phylum Desulfobacterota; class Desulfarculia; order JACQYL01; family CAWGVV01; genus CAWGFI01. Next base: position 564,395 of record CAWGFI010000006.1, read on the forward strand.
GATCAAAGCCAAATCGTTTACGTATATAAGAGGCTTTCTAAAGACGTTGCTATCTTGGCGCTGGTAGACCATCAGGCATGCCTGATTTCAATCGTTCAGTACCTTTTCGCCCAGTGAGTTCAAGAACAACGTCCTGGCCGTGGCTGCCTGTGGCAAGTACTTCAATCTGCCCACCATTCTGACCCAGTTTCGAGAATGGTCCTAATGGCCCAGTCGTCCCGGAACTGAAGGAAACATTTCTTGATGCGCCGTAAATTGCGCGCCCCGGCCAGATCAACGCCTGGGATAATGAAGACTTTGTCAATGCAGTCAAAAATACTGGACACACGCAACTCATCATCGCAGAAGTGGTGACTGAAGTCTGTGTGGCCTTCCCGGCCCTGTCCGCCCTCCAGGAACGATACGAGGTGTGTTCGTGATCACCGACGCCTCGGGAACCTTTTATACGAGGTCAGCCGTCACAGCGCCTGGTTGCGTATGCAGGCCGCTGACCAGTATACAGCCGTGGAGGATTGTTCCCGCTGCATGGTCCTTGGTCTTTATCCCCGCCGCACAGCGGCCTATACCCTTGACTTCCTGGACAGGGTCGTCGAGGAAATGCCCTTCCCAATTCAACGTATTCAGACAGATAGAGGCCAGCTATGACCCCTCCAAAGAACCCATGACAGAGGCAAATTATTCACTTGACCTAAGGCTGGCTAAACTGAAAGGATGTCCGTGAATTGTACATCGAAAGAGATTAATCGCGGTGACGCCGACCATTTACGTCCTTTCTTCATTACGCGCTAACCATTCGCCTCTATACTCTTCCATAACCGCCGCAAAAATGTAACCGTAATTCTCCGCGCCATGGACTCCGATATGATTCACTTTGTCACTTTTCTATCGTATGGTGACGCGGGAAATTGATAAAAAACGCGTTTGTATCGATCCGGGTAGGCCTGGGAACCGAGCATTATCGCGCCCAAGGAGATCGTCTTGAGAATAGGGATATTGACTAAGGAATTTCCGCCCCATATTTACGGCGGAGCCGGAGTCCACGTTGAAAATCTGGTCAGAGAGCTGGCCAATCTGGAACAAGGCCGTAACACCATTGAAGTTCGCTGTTTCGGCGAACAGAAGGAAACCGTCGCCAATAAAAATGTGATCGGCGCTGACGCCGATCTTTGCATACCTGTTCAGGACCCCCGTCACCGGATTTTGCTGGACACGCTTTTAAGGGATATCCTGATTGTCGGAAGTCTCAAGGACGTTGACATCATCCATTGCCACACCTGGTATACCCACCTGGCGGGATGCCTGCTCAAATCCATGCTTGACGTTCCCCTGGTTCTGACCACTCACTCCCTGGAACCGAACCGGACCTGGAAGCGGGATCAACTGGGGAACGGCTACCACGCTTCTAGCTGGCTGGAAAAAACCGCCTACCAAAACGCGGACGGCGTTATCGCGGTGTCCGAGTCAATGCGCGAGGATGTTCATCGCGCCTACGGCGTGCCACTGGAAAGGATCGAGGTCATCCACAACGGAATCGATCCCGACGTGTACAAGCCCCAACAGAACCCGGATATCATCGCGTCTTACGGAATCGACCTGGACAAGCCGTTTGCGCTCATGGTCAGCCGCATAACCCGGCAGAAAGGGATCACTCATTTTCTCGATTCCGTGAAGTATATGGACCCTGAAATCCAGGCTGTCCTGTGCGCCAGCTCCCCGGATACGGAGGAGCTGATGCGGGAGGTCGGACAAAAAATAGATGCGCTCCAACAGGAGCGGCCGGGCCGGGTAATCTGGATTCCCGAAATTGCGCCGCTTGATACGCTTATCACCCTGTACACGCAAGCCTCCGTGTTTGTCTGTCCTTCGATCTATGAACCGTTCGGTCTGATCAACCTGGAAGCCATGGCTTGCGGAACGCCGGTGGTCGCTTCGGCGGTAGGGGGGATACCCGAAATCATCGTGGATGGCCAAACCGGTATTCTGGCGCGCTTTAGGCCCATCGGGGCGCAAAACGCCGAACCTGAAGATCCCGACGGATTCGCTCGAACTTTGGCGGGGGCGGTAAACAAGCTGATTGCTGACCCGCAACGGCTGGAAGAGATGGGCCGTCTGGGTCGAAAACGGGTGGAGGACCACTTTACCTGGAAAGCCGTGGCGGCAAAAACGCTCGACTTTTATAGTACGCTTATGAAATGACCCTTTATGGCGTATCCTGTTTGAAAAATACCGCCGCCAGGGGGGGCAGCGTCATATTTAACGAAAAGCGGTGACCGTGATAGGGGATCGGCGCCGACTCCAGACCGCCAAGGTTTCCCTGGCCGCTGCCTCCATAAAGCGTCGCGTCGCTGTTCATCGCTTCCTTCCAAAAGCCGTCTCTGGGCACGCCCACGCGGTAATTGGGCCGGGGCACGGGCGTAAAATTGAAGACCACGACCATCCGGTCGTTCATATCCCGGCCCTTGCGCATCAGACTCAGCGTGCTTTGTGTCGCGTCGTTGCAATCGATCCATGAAAATCCCGCCGGATCGAAATCCAGTTCGTGAAGCGCCGGTTCGTTCCGATAAAAGTGATTGAGGTCCTGCGTCCATCGATGCAGTCCGCTGTGAAGCGGATGGTCCAGCAGACCCCAGGCGAGGCTCGCCTCATGGTACCATTCGTCCCATTGGCCGATTTCACCGCCCATGAACAGGAGCTTCTTTGCCGGTTGCGCGTACATGTAGCCGAACAGAAGCCGCAGATTGGCGAATTTCTGCCAGTCGTCGCCGGGCATTTTGCGCATGCAGCGATCCTTTGCCGTGCACCACTTCATCGTGGGACAGCGGGAGCACGAAATTTTCCTGAAGGCGTACACCATGCGGAAGGTCAGCTTGTTGTGATGGTAAGTCCGGTGGACCGGATCTTTGGACATGTATTCCAGCGTATCATGCATCCATCCCATGTCCCATTTCATGCCGAAACCGAGCCCTCCCACATAGGTGGGCCGCGAAACCATGGGCCAGGCGGTTGATTCTTCCGCAATGGTTTGCACATCGGGATAGCTTTTATAAATCTCTTCATTAAAGCGCCTCAAAAAAGAGATCGCCTCCAGATTTTCGTTGCCGCCATACTTGTTCGGTATCCACTCCCCTGCTTGCGTCCGTAGTCCAGATACAAGCATGGACGCCACCGCGTCCACCCGCAGGCCATCGGCGTGATACCGATCCAGCCAGCACATGGCGCTGCTCAGAAGGTAGCTCTGCACTTCCGTACGCCCGTAATTGAAAATCAGACTATCCCAGTCCGGGTGGACTCTCTGCCGTGGATCGGCGTGCTCAAACAGGTAGGTTCCGTCGAAATATCCCAGACTGTGCTCATCCTTGGGAAAGTGGGACGGCACCCAGTCCAGGATAACTCCGATCCCGTTCTGGTGTAGTTGGTCGACCAGATACATAAAATCCTGGGGCGTTCCGAAACGGCTGGAAGGAGTGAAATAGCCCGTGGTCTGGTATCCCCAGGAACCGTAAAAGGGATGCTCCATGATCGGTAGGAATTCCACATGGGTAAATCCCATGTCCCGGAGGTACCCGGTGAGGCGGGGCGCCAGTTCCCGGTAGGTCAGGAATCGATTTCCTTCCTCGGGCGCGCGCATCCATGAACCCAAATGCGCTTCATAAATGGCGAAAGGAGCGTCGGGAGCGTTTCGCGCCGCCCGCTGCTCCATCCATTCCCCGTCTCCCCATGTATAGTCCAGATCCCATATGATGGAGCCTGTGCGCGGAGGGACTTCGCTGTAGAGCGCGAACGGGTCCGCCTTGTCCACGCGGTATCCGCGCACTCTGGACGATACATGGTACTTATAATTCGGCGCCTTTTCCCACACCGGGAATAAAGCCCTGCCAGATCCCCGAGTTCCCCCTGGGCCGCAGGGCATGGCTCTCTTTATTCCAGCCGTTAAAATCTCCCATGACACAGACTTTTTCCGCGTTCGGCGCCCACACGGCAAAACAGGCGCCCTCCAAGCCTTGAAAGTTCACGGGGTGGGCTCCGAGTTTTTCATACAGTCGAAAATGGCTGCCTTCATTGAATAAATAGAGGTCGTCATCGGTGAGCAGGGAGTGTTCATACAGCATCGCGTCCTTACTCGTTGCTCCCTTCATCTTAGACATGGAAACCTTCCTTTTTCGCGGGGCCATCCCCGTTCATGGCTTACAAATTTCTTGCCTTGGCGGTCCGATCGTTATGTGTTCCCGCCTTCTCTCATCAATTGCCAGACACCCCTGAGCGGAATCCTTATCCAGGTCGGCCGGTTGTTGATTTCATAGGCCAGCTCGTACACGGCCTTTTCCAGCAAATGGACGTCCAGCAGCAGTCGGCGCTCATCGGCGCTTTCAGGCAGAAACCCGCCTGCGCTAGCGCTGTCCAGATATGACCCGGTAAAGGCGGCGCACACCCAGGTGGACCAGCAGAGCGCCCATGACTCAAACAGTGGGGACTGTTCCTGGCCCGGTTGCGCGAGCAGGGTAGCGTACGCGGCGTAGTGGAACGACCGCAGCATGCCCGCCACATCCGTCATGGGCGAACGCTTTACCCGCCGCTCGCCGATGGGGCGGGCCGGTTCTCCTTCGAAGTCGATAATCAGAAAGTCATCGCCCGTATGGAGTACCTGGCCCAGATGGTAATCCCCGTGGCAGCGGATGCGCATGGCGGTAATACGCTTCTTCAGGAGGTCTTCAACGCGCCGGAGTATATCCGCTTCGCCGCTCAGAAGCGCCTCCGCCTCGCTTCGGACATCCTCCGGCAGTTCGTTCACACGCCGCCGCAGGAGCGCAAACGCCTGTTCGAGCAGCTTGGCTATTGATTGATAAAGCGCGCTCAGCGACTGATCGGAGTAGGGTTCAGGCGCGAAGTCGGGATTTGAGGGATCGGAAGCCAGCGCGGTGTGAAGCTCGGCGGTGCGTCTGCCCAACAGCTTCGCGTCGTTCAGATAGGACCCGATCAAATCGGCCACGTCATCGGGCGGCTCTTTTCCGGCCAGATCCAGGAGCCTGACGTCGCGAATCTCGCCGGGATCGTAGTTCTTCACCCACACTTTGACGCGCTCAAAAAAGGCGTCCAGCGCTCCCAGCGTATACTTCCACGCGTCGCCCTGGTTGGGAACGTAGCCCTGCAACGTGGCCAGAGTCATCTTCTCGTCGCCCTTCAGATATTCCATGGAGCCCGCCAGGGGAGGGATGTGCTTAAATCCGCGCCGCATAAGAAAACGGCTGATCTCCAAATCCGGATTGACGCCTGGTTGCAGACGCCGAAACAGCTTGAGTATGAACTGTTTTCCGAAAATTACAGACGTGTTGCTCTGCTCACCGCTCGCCAGCGAAGGCTCAACCCGGTCATCAAGCGCCCGCCTCAGTTCCGGAAACACCGAAGTGGAAGTGGCCGCCAACTCTCCGATCATTCCTTTGATTCGATGGTCAGTGGCCATGAGGCGCAACAGGGTGTAACAGAAATCCTGGTCCGTCATGGCGTCATAAAGAACGCCTCCTTCAACGTTTCGCTCCTTCGGCTTCAGGCGGGCCACCACGCTCGCCGGACGCTCTTCCACCAACCGATCCGCCCGCGCCTCCGTCGCGTAAGCCAAGGGAAGAACGTAGACCTCGTCCCCCTGGTCCGCGTAGCGGATCCTAACCAAGGTGATGAACGCCGGCAGCGGCGCTTCCTCGACAACGATCACTTCCTCGATTTTCGCGGACCCGATCCCGCGGGCCTTTGCGCCGAACCAGCGGCAGGCCCGCAGGTACTCGGGAAGCGCCGCTTCGAGTACGGCTTTGGCCGATCCTGACAGACACGCTTCGGGGCCGGGCACATCTTCGAGTATCGGGATTTGAATCGTGTGAGCGTTCATAGATGTCGTTCCTGAAATACCCCGCGGCGCAAGGGTTACATGAAGTAGTCGAAATCGCGTTCAGTGCGTACGCGGCGTCTGAGCCGGAAGATATGGGCCGGCATAATCCGTGGATCTATTTCCACATAGTTTCCGGCGCCGTGCCAGAGATACCGGGCGTCGCTCAACAAGTCATGGACCTGGAAAGTCTTGGTCGGCTCCAGTCCCCATTCATCGAGGGGAAGTTCCAGCCAGCCCGAGTGCGTATAATGCAGATCAAGGTTTACGATCACCAGGATGATATTGGAATAATCCTCGGAGTGTTTGCTGTAGCAGATGAGCTGTTCATTATCGATGGAGTGGAATTGCAGGCTCAAGTCACCCTGAAGCGCCGAATTTTCCTTGCGTATCCGATTTATTCGCCCGATGAGCGCCTTGAGGTTGTCCGGGCTCTTGATATTCCATTGCTTGATTTCGTATTTTTCGGAATTCAGGTATTCCTCGCTCCCGAATTCCTTGGGCAGGTTGTCCCCCAACTCAAAGGCAGGGCCGTAAATACCATAATTGGCGCCCAGCGTGGCCGCCAGAACCAGCCTGGTGACAAAGGCCGGCCGGCCTCCTATCTGGAGGAATTCGGTCAGGATGTCCGGCGTGTTCGGCCACAGGTTGGCCCGGAAAAACTCGCGCGCCTCCCCAAGATAGAGTTCAGTGAAGTATTCGGTGATCTCCCATTTGGTGTTGCGCCACGCGAAATATGTGTACGACTGCGTGAATCCGAGCTTGGCCAGCCGGTACATAACCTTGGGCCGGGTAAAGGCCTCGGCCAGAAAAATAACGTCGGGATAATCCCGTTTTACTTCCCCGATCACCCACTCCCAAAAGCTGAAAGACTTGGTATGAGGATTGTCCACCCGGAATATCCGCACTCCCTGATCGATCCAGAACAGAAAAATGGATTTCAGTTCTTGCCACAGTTCCCGCCACTGATCGGTCTCAAAATTGATGGGATAGATGTCCTGGTATTTCTTGGGGGGATTTTCGGCGTATTGAATGGCGCCATCGGGCCGCTTGCGGAACCATTCGGGATGCTCCTTCACATATGGATGATCCGGCGTACACTGAAAAGCGATGTCCAACGCCACCTCAATACCGCTCTCCGCGGCTTTGGCGACTAGATTGCGGAAATCATCGAGCGTTCCGAGTTGCGGAAGGACCGATTTGTGGCCTCCCTCATCCGAACCGATGGCCCAGGGGCTGCCGGGATCCTCGGGAGACGCCTGCGCGGAATTGTTTTTTCCCTTGCGGAAGGTGTGGCCTATGGGATGGATGGGCGGCAGATAGAGCACGTCGAAACCCATCTGAGCGATATAGGGCAACCTGGCTTCGCAATCCTTGAAATCGCCATGCTTGCCGGTCTCTTTTGCGCAGGATCGGGGGAACATCTCGTACCAGGCGCTGCAGCGGGCTTTGGGCCGGTCCACGACCACCTGCAGCTCTTTTTCATACAGCGTGGCGAACCGTCTGTCCGGGTAGCGGGCCATCAGCAAAATCAGCGCTTCGTCCTGGACGACACTCGCCGCGCCTTCGGCGGTTTGAGCGTTTTTTAACTCTATCGCCCATTCCTCCAGCTTTTTGGCGTCCGCCCTCGATGCCCGCAACAGGGCGTCTTCGATGAGACCCGCTCCGATCAGGATATCCACGGCTACGTCCTGACCGGCGTCCACTTTTTTGATCAGGTCGCCCCGCCAGGTTTTGAAATGATCCACCCACGCTTGAAGCGTATACACGTAGCGTCCGATTTCGCGCGCCACGAACGAACCCGCCCAGCGATCATTGAGGAGAAATTTCAGGGGCGTTTCGGTCCATTCGGGCTCGTCCTCCCTGCGGTATAAAAGCGACGCGGAGAGAGAATCGTGGCTATCGGCGAAGATATCCGCTTCAACCGTGATTTTTTCACCGGTTGTGCGCTTAATGGGATAGCGGCCGCCGTCGATCTCCGGCTTTACCCGCTCGATAATGACTCGTTTTCTGTCTTCCAAAGGCAGCATCGGCTCCGGCCCCTCTCGATGTTTCTCGTGCTTGCTTCAGACGTTAATATCCCAGAAGGCGCTGGATCCCCGTTAAAGGAATGACAATCCAGTCCGGACGGTTGTTCAGGTCGTAATCGAGTTCGTAAATTGCCTTTTCCAGCATAAAAGCTTTCAAAAGCACATCCAGATCCTCCCGTTTCCTGGGGAAATAATCCGCCCCATTCGCCGCATCCAGATAAGCCTTGAGGTAGATTCCTCCCACATACTTGTACCAGAGGTCTCCGGCCTGCTCCAACCACTGGAGCGCTTCCGGCCTGAGCGAAACACGGTTGGAAACGGCCTGGAGCGCCCGGTGAATGGCGTAATGAAAGGATCTGATCATTCCGGCCACGTCCCTGAGAGGCGATAACTTCAGCCTCCGTTCGCTCAGTGAGCGTAAGGGTTCTCCCTCAAAATCGAAAATGACAAAATCATTCCCGGTGTACAGCACCTGATCCAGATGAAAATCCCCATGGATTCTGGTTCGGAGCGCGGATATCTTTCTTCCCAGAAGCCCTTTGAATTTCGCCAGAATCTCCTGCTGAAGTCCCAGAATTTCCAGAGACTGTTCCCGAGCGTTCTCCGGCAGGGATTTGACGCTTTTTCGAAGCGTACCGAAGACCCGTTTGGTCAGGCTCTGCATGGACTGGTACAGAGATCGCTGGTACAGCAGCGAAAACGGCTCCGGCGTGAACTTCCGGTTTCCTCCTGCCGACGTGAGCGCCCTATGAAGCTCCGCTGTCCGCTTCCCCAGGATGGTGATCATCTCCAGATATAATCCCCCGGTCAGCTCCTGAAAAAGCTCGGGCGTTTCCTCGATATCCATGGCCATGAAAGACGAGTATGCGTCGGGTTCGCCAAGCTCTTCCGCGTCGGGTTCCGTAGTGTCGGCGCCCGTGCCCGCGAAATCCGGCAGCTCCCGCATCTCGTCTTTTCGCTCCAGCACGCGCTCGAAGTACCTGTTCCGCCGTATTGACGGTGTAGTTCCACGCGGTCCCCTGGTTGGGCACGTAGGCCTGCAGAATGCCTAACCCCATGGGATCGGCTCCGGGACGCCGGTACTGGACCGCTCCCGCGAATCGTGGCACGGCGTCGAATGAAATCTCCTCGGTGAGGAACCTCCCCAGCTCTATGTCCGGGTTTTCCCCCTCGTCGACTCGCCTGAACAGTTTGAAATGGAGGTCCCTTCCATACACAAAGGAGGTGTTTCGCTGTGTTGATTCAAGAACTTCCGACTTTTCCATCAGCGCGTTCTTGTCCTTGACTCCTTTCAGAAAAGGCCCCGCGTAGCCGCTCACCTGTCCCTGCGGACCGGATAGGGTTTTGCGGCCCATAACGAGCTGGAGCAGAAGCTTACGGAATTCTTCATCATAGGCGGAATCATAGAGCACGCCGTGCTCCTGGCCTTTCAGATTGGCCACAATGGATTGGGGATACGTCTCTGCGACCGCGGCGGCCTGTACACCAGAAACCAGGGAAAGCGGCAATAGATAGATCTTGGGAAGCCCCTCGAAGAAATTGACGTTCAGAACAAGCAGATGGATGTGGCCGTCCCTGCCCATGGGAATATCTTCCGAAATCTGGCAGTTTCTTATTCTGCGGGTGGTATGAAGGAACCATTTGCATCGCTTGATAAAAGCGGGGAGTAGCTCCTTTTCCAGTTTCTCCTTCTGGGTCTTCTGCATAACCCGGTCCCACCGGCTGTCGGCGTACAAGTCCCGCGTGTCTCGCGCTTTATCGGTCGAAACCGTCTCGTCTTCCTTCTGAATCAAAAGCCAGAAGTAGTCGTAAAAGCCCAGCGTGAACACATAGGGGGCTTCCGTGATGAGAGGGAAACGGTTCTTGCCGAACACATCCTCCAGGAAGCGTCCCGCGTAGGGGGAAAGATCCAGTTCCGCCACCTGGGAGTAGCGGGAAAGATTAACCAGGACCAGTATTTCTTCGTTTTCGTAACTCCGCACAAACGCCAGAACGCGAGGATTTTCCGGGTGCAGGAAGGTGATTTGCCCCCTGCCGAAGGCCTTGAAATTTTTTCGCATGGCGATCAGCCGTTTCATCCACCACAGAAAAGAGCCGCTGTTGCGCTCCATATTGGCGACATTGACCGCCTCATACCGATATTCCGGATCGGTGATCACCGGCAGATAAAGCTTTTGCGGGTTGGCCTTGGAAAACCCGGCGTTCAGGTCCGCCGACCACTGCATGGGCGTCCGGACACCGTTTCTGTCGCCTAGATAGTAATTGTCGCCCATCCCGATTTCGTCCCCGTAGTAAATTACCGGAGTTCCCGGCAGGGATAACAGGAGGATGTTCATCAGCTCCATTTTTCTGCGGTGATTCCCCAATAAGGGCGCCAGACGCCTGCGTATGCCCAAGTTGATTTTGGCCACAGGGTCCCGAGCGTACACCCGGTACATGTAGTCCCGTTCCTCATCGCTCACCATTTCCAGGGTCAGTTCGTCATGATTCCGCAAAAAAAGAGCCCATTGGCAGCCATCGGGTATGGCGGGAGTCTGATCCAGTATGTCGATGATCGGGTAGCGGTCTTCCATCCAGCAGGCCATGAATATCCGCGGCATCAGCGGAAAATGAAACGCCATGTGGCATTCGTCGCCTTTGCCGAAATAGGCCACCGCGTCCTCCGGCCACTGGTTGGCTTCCGCCAGGAACATCCGGTTCTGGAACTTGTTGTCCACATGGGACCGGAGTTTTTTCAGGAACTCATGGGTCTGGGGCAAGTTCTCGCAGTTGGTTCCTTCCCGCTCGAAAAGGTAGGGGATCGCGTCCAGCCGCAATCCGTCCACGCCCATATTGAGCCAGTGGTCGAGGACCTTGAAAAGAGCCTTCTGCATCTGAGGGCTGTCAAAGTTCAGGTCAGGCTGATGGGAATAGAACCGGTGCCAATAATAGGCCTTGGCCACGGGGTCCCAGGTCCAGTTGGAGGCCTCGAAATCCTGGAAGATGATTCGGGTGTCCTGGTACTTGTCCGGAGAATCGCTCCAGACATAGAAATCCCTGGCCTTGGTACCGGGCCCGGCCTGCCTGGCTGTTTGAAACCAGAGGTGCTGGTCGGAAGTATGGTTTATCACCAGTTCCGTGATGACCCTGATTCCTCTGGCGTGGGCTTCCCGCAGAAACTCCTTGAAATCGTTCAACTGACCGAACGCGGCGTGCACCCCGGTATAATCGGCGATATCGTAACCGTCGTCCTTCAAGGGAGAAGGATAAAAGGGCAGGAGCCAGATGACGGTGATACCCAAGTCTTCTAGATAGTCCAGCTTTTGGGTCAGCCCCTTGAAATCACCAATCCCGTCCCCGTTACTGTCGAAAAAGGTCTTTACATGGAGTTCGTAAACGATAGCGTCCTTGTACCAAAACGGATCATCATCCAATACGGCGCCTCCGTCTCTACGCTTTATCATGATTGAAATCCTCTTGAATCCAGGCCAATAAGCTCCTCACTCGAAAATCGATTGGCGCGCATCATGATCGCGATCCGCTCAATTCGCATAATTATAGATTAACACATTTTCCGGTCATTCAACGCCAATCATGACCTTAACTCAATAAGGAGACGTATATAAGCCCCCTATCGTTTTGATATTTTTAAAGATATAAGGAATCATTTTCTTGATTGCCCGACCTTGAGCCTCTGCGGCGGCTCTACTATCTCTACTAAGGGAAGGGCAGACTAGACCGGATATTCTAATCATGTCCTGATATCTTAATATAAATTAATACTCGAGGATCGGACCATTGGGTCTTTCATGTATTGGGTTAGGAAAAAAGCGGTATGAATCGGATATATTTGAGGTAAATGTTCAATTTCGCGCTTACATGGTTTCTGGGAGTTCCCAGACCTGAAATCCCTAATTTATTGTGAAAACGTTTCTATACCCCCCAATCTTCGGGATTACTTCTCTCAACCTCATTTTTTGGCCGAATAGCGTTGATGCGAGCTCATTTAGATAATTAAGATCTATTATTGAATAAGTACGCTGTTTGGTCCAACTTTTGCCCCTTTTCTGACCACAAAGTCTTTCGTATACTATCTCGCCTTTGATGATGTGGGCATAAGTCAATGACGATAGTTTTCATTTTTGTCATACAGTGGGGTCAACCGTCCCTGGCTGTATCGGAGCGGTGCGGATCGCGGTCGGAGAGCGCTGTCAGAAATTTGACTCGAGAAATTTGAACTGTTGGCGCCCCACTCGAGAAAATTGTTCATCGGTAAAAGCTATGGGTTTTAGGTACAAACTCAACCCCGAATGAAGTCCTTAGCTCTGCACACTCTGCACAGATGAATTATAAAATCTGGTGGATGGTAAACGATCGTAATTTCAGTACGTTACAGTTAAATATTTCTTCTGGAAATTATGAATGGGGTTCAGGGGGGCGGAGGTTCAAATCCTCTCGTCCCGACCAAATTTTAAAATGACAAGAGCAGGTTCGGAATAGCCGGACCTGCTCTTTTTTTATTGGCTCGGCCTAAAGGTAGCCTACTTAGGCTGAACGCCGCATTCAATGCGCCCACGATCTTATTACGCCGTGGGAGTGGATACCTCGCCATCCTTGATGGTTATGTCCTGTCCTGTCTTTATGGCCTTGACTGGACTCTCGTCAAAGGAATCCAGTATGGGGATATCGATGACCAAGGCGCATTCACACAAAATAGGGTCGGCGGTTTCGCACAGAATCGCCGCGGGCGCCTTACCCGCCTGCATGGCCTGGTAGGCGATAAACGGCGCGATGGTCCCGCCTTTCCCGGTGGGGATCACCAGGATTTTTCCGGCGACGCCGGTTCCGTTCAGGGGGTGGCCGTCCATTACCAGAGTCCCGGTGGCGGCGTCGAAATCACCGATAAAAGAAAAAGGAGTTTCCAGAACCACGACCGTTCCGGCCGCCGCTCCCCCGTTGATGATACGTCCCTTGAGTTTCATGCCCGGTCCTCCCATTTTCCTCCGGTGATAACGTCCACGCACTGTTCCATGTCGCCCACGAGCACTTTCACCGCTCCCTTGGTGAGCCGGGAACAGCCTTCGTTTCTATTTTCTCGGTTCCAATTGGAGACGGCGAGTGGAGCACGTCGGCGCCAAGGAATCCCTGGATCAGGAAGGGCCTCTTGTTGTGTAGGGTTAGTGCGCGAACCCCGAGCGAACACGAATTCCCCGGGGGCTTCGCGTTCATGTAACATATTGTTTTTAATACGTTATTAATTGTATTGAAGTAGCCGGCCGAGCCTGGAGGGATAGGAAAGGAAAGGTTCGCGGAAATAACGGTATAGTACGGGTAAAATTAAGAAGTTATAAGCTGAGGGTCGCTCCCCGCGTGGGAGCGTGGATTGAAACCGTACAGCGCAATGGACGGTTTTGTGATATAGAGATGTGGGTCGCTCCCCGCGCGGGAGCGTGGATTGAAACCGTACGGGCGGGTTTCAAACCCGCCCGTACATGAGTACCTGACGCGACAGTGGACGCCCCCTGTCGCTCCCGCGATTCGCTCCGAAAAAATTCGTATCCCAAATTTCCGATCCTTTTAAATTGAGAAGCTTAAGTAGGCTCCGGTTGACTATTCAGTTTGCAGAATGCCCACAATTTATTACACTGAATTTTTAAAATTGGTTAATTTTACAGCGTCGATCGGCTGACTGGCGGCCTTGAAGGCGTCGGGCGATACGCTTTGTCGGCGGCTTCCTTCCGGACGGCCTATGAGCTTCATTGATGACGAACATTTGATCCGGCGGTTTCGGAATGGCGATGTATCGGCGTTCGAGGAGCTTGTCCGCGCCTATCAGGACAGGATTTATAACCTCTGCCGTTATATGCTCCGCGACCCCCGGGACGGTCAAGACGCCGCCCAGGACGTCTTCTTGAAGGCCTATAGAGGCTTGGAAGACTTCAAGCCGGATGCGTCGTTTTACACCTGGATTTACCGCATTGCCGTGAACACCTGCCTGGACTACAAGAGAAAATCGCGCCGGGAAGCCCTCAAATACAAGTCTCTGACCGAAGCCTCACGTTCCGTCGAACCATATTCCCCGCAAACTCATGAATCACAGGATGCCGCCGAAGCAATTCAACAGGCCCTTGCAGAGCTCCGGGAGAACTCAAGGGCGGTCCTGGTTCTGAGGGAAATCGAAGGGCTTTCCTATGAGGAGATCGCCGAAGTCTTGCGCACATCCGTGAACGCGGTGAAATCCCGGATATCGAGGGCTCGCCAGGAGCTTCGGCGCATCCTGCGAAGAAAACCGTAGGCCGCTGAAAAATTTTCGAAACAAAATCGGGTTTGGAACGTTTAACCATGTAGGAAGGAAAAATCATGGAATGTAAACGGATGCGACAAATGATTTCTCTCCACGTGGATGGCGAATTGGGTCCCGTGGAAGAAAAACTATTTGCCGAACACATCCAACATTGCGCCGCCTGCCGGGAAGCGTTGGAAGAGACGCGGGCCGTCCGCGATCTATTCGCCTCCGTCGGGAAGTTTTCCGCCCCTCCGGGTTTTTTCGCCAGAGTCATGGCGAATATCGAGGAAAAAGAAACGTCGCGATTCCGCAAACTTTTCCGTCCCGGACCGTTATTTTGGCGGAGCGCGCAAGTGGCTGTCGCCCTTGCCGTCGTAACCCTGGGGATGCTTTCCGGCGCCGCGCTGATGTCGGGCAGAGGCGCAACCGAGAGAGTGGTCGAGGTGAGGGATTCCTTCCATCTGGATGTCTTCGAGGCGGCCCCGCCGAATTCAGTGGCTGGCGTTTACCTCGCCATGATCGGGGCCGACCATGAGAAATAACGCCTTGAAGTTCCTGTTGGTTTTGTCCCTTCTCCTGAACGGTTCCATGCTGGCGGCCGCCGGCTACACCCATTACCAGCAGTCGCGCCGCTCCCCGTTTCCCTTAGGTGGCGTCCAAAGGTCGGGGGAAGGGATCCGCGCTTATCTTTTTGAAGCGCTTTCCCTGCCGCCGGAAAAAGAAGCTTTGATGAGGCGGAAGGCCGAGGCTTTTCACGCCGATCTCGAAAAAAAGAGCCGGGATATCGCCGGGAAAAGAGCTTATCTGCTGACCCTCATGCGGGCGGACGCGCCGAATGAGAAAGCTATCCAGGATGTTATCGGAGACATAAACCGGATACAGGAAGAGATGCAAAAGGCGGTTGTAGCCCACATGCTGGAGTTCAATTCCATGTTGGACACGAACCGGCGGAAAAAATTTTTCGATCTGATCGAAGCGGCGATGACAGGCAAAATGGGCTTGCGCTGTTTCTGAAAGAGACGCCGCTTCGATTCAAGGCCATGGCGGCGCGCGTATTTCGGAGTCGCCGTATTTGAAAACGTCGGATGTCAACGAGACCGGGGAGAACCATGAACCTTCGCTACCTGAAAAATGAACTCTGGCGCCAGCGACGGAGGACCCTGACAGCGGTCATCGGCCTTTCCATCGGCATTGCGCTGCTGATCATCATCAACGCCCTTGCCATGGCTTACCGAGGCGCGGCCCGCGCTCCGCTGCGTGAGATCGGGGCGGACATCACCGCGCAGCGGTCGGGCGACGTGCCGAGGGAGATGACCGGGGCCGTGTTTCCCTGTTCGGCGGTAACGATCCGGTCTGAACAGGTGAAGAAAATCGGGGAAATGGAAGGCGTGCGAGGGATAGGCCGGGCGGTCCTTCTTTGGGTTTTCGATCCCGACAGGGCCTGGATCGTCCTGGGGATCGAACGGGATAATTCCGTGGGACCCTCCGTTCTCCGCAACTCCGTCACCGAGGGGCGATTCCTTGAACCGGACAAGACGGAGTCATTGGTTGAAAGCGGCTACGCCCGCCAGTTTGGAATCAAGGTGGGGGACGTCATATCGGTCGCCGGCAGGGAGTACCCGGTGGTGGGTCTGCTGGACGCGTCCCGGGCCGCGAAAATCGCGGTGGCCAACGTCTATCTGCCGCTTGAAGAGGCCCAACGGATCGCGGCTTCCTCGCAGCAGGTTCAGTCTGTTTCCCCCTTCGATCCGCATGACGTCAACCTGCTCTTTATCCAGGCCGACCAGCCGAAAATCCCGGAACTTTCCTCGGCCCTGCGGACCATTCTGGGCGCCAAAGCGACAATCGGCAGCCCCGATTCCTTCCTGAAGCTTCTCGGCAGTCTGTTCGCGATCTCCGACAAGTTTACCTACGCGGCGTCCCTGATAGCCATTTTCGTGGCCGTCCTGATCGCGTTCAAAACCATGGCGGGCGCCATCACCGAACGCGCGCGGGAAATAGGGGTCATGAAAGCCGTCGGCTGGGCCAACCGCGACGTCGTGACGCAGCTTTTGGCTGAATCGGTTGTGCAATGCTTCGTGGCGGGCGTTCTCGGACTGCTCGCGGCCCTCATCGCCGCCTATGGGTTGAGTTTCCTGACGGTCAATATCCCCATTCCCTGGGAAATGAGCCCCACACCTCATTTTCTCCCCGGCGGCGGAGACCAGCTCTTCAAGACGCTGCGGCTTCCCGTCCACATACCGTGGACCCTGGCCGCGTTCGCCATTCTTCTTTCCGTGATAATAGGAGGAGGCGCCGGGGCGCTCCTGGGAAGAAACATCTCCAGAATCAAGCCTTCGGAGGTCTTACGACATGAATAATGGAGCGCTTTTAACCGGCGCCGGTCTCAGCAAACAGTTCGGCGATCTTCGGGTGGTCAATGACGTCTCTCTGTCCATGAACAGGGGGGAGTTCGTCTGTTTGGTCGGAAAATCCGGAAGCGGCAAGACGACGCTCCTTTCTCTCCTCTCCGGCCTGGAACGTCCAACCGATGGTCACGTGAGCCTAGACGGCAAGGACATCACCGGTTCCAATGAAAATGAACTGGCGCTTTTTAGGCGGGAAAACGTGGGCTTCATTTTCCAATCGTTCAACCTCATCCCCACGCTTTCCGCCTGGGAGAACGTCGCTCTTCCCCTTTTTCCCATCAAGATGCCGGGCGAGGAAAGAAAACGGAGGGCGACCGATCTCCTCGAAAGGATGGAGCTTGGGGGGCGGCTGGATCACCTGCCGTCGGCTCTTTCGGGGGGCGAGAAACAGCGGGTGGCCATCGCCAGGGCGCTCGTCAACCACCCCAAAATTATTTTCGCCGACGAGCCGACCGGAAACCTGGATTCGGCAACCGGCGACGCCATTATGGAGATTCTGCGCGAACTTCACCGGCAGGCCGGCGTGGCCATTCTCATGGTCACCCACGCGGCCGACCACGCCAACAGCGCGGATCGTTTGATCCGCATGCAGGATGGAGCGATTCTATCATGAAAAAGGTCATCATAAGTTGTTTGTTGGTATTATCCGTCATGCTTCTTTTTTCCAACGCCCATGCGGCCCAACCCGCCACGGTCGAAGTGCTCTACATGAACCACGGCCCGCTTCAGGACACGCTCGACCAGATGAGAAGCGTCTTCACCGGCTTCGGTGACAGGATAAGCGTCGCCTGGTATGATTTCGAATCCAAGGAGGGCGAGGCTTTTAAGGCTGAAAAGGGAATAACCGGGCACATGCCTCTGACAATCTGGATAAATGGAAACCCGGTCGTGAAGCTGGGTCAAAAGGAAATAAAATTTGTCGGTTTTCCCACCGGCGCGGGCCCGGCCTTTTTCCGAGGCGAGTGGACCATGGATGACCTGAAAACCGCCCTCGAACAGGTGACGGTAAAAAAGTGAGCCGGCCATGAATTATCGGTATGTGCTGAAAGAGCTCCGCCGCCGCCATTACCGGACGCTCGTCAACATCCTGGGCATCGCGGTGGGAATCGGGCTTTTTGTTTCGATCAACGCCGTTTCCACCGCCTATCAGAAAGCGGTGAGCCTGCCCTTTAAAAACCTGGGCGCGGACATCGTGGTCCAGGCGCCGGAGCGGCGGGCCATGGACTCGTCCCGGCCGCCCGAATCCATGCGTGGGGTGCGCCTTCCTTTCTCCAACCAGCTTATCCCGGCCGGGGACGTGCGGAAGCTCGAATCCATCGAGGGAGTCGGCGCCATGTCCGCCTCGCTGCTGCTCTGGGAATTCGACCAGGGAGGGTTCAGGACCATCATGGGCGTGGATCTTTCCCAGCCCAGCCTGGGGCCGGTCAAAGTAAAGGAATGGCTGGACGAGGGGCGTTTTCCCCGGAAGGAGGGGGAAGTCGTTCTGGAGAAGCACTATGCGAAGTTTCATCGTACCAAGCTCGGCGACACGATGAAAATAGGAGGCCGCGACTTCACCGTGGTGGGGCTGCTGGAAATCAGGGAAGGGGCTCAGATCGCCTCGGCCAATATCTACCTGCCGCTTGACGACGCCAGGAAATTGCTCGGAAAAGCGCCGGACAGCGTCAACGTCGTGTACCTTCGGCTCAAAAACCCCGCGCTCCTGAGTCGGGTGAAGACCCGGATCGCAGGGTTGATCGACGGCGCGTCCGTTACCAGCTCTGATTCCTTCCTTGAATTGATGGGCGGCGTTTCGCGGATATCGGACCAATTTACGCTGCTGACTTCCATAATCGCCCTCGCCGGCGCCGTTTTTTTGATTATCAAGACTATGCTCGCCAACCTCGTCGCCCGCTCCAGCGAGATCGGCATCCTGAAAGCGGTGGGCTGGACCGAGCGAGACGTGCAAAAGCAGTTGATTGGCGAGGCTCTGGTTCAGTCGCTCGCCGGTGGCGTGCTCGGGTTGATACTTGGGTACGCCGTTTCCTACGTGGTGGGATTCATCGAGATTCCCGTAAACATGCCGTGGGAGATGAACCTGCTGCCCGCCATGGCCAAAAGCGCCGAAGCGACGGCGGTTCAACTCCCGGTGAGCATATCCGCGGGACTGACGGCGGCGGCCCTGGCGCTCGCTCTCTTGACGGGCGCTCTCGCCAGCTACTTCATGGGCCGCCGGACCGCCCGCATGAAGCCGGTCGATATTCTGAGAAGACTCTGATCGTTACCTTTTGTGGAGGAAATATATGAGATTCGTCGCCTGCGTTACCATAATGTTGCTGCGTCAAAATATCCACAAAACGACATCGAATCGGTCCGACCAATTTCCGTGATGGTTTTTGCGATATTATGAGTAATCCGTTCAGGAAAAGCCGATGTGGTTTCTACGCGGCGTTTATCTCCCGGCTTGAGCCTCATTACCGTGACGTCTCAACTCTTTGGCCTTCACGTCTTTATTTATAAATTTGACTTCATTTGGCGGGCAATGAACAATCGGTGAGCGGCTCTTTCGAAAAAGGTTTCTCACATCGACAAAGGACAGCGCTTTTTGGGGACAGCTTGTGATACAACGCCCGCATCCCACGCAATCGTGTTCGTTGACTTCCCCCTTAGACTGGACGAGACGCTGAACCGGGATGCCCATGTCGCATTCTTTGGAGCAGTTTCCGCAGGAAACGCATTTTTCCGTATCAGCGATTATCTTGTAAAAACCTGCTTTGTTCAAAAGCCCGAACGTCTGGCCGTAAGGGCATAGCCAGCGGCACCAGTTGCGGTTTCCGGTGAGCGGAATGAAAAGAAAGGAAGCAAAGTAGAATACGCCGATGACACCGTAAAAGGCATCTATAAATAACTTCGCTTTTGGAAACGGAATGAAGGCGACGATGATCAAGATAAAATAAAAGCTGGTGAGCGCCCATTTCAGCCGCCTGAATTTCCAGGCCTTCTCTGTCTTGATAGTCTTTTTCCTGAACGCCGCGCCCATGGTGTCCCTGGTCCCGACGCAGGGACAATTCCAACTGCACACGGCTCTCCGGCCGAAAAGAAAGACCAGAAGCAAAGAGAGCAGAAAGGTCAAGGTCATCGGCGTATGGAGACTCCGTCCCCAAATCGCCTTGCCGCTGAAATATCCTGCGGCAGGCTCCTTTAACGCGAAAAGATAGGGGAGAAGGGCCCAAAAACCGAGAACCATCGCCGTCAATACGGCAATCCGCTTTTTGGTGTAGGGATTTTTCTCGACGGTCACTCGGTAGATCCCGAATATCCCGATAGCTATATACTCGGAGTAATGACTCAAAAATACGCTGGTGGTCCAGTGAAACAGTGTTTCGTTCAGCCAGCCGACGATAGCGTAGAGCAGTCCCAGGTAGCTGAGAATTTTGATGGTTAGCCCTTCAGGGGCATATCTGTTTCGGCCCGGCATATACTATTTTGCTTTCCGGAAAGGCGCCGAGTTCCTAGAAAAGGCGCGGGACTCAGTCTGTTTATTGCTTCGGTCTCAAGGATTCGTCGTTTCAGTGCCTCTTTTCTACCAAGACTTGTTCCTCTTTATTTTCCGAAAAGACGACTCAGCGTCTTTTTCTTGGGGGGTTCCGGTTCTGGCAGCCCCAAGTGACGGCAAATTTAAGCCTCAATCTCATTTTCGGATACATCGGTTCCTTCCACCAGAATCTCATCCCCCACCATCACCGCGGGAGCCACGGGCAGGTCCAATTCGAAATACTCGTCAGTCGGATATTCGTTATTGGGTTTTGATGTAACATCTATTTTAATCGGATATTTTTCGCCCAACCTGGGCATTATCTGTTTGAAATGCTTTCAGGGCTTGCCATTGGGCTCGTTAAGAAAAAAGCGGACTTTGAGCATACACGTCTCCCTTTTATGACGGTCGTTCATCTTTTGGTTAGCCTGTAATCATATAAATACTTGTTTATATATTGGTGGAAACTCTGTCAACATGTTCTGATTTAGGGTATAAAATGTGGTGGCGCGGCGGGGGTAACAAGCCCGCCCTGCCGCGCATCATCGCTAAACTAAACTCCGAAAGAATTACGCCGTCGTCGGGATCGAACGTGTAATTGCATGTTGAGCTCAATTGGCTCCTGGACATAAATAGATGATATAATACTAAGATGAGCGTCGAGTTGGGGATTTCCTGAAGTGGGTTTCCTCGGTTTTCTTTTTACAAAAGCGGGCGCCCGATAGCCGCCTTTTTCGGACGCTGGTTAACATAAGACGCATGATGTCTGAAAGGACTACGTTTATGAGATTAGTCGCCTGCGCTACTATAATGCTGCTGTTGGCTTCGCC
Source organism: uncultured delta proteobacterium (assembly GCA_963821845.1). Classification (GTDB taxonomy): domain Bacteria; phylum Desulfobacterota; class Desulfarculia; order JACQYL01; family CAWGVV01; genus CAWGFI01. Next base: position 585,317 of record CAWGFI010000006.1, read on the forward strand.
GGCTCTGGCGTCAGAAACGGCAAGCGAGGCGCGTCAAAAAGAGGTTGCCCGGCGCGGCGAGCAGGTCATGTCTTTCAGCCTGGAACGCACCCTTCATATTTTCACCAAAACAAAGACCGGCGGCGTTCAGCAGGTGATCGTTAAAGACAAATCCGACGCGGATCAGATCAGGCTGATCCGGAAGCACCTGAGCCAGATCGCGGGAGAGTTCGCTCACGGAGACTTTTCCGCGCCGGAAAAAATCCACGGTCAGGATATGCCCGGTCTGGAGGAGCTGAAGAATGCAAAGCTCGGCCAGTTAAAAATCGACTACAAGGAGCTTCCCGACGGCGGGCAGATAGACTATTTCACCGACAATCCGGAACTGATCCATGCGCTCCACCGCTGGTTCGACGCGCAGTTGGCCGATCACGCTGGATACGCCATGCCGGGCCATGGCGGTCATCCAATGGATAGTA